>NZ_JABMLJ010000001.1:0-1410908 GCF_013205105.1 Herbiconiux sp. VKM Ac-2851 | reverse complement strand
CGGGATTTTTCCCTCTGCGACGAGGCTACCGCATCCGTGCTCGGCTGGACGCGTCCAGACCTCCCGCACAACGATTCGAGCTCACGTTCCGTCGAAGCTGCGCACGATCAAGACCGCCGGAAAAGTCCGCGCGGACTTTCCTGCCGAGCTCCGCACGCGAGGCGGCGGGTCAGAGGGCGAGGGTGCGGAAGCGGTCAGGGGAGGGTGCCGGGGTGAGGAGCGTCGACCAAGTGCCGTGGTGGCCGTCCCAGGCGGGCGACGCCGCGACGCCCCAGCAGGCGCGTGACGAGGGACAGCACGCGGGCCTGGAAGGCCCCCTCGACGTGCAACGGGGTGGAGGCCAGCACGTCGCCCGTGAACCGGAGCACATCGAGGCGCCAGCGGCCATCGTCACGCACCACGACGGCGACGTCAGCGAGTGCCGGGTCGAACGTCGGGCGGCGAAGGGCGTCGGGCATCAGGCGATGTCGAGGATCAGGAGGGCGGCGGCAGGCGGGCGGCGGGCCGCGGGTCAGGCCGCGTCGGGCGCGTCGTCGAAGCGCGCGGCGTGCTCGGGGTCGAGGAAGCTGAAGCGGCGCTTGACGTAGCCGACGAGGTCGGGGTGCACGAGCTGCTCGGGGCGCACGAAGGGAAGGACGTTGTCGATGCCGGCGGTGGCGGTGGTCTCGTTCATGATGTCTCCTCGAAAAGCTAGATGTGCAACTAGTTAGTCACTCTAGCAATTAGAGAACCGTGCGTGCACCCGTTGACATGACCATCCGGGGCGAGTAGTGCAGCGGGATCAGAAGTCGTCGATGTGCAGGTGGTTGCAGGTGTCGGCGAAGTCGGTGAAGTTGATGAACGACGGCTCGTTGCCCGCGGCGTAGCGGCAGTTCGACTGCCCGACGCGGGAGCCGTTCGGCATGATCGGGTCGAGCACCGCGATCAGGGCGAGAGAGGCGTCGTTCGCCCCGAGGGTCGGCATGCCGCCCACCGAGGTGAAGTCGACCGCGTGTCCGCCGCCCTGCTTGTAATGGGCGGATGCCGTGCCCGCCCCCTCGATCTGACCGGTGCAGCGCCGGCTGATGTCGCTCACCCCGGCGCTGCCGAACGCGCGCACCGCCGCCACCATGGCCTGCAGGATGACGACGTCGATGCCGCAGTTCTCGACGTCCTGGCCCTGGGCGATCCAGGCGATCTCGAAGATGTGGTCGGGGCTCGAGCCGTGGAACTGCCCGGCGGCCACGTAGCCCATCAGCTCCTGCGCGAGAGCCTGCGCGTCGCCCGAGACGGGGCCGATCACGGCACCGCCCTGGTGCGCGGCGGCGGCAGCGGCGGCGGCCGCAGCGGCAGCGGCTGCCGCTCGCGCGGCCACGCCGTCCTGGTACTGCTGCTCGGTGGTGGCGACGTCGCTCTGCAGGCTCGTCAGCTGCGCCTGCAGCTCGCTCTGGTGCGCGTTCTGCTCCTGCAGCGCGGCGACCATGGCCTGCTGGGCGGCGGCCGCCTCCTGCAGCGCGTCCTGCGCGGCCTGCGCGAGACCCGTCAGCTCCTGCTTGGCGACCTCGGCCTGGGCGCTCAGCGTCGTCGAGGTGTTGGCATCCTGCTGCGCGGCCGTGTAGACCGCGTTCACCGCCTGGGTGAGCTGGCTGGCCGAGCTGAGCTGGGCGAGCAGCTGGTCGGCGTCCTGCGACGAGCTCGTCAGCAGCATCGACGTCACGTCGCTGCCGCCGGTGCGAACGAACTGGGCCGCGATCATCGCGGCCCGCTTCTTCGACTCCTCGGCCTTGGTCGCGGCCGCCGTGGCACTGGCGGCGAGGGCGTCGGCCTTCGCCTGGCCCGAGGCGAGGGCGGCCTCGGCGGCCTCGTTCTCGTCGCTCCGCTGGGTCACGAGCGCCTGGGCGGCCCGCGCCTTCTCCTGCAGATCGGCGATGATGCCCTGGATGCGCGAGATCTCGTCCTGCTTCGCACTCTCCGAGGCGCGGGCCGCGAGCACGTCGTCCCAGCTCGGGTAGTCGTCGGCGAACGCCGGTCGCGGCGCCCCCGTGATCGTGGCGGCCACGGTCAGGGCGAGGGTGAGCAGCACCGTGAGGGCGAGCGGCAGGCGAGCGGATGCGCGGCGGCGGGCTGAGCGGGGGGAGCGGTTCATGGGTCCTCGGGCGTCGGAACGGGCCGCCGAGGCGCGGCGGCTCGGCCATTCAACCGCCGGGGCGCGGCAGCGGCGGCATCCCCACTCGGCGGTTCGCGAATCGTTCACCGGCGTGAACGACCCGTCCCCGCCGCCGGCCTCGGTCAGATGGGGTGACGAGAGCTTCGGTGTAGGGTCGCCGCGTGAGCGAAGACAGCGCAGGGCGATACGGCGAGACGGCGACCGTCGAGGTCGATCCTGGAAGCGTCGGGCGCATCCGGCTCGCCTACAGCCCGCACACCGACGGGGCCGCCGACCCGGGTGAGATCGTCTGGACCTGGGTGCCCTACGAGGAGCGCGACGGCCGCGGCAAGGACCGCCCGGTGCTCGTCGTCGCCACGGCGCCCGGCGGCGCCCTGCTCGGCGTCGCCCTCACCTCGAAGCCGCACGACGACCGCTGGGACGTCGCGATCGGCAGCGGCCCGTGGGACTCGGCGGGCCGCCCGAGCTGGGTGCGCCTCGAGCGGGTGTTCCGGCTGCAGCAGGGCGGCATCCGCCGCGCGGGCGTCGGCCTCGACGAGGCCCGCTACGGCACGGTCGCAGCGGCACTCGCCGCGCGATACGGCTGGCCGGCCCCCACGTCGGTGAAGCAGGCCCGCACTCCCGCCCCGACGCGCACCCCGGCCCCGCCCCGCGGCGGCCGCGCCGCCTCCGCGTCCCGCACCGGAGGCGTGCGCGCCACCGTGGTGCGTGCGCTCCGCCGCTTCTTCGGCTGATCGCGGCTCAGCGGCGGTCGAGCGGGTTCGCGGCGAGGCGCGCGGGCAGGCCCGACGCGATCGCGGCCCCCGCCGCTGAGTGCGGCTTGCGCGCGGCCTGATCAGCGAGGCAGACGAGGAACTCGTCCGCCAGCGTCAGCCGCGGGTACGCCGCGAGCACCTCGGCGCGCAGCCCCGCGTCCCACGCCTCGGCGTGGCGCCCCGAGATGTCGAGCCCGGTGGCGATCTCGAGCAGGTGACCCTCGGCGTCGACGGCCGGGTCGACCGCGTCGGCCATGTGCGCCACGATGATCTCCGCGGCCCGGTCGCGCCGCTGCTCGCTCCACCCCGCGCCGGCCGCGAAGACCCACGCGACGAGCCCACCGGCCTCCTCGAACGGCAGGGTGTGGCTGTCGAACGGAGCCTCCAGCCCGAGGTCGTGCAGCACGGCCGACACGAACAGCAGCTCGTCGTCGACGGCCAGCCCCTGGGTGCGGGCCGCGGCCGCCGCCCAGAGGTACGAGCGGAGGCCGTGGTTCACGAACGCCGGCGAGTGGAACCGCCGCGCCACCTCGACGGCGGCACGGGCGGCGGGGGTGTCGGGCAGCGGCAGGTCGTCGAGATGCATGCGCCCAGTGTGCCGGTCGAGCGGATGCCCGGCCCCCCGTTCCGCCGCAGACGGCGGTTTCGGCACGAGAACTGACCGGAACACGACGCCGCCCCGAGGCGCAGCCCGGCCGCCGCTCCCCGCCCGCCAGTCCCGGCGCCCCGCCCGCCAGTCCCGGCGCCCCGCCCGCCAGGCCCGGCGACCTGCCCGTCAGCGCCCCGGGTACTCCGCCACCGGATTGTTCGCCCGCAGCACCTCGAGCCGCGCCCGGTACTCCACCTCGTCGATGTCGCCCTGCGCGAACCGCTCCGCGAGCACCGTCTCGGCGCGGCGACCGGGCGCGCCTCCGGCGGCCCTGGCCTCCCAGGCGCGGCGCCGCCAGCGCCGCCCGACGGTGGCGAAGAGCAGCCCGAACAGTGCGATCCAGAACAGGGGGATGAGCACGACGAGCCAGCCCGGCCCGCCTCCCCAGCCGTAGTGGGGCCCGAAGCCGGAGTGCGGCCCGAAGGCGGTGACGGCGCTGAGGGCCGGGGTGGTGGCGAGTGCGGTGAGCATGAGCTGTCCTTCCGAGACACGAGCGGCGTCGATCGGCGCCTGACTCCAGCCTCGTGATCCGGCCCTCCCGGCGAATCGGCCCCGCGGATGCTCTCCGCGCCGACGCCTACTCCCCGGGGAGTACGTGGCGGGGCGCCACGATGCCCGCCTCGTAGGCGACGATCACCAGCTGCACCCGGTCCCGCGCCCCGAGCTTGGACAGGATGCGGGACACGTGCGTCTTCGCCGTCAGCGGGCTGAGCACCAGTCGCCCGGCGATCTCCTCGTTCGTCAGCCCCTCGCCGACGAGCGCCAGAACCTCGCGCTCGCGGGCGGTGAGCGGGTCGAGCATCCGCGTGTCGGCCGTCGCCGGGCGCACGGCGGCCACCCGCTCGAGCAGCCGCTTGGTCACGCCGGGGCTGAGCAGGGCGTCGCCGCCCGCCACCACCCGCACGGCGCGGATGAGCTCGACCGGCTCGGTGTCCTTCACGAGGAACCCGCTCGCGCCCGCGCGGATCGCCCGCTCGACGTACTCGTCGAGCTCGAAGGTCGTCACGACGACGACCCGCGTCGATGCGAGTGCCGGGTCGGCGATGATCTGCTCGGTGGCCCAGAGGCCGTCTCCGCCGGGCATCCGGATGTCCATCAGCACCACATCGGGCCGGGTCGCCCGCACGACCCGCAGCACCTCCTCGCCCGAGCCGGCCGCGCCGACCACGGCGATGTCGTCCTCGGCGCCGAGCAGCGCGGCGAACCCCGCCCGGATCAGCTGCTGGTCGTCGGCGACCACCACCCGGATCATCCGGTCGCCCCCGCGCCCGCTGCGCCGGCTCCATCGCCCGGGGCCAGCGGCAGCTCGGCCCGCACGCCGAAGCCGCCGTCCGTCCGCGGCCCCGCCTCGAAGCGCCCCCCGAGCAGCTCGGCCCGCTCGCGCATGCCCTCGAGCCCGCGCCCACCGCCGTCGCCACCACCCCGCGCCGGAGCCGCGCGCACAGCCCCGTCGTCCTCGACCGTCAGCACGAGCATCCGCCCCTCGACCCCCTCGGCGACCCGCTCGACCCCCACGGCGACCCGCGCCGACCCGCCGCCCGAGTGCCGCAGCACGTTCGTCAGCGACTCCTGCACGATCCGGTACGCCGCGAGCTGCACCGCGCGCCCGGGCCCGTCGCCATCCGGCACGCGCACCTCGAGCGTCACTGCGACCCCCTGCTCCCGCACCCCGGCCACGAGCGCCGGCAGCTGGGCGAGCCCCGGCTCCGGCACGAGCGGGGCGGCCCCCGCCGAACCCTCGTCGCGCAGGATCCCGAGCACCGAACGCACCTCGTCGAGCGCCGTCTTCGAGGCCGCCTTGATGTTCGCCAGCGCCAGCCGCCCCTGCTCGGGGTCGCGATCGATCAGGTGCAGCCCCACCCCGGCCTGCACGTTGATCTGGCTGAGCGAGTGGGCCAGCACGTCGTGCAGCTCCCGGGCGATGCGCACCCGCTCGGCCTGGGCCGCGCTCACCCGTCGCTCCGCCGCGCGTCGCCGCAGCTCGTCGTAGCGCGCCCGCCGGCTCCGGATGCTCCCGCCCACCACCACGAGCAGCACCAAGGCCAGCGTCGCCGCCGTCACCGGTGCCGCCTGCCACGGCACGCCCAGGGCCACCCCGACGCCGATCGTCACGACCCACGCGACGGCGATCGACGCGATCGCCCAGCCCCGCGCCCCGCGCACCACGGCGCCGAGGATCGCGAAGGCCAGGGCCACGTAGGGCGGGGCCGCGCCGCCCGCCACCAGCAGCGTGTAGGCGCCCGCGGCGGCCGCGACGACCGCCACGACCGGCCCGGGGAAGCGCCGCGCGAAGATCAGCGCTACCGGCCCGACGACCGCGAGCCCGAGCCGCGCAGCCAGGCGCCACGGCTCGTCGGCGAGCGAGCCCTCGAACGCCCGGCCCAGGCGCGCGAGCCACACCGTCGCCGGAACCTGCACGACGAACGACACGATCACGGGCAGCCACAGCGCCGCCCGGCCCGAGAAGCGGAACCGCGGCTCCCACTCGCTCGCACGGTCCGGCTCGGTCATGGCCCGATCGTAGCCGCGGGCCGAACGGAGCGCGTCCTCCCGGGGGAGTATCCCGGCGGCCGGACCGCGCACGCCCTACGATCGCTCCATGAGCAGTCCCGCGGGCGAAGCGCACCGAATGACCAGGGTGAGCAGCACCTACCTTCCCGCGCGCCGCGTCGCCGGCGTCATCCGCCTCGTCGTGGGCATCGGCCTCGCCGTGACCATCGGCATCCAGATCGGCGACCGCGTCGCCAACGACGCCTTCGACCCCTGGGAGTACTTCAGCTACTTCACCATCGAGACCAGCCTGATGAACATCGTCGTGCTGGTCGTGGGCGGGATGCTCGCCCTGCGCCTCACCCGCGACACGCCGCTGTTCACCACCGTGCGCATGGCGACCCTCAGCTACGCCATCGTCACGGGGCTCGTCTACAACCTGCTACTGCGCGGCATCCCGCGGGAGGGCTTCCAGGGCCTGTCCTGGCCGAACGAGATCGTGCACGTCTGGGTGCCGATCGTGCTGGTGCTCGACTGGCTGCTCACGCCGGGCCGTCCGGCCCTACCATGGCGCTCCCTCTGGGTCGTGCCCATTTACCCCGTGGCCTGGGCGGTGTACACCTTCATCAGGGCCGCTCTGAGCGGCGGGGTGATCTATCCCTACCCCTTCCTCGATCCGGCGACGGGCGGGTGGGGCAGCGTGATCGCCTACGTGATCGGCCTCACGGCGTTCCTGGTGGGCCTCGGTGCACTCGCGGTGCTGTGGTCCCGGATGCGCGTTCGGAAGAATAGCGGGCCCCGGGAAGTTGTCGCATAGTAAGTAGTGGATGAAGGAGAAGTGATGACCCGCACCGAGATCATGTCGAGCCGCTCCGGCGGCGAGGGAAGCGCACCCGAGGGCGCCGGCTCCGGCTCGCCCGCGACGGGCGGCGCACCCATCGCGGTCGCCCCGGCGCTGCACGAGCTGATGTCGCCCGAGCAGAACGTGCAGCGCATCATGCGCACCGGCACCGTCTGGTTCGGAGTCGCGGTCGGTGCGACGGCGGTCGTGCTCGGTCTCCTGCTCTCGGCCGGCTGGCGCCCCGCCATGCTCAACCCGAGCGAGGGCGTGCTCTGGTGGGTCGGCTCCTTCCTCGTCGTGCTGAGCATCGGCCTGATCGGCTGGTCGGGCTGCCCGATCCTCGAGGTCGACGTGCCGACGGCCGACCGCAACAAGACCCGCACCATGCAGCTCGGCACGATGCTCTTCATCGTCGGGGGCGCGTTCGCGATGTTCGCGGTGCTGATGGGCCCGGCGCTCTAGCCGCAGAGTCCTACGGCAGGCAGAGAGTCCTGCGGCAGCCACCGAGTCCTACGGCGCCAGCGCCGCCTCGGCGCTCGCGAGCAGGGCGCGGGTGTCGGCGAAGCGCGCGTCGAGCGACGGGGTTCCGAGCACCACGGACACCAGCGTGACCGTCGTCGTGCCGACCGTGCGCTGCGCCGAGGTCAGCAGGGTGAAGCCCGCGTAGCTCGTCGACCCCGTCTTCAGCCCGTCGACGCCGTTCTCGCCCAGCAGGGTGTTCTGGTTCACGATGGTGCCCAGGTCGGCCTGCTCCAACGAGGCCGTGCCCGCGACGGCCGCCAGAGCCGGATCGGCGTGCGCGAGCGCCGCGACCCGCAGCAGCTCGGCCGGGGTCGAGGCGCTGCCCGGGTTCAGCCCGCTGGCGTCGGCGAGGGTGGTGCTCGTCAGCCCGTGCTCGTCGAGCCAGCCGCGCGCGGCCGCGAGGAAGCCCTCCTGCGAGCCGTAGGCCCAGCGCGCCGCCGACTCGGCGTAGTTGTTGGCGCTGGTCAGCAGCGTGATCGCGAGGGCGTCCCGCAGGGTGACCTGCTGTCCCTCGTACATTGGCTCGGTGAACTGCTGCTCGGCCTCGACGGCGGCGGTGATGTCGAGGTCGGCCTGGCCGAGCGTGATCGTGGGCCCCGGGTCGTCGGCGTCGACGAGCGGATGCGCGTCCAGCACCACGAGCGCCGTGACGACCTTCGTGATGCTCGCGATCGGCACCGGCGTCGTGGCGGCGTTCGGGCTCTGGCCCAGCACCTGAACCGTGCCGTCGGGCGCCGCGAGTCCCACGGCGCCCTGGCCTTGCGCGGGCCAGACGAGCGCGGCGGGATCCACGCTCGTCGGGGCGGGGGCCGTCGGTTCTGCCGTCGCGGTGGCCTCGGCCGTGACCGGTGCGGTCGCTGGGGCGGTGGTCATCGGGGACGTCGACGGTGCGGGTTCGGGCGCGCATCCGCTCAGCGCCGTCAGGCTGACGAGCACCGCTGCTCCGAGGGCCAGGGAACGCACGGATCGCATCAGACGATCCTAGGCGGCGTGGGCTCGCCGGCCCGTCTCGCGGCGGCCGTCACGGTGCCGCCGGGGTGTAGTGCAGCGCGACGTCGATCGGGTCGCCGGTGGCGGTGAAGCGGAACTCGGTGCCGCCCTCGGCCGCCGCGAAGTCACCCGAGGTGAGTTCGCCCGCGCACAGGCCGTCGATCACGGGGGAGGTCGTGCCGCCGCTCGTAACGGCGAGCTCGAGCGTCCCGCCACCGCGGCAGGCGAGATGGAAGGAGTAGTCGCCCGGCTCAAGGCTCTTCAGGGTGACGAGGTGGTTCTGGCTGGTCTCCGCGTCGAGATGCACCGTCATCCCCGGCGGCGTGCTGTCGAGGCCGAATCGCGTGAAGACGTCGTCGGCGACGCCGTCGAACCAGCGCGCCGCCTCGTCCTCGTCGAAGGGCGCGGTCGGGTCGGTCGCCGAGAGGGCGCGGGCCGTCGGCATCAGGGTAGGGGTCACCGTCGCTGTCGTCGCGCCCGGGGCGGCGGAGCTCGGTGCCACCGCCTCGGGGCCGCCGGTCGTGCAACCGGCGAGGAGCGCGGCGGCGGCGAGTCCGGTGGCGATGGTGACCGTGCGGGGTGACCTGCTGAGGTGTGCCATCGATCCAGCCAACCGCAGCCGCCTGCGCCGGTGATCAGCTTCCAGGACTCTTTGCGGTTCGCTCGCGCACCTAGCGATCGAACAGGTTGCCGAGCCCGCCGAGGCCCGGGATCTCGAAGTTCGAGCCGAACTCCGACAGCTGCTCGCCGAAGCCGGTGGCCTGCTCACCGACGCCTGCGACGGCCTCGCCCGCCCCGGCCGCGAGGTCCTCCGCGCCGGTGCCGAACTCACTGAGGCCGCCGGCGGCGAACTCGCCGAGGCCGCCGCTGAGGGCTTCGAAGTCGGTGCCGAGGCTCGCGGCCTGCTCCAGCAGCGGAGCGGCGACGCTGCTCACGATCGCGCCGCCCGCGACCGCGGCCAGCAGACCGCCGGCCACGCCGAGCCCCGCACCCGCGACGGCTCCGGCACCCGCGGCGCCGAGGGCTGCACCGGCACCGGCTCCGGTTCTGGCGCCCTGGCTCGTCCCACGGCCCGCTCCGGGCGCGGCCTTCGCGAAGATCCCGCGCAGGAAGCCCGGCTTGTGCGCCTCGCCACGGGTCGCTGCGCGGGCGAGGTCGTCGGCCGACGACGAAGCCGGCTGCTCGTAGGCGGGAAGCTCGGCGCGCAGCCGGTTCTCGACCTCGCCGCGCTGCGCCGGGGTGAGGCGGGCGAACGCCTCGCGGTGCACCTGCTCGAGCTGCGCCGGATCGGCGGTCTTCAGCAGGTAGTCGTAGCGCGCGATGGCGCCGCGGTCCTCGGCGCTCAGGGCGGCACCGGACGGCGCCGCGGGGGCGCGGTGCGACGGTGCAGGGGCGCGGTGCGACGGTGCAGGGGTCGGGTGCGCCGGAGCAGCCGGTGTCGCCGGCGTGCCCGTCACCTTGTCCGCCGCGGTGCGCACGAGGTCACGCCAGTCCGTCGAACCCGAGCGGGCGCCAGACCCGCCGGATCCCGATGACCCCTTCTTGTCGAGGGCCTTCGATGCCAGGTTCAGGATGCGCTGCAGGTTGCTCACGGGGGCCTTCCGGTTCGGGTGAGATCGGGCGGTGACGTGTCCTCATCCTGACCGTCGTTCATGTGGAGAAGCCCGGCAGAGCATCCGGAAACCCCGTGACGCCCTTACATCACCGCTCCGAAGTAGGAGTACTTCACGAACACCTCCGAGGCGATCCCCGCCTCCTCCAGCACACCCTGCACCGCGGTCAGCATGTACTTCGAGTCCCACCCCATGTAGAGGAAGTGCGTCTCGTCGAGCTCGTCCCAGTGCCCCGTCCACGCGCGGGCGTCGTAGATCGGGCCGCCGCGGCGTTCGCTGAACGCGACGACCGCCGGCCGAGCATCCGCCCACAGCCGTTTGAAGACCCGGTTGAAGAGGTACTTGACGTCGTAGACCTCCCAGTGCTCGCCGCGGTACTCGACGTACTCGAACTCGCGCTCCCAGCCGCGCGGCCAGCCCCGGCGGCGCACCGCGTCGAGGATGGGCGTGAGGTTGTCGTCGTCGATGAGCGCGGTGCCGGGCCGCTTCCACACGGCGAGGAACGTCTGCGTCAACTCGACGGTGCGCGCGGCGATCGCGGCCGTGCCCCACGACTCGAGCGACGCGAGCTCGGACGTGAGCGGCACCTCGCTCGCGGCGTACAGCCCGAGCTTCGCGGGGAAGGACTGGTCGAACGCGCGCTCGGCCAGCGGATGCTCGAGCAGCGCCAGATTGCCCAACGTCTCCGCCAGGGCGCGGTGGCTGTTCTGCTCGTCGTCGCTGTAGTCGGCCCACTCGCGCACCCCGTCGCCGCTCCAGCTGTCGCCGGGGGCGAGCGGCACGACGTGCTCGATCTCGAGCCCGGCGAGCCAGGTGCCCCCGGTTGGCGCGGGAACCCCGGCGAGCCGGCCGAGCACGTACGCGGCATGCGGCAGCTCGGTGTACTTCAGGCCCACCTTGACGCGCTCATCCGAGGGGGTGATGCGCGACAGCGCGCGCTCGAGGTCGTCGGGGCCCTCGGCGCGGGCCCGGCAGAGCCGCGCCACCAGGCGGTCGTTCGTGAGACCGACGATCGTGCGGCGCAGCTGCAGCGACTGCAGCTGTTCGGCGAGCGCGACGAAAGCCTCGGTGTCGAGCAGACCCTGCGCGCGGTCGCGGTAGGCGCGCATGATCAGCGGATACATGCCGCGCCCGAAGGTGTTCAGCCAGCCGAGCTGCTGCGCCACGGCGGGCTCGGGCTCCTGCGCCGGATCGAGCAGCACCCGGTAGGCGGCCGAGAACTCGCGCCACTCCGCTGCGTGCCGTCGCAGGGTCGCCAGGTCGAGCCGGGGGAACTCCTGCCGGAACGCGTCGTAGACCCCGCGCTCGCCGGCGACCACGACCTCGCGCCCGGTCGTCATCACGAGGTAGTGCCGCCAGAAGCTCGCGATCGACTCGCCGGTGTTCTGCTCGATCGGCAGCCAGTACTCGTCCTCGATCTCGCTCTGCTCGGCGTGCGAGAGGCCCATCAGCACGTAGTTGTGGATCAGCTCGTGGTCGCGCAGCGGCTCGCCCGTGGAGTTCAGGCTCTCGAAGATCTGCTGCGCGTTCGCCTCCGCGCCGAGGGTGATGGCGACGTGCTCGAGCTTCTGCAGCCCCCGCCAGATCGCCGGCACCTCCTCGGCGCGCACCTGGCTGCGGAAGAAGGCGTAGTTGTCGTCGAACCGCGACTCCCGCAGCTCCTCGCCCGGCTCGCGGCGGTCGAGCACGACGCTCTCGAACACCTCGGCCCATGCCCGGTGCGGCCGCAGCTTCGTGCGCGGGCGCAGGGTTCCGGATGCGCGTCCCGCCGTCTCTCGCACGAGCACCCGCTCGAGCTCGGCGGCCAGGCCTGGCTGCTCGTCCCGCACCGTGTGGTGCAGGGCGGCGATCAGCAGCATCAGGGTGGTGATGCGCTGCTGCCCGTCGATCAGGACGAGGGCGGCGTCGTCGTCGCCGGCACCCGGCGCCGCCGTGTTCGCGGTGCTGAGGATCGAGCCGATGAAGTGCGTCTGCCCGTCGTCGCTCCTGGCCACCGACCGGATGTCGCCGAGCAGCTGCTCGCACCCCCCGATGTCCCACCGGTACTGCCGCTGATACACCGGAACCACGATGGTCGTCCCGGGATCGGACAGCCAGGCGATGGTGTTGACCGCGGTCGCATCGACGTTCGTAGCAGTGACCATAGGGTGCGAGTTTAGTCGACCGGAACGCGCCGCACCCTGATCCGGGCGCTCCCAGGGGCCGGATGTTAGCCTTGCCTAAGTTGGGCCTGTTAAAACGTGCTGGCCCTCCGACGAAAGGACATGATTCGCGTCATGGGTTACATCAAGTCCGCCGCTCTCGAAGAGACCGGCTACGTGGTTCTCGACCGCTACAACAAGGAGATCGACCCCAAGGAGTGGCTCGACATCGAGTATGTCGACTGGAAGTCCTCGGGTGACACCCGGTTCGCTCCGCTCGCCAGCGCCAAGGGCGAGATCGAGTGCAACGGGTTCTGGAACCACAAGCCGCCGCGTACCGACAAGGACGGCGTCTGGATCGACTCGCAGACCGCGATCGCTCCCACCCTCACCGAGCGTGCCCAGGAGCCCGGCTCCAACGTCGGCCGCTGCCGCGTGATCGAGCTGCAGCCGAACACCTACGCCGACGCCCTGTACAACCTGCACCAGGACGACAACAACCGCCTGAACCCCGACGGCACCGGCTGGGTCGTGCGCGGCTTCTTCAACCTCACCGACGACAAGGACAGCTACTTCGTGCTGCGGCACAACCGCACCGACCCCGAGGGCGAGGTGCGCATCGCGCTCCCCGCCGGCGCGCAGCTGATCGTCGACACGCAGCGCCTCTGGCACGCGGCCGCCCACTACGGCACCGAGCCCCGCTACTGCCTGATCACCTCGTGGGAGTCGGGCCCCCAGCTCGACGAGTACATCGCGAAGTACAACGGCCAGGAGCACGTGCCGAGCGTCGAGGTCGAGCAGGACGTGCTCGACGCCGGCCAGGCCGAGCAGACCCGTCGCATCGCCGCCCGCGCCGCCGCCCTCGCGGCCCGCGGCCAGGCCGAGAAGGCGGTGATGAGCGAGGCGTAAGCCCCCTCACCCCGCACGAAGGGCCCCGACGTCACGCCGTCGGGGCCCTTCTGGGTGCGCCGTCGGGGCCTAGTAGAGCAGTTCGCGGATCTGTGAGTAGACCGCCGCCGAAACCGCTTGCGCTCCTCCCAGCACGACGATCCGCGAGGGGTCGAGGCGCCTCACCTCGGCCGCGATCGCCGCGGGAATGCCATCGGGCCGCACGAGGAGCATCGGAGCCCCGTTCACGGTGGCCGCTGGGCCGCCGGCCAGTGCGTCGGCGAAGCCGGTTCCCGACGCGATGTAGACCACATCGGCGCCGGCTGTGAAGGTCGTACTCGAGATCGCCGCCGAGACCTCGAATCGGTCGGCGCCGGCTATCCGGGTGGTCGGCGAGATCGCCTGGAGCGCGGTTTCGACAGCAGGTGCGACTGCGTTCTCTCCGCCCAGAACGACGATGCGGCCCGGTTGAAGTCGCGTCAGCTCGTCGGCGACGGGCTTCGGGATCGCGCCGCGATTCACCAGGAGCACGGGCGACCCGATGTTCGCGGCGGCGGCGCCCCCGGAGAGCGCGTCGGGGAAGTTCTCGCCGGAGGCGATGTACACGACAGGCTGATTGACCGAGAAGTTCTCCCGGGAGATGGCCGCCGAGACCGCGAAACGATCGGCGCCGCCGATTCTCGTCACCGGGCCGTAGGAGCGGAGGGCCTGCTCGACCGACTCGCCGACTGCCGCGGTGCCCCCGAGCACGACGATCTGCTTCGCCTTGAGCCTGGCGAGCTCGGCCCCGGTCGCCGTCGGGATCCCGTTCTTCGTCGCGAGCAGCACAGGGACGCCCCGCCTGCCCGCCGCGGCCGAACCGGAGAGTGCATCGGGGAAGTTCTCGCCCGACGCGATGTAGACCACCCCGACGCCTGGTGCGAACTCCGCCGCAGACACGGCAGCGGCGGTCGCGTACCGGTCGCTTCCACTCCGCCGGGCGAGCGGAGCCGTCACGTCAAGATCCAGCACAGCCACCGTGGCCGAGCGGCTGCCGGTTACAAACGCATACCGGTGCGCCGGGTCGGCCGCGATCGACTGGATGCCCGTTCCGAACCTGCTCGCTCCGCTGTTCGGGATGGTGCCGATCACCTCGAGCGACCGCGTGTCGATCGCCGCGATCTGCGTATCGGAGCCGACCCAGACCTGCCCCCCGGCCGCATCGAATTCGACGGCGAACGGCTCCGGCCCGACGCCCGCGGAGATCACCGAGATGACGCTGTTCGACGTGGTGTCGATGACGGATACGCTCCCGCTGACGTTATTCGTGACGAAGGCGCGGTGGACGGACGAGTCGACCGCGATCTGCCGGGGGGAACCACCGATTCCCATCGCCTCTCGCGGGATGACCGAGACGACACGGTCTGTACGGGTGTCGACGACGGAGACGGACTCGTCTGTCAGACTGACCACGTAGGCACGATGCACCACGGTGTCGATGGCGACATCTGTCACGAATGCGCCGATACCGATGGTCGAGTCGTGCGCGATCACCCTGCTCACCGTGTTCGTGCTCGTGTCGACGACCGACACCGTGCCGTCCTTCAGATTCGTCACGTAGGCCTTATTCACCTCGGGATCGACCGCAACAGCGGACGGGCCGTCGCCGATGCCGGTGGCCGATGGCGGGATGACGCTCGTGACGATGTTCGTCGTCGTATCGACGACCGACACCGTGTTCGAGTTGTAGTTCGCGACGTAGACCTGATGATGCTCGGGGTCGACGGCGAGTGCCGTCGGACCGTCACCGATACTCGCTGCGCCGTGCGGAATCGTCGCCGTGACCGCTTTCGTCGTGGTGTCGATCACGGACACCGTGCCGGCGAAGGTGTTCGCCACATAGGCCTGGCCACTGCCCTCGTCGACGGTGACGGCGACCGGGGCAGGGTCAGGGGTCGCCGGAGTCGCGATCGAGATCAAGGCGGAGACGGCGTTGCCGGCCGAGGCGCTGCTCGCCGCGAGAGGCGACGCGCACACCAGGACGACAGCGCCACCGGCCACGGCGGCGATCACGCGTCGACTGCGAAGCTGAGACATCCTCTCATTGTAGCAGAGGATTGCTCATGATGCTCATGCGTCGGCGAGGGCCGGGGTGAGGCGCACCAGGTTCGCGGTCGAGGAGTCGTCGAGCTCGGCGATCGCGTCGCGGGACTTCAGGAAGTCGGAGAACGAGCGGAAGCCGAGGGCCTTCTCGCTGAACGACGGGTCCATGCGCTTCATCTGCGTCTTCACGAGCGAGCTGTGCAGCCACTCGTCGTCGTCCTTCTCGTGGCCGAGGCGGAGGGCGCGCTCGAGCAGGCTCGAGGCGAGGGCCTGCGGGTCCTCGGGCTCGGGTTCGGGCTCGGCCTCCGGCTCGTCCTCGATGATCTCGGGCGGGAACTTCGCGCGGCGCGGGCCCCGCTTCTTGGCGGCCGGGGGAGCGACCTGCTCGAGCGCATCCTGAAGCAGGCGCTCGGCGGCGGCGACGTCGGCGGCCACCGCGTCGGTCGTGGTGGCGCTGTCGGTGGCGGTGTCGGCAGAACCGTCGGAAGCGGTGCTCGACGCCGCGGGCGCCGCGGACGAGTCGGCCTCGGCAGCGGCCGGGCTCTTGCGGCCACGACGCGAGCCGCCCGAGGAGCGCGGGGCGGACTCGGTGGCGGCCACCGGCTCGAGCTCGGGCACCGGCTTCACACCCGGCAGAGCGTCGTAGGTGGCGAACTCGTCGCACGCCGCGGCGAGCGAGCGGCTCGTCGAGCCGGCGACGCCGATGCCCACGACGTAGCGGCCGAGCCGCTTGCAGCGCTGCGCCAGCGCGATGTAGTCGGAGTCGCCCGCGACGATCACCACGTGGGTGAGGTCGGGCAGGCGGAACATGTCCTCGATCGCGTCGACGGCGAGACGGATGTCGGCCCCGTTCTTCGCGTAGGCCGCCGCCGGGAACAGCTGCACCAGGTCGACGGCACGCCCCACGAGCTGGCCCCGGTAGTCGGCGTTCACCGAAGCCGACCAGTCGGCGTAGGCGCGGGTCAGCACGAGCGTGCCGAAGGAGGAGGCGAAGTCGATCACGGCGCCGATGTCGACGGTGGCCCGGCGCAGCTTCTCGGTGTTCTCGGCGTCGCCGCCGCCGAAGCCCCGCGACTTGTCGCGCATGAACTGGCTGCGCCCGTGCACCTGGTCGTAGCGCGAGATGATGATGTTGTCGAAGTCGATGTAGACGGCCACGCGGGCGTCGGCGGATTCGGTCATGGACGTGCTCATTCCGATCGGGGGTGACCCCCAGTCTGACGCCTGTGGCGCTAGTTGTGCGCGGTCAGCCAGGCGATGGGGTCGACGGGGGTCTCGTCGAGGTGGATCTCGAGGTGCAGATGGGCGCCCGTTGAGGTGCCGGTGTTGCCGACCGAGCCGAGCTGCTGGCCGACCACGACGGCCTGACCCTCGGTGACGACGGGGGAGCCGGAGAGCATGTGCCCGTACCAGCTGCTGACGTTCTGGCCGTCGATCACGTGGTCGACCACGACGTAGACGCCGAGGCCGCCGTTGTCGGAGCCGTTCACCAGCCGAACGACGCCCGAGGCGACGGCCGAGATCGGCTTGCCCTGGCCGGGCGTGAAGTCGACGCCCTTGTGGTTCGTGCTGCCGATGCCGCCGGGGGAGGAGCGGGGGCCGAAGCCGTCGCTGATCGGCACGCCGACGGGGAAGGGCCACTGCACGGCGCTGTCGGGGTTGTTCGTGTAGGTCGAGGCGGTGCGGAAGCCGATCGAGGCGACCTTCGCGGCCACCTCGGCGGCGCGGGCGGCCGCCTTGGCCGCGGCGAGCTCCTCGGGGGTGGTGGCCTGGTAGCCGTCGCGCCAGACCGATGCGGCGGTTCCGGATGCGGTGAGCAGCTCCTGCGCGGCGGGTGCGGCCTGCACCTCGGGGGCGTAGGCGAAGGAATCGGTGGTCTCGATCGCCGAGAGCGACGTCGCGGCGGCCAGCAGCGCGGCGAACGACAGGGCGACGGCGGCCTTCCACCGCGGCCGGCGCGGCGCCGGACGAGAGGCGGCGGCCGGAGCGGCCGACGACGCAGCAGCCGACGACGCACGCGCCACGACCGCGGTCGAGACGGCGGGGGTGCGGGTCACGACGGCGGCCTGGGCGGCGCTCGGCCGAGCGACGGCAGTCACCTCAGCGGCGCGCACGAGAGGACGGCGGCTAGAAGCCGCCTCGGCAGCCCGTTCCTGCTCGCGCAGGGCGCGGCGCGTCAGGGGCGCCGACGGGGTGTCGGAGGGGGGAGTCAGGGTCACTCGGGTTTCGCTTTCGTCTCGCGCCGCGGGGGCCGGCGGCGCACGCGCGGCCTCAGGCCGCACCGATCGTCGAAGACAACTCTACAAACGACTCATAGGTAACACCTGAAAATGCCCCGACGAGTCGCGAAGCTGCTGCCGATCAGCCGGCGGCGGTGCCCTGCGAGGGGTCGATCTCGTCGATCAGCGCCACCGCGATCGTCAGCGTCGGCGTCGTCGAGTTCGTCGAGGTGTTGCCCACCATGGCGATCTGCGTGCCCGTCTCGGGCCGAGTCAGCACCACCGAGCTGAAGCCGAAGATCGCCCCGTCGTGCCCCAGGTACTCGTTGAAGTTCGTGATCCCGAGCCCGTAGCCGAAGTCGAGCGTCTGCCCCTCGAAGCGCTGCGTCTGCAGCCGCCGCGCCTGCGTGAGCGGCCCGAGCAGCCGGCCGTCGGCGAGCACGTCGCCCCACGCCGCGACGTCGTCGAGGGTCGAGATCAGCGCCCCGGCCCCGGCCGGTACCGCGGGGTTCACCTCGTTCACGACGGCCGGCGGAACCGTCGGGTCGATCGCGCCGGCACTCGTGACCGCGGGCACGTACCCCTGAGGGTGGGGTGAGCGGATGGCGTCGTCATCGGGGTAGTACGTGTCGAACAGCCCGGCGGGCTCGATCACGCGCCGGGTGATCACCTCGGCGAGCGAGGCCCCGTCGACCCGGGCGGCGATCGCCCCGAGCAGCGCGTAGTTCGAGTCGCAGTACTGCACCTCGGCCCCCGGCGCGAACGACGGCGGGTTCCGTAGGATGACGCGCAGCGTCTGCTCCATGCCCCACGGCATGGTCGGGTCCGCCGCGAAGTCGTCGTCGAAGCGCGCGTCGGCGGTGAAGTCGGCGATGCCCGAGCGCATGCCCAGCATCTGCTCCAGCGTGATCGAGACGGCGTTCGGGATCTGCGGGTACCAGCGGTCGAGGGTGTCGTCGAGGGCGAGCATCCGTTCGTCGACCATGCGCAGCACGGCGGTCGCGGTGAACGTCTTGGTGATGCTCGCGATGCGCACGAAGTCGCCCGCGCGGTAGGGCTCCTCGGTGTCGAGGTCGGCGACGCCCGCGGTGCGCAGCCACAGCGCTCCGTTCGGCAGCCGCACGCGCACGGCGCAGCCGGCGAGCCCCGAGGCGGTGAAGGCCTCGTCGAAGGCGGCTTCGAGGCCGGATGCGCGCTGCGCCGTCGGTGCGACCGACGACGTCGGCCCGCCCATCCCCTCGCCGCCTCGCGGACTGCACCCCGCCAGAGCGGACAGCGTCAGGGCGCCGCCCGCGGCACCGAAGAGGGTGCGGCGGGTGAGATCGCGCGTCATGAGCCGGCGGACTTGGACGTCTTGGACGTCTTGGACGTCTTGGCCTTGGCGGGCTTGGCCGGCTTGGCGCGATTGCGCTCGATCGCTGCCCGCACGAGGTCCTTGAAGGCCTCCTCGTCGACCGAGTGCCCCTCGGCGAACTCGACGCTGCGGCGCTGGTTGCCGCCGAGCTCGCCGTTGAAGAGCCCCTGCGGGTCCTCCAGCGAGGCGCCGTACAGGAAGCCCAGCTTGACCTTCGTCTTGAAGATGTTGCCGACGATCAGGATGCCGTCGAGCTCCCAGACGGGCGCGCCCATCCACTTCCACTCCTCGACGATGCCGGGGTCGACGTCGAGGATGATCCGGCGCATCTCCGCGAGCTTCGCTCCGCGCCAGTCGGGGTGCTTCGCGGTCAGCTGGTCGATCTCGTCGCTCGCGGTCATGGCGGGTCCTTCCGTTCCGGGTCGGCCCAGAGTACCGCCGGGGGAGGCCGCTAGACAGGCTCGCTCGGCATCCGGCTCCGCGTCCGGCTCTGCGTCCGACGATGACGGGTGCGCACGAGCAGCACGACCGAGAGCACGACCACCGCGACGACGAGCAGCACGATCAGCGGCACGAACGGCAGGGCGGCGACCGAGAACGGCGCGTCGATCGGCGCGAGCGCCCCGCCGCCGAGACCGACGCCCTCGGGCTGCACCCGCACGGCGCCGCTCAGCCAGACGAGGGCCGCGACGCCCTCGAGCCGCTGCCGCACCTCGATCGCGGAGCCCGGGAGCACCTCGGCCAGCTGCTCGCTCGCGGCGACCCCGGCGAGGCCGAACGGCCCGCCGGCCGCCACGGAGGAGACCGCGGTGACCCGGGTGTCGCCCGTGTTCTCGAGCGTGTAGACGACGTCGAGCGCGCCCACGGCGAGCGGGTTCCAGCTGCCGGAGTAGTCGACGCTCACGCCGCTGACCGTCGCGGCCGGAGCGAGCTCGCCCCCGACGCGGAGGTAGACGCGGCTGCCGAGCCGGCGGTCGACCTGCACGGTGGCCGAGTCGGACGCGGTCAGCGCCGAGGAGATCAGTCCGGCGGGGTGGTCGCCGGGACGCGCATCCGCGGGCACCGTGATGCGGAAGGGCACCGCCGTGGTCTCGCCCGGATGGAGGGTGACCCGGGGTACGGCCATCGTGATCCAGGTGCCGGCGTCGACCGAGGGCTCGCCTGCCGGGAGCAGGTCGATGCTGCCCTCGCGGGTGGTGAAGGCGTCGGCCGCGTAGACCTGAAGCTCGAGCGGCACGGCTCCGTCGTTGCGGATCTCGAAGGCGTCGTCGATGACGGCTCCGGGATCGACGGCGTAGTCGAAGTTGGCGCGTCCGGTCTCCACGGTGCCGTCGGGGAGGGGACGGTCGGCGGGCGCGACGCTCCAGCTCGGGCCGGCGTCGGCAGTGGTCGCCGCGGGGGCGGTCGCCGCGGGGGCGGTGGCGAGGGCGGCCGGCACGGCTGCCGCGACGGCGCCGGAGGGCGCCAGTGCGGCTGCCAGGAGGAGGGCGGCGACGGGGGCCGCCACTGCGAGGCGGAACGGGAGCGAGGGCATGAGCATCCTGGGCTGGGCTGGGCTGGGCGGGAGAGGAGGGGGTGAGACAGGGGGCGGAACGCGCATCCGCCCCCTGTCGAAGGACCCGAGAAGGGCCCGAGGTGTGCCGAGCTCTAGCTCAGCGCCGTGATGGTCAGCGTCGAGCTGTAGTCGCCCGCCGGCGTCGAGCTCGGGATGACCAGACGGAGGTCGGCCCCGATGGTGGCGCCCGACGCGGCCGAGCTCGACGCGAGGATGCCCGAGCTGCCGAGCCCCGGGCCGCCCTGCAGCTGCGGGGCCACGGCGGCCCCCGCTGCGACGCCGGTGCCCGCGCCGGTCACGCTCGGGGTCCAGCCCAGCGCGTCGGCCCCGAAGGCCGCCGTGCCGGCGCCGGAGGTGAAGCCCGCGACCTGGCCCGAGATGCTCCACTGGTACGCCGAGGTGCCGCCGGTGCGGGTGTCGGTGACCGTGATCGGGGTCATCGCGCCCTCGGCGACGAAGGTGCTACCCGCCTGCGTGGCGGTGCCGAGCGCGATCGCGTCGCCGCCGGCGAAGCTCCAGCCGAACGAACCGTCCTCGGGCTCGGGGGTGACCACGGTGGGCACCGTCACCTCGATGTCGCGCTCATCCGCAGCGGGCTCCTCGGGCGGGGTCACGACCGCGCCCTCGACCGTCCAGTCGACCGCGAGCGGGCTCGCCGGCTTCGCGGCGTCGCGCGATCCGCCCGAGCTGTACCAGTAGCTCGACTGCCCGGTCAGGCCCTGGAAGTCGACGAAGCTCTGCGGGAACGATCCCCAGCTCGCGCCGGTGGTCGCCTGCGGGGTGCCGCTCGTGGTCACCGGTACGCCGAGGTAGGCGGGGGTGACCGTCAGACCCTCGTCGCCGACGGAGGCGCCCGCGATGTCGGCGAGCACGATCTCCTGCGCGGCGACCGGCACCCACTGGGTCTGGTCCTCCATGCTCGTGCCGTAGCCGCTCGCGGTGGCGGTGAGCTCGCCGTTGCCGGCCGCGTCGAGGGTCAGCACCGGGTCCGATGCCGTCCAGTAGGTCAGGCCGCCGTAGAAGGCGACGGTGAACGAGCCGTTCCAGGAGACCTCGACCGAGCCGTCCGCCGCCGCGGTGCCGGTGCCGCCGCCGAAGACGACCGCGTTCTTGGTCAGCGACGAGGTGCTCGCGGCCGACACGGGGGTGCCGGCGGGCGTCTGGCACTTGGTGGCCCAGCTCGCGGGCACGAGGGCGCCCGTCGCATCCGGCTTCACGATGCTCACGTCGCCGCTCGAGGCGGAGTAGAAGCCGTCGGCCTCGGTCCACACCCGCGAACTGCCGGTGTCGCCCGCGGTTCCCGCGCTGAGGAAGTTGCAGCCGCCGAAGAACGCCCCGCCGCCCGCCTCGTTGCTGAGCCCCCAGGTGAAGGAGGCGTCGGTGATGGTGCCCTCGGAGGGGGCGGCGCTCGCCGCGGTGGTCGCGGTGAGGGCGAAGCCGGCGGTGAGGGCGGATGCCGCCACGACGGCGAGGGAGCGGCGGAGGGCGGTGCGCCCCCGCCTCGGGATGGTCGAATCCACAGTGCTGCGTGAAACCACAGTGCTGCCTTTCTGAACGGTTGACGATCGTCCTGAGTTAGGACAGCCTAACCATAGTAAGTTAAGCCTAACCAAAGCTAGAGTGGATTCCGTGACCTCCCTGCCCCGCCCCCTCCTCGCCGTCGCCGGTGCCCTTCTGAGCCTCGCTCTGCTCTCCGGATGCTCGACCGCGGCCGACGGCTCGACCGACGCCGGCCCGGCCACTCCCGCCCTCGCCGACGTCACCCCGGTCGCGAACCCGAAGGCCTGGGAGGGGCCCTCGAGCGTCGCGGCCCCGGCGAGCCCCATCGAGGCGATCACCGAGCCCGCGCAGGCGCTGCCGGCCACGGTGACGGATGCCCAGGGAACGGCCGTCACCGTCACCGACACCTCGCGCATCCTGGCCCTCGACATCTACGGCTCGCTCTCGCGGATCGTGTTCGAGCTGGGCTTCGGCGAGCAGGTCGTGGGTCGCGACGTCTCGAGCGGCTTCGCTGAGATCGCCGACCGGCCGCTCGTGACGCAGAACGGGCACGACCTGAACGCCGAGGCGATCCTCGCGCTGGCGCCGACCGTGATCGTCACCGACACGAGCCTGGGTCCGTGGGACACGATTCTGCAGCTGCGGGACACCGGGGTGCCCGTGATCGTGGTCGACTCGCACCGCTCGCTCGCGGGCACCGGCGAGCTGATCGGTCAGGTCGCCGCCGGGCTCGGGGTGCCTGCGCGGGGCGACCAGCTCGCCGCACGCACGGGGGCCGAGATCGACGCCGCCGTCGCGGCCATCGCCGCCGTCGCGCCCGCCGACCCCGCCGAGCGGCTGCGCATCGTCTTCCTCTACGTGCGGGGGCAGGCCGGCGTCTACTACCTGTTCGGTCAGGGCTCGGGCGCCGACGACCTGGTCACCGCGCTCGGCGGCATCGACGTCTCGGCCGAGATCGGCTGGATCGGCATGCGGCCCCTCACCGACGAGGGGCTCGTTGCTGCCGCGCCCGACCTCGTGCTCGTGATGACGGGCGGCCTCGAATCGGTCGACGGCGTCGACGGGCTGCTCGAGGCCGTGCCCGCCCTGCAGCAGACGCCGGCGGGTCAGCACCGCCGGGTGGTCGACATGCCCGACTCGCAGATCCTCAGTTTCGGGCCCGACAGCGCCCGGGTGCTCGAGGCGCTCGCCGTCGGTCTCTACGCTCCGGATGCCGCCCGGTGACCGCCACGGTCGCCCCGGTGGCGGTGCCGACTCCGCCCTCACCTCCGCCTGGGCCCCGGGTCGGCCCGGCCGCGCCCGGCGCCGCCCGGTACCGGCTGACGGTGCTGCTGCTCGCCGTCGGCGTCGTGGTGCTCGCGGTGGTCTCGGCCGGCACCGGGCAGCTGCCGGTCCCGGTGCCGGAGATCGTGGGGTCGCTCGCACTGCACGGCAACGAACTGCTGGCCGGGGTGGGCGCCCCGGCGGTGCTGCCCGTGCCGGCGGTGCCCGTGCATCCGAACGCCGATGCCACGCTGTGGGCCATCCGCTTCCCGCGGATCGCGATGGCGGCGGTCGTCGGTGCCTCACTCGCGGTGGGCGGGGTCGTCATGCAGGGCGTGTTCCGCAACCCGCTCGCCGAGCCGGGGGTGGTGGGGGTGTCGGCCGGGGCGGCGCTCGGGGCGAGCACGGCGATCGTGCTGGGGGCGACGTTCCTCGGCATCCTGACCGCGCCGGTCTTCGCCTTCGCGGGCGGGCTCGCCGCGACGCTGCTGGTGTACCTGACCGCCCGGTCGCGGGGGCGCACCGAGGTGGTGACGCTGCTCCTGACCGGCATCGCGGTGACCGCCGTGGCCGGTGCCGGGATCGCGTTCCTGATGTTCGCCGCGTCGACGCAGCAGCGCGAGCAGATCGTGTTCTGGCAGCTCGGCTCGCTGAACGGCAGCCGCTGGCAGGACGTGGCGATCGTGCTTCCGATCTGCCTCGCGGGCACGGTGTTCGCGCTGCTGCTCGCGCGGCGACTCGACCTGATGGCGCTGGGCGAGCGGCAGGCCAGGCACCTCGGCGTGAAGGTGGAGTCGACGCGGGTGATCGCGATCGTGGTGATCGCGATCCTGACGGCCGCGGCCGTGGCGCTCTGCGGGATCGTCGCGTTCGTCGGGCTCGTGGTGCCGCACCTGATGCGGATGCTGCTCGGTCCGGGGCATCGGCGGCTGATCGTGGCGAGCGCGCTGGGCGGGGCACTGCTGCTGCTCGCGGCCGACCTGGTAGCGCGCACGGCGGTGCCGTACGCCGATCTGCCGCTCGGGATGCTCACCGCGCTCGTGGGCGGACCGTTCTTCTTCTGGCTGATCCGGCGCACGCGGCGGCGGTCGGGCGGGTGGGCGTGATGCGGAAGGTGGTGGCGGCGCGGATCGTGGCCGACGGGGTGGGGCTCGAGGTGGAGGGGCGCGCGATCCTCGACTCGGTGTCGCTCGGGATCGGCGCGGGCGAGCTCGTCGCGCTCGTCGGGCCGAACGGGGCGGGCAAGTCGACGCTGCTGCACGTGCTGGCGGGCGACGTCACGCCGACCTCCGGCAGGGTGGCGGTCGACGGCCGCGCCGTGGCGTCGTGGCGGGCGCGGGATCTGGCGCGCATCCGCTCGGTGCTGACGCAGTCGAACGACGTCTCGTTCCCCTTCACTGTTCGCGAGGTCGTGGCGATGGGACTCGCGCCGTGGCCGTCGCTCGGGCCGGTCGAGGAGTCGGAGCGGGTCGACGCCGCCGTCGACGACGCCGAGCTCGACGCGCTGCAGCACCGACGCCTGCCCGAACTGTCGGGCGGCGAGCAGGCCCGTGCCGCGTGGGCCCGGGTGCGGGCGCAGGGCTGCGAGCTCGTGCTGCTGGACGAACCGACGGCGAGCCTCGACATCCGGCACCAGGAGCGGCTGCTCGGGCACCTGCGCGCCCACACCGACGCCGGGGGATCGGCCGTCGTCGTGCTGCATGACCTCGACCTCGCGGCTGCGCACGCCACCCGCGTCGTGGTGCTCGAGGGCGGGCGCGTGCGGGCCGACGGGCCGCCCGTCGAGGCGCTCGACGCGGCGCTGCTGAGCGCGGTGTACCGGCATCCGATCCTCGTGCACCAGGTCGACGGGACGCTGCTCGTGCGGCCGGCCCGGTCGCCCGGCCCTTTCGCCCGGCCCTCTCACCACGGTCCTCGGAGGAATCACCCATGACTGACACCCGCCTGCGCCGGCCCGTTCTCGGCGGCGGCGTCGCACTCGTCGGCGCTCTCGTCGTGGCCACGGTGGTCGCGCCCCTCAGCGCGCCGCCGGCGCACGCGACCGGCTCGGTCAGCGTCGCGAACGCCGAGGGCACCGCGACCGCCGATCCCGACTACGCGACGCCGGTGACGGTCACCGGCAGCGGGTTCCAGTCGATCACGGGCGGCTTCGGCGGCGTGTACGTGCTCTTCGGCTGGGTCGACCCGGCCTCCTGGCGGCCGAGCCAGGGCGGCGAGGTCGGCGCCGACTACCGCTACGTGCCCGACAGCGAGGCGAAGGACAACGCCGGTTTCCAGCGCTTCGTCGCCTTCCCCGGCAGCGACACGGCCGACGCCGCCAACGCCGTGATGGACGCCTCGGGCGGCTGGAGCGTCGACCTCGTCATCCCCGGGGCGAGCTTCGAGAGTCGCGACCGCAACGGCGACGTCGGCTCGGTGAACTGCCGCGAGGTGCAGTGCGGCATCATCACGATCGGGGCGCACGGGGTGAAGAACGCGGGTAACGAGACGTTCACGCCGATCACGTTCGCGGCGGGGGCCGGTGCATCCGGCGGTGCGGGCGCTGGTGCGGGTGCGGGTGCGGGGGCCGCCGGCGGCGGGTCGGCCGGTGCGGGTGCTGGGGCGGGCTCGGCGGATGCGCTCGCCGCCGCTTCCGCCTCGGGCGCGTCGGCGGCCCGCGTCGGCTACACGGCCGCGACCGCGATCGCGGGCAACGCGCTCAGCTTCGCCGGCCGCGGCTTCACCCCTGGCGAGCAGGTCGTGGCGACGCTCGACGACGGGGTCGCGGCGGTCGGCCCGCTGGTCGCGGGCGCGGCCGGGGAGGTCGCGGCGGTGCTCGACGTCCCGGCAGATATCCGGGCAGGAACCCACGTGCTCATCCTCACCGGGGCCGCCTCGGGGGCGGTGGCCCAGACGGAGGTGACGGTGCAGGCGGCGGCTGCCGCCGCGCCGCTCCTCCCGGCCGTGACGGCGTCGCCGGCGGTGCCGCCGTGGCTCTGGATCGCACTCTCGGTGGCCCTCCTCGTGACGGCCGTGCTCCTGCTGACGAGCCTCGTCACGGCCCTCGTCCGCGCGTCCCGCCGCCGGCGCGCCCGCCGTGCGGCCGCCCGCCCGGCCCCGCTGGCCGCATCCGCCGGCGTTGCCGCACCGGCCGCGGCCGGCGGCGCCGCGGCCGACACCGAGGTGCTCGAGACGGTGCGGCGGTGAGGGCGGCGCGAAGGGCCGCGATCCGCGCAGCGCTCGCCCTCGTGGTCGCGGTGGGAGCCGGGGCCCTGCTCGCCGCAGCGGGCCCCGGCACGGCGGCCACCGCATCCGGACCCGTTGCGACCGACACGGCAGCCGCGGTCGACGGCGCGCCCGCGCCCGACGGGGGCGACCGACCCATCACCGTCACCGTGCCCGAGGGCGGCGAGGGCGGCGCGGGGCAAGTCGCGAACGCCCAGCTGCGGTGGGGCCTCAACCGCGAGGCGAGTAGCGGGTCGTTCGCCGGCGGGTGCAACTTTCTCAGCGCCGGGGCGGCGGGCGACGCCGGGGGCGCGCGGGTGTGGGGTGCCGACGACGGACTCTACGCCGCCGAGAGCGGGGATGTGCGGATCGAGAAGGCCACCGCATCCGGAACCTGGCGCACCGCCGACTTCGCGACCCGCTGCCTCGACCCGAGCGGCGCCCCGGTCAGTGCCGGCTCGCTCACGGCCTCGACGAGCAGCCAGGTCGTGATCGACGGGGGAGTCGGGGAGGTCGGGCCGGGTGGGGCGCGCATCCGCTGGTCAGGCTCGTTCACCGTCGCCTTCTACGGCGGCATGACCTACTGGACAGCCACCGACCCTACCCTCACCGTCGCCCCCGACGGCACGGGCCGCCTCGTCGCGACGCTCGGCGGCTACGGCACGAGCATGGACGACCTGACGAAATGGGAACCGCTGCCGGCCCGCGAGGTCGTGCTCGCCGAGCTGCGCGGAGTCGATCTCGGCACCGCCGGCGGATTCACCGCCCAGCCCGAATACCTCGGCGTGCGGAGCGGCGACCCGGGGCAGGTCGCGCCGAGCGCCGTGAACGAGGCGTACTGGGGGTCGTTCCCGGCGGACTTCGTGGCGTTCCAGCAGCTCACCGGGCAGGCCTCGTACTGGTTCAGCTCGGGCGGGCAGCGCGACCCCGCCAAGCCCGCGACCCCGCTCATCGTCAACTACGACGCGACCGCCCCCGCGATCGTTCCCCCCGCCCCGCCGGCCCCGAACGGTGCCGACCCCTCGAACACCCCCGTCGCCCGCCCGCCCGCTGCGCCGTCGGCCGGGGGTGCGGCGCCTGCTGCCGGGGCGCCTGCCGCGGCGCTTCCGGCGGCCACCGCGCTGACGGCGGCCCGCGACGAGCCGGGGCTGGTTCCGGATGCCCTCACCGACCCCGAGGGCCTGCTGCTGCCGCTCGGCGCTCTCGCCCTGGCGGTGCTCGTGAGCACGCTGTGCGTGCTGCAGCTGGCCGGGCGGCTGCCGCTGCCGTGGGGGCGCGGAGCTCAGGCGGGGGTGGAGGCGGCCGGTGCGGCGGCTCGGGCGGCGCCGGGCCCCGCCGCCTCCGGTGCCGCGGCCGGCGCCGCGGACTCCCGCCCCTCCACCGCCACGCGGTAGAGCCCCGCCGCGATCACCGCGCCCAGAACGGGGAAGACGAGGAAGGCCCAGAGCTGCGCCATCCAGTCGCCGCCGCCGAACACCGCGGTGGCGAGCGAGCGGGCGGGGTTCAGTGAGGCGTTGTCGATCGGCAGGGCGACGAACAGCATCAGCGTCAGCGTGCCGCCGATCACGAGCGGGGCGAGCGGTGTGCCGGTCGTGGGGTGGGTCGTGGTCAGCACCACGACGACCAGCACCGCGGTCGCGATCAGCTCGATGGCCGCGACCGGGAGAAGGCCGAAATGGCCGGGGGAGAGCATCCCGTACCCCGTCGAGGCGAAGCCCGCGCGAACCGCCGCGGCCCCGCCGTCGTCGCTGCCGAGCAGCAGGGCGCGCACGAGCGCGGCGCCGGCGACCCCGCCGACCACCTGGGCGGCGAGGTACACCGGCACGAGCCCCCAGCGCAGCCGCCCGGCCACCGCGACCCCGAGGGTGACGGCGGGGTTGAAGTGCCCGCCCGACACCGGGCCCACCACGGCGGCTCCGATCGCCACGGTGAGCCCCAGGGCTACCGCGACGCCGAGCAGCCCCGTGCCGGGCTGGGCGGCGACGCCGTTCGAGTCGGGGGAGGTGAGCAGGGCGGCTCCGATCAGGCCGAAGACGAGCAGGAACGTGCCGCCCGCCTCGGCGGCGGCCCTCCGCAGCGGGCTCGCGCCGGAGGGGACGTGGGCGGGGTTCTTCTGGCTCGGCATGCAGCGAGGCTACGCACCCGGATGCCCGTGCCGGCACGACCCGCGTCGCAACCTCCTCCCACGTCTGTCGAGCTGCGTTGCACGTGCCGCGGCGGGCCGCGTCGCACGCCTGCCCGGCCGCACTCACTCGAGCGATGGAAGACTGGATGCGTGCTCGCCTCCCTCGCCCTGCCCGTGCCGCTCGAGACCCCGGGTGGCGCCGTCACCCTCCGTCGCGCAACCGTCGAGGACCTCGACGCCCTGATGCGGCTGCTCGCTGACGACGCCATCAGCGCCTCCCGCGGCGACCAGGCCGACGAGTCCGACACCGCGGCCTACCGGGCAGGCCTCGTCGAGACCCTCGCCGACGCCTCGAACGACCTCGTCGTCGCCGTCGGACCGGGCGGGGACGTGGTCGCGATGATGCAGTTGACGCGCATCCCGGGCCTCTCGCGGCGCGGTGCGACCCGGCTGCTCGTCGAGGCGGTGCGGGTGAGCAGCGGGCGGCGGTCGGCGGGCATCGGCTCGGCCCTGATGCGCTGGACCACCGACGTCGCGGCCCCGGCCCTCGGCGCCGCGCTCGTGCAGCTGACCTCGGACGAGGCGCGAACCGATGCGCACCGATTCTACGAGCGGCTCGGCTTCGTGGGCTCGCACCGTGGGTTCAAGTACGCGGTGCAGGTGCCCTCTGACGCGCTCTGACCCGCTCTGGCCGGGAGTTCCGCCGGGCCGCTTCGAGAGCGTTCTCGCCGACCCTGCACGGAGCGAAAAAATCCAATAGGATTCGAGCACCGCTACTCCGGATGCGATCCCGAAGGAACGACATGCGCGCAGCTCCCGCCCTCCCGTCGGCCCGCCGCGGCCCCCAGCCCGCCTCGGTGGCGCCCACCCTCGGCGAGTACCTGCGCGGCCGCCGCGCCCAGCTCCAGCCGGCCGACGTCGGCCTGGTCGCCGAACCCGGCCGCCGCGTCACCGGACTCCGCCGCGAAGAGGTCGCCGACCTCGCCGGGATCAGCCGCGAGTACTACATCCGCCTCGAGCAGGGCCGCCACCACCAGGTCTCCGAGCAGGTGCTCGCCTCCCTCACCCGGGCCCTCCGCCTCGACGCCGACGCGGCCGCCTACTTCTACCGCCTCGCCCTGCCGGCGCCGCCGATGTCACTCGCCCGCCCCGTCCCACCGGTGAGCGACCTGGTGCACCGCCTCGTCGAGCAGTGGTCGGATGCCCCCGTCTACGTCCTCGACCGCAACCAGGACCTGCTCGTCGCCAACGACCTCGCACACGCCCTGCAGCCGAGCTTCGCGGTCGCGGGGGGCAACTGCGTCCTGGCGGCGTTCCTCGCCCCGCCGGAGGGACGCGGACTCGAGGGCTGGCGCCGCACCGCCCGCGCCGCCGTCGCGGCCCTGCGGTACCACGGCGACCCGAACGACCCCCGCCTGCAGGAGATCGTCGGCGACCTCTCGGTGCGCGACGCCGACTTCCGCGAGATGTGGGCGAGCCTCGACGCCCGCCCGCTGACCTTCGGCGAGGCCCCCGCCTTCGTCGAGGGCGTCGGCTTCGGCGAGATGCCCTGGCAGTGCCTCGACGTCCCGGGCGGCCACTTCCTGCTCGTCTGGCTCGACCCGCCCGGCACCTTCGCGTCCCGCGCGATCGCCCACCTCCGCCACACCCTCCGCGCGGCCCCTGCTCGGGAGCCCGAGGCGGACCCCGCCGTGGCCGCCGCTCCGGCCCTGGCCGCCGCCGCCACTACCGCGCTTGCTCGCGAGCAGCTCATCGCCCCCGACGACTTCGCGGCCTACCTCGACCGCGCGGCAGCCGCCGGCCACGCAGCCCTCCCCGCCGCCTCCTGACCTGCCGCCCCGCCCGCCGCCCGGCGAACCGAAGGGCCCGGCGAACCGAAGGGCCCGACGAACTGATCGCCCCGAAGACCTGACCGCGAAACGCCGGCGATGAGCGGGCGGCGGTCAGAGCATCCGCTCGAAGAAGTCGGCCGCGAGCGAGCCGAAGCTCGGCGCCCCCTCGTCGAGGCCCGCCGACGGGGTGTCGGCCCAGCTGTGCCGCCCGCCCTCGACGGCGTGCCACTCGGCGATCCCGCCGGCCGCCCGGAGAGCGTCCCGCAGCGCCACCCCCTGCCAGAACGGCACGATCTCGTCGGCCGTGCCGTGCACGATCGAGAACGGCACCGTCGGCGCCCGCACGAGCGTGACGGCGCTGAGCGCAGCCAGCCGCTCGGGCGTCGCGGGCACCCCCAGGAGGCGCGTCACCTCGTTGTCCCCGGCGATATCCGCGGAGCGCAGATCGGCGGGGCACGCGGCGACGGCGGCTGCCCGCACTCCGCTCGACGCCTCCAGCGCGACGAGCGCCGCGAGCTGCGCGCCCGCCGAGAAGCCCCACACGCCGACGCGCGCCGGGTCGCCGCCGAACTCCTCGGCGTGCTCGATCGTCCAGACCACGGCGGCTCGCGCGTCCTCCAGTGCGGCGGGCCACACGGCCGTGCCGCTCAGTCGGTACGTCGGCGCGACGGTCACGAACCCCCGCGCCGCCAGCAGCGGGTTCAGCCACGGGTGCAGCGCCGCCCCCCGGTCGCCCTCGTGCCAGCCCCCGCCGTGCAGGAAGACCACGACCGGGGCGAGGGGCCGAGCGGATGCTCCGGGCACCGGGCCCCCCGCCTGCCCCGTCCTGCCGTCCGGTCCCGCGGGTGCCAGAACGTCGAGCCGCAGCCCGCCCTCCGGGCGCTCGGCGTACGGCAGCCCGGGCCAGAACCCCAACGGCCGAGCGGCAGGCGTCACGATCGGTGCGATCTCGTCGGCCGTCGTCGCGTCGCGGTCCGCCGATGATGCACCGCTTCCGTCTTCGTGCGCGGCCTGTCTGCGCTGCTGCTCGTCCACCATGAGCTCAGTCTCCCGCGGAACGGTCCCGCGCTGGCCTCATCAGGTCCGATCCGGCGGCAGCTCCTGCAGCAGCCCGCGCCAGTCCGGCCCCGACACGTCGACACCCGGACCGAGCAGCGTGAAGCGCGGCCCGCTGACTGACTTGGTCTCGGTCAGGATGGCGAGGGTCGCGTGGTCCCCGGGCCGCCGCACCGCCCAGGCCCCGGAACCGATCGCCGCGACCTCCAAGGGGAGCCCCTCCGCCTCGAAGGCCATCGCGCCGGACGGCAGCGGCGGCACCCCGGCCGAGGCGTCTCGGCCCTCGTTCTCCCACTGCCGGTACTCCTGCCGCCACGCCGCGACGTCGTCATCGCTCCACCCGGCAGGGTCGTGGTCGATGCCCCGCTCGCCGACGAACTGCTCGTACAGTTCCCCGTATTCGTCGGGTCGGGCTTCGCCATCCATCGTTCCAGCCTCCGGCGGCCCGGGCGGACGGAGAAGGGGCCGGCCGGCTCGCTGTCCACAATGCGAAACCGACCGACCCCTGTCCCTCCGGGCGACGGGCCGGTGACGGGCGCCGTCGCCGTGGCCTCAGCGGGGCGACGCGGCTCCCGACCGACTGAACCCCGCCACGACCGCCGCCGCGAGCGCCACCCCGGCCGCCCCGAGGAACAGCCAGGAGAAGCCGCCGGTCAGAGCATCCGGAACCGACGCCCCCGAGGCTACGAGCGATTCGGTGCGCGACGCCGCCACCGTGGCCAGCACCGCGAGCCCGAGCGCCCCGCCGATCTGCTGGCTGGTGTTGACGAGGCCGCCTGCGAGGCCCGACTCGCCGCCCTCGACGCCGTCGACGGAGAGCTGCGTGGTGGTGACGAAGGCCCCGCCGAGGCCGATGCCGATGAGCACCGACGGGCCGAGGAGCTGGGCGACGAAGCCCGCGTCGGACGGTGCGGCCGCCAGCCAGACGAGCCCGGCGGCCAGCAGCACGAGGGCGCCGATCAGCGTGCTGCGGGCGCCGGCCCGGGCGATCACGACCGGTGCGAGGCCGGCCACGACGACCAGGGCGCCGGCGAGGGGGAGCTGCGCGAGCCCCGCGGTGAGGGCGTCGTAGCCGAGAACGGCCTGCATGAACACCGACAGGGCGAAGAACAGCGCCACGGTCGCCGCGCCGACCAGCAGCATCACGAGGTTGCCGACGGTGAGGTTGCCGTTGCGGAACACGTCCAGCGGCACCAGCGGCGCCGGGCTGCGGCGCTCGATCAGCACGAAGGCGGTGCCAAGACCGAGCGCGGCGACGGCCAGGGCGAGGGTGAGCGGATGCGCGGCCCCCAGCTGCTCGACCGAGCTGAGTGCCCCGACCGCGGCCACGAGCGCCGCCGTGATGGTGGTGGCTCCCGGCAGGTCGAGCCGCGACGGACGCCCGGCGCGGTCGCGGGTGATGAGCAGCGGCACGGCGACCAGCACGGCCGCGCCGATCGGCACGTTCACGAAGAACACCGACTGCCAGCCGAAGGCGGCCGTGAGCACGCCGCCGAGCAGCACGCCGGCCGCCGAGCCGATACCGGCGACACCGCCCCAGACGCCGAGCGCCTTGGTGCGCTCGCGGGTCTCGGGGAAGAGCTGTGTGAGCAGGGCGAGGGCCGCGGGTGCCAGAAGGGCGGCGGATGCTCCCTGCACCGCCCGCGCTGCGAGAAGCATCGCGCTGCCGCTCGAGAGCCCGGCGAGTGCCGAGGCGGCGATGAACCCGGCGACGCCGACGAGGAACACCCGGCGGTGACCGTAGCGGTCGGCGAGGCGTCCGCCGAGCAGCAGCAGGCCGCCGAAGGCCAGCACATAGGCGGTGATGACCCAGGCGAGGGCGGCGGTGTCCATGCGCAGCTGCTCGCCGAGCACCGGGAGGGCGATGTTGACGATCGAGGCGTCGAGCACCACGAGGAACTGGGCGAGGGCCAGCACGCCGAGGGCTAGCCAGCGGCGCGTGCTGCGGACGTCAGGGAGGAGGGAGGTCATGATGATCCTTTCGTAGAGTGACTGTTCACTCACTGTTGGGGGCGAAGAAGAACCCTCCCGGAGGAGGGTGGTCGGGGGTCAGGGGTGGCTGATGCCGGCGGAGAGGATGGCGGCCCACTGCTCGGGAACGTCCTCGACGCCGGCCGTGACGATCAGGTGGCAGAGCTGCCCGTAGGCGACGAAGCGCTGCACGTCCTCGTCGGAGGCGTTGGTGCGCGACTTGGCGAGGTTCGTGACCGTGCGGAGGCCGGCCCGCAGCGCGGCGCCGATCTCGGGGACGTCGGCGACCGACTGGGCGTGCACCTGGAGCATGAGCAGACGCCGATCGCCGATCAGTTCGGCGTAGGCGTCTCCCATGGCGTCGAGTATTCCCCGCGGTGACTGCTCGCCCGTTGCCTCGGCGCCGCGTTCGAGCGCGACGACGATCTCGGCGAAGCATGCCTCGAGTGCTGCGACGAACAGCGACTCCTTGCGGGGGTAGAGCTTGAAGGCGTACGCGGGGGAGATGCCTGCCGCCCGGGCGACGTCGGCCACCGTCGTGCCGTGGTAGCCGCCGCGGGCGAAGGCGCTCAGGGCGGCGTCGGCGACGAGGGGTCGCCGCACCTCGGCGGTGGAGAGGACGGATGCTCGGGGTGACATGAGAGTGACTGTACACTCACTCTCGGCCGCGGCGCAAGCATCCACTGCTCGCGGGTCGACCAAGGGCGCGGCCTGCGCGGCCCGCCCGCGTGATCGCGCTAGCCTCGAAGAGGGACATGACGAGAGGGGACCGTGTGCGCTTCGCTGCAGCGGGCCTCACCGACCGTGCCCGCAAGTCGCTCGCCTGGGCGGCCGCGCGCACGAGCCGACGGCTGTCCATCGTGCTCGGCCGGCCCCGCCTGACCTGGGCCGTGAAGATCTCGGCGCCCGACGACTGGACGGGCGACGTCTGGGGCGACGTCTTCTATGCCGACGACCTCGCGGCGAGCCTCCGCCGTCTCGGCCAGACCGTCTACGTCGACCGCTTCGAGTCTCGCAGACGGCCCGTGCAACGGGTGCCCGACGACGTCGTCGTGCACCTCGTCGGGCTGCGTCCGCCGGTGCTCGTGCCGGGCGCGGTCAACATCCTCTGGGTGATCAGCCACCCCGAACTGCTCGGTGACGCCGAGCTGGGGCTCGACTGGGCAGCACGGTTCGCCGCGAGCGTCGACTGGGCGGAGCGGATGTCCGTGCCCGGCCGCGAGGTGCAGCCCCTCCTCCAGGCGACCGACCCCGGCCGCTTCCACCCCGAGCCGGGCGAGCAGGACATCGCCGCGCTGTTCGTCGGCAAGACCCGCGCGGTGTTCCGGCCGATCATCCGGGACGCGCTCGAGGTCGGTGCCGACCTCACGATCTACGGCGACGGCTGGGAGGAGTTCATCGACACCTCCTACGTCGCGGCCGAGTTCCTCGACAACGCCGAGGTGCCGGCGGCCTATCGCCGGGCGCGGGTGGTGCTGAACGACCACTGGGACGACATGGCCCGCGACGGCTTCGTCTCGAACCGCCTCTTCGACGCGGTCGCGACGGGCGCTCGCGTGATCAGCGACGACGTGCGCGGGCTGCCCACCGAGTTCGGCGGCTCGGTGCAGATCTACCGCTCGACCGAGGAGCTCGCGGCCCTGCTCGACCCGGCCTCCCCGCGCTGGCCCTCGCCCGCCGCCCTCCTCCTCAACGCGGCGGCCACGGCCCGCGCCCACTCCTTCGACGACCGAGCCCGCGCCCTCCTGGCCACGGCCCTCTCCGCCCGCCGCGGCCGACCTCGCTCATCTGCTACTCCGCCACGAACTCCTGCTTGAGCGAGACCGCCGGCGCGAGGGCGCGCTGGATGTGCTCGAAGTCGTGGTCGGAGTGCAGCACGGTCAAGTCGTTCGCGATCGCGTACGCCGCGATCAGCACGTCGGCGTTGCCGGCCCCGCGCGCGAGCCCTGCGTTCCAGAGGGCCTGCTGAACGTCGAGCACCGCACTGGTCGGCGGGGCGACGGCGGCGGGGGTGTAGAGCTCGACGTCGGTGCGCAGCTCGGCGTACTCGGCGGGATCGCGCGCCGACCAGCAGTACTCGAGCACCTGCGGAGGACACGTGAAGATCGGATGCGTCGCTGTGATGTCGCGGAAGCGCTGCAGGATGGCGGGACTCCGCGAGAGCTTCTGCAGGATGCTGTTGTCGACGAGGTAGCCTCGCCGCTCGGGTAGCACCGCGGAGGCGCGCTGCGTCACGAGGCGGAGTAGTCGACCTTGGCCGCGTTCATCTGCTCCTCGGTGAAGGCGCGGCTCGAGATGCGATCGAGGGCGCGCTGCTGACGCTGCATCGTCACGGTGTATTCGAGGGCGCGCTGCACCGCCTCCCGGTTCGACGACGCTCCGAGGAGCTCCCGGGCGTCGTGCAGGAGCTGCTTGTCGATGTCGATGGACGTGATCGCCATTCCGCACCACCTCTCTTCTGTATAGAGACTCTATATAGAACCGAGCGTCTCGTCGACCCTCCGATGAGCGTTTCATGAAGAATAGTCAACGCATGACCACCGACAACGGAAGCAGCTCGGGGTCAGGGGCGGGCGTAGTGGGCCGCCAGACGGCGGAAGCCCTCGTCGAGGGAGACGGCCGGGGCCCAGGCGAGCGCGTGGCGGGTGGCGCGCTGGTCGAACCAGTGCGCGGTCGAGAGCTGTTCGGCGAGAAAGCGCGTCATGGGCGGCTCGTCCGCGCCGGGGCGCAGCGCCCACCAGCGCTCGACGGCGCCGCCGGCGGCGCGGGCCAGGCCGGCCGGCACGCTCCAGCGCGGCGGCTGCACGCCAGCCGCGAGGCAGATGCCCGCGAGCAGCTCGGCGACGGGGCGCGGCTCGCCGTTGGTGACGACGAAGGGGCGGCCGTGGGCCTCCGGATGCGCGGCCCGCTCCAGCGCGGACGCGATCGCCGTGGCGGCGTTGTCGACGTAGGTGCTGTCGATGAGAGCCGTGCCGTCGCCGAGCAGCGGCAGTCGGCCGTGCCGCGCCCGGTCGACGACGCGCTCGACGAGCTGGGTGTCGCCCGGCCCCCAGACGAGGTGCGGCCGCACGGCGACGACGGCGAACCCCGGCCTGTCGCGGGCTAGCGCGAGCAGCTCGCCCTCGGCCTTCGTGCGCGCATACAGGCCCCGCGCCCTCACCGGGTCGGCCGGGTCGGCGCCGGCCCCCACGAGCGAGTGGCCCGCGTGCGCGACGGACGGCGACGAGACCTGCACGAAGCGTTCGACGCCCGCCCGCTCGGCGGCCTCGAGCAGCAGCCCGGTGCCCTCCACGTTGACCGCCGTGAACTCCTCGGCGTCACCCGCGAGCGAGACCTTCGCGGCCAGGTGCACCACCGCGTCGACGCCCTCGACCGCCCGCGCGACCGCGTCGGCGTCCGTCACCGACCCCGCGAGATCGGTGACGGTCGCCAGGTCCGACGGCCGCCGCTGAAGCGTGCGCACGCTCTGCCCGCGCGCGACGATCTCCGCCGCGACGGCCCGCCCGAGCAGCCCGCTCGCACCGGTGACGAGGACGGTCACGGCGCGCTCAGCCGCCGGCCCTCGAGCGCGGCCTCGGCCCAGCGCGACAACCCGGCACGGTCGATCTTCGAGTTGTGCCGGATGTCCGTCGGCAGCTGCGCGACCGAGAACACCGCGACGAGTGGATGCCCGGTCGACTCCCGCACGTCCCGCGCCAGCTCGGGCGCGGCGAGCGAGGCCCGGCGCGCGCGGGGCTCGGCCTCGACGACGGCGACGAACTGCCGGAGGCCCTGCGGACCCACCCCGACCACCGCGGCGCGGCGCACGGCGTCCACCGTCTCGATCGCCTGCTCGGCACCGACCGGGGCGACCGGCCCGTCGGAGGTCGCGATCACGTGCCGCAGCCGTCCCTCGATCCAGAGCCGCCCGTCGGCGTCGAGGTGCCCGACGTCGCCGGTGCGATGCCACCGTCCGCCCGAGGGCGTGTCGCGCACCGCCTCGCGATCGGTCAGCCAGAGCCGGTCGTAGCCGCTCTTGAGGTGCGGCGCCGAGATCAGCACCTCGCCGAGCACGCCGGCCGACGTCGACGGCGAGCCGGCCGCGCGCCCGAGGGCGTCGAGCGAGCTGATCCGCACCTCGACCCCGGCGATCGGATGCCCGACGCACACCCCCTCGTCCCGAGACGCCGAATCAACCGAAGCAGACACCGCGGCCGACGCGGCCGAACGCACCGCCCGCACGTCCTCGAGCGTGATGTCCGACACCAGCAGGCATTCGGTCATCCCGTAGATGGCATGCGCCGTCGCGTTCGGCATGAGATCGACGAGGTCGGAGAGCATCCGCTCGCTCACCGGCGCCCCGGTCGACAGCACCGTGCGCACGCCCCCGAGCACCGTGCGCTCGCCCGGGTCGAGACCGTCGGCGGTCGCCACCACGTTCAGGATGGCCGCGGGGGAGAGGAACACGATGTCGGCCGAGGCTGCCGCGACCGCCGCCGCCACCGCGCGGGCGGTCAGCGTGCGGGGTGCCGAGACGTCCATCTCGGGGGTCGACGACCGCGCACCGAGGGCCGGCCCGAGCAGCGCGAACGGCGCGAAGCCGGTGACGAGCCCTGATTCGGGGGTGACGGCGAAGTGCTCGCCGAGGGCGTCGCGCACCGCGGAGAGCTGGGCGTGGGTGTAGACGACACCCTTCGCGGGCCCGGTCGAGCCGGAGGTGTACAGGATGGCCGCCGGGTCGGACGGGCCGGGTGCCGCGGGCAGGGCGACGGCCGGGCCGTCGAGCAGCTCGCGGAGACTCACCGTCACGCCGAGCGCCCGCGCCGAGGCGCGGGGTAACCGCGCAGTCGAGATGCGGATGCCCGGCCAGCCCAGCGCCCGCGCCGCCGCCAGCCCGCGGGTCTCGCCGATGACGTAGTCGGGGTAGGCGCCGCGGAGCGCCCGGCCGAGCCCCTGCACGCCGAGCCCGGCGTCGGCCACCACCACGACGGCGCCGAGCCGCAGGCAGGCGTAGACGACGGCGGTCAGCGTCGCGCCGGGGGTCGTCAGCAGCGAGACGCGGTCGCCCTTCCGCACACCCAGGCGGTGCAGCCCGGTGGCCAGGCGGGTGACGCGGTCGTTCAGGGTGCGCCACGACGCGCGCCGCACGCCCTCGCCGCGCAGCTCGATCACGGCGTCGGTCGGGTCGTCGCGCCGCTCCTCGAGCCGCGCCCACAGCGGTGCGAATTCGACGGATGCGCGGTCCGCGCGGTCGCCGTCGGCCGTCGCGGCGTCGTCCGAAGCCAGCACTGCGCCCGAGCCCGGCGTCGCAACCTGGTCGGCATCCGCCACGTGCTCGCCCAGCCACGTCAGCACCGACTCCGCAACCGGCGCGTCCTCGGCCACGAGATGCCCCGCGACCTCGAACCGGTGCACCTGCGCGTGCGGCAGCCGCCCGACCAGGTCGTCGAGATAGCGGTCGCTGAAGATCGGATCCCGCGGCCCCCAGAGCATCAGCGCCGGCACCCGCAGCGCGGCGACGTCGGCGGCGAGCCGCGTCAGCCGCGCGTGGCTCGGGTGCGAGGCGTCCACGGGGATGTCGGCGACGAACGCCCCGATCCCGCGTCGGCGCGCGGCCGTCGGGTACGGCGCCCGGTAGCCCGCACGCACCGAAGGGGCCAGCGGCGGCGCGGCCAGCGACAGCGTCACGTCGAGGAACCCGGTGGTCTGTACGGAGCCGGCGCCGAGCATCCCGCGGGCCCGGGCGAGCCGCAGCGGCGCCGGGATCGGCACGTCGGCAGGCTGGTGCACGGCGGTGTTCAGCAGCATCACGCCGGCCAGCGACTCGGGATGGGTGGTCGCCCAGCCGAGCGAGATCACCCCACCCCAGTCGTGTCCGAGGGTGACGACCGGCCCGGTGAGGCCGAGGGCGTCGGTGAAGGCGGAGAGGTCCTCGATGCGCTCGGGCAGGGTGCGGGCGCGGCCGCTCCGCGAGGAGTACCCCATCTCGAGCTGGTCGACGGCGACCACGCGCCAGGCCGGGCCGCCCGAGCGAGCGGCCTCGAGGGTCGCGGCGACGACGTGCCGCCAGAGGTACGACCACGTCGGGTTGCCGTGCACCGCCAGCACGGTGCCGACCGGCTCCGCCCCGAGGGCGGACAGGGCATCCGCGGTGTCGACGTAGTGCCAGGAGTCGTCGCCGACGGTCAACAGCCGCGAGTGGGCGGTGTCGAATCCGTCGAGCCCGGCGGGAGGCAGGGCGGCGGGAGCGACGGCGGAACGGGCGGGCGACGGCGAGACCGTCACCAGGCGATCTCCATCAGAGCCGTGTTGAGCCCCGACCCGACGCCCATCAGCAGCACGCGGTCGCCGTTCTTCAGCGTCTTCTGCTCCTCGGCGAGCGTGATCGGGATCGATGCCGGCCCCACGTTGCCGAGGTGCGGGTAGGTCACCGGCACGCGGCTCTTGTCGAGCGTCGCGGCGCGCACCATCGAGTCGGTGTGCACGGAGGAGACCTGGTGGGTGATGTAGCGGTCCATCTTGCCCCAGCGCCACTCGGTCTGCGCCTCCTTCCAGGCGGAGAGCACGAGGTCGAGCCCGCCCTTCAGGAGCGCCCGAGCATCCGTGAACATGCCGTCGACGCTGCCGACGCAGAGCTCGTGGAACTGGGTGGCGGCCCGGGTGACCCCGCCCAGGATGCGGTGGCCGGACGGATGCGCGTCGGCCGGCCCGATCACGGCCGCCGCCGCCCCCGAGCCGAGGGTGAGCGAGGCGAACTCGCTCATGAAGGCCTCGCGGTCGATGTCGTCGCGCAGCAGCCGCTCGATCGTGTTGACCTGGATCTCGTCGGCGTCCTCGCCGTTCACGATCAGCGCGTACTTCACCTGGCCCGACTCGATCATCGCGGCGGCCAGGGTCATCCCGGTCACGAAGCCGAGGCAGGCGTTGGCGACGTCGAAGTTGATGGCCGAGCTCGGCAGCCCGAGCCCGTCGTGGATGCGCACGGCCACCGACGGCTCGAGGTGCTGCCGGGTCACCGAGGTGTTGATCATCAGCCCGATCTCGGAGGCGTCGATTCCGGCCTCGGCCAGCGCACGGCGCCCGGCCGAGATGGTCGCGGCATCCGAGCTCTCGCCCGGGCCCCAGTTGCGTCGCTCGAGCACGCCGGCCACGCGGCGCAGCAGACCGCTCCGCAGCTTGAGGCGCTTGAGCGCCACGGCGAGCTTCTGCTCGATCTCGTCGGAGGTGGTCACCCTCGACGGGATCGTGCTCGCAACGGACAGCAATGCCACGTTGCGGAATCGGGTAGTCGAATTGCCGGTCACGAATCCTCCGCGGCTCTCCAGAACGCGCGTGATCGCACGCGCGAGACCAGTAATCTACAGGGAGTGCGCTGGGCGGACGCTGAACTGGTCATCCTCGCATCCTAGGCACGCCCGGGTCATGTCGGCACACGAGGGCTCGGATGAGCCCTCCGCCGCGCATCCTGAGACCTTGACATCACCCCCGGAAACCGGGCGTAGCATTGCCCGCGTGATGCGCCCAACCCTGACGACGGTCGGCGAACTGCGTGCTTCCGGGCATGTTCAGAAGGCCCTCCGCACCGAGATCCGCGACAACCTCCTCGACGCCCTGCGGGAGGGCCGCGACCCGTGGCCGGGGCTGCACGGCTTCGAGTCGACCGTCATCCCGCAGCTGGAGCGCGCGCTCATCGCGGGGCACGACATCGTGCTGCTCGGCGAGCGCGGCCAGGGCAAGACCCGGTTGCTCCGCACGCTATCCGGTCTGCTCGACGAGTGGTCGCCCGTGATCGAGGGATCCGAGCTCGGCGAGCACCCCTACGACCCGATCACCAGCGTCAGCCTCCGCCGCGCGGCCGAGCTCGGTGACGGGCTTCCCATCTCCTGGCGTCGTCGCGAGGAGCGCTACGTCGAGAAGCTCGCCACCCCCGACACGAGCGTGGCCGACCTGATCGGCGACGTCGACCCGATGAAGGTCGCCGAGGGGCGGTCGCTGGGCGACCCCGAGACCATCCACTTCGGCCTCATCCCGCGCAGCCATCGCGGCATCGTCGCGATCAACGAGCTGCCCGACCTCGCCGAGCGCATCCAGGTCGCGATGCTCAACGTGATGGAGGAGAGGGACATCCAGATTCGCGGCTACGTGCTGCGGCTGCCGCTCGACGTGCTGGTCGTCGCGAGCGCGAACCCCGAGGACTACACGAACCGCGGCCGCATCATCACGCCGCTGAAGGACCGCTTCGGCGCCGAGATCCGCACCCACTACCCGACCGAGCTGGCTGACGAGATCGCCGTCATCCGCCAGGAGGCCGAGCTCGTCGCCGACGTGCCCGACTACCTCATCGAGATCCTCGCCCGCTTCACCCGCAACCTCCGGGAGTCGGCGTCGGTCGACCAGCGCAGCGGCGTCAGCGCCCGCTTCTCGATCGCGGGAGCCGAGACCATCGCGGCGGCCGCCATCCACCGCGCGACCCGCCAGGGTGAGCCGGATGCCGTGGCCCGCCCGGTCGACCTCGAGACGGCGGTCGACGTGCTCGGCGGCAAGATCGAGTTCGAGTCGGGCGAGGAGGGTCGGGAGGACGAGATCCTCGACCACCTCCTCCGCACGGCGACCGCCGAGACCGTTCGGGCGCACTTCCGCGGCATCGACTTCGCCCTGCTGGTCGATGCACTCGAGAGCGGCTCGCTCGTCACCACGGGCGAGCAGGTGGCCGCGCGCGACTTCCTCGCCGGGCTGCCCTCGCTCGGCGAGTCCGAGCTCTACGACGAGATCGGCGACCGCCTCGGCGCCACGAACGACGGCCAGCGCGCCGGCGCCATCGAGCTCGCCCTCGAGGGCCTCTACCTCGCCCGTCGGGTGAGCAAGGAGTCGGGCGGCGGCGAGACGATCTATGGCTGAGCGGGCAGCTGTCGTGAGAGCTGTGGCCGCGCGATCTCTGGCTGAGCGAGCAGCTGTCGTGCGCGCATCCGTTCACGACGAGCGGATGCGCGACCGTGCCTAGGGCGAACCGCCGCCTCACCCGGGCCGCCCACTACGGGCGGTACGTCGACGGGCCCGACCCTCTGGCGCCGCCGGTCGACCTCACCGAGGCGCTCGACGCCATCGGCGAGGAGGTCATGGCGGGCTACTCGCCCGAGCAGGCGCTCCGCGAGTTCCTCCGCCGCGGTGGACGCGACCAGAACGGCCTCGACGACCTGGCCCGGCGCGTTGCCGAGCGCCGGCGCGACCTCACCCGCGAGCACAACCTCGACGGCACCCTGCAGGAGATCAAGGACCTGCTCGATAAGGCGGTGCTGGCCGAGCGCAAGCAGCTCGCCCGCGACGCGCTGATGGACGAGGGCGACCGCGCGCTCGCGCAGATGCAGCTCGACAACCTCCCGTCCTCCGCGGCAGCCGCCGTGAGCGAGCTGAACGGCTACGACTGGAAGAGCTCGGAGGCCCGCGCCGACTTCGAGAAGATCAAGGATCTGCTGGGCCGCGAGATGCTCGACCAGCGCTTCGCGGGCATGAAGAACGCCCTCGAGAACGCGAGCGACGCCGACCGCGAGGCGATCACCGCGATGCTCGCCGACCTCAACGAGCTGCTCGAGGCGCACGCCCGTGGAGAGGACACCCCGGAGCAGTTCGAGGACTTCATGGCGAAGCACGGGGAGTTCTTCCCCGAGCATCCGGGGACCATCGACGAGCTGCTCGACGCGCTCGCCGCCCGGGCCGCCGCAGCGCAGCGGATGCGCAACTCGATGAGCCAGGAGCAGCGCGACGAGCTCGACGCCCTCGCCCAGCAGGCCTTCGGCTCGCCCGAGCTGATGCAGGGACTCGGTCGGCTCGACGAGACGCTGCGCTCGCTCCGACCCGGCGAGGACTGGGGCGGCTCCGAGCGGATGGACGGCGAGCAGGGTCTCGGACTCGGCGACGGCACCGGCGTCTTCCAGGACCTGGCCGACCTCGACGAGCTGAGCGAGCAGCTCGCCCAGTCCTACAACGGCTCGCGGCTCGACGACCTCGACCTCGACGCGCTCTCGCGTCAGCTCGGGGCAGATGCGGTGGTCGATGCCCGCACGCTGCAGCAGCTCGAGAAAGCCCTCCGCGACACCGGCACGATGAAGCGCGGCTCGGACGGGCAGCTGCGCATGACGCCCAAGGCGATGCGGCAGCTCGGCAAGGCGCTGCTGCGCGACGTCGCCCAGCGCCTCTCCGGGCGACAGGGTGCTCGCGACGTGCGGCAGGCCGGCGCGGCGGGGGAGCGGTCGGGCTCGACCCGCGAGTGGGCGTTCGGCGACACCGAGCCGTGGGACGTGACCCGCACCATCACGAACGCGGTCACCCGTGTCGCCGGCTCGGGCGGGTCGACGGCGGACGGCGTGCGGATCGAGATCGGCGACGTCGAGGTGCAGGAGACCGAGGCGCGCACGCAGGCCGCTGTCGCGCTGCTCGTCGACACCTCGTTCTCGATGGCGATGGACGGCCGTTGGGTGCCCATGAAGCGCACCGCGCTCGCGCTGCACACCCTCATCACCAGTCGCTTCCGCGGTGACGACCTGCAGCTGATCGCCTTCGGACGATCGGCCCAGGTGATGCCGATCGAGGAGCTCACCGGCCTCGAGGCCGAGTGGGACAAAGGCACGAACCTGCACCACGCGCTGCTGCTGGCGAACCGGCACTTCCGCAAGCACCCGAACGCCCAGCCCGTGCTGCTCATCGTCACCGACGGCGAGCCCACCTCGCACCTCGAGGCGAACGGGGAGGTGTTCTTCAGCTACCCGCCGCATCCGCTCACCATCGCCTACGCCGTGCGGGAGCTCGACAACTCGCTGCGGCTCGGCGCGCGTACGACCTTCTTCCGCCTCGGCGACGACCCGGGGCTGGCGCGCTTCATCGACTCGATGGCCCGGCGCGTGGACGGCTCGGTCGTCGCGCCCGAGGCCGACGACCTCGGCGCAGCCGTCGTCGGCTCCTACCTCGGATCACGTGGCAGCACTCCCGGTGCAGCCGACGACTTCGGCGGAGGAGCCCGGCGTCAAGGCGGCCTCTGGTGACCGATCCCACCTCGTGAACCCAGCCCTGTTCATCGTGGGCAAGCGCGTCAGCGCGCGGCAGCCTGGTGTGCTGCCGCGCGCTTCGCGCTTGCCCTCGGATGCGGTGGCTGGTTAGGCGGCGGGTCGCTGGATGGTGCGTCGCCGGGTGGTCGGGATCGGCTTCTGTTCCGTGTCGACCCATCTCGGTGGGATGAGGTGAGGCACCCCGTCGTGCATGACCAGTTTCCACGGTGATTTGTGCAGGTGGGAGTGATGGAAGTGACAGAGCAGAACACCATTGTCGATATCGGTTTTGCCGGGCGGATGATCGTCTGAAACCCACTCGTTCGCATGATGGGTCTCGCAGAACGACGGTGGCCGGTCGCAACTCGGCCACACGCATCCGCCGTCCCGGGCGGCTAGTGCCCGGTTCTGCGCCGCGGTGAAGAGCCGCTTCGCTTTGCCGTGGTAGAGCACCTCGCCCTTGTCTCCGAACAGTGTGGTGGAGGTGGGGGAGGTGCACCGCAGCTGTTCGACGGTGGAAGCGGGAACGGGCTGGTCGATGCCGTCGATCCATCCGACGCCGCGGCCCTTTTCGAGGTCGTCGAGGGTCATGTGCACGTTGACCGTGGCGATGGCACCGTTGATGCGGGGCATGTCCTCGGCGCCAGCGGCACGGGCGATGAGCTCGGTGATGGTGTCGGCGTTCTTCTGCGCCTGCGTGCGGCCATCAGCAGTCACGTACACGTCGCCATCGACGAACCGCGGCCCGGCCACTCGGGGGCTCTGCAACGCCCGGATGCTCGACATCCACACCCCGCCTTGCTCGGGCGCGAGCGCGAACTTCCCCCGGTACATCCCATCCGGCGCCAGCGCGATCGTCAACGACCGCTGCATCTGCAGCACCTCGTCACGCGGCTCCGCACCATCGGGGTCGAGCACTTCGCGGAGGTGGATGGCTGCCCGGAACGTCTCGTCGGCAGTCAGCCGGCACGCGAGAGTCTGATCGACGAGGGTCTCTTCGGCGAGGGCCACGACGTCGGCCGGGCACCCGCGGTCAGCGAGCACAGTGCACTGCTTCACGATGGCCGTCGCTGCCTCGACCCCGAGCACGCCCTCTTCGAGCACCCGGGAGACCGCCGGGAACGGCGCCGGCCCTTCGCCCCCACCCAGCAGCACTGCGCCACGCAGTTTCCGCCCGAGGTCGATCCGCGCCTTGCACGCCCGCGCCGACGCGCCCGTGATATTCGCGACGAGCGCGACCGGGGTGGTGAAGTTCTGCGATCGGCTCAGGCCCTCGTCGCCGAGCTCGGTGCGCGACCGCACCCCGACCTCACCCGCGAGCCGAACCTGCTGCGCCGACACCGCGCGCCCGAGCACCTCGTAGGCAGCCATCAATTCGAGCAACTCGTCATCACCGAGACCCGCCAAACCCGCGCCGGAACGGCCGCAGACCTTGGCGGCCATCTCAAGGATGCTGACGACTGAACTCATACTGAGATTCTATCAGAAACAGCTGATGAATGCTCGTTTATTCCCGAAAAGGCGACGGCCAATTTCGTCGCCTAGTGGGCGCCGCCCGGCCGCCGCTGCAGCCGCGTCTCCTCCTGGTCGAGCAGCGCCTGCGCCTCGGCCAGAATGCGCGACGGATACGTTCCGACCGCCCGCAGCTCGAGCATCTTCTCGCGCTCGGCCGCCACGATCGCCAGCCGCAGCTCGCGGTACAGCCGGTGCGGGGTCTCGTCGGGCTGCTCGCGCCGCCCGGCCCGCTCCCAGGCGGCCTCCGTGCGGAGGAAGGTGGCCTGGCGGGCCCTCTCCACAACGTCCGGGTCGATGATGTCGCTGCGCTCGGCCACCTGCTCGTCGAGCTTCTCGAGCCCGGCGCTGCTGATCGTCTCCAGTAGCTGCGCGAGCTCCTTCCGGTCCTCCTTGGCGTCGATGCCCTCGACACCGAGCAGGCGGATCAGCCAGGGCAGAGTGCCGCCCTGCAGCACGATGCTCGTCACCGCCACGGTGAAGGCGATCAGGATCAGCTGCGGGCGATAGGGCGTGTCCTCGGGCAGCGACTGCGCCGCCGCGAGCGTCACCACACCGCGCATGCCCGACCAGCCGAGCACGATGCCGCCGCGCCAGTCGATCCGTTCCTGCCGCTGCTGCTCGAGGTCGGCTCGGCGCCGCTCGTAGTCCCGCTCCAGCCGGTTGCGGGTGCGAGCCTGCCGCTTGGTCGAGACGGGATGGCTCCGGTAGTAGTACAAGGCCAGCAGCGATCGGTAGGTGCGGCGCTCGTTGCGCTTCTCGCGTTGGGACAGGCCGAACACGAGCGGCCCGATCCAGAGATAGCGGATGAGCACCAGCGCCACGGTGGCGAGCAGCCCGATGCCGAACGAGGCCTCCACGGTCAGGATCTCGGGCTCCACGTCCTCGATCAGGGTGCGGATCTCGAGCCCGATCAGCAGGAACACACCGTTCTCGAGCAGGAACTGGATGGTGCGCCAGTTGATCCGATCGCTGATCCGCGACTGCGGCGAGAACTTCGTGGGGGAGGCGTGCCCGGTGTAAAGCCCGGCGACGACGACGGCGAGAACTCCGGATGCTCCGAGCTGTTCCGCCGGCACGAAGGCGACGAAGGGAACGGCGAGCGACAGCGCGGTGTCGAGCACCGGGTCGGACAGCTTCGAGCGAACGAACACGGTGACCGCACCGGCCGCGAGACCGACGAGCACCGCGACGGCGGCGGCGAACAAGAAGTCGATGACGCCCGCCCAGGGCGTGGTCATCGCTCCGGCCGCCGCCGCCACGGCCGAGCGGAGCAGCACCAGGGCGGTCGCGTCGTTGACGAGGCCCTCGCCCTCGAGCAGCGTGAGCAGGCGTGGTGGCAGACCGAGGCGACGTCCGATCGAGGTGGCGGCCACCGCATCCGGAGGGCTGATGATCGCGCCGAGGGCGACCGCCGCGGCGAAGTTGAGGTCGGGCAGCAGGGCGTAGAGCAAGAAGCCGGTGGCGAAGGCCGTCACGATGACGAGCACCACCGAGAGGCTCGCGATCGGCGCGAGGTTGCGCCGGAAGTCGACCACGGGCACGGCCACCGCCGCGGCGTAGAGGATCGGCGGCAGCAGGCCGTCGAGGATGATCTCGTGCGGCACCTCGATCTCGGGCACCCCGGGAAGGTACGAGAGGCCGACGCCGACCACGACCAGGATGATCGGTGCGGCGATGCCGAGGCGCTTGGAGAACGCGGCCACCGCGACGATCACCGCGACCGCGATGATCCCGTAGATGCCCAGCTCCATACTCGTCGACCCTAACCGGGGTCAGAAGATCGGCCAGGGCACGGCCGGCATGTAGCCGTCGGGCGCCGGGAAGCGCGCCTCGCCGAGCAGGCGCTCGCAGCGGTCGGCGAGCGCGACGATCTCGTCGTCGGTGAGCAGCGGCGAGAGGGTGTCGACCAGGCCTCCGTCGGTGAGGGCGGCGAGCACCCGCTCCACCCCGGCGAGCTCGTCGTCGGTGAGGGGTTCGTCGATCCAGCCCCACAGCACCGTGCGCAGTTTGTGCTCGGCGTGGAAGGTGAGGCCGTGGTCGACGCCGTGGCGGTGGCCGTCGGCGAGCGGCAGCACGTGCCCGCCCTTGCGGTCGGCGTTGTTCGCGATGACGTCGAAGACCGCCATCCGGCGCAGCGCCGGGGTGTCCTCGTGGATGAGCGCGACCGGCCGGTCCTCGTCGTCGTGGCCGTCGAAGACCCGGCGCCAGCCCGTCGCGGGCACGGCGTTCGCGGCCACGAGGTCGACGGCGTCCTGCCCCGGGTCGACGGTCTGCCAGAGCTGCACCATGCCCGGCCCGAGCGGCCCGTCGCGGAGCCAGGTGCGGGGCACGACCCCGCCGCCGAGAACCTCGGAGACGATGAACGCCGCGGCCTCGCGATCGGCGAGGGTGCCGTCGGGGAAGTCCCAGAGCGGCTTCTCGCCCGAGACGGGCTTGTACACGACCTCGACGTCGCCGAGGCGGGCGAGGAAGGTCGCGTTCGAGGCGGTGGTGATGCGGCCGATCAGCTCGAGCTCGAGCGAGTCGGCGAGCGAGCCGTCCATCGGCTCCCCGGGCGCGCCGACGGGGGCGTCCTCGTCGGGTGCCGGCTGCGTGGGCACGGTCAGACGTCGTCGCCGACGGGGCAGACGTGGCCCTCCGGGTCCATCGGGGTGCCGCAGAGCGGGCAGAGGGGCCGGCCCGCGCCGACGATCTCCCGGGTGCGCTTGGCGAACGCGCGGGCGGTGCCCACGGGCATCCGCACCACCAGCAGCTCGGCGGGCTCGATCATCGGCTCGCCGGTCTCCCACTCGAGCTCGGCGGCGGGGTCGTCGGGGGCCGGTTCGGCCTCGATCAGCGGGTACGCCTCGACGACCAGCTGCGCCGTCGTCGGGTCCCACCCGAGCCCCATCGCCCCCGCGCGGAACTGCTCGAACACGGGCTCCAGCGGCTCGTTGTCGACCAGTTCGACCGGGATGGTGCTCGGCACGCTGAACCGGTTGCCGTCGTTCACCATCAGCTCGTCGAGGATCTCGTCGATCTTCTCGGCGAGCACCGCCGACTGCTCCTTCTCGAGCGCGACGCTCACGAGCTGCGCCCCGGTGCGAGCCTGCAGGTAGAAGGTGCGCGACCCCGGGTGGCCGACGGTGCCGACCACGACGCGGTCGGGCCAGGCGAAGTCGTGAACGATTGTGGGCATGCACCTATTTTATTGACCGGATGCCCGTGCCGCTCGGATCCCGTCGGACTCCCTGGTTCGATCCGACCCCGCACTCCGCTCGCGGCGTGCACGCGCGGTTCGGGCCGACCCCGCGCAGCGATCTCGGATCAGGCCGGCGCGTTGCCGGCGCCGCCGCCGACCGGCGCGTCGGCCGCGGGTGGAGCGGCCGCGAGCCAGCCCAGCTCGCCCGCCTCGGTGTTGGTCGCCACCACGTCGGGCCGGTCGGCGCCGTAGCGCACGATCGAGACGGATGCCGGACTCACGCTGATTCGCTGGAAGAGGTCGAGGTGCATGCCGAGCGCGTCCGCCAGGATGCCCTTGATGATGTCGCCGTGGCTCACCGCGACCCACACCGCGCCGGGGCCGTGCTCGGCCTCGAACGCTGCGTCGAGCCGGCGCACCGCGGACGCGCCGCGCAGCTGCATCGTCGCCATCGACTCCCCGCCCGGGAAGGTGACGGCCGAGGGCTGGCGCTGCACGACCGACCAGAGCGGCTCGCTCGCCAGCTCCTTCAGGGTGCGGCCCTGCCAGTCGCCGTAGTCGCACTCGGTCAGGTCGTCCTCGATGCGCAGCTCGCCGGGCCGCGCGCCGGCCCCGGCCGCTCCACCGTGCTGGCGCTCCAGGATGCTCGTCGCCGTCTGCCGGCACCGCTCGAGCGGACTCGAGACCACGGCGACCAGCGGCACCACGGCGAGCCGCTCGGCGGTGCGGGCGACCTGCTCGTGCCCGACCTCGTCGAGCAGGACTCCCGGGGTTCGGCCCGCGAGCAGTCCGGAGGCGTTGGCGGTGGTGCGTCCGTGCCGCACGAGGATGACTGTGGCCATCGGGCCAGCCTAGACAGTCCGGATGATGCCCCGGTCAGCGCCTCCACTGGTAGGGCGTGGTGGTCGACACCTTCACGAGGCCCGAGCGCTCCAGGATGGGCCGGGAGAACTCGGTGCTGTCGCTGTGCACGAGCCGCGCACCCCGGGCCAGGGCCGAGCGCGCGCGGGCGGCGGTGAGCGCCCGGTAGACACCCCGGCCGCGGTACGCGGACTGCACCGCGCCGCCCCAGATGCCGACGAACTCGGTGCCGGCGACCGGCTCGAGCCGGCCTCCCCCCACCATGCGGCCGTCGGCCTCGGCGACCCAGAGCTCCATGCCGTCGCCACGGGCGAGGCGAGCCACCAGTGCGTCGGCGATGGCCGTGTCGACCTCCTCGCCGAAGGCCTCGTCGACCGCGGCGCTCATCGCGCGCACCTCGGCCTCCTCGTGCACCGACCGCACCGTGACGCCCGCCGGCGGCTCGGGGGAGATCGCGGCGAGGGCCTCGAGCGGGCCGACCATGATCGACTCCGGCTCCTCGGCCTCGAAGCCCGCCGCGAGCAGCGCCTCGTGCAGGCCCGGGGCGTCGTCGTGGCCGCGGGTCTTCCACTCCACGCGCCTGATGGAGGGGTTGGCGGTGAGGCGCTGCAGAGCATCCGGAACCATTGCCCGGATCGCCGCCTCGTCGGCCCCGCCGAGATCGCGGTAGCTGATGAAGCCGCGCCCGCCCGCGAAGGTGACGAGCCGCAGCGGGCCGAGCCGCACGACGCGCACGGCGCTCGGCGTCTCGGCGTCGCCGCGCAGCTGCTCGTCGTAGGCGCGGAGGTAGAGCGCGGCGGTGTCGGTCATCGAACCAGCCTCGCACAGCGATCGCCGGGGCGGCAGCCCGAGGTCACGGGACGATGCTCACGGGACGATGACCGCCCGGCCGCGCACCGTGCCCGCCGCGAGCGCCTCGTAGGCCTTCGGCCCGTCGTCGAGCGAGTAGCGCTGCACCTCCACGCTCACCTGCCCCGAGCGGGCGAGCTCGAGCACCTCGATCAGCTCGGCGCGGGTGCCCCAGTAGGGCACGCGCAGCGCGGCGTCGTAGGCGATCGAGCCGAAGCCGACGTGGGCGGTGCCGCCGCCGATGCCGACGATCGTGACGTCGGCCTCCGACGCGGCCGCCGCGACGGCCGTGGCGATGGTGGGCTCGGCGCCGACGAAGTCGAACACCGCGTTCGCGCCGAGGCCACCGGTGAGACGGCGGATCTCCTCGGCCGCCGAGGCGTCGCTGATCACCGTGTGGTGGGCGCCGACCTCCTTCGCCAGGGCGAGTTTCTCGTCGTTCACGTCGAGCGCGATCACGGTGGCGCCGCTGAGGGCCCGCAGGATCTGGATGGCCACGTGCCCCAGCCCGCCCGTGCCGATGACGACGGCGTAGGTGCCCGCGCCGAGCTTCGGCAGCGAGGTCTTGATGGCGTGATAGGGCGTCAGGCCGGCGTCGGTGAGCGAGACGTTCTGCACCGGGTCGAGGTCGCCGAGCGGAACGAGGTGCCGGGCGTCGTCGACGAGCATGTACTCGGCCATCGACCCGGGAGCCCCGAGCCCGGGCGGCTTGATGCCCTCGGCGGCGGCGTTCAGGCAGTAGTTCTCTTTTCCTTCGGCGCACTTCTGGCAGCGCCCGCAGCCCCAGGGGCCGTAGACCGCCACGGCGTCGCCGACCGCGAGGTGCTCGACGCCCTCGCCGAGCTCCTCGACGATGCCGGCGCCCTCGTGCCCGAGCGTGAGCGGCAGCGGGTAGCCGCCGCCCGTGTACTCCTCCTCGGACAGGCCCATCACGAACTCGTCGGAGTGGCACACCCCCGCCGCGGTGATCTTGAGCAGCACCTGGCCTGGGCCGGGCGAGGGTTTCGGGATCTCGACGATCTCGGGGTGGGAGCCGATGCGGGTGTACTGGAGTGCCTTCATGGCCTCGACGCTACGCCCGGCCTCCGACAGCCGCCCGCCCCTTGAGCTCGCGACGCTGCAGCTCAGTCAGCGCGGCCGTCAGGGGCGTCGAGCGCGTCCAGCTCCCGAAGCGCCTCCCGCGCCCGCTCGATGCGCTCCGCCTCCGGCTCCTCCCACCACCGCGGCCCGCGCTCGCCGAGACCGTGCTTCGCGAGCCCCACGCGCCGCCGCGCATCCGCCACCCGCTCGTCGTCGCCGCTGCGCGTGCCGGCCCCTACCGCGCTGCGCCCCCGGCCGAGGTGCGAGCGTAGGGCCGCTGCGACGTCCTCGGGCAGGCACGGGTCGGTGCGCCGCCACCGCCGCCCGTTCACCACCAGCCAGCGCTCGTCGTCGCTCACGCGCATCCTCTCGTCGCGCCCCACCCACCTCGAAGAAGGCCCCGGATGCTCGACGCTACCCCGCCCGGCCCGACCCCACCTGGCGCGGTGGCACACTGGGGGAGTGACCGTGCTCGACGACCTGCGCGCCGAGGTCGCCGCGCATCCGTCGAACGCCTGGGCCACCGCCGCCGGATGGCAGCCCCTCGTCGTGGGTTCCCCCGAGTCCCGCGTGCTGATCATCAGCCAGGCACCGGGCCGCAAGGCGCAGGAGACGGGCATCCCGTGGAACGACGCCAGCGGCGTGCGCCTGCGCTCCTGGCTCGGCCTGACCGACGCCGATTTCTACGACCCCGCGAACCTCGCGATCGTGCCGATGGACTTCTACTACCCGGGCAAGGCGGCCTCGGGCGATCAGCCGCCCCGGCGCGGCTTCGCCGAGGAGTGGCACCCGCGCATCCTGCCGGCCCTCACCGAGGTGCGGCTGACGATCCTGATCGGTGCCCACGCCCAGCGCCTCTACCTCGGCCCGCGGCGAGGCCGCACCCTCACCGACACAGTGCGGGCCGCGCCGAGCTACCTGCCGCTCTTCCCGATCGTGCACCCCTCCCCGCTCACGCAGGGCTGGCGGATGCGCAACCCCTGGTTCGAGGCCGAGACGACGCCCCGGCTCGCGGCACTCGTGCGCGACGCCCTCACGTAGGCTGGGGCGTCGGCCACGAGGCCGGCCCCGACCCCGACAGAACGAGCCTTCGTGAGCCTGATCCGCCTGAACGACGTGAGCATCGAGTTCGACGGGCGCACGGTGCTGCGCGAGGCGTTCCTGAAGCTCCGCGGCGGCGACCGGGTCGGCCTGATCGGCAAGAACGGCACGGGCAAGACCACGTTCCTCGAGCTGGTGCTGGGGCGCATCGAGCCCACCTCGGGCAGCGTCGACGTCACGCTCGGCACCACGATCGGGTACTTCTCCCAGTTCTCGGAGCTCGATGGCGACCGGAGCATCCGGAGCATTCTCGGCGACCACTTCGCCGCCGTGCACGAGACGCAGGCCCGGCTCGACACGATCGGCGAGCAGCTCGCCCAGCCGATGGACGACGAGCGGATGACCGCCCTGCTGACCGAGCAGGGGGAGCTGTTCGAGCGCATGGACGCGATCGACGGCTGGTCGTACGAGAACACGATCGACACCGTGCTGACGAGCCTCGGCTTCGACGAGTCGCGCCGCGAGCTGCCCGTCGACCGTCTCTCGGGCGGCTGGCGGAACCGGGCGGCGCTGGCGCAGATCCTGGTGCAGGCGCCGGACGTGCTGCTGCTGGACGAGCCCACCAACTTCCTCGACCTCGACGGGGTGCGCTGGGTCGAGACCTGGCTCGGTCGCTACCAGGGCGCGGTGCTCGTCGTCTCGCACGACCGGCAGTTCCTCGACGGGGTCGTCACGCGCATCGTCGAGATCGAGAACCATCGGCTGCAGGAGTACGAGGGCGACTACTCGGCCTACGTGCACGCCAAGCAGTCCCGGCTCCGGATGCTCGAGCGGCAGTTCGCGCACGAGGAGGAGCTGCTCGCCTACGAGCAGGCCGCCTCCGCCGCCCGTCGAGAGGCGGCGCGCAACCGCTCGGACGACTCCTTCGTGGCGCGGCGGCTCGCCGACATCAAGAAGAAGCAGGCACCGCGGCCGATCGACCAGATCATCACCGACATCTACAGCGGGCTGCGCGTGAGCAACGACCTGCTCGAGGTGGTGCGGCTGAGCAAGGGGTTCGGCGGGCATCCGCTCTTCACCGACGTCACGTTCAGCCTGCACCGCGGCGACCGCCTGGCCGTCGTGGGCTCGAACGGCTCGGGCAAATCGACGCTGCTCGACGTGCTGACCGGCGAGACCGAGGCCGACAGCGGGCAGGTGCGGTGGGCCAAGGGGGCGCGGTTCGTCTCGTACAACCACGTCTACGCCGCCCTCGACCTCACCGACACGGTGGGGCACGCGGTCAACGCCTACCCCGACTCGCTGGCCTTCTCGGCGACGAAGAAGAGCGTGGGGCGGTTCCTCGCGATGCTGCAGTTCTCGGAGGCGGAGCTGAAGCAGAAGATCGGCACCCTTTCGGGCGGCCAGCGGGCGCGCGTCGCGATCGCGCAGTGCCTGCTCTCGGGGGCCGCCGTGATCGTGCTCGACGAGCCGACGAACCACCTCGACATCACGAGCACGCAGGTGATGGAGCGGGCGCTCACGCACTTCCCGGGGGCGGTGCTCGTGGTCTCGCACGACCGCTTCTTCGTCGACAAGCTGGCCGACCGCCTCCTCGTCTTCGACGGCACCCCCACCGTCACCCTCCGCGCCGCCTCCGGCGCCCTCTGAGCTCGGCCACCCCCGTTCGGGCGCGTTGCCGGATCGTGATGGAGCGGGCGGCGGCGGGCTGGGATACTGGCGCCATGAGACTGACCAGGACTTTCGCCGCCGTCGTGATCACCGTCGCCGCCTCGGCCCTGGCCGTCGGGCTGAGCGGATGCGCGGCGAGCCCCGCCGAGGCGCCGACCACGCCGATCGGTGGAGACATCGTCGCGCCCGTGACCATGTCGGCCGATGACCTGCAGGGTGGCAGCGTCGACCTCGTGGTCGGGCAGGTGCTCAACATCACCACGGGCGACCTCGCCACCGACAGCTACAGCGGTGAGGTCGCCGACACCGCGGTCGCGACCTTCGTCGAGGGCACGAGCGGCGGCAGCGTCGAGACCAACCCCGGCGTCACCGCGGTCGGCCCCGGCGAGACCGAGGTCACCATGACCAACGAGGCCGGTGGCATCCAGCCCCTGACGTTCACCGTGGTCGTCACGGCGAAGTAGCAGGCGGGGCCGACCGGCGCGCGCGCCCCGGCCGGACCACCCGCTCAGAAGGGGGCGACCCCCGAGCGGTCGATGAACGTGCCGGTCGGCCCCGAACCGCCGCGCGTCGCCAGCTCGACCACCGCATCCGTCCCCTCCTGCACCGTCTGATGCCCGCTGTTCCCGTTGAAATCGGTCGCCGTGTAGCCCGGGTCGGCGGCGTTGATGCGGATCGAGGGGTAGGCCTTCGCGAACTGCACGGTCAGCATCGTGACCGCCGACTTCGACGAGGTGTAGAGAGGCGCGACCACCTGCGACTCGACCCGCGAGGAGTCGTGCACGGCGTCGAACGAGCCGAGCCCGCTGGTGACGTTCACGATGGTGGGCGCCTCCGAGCGCTCGAGCAGCGGCACGAACGCCTGGATCATCCGCACGATCCCCACGACGTTCGTGGCGTAGACGGCGGTGGCGTCGTCGGCGGTCAGTTCCGGAACGGGCACCATGGGCCCCGAGATCCCCGCGTTGTTGATCAGCACGTCGAGCCCGCCGTCGCCCGCGATGGTGCTGACGGCAGCGGCGACGGACGAGTCGGACGTGACGTCGAGCTGCACGAATCGCGCTCCCAGCGCATCCGCTGCTCGCTGCCCGCGCTCGAGGTCTCGGGCGCCGATCCAGACGGTGTGGCCCGCTTCGATGAGTCGGCGGGCGGTTTCGTAGCCGAGGCCCTTGTTGGCCCCGGTGATGAGTGTCGTTGTCATGCCCCGAGTCTGCGCGCCCCCGCCGGGACGGGCCAGGTGCCCGTCGACAGGAGGAACGCCAGTACCACCCTGGTGTCGTGGGCGGGTGCGAGACTTGCAGAATGGATGCCCGCCCCACCTCCGCCGGAGAGCTCGGCGAACTCCTCCGAACCTGGCGCGACCGCCTCTCGCCCATCGACGTCGGGCTGCCCGCCGGCGACGCACGCCGCGCAGCCGGCCTCCGCCGCGAGGAGCTCGCGATGCTCGCCGGCCTCAGCGTCGACTACGTCGTGCGGCTCGAGCAGGGCCGCGCCCGACACCCCTCGGCGCAGGTAGCCGCCTCCGTCGCGCGGGCCCTGCAGCTGAGCGACGCCGAACGCGACCACCTCTTCACCGTGGCGGGCCTCCTGCCGCCGTCGCGCCGTGAGGTGCCGACCCACATCCCGCCGGGGGTGCAGCGGCTGATCGCCCGGCTGGGTGAGACGCCGCTCGGGGTCTTCACGGCATCCTGGGACCTGCTCAGCTACAGCCCCCTCTGGGGTGCCCTCTTCGGCGAGCCGTCCCGGCCGGCCTCGGGACGTGTCAACCTGCTGCGCTCGCACTTCCTCGGCGCCGACCCGATCATGCACGAGCGACGCATCGTCAGCCGGTCCAACGGCGTCGACGCCTTCGAGTGCTCTCTCGTCGGCGACCTGCGGCGGGTGCACGGGCAGTATCCGGATGATCGCGGCGTGAACACCCTGGTCGCCGAGCTGCTCGCCGGCAGCCCGCGCTTCGCCGGGCTCTGGGCCTGCGGGGCGGTCGGCGAGCACCAGTCCGAGCGCAAGGTCGTCGAGAACGACCTCGTCGGCGATGTCGAGCTCGACTGCGACGTCTTCACCGTCGCGGGCACCGACCTCCGCATCGTCGCCTACACGGCGGCGGCCGGCACCCCCGCGGCGGCGGCCCTCGACTTCCTCCGCGTCTCCGCGGTCACCGCCCGCACCCCTGGTGCAGCCACAGCAGCGATCGACGGCTAGCTAGAAGAGGGGGTCGGGGGCGGTACGCGGGGGAGCGGCGGACGCGGAAGGTGCGGCAGCGGCGGACGGGGCCGGAAGGGTGGGGCGCGCGGGGGCGGCGCCCGGGAAGCCCGGGCCCGTGTCGGGGGCGCGGCCGGCCGCGAAGGCCTCGGCGGCACCGCGGGCGCGCACGTCGGCCGCCTCGTTCAGGACGTGGCCCACGTGGCCCTTGACCCACTCGAAGCGGTAGCGCCGCCCGGCGACGGCCTCGTCGATCTCCTTGATCAGCTCGAGGTTCATGACGGGCTTGCCGTCGCCCTTCCGCCAGCCCTTGCGCTTCCAGCCCGGCATCCATTTGGTGATCGTGTTGATCACGTACTGGCTGTCGCAGAGCACGTGCAGGTCGTCGTCGACGTGCGCGGTCGCCCGGAAGAGCTCCAGCACCGCCTTCAGCTCGCCCATGTTGTTCGTGCCGTGCGGCCAGCCGCCGGCCGCCCAGACGTCGTCGGAGATGTACCAGGCCCAGCCCGCCGGGCCGGGGTTGCCGAGCGCGGAGCCGTCGGCGGATGCGGTGATGGTCATAGCCCGTCAAGGCTACCGGCCCGCTCAGCCGGGCTTGACCGCCTGCAGCGTGTAGCTCAACGGCGCGACCCCGGCCCGCGCGCCGAGGGCGTACTCCCCGTCGGCCCGCTCGACCATCTGCCCGGGCAGCGCCTCCCAGGGCACGCTGTCGTGCTCCACGAGCATCCGCAGTTCGAGCCCGACGTCGAGCAGCGCCGTCACGATCTCGCCGAGCCCGTGGTTCCACTCGTACGTCTTCGTCGCCGTGAGCGGCCGGTCGGTGGGCACGTAGCTCGACGGGTCGTCCCACTCCAGCGGCTCGGCCTGCTCGAAGTACGGGAACCGCAGCGCAAGGTCGTCGCCCACGGTCTCGTCCATGGCCCAGAGAATCGGATGCCCCTCCCGGATGAACAGCCGCCCACCGGGCTTCAGCAGTCCGGCCACGACCGCCGCCCAGCGGGAGATGCTCGGCAGCCAGCAGAGCGCCCCGATCCCGGTGTAGACGAGGTCGAACCCGCCCGCCGGCAGCACATCGAGCGCGTGGTCGACGTCGGACTCCACGAAGTCCACGAGCGCGTCGTCCTCCGTCTCGGCCACCAGCGCCCGCGCCTCGGCGAGGGCGACCGGCGAGAAGTCGAGCCCCGTCACGCGGGCGCCGAGCCGCGCGAGCGAGAGGGTGTCGGTGCCGATGTGGCACTGCAGGTGCACGGCCCGCAGCCCCGATACGTCGCCCAGCCGCGGCAGATCGAAGGTCACGACGTCCGACAGCAGCGCCCGGTCGTCGACGTACCGCTGCACCCCGTAGCCGAGGCCGGTGCGGGCGGCGTGAACGGATGCGCGGTCGTCCCAGTTGGCGCGGTTGGCGTCGAGGTGGCTGTCCATGGCGGTCGATCCGTTCTGAGGCAAGGAGCCCTGCGCGCAGTGCGGTGCGGGGCTGCCGCCCCCTCCGGGCAGCCGACCAGGATACCGGCTGGCCGCCCATCCGTGCCACCATCGATCATGCCTCCGCGCCTGATGCTGCTCGACACCGCCTCGCTCTACTTCCGCGCCTTCCACGGCGTGCCCGACACCATCCGGCGGAGCGACGGCACCCCGGTGAACGCCGTGCGGGGCCTGATGGACATGATCGCGCGCCTCGTGACCGAGTTCCAGGCGACCTCGCTGATCGCCTGCTGGGACGACGACTGGCGGCCGGCCTGGCGGGTCGAGCTCGTCCCCGGCTACAAGGCGCACCGCGTCGAGCGGGAGGTGGTGGGCGGGCCCGACATCGAGACCGTGCCGCCCGGGCTCACCAAGCAGATCCCGCTGATCCGGGAGGTGCTCCGGCTCGCCGGTATCGCCGTGGTGGGGGCGCCCGAGCACGAGGCCGACGACGTCATCGGCACCTATGCGGCGACCGCCGACGGGCCGGTGGACGTCGTGACCGGTGACCGTGATCTCTTCCAGCTGGTCGACGACGACCGCGGCATCCGGATCATCTATACCGCACGGGGCATGAAGAACCTCGAGCTCGTGACCGACGCGGTCGTGGTCGGCAAGTACCGCGTGCTGCCCGAGCAGTACGCCGACTACGCCACGCTGCGCGGCGACACCTCGGACGGACTGCCGGGCGTCGCGGGCATCGGCGAGAAGACCGCGGCCGGGCTGCTCGGCGAGTACGGCACACTCGACGGCTTGCTCGCCGCAGCCTCGAGGGGCGAGCCGTCGCCGTCGGTGCAGGCGAAGCTCGAGGCGGCCGCCGCTTACCTCGCCGTGGCGCCGACCGTTGTGGAGGTCGTGCGCGACCTCGACGTGCCGACGCCCGACGAGGCCGGAGCGATGCTGCGCCCTGTGACCGGCGCCGACCGCGAGCGGCTCGAGGCGCTCGCCGAGGAGTGGAACCTCGGCGGCTCGGTGAAGCGGCTGCTGGCCGCCCTCGACGCGAAGGCGGCCAGCTGACGGCTACTCCGAGTCGGCCTCGGGGTCGGTGTCTTCCTCGGCGTTGAAGTGCGAGCCGTCGGGGTCGTGGCCCGCGGCCAGGCCGTTCGGGTCGTTCGGGATCGTCTTGTCGCCGCCGAGGTTCTCGGCGTCGCCGTCCTGCTGACGGGTGCCTTCGGTGGGGGAGTCGGTCATGGTGCACGTCCTCAGGTCGATCCGGTGGGTGGTGCGGCCCACCCTATGCCGCGGGCGGCATGCCGGCCCGGGCGCCCATGCTCTTCCCAGCCGTCCGGCGCTCCCCGGCGCTCGAGCGCCTCACCTTGATCGAAGCCCCCCGTGCGTCAGCGCCGCCTGACCAGCAGCACCGAATCGACGAGCACCGCCTCCTGGCCGTCGGGCCCGACGGCGTCGCGCGAACGCGGCTCGGCGATGACGATCTCCCACTCGTCCTCCGGCAGCTCGAGCGAGTCGAACACCTCCTGCGCGGTGGGCAGCTCCGGATGCTCGTGCCCGCCCTCCCGTGTGCCCGACCAGTTCGGGAACTCGGCGTGACCGACCACCAGCAGATGGCCTCCGCTCGCGACGGGAAGCGCGGCCCGCTGCAGCACCTGCTCACGCGGGAACGCCACGGGGGAGTGCAGGAAGCACGCCGAGACGAGGTCGTACTCACCCGACGGCCGCCACTCCGACAGATCGGCGCGCACCCACTCGATGCGGTCCGCGTCGACACCGCGGGAGGCCGCGTGCGAGGCGGCCCGGGCGAGCGCGGTCGCGGAGATGTCGACGCCGGTCACCGTCCACCCCTGCTCGGCGAGCCAGATGGAGTCCCCGCCCTCCCCGCAGCCGAGGTCGAGCGCACGCCCCGGCGCGAGCCCCCCGGCCACCGCGACGAGCGCCGCGTTGGCCTTCCCGCTCCAGACCCGCTCGCGCTGCTGGTAGAGCTCCTCCCAGAACGCGGTGGGATCGGTGTTCGGATCGGGATTCATGTGCGCCATCCCCCCAGCCTGCCGCCCACCGGCCCCGCCGCAAAACCCGTTGCCGATCCGGCACGCTACTCGCCGCGCGTGCGCCTCAGCCGGCGGGCGTACTGCTGCGAGTCGCTCGCGAACCGCTCGAGCAGCCCGCTCAGCGCCTCGACGTCGGCGCCCGGCCACGACGCGAAGATCTCGGTGACCATCTCGTCGCCCACGTCGTACAGCCGCTGAGCCACCGCCCGCCCGGAGGCGGTGAGGTGAAGGGTGTGCGAGCGCTGGTCGCTCGGGCTCGGCTCCCTCGTCACGAGGCCGGCCCGGTGCAGCTTCGCCGCGGCCTTGCTGACGCTCGGGGCGCTCGCCGAGAGGGCCTCGGCGAGTTCCGCGCCGCGCGAGGGGCCCTGCGAGCCGAGGGTCCAGAGCATCCGGATCTCGATGGTGCTGAGGTCGCGCCCGTCGTCGCCCACGATGTCGCGCTGGAACTGCGGCGACCACCAGACCGTGAGCAGCGACGTCATCGTCTCGACGACGGGCGACCGGTAGTGCAGGGGACGCTCATCCGCGCTCATGCTTCCCAGAGTAGCCGTGGCCATGTAGTTTCTCAGAGAAAGCAACTGCGCGACCACCGAGCAGTTGTGCGAACGAAGGAGTTCAGCCATGACCAGGACCATGATCGTGACCGGGGCCGCCTCGGGCATCGGCAAGGCGACCGCCGAGCTGCTGCGGGAGCGCGGCGACACCGTGATCGGGGTCGATCTGCGCGGCGCCGACGTGACCGCCGACCTGAGCATCGCCGAGGGGCGGGCGAGCCTCGTCGAGCAGGTGCGGGAGGCGAGCGGCGGCCGGATCGACGGGATCCTCGCGATCGCCGGGCTCGCGGCGCCGATCCCCGCGACCGTCGCCGTGAACTTCTTCGGCATGGTGGCGACGCTCGAGGGGCTGCGGCCGCTTCTGGCCGGCTCCGACGCGCCCCGGGCGGTCGGCATCGCCTCGATGGCGAGCCTGCACCCGCACGACGACGAACTGGTGGCGCTGCTGACCGCGGGCGACGAGCCCGGGGCCCTGGCGCGGGCCGAGGTGCTGGCGGGCGACCCGGCGACGGGGCACCTGATCTACGCCTCGACCAAGAAGGCGTTCGCGCAGTGGGTGCGCCGGAACGCGCCGGGCGAGGAGTGGGCCGCCGCGGGCATCCCGCTGAACGCCATCGCGCCGGGCGTGATCGTGACGCCGATGACGGCGCCGCTGCTAGAGACCGAGGAGGGGCGCGAGCAGATCCGGGCCGGGGTGCCGATGCCGCTCAACGGCTTCGCCGAGGCGATCGTGCCGGCGCGCCTGCTGGCGTGGCTGGTCAGCGAGGAGAACACCCACCTCTGCGGCCAGGTGGTCTTCGTCGACGGCGGCTCGGATGCGGTGATCCGCGGCGACTCGACCTGGTGAGACCGGGTGGCCGCGCGGCCCGGTCGCCCAACGAGGGCTGCCGGGCACGCGCAATGGCTGCCGCCGTCGCCGCTAGAGCTCGGTGCGCACGATCGGCTGGTCGCTACCCGTGATGCGGATGTCGACCGACGCGATCTGCGCGGCCGGGATGCTCGTCGACGCCGAGAGGTTGCCGGCGGCGGCACCCTTCTCGGCGGTCCAGCTCGCCACCGTCGTCTCGATGCCCGAGCGGTCGGTCACGACGAGGTCGTACGGCACGGGCCCGTCGAGCGTGGCCTGCAGCTTCTCGCTGTAGCTGCAGTCCCAGTCGAAGCGGGTGCCCCACTCCTTCGGCGACACGCGCAGTTCAGCGTCGATGTAGCCCGGCTCGACCTGTCCCATGGCGAGGCGGAGGCCGGCGGGCGTCGCGTCGACGGCCGGCGAGCCGGCCTCGGCCGTGGCGGCGGGAGCCGTGCCGGGAAGGGGGGCGAACTGCCCGATCGCGAGGCCGGTGAGCACCCCGGCGCCCGCCAGGAGCACCCCGGTGCCCACGACGGCCGCGGCCATCCGTCGTCGCACCGTGCGCCGGCGCCGCCCGACGGCCCGGGCCAGGTGCTGCACGGTTCCCGATGGCGGGGCAGCGGGCGAGGAAGCCGGTGCTGCACTCGAGGCCTCGGGCGCCAGCAGCGCCGACGCCTCGCCCGCACTCAGGCTGCCGAGCACGCCGGGCAGCCCCGCGAGCTCGGCCACGGCGTGCGAGCACTCATGGCAGTCGGCGAGATGGCGCTCGTACTCACGGCGCTCCTCGGGGCAGAGCATGCCCATCACGTAGGCGGCATCCCAGTCGCGGTACTCGTCGGCGGAGGTCATTCCGTCACCCCCCGTTCCTGCAGCGCGAGCCTGAGGGCCCGCAGCGCGTAGTGCATGCGCGAGCGCACGGTGCCGACGGGGACGCCCTCGGCGGCGGAGATCTCGACGGCGGTCTCGCCGAGGTAGTACGAGCGCACGATCGCGGTGCGGTGCTCCAGTGAGAGCGAGAGCAGCGCATCCGAGACCAGCCAGGTGTCGAGCACGGCGTCGGTGCGGTCGCTCTGCGCCCGCTCGGGCAGCTCGTCGGTGGCGAACTCGCGGCTGTGCCGGGCGCTCCGCCGGTCGTCGATCACGAGGTTGCGCGCGACGGTGAACATCCACGCCCGCGCCTCCTCGTCACCCTGCTCGAGGATGGCGGGCTTCCGGCCGGCGCGCAGCAGGGTCTCCTGCACCACGTCCTCCGCCATCGCGGGGTCGCGAGTGAGGCGCACGACGTAGCGGAACAGTGCTCCGGCGTGCGCGTCGTGCGCCGCGCGCAGCAGCTCCGCGTGCTCGTCGTTCATGAGGCCTCCATCTTGATGCAACGGAGACCGGGCCCGGAACGTTCAGACCGGGCCCGGAACGTTCAGACCGGGCCCGGAACGTTCAGACCAGACCGCTCACAGATCCAGCACGTCCCCGGGCTGCAGCGGGAAGAACTCGCCGCCGCCCTGCTCGGTCGCCCACCGGATGCGGTCACCCGCCATGGTCTTGCCTGCCGTCGACAGCACCATCTCGTGCGTCGGGAAGCTCCGCTTCGGCTTCACCTCGAGCACGTAGTCAATCGCCTCGGCGATCTTCAGCCACGGGGCGCCCGCCGGCACGGCCAGCACGTCGACCTCGACGCCCTCGGGCACCGCCCAGGAGTCGCCCGGGTAGTAGAGCACGTCGTTGACGAGCACGCCCACGTTGTCGACCACGGGGATCGACGAGTGGATGACAGCGTGCCGCCCACCCGAGAACCGCAGCGAGAACGGCCCGGCCTCGACGGCGTCGCCCGGGTCGACGCGGGTCACGGCGATCGAGGCGTCGGCCTCGCGCACGGCGTTCACGACCCCCTCCGGCCCGTAGACGACGGCGGTGGGGGAGGCCTCCAGGATGCGCCGCAGCTGCTCCGGAGTCCAGTGGTCGGGATGCTCGTGCGTGATCACGACCGCGGCGGTGTTCACCGCATCCGTGATCGCCGTCGTGAACATTCCCGGGTCGATGAACAGCTTCTTGCCCGACTGCTCGATCAGAAGGGCCGCGTGCTCGAATTTCGTCAGTCTCATGATCCCCGACTCAACACCCGCGCCCGCCGAAGTGCAACGTCGTGGATAATCGGTCGTCATGGCCTCCCCAGCGCAGCGCGTCGTCGTCGCGATCAACCCGAACGCGTCCTTCGGGGGTACCCGTCACGTCGGCCCCGTCGTCGTCGCCGCCCTGCGCGCCGCCGGTCACGACGTGGTGCCGCTGAGCGCTCCCGACTACGCCGGCCTGGTGCGCATCACCCGCGAGGCGCTCGCCCGCCCGGCCGATGCCCTCGTGGTGGTGGGCGGCGACGGCATGGTGAACCTCGGTGTGAACCTCGTGGCCGGCACGGGCATCCCGCTCGGCATCGTGCCCGCGGGCACGGGCAACGACTTCGCGGCGGGACTCGGCCTGCCGACCGGTGACCCCGACGCGGCCGCGCGTGTGCTCGTGGAGGCCTTGACCCGCCCGCCCCGCGTGATCGACGCCGCCCGGGTCACCGGCGTGCAGCCCGACCCCGCCCTCGACGCGGGCCGGCCCGAGCGCGACGAACCGCACCGCTGGTTCGCGGGCGTGCTCTCGGCGGGCTTCGACGCGGCCGTCAACGAACGGGCCAATCGGATGCGCCGCCCCCGCGGAGCGTCCCGCTACGTGCTGGCGCTGGTCGCCGAGCTCGCGACGCTGCGCACCCGCTCCTACGAGCTCGAGCTCGACGGCGAGGTGCTGCACGTCGACTCGCCGCTGCTCTCGGTGGCGAACAACACGACGATCGGCGGCGGCATGCGCATCGCCCCGGATGCGCGGCTGGACGACGGGCTGCTCGACGTGTTCATCGTGAAGCCCGTGTCGCGCCTCCGCTTCGTCAGGCTGTTCCCCAAGGTGTTCTCGGGGAAGCACTCGTCGCTGCCCGTGGTGGAGTTCCGCCGGGCGCGGGTGGTGCGGGTGTCGGCCGAGGGCATCGCCGGGTATGCCGACGGGGAGCGATTCGGGGCTCTGCCGCTCACCGTCGAGCTGGTGCCGGGCGCGCTCAGCGTGCTGGTCTGACGCGCCGACGGGGCTCGATTTGAGCGTGCCGCGTTCGTATGGCATACTCGTGGAGTTGCAAAAACGGCCCCATCGTTTAGCGGCCTAGGACGTCGCCCTCTCACGGCGGTAACGCGGGTTCAAATCCCGCTGGGGTCACAGCATCAGGAAGCCCCCGGAATGTGCGCGAGCGCAGACCGGGGGCTTTCGCTTTCCCGGGCACCGACCCCGCGCACTTCCGCGGCACGCGGCAGCGGTGTTGACTTGGGGCATGACCGACAAGAACGAGCCCGTCGACCCCGCTTCCGTCGACCTCAGCGACATCGAGTACCCCGACTACTCCGGTTACCCCGACGGCGAGGGCGTGGTCGGCAACGGCCCCACGACCGAGGCCGTGCCCTCCGGCGTCGATCCCACCGTGGCCGACGAGCCCGAGCTGGGGGACGACCCCGAGGCGGCCTCGACCGACGAGGAGACCATCGTCGAGAACGACGGCTAGGCCATCGAGAACGACGGCTACCGCATCGAGAACGACGGCTAGAGCATCCTGAACCCGGCGCCCGGCGGCCGACGCCCGGCGCCCGGCGCCCGGCCTCAGCCTACGCGCAGCACGCTCTGCGTGAACGAGTCGAGCCGCGTGGTCAGCCCCTCGGCCCGCGCGGCGATCAGCGCGCCGGGGTCGGGCAGCATCGCCGACTTCGGCGGCACGATGCGGATCAGGTTCGAGCAGCCCAGGTCGCTGCAGATGTAGGTGCCGACCGTCGACCCGTCGATTCCGGCCTGCCCCGCGCGCGGCGCCGTGAACAGCGTCACCTGCACCCCGGGGCGCGGGGTGCGGCAGAGCGTGCACATCGCCGAGATGCCCGGGCGGGTGTGCGATCCGGCGGCCTTGATCAGCAGGCCGATCGGCTGCCCCCCGCGCCAGTAGACGATGTAGCCGCGGTGGATGGCGTGCGCATCCCGCCAGCCGAGGAACTCGCGGTCCTCCCAGACGATCTCGTGCAGGCCCGGCAGGGTCATGCGCTCGAGCTCGGGCTCGGTGATGTTGGTGAACGACTCGCGGATCTGAGCCTCGGTGAGTGCCTGCATCGGATCGAGCCTAATCGCACTCGAGGCCCCGTCGGCCGCTCGCCTAGTGGAATTGGGGGATGATCAGCCACAGCCCGTAGAGCACCGCCGCCACCCCGATGGCGAAGCACACGATCGCTCCGGCCGTCGCGGGCAGGGGCCGCTCCTTCACCGACGCCCCGGTCGACAGCAGCCGCAGCCCCACGGCGTACGACCCCACCACCAGGATGCTCGCCGTGAACGCCACGAGGAACACCACCACGAAGGCGCCCCAGTCCACTCCCAGAAAGCCCTCCATCAGCGCGTCTCCTTTCCGGCGGCGCCAGCAGCCGCGCGAGTCCCGGCACCCGCGGTCGCGGGCTCCGGCTCGTCGTTCACGGTGTCGTGCGTCACCGGATGACGCCGCGACAGCAGGTACAGCGTCACCCCGGCGGCCAGCGCCAGCATGATGACGATCCCGAGCCCCAGCACGCTCGACGACGCGGCCCAGGCGGCGAGTCCGCCGACCAGGGCGGCGGCCGGCAGGGTCACGGTCCAGGCGATCGCGATGCGCCCGACGACGCCCCAGTGAACCGAGGCCAGCTTCCGGCCGAGGCCTGCGCCGACGACGGCACCCGAGGTGACCTGCGTGGTCGACAGGGCGAAGCCGAGGTGGGAGGAGACGAGGATGGTCGCCGCCGAGCTGGTCTCGGCCGCGAAGCCCTGCGGCGCCTGGATGTCGGTGATGCGCTTGCCGACCGTGCGCATGATGCGCCAGCCGCCGAGGTAGGTGCCGAGCGCGATCGCGAGGCCGCAGCCGGCGATCACCCAGAACTGCGGGCCGGAGCCCGACTCCTGGTAGCCGGCGGCGATCAGGGTGAGTGTGATCACGCCCATCGTCTTCTGGGCGTCGTTGGTGCCGTGGGCGAGCGAGACCAGGGAGGCCGACACCGTCTGCCCGTGCCGGAACCCGGTGTCGGAGCCGCGTGCCTTCGCCTGCTTCGTGAGGCGGTACGCCACGAACGTCGCCACGAGCGCCACGACCCCCGCGACGAGCGGCGAGAGCAGGGCCGGCACGACGACGTTGGTCAGCACGACGGAGAAGTTCACCGCCCCGAACCCCGCGCCGATCACGGCGGCGCCGATCAGCCCGCCGAACAGCGCGTGCGTCGAGCTCGACGGCAGACCGAGGTACCAGGTCGTCAGGTTCCAGAGCACCGCCCCGACGAGCCCGGCGAAGATCATGATCGGCGTGATCTCGAGGCCGTTGTCGCCCTCGTTGATGATGCCGCCCGAGATGGTCTTCGCCACCTCGGTCGACAGGAACGCGCCCACGAGGTTGAGCACGGCCGAGATCGTCACGGCGACCTTCGGCTTCAGCGCTCCGGTGGCGACGGAGGTCGCCATCGCGTTGGCGGTGTCGTGGAAGCCGTTGGTGAAGTCGAACACCAGGGCCACCACGATGACGAGCAGTACGGGCACGAGTGCATCCATGACCCCTGGTCTACGCCCGAGGCCCCGGGGCCCGCGGTTGCGCGGTGATGAACAGTGCCCCAACGCACGGCGGCGGCCGTGCTCTATCGCACGGCGGTGGCCCGCGCGATGGCGTCGGCCGAGCGCACCAGGGCGAGGTGCGAGAAGGCCTGCGGGGTGTTGCCGACCTGCCGGTGCCCCTCCACGTCGTACTCCTCCGAGAGCAGGCCGACGTCGTTGCAGAGGCCGACGAGCCGGTCCATCAGCGCGACGGCGTCGTCGAGCCGCCCCGAGTGCGCGTACTGCTGAACGAGCCAGAACGAGCACGCGAGGAACGGATGCTCGCCGCCCGGCAGCCCGTCCACCCCCGACTCGGTGCGGTACCGGAGCAGCAGACCGTCGCGCAGCAGGTCCTCCTCGATCGCGGCGACGGTGCCGAGCATCCGCGGGTCGTCGGCCGGCACGAAGCCGATCTGCGACAGCAGCAGCAGCGAGGCGTCGACCTCGCTCGTGCCGTAGTGCTGCCGGAAGGTGTTGCGCACCGGGTCGTAGCCCTCGGTCTCGATCTCGTGCCGGATGGTGTCGCGGAGCTCCCGCCAGCGCTCCACCGGACCATCGAGGCCGTAGGTCTCGACGGCCTCGACCCCGCAGGCGAAGGCCGCCCAGATCATCGCGCGCGAGTGCGTGAAGGCCACCTGCGGACCACGGATCTCCCAGATTCCGTTGTCGGGCCGCTGCCAGGTCTCCTCGAGGAACCCGAGCAGCGAGCGCTGCAGCGGCCACGAGTACTGGTCCTCGTCGACGCCGATCCTCCGCGCCTCGCGCAGCGCGATCATCAGCTCGCCGAAGATGTCGCCCTGGTACTGGTCGGAGGCGCCGTTGCCGACGCGCACGGGGGAGGAGCCGTTGTACCCGGGCAGGCTCGTCAGCTCGCTCTCGGGCAGCCGGCGCTCGCCGGAGAGCCCGTACATGATCTGGATGTCGGCGGGGTCGCCCGCGATCGCCCGCAGCAGCCAGTGCCGCCAGTGGCCGGCCTCGTCCTCGTAGCCGTAGAGCATCAGCGCCGACAGGGTGAGGGAGGCGTCGCGGATCCAGGTGTAGCGGTAGTCCCAGTTGCGCGAGCCGCCGAACTCCTCGGGCAGGCTCGTGGTGGCGGCCGCAACGATGCCTCCGGTGTCCTCGTGGGTGAGGGCGCGCAGCACGAGCAGCGAGCGCTCCACCTCGTGGCGGTAGAGCGCGGGCGGCTCGCTGCGCGAGGCCCACTCGCGCCACCAGGCCGTGGTGTCCTCGATCTGCTCGTCGACGTCGAGCGGCCCGGGGGCGGGGCGGTGCGAGGGGTACCAGGTGAGCACGATGTCGACGGTCTCGCCGGCCGCGACCGTGAAGACCGACTCGTGGTAGTGGTTCGTGGCGTGCAGGGCGGGGCCGCGCACGATCACGGCGTCGGGCCCGGCGATGCCGATCACGGCGTTGCTGCCGTACTCGGGGGCCTGCCGCATCCACGGCATCGCGTCGGCGTAGTCGAAGCGGATGGCCAGCTCCTGCCGGAGCTCGACGTTCCCCGAGATTCCCCGGATGCGCCGGATGACGTCGGCCCGCCGGTCGCCGTGCGGCATCAGATCGGTGACCTCGACGACGCCGTCGGGGGTGTCCCAGCGGGTGACGAGGAGGAAGGTGCCGTCGAGGTAGCGGCGCGTGGACGTCGACCGCGCATCCGTCGGAGCCAGCAGCCAGCGCCCGTGCTCCTCGGTGCCGAGCAGCGCGCCGAAGGTCGACGGCGAGTCGAAACGGGGGAGACAGAGCCAGTCGATGCTGCCGGTGCGGCCGACCAGGGCCGCCGTGTGGCAGTCGCCGATCATCGCGTAGTCCTCGATGGGTAGAGCCATGTGCCGATTCTGCCCTGTCGCGCCCCCGGTTGTGCTCGCCGCGGCCGCCAAGGACAATAGGCCCGGTGAAGTACCAGGGTCAGCTGCTCGGCGTGCTCGCCATGACCTTCGTGGTCGGCGTGGCCGTGGCCACGAGCGTCCCCGCCGCCTCCCTCACCTCGGCGGGCAGCTTCGACCCCCAGCAGTTCTCGGCCGAGGCCGGGGCCGCTCAGAGCTTCTCGTCCGAGGACGAGGGGGCCGGAGCATCCGTCGCCCGTGACGGCTACGTGGTGCACACCTTCACGCCGACGCCGACCCCCACCCCGAAGCCCGCGGCGGTCTCGTCGAACCAGGGCGGCTACGGCGGAGCGCAGTGCCAGGCCGGGGCCGACGCAGTAGTCGAGTCGGCCGCGTTCTCGCCGGTCTACCCCGACGGCTACCGCATGTCCGACCCGTTCGGTCCGCGCGCCGAGGGCTTCCACAAGGGCGTCGACATGCTGAACGGGCCGGGCGTGCCGGTGCACGCGATCGCCGACGGCGTCGTGATCGCCGCCTCGGGCAACGGGGGCACCGGCGGCGTCTACCTGTCGATCGCGCACAAGGTGGCGGGCGCCGCGGTGTGCAGCATGTACATGCACTTCCAGGACTCCTCGCTCACGGTCGGGGTCGGCGACACCGTCGCGGCGGGCCAGGTGATCGGGCTCACGGGGCGCACGGGCAACGCGACCACCGAGCACTGCCACTTCGAGCTCTACGGGGCCGACGGCGTGCGGTACGACCCGATGCCGTTCCTCGCCGAGCACGGGGCTGCCTGAGCCTTGGCTGGGCCGATCGCGATATATCTTGACTTCGCCCCTCATCGAGCTATAGCTTGATCTCCGAACACGCGATATAACGCGAGGCAGGAGAACATCGTGGTCTTGGAGAAATGGATCGTCACCGGTCCGAAAGTCATCGACATCGAGCTCGTGCGCTCGCTCAAGGTGGGCCTGATCGGCGGCCAGGTCGACATCATCGGCCACGACGAGCCGGGCGCCCGCATCGAGGTGCACTCGGTCTCGGGCAAAGACCTGAAGGTCTCGATCGACGGCGACCGCCTCGAGATCGACCACCCGCAGCTGCGCTGGGACAACTTCGTCGAGGTGTTCAAGTCGTGGCGCGGCAACGCGAAGGCCGACATCAGCATCATGGTGCCGCGCGATGCGGCGCTGAAATTCGGGGTCATCTCGGCCTCGGCGCTCATCTCGGGCCTGGTGACGGATGCGCGGATCAGCACGGTCACGGGCGACGTCGTCATCGACGCGGTGCACGGCGACCTCGACGTCAACACGGTCTCGGGCGAGATCTCGATCCGCGACCACGTCGGTCTCGTCAGCGCCCACACCGTCTCCGGAGACATCGCGGCGGCGGGGGAGATCCGCCGCTTCTCGGCCGAGGGCGTCTCGGGCGAGGTGTTCGTCGACTCCACGGGTGTTCCCTCGGCGATCGAGAACAACACCGTCTCGGGCGACCTCACCGTGCGGCTCGACGCGTCGACCGCCGCGCGCTACAACGTGAACTCCGTCGCGGGCACGCTCCAGCTCGGACCGAACACCATCAAGGGGCTGCGGGGCGGCGGCTACAACGGCCAGACCGGCGAGCTCGACGGCAGCTGGACCGAGTTCCGGGCGAACTCCGTCTCGGGCGACATCACGGTGCTGTACCGCGGGGCGGCGGACGGGTCGGCGGATGCGACCGCCGATGCCTCCGGTCGCGCATCCGCCCCCTCGGAGACGGCGTCGGACGCCACCTCGGAAGCCGGGGCCTCGGCATGAGCCCCGTGTTCGGGCACGGCCACCTGCGGCTCTACCTGCTGAACCTGCTCGAGGAGTCGCCGAAGCACGGCTACGAGCTGATCCAGGCACTGGCCGACCGCTTCGGCGGCACCTACAGCCCGAGCGCCGGCACGATCTACCCGCGTCTGGCGAAGCTCGAGGACGAGGGGCTCGTCACGAAGACCGCCGACGGCCGCAAGACCGTCTACTCCATCACCGACGCCGGCCGGGCCGAGCTCGAGAGCCGCCGCGGCGAGCTCGCCGACATCGAGTCCGACCTCTCCGATTCGGTGCGCCGATTGGCCGACGAGGTGCGCTCGGGCGTCGACCAGGCCATGAAGAGCCTCAAGGCCGAGCTCGCCTCGGCCAAGCGGGAGGCCCGCACGCCGCCCGCCGGCTCGCGCGCCGAGTCGTCGGAGGCCCTTCGCGACGCCGACGTGGCGCTGACGGAATTCCGCCAGCAGCTGCGCACCGACCTCCGCAAGGCCTCGGCCAAGGGCATCGACCCGGCGCTGATCGGCCGGCTGCGCGAGCGGCTCGCCCAGGTGCGCCTGGAGGTGCGCGAGGAGCTCGGCCGCCGGCAGTAGCATTGCAGGGAAGGGGAGTATCCCACCTCGCTGTCATCGTCATCACGGCCCACTCCGACGTGTGCCCGGGGGAGCGGTGCGGTTGCCACGGCAGCCTGCACGGGAGAGACTTTCGGTCATCGTGCTGCCCTGAAGAGGGCGCCGCTGTCGAAAGGCCCCCGTGCTAGAACTCCCCATCGCCTTCGAGATCACCTCGCTCGTGGTGCTCGTGCTGATCCTCGCCGCCGATCTGCTGATCGCGTTCAAGCGTCCGCACGTGCCCTCGTTCAAGGAGGCGACCCTCTGGGTCGTGTTCTACGTGGCGCTCGCGCTGGTCTTCGCGGCGCTGATGCTCGTGTTCGCGGGCGGGGAGCCGGCGGGGCAGTTCCTGGCCGGCTGGCTGACGGAGTACAGCCTGTCGATCGACAACCTGTTCGTCTTCGTGATCATCATGGCGCGCTTCAACGTGCCCAGGAAGTACCAGCAGGAAGCGCTGATGGTGGGCATCATCATCGCCCTGGTGCTGCGCGGGATCTTCATCCTGATCGGCGCGCAGCTGATCGAGTCACTGAGCTGGATCTTCTACATCTTCGGGGCGTTCCTGCTGGTCACCGCGTTCCGCCAGGCCTTCGGCAAGGAGGACGAGGGCGACGGCGAGAACGGCCTCGTCACGTTCCTCCGCAAGCGCATGAGCATCGCGCCCGACTTCGACGGCGCCAAGGTGCGCACGGTGATCGACGGCAAGAAGGTCTTCACGCCGATGCTGATCGTGTTCATCGCGCTCGGCTCCACCGACCTGCTGTTCGCGCTCGACTCGATCCCGGCCATCTTCGGAATCACGCAGAGCCCGTTCATCGTCTTCACCGCCAACGTCTTCGCGCTGATGGGCCTCCGCCAGCTGTACTTCCTGCTCGGCGGGCTGCTCGACCGGCTCATCTACCTCAAGTACGGCATCGCGTTCATCCTCGCCTTCATCGGCGTGAAGCTCGTCTTCCACGCGCTGCACTCCAACGAGGTGTTCTTCATCAACGGCGGGCACCCGATCGAGTGGATCCCCGAGATCGACACCTGGACCTCGCTGGCCGTCATCATCCTCTCCATGGCGGTGGCCACGATCGCCTCCCTCGTCGTAATGCGCCGCCGCGGCGTCTCGGTGAAAGAGGAGCTGAAGGCCGCCGCCGACCCCGAGTCCGACGCCTCCCACTGAGGGGCGGGGGCGGTGGTACGATCGTCGCGTGCTGTTCGGTCTGCTCCTTCTTAGCTGCCGCGACGAGTCCTAGTTCATAAGGCCTCCCTCGTCGCGGAGTCTGTCGATGGCTGACCCCCTACTTCAGAAGGACACGCAATGAGCCCCGAACCCACCGTCCGCCCGCGCACCTTGGCTGAGAAGGCCCGTACTCTCGCCGAAAAGGTCTGGGACGACCACCTCGTCGCCAAGGGCGAGAACGGCAGCCCCGACCTGCTCTACATCGACCTGCACCTGGTGCACGAGGTGACGAGCCCGCAGGCCTTCGACGGCCTGCGCGCCGAGGGCCGCCCGGTGCGCCGCCCCGACTTGACGATCGCCACCGAAGACCACAACACCCCGACGCTCGCGATCGACAAGCCGATCGCCGACCTGACGAGCCGCACGCAGATCGACACGCTGCGCCGGAACGCGCAGGAGTTCGGCGTGCGCCTGCACTCGCTCGGCGACGTCGAGCAGGGCATCGTGCACGTCGTCGGCCCGCAGCTCGGCCTGACGATGCCCGGCATCACCGTCGTCTGCGGCGACAGCCACACCAGCACGCACGGCGCCTTCGGGGCCATGGCGTTCGGCATCGGCACCAGCGAGGTCGAGCACGTGCTCGCCACCCAGACCCTGCCGCTGAAGCCGTTCAAGACGATGGCCATCACGGTCGAGGGCACGCTGCGTCCAGGGGTGACCGCGAAGGACATCATCCTCGCCGTCATCGCGAAGATCGGAACGGGCGGCGGGCAGGGGTACGTGCTCGAATACCGCGGGTCGGCCATCCGGAGCCTGTCGATGGACGGGCGCATGACGATCTGCAACATGTCGATCGAGGCGGGTGCCCGCGCCGGCATGGTCGCGCCCGACGAGACGACGTTCGCGTACCTCAACGGCCGCCCCCACGCCCCCGAGGGTGAGGACTGGGACGCCGCGGTCGAGTACTGGCGCACCCTGCAGACCGACGACGACGCCGTCTTCGACGCCGAGGTGTTCCTCGACGCCGACCAGCTCGAGCCCTTCGTCACCTGGGGTACGAACCCCGGCCAGGGCGTCTCGCTGAACGAGCGCGTGCCCGACCCGTCGACCATCATCGACCCCAACGAGCGCGCCAGCGCCGAGCGGGCCCTGGAGTACATGGACCTCGAGGCGGGCACCCCGCTGAAGGAGGTGCGCGTCGACGCCGTGTTCATGGGCTCGTGCACCAACAGCCGAATCGAAGACCTGCGGGCCTTCGCCTCGGTGATCAAGGGCCAGAAGAAGGCGGATGGCGTGCGCGTCATGGTGGTGCCGGGCAGCGCGCGCGTGCGCATCGAGGCCGAGGCCGAGGGCATCGACAAGATCGTCGAGGAGTTCGGCGCCGAGTGGCGCTTCGCGGGCTGTTCCATGTGCCTCGGCATGAACCCTGACCAGCTGGCTCCGGGGGAGCGCTGCGCGAGCACCTCCAACCGCAACTTCGAGGGCCGGCAGGGCAAGGGCGGGCGCACGCACCTCGTGTCGCCGCTGGTGGCCGCGGCCACCGCCATCCGGGGCACGCTCTCGAGCGTCTCCGACCTCTCTGAACCCGCCGCCCGCGAGACCGTGGAGGTCTGACCATGGACAAGATCGACATCCTGACCGGCGTGGCCGTGCCGCTGAAGCGCGGCAACGTCGACACCGACCAGATCATCCCGGCCGTCTACCTCAAGCGGGTCACCAAGACCGGCTTCGAGGATGCGCTCTTCGCCGGCTGGCGGAACGACCCCGAGTTCGTGCTGAACCAGCCCGCCTACCAGAACCCCCGGGTGCTCGTCGCCGGCCCCGACTTCGGCACCGGATCGAGCCGCGAGCACGCCGTCTGGGCGCTCCGCGACTTCGGCTTCACGGCGGTGCTGTCCTCACGCTTCGGCGACATCTTCCGGGGCAACTCGGGCAAGCAGGGCCTGCTCACGGGGCAGGTCGACGAGGCCGACATCGAGCGTCTCTGGGCCGCCATCGAGGCGCAGCCCGGGGTCGAGATCACCGTCGACCTGATCGCGCGAACCGCCGCCATCGGCGACCTCACAGTCAGCTTCTCGATCGACGATTACACTCGGTGGAGGCTTCTCGAGGGTCTGGACGACATCGGGTTGACGCTTCGCGACGAAGAGGCGATCACGGAATTCGAGAGCCGCCGGGAGAGTTGGAGACCTCGAACACTCCCGGTCAAGTAGCTTCAAGCAGTCAGGTGATTCACGTGAACTCTCTCGTACAGGATGGTCGCAAGGCGGCCGAGCGGGTCGGACTGCTGTCCGACACGATCGTCATCAACGGCGGTCGGCCGCTCCGCGGCACCATCGACGTCCGAGGGGCGAAGAACCTCGTCACCAAGGCGATGGTCGCGTCGCTGCTCGGCGACACCACGTCCACGCTCCGCGACGTCCCCGACATCAGCGACGTGCACGTGGTGTCGAGCCTGCTCGAGATCCACGGTGTGAAGATCACCGGCTCGGCCGCGACCGGCGTGCTGCAGCTCGACCCGACGAACGTGGCCACGGCCACCTCCGCCGAGATCGACGCCCTCTCGGGCTCGAGCCGCATCCCGATCCTGTTCTGCGGCCCGCTGCTGCACCGCCTCGGTCACGCGTTCATCCCCGACCTCGGCGGCTGCCGCATCGGCGACCGCCCGATCGACTTCCACCTCGACGCCCTGCGCGCCTTCGGTGCCGTCGTCGACAAGCTGCCCTCCGGCATCAACATCACGGCCCCCAACGGCCTGCGCGGCGCGAACATCGAGCTGCCCTACCCGAGCGTCGGCGCCACCGAGCAGGTGCTGCTCACCGGCGTGCGTGCCAAGGGCACCACCGAGCTGAAGAACGCCGCCATCGAGCCCGAGATCATGGATCTCATCGCCGTGCTGCAGAAGATGGGCGCGATCATCTCGGTCGAGCCGAACCGCACCATCTTCATCGAGGGCGTCGACTCGCTCTCGGGCTTCAACCACCGCGCCCTGTTCGACCGCAACGAGGCCGCCTCCTGGGCCTCGGCCGCGCTCGCGACCGGCGGCTCCATCTTCACCACGGGCGCCAAGCAGTCCGAGATGATGACCTTCCTCAACGTCTTCCGCAAGATCGGCGGCGCGTTCGACATCGAGGAGGAGGGCATCCGCTTCTACCACCCCGGTGGCGAGCTGAAGCCCGTCGTGATCGAGACCGACGTGCATCCCGGCTTCATGACCGACTGGCAGCAGCCGCTGATCGTGGCACTCACCCAGGCGCAGGGCACCTCGATCGTGCACGAGACGGTCTACGAGAACCGCTTCGGCTTCGTGGATGCGCTGGTCAAGATGGGTGCCAACATCGAGGTGCACAAGGACGGCCTGGCCGACCCGAACCGCCGCGTGCCGCGTCGTGCGCTCGAGCAGGCCGCGGTCATCACCGGCCCGACCCCGCTGCACGGCGCCGAGCTCGAGGTGCCCGACCTGCGCGGCGGCTTCAGCCACCTGATCGCAGCGCTCGTCGCCCAGGGCCAGTCCTCGGTGAGCAACGTGGGCCTGATCGCCCGCGGCTACGGCGACTTCGTGGGCAAGCTCGAGAAGCTCGGGGCCGACTTCTACTTCGCCGAGTAGACCTCGACCGCATGGCCGACGCCCCCGCTCGCACCGACGCCCGCGCCCACTCCGAGAAGACCCCGGCCTTCCGGGTGGTCGAGGCGCTCGTGGCACCCACTCTCGCGGCGAGCGTGAAGCTCGACCAGCGCGGCACCGAGAACCTCCCCGCCGAGGGGCCGTTCGTGCTGAGCGCCAACCACTACTCCAACTTCGACCCGGTGGTCGTGGCCTGGGCCGTGTGGAAGCTCAAGCGGGCTCCGCGGTTCCTGGCGAAGGCCTCCCTGTTCTCGGTGCCCGTCGTGGGCGGGCTGCTGCGAGCCATCGGGCAGATCCCCGTCGAGCGGTCCGGGCCGGGCCGGGGCAACTCGTCCATCTCGGCGGCCACCGCCCTGCTCGAACACCGGAAGGGCGTCATCGTGTACCCCGAGGGAACCCTCACCCGCGACCCGGGGCTCTGGCCCATGCGCGGCAAGACCGGCGCCGTGCGCCTCGCACTCGAGCACGGCATCCCGCTCATCCCGGCCGCGCACTGGGGTGTGCAGGCGATCATGCCGCGGTACTCGAAGAAGCTGCGGCTGTTCGCGCGCAAGCCGGTCACGGTGTCGTACGGGCCGCCCGTCGACCTCGACGACCTCCGCGGGCATCCGCTCGACCAGAAGACGCTCACCGAGGCCACGGACCGGCTGATGTCGGCGATCACCGGGCTGCTCGAGGAGCTGCGCGGCGAGACCGCGCCGGCCGAGCGGTGGAACCCGAAAGCGCACAACCAGAGCGAGTTCGGGCGACTGCGCGACGGTCGCGCCGAGGGCTCGGAGTGAGCCGCGCCTCGCGTGCCGTGGTGCCGCCGCGGCCCCGCGTCACCGTGCTCGGCGCCGGCAGCTGGGGCACCACGTTCTCGAAGGTGCTGGCCGACGGCGGAGCCGACGTCACCGTCTGGGCCCGCCGCCCTGAGCTCGCGAAGGAGATCCGCGAGGCCAAGCGCAACAGCGACTACCTCCCGGGCGTCAACCTCCCGCCGACGATCACCGCGACCTCCGACGTCGGTCGCGCGCTGGCCGACGCGCAGTTCGTGTTCGTGTCGATCCCCAGCCAGTCGCTGCGGGGCAACCTCATCGAACTGAAGTCGCTCATCCCCGAGGGGGTGCCGATCACGAGCCTGATGAAGGGCGTCGAGAAGGGCACGGGGCTGCGGATGAGCGAGGTGCTCGAATCCGTGCTCGAGATCGATCCCGACCGCATCGCCGTGGCCTCCGGGCCGAACCTCGCCCTCGAGATCGCGAAGGAGCAGCCGACGGCCGCCGTCGTCTCCTCGGCGAGCCTCGAGACCGCCGAGCGGGTCGCGATGGTGGCGACGAACCGCTACTTCCGCTCCTTCGTCAACACCGACGTGATCGGCACCGAGTTCGGCGGCGTGCTGAAGAACCTCATCGCGGTGGCCATCGGCATCGTCGACGGGGTCGGCTACGGCGAGAACACCAAGGCCTCGATCATCACCCGGGGGCTGGTCGAGATGACCGACTTCGCCGTGGCGTACGGCGGGCATCCGGAGACCCTGTCGGGGCTCGCGGGCCTCGGGGACCTCATCGCCACCAGTGGCTCGTCGCTCTCGCGCAACAACACGGCCGGGCGCCTGCTCGGCCAGGGCTACAGCTTCGCCGACGTGGTGAAGTCGATGCAGCAGACGGCGGAGGGCCTCGCGTCGGTGGCGCCCGTGCTCACCCTGGCCGAGGCCAAGGGTGTGGACATGCCGATCTGCCGCCAGGTGAGTCAGGTGCTCGCCGGTACGCTCGATCCTCGGGACATCGCGCCGCATCTGACGACCGACGACGACAGCGGCCCCCAGGGCGAAAGGACACTCGATGCCAAGCAAGACCACGGTGGCGGTGCTGTTCGGCGGGCGCTCCAGCGAGCACTCGATCAGCTGCGCCACGGCCGGCGGGGTGCTTGAGGCGATCGACCGCTCGCGCTTCGACGTGATCCCGGTGGGCATCACGGCCGAGGGGGCGTTCGTGCTCGAGGACGACGAGTCCGCGAAGTTCCGGCTCGACCCCTCGGCGATGCCCGTCGTCTCCGACAACGGCACGCGCATCCTGTGGCCCGCATCGACCGCCTCGCGTTCGCTCTCGGTGCAGCGGGCCGACGGCACGGTGGACGTGCTGGGTGACGTCGACGTGGTGTTCCCCATCCTGCACGGGCCGTTCGGGGAGGACGGGACGGTGCAGGGGCTGCTCGAGCTCGTCGGGCTGCCGTACGTGGGTTCGGGCGTGCTCGCGTCGGCGCTCGGCATGGACAAGCACTTCACCAAGACGGTGCTGCAGGCCGCGGGGATCTCCGTGGCGCCGTGGCAGACGGTTACGGCGCAGCAGTGGGCGGCGTCCTCGTCGTCGGTGCTGTCGGCAGCCTCGTCGCTGGGGCTGCCGCTGTTCGTCAAGCCGGCGCGGGCCGGGTCGTCGGTGGGGGTGTCGAAGGTCAGCTCGTCATCGCCCTCGGAGCTGTCGGCCGCCATCGAGACCGCCCTGCGGGAGGACTCGCGGGTGCTGATCGAATCGGCCGTCGTCGGCCGCGAGGTCGAGTGCGGGGTGCTCGGCGGGCGTGCCGGCGGAGCGCCGCGGGTGTCGCTCGCCGGTGAGATCGTGATGGCCGGCCGCGAGTTCTACGACTTCGACGCGAAGTACCTCGACGCGCCGGGGGTCGACCTCGTCTGCCCGGCCGTGCTGACGCCTGCCGAGCTCTCCTCGATGCAGGAACTCGCCGCGCGCGCCTTCACGGCGATCGACGGCGCCGGGCTCGCCCGGGTCGACTTCTTCCTGACGCCCGACGGCTTTGTGGTGAACGAGGTGAACACGATGCCGGGCTTCACGCCGATCTCGATGTTCCCGAAGTGCTGGATCGCGTCGGGGCTGAGCTACCCCGAGCTGATCGACGAACTCATCGCGCTGGCGCTCGAGTAGCTGCTTCTCGCGGCTGCTTCTCTTCCTACGGGGCGGGCGTGGGGGTGGGGGTGCTGAGCACGTCGTCGGCGTCGAGGCACTGGGCCTCCTGCGGGATCGACTGCACCGCCGTGCGGAGGTCGTCGAGCGCGCTGGTTCCGCCGACGACGTCGTAGTCGAGCACGACCTCGACGGCGGGGGTGCGGCCGTAGGTGGTGAAGACGTAGGTGGGGGCGTTGGAGTCGTCGACGATCCAGTCGACGCCGTTGACGTTGCCGCAGGGCAGGGTGGTGGGGCCGTAGGGCGGCACGCCGCAGTGCAGCAGAACGGATGCCGGGTCGCCCCACGCGCCGGTCGCCTGCGCGTCGGTGGTGCGCTTCGCCTCGCCCGCGACGGTGTCGGGCAGCCGCACGATCACGTCGGCGCAGGCCGGGTCGGTCGCGTCGTCGGCGGCCTCGAGGCTGACGGTGCTGGCGCAGCCGGTGAGCAGCGCCGCGGTGGCGGCGGCCGCCGTGACGAGCGCGAGGGCGCGGCGCCGGCGGGGGGTGGCGGGGGTTCGGGCGGCGTGGGGCATCGAGGTTCAGGCTACCGTTGGCTCGTGGCCTCCGACTTCGGTTTACCTGCGAACGTGCATCCTGAGACCGGGTTCGGCGTCGCCGCCGGGCCGACCCTCGCCGAGGTGGGGGAGGGCGAGACGCTGAAGCGCATCTTCCCGCGGCTGCCGCACGCTGACGCCGAACTGCTCGGCCCGGGTGACGACAGCGCCGTGGTGGCCGCTCCCGACGGGCGCTTCGTGGTCACGACGGATCTGATGGTGCACGGGCCCGACTTCCGATCGGCGTGGTCGAGTTCGCACGACCTCGGCGTGAAGGCGGCGATGACGAACCTCGCCGACGTGGCCGCGATGGGCGCCCGGCCGACCGCGCTCGTCGTGGCGCTGGCCGCCCCGCTCGACACCCCGGTCGACGTGCTGCTCGGCATCGCCGACGGGCTGCGCGACGGCTGCGCGCTCGCGGCTCCGGGCTGCGGCGTGGTGGGTGGCGACCTGTCCGCCTCGCCGGCGCTGATGATCGCGGTGACCGCGTTCGGCGACCTCGAGGGCCGGGCGCCGGTCACCCGTTCGGGCGCGCGGCCCCGCGACCAGCTCGCGGTCGCGGGCGACCTCGGCCGGGCGGGCGCGGGACTGTGGCTGCTGTTCCGCGACGCGGTGGTGGGCGAGGATGCGGCGGGCGGGGGCGCGGTGGCCGACGGTGCGGCGGGTGATGCGGCGGCAGGCGAGGGTGGTGCGGGCGACGGCGCAGTGGGTGAGCGGGTGCCCGATGCGGGGCGGGCCGCCGAGGTGCGGGACGCGCATCCGGAGCTCGTGTCGGCGCAGCTGGCGCCGGTCGTGCCCATCGCGCTGGGCGTGCCGGCGGCGCTGGGTGGGGCGACCGCGATGCTCGACGTGTCCGACGGGCTCGTGCTCGACGCCCGGCGGCTCGCGGTGGCCAGCGGATGCTCGGTGCAGCTCGACCCCGCCGCCATCGAGCTCGAGGCGCAGGCGCTGCGCGAGCTCGATCCCGTGGTGGGGGAGCGGGCCGCGTCCTTCGTGCTGGCCGGGGGCGAGGACCACGCGCTGCTCGCGACGTTCCCGCCCGGTCCGCTGCCGGAGGGCTTCCGCCGCCTTGGAAACGTACTCGACCGCAGCGCGGCGCCGGACGTGCTCGTGGGCGACACGCCTTACGCCGAGCTCGGCGGCTGGGACCCCTACGACGGTTGGAACGGCGCCGCGGGCTGACGCGCACGTCGGTACGGGAGGAGAATCGCGCCGATGGCCCGTATAGGGGCCCATGGGGCTGATTCTCCTCCCGTGCCGACGTCGGCCGGAGTGACGGCGCGGTGGGGCGCGACGGGTGGGTCAGGCGGGGGTGGCCCACCAGAGGGCGGTCTCGCCGTAGGCGCGGGTGCGGTCGAGGGCGAGGCCCGCGGGCCAGGCCGGCTCGGGGGAGCGGGTGCTGCGCTCCACGAGCACGGTGGCGTCGGGGGCGAGCAGCGGCACGAGGGCGGCGAGGGTCTCGGTGAGCTCCGCGTCGGTGAGATCGTAGGGCGGGTCGAGGAAGACCACGTCGTAGCCCGCGCCCGCCACGGCGGCGGACGCCCTCAGCCGGGGGAGCACCGCCTGCGTGACGACCTCGACGCGGGGACGGGCATCCGGAGCTGCGGCGGCGATCACCCGGGCCGCGTTCTTCTTCGCGATCGCGGCAGCCGCGGCGTTCTTCTCGACCAGGAGCGCCGTGGCGGCTCCGCGGCTGATCGCCTCGAGCGCGAGGGCGCCCGAGCCGGCGTAGAGGTCGAGCACGGTGAGCCCGTCGAGCCCGCCGCGCGCCTCGAGGGCCGAGAAGATGGCCTCGCGCACCCGGTCGCTCGTGGGGCGGGTGCCCGAGCGGGGCACGGCGAGGGTGAGGGAACCGGCGAACCCGGCGATGATGCGCGTCACGCCCTGCACCCTATCGCGGCGGTGTCGGGCGTGCCGCCTAGACTTCTGGCATGAGCGGCAGCACCTCCGGCACGCGTGGGCCGAGCGCGCCCCGCGGGCCGGGCACGCCCGACGCGGTGGCGCCGGTGGCCGTGCCGCCGGGGGCCGACGCGCTCGACGCGAAGCTGGCCGGGGTGCTCGGCGGGCGCACGGCGAGTGCGTTCGAGAAGGCGTTCGGCATCCGCACCGTGGGCGATCTGCTGAGCCACTACCCGCGCCGCTACGCCAAGCGCGGCGAGCTGACCGCCATCGACAAGCTGCCGCTGGACGAGAACGTCACGATCGTCGCCGAGGTGCGCGACGTGCGCGAACGGCCGATGCGGGCGCGGCGGGGCAGCCTGCTCGAGGTGTCGATCAGCGACGGGCAGGGCTTCATCTCGCTCACCTTCTTCAACCAGTCCTGGCGGGTGCGAGAGCTGCGTCCCGGGGTGCGGGGCATCTTCGCCGGGAAGGTGTCGGACTACCGGGGGGCGCTGCAGCTCGCGCATCCGAACTACGAGCTGTTCGGCGACGCCCGGGGCCTGGGGGCCGACGCGCTCGACGCCCTGGGCGACGGGCTCGCCGACCCGAGTGCGCTCGACGACGCCGAGGCCAAGCGCTGGGCGGAGATGCCGATCCCGATCTACCCCGCCACCGCATCCGTCGCCAGCTGGCAGATCGCCAACTCGGTGGCCATCGTGCTCGACGCCGTGAAGGGCCAGATCGCCGACCCGGTGCCCGACGGCGTGCGCGAGGAGCGGCGGCTGCTCACCGCCCAGCGCGCCTACGAGCTGATGCACCGCCCGCAGAAGGATGCCGACTACATGCGGGCGCGCGAGACCCTGCGCTTCCACGAGGCCTTCGTGCTGCAGACGGCGCTCGTCAGCCAGCGCCGGGCCGCGCACGCGCAGAAGACCGCGGCGCGGAGGCCGAAGCCCGGGGGTTACCTCGAGCGCTTCGACGCGAGCCTGCCGTTCCGGCTGACGGCCGACCAGCAGCTCGTCGGGTCGGAGATCGCCCGCGACCTGGGCGGCGACATCCCGATGATGCGGCTGCTGCAGGGCGAGGTCGGCTCGGGCAAGACCCTCGTGGCCGTGCGGGCGATGCTCGCCGTGGCCGACTCGGGCGGGCAGTCGGCGATGCTGGCGCCCACCGAGGTGCTCGCCGCGCAGCACCTGCGCTCCATCGTGAAGGTGCTCGGCCCCGACCTCGCGGCCGAGCTCGTGCCCACGCTGCACACGGGCCAGCTCAGCACCGCCGAGCGCAAGAAGGCACTGCTGCGCATGGTCTCGGGGCAGGCCAAGCTCGTCGTCGGAACGCATGCGCTGCTGAGCGACGTCGTGCAGTTCTACGACCTCGGGCTCGTGGTCGTCGACGAGCAGCACCGCTTCGGGGTCGAGCAGCGCGACACCCTGCGGCAGAAGGGCGCCACCCCGCCGCACGTGCTGGTGATGACGGCGACGCCCATCCCGCGCACGGTCGCAATGACCGTGTTCGGCGACCTCGACGTCTCGACCATCACCGAGCTTCCGGCCGGCCGCAAGGGCATCGAGAGCTTCAGCGTGCCGCTGGCCGAGAAGCCGGGCTGGGCGGGACGCATCTGGGCCCGCGTCGCGGAGGAGCTGGCGCAGGGGCGGCAGGCGTTCGTCGTCTGCCCGGCGATCGACCCGGCCGACCCGGTGGAGCCCGCCGACGCGCCCGAGAACGACGACGACCGCGACCGCGATCGCGGCGAGGAGCTCGACGGGGTGCGCGACGACCTTGCGGAGGCCCGGGCCCGCCGGGCCGCTCGGGCGGCCGCGGCGTCGGGGCCGGCGGGTCGGGCGGGGGCTGGCGCCACGAGTGCTGCTGCATCCGCGACGACCCCCGCCAGCGCGAAGACGGCTGCCGCCGCCACCAGGACCGCCACCGCGAAAGCTGCAACCGCGAAGGCCGCCGCCACCCCGAAAGCGTCCACAGCCAAGACCTCCGCCGCGCAAGCCGCCGCCGACGCGCCGCGCCCGCCCAAGGCCACCGTCGTCGAGACCCTCGCCCACCTCCGCGCCCTCCCCGCCCTCGCCGGCTACCGCATCGAGTCGCTGCACGGCCGCATGCCGAGCGAGGAGAAGGACGCCATCATGCGCGCCTTCGCCGCGAAGGAGATCGACGTGCTCGTGGCCACGACCGTCATCGAGGTCGGCGTCGACGTTCCCAACGCCTCCACGATGGTGGTGCTCGACGCCGACCGTTTCGGCGTCAGCCAGCTGCACCAGCTCCGCGGCCGCGTCGGCCGGGGCGGCGTGCCCGGGCTGTGCCTCCTCGTCACCACCGCCGAGCCCGAGACCCTCGCCCGCGAGCGGGTCGACGCCGTCGCCGCCACCCTCGACGGCTTCGAGCTCGCCGAGATCGACCTCGAGCTGCGGCGCGAGGGCGACGTGCTGGGCAGCATCCAGTCGGGCGGGCGGTCCTCGCTCCGGCTGCTGCGCGTGGTGAAGGACGCCGACGTGATCCAGGATGCACGGGCCGTCGCCTTCGAGATCGTCGACGCCGATCCGCTGCTCGCCGCGCATCCCGCGATCAGGGGCGCGCTCGAGCGGCGGCTGCGCGAGAGCGAGCGGGAGTTCCTCGCCAAGAACTGAGGCCCGGGCGGCATCGCGCGACAGGGCGCCGAGCGGCGACGTGGAGCGGAATCGGGGCGACGAGCATCCGCAAGCCCATTGATAAATTGCGGTCGCAGGCGCATTGTGGAAGCCACTGGAGACGAGGTGGCCCATGCACATCACGAAGTCGTTCCGACACACCGGCCGAGGCGCCCAGCTGCGCCCCGACATCATGCCGGTGCTCTCAGCCGGCAGACACCGATCGCCCCGCTCGGGGGCGTGCTTCATGGAGTTCGCGTCGTTCCTCGCGGGGGAGAGGTGGAGCGACCATCCGGCCTGCACGCATCCGGGGCTGGCGCAGATGGCGCGCGCCGTCAACGACATGAGCTCGAACGAGGGGCGCGGCCGGCTGTCGACGCTGATCCCCTCGGTGATCGGGCTCACGAGCGACGACCCGCGGCTCGAGCTGGTGCTGGCGATCACCGCGGTCACCGCCGCGCTGCCCGACGCCCCGCTCGACCGGCAGCACGCGCTCGCGGTCGGCGGTCTCGTCTGCCAGGAGGCTCTGCACCGCCTGGGCGGCGGCGGCCCCGTCGAGGTCGACGGGCCGTTCGTCGAGGCCCTCGCGTCGGCGCCCGAGGCCGAGCGCTGGGCACGGCGCTTCCTCGATCGCAACCAGCGCTGGGGGCACGCCGAGATCACCGAGCGGCAGACCCACACGACCATCGCGATGGCGGTCGACGGGGTGCGTTCGGCCTGCGTGCCACGGCCCGACGACCGGCTGTACGCGATGCTCGCCGAGTCGATCGCGCTGTGCGAGCGGTTCGTGGCGGCGGCGGCCCCGTCCGCACCGGTCGCCGCGGCGCCGGTGGCTGCTGCGCCCGAGACCCGCCGGTCGGTGCAGGTCTGAGAAGCGAGCGGATGCGCGGCGGCGGCCTCGGGATGCCGCCGCCGCGCATCCGTCTGCCCGCCCCCCTGCCCGCCCTCGGGCCGCCCCTGACGCTGCTCGCGTAATGCCGTCGAAATGCGGCGGTTGATAGCCTGGACGGCATGAGCAGTGTCGCGGTGGTCCCCGGTTCGTTCGACCCCATCACGCTGGGGCATGTCGACGTGATCGAGCGTGCCGCGTCGATCTTCGACCAGGTGCACGTGGTGGTGGTGCACAACCCCGACAAGCAGGCGCTGATCCCGATCGCGCACCGGGTGTCGCTGATCGAGAAGTCGCTCGAGGAGCGCGGGCTCGTCGGCGCGAACGTGATCGTGACCTCGTGGGCGATGGGGCTGCTCGTCGACTACTGCACCGACGTGGGGGCGACGGCGATCGTCAAGGGCATCCGCTCGCAGGTCGACGTGGCGTACGAGACGCCGATGGCGATCGTGAACCGCGACCTGGCGGGGGTGGAGACGATCTTCCTGCTGCCCGACCCCGCGCACGCGCACGTCTCGAGCTCGCTGGTGCGGCAGGTGTCGGCGCTCGGTGGGGACGTGGCGCCGTACGTGCCGGGCGTCGTGGCGCGGTTCCTCGAGCGCACCGCCGACTGATGGCGTCGCGCTCCCGCCCCGCGCCCGAGCGGCAGCGGCGCCGATGACCGCGGTGCCTGCAGCCGTGCCCGAAGCCGCGCCTGCAGCCGTGCCCGCCGGCGCCGTGCCCGTCGGCTACGCCGCCGAGCTCGAGCAGTTCCACCCCCGCGACGCGATCGAGTTCGCCGCCCACGCCGAGAGCCGCGGCTTCCAGGGCGTGATGGCGGCCGATCACTTCCAGCCCTATGTGCCCCGCCAGGGCCAGTCGTCGTTCGTCTGGAACGTGCTCGCCGCGCTCGGCGAACGCACCCGCGGCGACATCGGCCCCGGCGTGACCGCGCCGAGCTACCGCTACCACCCCGCCGTCGTGGCGCAGGCCTCGGCCACCCTCGAGGCGATGTACCCCGGCCGGCACTGGCTCGGCATCGGCGCCGGCGAGGCCCTCGACGAGCACGTCGTCGGAGGCTACTGGCCCGAGGCCCCCGAGCGCATCAACCGCATGTTCGAGGCGATCGACGTCATCTCCAAGCTCTTCACCGCCTCGGCCGCGGGCCGCGACGTCAAGCACTCCGGCACCTTCTTCAAGCTCGAGTCGACCCGCCTCTGGACCATGCCCGCGACCCCGCCGCCCATCTACGTCGCGACCGCCGGCCCGGTGACCGCCAAGCGTGCGGGCCGCACCGCCGACGGCCTGATCACGGTCGGCGCGCCGCTCGAGAAGATCGCCGGGCTGTTCGCGCGGTTCGACGAAGGCGCCCGCGAGGCCGGCAAGGACCCGTCGCGGATGCCACGCATCCTGCAGCTGCACCTGTCGTGGGCCGAGACCGACGAGGAGGCCATGACGAACGCGCTGACCGAGTGGCCGAACGGGGGCATGCGGTTCCCGAAGGCCGACATCCGCTCGCCGTTCGAGTTCGAGCAGATCGCGAAGATGGTGCGTCCCGGTGACTTCGAAGGCAGGATGATCGTCTCGGCCGATCCCGGTAAGCACCTCGCCCATCTGCAGCGTTACGCCGACCTCGGCTTCGACCGCATCTACCTGCACAACGTGGGGCGCAACCAGCGCGAGTGGATCGACGTGTTCGCCCGCGACGTGCTGCCGAAGCTGAGGCGGTGACCGTGGCGACGAGGGAGCTGCGGGTGGTCGCGTTCGACGGCCTGCCCGAGATCGCCGAGGGCGACGACCTGGTGGCGCTGATCGGCGAGGCGCTGGACGGGGCGGGGCTCGTGCCGGTGGACGGCGACATCCTCGTGGTGACGTCGAAGATCGTGTCGAAGGCCGAGGGGCGACGGATCGCCGCGGCCGACCGCGAGGACGCGATCACCGCCGAGACGGTGCGGGTCGTGGCGAGCCGGGCGCATCCGGGTGGGGTGACGCGCATCGTCGAGAACCGGCAGGGCATCGTGCAGGCCGCCGCCGGGGTCGATGCGAGCAACACGCCTACGGGCACGGTGCTGCTTCTGCCCGTCGACCCCGACGCCTCGGCGCGTAGCCTCGCCGCGGGGCTGCGGGCGCGGTTCGGCGTGCAGCTCGGCGTCGTGCTCTCGGACACCCTCGGCCGCGCCTGGCGCGAGGGCCAGATCGACCAGGCGATCGGCGCGGCCGGCGTGCACGTGCTCGACGACCTGCGGGGCTCCCGCGACACCTTCGGGCACGAGCTCGCCGTCACGCAGGCCGCGCTGGCCGACGAGCTGGCGTCGGCCGGCGACCTCGTGAAGGGCAAGGCGAGCGGGATGCCCGTGGCCCTCGTGCGCGGAGCAGCCCACGCCGTGACGGCCTCCCTCGACACGCCCGCGCGGGCTCTCTCTCGCACCGGCCCGGGGGACATGTTCCGGCTCGGCACCGACGAGGCGCTCGCGGAGGGGCACCTGGCGGGCTTCGCCGCCGGCCGCGCCGAGGGCCTGGCGGAAGGCCACGCCGAGGGTCGGGCGGAGGGTCGCGTCGAGGGCCTGGCGGAGGGCCGCGCGGAGGCGGCGGCCACGATCGCCCGCCTCGAGGCCGACCTCCTGGCGCTGCGCGCCGACGGAGGGCGGTAGGCGCACGCATCCCGGCCGCCGGGCGCTCCACGCGGCCGGTGACCGAGGTGCGTGCGCGAAGCCGCCCGCGCTCAGCCCTCCGCGAGCTCCATGGCGCGGCGGACGCCCCAAGCGTAGTCGGCGGGCTGCTCCCACGCCGCGAAGTGGCCGCCGCGCCCGAAGTCGCGCCAGTCGGCCACCGCGAAGAAGCGGTCGGCGAAGCGGCGCGGCGCGTTCACGAGGTCGTGCGGGAAGACCGTGAACACGGTGGGGGCCTGGATGCGCGGCCAGTCCTTCGGGTCGTCCGCCGCGTAGGGCGCGAACGACGTGCCGATCCCGCCCGAGAACCAGTAGGCGCTCACCCAGGTCAGCGCCTCGTCGAGGGTGAAGGCGTTCTCGAGGCGGCCGCCGGCGTCGGTCCAGCGCACGAGCTTCTCGACGATCCAGGCGGCCAGTCCGGCGGGGGAGTCGCCGAGGGCGGCGGCGAGCGTCCACGGGCGGGTGGACTGCTCGTGCATGTAGCCGCCCTCGGCCGCCTGCCAGCGGCATCCGTGCTCCACGTAGGCGCGCTCCTCGTCGTCGAGGTCGTCGAGCAGCTCGGGGCCGGCGTCGAGGAAGTGCCGCTGCGACACGTCCGTGAGGTGGAGCGCCGACACGGCCGACGGGTGCCGGGCGGCCAGCGCCTCGGCCACGTCGCAGCCGACGTCGCCGGCCGAGACGACGTAGCGGTCGAAGCCGAACTCCGCCATCGCGGCGGCCACGGCATCCGCCATCGCGGTCGGCGGCAGTCCGGCCGGATCCGTGGCGGCCGCGAACGGATAGCCGGGCAGCGCGGGCGCGACGACCGTCACGTCGTCGAGCAGCGGCAGGATCCGCTCGAAGCGCAGCACGGAGTCGGGCCAGCCGTGCAGGAGGAGCACGACCGGAGCATCCGGCACCTCGGCCACGATCGCCCGCACCGGAACCGCCGCCCGCTCGGTCTGCCGCCACGGCAGTGCGGCGAGCCGCGACTCCTGGGCGCGCCAGTCGTAGCGGTCGCGCCAGTGCTCGACGAGCTGCCCGAGGAGCTCGGGCTCGACCCCGAGCTCGGCCCCGGCGAACGCCGGTCCGCCGAGCTGCGGCACGGGGCGGAAGCGCTGAAGGCGCTCCTGCAGGTCGAGCAGGGCGTCGTCGCCCACCCGCGGGAAGGGCGGGGAGCTCTGAGCGGATGCGGGGGTCGGCTGATCGGGGGACGTCGTCATCGTGATCCTCTCGACGGGCGGCCGCAGTGAGGCCGGGCAGGTGTCTCAGACGATCGTGCGCCCTGAGGCGGCGGGCGCACCTAGGGAATCCGCCCTATTCTGCTCGTCGGCACGGTGCTAGTCAGCGGATCAGGCGGTGCAGGAGCGCGCGTTCCGCGACCGTCCACGTGGTGGTGACGAGCAGGTACAGCGCCGCGGCGAGCGGAACGAACGCGGCGATCACGACGGTCATCAGCGGCAGCCAGGAGAGGGCGCGCTGCAGCCCACCACCCGGCGCGAGCGCCGCCGGCAGCCCCGGCGCCGCGCCAGGACCGCCAGCCGACGAGCCCGACCCAGACGACGAGCCCGAACCAGACGACGAGCCCGAAACAGACGATGAGCCCGATACCGGCGCGACCACCGGCACCGGTGCCAGCGCCAGCGTCACCCGTCGCGACACGAGGGCCACCGCGGCGAGCAGCACCAGCACGACCCCGGTCACCAGAAGCGCGGGCAGAGCATCCGGAGACCCGGGCAGCACCGCGAGCCCCGCCGACGCCTGCAGCGGATGCCCCGAGACGACCGCGCTGAGCGCCGCCGCGAAGGAGGTGCCGAGCGGTGCCCCGAGCAGCCACTCGGTCAGCAGCACGTTGGGGTGCCCGTTGATCGTGGGCAGGATGAACAGCCCGTAGACGAGCGAGAGCACGGGCGCCTGCAGCAGCAGGGGCAGGCAGCCGGCGAGCGGCGAGGCGTTCTCAGCGGCGTAGAGCGCCATGGTCTCGCGCTGCAGCCGCTGCGGGTCGCGGCGGTGGCGGCGCTGCAGTTCGGCGAGGCGCGGTGCGAGGCGGGTGCGCATCCGCTGGGCGCGGGCCTGCGAGACCCCGACCGGGATGAGGACGAGGCGCACCAGAACGGTGAGGGCGACCACCGCGAGGGCGGCCGAGGCTCCGCCGGCGAGCGGCTGGAGGACGGACGAGAGGAACTGCAGCACCGTCGAGGCGGCGTCGAGCGCGGCCGCGACGGGGCCGAAGGCATAGATGTTCACGGGACTCCTTGCGGGATACGGATGGGGGACCGTATGGCCGCGAAGGAGCGCGTTCCCGCCCGGCAGGGGCGGGGTGCCCGGTGAGGGGCGGGCCGCCCGTCAGGGGCGGGGTGCTGCGCTACGCGGCCGCGAGGAGGCGGCCGGGTGCGCGCGTGCGGGGGCGTCCGGGTGCGTCGGGGCGGCTCTGCACCACGACGACCGGCAGGTCGACGTCGTCGGCGGGGCGCGGGCGGGCGGATGCTCGGACGAACCGCGCGAGCACGGCCCCCAGTGCCCGCAGCACCGATCCGACCGACGCGGCGGCGACCGACCCCGCGGCGAGGGCCGTTGCCGCGAGGGCGAGGGCCGTCACCGCACCGGGGTCGAGGGCGCCGCTCGAGCTGACGAACCAGACGAGGCCGAGCCCGGAGGCGACGGCGGCGACGCGCAACAGGGCGCGCACTGCTGCGCGCGTGCGGTCGGCCGTCATGGCTACGACCCTATCGCGGGCCGCCGGCGACGACGAAGAGCCGCGCGACGACGGCGTCTCGCCCGATGACGACGAAGGCGCGCCCACCCCGCACGGGAGGACGCGCCACGGGAGACGATCGGCTCACGCCGCCCGCACGTAGTCGGACGAGCCCGAGGCCGAGCCGCCACCCGACCCCGCCCCACGCCGCAGCACCGCACCGGGCGCGATCGTGGTGTCGTTCTCGATCAGCGTCGCGTCCGAGATGGCCGCCTTCTCGCCGATACGGGAGTGGCTGCCGATCTTCGACGTGCGCCCGATCACGGCCGACGCGCCGACGTGCACGTTCGCGCCGACGAACACTCCGGCGCCGAGGATCGCGTCGTGCTCGATCCAGCTGCCGGACCCGATCCACGCCTTCGGCCCGACCTTGGCGCCGGCCTCGACATAGCTCGTGGGGTCGACGTAGGCCGACGGGTCGACCTCCGCTCCGACTGCGACGTAACCCTTTCCGTTGGGGTGGCGGCGATACCGCGACACGACTCCGCGTTCGCCCTCGATCTCAAGAAACGTTCTGCTCACGCTGTATACAACCCACGACCCACCCTCACCATTCCCCGAAACGTACCGATCGTTCTGTCTTTTCGAAGTGCGGGATAATCGGAGCAATGACCTCCCCGTGGACCCTCGTCGTGCCCGTCAAAGGCACCGCGGAGGGCAAGAGCCGCCTGATGCCCGAGCGCTCCGCCGAGGAGCGCCTGCTGCTCGCCGAGGCGTTCACCCTCGACGCCGTCGCCGCGCTGCGGGACGCTCGCACGGTGGGCCGCGTGATCGTGGTGACGGATGCCGGGTCGTCGGTCGCCGCCCGCCTCCGCGAGACGGTCCCCGGTGTCGAGGTGCTCGACGATCCGGGTCAGGGGCTGAACGCGGCCGTCGCCCGCGGTATCGCCGCCGCCGGTGACGGTCCGACGGCCGCGATGCTCGGCGACCTGCCCACGCTCGTGGCGGGCGACGTCGACGAAGCGCTCGAGGCCGCGCACGCGCATCCGCTCGCCTTCGTCGCCGACGCCGAGGGCTCGGGAACGACCCTCATCACCGCGGCCGGACGCACGGCCGGCGCCGACCTCGTGCCCCGGTTCGGCGCCGGATCGGCCGAGCGCCACCGCGCCGCCGGTCACGTGGCCCTCACGCTCGGCGACCACTCGACCCTGCGCCACGACGTCGACACCGAGGCCGAGCTGCAGCAGGCCTGGCGCCGCGGCGTCGGCCCGGCCACGGCCCGGGTGCTCGAGAGCCTCAGCCCGCCGGCGGCCTCAGTCCTCCAGCAGTGAGTGCGCCGTCGTCTCGTCGATGATCAGGTCGGTCATCACCCCGGCCGCCAGCGCGCCGCGGAGCGCCGGCAGCTTCGAGCGCCCCGACACCACGCAGACCCGCCGCGACACCTTGCGCAGCAGCTCGAGCGACGGGCCGGAGGAACGGGCGTTCATCGGGATGTCCTCGCTCGAGCCGTCGGCGCGGTAGAACACCGTCGCCACGTCGCCCACCACCTGCGAGCGGCCGAGCTGCTGGAAGTCGTCGTCGTCTAGGTAGCCGCCGACATAGACGTGCGACGGCACCTCGGCATAGGCCGAGCCGAGGCCGAACAGCGCGATGTCCATGTGCTTCTGGATCTCGAGCACCCGCCGGATGCTGCGCTCACGCCAGAGCACCTCCTTGGTGCGCGGGTCGTCGAAGAACGCCGGCACCGGGAACTGCTGCACGTACGCCCCGAAGGCCGTGCCGAAGCGGCTCATGATCTCGCTGGCGTAGCCGATGCCCGTGGTGCGCGCGTTCGAGGCGCCGTTCAGCTGCACGATCTGCGAGTTGTGCGTGACCTTCTCCTGCAGGTGCCGCGAGACGGCCGACAGGGTCGAGCCCCAGGCGATGCCCATGGTCATGTTCGAGTCGAAGAACGGCCCGAGAATCCGTGCAGCGCTCATGGCCACGCGCTCGAGTCGGTCGACCTCGGCGGTCGAGTCGGGCACGGGCACGACGTGCGCCGTGACCCCGTGACGGGCCCGGATGCGCTCCTGCAGGCTCGACAGCCGGTCCAGCGGCGACTTCACCTGGATCTCGACGAGCCCTGTGTCGCGGGCGTAGCCGAGCAGGCGGGAGACGGAGGATCGGGAGGTGTGCAGCTCGGTGGCGATGGCCTCCATCGTCAGATCCTGCAGATAGTAGAGGTGGGCGGCGCGGAGCGCGTCGCGCTCCTTCTCGGCGCCAGCGGTGTCGGCCATGCGTCCTCGCATCCTTTCGTCTGCACATATGTGCAACGAGCTTGATCATATGTGAAAACGGTCGTAGAACTGGACAGTCAACCCAGCACGAAGGCGAGTGAACAGTGACCAGCACCAACGATGTCCGCAGCAGCGTCGAAGCCATCCGCAGCAACCCGAAGACGCAGGTCCTGATCGTCGGCGGCGGCATCAACGGCATCGGCACGTTCCGCGACCTCGCGCTCCAGGGCGTCGACGTCGTGCTCGTCGAGCGCGGCGACTACGCCTCGGGCGCCTCGGCCGCCTCCAGCCACATGATCCACGGTGGCGTGCGCTACCTCGAGAACGGTGAGTTCCGCCTGGTGCGCGAGAGCGTGCAGGAGCGCAACCGCCTCCTGCGCCTGGCTCCCCACTACGTGAAGCCGCTGCCCACGACCATCCCGATCTTCTCGACCTTCTCGGGCATCCTGAGCGCACCGCTGCGCTTCCTCACCCACAAGCAGGGCAAGGCCAAGGAGCGCGGCGCTCTGCTGATCAAGGTCGGCCTGCTCGGCTACGACTCCTTCTCGCGCGACGGCGGCAACGTGCCCCGCCACAAGTTCGTGGGCCGCAAGAAGTCGCTCGCCAAGCTGCCGAAGCTCCGCGGCGACGTGAAGTACACCGCGACCTACTACGACGCCGCGGTCGAGAACCCCGAGCGGCTCGCGCTCGACCTGGTTCAGGATGCTCTGGCGACCGGCTCCCACGCCCGCACGGCCAACTACCTCGAGGCGGTCGGCTCGAACGGCGACGCCGTGGTGCTCCGCGACCTCGTCAGCGGCGAGACCTTCGAGGTCGCGGCCGACGTGGTCGTCAACACCTCCGGCCCCTGGACCGACCTGACCAACGCCGCCCTGGGCGAGTCGACGACGTGGATGGGCGGCACCAAGGGCTCCCACATCGTGCTCGACAACGCCGAGCTCTTCGAGGCCTGCGCCGGCGGCGAGGTGTTCTTCGAGAACAACGACGGCCGCATCGTGCTGATCTACCCGCTGAACGGCCGCGTGCTCGTGGGCACCACCGACCTCGAGGCCGACATCACCGAGCCCAGCGTCTGCACCGAGGAGGAGGTCGACTACTTCTTCCAGCTGGTCAAGCACGTCTTCCCGACCATCGAGGTCGACCGGCCGCAGATCGTCTACCGCTACTCGGGCATCCGCCCGCTGCCCGGCCACGGCGACACCGCCCCCGGCTTCGTGTCGCGCGACTACCGCATCGAGCAGACCGCCTTCGGCACCTCGACGAAGACGAAGCAGCTCAGCCTGGTCGGCGGCAAGTGGACCACGTTCCGCGCGCTCGCCGAGCACCTGACGAACGACACCCTGGCGCTCCTCGGCCGCACCCGGAAGGTCAGCACCACCGACCTGGCGATCGGCGGCGGGGCGGGCTTCCCGACCACCCCGGCGGGCACCGCATCCTGGATCAAGGCGCACGGCGCCGACCTCGGCCAGGAGCGCACCCGCACCCTGCTCGCCCGCTACGGCAGCAACGCCGCGGAGGTCATCGACCACATCGCCGCGCTGAACGCCACCGAGACGACGGATGCCCCGCTTCAGACCCTGCCCGGGTACAGCACAGGCGAGATCGACTTCCTGATGGGCGAGCACACCGTGCACCTCAGCGACCTGGTGCTGCGCCGCAGCATCATCGCGTTCGTGGGCGGTCTGACCCAGGAGGTGTTCGATGAACTGAGCACCCTGGCGCAGCGCTCGAAGGGCTGGTCGGACGGGACCCTCGCCGACGAGCGCCGCCTCGCGGTCGAGAACCTCCGCTTCTTCCACGGCATCGTGCTGGAAGCGGCGAACACGGCGGCAGCAGCCGTCAACTGAGTCGGGTGGCGCAGCGCCACCTGAGAGAAGAAAGGTCAACGTGGACAATCTCGGTATCGACTTCGTATCGGAGCTGGTGGGCACAGCCCTCCTGGTGCTCCTGGGCTGCGGTGTGGTCGCCAACGTGGCGCTCGTGCGCACGAAGGGCTTCAACGGCGGAACGCTCATGGTCAACATCGGCTGGGGCCTCGCGGTCTTCGCCGGTGTGATCGTGTCGTACGCCTCGGGCGCGCACCTGAACCCGGCGGTCACCCTGGGCCTTCTCGCCAACGGCGCGAAGACCTTCGGCTCGGAGGCCACGGCCGTCGACGTCAACGCGGTCACCGTCATCGCGTACATCGGCGCTCAGCTGATCGGTGCGATCATCGGCGCGGTGTTCGTCTGGCTGGCGTACAAGCAGCACTTCGACGAGGAGCCCGAGGCGGCCAACAAGCTCGGCGTGTTCTCGACGGGTCCGGCCATCCGCTCCTACGGCTGGAACCTCGTCACCGAGATCATCGGCACCTTCGTGCTGGTGTTCGTCGTGATCGGCTTCGGCGGCGGACGACAGGGTGAGGGTGGCCTCGCAGCTCTCGGCGCCCTGCCCGTGGCGCTGCTCGTGATCGGCATCGGCGCGTCGCTCGGTGGCCCGACCGGCTACGCGATCAACCCGGCCCGTGACCTCGGGCCGCGCATCGCTCACGCCATCCTGCCGATCAAGGGCAAGGGCACGAGCGACTGGTCGTACTCCTGGGTGCCCGTGGTGGGCCCGATCATCGGTGGTGTGCTGGCCGGACTGCTGGCCATCCCGCTGCTGCCGATCCTCACCTGAGCGCCCCCGCGCATCCGCTTCGCAATTCAGTTACGACAAAGGAGTTAAGACATGTCTGAAGAGAAGTACGTCCTGGCCATCGATCAGGGCACGACCAGCTCGCGCGCGATCATCTTCGACCACAAGGGCACCATCGTGTCCACCGGTCAGAAGGAGCACGAGCAGATCTTCCCGAAGGCCGGCTGGGTCGAGCACGACCCGATGGAGATCTGGGCCAACGTCCGCGAGGTCATCGGTCTGGCGCTCTCGAAGGCAGACCTGACCCGCCACGACATCGCCGCCGTGGGGATCACCAACCAGCGCGAGACCGCGGTGGTGTGGGACAGGAACACCGGCAAGCCCGTCTACAACGCCATCGTCTGGCAGGACACCCGCACCCAGTCGATCGTCGACCGCCTGGCGGGCGACGAGGGCACCGAGCGCTTCAAGTCGATCGTGGGCCTGCCGCTCGCGACCTACTTCTCGGGCACGAAGATCGTCTGGATCCTCGAGAACGTGGAGGGCGCCCGTGAGAAGGCCGAGGCCGGCGACCTGATGTTCGGCACGACCGACACCTGGGTGCTCTGGAACCTCACCGGCGGCACCGAGGGCGGCGTGCACGCCACCGACGTCACCAACGCCTCGCGCACGCTGTTCATGGACCTCGAGACGCTCGAGTGGCGCGACGACATCCTCGAGGCGTTCGGCGTGCCGAAGTCGATGCTCCCCGAGATCAAGTCGTCCTCCGAGGTCTACGGCACCGTCGAGTCGTCGAGCCTCCTGCGCGAGGTCCCCGTCGCGGGCATCCTCGGTGACCAGCAGGCCGCGACCTTCGGCCAGGCGGCGTTCGACGCCGGCGAGTCGAAGAACACCTACGGCACCGGCAACTTCCTGATCTTCAACACCGACACCGAGATCGTGCACTCCAAGAACGGGCTGCTCACCACCCTCGGCTACAAGCTGGGCGACCAGCCGGCGCACTACGCACTCGAGGGCTCGATCGCGGTGACGGGATCGCTGATCCAGTGGCTGCGCGACAACCTGGGCATCATCTCCTCGGCTCCCGAGGTCGAGACCCTGGCGAACACCGTCGAGGACAACGGCGGCGCGTACTTCGTGCCGGCGTTCTCGGGCCTGTTCGCTCCCTACTGGCGGTCGGATGCGCGTGGTGCCCTCGTGGGCCTCACCCGCTACGTCAACAAGGGCCACATCGCCCGCGCGGCGCTGGAGGCCACGGCCTTCCAGACCCGCGAGGTGCTCGATGCGGTGAACGCCGACTCGGGCGTGGACCTGACCGAGCTCAAGGTCGACGGCGGCATGATCGCCAACAACACGCTGATGCAGTTCCAGGCCGACATCCTCGGCGTGCCGGTCATCCGTCCGGTGGTCGCCGAGACCACCGCGCTCGGCGCCGCGTACGCCGCGGGCCTCGCGGTCGGGTTCTGGGCGAACCTCGACGAGCTCCGCGCCAACTGGCAGGAGGATTCCCGCTGGGAGCCCAAGATGGACGACGCCGAGCGCGAGCGCCAGCTGCGCAACTGGAAGAAGGCCGTCACGAAGACCCTCGACTGGGTCGATTCCGACACGGAGGCATAGCCTCCGCGCCGAAACCGACCCGGGCTGTGCTGGTTGGTGCGCCGCCGCCCCGGCGGCGCACGGCCGACACCGAGGCGTAACCCGCCCCACTCACGACGGCCCGTCCCTCACGCGAGGGGCGGGCCGTCGTCGTCCGTCAGGTCAGGAGGTTCGTGCGGAGGGTCTTGCCCGTCGCCGCGAAGCCCTGCGAGGCGAACTCGCGGGCCACGGCGATGCGCTCGGCCGTCGGGCGACCGTAGGTCGTGGTGCGCTGCACCGGCACGCGGCCGATCTCGCCGATCATCCGCTCGAGCTCGTCGACCGTCTTCTCGGAGCCGTTGTCGGCGCCCGCCATGCGGCTGATCGTCTCCTCCATCAGGGTGCCGCCGAGGTCGTCGGCACCGCCCTGCAGCATCTGCTGCGTGCCCGCGTTGCCGAGCTTCACCCACGAGGTCTGCACGTGGTCGATGCGCCCGTGCAGCATCAGCCGCGACACCGCGTGGATGGCCCGGTTCTCCTGCCGCGTCGGCCCCGGCCGGGCGACGCCCGCGAGGTAGACGGGGGCGTTCATGTGGATGAACGGCAGCAGCACGAACTCGGTGAACCCGCCGGTCTCGTCCTGCACCCGCGCCAGGGTGCGCAGGTGCCCGACCCAGTGCGAGGGGTTGTCGACGTGCCCGTACATCATGGTCGACGAGGAGCGCAGGCCGATGTCGTGCGCGGTCGAGACGATGTCGATCCACGCGGCGGCCGGCAGCTTGCCCTTGGTGAGCACCCAGCGCACGTCGTCGTCGAGGATCTCGGCGGCCGTGCCCGGGATCGAGTCGAGCCCCGCCGCCTTCGCCTCGAGCAGGAAGTCGCGGTACGACAGCCCCGTGCGCGAGGCCCCGTTCACGATCTCCATCGGGCTGAACGCGTGCAGGTGGATGTCGGGCTGCCGCGCCTTCACCATGCGCGCGAGGTCGAAGTACGCGGTGCCGGGCAGGTCGGGGTGGATGCCGCCCTGCATGCAGATCTCGGTGGCCCCGATCATCCACGCCTCGTCGACCCGGTCGCCGACCTGCTCCATCGAGAGCGTGTAGGCGTCGGCGTCGGTGCGCCGCTGGGCGAACGCGCAGAAGCGGCAGCCGGTGTAGCAGACGTTCGTGAAGTTGATGTTGCGGTTCACGACGTAGCCGACCTCGTCGCCCACGGTCGCGCGGCGCACGTCGTCGGCGAGGGCCGCGAGGGCCTCCAGGTCGGGGCCGTCGGCGCCGAGCAGGGTGAGGTAGTCGGCGTCGCTCAGCCCCGCCGGGTCCTCGGCGGCGCGGGCCAGGGCGCTGCGCACCGCAGGGTCTCCGGATGCGCGGGGCGCCGTGCCCTCGTTCGCCCCGACGTGCTCGCGCAGCTCGGCCCAGTCGCCGTAGACGTCCTCGAAGTCGCTGCGGCGGTCGCCGGTGCGGCCGATCGTGTCGATCTCGGTGTGCAGCTCGGTGCGGCCGGAGCCCGACGAGGTCCAGTCCCGCTCCTGCCAGGGCAGGCCCACCGGGATGCGGCCCTCGACAGCCAGCCCGTCGGGCCCCGCGAGGGCGCGGACGTGGGGGAGGACGCGGGGGTCGATCCAGGGCTCCTCGGCGCGCACGAAGTGGGGGTGCGCCGTCAGCCGCTCGCGCAGCTCGAAGCCGGCTTCCGCGGTGAGGCGGGCCAGGTCGTCGATGTGCGGCCACGGGCGCTCGGGGTTCACGTGGTCGGGGGTGAGCGGCGAGACGCCGCCCCAGTCGTCGATGCCGGCGCGCACGAGGAGACCCAGCTCACGAGCATCCGTCAGATTCGGCGGAGCCTGCACCCGCGCCTTCGGGCCGAGGACGAGCCGCGCCACGGCGACGGCCGCGACGTACTCCTGGGTCTCCAGGTCGTCGGCGGCCATCATAGCCGTGGCCGGCTTGGCGCGGAAGTTCTGGATGATCACCTCCTGCACGTGACCGTGCCGGCGGGCGGCCGAGCGGATGGAGAACATCCCGTCGACGCGCTCGGCGTAGTTCTCGCCGATGCCGAGCAGCAGGCCGGTGGTGAAGGGCACGTTCGAGCGCCCGGCGTCCTCGAGCACGCGCAGGCGAACCACGGGATCCTTGTCGGGGGAGCCGTAGTGCGGCCCGCCCTTCTCGCTCCAGAGGCGGTCGGCGGTGGTCTCGAGCATCATGCCCATCGAGGGGGCGACGGGCTTCAGGCGCTGGATCTCCTCCCAGGTCATCACACCGGGGTTCAGGTGCGGGAGGAGGCCGGTCTCCTCGAGCACGAGGATCGCGACCGCGCGGAGGTAGGCGATGGTGGAGTCGTAGCCACGGGCCTCGAGCCACTCGCGGGCCACCGGCCAGCGCTCCTCGGGGCGGTCGCCGAGGGTGAACAGGGCCTCCTTGCAGCCCAGCGCCGCGCCCTCGCGGGCGATCGCGAGCACCTCGTCGGGGGAGAGGAAGGGCGCCTTGCCCTGCTTCTCGAGACCACCGGGCGTCTCGACGAAGGTGCAGTAGTGGCAGCGGTCGCGGCAGAGGTGGGTGAGCGGGATGAAGACCTTGCGCGAGTAGGTGATGACGCCGGGGCGGCCTGCGATCTCGAGGCCGGCGTCGCGCACCCGGGAGGCGGCGGTGAGGAGCCGCTCGAGGTCGTCGCCCCGGGCGTGCAGCAGCGTCTCGGCCTCGGTCGCGTCGAGGGCGACGCCCGTCTCGGCCCGCTTGAGCGCCCGGCGGATCGCGGAGGCGTTCGGCACGAAGGACTGCTCGACAGGGGCGGGGGCCGTGCTGCGGCCCGTGGCGCGGACGCCCGTGGACGTGGGGAACGGAAGATCTTCGGGCATGGTCTGTCCTCGGGGAAGTCGGCGCGATGAGCGGACACGCGAAAGAGACGCGAGAAGAAAAGAGAGCCCAAAGCCAGACCCAGAACCTGATTGCAGGACAGCCTACCCCCGAGCCGCCTACCCCCACGGCGGGCCTCCCCCTGATGGGGACAGGCCGTGGGTGCGCCGCGTGTGCCACGATGGCGTCACCACTACGAATCGGGGAACATCTTGGCCAAGACAGCTGTGCGCGGAACCTTCCTGGACTTCGTCGACGACCCCTACAAGCACGTCGGCAACGAAGAGGCCGCAGCCCGGTTCCAGGCCGACGGCCTGCTGGTCGTCGAGGACGGCGTGATCGTCGACTTCGGCGCCTACGACGACATCGCCTCGAAGCACGAGGGCGTGGAGATCACCGAGATCCGCGACCGCATCATCCTCCCCGGCTTCATCGACGGCCACATCCACCTGCCGCAGACCCGCGTGCTCGGCGCCTACGGCGAGCAGCTGCTGCCGTGGCTGCAGAAGTGGGTCTTCCCCGAGGAGCACCGCTACGCCGAGCGCTCCTACGCCGAGGAGGGCACGAAGCACTTCTTCGACAACCTGCTCGCCTCGGGCACCACCACGGCGCAGACCTTCACGACCGGCAATCTCACCTGCAACGAGGTCTTCTTCGAGGAGGCCAGCCGCCGCAACATGCGCATGATCGCGGGCCTCACCGGCATCGACCGTCACGTGCCCGACTACTTCGCGAACACCCCCGAGCAGTTCTACGACGACAGCCGCACGCTGATCGAGAAGTGGCACGGCAAGGGCCGCAACCTCTACGCGATCACCCCGCGCTTCGGCTTCGGCGCCTCCAACGAGCTGCTGGCCGCCTGCCAGAAGCTGAAGGAGGAGTTCCCCGACCTGTGGATCAACACCCACATCTCCGAGAACCCCGCCGAGGTGCACGGCGTGCTGGCGCTGCACGACGACTGCCACGACTACCTCGGCGTGTACGAGAAGTACGGACTGGTGGGCCCGAAGTTCACGGGCGGCCACGGCGTCTGGCTGTCCAACAGCGAGTTCCGCCGCTTCTCGGAGTCCGGCGCCTCGGTGGCCTTCTGCCCGTCGTCGAACCTCTACCTCGGATCGGGCCTGTTCCGCCTCGGCCGGGCGCTCGACCCCGAGCACCGCGTGCTCGTCTCGTACGGCACCGACATGGGCGGCGGAAACCGCTTCAGCCTGCTCAACACGCTCGAAGACGGCTACAAGGTGGGGATGCTCAACAACACCATCCTCGACGGCAGCATCCTGCCGAGCGACCAGGACCTCGCCGAGTCGGAGCGCAACAAGCTCTCGCCGCTCCGGGCGTTCTACTCGCTGACCAAGGGCGGGGCCGAGGCGCTCTACATCGACGACTTCGTCGGCTCGTTCGACATCGGCAAGGAGGCCGACTTCGTCGCCCTCGACTGGACCGGCGGCCCGCCCGCGACGGCCTGGCACCAGAGCCTGTCGTACAGCGGCGGGCCCATGACGCTCGAGACCGTCTCCGACCTGCTCTTCGGCGTGATGATGGTCGGCGACGAGCGCGCCGTCGACCAGACCTGGATCGCGGGCGAGCTCGCCTACCAGAAGGCCTGAGCATGACCGAGACGGCGGTGCCCGGCGACACCACGACCGCGGCTGACGGCACCGTCACCCTCGTCGTGCACCGCCGGCTCGCCGAGAAGGACTACCCGGCCTACGAGGCTTGGCAGAAGAAGGTCGCCGAGAGCGTCTCGCGCTGGCCGGGCTTCCTCGAGCGCGAGCTGATCCGGCCGAACCCGCCGCTGCAGGTCGACTGGGTGACCGTGCAGCACTTCCGTGACGCCGGCTCGGCCCGCGGCTGGCTGCAGAGCGCCGAGCGCAAGAACCTGGTCGACGAGATCGGCGACCGCTTCATCGGCAACGACGACGTGCACCTGTTCACCGAGGAGGCGAAGCACCCGAGCGAGGCGGCCTCGGTCCTCATCTCCAGCCGGGTCGCCCCCGAGGACGAGGCGCGCTTCCTCGAGTGGCAGCGCGAGATCTCGGCCATCGAGTCGCGCTTCGAGGGCTTCCTCGGTCACAAGGTGGAGCGCCCGGTGGCCGGCGTGCAGGACGACTGGGTCGTCGTGCTGAGCTTCGACAGCGAGCCGCACCTGAACGCCTGGCTCGACTCGCCCGAGCGCGCCGCCCTGCTCGAGGAGGGCGCGGCCTACAACGAGCAGCTGAAGCTCACCCGATCCAGCTACGGCTTCGGCTTCTGGTCGGGTCGATCCAGCCCGGATGCCCTGCCCGACCCGGTCTTCAAGAGCAACCTCCTGGTGCTGCTCATGCTCTACCCCATCGTCTTCCTCTGGGGCTACTTCATCGCCGACCCGCTGTTCGACAGCCACGGCGTGCCGTTCTGGCTCTCGCTGTTCATCGGCAACCTGGTCTCGACGCAGCTGCTCGGCTGGTTCTTCGTGCCGTGGGCGTTCAAGCTCTTCGGCTGGTGGGTGAAGCGGGGCATCCCCGTGAAGACGCACGTGCTCGGCTACTCCATCGTCGTGCTGGTGTACGCCGTGTCGATGGCGCTGTACGCCTGGCTGATCACCCTCCGCCCGGCGAACTAGCGGCGGACGGCCGCGGCCAGGGCGTCGGCGGCGAGCTGGGCGCTCGTGTCGGGGTCGCGCATCCAGAGCGGCACCACCGAGGTGCGGATGCCCGCCGACTCGATGACCGGGGCGCTCGCCGCGTCGCTCTCGTCGATCAGCCACGCGTCGAGCACGCCTCCCCGCGAGCGGGAGCCGTAGTGCTTCGCCACCGCCGCGGCGGTCGTCTCGACGCCGATCGCCGTGAGGCAGGCGTCGGCCATGCCGCGGACGGCCGCGCCCGAGATGATGGGGGAGACCCCGACGATCGGGGCGCGGGCCTCGTGCAGCGCCGAGCGGATGCCGGGCACTCCGAGGATGGTGCCGATCGACACGACGGGGTTCGACGGAGCCACCAGGATCACGTCGGCCTGCTCGATCGCCCGCCGCACGGACGGGGTCGGCTTCGCCGCATCCACCCCCACCTGGATGAAGCGCTGCGCCGGCACGCCCGCCCGGTGCTTCACCCACCACTCCTCGAAGTGCACGATGCGGCGCTTGCCGTCGAGGATGATCTCGACGTGCGTCTCGACCGGCTCGTCGCTCATCGGGAGGAGCTTTACACCCGGGTTCCAGCGTTCGGTGAGCCGGGCGGTGGCCTCGGTCAGGGTGAGGCCGTCGCGCAGGAAGCTGGTGCGCGCGATATGGGTGCCGAGGTCGAGGTCGCCGAGCGTGAACCACGGCCAGCCGACGCCGTAGGCGGTGAGCTCGGCGCTGACGCGCTCGCTCTCGTCCTTCCGGCCCCAGCCGCGCTCGTCGTCGTTGGCGCCGCCGAGCGTGTACATGATCGAGTCGAGGTCGGGGCAGACCCGCAGGCCGGTCAGCCACATGTCGTCGCCGGTGTTGACGACCGCCGTGACCTCGGCGGTCGAGCCGCCGTCGCCGTTCGGGTACGCCTTCCTCAGCTGCGTGCGCAGCCCCCTCAGGAACCGTGCACCTCCGACACCGCCTGCGAGAACCGTCACCTTCACGCCCCCATTCAATCCCATGCGCGCGCTACCCGCCGACCGCCCCCACGTTCCCCAGCACCTCGTCCACCAACGCGGGCAGCACCTCGCCCGGCCCGCGCACGTCCACCCAGCCCCCGTCGACGAGCACGGCGACCTCGCCGCCGTCGGCCGTTCCGTAGGCCTCGCCCGGGTAGTCCATTATCGGTGACCAGCCCTTGTCCGGTTCGGCGGCCGAGGAGCCGGCGAAGTACGAAGCGCCACCGGGCAGCACGGCGGCGAAGACCCCGGCCGTGTCGGTGGATCGTGCGACGGCCCAGCTGCACCACCAGGCACCCACCTGACCGGCGCTGCGGTAGCTCGAGTTCGAGTATTCGCCGCCCTCGCCCTTGAACTCGGTCAGCTCGGTGCCCGTGATCTGGACGAGCCTCGCCGGATCGATGAGGCCGTCGCAGCTCGTCGCACCGGTCAAGGTGGTGCCCACAGGCTGCCAGACGGGTTCCGGATCGGCCCAGGTGGCAGCCGCGGCCACGATCGACGCCACCGCGTCGATGCTGTCGGCTTTCTGGGTTTCGGTGATTGCGACGCCGATGCTGTTCGCGGCACGGAGGCTCACCGCGTAGGCGCCGACCCGATCCGTGAAGCCGCACACCCCGTTCGTGCACGACCCTTGAGCGGTGTCACTGATCTCGGGCGCGGGGGGAGCACCGGCCCAGGCCTCGCCGGACACGTAGTCGTCGTAGTCGTCTTCCGTCACACCGGGCACGATGCGGATGACCACACCGGGCTCGACGCCTGTTTCCCGTTCGTTCAGATCGACCCAGCCGCAGGAGAGGGCTCCGACCCGCGCATCCGTGTAGAAGACCGGATTGGCGAACTGCGCCACCGGCTGCTCCTCGAGCGGCCGATCGGCGATCGCCTCTGCCAGCGGCTGGGGCAGCAGCTGATCGCAGCTGCTCGGCACCCGCACCACCGGCGCCGGCGGGTTCGTGGGAGTCGGGCTCGGAGCGGCGGTCGAGGGGGCGGCCGCGACCGTGGTCGTCGGCACGGCGGTGCCCGCCCCTGAGCATCCGGCCAGCAACGCGGCGACCGCCACGACCCCGATCAGGGCGGCAGCGCGCGCACGATGAATTGTCGTCATACCCCCTAGTGTCCGCTCGCGCCCCACCGGTTCCAATTCGCCGGTCAGGGGCGCCAGGGGTTCACGACGGGGAGGCCGGTGTGCTCGAAGTCGCGCTCGTTGCGGGTGGCGAGGAGGGCGCCGTGCACGCGCGCACTCGCCGCGATCTGGGCGTCGAACGGGGTGATGGGGCGGCCGAGACGGCGGCGTGACGCCACCACGTCGGCGAACTCGACGGCGCACTCCGCGTCGAAGGGGATGATGCGCCGATCGAACTCGTGGGTCACGAGGTGCGCGACCCGGCGGCCGAGCTCGCCGCGACGCGTGCCGGCCGGCAGGAGTGCGACGCCCTGCAGCAGCTCGGCGAGGGTGACGGCCGAGAGGCACAGCTCGTCGGCCGGCTGCCGGTCGATCCAGTCGACGACCTCGCTGGCGGCCTGCGCGCGGAGCAGCTCCGACACCACGTTCGTGTCGAGCAGGATCATCGGTCGAAGTCGACCCGGTCGGCCGGCGCGGAACGCTCCGGCAGCAGGTCGGCGAGGTCGTCGGCGTACCCGACATCGGCGAACAGCGACCGGATGCGGCTGCCCACCCCGGCCGTGTCGGCCGGCTCGCTCGCCACGGCGGCGGTGAGGATCTGGCGCGCCTCGGCCTCCATCGACCTCCCGTTACGGGCCGCCCGGACGCGCAGTCGCTCCCGAGTGCCGTCTTCGAGATCTCGCACCGTGATCGTCGCCATCATGCCGCCTTCCACTGCTGTCAATGCTAGCAGTTCGATGAGGATGTGTCGAGTATGGCTCGGCTACTCGGCGCGGGCGGCGGCGGCCAGGAGGGCGGCCACGGTGTCGAAGTCGTCGGCGACGCGGCCCGCGGTGACGCGGAGGAACTGCGGCGGCCGCGCATCCGCAACCGGGGCCGCAGCCACGAACGACGAGCCCGCCGCCACCCGGATGCCGCTGGCCGCCAGGGTGAGGATCGCCGCCTTCTCGTCGGCCACCGGCAGCCAGGTGTTGATGCCGTCGGAGGGCTCGTGCGGCAGCCCCTGCTCGACCAGCGCCTCCGAGAGCAGCCGCTGCCGGGCCTGGTAGATGCGCCTGGCGTCGTGCACCGTGTCGACCGAGGCCGGTGCGGTGAGCAGCTCGTAGAGGATGGTCTGCAGCATCCGCGACGTCCAGCCCGGGCCAAGAAGGCGCCGCGCCACGATCCGGTCGATCAGCGCCTCCGGCCCGCCGAGCGCCGCGATGCGGAGGTCGGGGCCGTGCGACTTCGCGAAGCTCCGCACGTGCAGGGTGCGGTTCGGCAGCCAGGTGCCGAGGCTGTGCGCGGGGCTCGAGGAGATCTCGCCGGAGTGGTCGTCCTCGATCACCACGGGGTCGCAGAGATGGTCGTGCGCCCGCAGCACCCGGGCGAGCTCCCGCGCCCGCGCCGCGCCCATCGAGATGCCCGTGGGATTGTGCGCCCGGGGCTGCAGGATGACGGCGACGGGCCCCAGGGCGAGGGCGTCCGCGAGCTGCCGGGGGAGTATTCCCTGCTCGTCGACGTCGACCGGCAGCCGCTCCGCCCCGAAGGTCTCGAGCAGGTCGAGGAACGGCGGGAACGTGGGGTTCTCGACCACGACCCGGTCGCCGAAGCGCACCAGTGTCTCGAGCGCGCGGGAGATGGCGTCGAGGGCGCCGTCGACGATCGTGAGCGACGCGACGGGGTAGGGCCAGGATGCGCGCAGGTGCTTCTCGAGCCCCGGGAGGACCGGGGAGCTCAGGTAGCTCGCCGTGTCGGCACGGGTGGGCACCTTGGTGAGCGCGTGGGACAGGTCGGGCAGCAGCGAGGGATCGGGCGTGCCGGTGGAGAGGTCGAGCCGGGCCGTCACGTGCGAGCCGGCGAGCTCGCCGAAGTGCGGGGGCATCCACGGCGTGGCGGCCTGCAGCACGTAGCTGCCCGCCCGGCCTCGGGAGGTGATCAGGCCGACACCCGAGAGCGCCTGCCACGCGTTGCTCACCGTGGCCGGGCTGACCCCGAGGGTCGAAGCGACGTCGCGCACCGTCGGCAGCCGGTCGCCCGCGCTGAGCGAGCCCGAGCGGATGAGACGGGAGATGGCCGCGGCGATGCCCTCGGGTGTGCGGTGCTCCACCGCGTCGACGATCCGTTCGAGCATGATGCCCCGGTTCTTGGTGCGTCTGCCCGGACGGGGGTGCCCGGGAGTCTTGACATATTTACTCTCGCGTCACACTCTGAAACACACGAGAAATGTTCACGCCGAATAATAACAAAACCGGCTGCACAGCACGCTTCGAAAGGAAACACCGATGACGACGATCCGCGCGGCGATATCCCAGACCACCTGGACGGGCGACAAGGAGTCGATGCTCGACAAGCACGAGCAGTTCATGCGCGACGCGGCCGCCCAGGGCGCGCAGGTGATCTGCTTCCAGGAGCTGTTCTACGGGCCCTACTTCGGCATCACCCAGGACAAGAAGTACTACCGCTACGCCGAGCCGGCCGACGGCCCGATCGTGCAGCGCTTCGCCGCGCTGGCGAAGGAGCTGAACATGGTCACGATCCTCCCGATCTACGAGGAGGAGCAGACCGGCGTGTACTACAACACCGCCGTGGTCGTCGACGCCGACGGCACGATCGTGGGCAAGTACCGCAAGCACCACATCCCGCACCTCGAGAGCTTCTACGAGAAGTTCTACTTCCGCCCCGGCAACCTCGGCTACCCGGTGTTCGACACCGCCGTCGGCAAGGTCGGCGTGCACATCTGCTACGACCGCCACTTCCCCGAGGGCTGGCGCGAGCTCGGCCTGAACGGCGCCCAGATCGTCTTCAACCCCAACGCCTCCAAGCCCGGCCTGTCGAACCGCCTCTGGGAGCTCGAGGGCCCCGCGGCCGCCGGCGCGAACCAGTACTTCGTGCTGGTGCCCAACCGGGTCGGCAAGGAGGACAACGAGTACGGCGACCTCGCCGTCGACTTCTACGGCACGAGCTACGTGGTCGACCCGCGCGGCAACTACGTCGGCGAGCTCGGCTCGAGCGAGCATGAGGAGCTGCTCGTCAGAGACCTCGACCTCGACGCCATCCGCGACACCCGCGACGACTGGCAGTTCTACCGCGACCGCCGTCCCGACGCCTACAACGAGATCGTCGCACCGTAGGCACCGGGGAGGGGCAGCCATGAAGACTCTCATCAAGGGCGGCACCGTCGTCAACGCCACGGGCACCGCCACGGCCGACGTGCTGATCGACGGCGAGACCATCGCCGCCGTGCTGGCTCCGGGCAGCACGCTGCTCGGCTTCGACATCGAGCGGAACGTCGACCAGGTCGTCGACGCGACCGGCAAGTACGTCATCCCCGGCGGCATCGACGCGCACACGCACATGCAGATGCCGTTCGGCGGCACCGAGGCCTCCGACACCTTCGAGACCGGCACCCGCGCGGCCGCCCACGGCGGCACCACGTCGATCATCGACTTCGTCGTGCAGTACGCCGGCGAGAACATCCTGGATCAGTACAACCTGTGGCAGGAGAAGGCGGCCGGGCAGTGCGCGGTCGACTACGGGTTCCACCAGATCCTGTCCGACGTACAGGACTCGAGCCTGACCGCGATGGACGAGCTGATCAACGAGGGCGTCACGTCGTTCAAGCTGTTCATGGCCTACAAGGGCGTGTTCCTGAGTGACGACGGCCAGATCGTCAAGGCGATGCAGCGGGCCTCCGACAACGGGTCGCTGATCATGATGCACGCCGAGAACGGCTCGGTCATCGACCTGCTGGTGAAGCAGCACCTCGAGCGTGGCGAGACCACCCCCTACTACCACGGCGTCTCGCGCCCGTGGCAGGCCGAGGAGGAGGCGACGCACCGCGCGATCATGCTCGCGAACCTCACGGGGGCTCCGCTCTACATCGTGCACGTCAGCGCCAAGCAGGCCGTCGAGCAGATCGCCGCCGCCCGCGACAACGGCCAGAACGTGTTCGCGGAGACCTGCCCGCAGTACCTCTACCTCTCCCTGGAGGACCAGCTCGGAGCATCCAGCCCGGAATGGGGCGAGTTCGAGGGCGCGAAGTGGGTCTGCTCGACGCCGCTGCGCTCGAAGCACGAGGGCCACCAGCACCACATGTGGCAGGGCCTTCGCACCAACGACCTGCAGGTCATCTCGACCGACCACTGCCCCTTCTGCATGAAGGGCCAGAAGGACATGGGCCTGGCCGACTTCTCGAAGATCCCGAACGGCATCGGCTCGGTCGAGCACCGGATGGACCTGATCTACCAGGGCGTCGTGATGGGCGAGATCACCCTGCCCCGCTGGGTGGAGCTGACCAGCACGACCCCGGCGCGGATGTTCGGCATCTACGGCAAGAAGGGCGTCATCCAGCCCGGGGCCGACGGCGACGTGGTGATCTACGACCCGAACGGGCACACCTCGATCGGCCTCGAGAAGACGCACCACATGAACATGGACTACTCGGCCTGGGAGGGCTACGAGATCGACGGCCACGTCGACACCGTGTTCTCCCGCGGTCGCAGGATCGTCGATTCCAACGAGTACCTCGGCAAAAAGGGCGACGGTGCGTACTTCAAGCGCGGCCTCAGCCAGTACCTGATCTGAACGCCTAGAGAAAGACACAGCACAGCATGGATTTCGGCGCGGTCGTTCAGACCAACCCCCCGGCAGCCCGCACCGTCGGTCTCGCCAAGCTCAGCGAGCAGTACGGCTTCGACTACTTCTGGACCTTCGACTCGCACCTGCTCTGGCAGGAGCCGTACGTCATCTACAGCCAGATCCTGGCCGAGACGAACAAGATCAAGGTCGGCCCGATGGTCACCAACCCGGCCACCCGCGACTGGACGGTCACGGCCTCGATCTACGCGACCCTCAACGAGATGTACGGCAACCGCACCATCTGCGGCATCGGCCGCGGCGACTCGGCGGTGCGTGTCACCAACGGCGCGCCCACGACGCTGAAGACGCTGCGCGAGTCGATCCACGTCATCCGCGAGCTCGCGAACTCGCGCGCGGTCGAGTACAACGGCGCCACCCTCCAGTTCCCCTGGAGCAAGGGCTCGTCGCTCGACATGTGGGTGGCGGCCTACGGCCCGCTGGCCCTCAAGCTCACGGGCGAGGTCGGCGACGGCTTCATCCTGCAGTGCGGCGACATCGACATCGCCAAATGGATGATCGCCACCGTCCGCAAGGCCGCCGAGAACGTCGGGCGCGACCCCGACGAGATCGCGTTCTGCGTGGCCGCGCCGATGTACATCGGCGACGACTGGGAGCACATGCGCGACCAGTGCCGCTGGTTCGGCGGCATGGTCGGCAACCACGTGGCCGACATCGTCGCGAAGTACGGCGAGAGCGGTGCGGTTCCGGATGCTCTGACCGAGTACATCAAGGGCCGCGAGGGCTACGACTACAACGAGCACGGCCGCGCCGGCAACACGCACACGAGCTTCGTGCCCGACGACATCGTCGACCGCTTCTGCGTGCTCGGCACCGCCGAGCAGCACATCGAGAAGCTCAAGCAGTACGCCGAGATCGGTGTGACCCAGTTCGCGGGTTATCTGCAGCACGACAACAAGGAGGAGACCCTCCGCGTGTACGGCGAGACCGTGATGCCGGCCCTCCGCGACCACATCACGGCCAAGGCATGAGCGGACGCTCCCCGTCGGGCACCCGCGACCGCCGTCCGGCCGCGCGGCGCTCGGGCACGACCGCGACCCGTGTCGCGTTCGGCGCGGGCGGCGTGCTGCTCGTGGTGGTCGTCTGGGAGCTCTACAAGGCGATCGGCCCGGCAACGGGCGTCGTGGTCGGCGACCTCACGGTGCTGCCGCGCACGACCGACCTCGCCATGCCGCACGTCTGGGACATGGTGGGGCGGATGTTCGAGCAGACGGGCAACGGCCGGAACGCCCAGCCCGTCTGGCTCGCCGTCACCCAGGCGGCGCTGTTCACCCTCGGGGTCGCGGCCGTCGGCTGGATCGTCGGCGTCGTCGTGGGCCTGCTGCTGGCCATCCTGATGCAGCGCTTCCGCACGGCCGAGTCGGCGGTGCTGCCGTGGATCGTGCTCAGCCAGACCGTGCCGCTGATCGCCATCGCGCCGCTCGTGCGGCGCTGGGGCGCGCAGCTCGAGTTCGGCGACTTCACCTGGGAGAGCTGGATGTCGGTGGCGATCATCGCCTCCTACCTCGCCTTCTTCCCGGTGTCGATCGGGGCGCTGCGGGGGCTCAACTCGCCCGACGCGATCCACGTCGAGCTGTTCCGCAGCTACGGCGCGGGCTGGTGGAAGACGCTGTTCACCCTGCGCCTGCCGGCCAGCGTGCCCTACCTGCTGCCGGCCCTCCGGCTCGCCGCCGCCAACGCCGTGATCGGCACCGTCGTCGCCGAGGTCTCCATCGGCCTCCGCGGCGGCATCGGCCGGATGATCATCGAGTTCGCCCAGCAGGCGTCCGGTGACCCGGCCAAGACCTGGGCGCCGATCTTCGGCGCCATCGCCGTCGGCCTCGTGGCCGCCGGCGTCATCGCCCTGCTCGGAGTCCTGCTCCGGCGCTTCCGCAGAGGGGAGGTGCCCGCATGAGCGAGGCATCCGCAACCGCCGCCGTCCAGGTGACCGGCGTCGACAAGGTGTTCACCGCCAAGCGCAAGGCGTCGGTGACGGCGCTCGAGAACATCGACCTCACGGTCGCACCGGGGGAGTTCGTCTCGCTGATCGGCCCCTCGGGCTGCGGCAAGTCGACCCTGCTGCGCCTGATCGCCGACCTCGACACGCCCTCGGCGGGCACGCTCACGGTGTTCGGCAAGACCGCCCGCCAGGCGCGCATCGACCAGGAGTACGGCATAGCCTTCCAGCAGTCGGGCCTCCTGCCCTGGCGCACGGTGGCGGCGAACATCGAGCTGCCGCTCGAGCTGCACGGGGTGAACTCGGCGGGGCGCAAGAAGCGGTCGGCCGAACTTCTGGCGCTCGTGGGACTCGGCGACTTCGCCGAGAGCTACCCCGACCAGCTCTCGGGCGGAATGCAGCAGCGCGTCGCCATCGCGCGGGCGCTCGCCGAGAGCCCCCGACTGCTGCTGATGGACGAGCCCTTCGGCGCCCTAGACGAGATGACCCGCGAGCGCATGCAGACGGAGCTCGTGCGCATCACCGGCGAGACCGGCGCGGCGGTGGTGTTCGTCACCCACTCCATCCCCGAGGCCGTGTTCCTGTCGAACCGGGTCGTCGTGATGTCGCCGCGGCCCGGCCGCATCCGGGACATCCTGAGCATCACCCTGCCGGGCACCGCCGACCGCGACGAGCACCTGCGCGAGGACGAGGCGTTCTTCGAGAACGTCAGCCGCGTGCGCGAGCTGCTGCACGGCGAGGCGCCCGTCGGCATCAAGGGCGTGGAGAACCGATGAGGGCTTCCGCCGGCACCCTGCGCACCGTGCTCGCGCCGGTGATCCTCGGTGTCGTCGCGCTCGCGCTCTGGCAGCTGCTCGTCGTCGCCTTCGACATCAAGCCGTTCATCGTGCCCGGGCCGCTCGCGATCGGCACCGAGTTCGGCGACAACATCGCCTCGGTGGTGGCCGGAGCGCTGGTGACCGGGGGCAACGCCCTCGTCGGGCTGGTCATCGGCGGGGTCGTGGGCATCTTGTTCGCCGTGCTCGCCGCCCTCGCGCGGGTCGTCGACGAACTGACGGCCGGCATCGTCGCGGCGCTCGCCGTGGTGCCGATCGTCGCCCTGGCACCCGTGCTGTACACGATGTTCGGCGCAGGTGCCGAGACGGCCCGGCAGCTCGTGGCGGCGCTGGCGGTGTTCATCCCGGTGTACATCAACACGCTGCGGGGACTGCGGCAGGTGCGCCCGGTGCATCGCGATCTGATGCACGTGTACGCGGCATCCGCGTGGCAGACGACCCGCACGGTGACCGTGCCCGGGGCGCTGCCGTTCATCTTCACCGGACTGCGGATCGCCTCGAGCCTCGCCGTGATCTCGGCGCTGATCGCCGAGTACTTCGGCGGGCCCGTCGGGGGCCTCGGCAAGTCGATCACCTCGGCCGCGTCGTCGTCGAACTACAACCTCGCCTGGGCCTACGTGCTCGGCGCCATCATCGTCGGTCTCGTGTTCTACTGCGTCACCCTCGCGATCGAGACCTTCGCGACGCGGCACTACAAGCCGCGCACCTGAGCCGCCCGCACCACCCCACGAGCTGCACCACCCCGCACCACGGCACCACCACCCGCACCACCCACCAGCACCACCAGAGGAGGAACGACATGAAACACAGCACACGTCTCACCCGCTCCCGCGTCATCGGCGGCATCGGCGCCCTGGCCGCCACCGCGATCGTGCTCACCGGATGCTCGAGCGGCGGTTCGTCGGACTCCACCGACTCGGCCTCCGACGGCGACCTCACCCCCGTCTCGCTGCAGCTGCAGTGGTTCTCGCAGGCCCAGTTCGCCGGCTACTACGCAGCTCTGGATCAGGGCTTCTACGAGAAGGAGGGCCTCGACGTCACCATCCTCGAGGGTGCCACCGACATCGTGCCGATCGACGTGCTCACGGGCGGCGACGCCGACTTCGCGATCTCCTGGGTGCCGAAGGTGCTCGGTTCGATCGAGCAGGGCGCGGCCGTCACCGACATCGCGCAGATCTTCGAGCGTTCGGGCACCACCCAGGTCTCGATGAAGGACAAGAACATCACCACGGCCGCCGACCTGTCGGGCAAGACCGTCGGCAGCTGGGGCTACGGCAACGAGTGGGAGCTGTTCGCCGGTATGAACAAGGCCGACGTGAAGCTCGACGACATCTCGCTCGTCGCGCAGGCGTTCGACATGAACGGCTTCCTCGCCGGCGACATCGACGCGGCCCAGGCCATGACGTACAACGAGTACGCCCAGGTGCTCGAGACGAAGAACCCGGCCACGGGTGAGCTCTTCACCCCCGACCAGCTGAACGTGATCGACTGGAACACCGAGGGCACCGCGATGCTCCAGGATGCGATCTGGGCCGACTCCGACCGCCTGGCCGACGACGCCGACTACGCCGACACCGCGGTGAAGTTCATCAAGGCCTCGATCGAGGGCTGGGCCTACGCCCGCGACAACCCGGAGGAGGCCGCGAACATCGTGACCGCCTCGGGCTCGCAGCTCGGAGAGAGCCACCAGCTCTGGATGACCAACGAGGTCAACAAGCTGATCTGGCCCTCGACCTCGGGCGTCGGCACGATCAACCAGGACCAGTGGGACCAGACGGTGAAGATCGCCATGGACACCCCCAACGAGACCGGCGCGACCGTCATCTCCGAAGAGCCACCCGCGACCGCGTTCTCGAACGTGTACGTCGAGAAGGCGCTCGCCGAGCTCAAGGACGAGGGCGTCGACGTGATGGGCGAGGGCTACACGCCCATCGACGTCACCCTCAAGGAGGGCGGCGAGTAGTCACTCGTCACCAGGGGAGGGTGGCGGCAGCGCCACCCTCCCTCACCACCCGCACCGCACTGACAGAAAGAAACGCACCATGGATCTCGACCCCGCCGACCAGCAGCTCGCCCTCGAGCTCGACCGCGCCCACGTGTTCCACTCCTGGTCGGCCCAGGCCTCGCTGAAGCCGATGGTCATCGCCGGCGGCCTCGGCTCGACGGTCTGGGACTACGAGGGCACCGAGTACCTCGACTTCTCCTCCCAGCTCGTGAACACGAACATCGGCCACCAGCATCCCGCCGTCGTCGCCGCCATCAAGGAGCAGGCCGACGTGCTGACCACCGTCGCGCCGGCCGCCGCCAACCTCACGCGGGGCAAGGCCGCCCAGCGCATTCTCGAAAAGGCGGGCAGCCGGTACAGCAAGGTCTTCTTCACCAACGGGGGAGCGGATGCGAACGAGAACGCCATCCGCATGGCCCGCCTCTACACGGGCCGCGACAAGGTGCTCTCGACCTACCGCAGCTACCACGGCAACACCGGAGCCGCGGTGGTCGCCACCGGCGACTGGCGGCGCGTTCCGAACGAGTACTCGCGCGGCCACGCCCACTTCTTCGGCCCCTTCGCCTACCGCTCCGACTTCTGGTCGACGAGCCCGGAGGAGGAGTCGGCCCGTGCGCTGCAGCACCTCGAGCGCGTGATCGTGTCGGAGGGTGCGTCCTCGATCGCCGCCATCCTGCTCGAGACCGTGCCCGGCACCGCCGGCGTGCTGGTGCCGCCGCCCGGCTACCTCGAGGGCGTGCGGGCGCTGGCCGACCAGTACGGCATCGTGCTGATCTTCGACGAGGTGATGGCCGGGTTCGGCCGCACCGGGTCGTGGTTCGCGTTCCAGGCGCTGACCGCCTCGGACGGGTCGTTCGTCGAGCCCGACCTGATCACCTTCGCGAAGGGGGTCAACTCGGGCTACGTGCCCGCCGGCGGTGTGATCATCAGCCCGGCCATCGCCGAGATCTTCGATGAGGCGGTGTTCCCGGGCGGGCTGACGTACTCCGGGCATCCGCTCGCCATGGCCGCCATCGTGGGGGCCATCGACGCGATGGAGTCGGAGGGCATCGTCGACAACGCCGCGCACATCGGGCGCGACATCCTCGGGCCGGGCCTCGCGGCGCTGGCGGCGAAGTACGACGTCATCGGCGAGGTGCGCGGGCTCGGCGTGTTCTGGGCGCTCGACCTCGTCAGCGACGCGGATGCGCGGACGCCGCTGTCCGCGGCCGGCATCGCGGCGCTGAAGGGCAAGCTGCTCTCGCTCGGGCTGCTGCCGTTCACCGCGGACAACCGCCTGCACGTCGTGCCGCCGTGCGTCGTCACCGACGCCGAGGCGGAGCGGGCGCTGGCGATCTACGACCAGGCCTTCTCGGAGCTGCCCGACCTGGCCTGAGCCGCGTCTGCTTCGGGCGGGCCCTCCGGCTGCGGCGGGGCATCCGGTGACCATTTAGCGTCGCCTGGGTGCCCCGCTTCGGCGTTGTAGAGTCGCTACATGGACGTCAGACGCCTCGAACTGCTCCGGGAACTGTCGGAGCGCGGCAGCATCACCGAGGTCGCGCGTGCCACCCATCGCACCCCCTCCGCGGTCTCGCAGCAGCTGCGGGTGCTCGAGCGCGAGGCCGGTCTGCCGCTGACCGAGAAGGCCGGCCGCGGCATCGTGCTGACGGATGCGGGGCGAGCCCTCGCGCGCAGCGCCACCGACGTGGCCGTGGCCATCGAGCACGCGAACGCGCTCTGGGACGAGTTCCGGAACGACCCGACCGGCGAGGTGTCGCTCGCGACCTTCCCGACCGGCGGCCAGATGCTGCTGCCGGGCGTCGTGCGCCGTCTCGACGAGGTCGGCGGGCTGACGCTGCACTGCAGCGACCGCGACCCCGAGAGCGACGACTTCCCGGCCCTCACCGCCGACTTCGACATCGTGCTCGCGCACACGGCGTCCTCGGCCGCCACGAACTGGCCCTCGACGGAGCTCGCGGCCGTGAAGCTGATGACCGAGCCGCTGGACATCGCGCTGCCGCCCGGGCATCCGCTCGCCGAGAAGGAGCTGCTCGACCCCGAGGACCTGATCGGTGAACGCTGGATCGGGGTGCCCTGGGGCTACCCGTTCGAGCGCACCATCCTCGACATCTCCTCGGCGGCCGGAACCCCGATGAACGTCGTGCAGCGCTTCGGCGACACCCGCGTCACGGAGGCGTTCGTGGCCGCGGGGCTCGGGGTGGCCATCTTGCCGTGCTACACGGCGGGTGGGGCGTACCGCAGCGAGATCGTGCTGAAGAACCTGCGCGGGGTCGTGGCCGAACGGCACATCTTCGCGCTCATGCGCCCCGACCGCGCCGAGCGCCTCGCCGTGCGCACCGTCGTCGACGCCCTGCGCGCCGAGGCCGACGCGGTCGTCGCGGCCAACCTGCACCGCAACCCGCCCCGGCCGCTCTCCTGACCCCGGCCCCTCTCCTGACCCCGGTGTCGCTACTGACCCCGGTGTCGGTGGGAGCCGGTAGAATCTCTCGGTGAGCACATTCAAGAAGACCCCTTACACGGTCAACGTGCGCGATCTCCTCCACAAGCCGGGCGAGATGCGCGAGCACCTCTTCGACATCGCCACGGGCGAGAAGCTCGGCGAGGGCCTGATGGCCGTGCCGGCCGGCGAGGAACTGCACGTCGACGTCCGTCTGGAGTCGGTGCACGAAGGCATTCTGGTGTCCGCCGAGGTCTCGGCGGAGGCCGTCGGGGAGTGCAGTCGATGCCTCCGCGACATCGCCCAGACGGTCGAAGTCGAATTCCAGGAGCTTTTCGCGTATTCTTCTGACGAAGCTTTCGATCACGAGGTTCACGACGACCATGTCGATCTCGAACCTCTGATCAGGGATGCGGTGGTGCTGGCACTGCCGTTCCAACCGGTGTGCACGCCGGATTGCCCAGGACTCGACCCGGTGACGGGCGAGCGTCTGGCCGAACATCCGGCACAACCCGCACCCGACGTGATCGACCCGAGATGGTCGGCACTGGCCGGACTGAGCACCACCGTGGGGTCGAGCACCACCACGGGGTCGAACGCTTCCGAAGACACAGACACCGACGCCAAGTAGGCACGGGGTCGTAAACCGCCGGCCGCGCGCCCAGGAGCGCACGCCGACCGAGAAGAAGAGAGACAACCATGGCCGTTCCGAAGCGGAAGCAGTCACGTTCCAACACCCACGCGCGTCGTTCGCAGTGGAAGGCCGAGGTCCCCACGCTCGTCAAGACGATCGAGAACGGCAAGACCACCTACAGCCTCCCGCACCGCGCGAAGGTCGTCGAGGACTCCGCAGGCACCGCCCTGTTCATGGAGTACAAGGGCCGCAAGGTCGCCGACGTTTAGCAGTTCTTCGAGAGGTTCGACCGGTGTCTGAAGTTCCGGATGCGCGGTCGCGCCTTTTGGCGCGCCTGGACATCGATCTCGACCCCGAGCTGTTCGACCTGGCACTGACCCATCGCTCGTACTCCTACGAGCACGGCGGCGTGCCCACGAACGAGCGGCTCGAGTTCCTCGGCGACTCCATCCTCGGCCAGGCCGTGACGGTGATGCTCTACACGACCTTCACCGAGCTCACCGAGGGCGAGCTCGCCAAGCGGCGCGCGTCGCTCGTGAGTACGGTCGCGCTCGCCGAGATCGCCCGGTCGATCGGGCTCGGCGAGGTGATCAAGCTCGGTCGTGGCGAAGAGCTCACGGGTGGCCGCGACAAGGCGTCCATCCTCGCCGACACCGTCGAGGCGGTGATCGGCGCGACCTACCTCGACCAGGGGCCCGACGTGGCGACGGCACTCGTGCTGCGCCTCGTGATGCCCCTCGCCAACGACCCCGGGCGCTTCGGCATCTCGATGGACCCGAAGACGAGCCTCCAGGAGCGTGCAGCGCGGCACGGCTACGAGGCCCCCGTCTACGCGATCGAGGAGTCGGGGCCCGATCACCGCAAGCAGTTCACGGCCACCGTGACGCTGCCCGCCGCGGGGAAGAAGCGCGCGATCAGCGCCTCGGGCACCGGGTCGAGCAAGAAGCAGGCCGAGTCGGTCGCGGCGGCGGCGGCGTTCGCCGAGCTCGGGCCGCTCGGCGCCGGTCCCTCCGTCGGCTCGAAGGCCTGACTCCGTCGTGCCCGAGCTCCCCGAGGTCGAGGTCGTGCGCGCGGGCCTCGAGCCGGCCGTGACCGGCGCGCTCATCACGGGCGTCGAGGTGTTCGACACGCGGTCGCTGAAGCGGCACAGCGCGCTCGAGGGCCGCTTCGAGGCGCTGCTCGAGGGGCGTCGGATGCTCGCGGCCGTGCGCCGCGGCAAGTTCCTGTGGTTCCCGCTGGCGGCGGGGGAGGCCACCGGTGCCCAGTCGTCCGGTGCCCAGACGCCCGGGCCGCAGGCGCTGGTCGCGCACCTCGGCATGAGCGGTCAGGTGCTGCTGCGCACGCCGGGCACCGCCGAGGAGGGGCTGCTGCGCATCCGGCTGCAGATCGAGCATCCGGAGCACGGCGAGTTCTGGGTGAACTTCGTCGACCAGCGCATCTTCGGCTCGATGGCGGTCGACCGCCTCGTGCCCACCGCCGACGGTGCAGCCGGCGGGTACTCGGGCTTCGACGGCGGGCGGATGCTCGGCGACACGCTCGCGCTCGTGCCCGGCCAGGTGGCGCACATCGCCCGCGACCCCCTCGACCCCGCGTTCGACGAGAAGACCTTCTTCGCGGCGCTCGCCCGGAAGCGCACCGGGATCAAGCGCGCCCTGCTCGACCAGACCCTGATCTCGGGCATCGGGAACATCTACGCCGACGAGTCGTTGTGGGCGGCGCGGGTGCACTACGAGCATCCGGCCGACCGTCTGCCGCGGGCCCGGGCCCGGGAGCTGCTGGCCGAGGTGAGGCTCGTGCTCGAGAAGGCGCTGGCCGAGGGCGGCACGAGCTTCGACGCCCAGTACGTGAACGTGAACGGCGCCTCGGGCTACTTCTCGCACAGCCTGAACGCCTACGGGCAGCAGGGCAAGCCGTGCCCGCGCTGCGGCACGGCGATCGTGCGCGAGGCGTTCATGAACCGCTCGTCGCACCTCTGCCCGCGCTGCCAGCGGCCCTTCCGTGCGCGCGCGGCCCGGGCCGGTGCCGCCGCGCCCGTCACTGCGACCTAGCCTGCGGCCGCAGCGCAGCGCAGCGCTAGCGGCTGGCCGGCGCGGTCGCGGGCGCCTCGGCCTCGCCGGCGGCCGCGCGCTCGGCGTGCTTCACGTGCGCCGTGATGTGGCCGATCAAAGCTACAACCACGGTGATCAGCGCGGCCGCGGCGAGGCCCCAGCCGATGTGCAGCATCAGCAGCAGCGCGCCCACGCCCGCGCCCGCGGCGATCAGCACGATCGCGGCCGCCCGGCGGAACCACGGCTGCCCCTTGCCGCCCGCGAGGCGCGAGTCGGCCGCGAAGCCCGTGATGGTCGAGGTGACCACGACGGTCGTCACGTCCTTCACGCCGATGTGCCGGGCGGTCGCCGCCTGCAGGCCCATCGCCATCGCGAGGAACGTCGTGATGAGGTACTCCCACGGCTGCGGCGGGGCGCCGTCGGTGATGAAGAGGGTGATCGCCAGGCCGCTGAGCATCAGCCCCACGACGGTGATCAGCCAGGTGGTGCGGGTCGTCCAGCCGGCCTTGATCGGGCGCAGCACCCGGCCGCCCACGACCGCGCCGGCCATGAAGGCGAACAGCGCGATCAGCGGGCCGAGCCAGGGCAGCCCGGGCGCTCCCGCGAGTGCCATGCCGAGGATGACGACGTTGCCCGTCATGTTGCCCGCGAACACCTTGTCGAGCCCGAGGTAGCCGATCGCGTCGACGACGCCGGTCGAGAACGTCAGCGCGAGCATGAGCGCGAGGTGCAGGTTGCCGCTGTTGGCGCGGAGTCTCTTGAGCACGGATGTCCCGTCGGTCGGTGGGGTCGGGTCCGGCGCTGTTTCACGCCGAGGGGGTGTATGTTTCGCGGGTGTAAAAGCCGGTTTCGGCCGTGCAAACACTGCTCCTGAACGGTAGCCGCTCCGGGAAGCGGGCCGCAAACGGCGATAGCCTCGGGGGGTCGGCGGCCGCCCCGGGGCCCGGCGTCGGCTCCTCGAACCCGGGCACGAGAACGGATGCGCATGTCGATGACGGCGGCCCTGCAGCCCGGCGCGGGCGAGATCCGCGCCACCGAGTACCTGGCCGCGAGCCTCTCGCACGTGCTCTGGGGGCGGCTGCCCTGCGCGACCGACCGCCCGGTGCTCACGATCGACTCGGGCACCGACGTGACGATCGACACGCTGAGTCACGAGGGCATCCTCGAGGACCAGGGTCGCGACCCGGCGGCCTTCTTCGCCGCGAACGGCGTCGACCGGTCTCTGGTGCTCGACGACGCGGTGGCGCTGGCCGCATCCGCCTACCCCCGCTCGGGCGTCGACGGCCCGCACGTCGTGACCGGCCCGATCGCCGTGCGCGGCGCGCAGCCGGGCGACCTGCTGAAGATGACCGTGCTCGAGACGACACCGCGCGTGCCGTACGGCGTCATCTCGAACCGGCACGGCAAGGGTGCGCTCGTCGGCGAGATGCCCGTCTCGCAGGGCTCGGTGAGCGTCTTCGCCGAGCTCGAGCACGGGCTCGACGGCTCGGAGTGGGGCACGCTGCCGCTCGTGCCGGGAGGGGAGCGGTCGGTGCGGTTCCCGCTGCGTCCGTTCCTCGGGATCATGGGGGTCGCGGTGGCCGGCGACCAGCGGCCGCACTCGGTGCCGCCGGGCGCGCACGGGGGCAACATCGACATCAATCTCCTGACCGTGGGGTCGTCGCTGTACCTGCCGGTGCAGGTGCCGGGCGCGCTCGCGTACGTCGGCGACCCGCACTTCGCCCAGGGCGACGGAGAGGTGGCGCTGACCGCGATGGAGGCGTCGCTGCGGGTGACCGTGCGGTTCGAGGTGGTGCCGCAGGCCGAGGCCGTGGAATCGTTCGGGACGCTCGCCGGGCCGCTGGCCGAGACGTCGGAGTTCCTGGTGCCGACGGGCCTCGACGAGGATCTCGACGTCGCCGTGCAGAACTGCGTGCGCGCCGCGCTCGGCCTCCTCGAGGCGCGCTACGGCATGGACCGGGCGCTCGCCTACGCGTACCTCAGCGCCGCCACCGACTTCGACATCTCGCAGGTGGTCGACATCGTGAAGGGCGTGCACGCGCGCATCCGCGTCTCCGATTTCGCAGGGGTGCGCCGTGGCTGACGCGCTGCCGTCCGGTGTCACGTCGCTGGTGGGGTCGCTGCCGGCGGGGGAGCTCGAGGCGCTGCTGGGGGCGTTCCGGGGCTACGAGGCGGCGCTCATGTCGAACGACATCGCCGTACTCGACGCGTCGTTCGCGCCGGGGGCCGACACGCTGCGGGGCGACGCGAACGGGCTGCTCGTGGGGCACGGGCGCATCGCGGCCTTCCGGGGGCTGCGGGGTGGGGTGGCGTGGCGGCGCATCGTCGAGCTGCACGTGCGGGTGGTGGCTCCGGATGCTGCACTGCTCGTCTCCGTCAGCGCCTTCGTTGCCGGCGGAACGGGGCTGCAGACGCAGCTCTGGCAGCGCTCACCCGCCGGCACCTGGACCATCGGAGCCGCGCACGTCACCGGCGCCCCGCCCGCGCTCAACCGCTCGGTCTGGCGGGTGGCGGGAGCGCCGCTCGTCCCGGCCTCCACTCCAGGTCCGCTGGCGGGGATGACGGTGGCCGTGAAGGATCTGTTCGACGTGGTGGGGTACGCGGTGGGGGCGGGGAACCCGGTGTTCCTCGCAGAGGCGGGGCGGGCATCCGTCGACGCCGACGCCGTGGCGGCGCTTCGGGGCGCGGGGGCGGCCGTGCAGGGGATCGCGCAGACGGACGAGTTCGCGTACAGCATCGCGGGGCGGAACGTGCACTACGGGACGGCGCCGAACCCGTCCGTGCCGGGGGCGATCCCGGGCGGCTCGTCGAGCGGGCCCGCCACGGCGGTGTCGCTCGGGCAGGCGACGATCGGGCTGGCGACGGACACGGCCGGGTCGATCCGGGTGCCGGCGTCGTACCAGGGGCTGTGGGGGCTGCGGACGACGCACGGCGCCGTGAGCACGCGGGGGCTGCTGCCGCTCGCGCCCTCGTTCGACACCGTGGGGTGGCTGACGCGCGACGCCGCGACGCTGCGGGCGGCGGCCGCGGCGTCGCTCGCGCCGGCCTCCGGCGGGGTCGTCGCGCTGCGTCCGGCGTTCGTCGTGGCGGCCGAGCTGCTCGAGGGCTGCGATCCCGAGGTGGTCGCCGCGTTCGACGCATTCGTCGCCGAGCTCGGGGGAGTGGTGGAGAGGGTCGAGCTGGGCGGGCTGGACGCGGTGTTCGCCGCGTTCCGGACGGTGCAGGGCGCCGAGGCGTGGCGGGCCGACGGGGCGTGGGTGGCCGCGCATCCGGGAGCCGTGGGGGACGACGTCGCCGAGCGCTTCGAGGTCGCCGCCGCGATCACGCCCGGGCAGGAGCTCGAGGCCCGCGAGGTGCTGCGCCAGGCTCGGGAGCGGTTCGACGCGACGCTCGCGGGGCGGGTGCTGCTGCTGCCGTCCGCGTCGTCGGCGGCCCCTCCGCTCGATGCCTCAGCGGAGATCATCGCGGCGGTGCGGGCCGCGACGCTGCGGATGACCTCCGTCGCCGGCACCGGCGGGTACCCCGCGGTCTCGGCGCCGCTGCTCGGCGTGCCGATGCCGGGCGGCACCGCGCCGCTCGGGCTCTGCCTCGTCGGCCCCCGCGGCTCCGACCTCGCGCTGATCGACCTGGCCGCGACGCTCGCCCGTTAGCCACGGGAGGAGAATCGGGCCGATAGGGCCGTATACGGGCCAAGGGCCGGATTCTCCTCCCGTACCGACGTCACGCGGGGCGGGGTGGGTGGAGAGCGGCACGAAACACGGGTGAAACACGCGTTTCGTAGACTGGGCGGCGACGAAACAGACTTTTCGAGGAGACCGATGAGCACGCCGCCCGACCTGCTTCAGATCAACCCACCGCCGCGCCTCCTGATGGGGCCCGGCCCGATCAACGCCGACCCACGTGTGCTGCGCGCCATGTCGGCGCAGCTCGTCGGCCAGTACGACCCCGCGATGACGGCGTACATGACCGAGACCATGGGCCTCTACCGCCAGGTGTTCCGCACGGCGAACGAGCAGACGCTGCTGATCGACGGCACCTCCCGCGCGGGCATCGAGGCGGCCATCCTGTCGCTCGTGGCCCCCGGCGACCGCGTGCTCGTGCCCGTCTTCGGCCGCTTCGGCCACCTGCTGCGCGAGATCGCCGAGCGCGCGGGTGCCGAGGTGCACGTGATCGAGCGCGAGTGGGGAACCGTCTTCACCGAGCGCGAGATCGAGGAGGCCATCGTGCGCGTGAAGCCCGCCCTCCTCGCCGTCGTGCACGGCGACACCAGCACCACGCTCGCCCAGCCGCTCGAGGGCCTCGGCGAGCTCTGCGCCAAGCACGGCGTGCTGTTCTACACCGACGTCACCGCGTCGCTCGCCGGCAACGCGTTCCACGCCGATGAGCTGGGGCTCGACGCCGTGACGGCGGGGCTGCAGAAATGCCTCGGTGGGCCGTCCGGCTCGGCGCCCGCGACGTTCTCGGCGAAGGCCGTCGAGCGCATCGAGTCGCGGAAGAGCATCGAGGCGGGGATCGCGGGGTCCAGCGACGAGATCCGTGAGTCGCGCATCCGCTCGAACTATTTCGACCTCGCCATGATCTTCGACTACTGGGGCGAGAAGCGCCTCAACCATCACACCGAGGCCACCACGATGCTCTACGGCGCCCGCGAGTGCGCGCGCATCATCGTCGAGGAGGGGCTCGACGCCACCATCGAGAGGCACCGGATGCACGGGGCCGCCATGCTCGCCGGCGTGCAGGGTCTCGGGCTGTCGGTCTTCGGCGACCCCGCGGCGAAGATGAACAACGTCGTGGCGGTGCAGATCCCCGACGGGGTGACCGGCGACGCGGTGCGCGGGGAGATGCTCGAGGACTTCGGGATCGAGATCGGCACCTCGTTCGGGCCGCTGCACGGCAAGGTGTGGCGGATCGGGACGATGGGGTACAACGCGCGGAAGGACGCGGTGCTCACGACGCTGGCCGCGCTCGAGCAGGTGCTGCGGCGCAACGGCGCTGCGGGGGCGCCGGGGGCTGCTGTCGAAGCGGCCTATGGCGTGTACGAGGGGGCCGGGGCGTGACGGGGATCGGTGCGCCGGGCGCCGGTGCCGGCCGCTCTTCGGGTGCCGCGGGTGCCGGCCGCTCCTCGGGTGCTGCGGGCGCCGGCGCCGCTGCTGCGCGGGAGGTGCCCGCCGACACGACGGCCGCCGTCGTGCTCGAGCGGTGCGAGCTGCTCGCGACGCACTCGTCGCTGCCGGGCGGGCTGATCCAGCGCGTGAACCTCTCGCCCGAGCACGCCGCGGTGAACGCGATCGCCGCCGGGTGGATGCAGGACGCCGGCATGACCACCTGGCAGGACGCCGCGGGCAACCAGTGCGGCCGCCGCGAAGGTGCCGAGCCCGGGCTTCCGGCGCTGCTGCTGGGCTCGCACCTCGACACAGTGCCGCGGGCGGGGAAGTACGACGGCATCCTCGGGGTCTTGACGGCCATCGCGGTGGTGCAGCGCATCCGCTCGTCTGGTCGTGCGCTGCCGTTCGCCCTCGAGGTCGTGGCCTTCGCCGACGAGGAGGGCACCCGCTTCGGGCGGGCGCTGATCGGCTCGCGCGCCTACGCCGGCACCTTCGACCCGGCGTGGTGGGAGCTGCTCGACGAGCACGGGGTGAGCCTGCACCAGGCTTTTCTCGACTTCGGGCTCGACCCGTCGAAGGTTCAGGATGCTGCACGGCGGCCCGAGGAGTTCGTGGGGTATCTCGAGGCCCACATCGAGCAGGGGCCCTACCTCGAGGACGAGAACAAGGCGCTCGGGATCGTGTCGTCGATCGCGGGGGCCAGGCGGTTCCTGATCACGATCACGGGGCGGGCCGGTCACTCGGGCACGCCCTACGAGCGGCGGCGGGACGCGCTCGCCGGAGCGGCGGATGCGATCCTCGCGATCGAGCGGATCGCCCGGTCGGCGCAGCTGATCGCCACCGTCGGGCACCTGCAGGTGTCGCCGGGGGCGGTCAACGTCATCCCGGGCGAGGTGGAGTTCAGCCTCGATCTGCGGGGCGAGTACGACAGCGAGCGGGACCGGATCTGGACGGTCATCCAGGACATGCTGACCGACATCTGCCGGCAGCGGCGGCTCTCCTGGGAGAGCGTCGAGACGCACTCGGCGCCTGCGGCGGAGTGCAGTGCGCGGTTGCGGGCGGCGGTGGGGGAGGGCATCCGCTCGACCGGCGACCGGCGGCCGATGTCGCTGTTCTCGAAGGCGGGGCACGATGCGATGGCGATCGCGGCGATCACCGAGATCGGGATGCTCTTCGTGCGGTGCGAGGGCGGGGTGAGCCACAACCCGGCCGAGCACGTGACGGAGGCGGACGTGGCGGCGACGATCGACGCGTTCGAGCGGGCGGTGCTGGCGGTGGCCTCGTCGCCGTCGCAGTCGCAGTCGCCGTCATGATCATCATCGGCGCCGGCCGCCCCGGGCGAGAAGGCCTGAGGGCGGGCGAGCGATGAGCGTGCAGACGATGAACATCGGCCAGCGGATCGACCGCAGCTACGGCGAGCTGTCGCCGCAGGAGCAGCGGGCGGCCGACTTCATCCTCGACCACCTCAGTGACCTCGCGGTCTACTCGGGCACCGAGCTCGCGCAGCGCAGCGGGGTCTCGAAGGCGACCGTCTCGCGCCTGTTCCGCCGTCTCGGCTTCGAGAACGCGCAGGAGGTGCGGGAGCACGCGCGCTCGCTGCGCTCCTCGGGCGTGCCCGTCGGCGGGGCGACCCCGGGCGCGACCGCCGACCTCTCGGCGCACCTCGTGCGCGAGGTCGAGAACCTGCGGCGCTGCCTCGACGCCCTCGGGCCCGAGCGGCTCGAGCAGGCGACGTCGCTGCTCGTGCGGGGGCGCACCGTGACGATCGTGGGCCTCCGCAACAGCTACCCGGTCGCGGTGCACCTGCGCGAGCAGCTCGCCCAGGCGCGCGACTCGGTGCTCCTCGCGCCGCTGCCCGGGCAGACCCTCGCCGAGGAGTTCGCCGAGCGGGATGCGCGGGACACCGCCGTGGTGCTCGGCTTCCGTCGGCGACCCGCGGGGTTCGGGCGGATGATCGCGGGCATCGCCGCCCGCGGTGTGCCGGTCATCCTGATCGGCGACCCGTCGGCTCGCCGCTACGCCGAGTTCGCGAGCGTCTGGATCGAGTGCCCGATCGACAGCGTCTCCCCGCTCGACAGCTACGCCAGCGCGATGAGCCTGGCGAACGTGCTGGCGTCGAACACCCTCGCGGCCCACGCCCGCGACAGCCGCACCCGCATCGCCGCGATCAACACCCTCTACGACGCCTTCGGCGAGCTCGAGCAGCCCTAGCGCCCCCCTGCGTTCATCTCAGTTCTGGCAGCGGATCACGAAGCCCGAGGCCGAGCAGCCCCCGCCCTTGAACTCGTTGAACCGCTCGACCGGGCCCGGCGTCACCCACCCGCTCGGAGCGACCGGCGCGTAGGCGAACCCCGAGTCGTCGATGCGGTCGAGCTGCCAGCTGCCCTGGAGGCTCGCCGGTACCCCTCCGACGACATTGAAGCTCAGCTGCGGCTCGGGTATCCAGTCGACGTTCGCCTGCATCGGCGGGTCGGTCATCTCGGCACGCGCCGCGGGCACGCCTCCGAGCATTCCGCCCGCCGCGGTGAGCACGGAAGCCGCCACGGCGAACACCGCTGCCGTCACGACGACCGTGGTGCGGATGCCGACCGATTCCGCCCTGGCGGGTCGCTTGGAGTAGGGGGCGCGCGTCATCCGTACGTCCATCGATCAGTAGTCACAGGTGATGACGCGCGGCGAGGTGATCGCGCAGCCCCCGTCTTTGTACTCACTGAGGCGGTTCAGTGCCCCGCCTGTCGCCACCGAGGTCGGATTCACGGGCGAGTAGTGGAACGTGCCGTCCCACATCCCGATCATCTGCCACGCGCCCACCATGTCGCTCGGGACACCGCCGATGTTGTTGAAGCCCACCGGCCCTTCCGGGATCCAGTCGACATTCGCCTGCGCCGGCGGATCGGTCATCTCGGCGTGAGCGGCGAGACCGGACGCGCCGACCAGCACGGCGGTCAGACCGAGGGTGCCCAGCGACATGGACACGGTTCGTTTCACGATGGAGTTCAAGGGTCGTCCTTCCTGTGGCCGATGTGACGGACGTCACGGAAGACGAACCTAGGTTAGAGCGCTCTGCCCTCGACCTGAGCAGTTTCTACTCAGACCACAGCGTGGGGGAGGCCCGGGGCGGGGACGCCTAGCGGCGGGTGCCCGCCGCCGCGAGTTTGGCCGGGACCTCCGCCGCCGTCATGCGGACGACGTAGGCCGGGCGGTCGCGCTCGAAGCGCCAGGAGTCCGCCAGGGGGCCCGCGTCGACCGCGTCGAAGCCGAACTCGTCGAGGAGGGTGCTGACGAGGGTCTTGGCGGCGGCGTCGTCGCCCGCGATCGGGAGGGCGCGGCGGTCGGGGTCGCCGGCCGGGCGGCCGTCGGTGGTGAGGTCGGCCGCCAGGATGTTGTTGAACGCCTTCACGACGGTCGAGGTCGGCAGGTGCTCCTGCAGCATCTGCGACGTGGTGGTCTTCTCCTCGTCGAGCTCGGGGATGCGGCCGTCGCGCTCGAAGTAGTAGTTGTTCGTGTCGATCACGGTCTTGCCGGCGAGCGGCTCGACGGGCACGGCCTTGTACGCGTTCAGCGGCACGGTCACGACGACGATGTCACCGGCCTCCGCGGCCTCGGCCGGGGTCGCCGCGCGCGCCTGCGGGCCGAGCTCGGCGACGAGCGGGTCGAGCGTCTCGGGCCCCCGCGAGTTGCTGATCACGACCGAGTAGCCGTGCGCGACGGCGAGCCGCGCGAGCTGCCCGCCGATGTTGCCGGCGCCGATGAAACCGATGGTGCTGAGTCCTGTTGCAGTCATACCGTCAGTCAACTCTCCTCGCGCGGGTTCATTCCCCGTTCCCAGAAGGTGCTCCGGATGCTCGCACCGGGCTGTCGACGTCGTCGCCGCCGCCGAGGTCGCTGCAGTCGACTTCCGTCGCCCCGTTCGCGGCCAGGAACGTCCGGGCGCCGCGATCGGCGTGCGAGGCGTCGAGCGCAGCGACGAGCGCGTCGGCGTGCTCGGCTCCGATGACCACCGGATGCCCGGGCCGCCCCTCGTAGAAGGCCTGCGCCAAGGCGCCGCGGTGGGCTCCGGCGCGGAGGCGCTCCACGGCCTCGGGACGGAGGCCGGGCAGGTCGACGAGCGTCACCACGACGACATCGGCGCCCGCCTCGACCGCCGCGCCGACGCCGTGCGCCAGGGAGGCGGCGAGGCCCTCGGCCCAGTCACGGGCATCCGTCGTTCTGACCCGCGGATCGACGAGCAGGCCGGCCAGGAGGGGGCGGGCCTCGTCGGCGGCGGCTCCGAGCACGACGAGCACCTCGTCGCAGCCCCCGTCGAGCAGCACCCGCACGCCACGCGTGAGCCAGGGTTCGCCGTCGGAGGCGGTGACGAGGGCCTTCGGGCGGCCCATCCGGCGGCCGGCGCCGGCGGCCAGCAGCACACCGACGGAGCGCGAGGGGGACATGCCCTCATCGTAAGCTGGGGGCATGGAGAACGCGCCAGCGCCCGTCGACAGCCCGGAGTTCCGGGAGGCGCTGCGGTCGTGCCTCGGGGTCGAGCGGTTCGTCGAGGAGGTGGCCGCTGCGGCGCCGTTCTCGTCGCACGATCAGCTGCTCGCGGTGGCCGACCGGGTGGCGTCGTCGCTGACCCCGGCGGAGGTGGAGGCGGCGCTCGCGCACCATCCGCGCATCGGGGAGCGGGCCGCGGGCGAGGGGCAGGCGCAGCGGTTCAGCCGCTCGGAGCAGTCGGCGGCCGACGCCTCGGACGCGGCGCTCGCCGAGGAGATCGCCGCGGGCAACCGGGAGTACGAGGCGCGGTTCGACCGGGTGTTCCTGATCCGGGCGGCGGGGCGGGGGCGGGGCGAGATCCTGCAGGAGCTGCGGCGGAGGCTGCTTCTCGACGAGGCGGCCGAAGCGGCCACGGTCGCGGGGGAGCTGCACGACATCACGATGCTGCGGGTCGCGAGTCTGTATCCGCCCGATCCGGCCGCCGACTGAGCAGCCGACCGACAGCCGTGACCCCTAACCGACAGCCCTGACCCCTATAAGAGGAGCAGCATGACCGAACGCAGCCACGTCACCACGCACGTGCTCGACTCCGTGATCGGCCGGCCGGCGGCGGGCGTTCCGGTCATCCTCGAGCACGACGAGGTGGGCAACTGGGTGATGATCGGCTCGGCGACCACCGATGAGGACGGGCGCGTGACGAGCCTCGGGCCCGTCGCGCTGAAGCCGGGGCGGTACCGCGTGAGCTTCGACACGGCCACCTACTTCGCCGAGCAGGAGGTGAAGGCGTTCTACCCCGAGGTGCAGATCACCTTCGACCTCGCCGACGCCGACGCGCACTACCACGTGCCCCTGCTGCTCAGCCCCTTCGCCTTCTCCACCTACCGCGGCAGCTGAGACCGAGCGCTGCCGCGAAGCGGCTCGCGCGCCGGGCGGGGACCGGCGCGCCATGGGTTCAGGCGAAGCCGCCCGCGATCGTCCAGGCCGAGCCGGCCGGCGGGGCGTCGTCGCGCACGACGGAGGCCTGGATGAGGCCGTAGGGACGGTCATCCGCGTTGAAGACCTCGTTGTCGTTCGTGAGGCCGAACGGCGAGAGGTCGTAGAGGAAGTGGTGCTTGTTCGGCGCCGACATGCGGATCTCGGCGAGGAACGGATACTGCTCGAGCACCGCCTTGCCCATCTCATAGAGCGTCTGCTGCAGGGCGAGCGAGTGCAGCGTGGCGAAGACCTCGATCATGGTGCGCTTGATGCCGAGGTACACGCCCTCCCAGTCGAAGGCGGCGGGGTCGCCGACCTCGTCCATCACGAAGCGCCACTTGGCCACCAGGGAGGTCGCCATGATGCGGTCGCTGGTGGGCTCGAGCACCGTGTAGGGGTCTTCGAGGAAGCCGTGGAACTCGGAGCCGGTGGTCTTCAGCAGCACGAGGTCCTTGAAGCCGCCGACGACGTGACGAGTCTGGGAGGAGCCGACGCCCTCCACCGTGATGGCGGCGGTGCGCACCTCCTGGCCCTTGCGAACGAAGGTGTGGTCGTGCTCGGCGCCGTCGACGACGGCCCGCTCCCACTCGTACTCCTCGATCTCGATGCGGGCGCCGGTGACGGGCTCGACGTCGTCGACGAAGTGCGCCGCGAGGGTCAGGCCGTAGGGCTCGATCGAGGTGAGGCCCTTCTCCTTGGCGTAGGAGTAGGCGGTCTGCTTCTGCGTGTCGGTCGGCAGCACCGCGCCCTGGTCACCCGTGAGGTGAGCCGGGTCGAAGGCGCCGCGCAGGGCGGTCGAGACGTTGACGTCGTGGATCTCGTGCCGCGGGCTGTCGCGGTAGATGCGCACGATGCGGTTCTCGGCTTTGCCGTACTGGTGCTCTCCGAGGACGATGGCCATGGTCTCCTGCTCACTGCGCGGAGGACGCTCGGTACCGCGCGCCTCCAGTCTGTCGTCAGGCCGACGGGGCAGATGACGGATGCGGTGGCCGGGGCGCGGAATTTACGTCCAATTTACAAGGCGGCTCAGCCGATGGAACCCGGGCGGGACAGCAGCGCACCGAGGGGTGCGCGGGTGCCCTCGTCGAGCAGCTCGCCGGCTGCGCCGTGCACGATGCGGCCGCGGAGCCACGTGGTCGCGACCACGCCCCGGAGGCTGCGACCGTCGTAGGCCGACACGGGGTTCTTGTGCGCCAGCGCGCCGGCGTCGACCGCGAACTCCTCCTCGGGGGCGAAGGCGACGAGATCGGCGTCCCGGCCGGCCTCGATTGCGCCCTTCTGCGGGAGACCGACGAAGGCGGCGGTGTTCGCGCTCATCCAGCCGAGCACCCGCTCGAGCGGGATGCCGCGCTCGCGTGCCGCCGTCCAGACCGCCGGGAACGACAGCTGCAGACCCGAGATGCCGCCCCAGGCCTCCTGGAAGTCGCCGTCGCCCGCGAACTTCAGCTCGGCGGTCGAGGGGGAGTGGTCGCTCGCGATGAGGTCGATCGTGCCGTCGACGAGTGCCTCCCAGAGCAGGTCGCGGTTGGCCTCGTCGCGGATGGGCGGGCAGCACTTGAACTGCGTCGCCCCGTCGGGGATCTGCTCGGCCGAGAACGCCAGGTAGTGGGGGCAGGTCTCGACGGTGAGCGGCAGGCCCTCGGCCTTCGCGGCGCGGATGGCGTCGAGGGCGCGGGCGCTGGAGAGGTGCAGGATGTGGGCGCGGGCTCCGGTGGCGCGCACGCCGTCGATGACGTGGGCGATCGCGTCCTGCTCGGCGGCGTCGGGGCGCGAGGCGACGAAGGCGCCGTAGTCGCGGCCGTCGGGGGCGGGGGCAGGGGCGGCCGCGGGCGCCGCGGAGGAGTCGGATGCCCGGGGCGTCGGTGCAGCCGCGGCGGCGTCGAGGGCATCCGGGTCTTCGGCGTGCACGATGAGCAGCCCGCCGAAGCCGGCGATCTCCTCGAGGGCCCGGCGGAGCTCGGGGGTCGTCAGGTGCGGGAACTCGTCGACGCCCGAGGGCGCGAGGAACGCCTTGAAGCCGAAGACGCCCGCGTTCCACAGCGGCTCGAGCGACCCGAGGCTCGACGGGATCGCCCCGCCCCAGAACCCCACGTCGACGCTCGCCTGGGGGGCGGCGGCCTCGCGCTTGACGGCGAGGCCCTCGACGGTGGTGGTGGGCGGGATGCTGTTCAGCGGCATGTCGACGATGGTCGTCACGCCCCCGGCGGCGGCGGCACGGGTGGCGGTGGTGAAGCCCTCCCACTCGGTGCGGCCCGGCTCGTTCACGTGCACGTGGGTGTCGACGACGCCCGCCACGAGCACCTGGCTCTCGGGGAGCGTGACCGTCTCGTGCGCTTCGAGCTCCTCGTCGTACTCGGCGATCGCGGCGATCACGCCGTCGCGCACGGCCACCGCTGCCTCGCGCCATCCGCCGTCGACGAGCACGGATCGGGAGCGGACGACGAGGTCGTAGGGCGCGGTCATGGGGCTCCTCGGGGCTCGGGCGGTGCGACGTGGATCAAGCCTAGACGGCTAGCATTGGCGGCATGAGCGTCGTGACGCCGGGGCAGCGCGCGAGCTGCCCGAAGCACATGGAGTACGGGCCCTGCGGCGGCGTCGACTTCGACGGGACGTGCGAGGTGGGGGAGTTCCGCTGCGTCTTCCTCGACACCCCGACGGTGCGGTGGCACGGCACGCCGCGGGCCGACGCGCCCGTCGAGCCCCAGAGCGGCGACGTGCATGCGACCGCAGCGGCCGCACACCGCGAATCGGTCGAACCACACCCCGGCGCCGCCGCGATGCGCGCCCTGCTGGCCGCCCGCCCGATCGTCGTCGCCGACTTCCCCGCCCGCTCTCTCGACCGCATCTCTCTCGCCGACTGCGCCGCAGCGCTCGCCGGACGGGTCGACGCCACCCTCGCGGGCGACTCCGGCCGCAGCCGGGTGCAGTTCCCGCCGAGCTATCGCGCCCACCTGATCCAGCAGCAGGGCGTCGCCGTCTGGACCGGCCTGAACTGCCGCGACCGCAACCGCGTCGCCCTCGAGGGGGAGCTCGCGGGCCTCCGGGCGGTCGGCGTCGCCGGCGTGCACTGCGTCACGGGCGACCACACCGCGACGGGCGACCGGCCGGATGCGCAGCCGGTCTTCGACCTCGACTCCACGCAGCTCACCGCACTGGCGGCCGCGGACGGCCATCTCGTCTCGGTCGCCGAGGCGCCCACCTCCCCGCCGGTCGGCAAGCGGGCCGCCCGGTTGCGCGAGAAGGTGCTGGCGGGTGCCGACGTCTGCTTCGTCAACCACGCCGGCGGTGACGAGCCTGTGCGGCGCTTCATCGAGGAGACCCGCGAGGCGGGGGCCGACCCGGCGTTCATCCCGTGCATCCCGATGGTGATCGACAAGGGCAGCGCCGGCCTGCTCCGCACCTTCACCACTCTGGTGCTGCCCGAGGGCTTCCTCGACCGCATCCTGCACGCCGCCGACCCGTATCGCGAGGGCCTCGACGCCGTCACCGAGCTCTGCGAGCGGATGCTCGAGCTCGACGGCGTGGCCGGGGTGAACCTGTCCGGCGGCGCGTCGCCCGGCGCGGAGGTGGAGTTCGCCGACGCGATGGGGATCGTGGCGGAGCGCCTCGGCCTGCGATCATGAACGCATGAGCGACATCACGCAGATTCCGCCCGCCGGCGACACCCCTGCCGGCAGCACCCCCGTCCGCCCCATCCTCCCGGTTCCGGCCGGCACCGTGACGGTCGGCCAGTACCTCGCCACCCGCCTCGTGCAGCTCGGCGCCGACCACGTCTTCGGTCTGCCGGGCGACTTCAACCTCAGCCTGCTCGACCAGATGGTGACCGTCGACGGCTTCCACTGGGTCGGCTCGACGAACGAGCTGAACGCGGCCTACGCCGCCGACGGCTACGCCCGCCTCCGCCGCGGCCTCGGCTCCCTCGTCACGACCTTCGGTGTCGGCGAGCTCTCGGCCATCAACGGCGTAGCCGGCAGCTTCTCCGAGGACGTGCCCGTCGTGCAGATCACCGGGATGCCCTCCACCAGCCAGAAGGCCGAGGGCGCGCACCTCCACCACACCCTGATCGACGGCGACTACGAGCACTTCTACCGCGCCTACCGAGAGGTCACCGCCTCGGCGACCATCGTGCGCGCGGCCACCGCCACCCGCGACATCGACGCCGCGCTGATGACGGCTCTCCGGGAGTCGAAGCCGGTGTACCTCGGCATCCCGTCCGACGTCGCCGTGGCGACCGTGCACGCCGCGAACCTCCGCCACCCACTCGTCGCGGCCACGAGCGACAGCGGCGAGCTCGCCCGCTTCACGACCGCGCTCGCCGAGGCCGTCGCTTCGGCGGCCCAGGTCACGATGCTCGTCGGCCCCCAGGTGCACCGCCGCAGCCTCGAGCCGCTGGTGCGCGAGATCGCCGACCACGACGGCGTCTACGTGGCCTCGCAGAACATGTCGAAGGCCGTGCTCGACGAGTCGCACCCGGCCTCGCTCGGTACCTACATGGGTGCCTTCACCCGCGTCGACGAGGCCCGCGCCGCGGTCGACGAGGCGCCGCTACTGGTGCTCGCCGGCACGGTGATGAGCGACTTCCTGACCGGCTTCTTCACGCAGGAGTTCGACGAGGACCAGGCCATCGAGCTCGGCCTGACCGCCGCCCGCATCGCCGACACCACGTTCTACGGCGTGCGGCTCGAGGACTCGCTGCGCGCGCTGCACGCCGTGCTCGGGCAGACGTCGCGGCCCGCGGTGACCGCGGTCGGGCATCCGCCGATCGCCGACGCCGCTCCGCCCGTGCCGGGTGCCCCGCTCGACCAGGAGCACTTCTGGGCCGCCGTGCAGGGCTGGCTGCAGCCGCGGACCACGGTGATCGCCGACGCCGGCACCTCGTTCTACGGCGCGCTCGACCTCGTGCTGCCGGATGAGAGCGACCTGCTCGGGCAGCCGGTGTGGTCGTCGATCGGGTACACGATCCCGGCGACGCTCGGCGCCTCGGTGGCGCTGCCCGGGCGTCGCTCGGTGCTGTTCGTGGGCGACGGGGCGGCGCAGCTGACCATCCAGGAGCTGTCGACCGTGCTGCACCGCGGCTCGACGCCCGTGGTCTTCCTGCTGAACAACGACGGGTACACGGTCGAGCGCAAGATCCAGAGCCCGGCGGCCGTCTACCAGGACATCGCGCCCTGGGACTGGACGCTCATCCCCGCCGCCTTCGGGGCCGCCGACCGCGTGGTGACGGCCCGGGCCACGACGCAGGACGAGCTCGCCGCGGCCCTGGAACTCGCCCACGCCACCACCGACAAGGCGCTGCTGATCGAGGTCGTGCTGCCGCCGATGGACTCGCCGCGCCTGCTCACGGTGCTCACCGAGGCGATCGCGCACGCGGCCCAGCGCCGCTGAGGCCCCTCGGGGAGGGCGGGCTTGCCGGAGTGGGCTCAGCCGGCCAGCAGCGACGCCGTCCAGGCGCCCGCGGCGTCGCGCCGGTACTCGGTGCGGCGGCTCGCCGTGTCGGGGTCGCCCTCCCAGAAGGTGAGCCGCACGGGCCGCACCACGAAGCCGGTCCAGGTGGGCGGCGGGGTGAGCGACGGATGCTCGTGCCCGAACTCCGCCCACTGCGAGAGCCGAGCCGCGCCGTCGAGGGCGGCGAACGACGCCGTGTTCAGCCACGACAGCTGCTGCAGGTAGCGCGAGCGGTGCTCGTAGGCCCACGCCTGCTCGTCGGCCGAGGACGGCGACGCGTCACCCTGCACCACGAGCTGCCGCCCCGGCCAGAGCAGTGTCAGCGCGACCCGCGGGTTCGCCGTGACGTCGGCGACCTTGCGCGAGCGGGAGTCGGTGTGGAAGTACAGCCCGGTGTCGTCGTACTCCGAGAGCAGCACGGTGCGGGCATCCGGATACCCGCTGGGGGAGACGGTGGAGAGCGTCATCAGCGGGCGCACCGGGTCGTCGTTCGAGGGCAGCCAGGCGGCGAGCAGCTCGTCGGGGCCGGCCGTGCCCGGGGGTGCGGCGACCGGGTCGAGCGCAGTCACGACCTCGGGACCGGGGCGACCGCGGCCGACGGCCCCGCCGCGTCGAACCGCGCGATCTCGGCGAAGGCCGCGACCGAGTCGCTCACCGCCGCCTCGAACAGTTCGGCGCCGTACTCGGCGGTCGCCCCGGTCGGGTCGCCGAGCGTGCCGTTGGTCGAGAAGTCGTTCGACAGCCAGCCGAAGGTGACCCGCTTCTTGAAGCCGATGTGCTCGTAGTCGGCGAGGTGCGCGGGAACGCTCCGCTCGGCGACCGAGAGGTCGACCAGCTCGGGCCGGAGGTGCAGCACGAGCGAGGTCTCGGAGTGCCCGGCGTGGATGCCGAGCCCCAGTTCCTCGGGCCCGTCGTGTGCCCCGGCCGGCACGGTCGCGCCCATCAGGAAGGTCTGCAGCCCGAAGCGGCGGCGCAGCTCCCGGCAGGCGACCTGGAGCAGCGCGAGGTTGCCGCCGTGCCCGTTGAAGAAGACGAGCTTCTTCGCCGGGGTCGCGGCGATCGAGTTGCCGAGCTCGACGACGGTCTGCATCAGCGTGTCCCAGCTGATCCACATCGTGCCGGGCGCCCAGTGGTGCTCGTCGCTCTTGGTGTAGGCGAGGGTCGGCAGCACCCAGACGTCGAGGCCGTCGGCGGCCGCTCGTTCGACCGAGGCGTTCGCGATAGCGTCGGCGATCAGGTAGTCGGTCATCAGCGGCAGGTGCGGCCCGTGGAACTCGATCGCGCCGGTGGGCAGCACGATCACCGAGTCCTCCGACAGGGCGGCCTCGGCAGCGGTGCCCGAGAGTTCGACGAGGCGTCGGGAACGGATGCTCATGAGTGCTTCTCCGGGCCGGTGACGACGCCCTCGGGCGGCAGCTTGCCCGGGTTGAGGAGGCCCTGCGGGTCGGTCTTCGCGGCGAGGGCCCGCACCCGGTCGACCTTGTGGTCGACGTACCACTGGTGCGGCGAGTGGTAGCCGACGTCGATCGCCAGCAGGCGGTCGAAGCCCGCGTAGACGGCCTCGGGGCTGATGTAGGGAGCGGCGAGCATCCCGATCGGGTGGTCGCGCTGGGCCTCGATGTGCAGCATGGCGCCGGGGTAGACCTGGTGCACCTCGTCGAGTCGCTCGACGAGCGCGGCGCCCGAGACCTCGACGTGGAAGTAGGGCTCGTCGGTGGACTTCTGCAGCCACTCGATCGGGTGGTTGTACGAGAGCATCGAGATCTTCACGGTGGCCTGCGGGCCCTCGCGCACGTCCTCGACCGTGCCGCCGGCGCCCTCGACGAGCACCCGGGCGGCGTCGAGCGAGGCGACGTCGAGGATGGCGCGGAGCGAGGCGCGGTCGTGCGGGATGGCGGGGTCGGCGGGCAGCGCGTTGGCGATCTCGGGCAGGTCGGCCGAGACCAGGCGCGGCGTCGGCTCGAGCCAGCCGATCTGGCGGATGACCGAGGTCGCCTGCTCGAAGGTCGGGAAGCTGGCGTAGAAGCCGACCCACTCCTGCATGGGCTCGAGCGCGATGGTCGCGCGGGCGATGATGCCCGCGGTTCCGTAGGTGTGCACGTAGGGCTGAGCATCCGCCCCCTCGACGTGCACGAGTGCGGCCTCGGGGGCGGCGTGCACCACGTCGAGGGCGAGCACGTAGTCGCCGCTCATGTTCGAGCCGTGCCTGATCGAGCCGGTGCCGCCGGAGCCGCCCGACAGGAAGCCGCCGATCGACGACTGCGCGGTGGAGGGGTACATCAGGATCTGCTGGCCGGTCTCGCGCGCGGCCTGCTCGATCGCGACCATCGTGGCGCCGGCCTCGGCCGTCAGGCGGCCCTCCTCGACCGACACGATCGCACGCGCCTTCGAGACGTCGAGCACGAGCCCGCCCTCGAGCGGGATGGCCTGGCCGTAGTTGCCGGTGCCCTTGCCGCGCGGGGTGACGCCCACGCCGTGCCGCACGGCGGCCGCGACGACCTCGGCGATCTGCTCGGCGTTCGTGGGGAAGGCGACGAGGTCGGCGAGCCCGAGCGGCAGCTGGGCGGCGAGGATCGGCGACATCTTCGCGCCGTCGACCGAGGCCTTCTCGCGTCCGCGCAGCTCGGTGGTCACGCCCCGCTCGCCGAGCAGGGCGGTGAGCTCGCTGGCGAGGCCGGCGATGTCGCCGGTGGTCGGTGCGGTGGTGGGGGAGATGGTCATGGTGGTCCTTCAGATGCGTGCGTGCGTGCGTGCGTGCGTGCGGTGCGGTAAGACGAGGTGACCGGGAGCCCGGTCGGTGCAGGAGCGCTCAGGTCAGTGCATGATCATGCCGCCGGTGACGTTCAGCGCCTGCCCGGTCATGTAGGCGGCGTCGTCCGAGGCGAGGAAGGTGGCGACGCCCGCGACGTCGGCGGGGTCGGCGAGCCGGCCGAGCGGCGAGTAGGTCGACCAGAGGGCCACGTCCTCCTCGGTGCGGGTGGCCGCACCCATCTCGGTGAGCACGTACCCCGGGCAGAGGCAGTTGGCGGTGATGCCGGATGGCCCGAGCTCGAGGGCGGTCACCCGGGTGAGGGCGATCACGGCGGCCTTCGAGGCCGCGTAGTGCCCCTGGCCCGCACCGCCGGTCTTGCCGGCCATGCTCGCGAGGTTGATGATCGTGCCGCGGCGGGGGCCGACGGGGTCGGGGCCGGCGATCATCGCCTTGGCCGCGATCTGCGTCGTGACGAGCATGGCGGTGGTGTTGATGGCGAACGTGGCCTCCCACTCCTCGACGGAGATGTCGAGCAGGGGGGAGAAGCGGAGGATGCCGGCGTTGTTGACCAACACGTCCACGCCGCCGAGCTCGGCGATGGCCGAACCCATCGCCCGGGCGGTGCCGGCGTGGTCGGTGAGGTCGACGGGGGCGAACCGGCAGCCGGTCTCGTCGGCGAAGGCGGTGCCCTCGTCGACGAGCCGGTCGAGGATGACGACCTCGGCGCCTTCGGCGGCGGAGCGCCTGGCGATGGAGGCGCCGATGCCGCGCGCACCTCCCGTGACCACGATCCGCTTGCCGAGAAGCCGGTTCGGGATGGCGGTGCCGGTGGGCTGGACCGTGGTCACGGGAGGATGCGTCATGGTGCTACTTCAGGCCGATCGTGGTGTCGATGAACTCGTTGGTGTAGATGTCCTCGACGGTCAGGCCGTCGGCCGGCGTCGCGCCGATCTTCTCGAGGATCGGCACGGCCTTGTCGAAGAACGAGGCCATCCGGGCCTCGTCCAGGTCGCCGATGGCGTCGTTCGAGCCGTTCGAGACGAGCCCGAGGTCGATCATCTGCTTGACCGAGAAGTCGGCCACACCCTGCGAGTAGACCCAGCCGGTGTCGAACTGGTCGACCAGGTCGAGGATCATCGAGTTGACCGGCGCGGGGTCGGCGAAGTAGTCGACCTCGGCCTGCTGGAGCACGGGCACCAAGGCCTTCAGGCACTCGGAGTTCGCCTCGAGGTCACCGGTGCGGGTGGCCATCACCGACTGGTAGTAGTCCCAGCCGGTGTCGTTGATGAGCTGGAAGTCGACCGGCTTCATCCAGTCCGTGACCTCGTTCTCGTAGATGTACGGCTCGGCCGAGGCGAAGCCCTGCTGGGCCGCCTTGCCCTGGTCGGCGACGAAGTTCGCCGGGGTGCCGTCGTAGCTGCCGTCGGCCTGGGCCTCGGGAACCTGGCCCGACTCCTTCAGGTACTCCATGTAGGTCGAGTCGGCGAAGTAGCGCACGACGGCGCCCTTGCTGGTGACGTCCTTGATGCTCTTCGCATCGGGGTAGGTGGCCGGATCCCACATGATCATCAGCGGGCTCTTCTCCAGCGGGGCGAAGACGCCCGTGGTGGGGAAGTCGGCCGAGTTCTGGATCTGCTCGTCGGTCGAGACGTAGCCGAGCATGATGTCCGGGTCCTGATACATGATCGAGGTCACGCTCTGGAAGCCGATCGCCGGTCCACCGGAGCGGATCTCGACGTTGACGCCGGTGTACTCGCCCGCGCTGTAGAGGGGGCCGCTGACGCTCTTGTTGCTGGCGTCGATCTCGGGGTCGGGGCCGAGCAGCTGGTACAGGTGGCCGTGCTCGGCCTCGGGGTTCCAGTCGGTCTGCAGCACGACGTTCGCGGGGCAGCCGGCGGCGGCGAGGTCGACCGAGCCGATCTCGGCGTCGGAGGCGGGGGTGGACTCGCTGCTGGAGGCACCGCTCGAACAGGCGGTGAGGGCGACGGCCGTGGCGGCCACGAGGCCCGCCGTGAGCACGAGCCGGGATCGGGTTCTGCGCATTACATCTCCTTAGGGGTGGTGCGGAATGTGACGGTGCTGTGGTGCGGGGTGGGACGGATGGGTCGATGGGGCGGTACGGGCATCCGGAACTAGGCCGAGAAGTCGTACCAGCGGCCGACCGCGCGCTTGCCGATCCAGCCGAAGAGGGCGAAGATCGCCACTCCCAGCAGGGCCGCGACGAAGATCGTCGCGAACAGCTCGGCCGAGCGCAGGCGGGCGGTGTAGGTGCTGAGCAGCGAGCCGAGACCCGGCTCGCCGCGGCGGAAGAAGAAGTCGCCGACGATCGCGCCGACCACGGCGAGTCCGGCCGAGATGCGCATGCCGGCGAAGATCGCGGGCAGGGCGGCGGGGAACTCGAGCTTGGTCAGCACGGTCCAGCGGTTGGCGCGCTGCAGCTGGAACAGCTCGCGCTGGCCCGGGTCGACCGACTGCAGGCCGAACAGGGTGTTCGAGACCATCGGGAACAGTGCGATCATCACGCAGACGATGATGCGGGCCGGGTACTCGAAGCCGAACCAGAAGCCGATCAGCGGCACGAGGGCGAGGATCGGGATGCACTGCAGCACCACCGCGTAGGGGTAGAGCGAGCGCTCCACCCACTTCGCCTGGCTCATCGCGATCGCCCAGACGATGCCGATGACCATCGCGATCGCGAGGCCGACGAGCGCGACCGCGGTGGTGCGGCCGAGCGCGACCAGGATCTCGCTGAAGGTGGCCGGGTCGAAGAACGCGGCGACGACCTCGTGCGGAGGGGGCATCAGGAAGCGGCGCTTCTCGTCGAGCACGAGGAAGGTGATCGCGTACCAGATGCCGAGCAGGGCGAGGAAGACCACGATCGGCGGCACCCAGGTCATGGCCTTCGACCGCGACTTCTTCACGGTGGCGGGCCGCATCAGCGTGCGGTTCTTCGGCGGGGCGGGAGGCGTCGTGGTCATCAGTGGTGGCCTTCTCGGAGGGCGTGGGAGACCTTGCCGCAGAGTTCGGCGAACTCGGCGGTGAACCGGATCTCGGGGTCACGGGGGAAGGGGAACTCGACGGGGAAGGTGTCGACGATCTTGCCGGGGCGACCCGACATGACGACGACCTTGGTCGAGAGGTACACGGCCTCGGAGACCGAGTGCGTGATGAACAGGCCGGCGAACTGCTGCTCGGTGAAGAGCTTGATCAGCTCGTCGTTGAGGCGCTCGCGGGTGATCTCGTCGAGTGCGCCGAACGGCTCGTCGAACAGGAACAGCTCGGGGTCGAGGGTGAGGCTGCGGGCGAGGCTCGTGCGCATCTTCATGCCGCCCGAGAGGGTGCGCGGCAGGTGCTTCTCGAATCCGGAGAGGCCGACGAGCTCGATGGCCTCCTTGGCGGTGGCCCGGCGCTTGGCCTTCGGCACGCCGTTCAGCTCGGCCAGCAGCTCGACGTTCGACTGCACGTCGCGCCAGGGGAGCAGGGTCGCATCCTGGAACACGTAGCCGATGCGGCTCGTGTCGACCTGGGTCACGCCCTCGGTCGCGGGGGTCAGCCCCGAGGCGATGCGCAGCAGGGTCGACTTGCCGCAGCCGGAGGGGCCGACGACGGTGACGAACTCGCCGCGGTTGACGGTCAGGTCGACGCCTGAGAGGGCGGTCGTGCCGTTCGGGAACGTCATGGCGACGTCCTCGAAGTGCAGCAGCTGACCGGTCGTGGTCGCGGGGGCGACCTCGGGGGGTGCGATGGTCATGGTGCTTCTCACCTCGTTTCGTACTGGGGCTCGGGGGATGGTTCGGGGGTTGGTTCCGCCAGGCTGAGGGCCGGGCTCGCGATCGGCGCCATGCTGTGGCTCACCGAGCTGGCCGCGACGAGGCGGCCGGCGTGGATGACGTAGCGGTCGGCCGAGGCGTTGGCGATCGCATCCGAGAGGTTGACGGCGCGCACCGCCAGCAGCTCGGCCTTCGCCCCCACCTCGACGCCGGCGCGCGGGAGCCGCATGACGTCGCGGGCGCCGGTGCTCACGGCGGCATACGCCTCGTCGAGGGTGAGGTGACCGGCGGTGACGAGCAGGGAGGCGGTCTCGAGCGCGTCGCTGCGGCCGACCGGGTTGAAGGGGTCGCGCACGTTGTCGGCGCCCGCGCCGAGTCGCACACCGGCGTCGAGCAGGGCGCGCACGGCGGTGAGCCCGCGAGGGGTCGAGACCGGATGCTGCCAGCCCTGCAGGTAGAGGTTCGTGATCGGCAGGGTCACGATGCCGAGGTCGGCGGCCAGGATGCCCTCGATCAGCACGTCGAGCTCGACGGGCTCGAGGGTGCCGAGGCGCACGCAGTGCCCGGCCGTCGCGGGGCGGCTCGCGGGCCACTCCCGCACGATCTCGGTCAGGGTGCCCATCGTGATCGGGCCGCCGAGGCTCTCGTCGGTGTGCATGTCGACGCCGACGCCGCGGTCGGTCGCGATGGCGAGCAGGCGGCGGAGGTCGACGTCGGGCTCGTCGGCCAGGTGCGGGGCGCCGCCGACGAGGTCCACACCGAGGTCGAGCGCCTCATGAACCTGGGCGTCGGTGGCGTTCGGGCCCGCGAGGGCGACGAGCTCGAGGTCGACGAGGCCGGCGAGCTCGTCGCGCACCTGGACGAGGGCGCGGACGCCGCGCATGGAGTCGTTGTCGCCCGTGCCGTCGTCGTGCAGCACGTCGACGTGGCAGCGGATCGCGGTCGTGCCGTTCTGCAGCATCGCGAGCGCCTGGCGGCGGGCCCGGTCGGCGATGGACGCCGTGGTCATGGTGGCGGCGTAGCGCTTCCACGACTCGATCGCGAGGCCGAGGTCGCCCATCGGCGGGTCGATCAGATCCCAGGAGAGGGCCTTGTCGAGGTGCGCGTGCGGCTCGGCGGGAGCCGGGAGCAGCAGGAAGCCGTCGAGGTCGAGCGTGCCGTCGGACGGGGTGCCGAACGTGGCGCCGCTGCCGGCGGGACGGACGGCCGACACCGTGTCGCCGTCGAGCTCGACGTCGACGAGGCGGCCGTCGGGCAGCGACGCGGAGCGCAGCATCCGGAGGGTTCGGGGGAGCACGGACATCGGGGGCTCCTCACGGCTCGGAATGTTGATGGCTTCAACAGGGGCCACGCTACGGATGGCTCGTTTCCGGCAGGTAACGCAAGCATTTCCGAATGTTAATTGGGTCCACGCACGATTTCGCTGTGGCGGCCGTTCGTGGTTACTGTCTCTGTGACCACACGGTCCCCGCCCCGCTCCACCGCCCGCCACTCGACGAGAGGACCAGCCATCTCCACCGGAAGCGTCGCCCTCGACGAGCAGACCGAGCGCCTGGGTGCGCGCATCCGCTCGTTCCGGCAGGCCCGCGGCCTGACGCTGGTGGAGCTCGCGCGCCTCGCCGAGCTCTCGCACCCGTTCCTCTCGCAGCTCGAACGCGGACAGGCGCGACCGTCGATGGTGTCGCTCGAGCGCATCGCGCGCGCACTCGGCTCGAGCCAGATCGAGCTCATCGCGGCCGCGACCGACGACCTCGTGCCGGGCGGCGCCACCCAGCGGGTCTCGCTCGTGCGCTCGATGGAGGGCCCGCAGGGTCCGTTCGGGGGTGGTGAGGCGCGCATCCTGGTGCACGGCGACGTGCCCTTCGTGCCGATGGAGTTCCGCGGCTCGAACGTCTCGGTGGGGGAGTTCTACACCCACGAGGAGGACGAGTTCCTGCACGTGGTCAGCGGCCGGGTGCTCGTCGACCTCGCCGAGGAGGGCAGTTTCGAGCTCGGCCCTGGCGACTCCATCCACTACGCCGGGGGCACCCTGCACCGCTGGTGCTCGGCGGTCGCCGGCGAGTACCACCTGTTCATCGTCAAAGAGCGGAGGGCCGGATGAGCGCCCTGACCCTGCCCGAGATCGACGCCGTGGTGGCCTCCGCCCGGCCGGTCGCCACCGACGTCGTGCTGCTGACCCTGCGTGCCGCCGACGGATCGGAGCTGCCGCCGTGGCAGCCCGGCGCCCACCTCGACGTCGAGGTGCAGCCCGGGGTCGAGCGGCAGTACTCGCTCTGCGGCGACCCGGCCGACCGTCACTCCTACGAGGTCGCCGTGCTGCGCGAGCCCGACGGTCGAGGCGGCTCCGAGCACCTGCACGCCCACATTCGCGAGGGCGATCGCCTCCGCGTCCGGGGCCCGCTGAACCACTTCGGGCTGCACGCGGTGCCGCCCGGCGGTTCGTACGCCTTCGTCGCCGGCGGGATCGGCATCACCCCGCTGCTGCCCATGATGCGGGCGGCCGACGCCGCGGGCATCCCGTTCACCCTCGCCTACGCGGGCCGGTCGCTCGAGCGGATGCCCTTCGTCGACGAGCTCGTCGCCGCCTACGGGGACCGGGTCTCGGTCTACACCTCCGAGCTCGGCCACCGCTTCGTGCTGTCGACCCTGAGCGGCGGCACGCCGTCGGCACCGGTCGCCGTCTACTGCTGCGGCCCCGCGCGCATGCTGACCGAGCTCGAGCAGGTCGCCCTCGACGCGGGCTGGCCGCCCGACGCGCTGCACCTCGAGCGCTTCGAGGCCCGTGAGGTCACGGAGCCGGTGCGCCAGGAGTCGTTCGAGGTCGAGCTTGAGCTGTCGGGGATGACCCTCGAGGTGCCGCCCGACCGCTCGATCCTCGACGTCGTGGAGGAGGCGGGGGTACTCGTGCTCTCCTCGTGCCGCGAGGGCACCTGCGGCACCTGCGAGACCCCCGTCGTCTCGGGCGAGGTGGATCACCGTGACTCGGTGCTCACCCCGGCCGAGCAGGAGGACAACGAGGTCATGATGATCTGCGTCTCGCGCGCCGCCTGCCCGCGGCTGGTGCTGGAGCTGTGAGGTCGCTCGTCTCGCGTGTAGTGGGCGCGGTCACTAGTTAGACATATGTGTAGACGACCTAGGGATGCCCGGTCAGCGCAGCTTTCCTCACCCCAGCCGCGCCGCCAGCAACTCGGCCACGTGGGCGGCCAGCTCGCGCTCGTCGTGGCCGACCAGCTCGTAGTCTCGCACGACGACGCGGCCCGCCACCACCACGTGCTTCGGGCGCCGGCCGGGATTCGTCCAGAGCAGCCCCGCGACCGGGTCGGCGACCCCTGCGTCGGCGACGCCCGTGACGTCCCAGACGCAGAGATCCGCGGCGGCGCCGGGGCGCAGGTGGCCGAGCTCGGGGCGCCCGAGGCCGGTCGCCGAGCCCTCGGTGGCCATGCCGAGCACGGTGCGTGCATCGAGCGGCGGGCCGACGAGGGGGGCGGCCTGCATGGCGAGCCGCGCATCCGCCAGCAGGTGACCGGCGTCGTTGCTGCCGCCGCCGCTGGTGCCGAGGCCGACGGGGATGCCGGCCTCCCGCAGTGCGGCGACCGGGGCGATGCCCCAGCCCATCGGCAGATCGCAGCCGGGGGCGTGCGTCGCGGTGACGCCGCGTTCGGCGAGCAGTGCGATCTCGTCGTCGGTGACGGCGCAGAGGTGCGCGACGGTGACGTCGGCGGCGAGCCAGCCCCACTCCTCGAGCAGGGCTATCGGGCGACGGCCGTACTTCTCGAGCGCGATCGCGACGTCGACCTGCTCGTTCGCCTGGGTGCGGCGGCGGAGGCCGTGGGCTGCCGCGACCTCGCCGAGGAGGCGGAAGGTGGCCTCGGAGTCACTGTGCACACCGGCGGGGCCGACGGCGATCTGGAGCAGGCCGTCCTCGGTGACCCCGTCGCCGTCGCCGGCCCCGCTCAGCAGGGCGGTCGCGATGGCGTCGGCGGAGGCCGCGGCCTGCTCGGGGTCGTCCCGGGCCGATCCGCGCACGAAAGCCAGGCGGGCGCCGAGGCCGCGGGCCGCGTCGGCGGTGCTGCGGGCGATGGCCACCGTGTCGTCAGTGCTCGCGCCGGCCGGCCAGTTCAGGTGGTGGTCGGCGATGGTCGTGACGCCGCTGAGGAGGCCCTCGGCGACTCCCGCGCGGGCGGCGACATCGGCACTCTCGGGATCTATGCCGACCGCGGCATACGCGGCGGCCATGGTGGGCAGCCAGACGTGCATGGGCACGCCGCGGGTGCCCGGGAGGGTTCGGAACGCGGTCTGCAGGAGGTGGTGGTGGGCGTTCACGAGGCCCGGGGTGATGACGCAGCCGGTGGCGTCGAGGTGTTCGGTGCTCGTGGCCGGGGTGATGTCGGTGGCGTCGGTGCTCGGCGCGGTGCGGCTCGTCGGCACGGTCTCGCTCACCACGAAGCGGCGGGCCTCGTCGCCCTCGAGCTCGGTCTCGGCGTCGATCAGGATGCGCGTGGCGTCGGTGATGATCAGCATGCGCTTTGTCTAACAGAGTCATGTGTCAGGCTGATGACGCGGCGCGCGCCACGCGCCACGGCGTCGATGGAGGTGGAGTGATGCTCGAACTGGCATCCGCTCTGCTCGACGCCCTCGGCGAGGGCCGGCGTCTCGCCGTCGCCACCGTGGTCGAGGTCGACGGCAGTGCTCCGCGCGCGCTCGGCACCTCGATGGCGGTCGACGACCTCGGTCGCGTGATCGGCAGCATCTCGGGCGGCTGCGTCGAGGGCGCGGTCTACGACGCGTGCACCTCGGCGCTCGCGTCGGGCGCCACGGAGATCTGCACCTTCGGGTTCACCGACGACGACGCCTTCGCGGTCGGGCTGTCGTGCGGCGGGCGGCTCACGGTGGTCGTGCGTCCGCTCGACACCGACGACGCTCCGCTCCTCGACGAGCTGCGGCTCGCGCGCGACGGGCGGGCTGCGGGTCTCGCGCTGGTGCTGCCGCCCTCGGGGCCCGTCGAGGTGCTGACGGCGTCGGGTGAGCATCCGGCCGGGTCGGGTGGGCTTCCGGATGCACGGCGGCAGCGCATCCGCTCGGAGCTCGTCGCGGCCGTTCACCGCGGTCGTTCGGCGCGCCGCCTGGTCGACTGCGACGGCGAGCTCGTGCAGACGGTGCTGCTCGTCAGTGCGCCCCCGGCCCGGATGATCGTCTTCGGCGCCGTCGACTTCTCGATCGCGCTGTCGGACGCCGCCGCCCTGCTCGGCTACCGCGTCACCGTCTGCGACGCCCGGCCGGTGTTCGCGACCCCGGAGCGCTTCCCGTCCGCCGAGGTCGTGAACCGCTGGCCCACCGACTACCTCGCCGAGACCGCGGTCGACGAGCGCACGGTGCTGTGCATCCTGACCCATGACGACAAGTTCGACGTGCCCCTGATCGAGGCGGCGCTGGCGCTCGACGTGGCCTACGTCGGGGCGATGGGCTCGCGTGCGACGCACGAGCGGCGGCTCACCGCGCTGCGTGCGCAGGGCGTCGCCGAGGAGTCGCTGGCGCGGCTGCACTCGCCGATCGGCCTCGACCTCGGGGCGTCGTCGCCCGAGGAGACCGCCGTGTCGATCCTCGCGGAGGTGATCGCGGCGCGCACCCGCGCCTCGGGAACCCCGCTGCGGGAGACGCGCGGCGCCATCCACTCCGCCGTCCGTTCCGCTGTTCCCTCCTCGTCCGACCAGATCCGGAGTCTCTCGTGACCGAACCCGCCCGCACGATCATCGAGAACGCCTACGTCGCCACCGTCGACGCCGCCGGCACCGAGCACGTCTCGGGTCACGTGGTGATCGAGGGCACCGACATCGTGGCGGTCGGGGCGGGGGCGGCGCCGGCCTCGTGGTCGGCGGGAGCATCCGTCACCCGCATCGACGGGACCGGCCACCTGCTCACCCCCGGGCTCGTGAACACCCACCACCACCTGTACCAGTGGCTCACGCGGGGGATCGCGCAGGACGCCATCCTGTTCGACTGGCTGACCGCGCTGTACCCGACCTGGTCGCGGATCACGGCCGATACCGTCGGGCCGGGTGCGCTCGGTGGGCTCGCCGTCGGGGCGCTCTCGGGCTGCACCACGATGGCCGACCACCACTACGTCTTCCCGCGGGGCGGTGGCGACATCCTCGGCTCGATCGTCGACGCGGCCGCCACGATCGGCGTGCGCCTGCACGGCACGCGCGGCTCGATGGACCTCGGCGCCTCGCAGGGCGGTCTGCCGCCCGACTTCGCCGTCGAGACCACCGCGGCCGCGCTGCAGGCGAGTGCGGATGCGGGGGCTGATTTCCACGACCCGTCCCGCGCGTCGATGGTGCGGATCGCGATCGCGCCGTGCTCGCCGTTCTCGGTGACGGGCGACCTCTTGCGCGAGGCCGCGGTGCTCGCGCGGAGTCTGCCCGGCTCGGTGCGGCTGCACACCCACGGCAGCGAGACGGTGGAGGAGGACGCGTTCTGCCTCGCTCGTTTCGGGCGCACGCCCACCCAGTACCTGGAGGATCTCGGCTGGCTGGGCGAGGACGTCTGGATGGCGCACTGCGTGCACCTCGACGAACCGGCCATCGCGCGCTTCGCGGCCACCGGCACCGGGGTGGCGCACTGCCCCTCGTCGAATGCCCGGCTGGCCGCCGGGATCGCGCCGATCCCGCAGCTGCTCGCCGCCGGGGTGCCGGTGGGACTGGGCGTCGACGGATCGGCGTCGAACGAGTCGGGGGAGCTCGGAACCGAGATCCGGATGTCGGTGCTCGTCAATCGCCTGCGCGGCGGAGCGACCGCGATGACCGGCCGCGACGGGCTGCGGATCGCCACGATGGGCGGGGCGCGGGTGCTCGGGCGCGACGCGGAGATCGGGTCGATCGAGGTGGGGAAGCTGGCCGATCTGGCGCTGTGGAAGGTCGACGGGGTGGCCCACGCGGGGATCGTCGACCCGGTCGCGGCGCTGACGCTTGGGTCGCAGCCGCCGCTTACGCTGCTGCTGGTGAACGGGCGGGAGGTCGTGCGGGAGGGGTCGCTCGTGCGGGTGTCGTCGGCGTCGGTCGCGCGGGGGGTGTCGCGGGCGGTCTCGGCGCTGCTGGGGTAGGGCTGGGCCTGGGCGTGTGCCTGGGCCGTCAGAGGCCGAGGAGGAGCGACGCCGCGATCGCGAGCATGACGAGGGCGATGATGCCGTCGAGCACCCGCCAGGCGCCCGGCCGGGCGAAGATCGGCTGCAGCAGTCGCGCGCCGAAGCCGAGCGCCGTGAACCAGATGACGCTGCCCGCCATCGCGCCCAGGCCGAACAGCCAACGGGCGTCGCCGTGCGAGTTCGCGACCGAGCCGAGCAGCACCACCGTGTCGAGGTAGACGTGGGGGTTCAGCCAGGTGAGGGCCAGCGCGGTGGTGATCGTGGCGGCGAGCCCCGCGGACGATCTCGGGCCGTCCTCGCCGAGCGCAGCCGGCCGCAGCGCCCGGCGTGCGGCGAGGAATCCGTAGACGATCAGGAAGGCGGCCCCGGCGACGCGGGCGATCACCATCAGCACCGGCAGCCGCTCGAAGACCAGTCCCAGTCCGCTGATGCCGAGCGCGATCAGCACGGCGTCGGACAGCGCGCACACCGCCACCACCGCCAGGATGTGCTTCCTCAGCAGTCCTTGTCGCAGCACGAAGGCGTTCTGCGCACCGATGGCGACGATGAGCGAGAGGCCGAAGCCGAGGCCGGCGAGGACGGGGAGGAGATCGGTCACAGTTCGACCGTAGGCGGCGCTGCTCGCACTGGTCCAGCTAATGTTCCTGGGGCTGCATTAGCATTGCTTATGTGAATTTCGATTCCGCTCACCTGCGGGCTCTCCGGGCTGCCGTCGACGAAGGGTCGTTCGACGCGGCGGCTCGCGTGCTCTCGGTCACGCCGTCGGCCGTGTCTCAGCGGATCAAAGCTCTCGAGAGCGAGACCGGACGGGTGCTGCTGCGCCGCAGTCGACCGGTCGCTCCCACCGAGTCCGGTCGGGCGGTGCTCCGGCTGGCCCGCCAGCTCGAGGCGCTCACGGCGGATGTCTCGGACGAGCTGGGCGGGGACGACACCTCCGGCTCCCAGTCGCCGGCGCGCCTTCCGCTGGCCGTGAACGCCGACTCGCTCTCCACCTGGCTGCTGCCCGCGCTCGCCCCGCTGGCCGACTCGATCGTCTTCGAGCTGGTGCGGGAGGATGAGTCGCACACGGCCGAACTGCTGCGGGACGGGGCCGTGATGGCCGCGGTCAGCGCGACGGCGACCCCGGTGCAGGGATGCTCGTCCGAGCTCCTCGGCGCCATGCGCTACCAACCGCTCGCGACGCCCGCCTTCGTGTCGCGCTGGCTCGCCGACTCGCCGCGTGACTTCTCCCGGGCGCCGATTGTCGTCTTCGACCGCCGGGACGAGCTGCAGCACCGCTTCCTCCGCACCCTGCCCGGTGGGGCCTCGCTCGATCCGCCGCGGCACTACGTGCCCGGTTCGACGGACTTCGTGGAGGCGGTGCGGCTGGGGCTCGGCTGGGGGATGATCCCCGACCTGCAGCGGCCGCCGGAGGGACTGGTCGAGCTCTCGCCCGGGGCGTACATCGACGTGCCGCTGTACTGGCAGCAGTGGCAGCTGCGCACGCGGGCGCTCGACCAGGCTGCCGCCGCCGTGCGCGCCGCAGCCGCCCGCGCGCTCCGCCCGCCCGTCCCACTCCCCGCGCGCCCCTAGGTCGTTCTTTCAGGCGGGACCAGGAGAGGGCGGCTACCCGACGAGCTCGCGGGCTGCGGCGGCCAGGCGCCAGACGCGGTCACGGGAGAGCGGCAGCTCGTGGGGACGCACACCCAGCGCATCGCGCACGGCGTTCGCCAGCGCCGGCGCGACCGGGTTGTAGGGCGCCTCGCTCATCGACTTGGCGCCGAACGGCCCCACGCTGTCGTCGGTCTCGGCGAAGTAGACCTCGCTCACCGGCACGTCGGCCAGCTGCGGCAGGTGGTACGCCCGGAAGACCTGCGTGGTGACGAAGCCCTTCTTCATGATCATCTCCTCGTACAGCGCCGAGCCGATCGCCTGAGCCACGCCACCCTCGATCTGCCCCCGCAGCTGCGCCGGGTTCAGCACGAAGCCGGCGTCAGCGGCATGCACCGACTGCAGGATGCGCACCTCGCCGGTCAGCTCGTTCACCGCCACCCGGAACCCGTGGACGTTGAACGCGATCGACCGCTTCGCTCCGTCCTCCTGCCCGGTGGCCGTGAGGCTGCCCCCGGCCCGCGCGGCGATGTCGGTCAGCGGCACGAACGTCTCGCCGATCCGCACTCCGTCGGCCTCCAGGTGGCCCTCGCTCCACGCGCCGGCGATCTCGGAGGCGGTGCGCAGCACGGCCGCCTTCAGCGAGGTGGCCGCCGAGTGCAGGGCCTTGCCTGCCACCACGGTACCGGCCGAACCGAACGCGCCGGTGTCGAAGCCGACGCCGTCGGTGTCGGACTGGCGGATGCGGATCCGGTCGACCGTCGTCCCGAGCACGCTCGACGCGATCTGCGTGTGGACGGTCGTGGTGCCGTTCCCGAACTCCGCCGTGCCGACCGCGGCGAGATAGCCCCCGTCGGCCTCCAGCGTCATCGTCACGGTCGAGAAGTGCCCGCGAGGCGGCATGGTCGCGATCATCGCCGCAGCGACACCGGTGCCGAGGCGCCAGCCCGAGCTCGTCGGAAATTCGGCCTCGTTGCCGCGCCGCAGCGCCTGCTCGGTCAGGTCGAGGCACTGATCGAGGCCGTAGCTTCCGAAGACGAGGTCGTCGCCTTCGACGTGCGAGGCCACCAGCTGCTGCCCGGGCCGCACGACGTTGCGTCGGCGCAGCTCGAACGGATCCATGCCCAGCTCGTGCGCGAGCTCATCCATCGCCGACTCGATCGCGAAGGACACCTGCCCGAGCCCGTAGCCGCGGAACGCGCCGGAGGGGATGTTGTTCGTGTAGACGACCTCCGCATCCACCTTCTTGTTCGGGGCGTTGTAGAGGCTGACCGTCTCGCCGACGCTGTGGAACATCACGCCCGGGCCGTGGTTGCCGTAGGCGCCGGTGTCGCTCAGCACGTCGACCGCGATGGCGGTGAGTGTGCCGTCGGCCTCGGCCGCGAGCTCGACCGAGACGCGCATCGGATGCCGGCACGGCGCGATCGTGAACTCGTCGTTGCGGGTGAACTCGAACTGCACAGGGAGCCCTGTCTTCAGCACGGCGGCCGACACGACGTCCTCGGTCAGGATCTCCTGCTTGCCCCCGAAGCCGCCGCCGACCCGGGCGGTGAAGACGCGCACCCGGTCCTGCTCGAGGCCGAAGATGTAGGCGAGTTCGTCCCGCACGAGGAACGGGACCTGCGAACTCGTCCGCACGACGAGCCGGCCGTCCTCGTCGAGCCAGCCGACGGAGCCGTGGGTCTCCAGCGCCGCGTGCGAGACGCGATGAGTCTGCCAGGTGCCGGTGACATGGGCGGATGCTCCGGCCGCCGCCTCGGCGACCGAGCCGATCTCGGTGTGCACCGAGGCGATCACGTTGCGCTCGGGCTCGGCCACGCGGGAGACGACCGGATCGAGGTCGCCATGCACCAGGGGAGCCCCGGGCTGCCGAGCCTCCTCGGGATCGAACACGGCCGGGAGCACCTCGTACTCGACCTCGATCAGCCGGCAGGCGGCCTCGGCGATCGCGATGCTGTCGGCCACGACCGCGGCGATGCGCTGCCCTCGATAGCGGACGACGGTGTCGAAGAGGGTGGTGTCGTCGGGGTCGTCGGTGCGGAACTGGTGCCGGGCGGTCGAGTAGAGCCGTTCGGGGGAGTCGGCGGCGGTCAGAACCGCGTGCACACCGGGAAGCGCCTCGGCGGCGCTGGTGTCCATCGACAGGATGCGCGCGTGGGCGTGCGGCGACTGCAGCAGCTTGAGGTGGGTGACACCGGGCACGGCGACGTCGAGCGTGTACGGCTCCAGCCCCGTCACGATCCGCCGCCCGGCGGGCGCGCCCACCGAGGTGCCGACCGTGCGGGGCGTGGCGATGCTCGCCGGCGGCTCGACCGCCTCCGACACGGTGGCAGCAGGCAACGTCCCCGTGGGCAGCGTCGAACCCGGCCCCGACGTCAACATCTCCGGCTCCACGTCGGTGGCGCCGGCCGCGCGGGCGTGACGGCCGGACTTGGTCGTGATGAGCCGCCCCTCGACCGGCGCGGGCGTGGCCCCATCGGCGAGACCAGCGCCGGCGCAGACACCTGCACGGATCGACTCCTCAACCGCCCGGTACCCGGTGCAGCGGCAGAGGTTGCCCTTCATCAGTCGCGGAAGGTCGTCGAGCTGCTCGGGCTTCAGCGTCGACGCGGTGACGACCATGCCCGCCGTGCAGTAGCCGCACTGGAATCCGGCGTGGTCGACGAAGCTCTGCTGCATCGCGCTCAGGTCATCGGGGTCGCCGAGGCCGGCCACCGTCGTCACCACTCGGTCCTCGACGCGATACGCGGGGTACACGCACGAGTGCACGGGGGTGCCGTCGACGATCACCGAGCAGGCACCGCAGTCGCCCGAGTCGCAGCCCTTCTTCACCTCGAAGTGCCCCTGGTCACGGATGAAGGTGCGCAGGCACTGCCCGGCGACCGGCTCGGCCTCGTGCTGCTCGCCGTTCATGATGAATCTCATCGCGCGTCCCCGCTCGTCGTCTCGTCGCTCGTGCTCGTCTTTCCGTCAGCCGTCGCAGCGCCGCCGACCGCTTCAGCGGGCGCCTCCGCCATCGTCGCGCTCGCCGGCCGCACCGTCGTGTAGTCGCTCAGCGGGGCCTCGCCCGGCGGCAGACCCAGCTCCACCCGGATCTCCTCGGCCAACAGCAGCGACACGCCCCGCCGCCAGTCCGCCGGGCCGTGCGGGTCGGTGAACCACGAATCGATCGCCCCGACGGCCTCGGCCAGCTCCGAGCGCCCGGGAATCGACGCGAATCGCACCTGCTCCGGATGAACCGTCGCCCCCGACACCGTCAGCACGAACGAGCCGTCGCGATCGAGCCGCCCCACGATGACGGCCCCCGATCGTCCGATCGGTGACAGTGCGATCTTGCGGTAGGCGGTTCGCCCCTCGAGAGCGTGCCGCGGCACGTGCAGAGAACGGAGTACATCGCCCGCACGGAGGGCGTTCCGCCCGTTGCCCGTGACGAAGTCGGCCACGGGCATCCGCTCGTCTGTGCCGTCAGCCCGCCAGATTAGGGCTTCGGCGTCGAGCGAGGAGAACAGGGAGGTCATGGGCCCGGCCGGCAGGGAGGCGCAGATGTTGCCGCCCACGGTCGCGACGTTCCACACCTTGAAGGAGCCGAGGAGCGCTGTGCAGCACTGGAAGAACAGCGGATGCACGCCCCACCCCCACGCGTCGGGCAGCTCGGCGAGCTCCGCCAGCCGGCAGGTCGCGGCGATCTCCAGCCCGTCGTCGGTCACCGTGAGCGACGGCCACTCCAGAGTCATCAGGTCGACGAGGGCCGTCAACTCGTCCTGCCGCTCGGAGAAGAGCCACGAGCCACCCGCGAGCGGCGCGACGTCGCTGCTGAGAAGCGAGAGATCGTCGCGCGAGCGTGCCGGGGTGATGGTGGCGACGGTGTTGAGGTCCACGTGGTGCTCCGTTCGAAGTTGCTGCAGGACCCAGTGAACCTCAGCAATGTGTCTGAGATGTAAAACGGCCCGTTTTGGGGGTAACTCGAACGGATGCCCTGCCTGTGGAGGAGTGGAGCGGCGGTCAGCCGAGCGAGGCCACCCACTCGGTCGTGCCGTCGTCGAAGGCCTGTTCCTTCCAGATGGGAACGGTCTTCTTCACGTCGTCCACGAGCTCGGCGCAGGCGGCGAAGGCGTCACCCCGGTGCGCCGACGCGACCGCGCAGGCGAGCGCGAGGTCGCCCACGACGAGATCGCCCGTGCGGTGCACGATTGCGACGCGGGTCTCCGGATGCGCGGCGGCGATGCGCAGCGCCGACGCGCGGATCGCGTCGGCGGCCGTCGGATGAGCGGTGTAGCTCAGCGCCGTGACGCCCCGGCCCTCGTCGTGGTCTCGGACCACCCCGGCGAAGGTCACGACCGCTCCCGAGGTCGCGTCCTCGACGGCGTCGGAGCACTCGTCGATCGTGATCGTCTTCTCCGCGATCCTCGCGACGACGACGCGGTTCTCCACAGATCGGCCCGAAGATGAAGGAATGTCAGTCGGTGCGGGCATGATCGCCTCCATGGATCTGATCGACGAGATGAACGAGCACCCCGTCCAGCACCCCGAGGCCGTCGCGCACACCGCCGCTCGACCCGGGCAGGTTGACGATCACGGTGCGGCCGGCCACGCCTGCGATGCCCCGCGAGAGAACGGCTTTCGGGGTGTGAGGGGCGCCGACCCGCCTGATCTCCTCGGCGATGCCCGGCACCTCGAAGTCGATCACGGCGCGGGTCTGCTCGGGCGTGCGGTCGGTGGGCGAGGCACCGGTGCCGCCCGTCGTGACGACGAGGTCGACGCCGGCGCCGACGGCATCGCGGAGCGCCGCGCCCACGGGTTCGCCGTCGGGCACGACATCGACGGAGGCGGCCCATCCGCGCTCCTGCAGCCAGCGCTCGATCACGGGTCCGGTGGTGTCGTCGTAGACGCCGGCGGCCGCTCGGTTCGAGGCGACGACGACGCGGGCGGTGCGGTGCGCGCCGGCCCCGTCGCCGTCGGTGGATTCCGAACCGGGCGCGGTGGGGGTCAGTCCGGCGGTACCGTTCCCGTCTGCGTGGCCGGGCCCATGGTCGCCGGTGTGGTCGTGCCCGTCGTCCTCAGTGTGGTCGTGGTCGTGCGGATGCTCGTGGTGCGTCATTGCCGGCTCCAATCGCCGCTCGCGCCGCCGGATTTCGACAGCACCTCGGTGTCCGTCACCCGCGCGGCGCGGTCGACGGCCTTGATCATGTCGTACACGGTCAGCGCCGCGACCGAGGCGGCGGTGAGCGCCTCCATCTCCACGCCGGTGACCCCGGTGGTCTTCACCGAGGTGATGATCCGCACGGTGGATTCGGCGATCTCGAAGTCGACCGTCACCCCCGAGATCGGCAGCGGATGGCACAGCGGGATGAGTGCGGAGGTCTGCTTCGCGGCCATGATCCCGGCGACCCGGGCGACCGCCAGCGGCTCACCCTTGGGGAGGGAGCCGTCCGCGAGCATCTTGATCACGTCCGGTCGCGTGTGCAGCACGGCCTGCGCGCTGGCGATGCGCTTCGTGACCGCCTTGTCCGACACGTCGACCATGTGGGCCGAACCGTCGGCGGTGACGTGGGTGAGCTCTGAACCGTCAGCCATCGATCCTCCAGTAGTCGAGTTCGTCGCCGGCGGAGACCGACGAGACGCCGATGGGAACGTGCACGAGCACGGTCGAGCCCGCGTACGAGTGCAGCAGATGACTGGACGGCCCGCCGACGAGCTCCAGCGTGCCATCCTCGCGCACGAGGCCGCGTCGCAGCTGATGATGGTTCGGTGGCGAGTCGAACGCCTCGGTCACCACACCACGCCGCAGCTCGCGCGACGTCGCCCTCGCGCCGACGGCCGCCAGCAGGGCGGGACGCACGATCGCCTCGAACGACACCAACGCGCTCACCGGGTTGCCCGGCAGGCTGATCACGGGGCGGTCGACGGATGCTCGTCCCTCCGCTCCCGGGATGGACGCGACCCCGAACCCCTGCGGCCCACCCGGCTGCATCGCCACCTTCATGAACTCCACCCCGAGGGGGCCCAGGGCGTCCCGCACGACCTCGCGGGCACCGGCGCTCACCCCGCCGACCGTCAGGATCACATCGACGGCGGTCGACTCGCGCTGCAGCAGAGCCAGAAGGTCGTCCGCGTCGTCGGAACGGCAGGGCAGGGGCGTCACCGTGCAGCCGGTGGCGAGGAGCGCCGCGGTGAGTGCGGAGGAGTTGGCGTCGAAGATCTGTCCCGGCTGAAGCGCCGAGCCGGGTTCGCGGATCTCGTGACCCGTCGACACGAGCAGCACCCGCAGTCGTCGCCGCACCGAGACCGCGGTGGCGCCGGTTCCCGAGATCACGCCGTAGTGGGCCGGGCCGAGCAGGGTTCCGGCGGTGAGCAGCACATCGCCGCGGGCCACGTCGCTGCCGGCTGCGCGCACGAACAGGCCCTCGGGCACCGTGGCCGTGAAGGAGACCGTGCGATCGATGTCGTCGTCGTCGAAGAACGCCGGCGGGTCGGCCTTCTCGATCTGCACCACCGCGTCGGCGCCCTCGGGCACAGGGGCACCGGTCATGATCGGGGTGGCCGTGCCCGGAGCATGCGTGCCGAAGGCGTCGCCCGCCGCGATCCGGGGTGCGACGGCCAAAGCGGCGGGGGCATCGGCGCGAGCCGAGGCGAGGTCGCCCGACAGCACGGCGTACCCGTCCATCTGCGAGTTGTCGAAGGCGGGAAGGCTCGACGGGGCGATCAGATCGGCTGCGAGGACCCGGTGCGCGTAGCGCTCCGGATGGGCGGCCATCTCGGTGGCGGAGACGCTCAGCTCCTCCGCTTCGGCGGTGGGGGCGACGCCGCCCAGCAGCGCGATGATCTCGCGGCGATGCTCCTCGATGGTTCGCATACGCCCAGTGTGCCCCATGCCCGCCGCCGCATCGTCGCGACCCGACCGCCGGTGTCCCCATGTCCGCGTCAGCTCTTCGCTACTAGGCCGCCAGTGGCCCCCATGCCCGCGTCAGCTCGCCGCGACTGGACCGCCAGTGGGCCCGATGCCCGCCGCCATCCCGCTCCTATCCGACCGCGCGGGTGGAAGCACCTGGTGATGCTCCGACGATCGGTGTTGCCGCCCTCACCCACCGCTGCGGGCGTTCGTGCCGAATACCGGGCATGTTCCGTCCGCCCCATCAGCCCGCGCTCTCGAGCTCATCCCCTGTCGCCGCACCCAAGGCACCACCTCTGCACTCGATCCGGGCGCGATCGCGCGCAGGAGGTGAGGGTCGGGTGGTACCGGGAGGGACGGCCGGGCGGGCATCCGGAGCGCTTAGGGTGGAGGCATGAGCGTCGGTCTGGGCATCCCGGTGGTGAAGCGGGCGCCGAGTGCGGGTTCCGCGGCCGCGGGGTCGCCGACGGTCGGCAGCGCCGAATCGTCCGTGATCGGCATCGCCGGCATGAGGACGGACGGCTCAACAGCAAAGCCGCGCGGCGCTGTCATGCTGCCGAGCGACCGGCCCGACGAGGCCGGGCTGATCGACCGCTTCGGCCGCAGCAGCACCGACCTGCGGATCTCGCTCACCGACCGCTGCAACCTCCGCTGCACGTACTGCATGCCCGCGGAGGGCCTGCCGTTCCTGGCGCCGCCGTCGCTGATGTCGATCGACGAGATCACCCGCTTCGCGCGAATCGCCGTGACCGAGTTCGGGGTGCGCCAGGTGCGCTTCACCGGGGGAGAGCCGCTGCTGCGGAAGGACCTGGTCGAGATCATCCGCGCCGTGGCCGCACTCGAGCCGCGCCCCGAGATCTCCATGACGACCAACGCCATCGGCCTCTCGAGCCGGGCGGAGGCGCTCGCCGAAGCCGGCCTCGACCGCATCAACGTGTCGCTGGACTCGATCGAGCCCGAGACGTTCGCGAAGATCACGCGGCGGCCCTTCCTCAGCCGGGTGCTCGCGGGTATCGACGCCGTGGGCGCTGCCGGGCTTGTCTCCACCAAGATCAACGCCGTGCTGATGCCCGGCATCAACGACGACCAGGCCGTCGAGCTGCTCGAGTGGGCGCTCGCCGGAGGCCACCAGCTCCGCTTCATCGAGCAGATGCCGCTCGACGCCGACCACGTCTGGAACCGCGATTCGATGATCACGGCCGACGGCATCCGCGAACGGTTGAGCGTGCGCTACCTGCTGAGCCCCGACGAGGCGCCGCGCGACGGCGCCCCGGCCGAGCTGTTCCAGGTGCGGGAGCGCACCGCCGGCCCGGACGGGCCGATGCTCGGCCTCGTCGGGATCATCGCCTCGGTGAGCGAGCCGTTCTGCTCCGACTGCCGGCGCACGCGGCTCACCGCCGAGGGCGCCGTGCGCAGCTGCCTGTTCTCGCACACCGAGACCGACCTGCTCGGGCCCCTCCGCGACGGAGCCGACGACCGCGAGCTGGCCGACCTGTGGCGCGGCGCGATGTGGGCGAAGCCGTCGGGGCACAACATGAACTCGGCCGGGTTCGAGCAGCCCGACCGCCCGATGAGCGCGATCGGAGGCTGACGTGAGCATCCAGGTGAGGTACTTCGCCGCGGCCAAGGCTGCGGTCGGCACGGCGGAGGAGCGCATCGATCCCGTACCCGCGACGATCGGCGAGCTCGTCGGTGCCCTCGCGTCGAGGGCTCAGGATGCGCGTGCCGCCGCCGCGGTCTTCGACCGCTGCTCCTACCTCCATAACGGGCGCGCCACGACCGACCCCCGCACCGCACTCGCGGACGGCGACACCCTCGACGTCCTCCCGCCCTTCGCCGGCGGCTGACCCCGCCGCGCCGCGCGGGCGCGCTCAGTCGCCGCGATGCGCGACGTTCTCAAGCGCGGCACCGCGTTCAGGCGCGGCGACGCGCCCCGGCGCTCAGTACCGCGGCGCCGACGGGTCGACCTCGCGCGACCACGCGTCGATGCCGCCCTGCACGAACGTGACGTCCTCCCACCCGTTCGCGCGCAGCAGAGCCGCGGCCTGCTGCGACCGGGCGTCGTGGTGGCAGTGCAGGATGACCTTCTCCTGCGGCGGCAGGATCTCGCGCGCCTGATCGCTCAGGATCTGCCCGAGCGGCACCAGCTCGGCGCCCTCGATGGCGACCAGTTGGTTCTCGTACATCTCGCGGACGTCCACGAGCACGAAGTCGGCCTCCCCGCGCGTGCGCGCCTCGAGCAGCGACTTCAGCTCGGGAGCGGTGATCGACGGGGTGGGGGCGGAGTCTGACGTCACGGTGGACTGCCTTTCGAAGAGGGCGGTGGCAGGCCCCGAGGATCCGGTGCCCTGCTTGGTGAAGCTGTACGGTTCGCCGATGTTGGCGGCACCACGGGTGCGCCGGGCGCCGGGGGTGTCGCGGTTGGCCGCCTTGCCGAACGGCACCTCGCGCCAGGATGCGTCGAGGGCGTCGTGCACGAGCAGTCGGCCGAGCAGGGGCTCGCCGTAGCCGCCGAGCAGCTTCAGCGTCTCGGTCGCCATCACGGCGCCGATCGCGGCGCACACCGGGCCGAGCACGCCGGCGACCGAGCAGGTCTCGCCGGCGTCGGCGTCGGGCTGCTCGGGGTAGAGGTCGTCCAGGGTACGGTCAAGGCCCTCGCCCGCGGTGGCCCAGAAGACGGTCACCTGCCCGTCGAAGCGCAGCACCGAACCCCAGACGAGCGGCTTTCCGACGAGAGCGCAGGCGGCGTCGACGACGTACTGCACCTCGAAGTTGTCGGTGCCGTCGACCACGATGTCGTACTCCGACACCAGCTCGAGCACGGTCGCCGGGGTGACCTCGGCGTCGTGCTCGATCACCTCGATGAGCGGGTTCTGAGCGCGCACCGCGGCGGCGGCGGAGGCGACCTTGCGTTCGCCGACCCGCGCATCCGGGTGGATCGTCTGCCGCTGCAGGTTCGACACCTCCACCGTGTCGTGGTCGGCGATGCCGATGGTGCCGACGCCCGCGGCGGCGAGGTACTGCAGCACGGGCGAGCCGAGGCCGCCGGCGCCGAGCACGAGCACCCGCGCATCCTTCAGCCGGCGCTGGCCGTCGACCCCGACGTGCGGCAGCGAGATCTGCCGCGAGTACCGCAGCAGCTCCGCGCGGGTGAGCTCGGGGCCGGGTGAGACGAGGGCGGGCAGCGGCATGCCCCCAGCCTACGGTCGATTCCGGATGCTCGGCCGGCGCCTGGCACAGCCGACCCGCCCCTGCTGGTCGTCGTCGGTGGCCCGTGTGAGAATCGGTGCCGTGATCACGCTGCGCACCACGACCACCGACGACCCGGCCTTCCGGGAGCTGGAAGCGGAGCAGGTTGCAGATGTCATGCGCCGGTACTCCAGCGACGACCCTGGCCCCTCGGTGCACGGGGGGCTGCCTGCGGTGGTGGCCGAGCAGTCGCAGGGCGACGCAGGCGTCCGCATCCCGGTCGGCTGCATCGCCTTGAGTCCGCTGGGTGAAGAGCACAGCACAGAGGCCGAGATCAAGCGGGTCTACGTGCGCGAGAGCGCCCGCGGCCAGAAGGTGGCGCGCCGGCTGCTGGCCGCGATGGAGGAGATCGCGCGGGCGGGCGGAACGCGCATCCTGAAGCTCGAGGTCGGCCGGATGCAGCCCGAGGCGGTGGCTCTCTACACGAGCGAAGGCTGGCAGCGCACCGACTGCTACGGCTACTGGAAGGACGAGCCTCTCGTGATCTGCATGACGAAGCGGCTCGACGCCTTCCCCGCCGCGCTCGCCGAGGCGTAATCTGACCGCCATGGCACTCCGCTTCGAACAGATCGTGGTCGACTCCGAGAACCCCAAGGCCCTCGCCGACTGGTGGCGCGAGGCGCTCGGCTGGCAGCTCACCTACCAGAGCGAGGAGGGCGAGGAGGCCGAGTACGAGATCGCGCCCGACGCTGACACGCACCCGAGCCTGCTGTTCCTCGCGGTGCCCGAGAAGAAGACGGTGAAGAACCGGCTGCACCTCGACTTCGTGCCCGAGGGCCCCGAGGGCCCCGAGGGTGCACCGGATGCCCAGGCGACCGAGGTCGCCCGCCTCGAGGCCCTTGGCGCCACCCGCGTCGACGTCGGTCAGCAGGAGGTCAGCTGGGTCGTCCTGGCCGACCCCGAGGGCAACGAGTTCTGCGTGCTCCGCGCGAGGTGAGGCCGACGGGCGCGCCCCAGCCGCTACCGTAGGGTGCACCGCAGAACGGAAGGCCGCCCGTGCACCTGAAGAGCTTGACCCTCAAGGGCTTCAAGAGCTTCGCCAACCCCACCACCTTCGCCTTCGAGACCGGTGTCACCGCGGTCGTCGGGCCGAACGGCTCCGGCAAGAGCAACGTGGTCGACGCCCTCGCCTGGGTGATGGGGGAGCAGGGCGCCAAGACCCTCCGCGGCGGCAAGATGGAGGACGTCATCTTCGCCGGCACGAGCACCAAGGGCCCGCTCGGCCGGGCCGAGGTCACGCTCACCATCGACAACGCCGACGGGGCGCTGCCGATCGACTACTCCGAGGTGACGATCCGGCGCACGCTGTTCCGCAACGGCGGCAGCGAGTACGCCATCAACGGCGAGAACTGCCGGCTGCTCGACGTGCAGGAGCTGCTCAGCGACTCCGGGCTCGGCCGCGAGATGCACGTCATCGTCGGGCAGGGCCAGCTCGACGCGGTGCTGCACGCCACCCCCGAGGGGCGTCGCGGGTTCATCGAGGAGGCGGCGGGCATCCTGAAGCATCGTCGCCGCAAGGAGAAGACGCAGCGCAAGCTCGAGGCGATGCAGGCGAACCTGACGCGGCTGTCCGACCTGGCGGGCGAGATCCGGCGGCAGCTGAAGCCGCTCGGGCGCCAGGCCGAGATCGCCAAGGAGGCGCAGTCGATCGCCGCCATCGTGCGCGACGCCAAGGCTCGGCTGCTCGCCGACGAGGTCGTCACCCTGCGCACCGCCCTCGACGCGGCGGCCCGCAGCGAGAGCGAGCGGCACACCGAGCGCATCGTGCTGCAGGAGCGTCTCGAGCAGAACCAGCTGCGGGTCGCCCGCATCGAGCAGGCGCAGGTCGGCGACGCCGTCGACCTCGCGCGCCACACCGCCTTCGGCCTCGAGTCGGTGCAGGAGCGGCTGCGCAACCTGCACAACCTCGCCAGCCAGCGACTCGCCCTGCTCGGCGGGGAGGACGCGGTTCCGGATGCGGGGCCGAGCGTCACCCCGTCGATGGTCGCCGACTCCCGCGACGAGGTGGTGCGCCTCGAGGCCCAGGTCGCCGGCGCGCAGGACGCGTGGGACGCCGCCAAGCGCGCCACCCTCGCCGCCCGTGGTTCGCTCGACGCCCTCGACGAGCAGATCGCCTACCAGAGCTCGCTGGTGTCCAAGCACGACCTCGAGCTGTCCAAGCTCACCGGACAGCTCGAGTCGGCCAACTCCCGGCTCGCCGCCGTGCGGGGCGAGGTGCTGCGCCAGCAGAACGCGCTCGACGCCGCCGTCGCCCGTCGCGACACCGCCCAGGCCGAGTTCGCCCGCGCCGAGGCCGAGGCCGCCGAGGTGCAGGTCGACGAGACCGACCTCGACGAGGGCTACGAGTTCGCCCAGTCGTCGGTGTTCGAGGCCGAGGCCGAGATCGAGCGCCTGCGCGACGAGCTGCACACCCACGAACGCGAGCGCGACGCCCTGGCCGCCCGCACCAGCGCCCTGACGATGGCGCTCGACCAGAAGGACGGCTCGGCCGAGCTCGTCGGCGCCCGCCTCGACGGCATCCGGGGGCTCGTCGCCGAGCACGTCAAGGTCACCCCGGGCTTCGAGGCCGCCGTCGCCGCGGCCCTCGGCACGCTCGCCGACGCGGTGCTGGCCGCCGACGTCGACTCCGCCGTGAACGCCGCCCAGGCCGCGGCCGCCGGTGACATGGGGCGCGTCGAACTGGTCATCGCCGATTCGCCGGGGGGTGCTCCGGATGCGCTTCCCGCCGCCCTGGCCGAGGCCGACGGCATCACCCCGGCCGCCCGCGTCGTGGCCGGCCCGGCCGGTGTGCTCGGCGTGCTCGCCTCGACCGTCATCGCCGACGACCTCGACGCGGCACGCCGGGCCTGGCAGCGGATGGAGACGGACGGCACCGCATCCGCGGGCCTCACTGTCGTGACGAAGCAGGGCGAGGTGCTCACCCGCTACGTGCTTCGCGGCGGCTCGGGCGCGACGCGGTCGCGCATCGAGCTGGTCGCCGAGCGCGACTCCGCCGCCGTGCTGCTGGAGGAGGAGGGCTCGGTGATCGAGCGGGCCCGCTTCGCCCTCGCGGAGCAGCGCGGCATCGTGCAGGTCGCCAAGGATCAGTCGCAGAAGGCGCTCGCGGCGCTCCGCGAGCACGACTCGAAGCTGGCGTCGCGCACCGAGCGGCTCGGCCGGCTGCGCGCGCAGCTCGAGGCGAGCGGTGCCGAGCTGGAGCGGCTGCAGAAGAGCCTCTCGATCGCCCAGGACTCCGTCGGGCAGGCCGAGCAGGGGGCCGAGCGCGCCCGGCGCGAGCTCGAGGTGGCGCGGGAGCGACCGCGTCCCGTGCTCGACGTGAGCTCGCGCGACGGGCTGCTCGCCGAGCTCGAGGCCGCGCGCGACCGCGAGGTCGAGACGCGGCTCGGGGTCGAGACGGCACGGGAACGGGTGCGGGCCGAGCAGGCGCGCACGGCGGCGCTCGAGCGCCAGCTCGAGGCCGATCGCGCGGCGGCGGAGGCGGCGGCGCGGCGGGCGGTGATCCGGCGGAGGCAGATCGCCTCGGCCACCGCGGTCGCCGAGGCGCTGCCCGCGGTGCTCGCGTCGGTCGACCGCTCGGTCGCCGAGGCCGCCGTGCTGCTGGCCCGCCGCGAGGCCGAGCGAGCCGAGCAGAACGAGGAGTTGACCGCGCTGCGGCGCGACGAGGCGGCGCTCCGTGAACGGCTGCAGTCGATCACCGAGAACATGCACGGCCTCGAGCTGCAGATCTACGAGAAGAAGCTGCACCTGTCGAGCCTGCTCGAGCGGGCGGGCTCGGAGCTCGGACTCGTCGAGGACGTGCTGGTGGCCGAGTACGGGCCGTCGCAGCTCGTGCCCGACGACGACGCCGTGCGGCTGATCGACACCAGCGCGCGGGCGGTGGCCGAGGCGTCGGCCGCGGCGTCCGACGATGGTGACCACGACGAGACCGGTTCCGACACCTCGGCGACGGATGCCCGTACCGGCCGGCCGGGCGACGACGGCGATGCCCTGACGGCGCAGCGCGCATCCGCTGCTCTCACCGACGATCAGTCGTACGAGTCGCACGAGTCGCACGAGCCGCAGGGCCGCCCCTTCGTGCGCTCCGAGCAGCAGCAGCGCCTCGCGAAGGCGGAGCGGAAGCTCGCCGAGCTCGGCCGCGTGAACCCGCTCGCGCTCGAGGAGTTCGCGGCGCTGGAGCAGCGCCACAAGTTCTTGAGCGACCAGCTGACCGACCTGACGAACACGCGGAAGGACCTGCTGACGATCATCGACGAGATCGACGATCGCATGCAGATCATCTTCGAGAGCGCCTTCGAGGACACCCGGGAGGCGTTCACGAAGGTCTTCCCCGTGCTGTTCCCGGGCGGCACCGGGTCGATCTCGCTGACCGACCCCGAGAACCTGCTGACGACCGGCATCGAGGTGAGCGTGAAGCCGGCGGGCAAGAAGATCGAGCGGCTGTCGCTGCTCTCGGGCGGGGAGCGGTCGCTCGCGGCCGTGGCGCTGCTGATCGCGATCTTCAAGGCCCGGCCGAGCCCGTTCTACATCATGGACGAGGTGGAGGCGGCGCTCGACGACGCCAACCTCGGGCGCCTGCTGACGATCTTCGAGGACCTGCGCCAGACGAGCCAGCTCATCGTCATCACGCACCAGAAGCGCACGATGGAGATCGCCGACGCCCTCTACGGCGTCTCGATGCGCCAGGACGGCGTCTCGGCGGTGGTGGGCCAGCGCGTCGGCCAGCCCACCACCTGACCGGGACTAGTGGGTCGAGGGCTCGGTCTCGATCTCGGTACGGTCGCCCGACCAGAGGGTGTGGAACACGCCCTCCTTGTCGACGCGCTTGTAGGTGTGCGCTCCGAAGAAGTCGCGCTGACCCTGCACGAGGGCGGCCGGAAGGCGCTTCACCGCGAGCGAGTCGAAGTACGACAGCGCTGCACCGAAGCCGGGCACGGGCACGCCCGAGAGCGCAGCCGTCGACACCACGCGGCGCCAGGCGGCCTCGCCGTCGGCGACGGCCTTGGCGAAGTACGGGTCCTCCAGCAGCGACGCGATGTCGGGGTTGTTCTCGTAGGCCTCGACGATGCGGTTGAGGAACTGGGCGCGGATGATGCAGCCCGCGCGCCAGATCTTCGCGACCGCGCCCTTGTCGATGTCCCAGCCGTACTGCTTCGCGCCGGCGATGATCTCGTCGAAGCCCTGCGCGTACGCGACGACCTTCGAGGCGTAGAGGGCGGCACGGATGTCGTCGGCGAACGAGTCGACGTCCACGTCGACGACCGAGGGTCGCGAGGTGATCGTCGCCTGCACCGCGGCACGCTGCGCGGGCTTCGACGACACCGAGCGGGCGAACACGGCCTCGGCGATGCCGCCGACGGGCACGCCCAGGTCGAGGGCGTTCTGCACGGTCCACGAGCCGGTGCCCTTGGCGCCGGCCTGGTCGAGCACGACGTCGACGAACGGCTTGCCGGTGTCGGCGTCGACCTGGCGCAGCACCTCGGCGGTGATCTCGATCAGGTACGACTCGAGGTCGCCCGAGTTCCAGGTCTCGAAGACCTCGGCGATCTCGGCGGGCTCGCGGCCGGTGACGGTGCGGAGCAGGTCGTAGGCCTCCGCGATCAGCTGCATGTCGGCGTACTCGATGCCGTTGTGCACCATCTTCACGAAGTGGCCCGCGCCGTCGGTGCCGATGTGGGTGACGCAGGGCTCGCCCTCGGCGACCGCGGCGATCGACGCGAGGATCGGGCCGAGCGTCTCGTAGGCCTCGGCGGTGCCGCCGGGCATGATCGAGGGGCCGTTCAGGGCGCCCTCCTCGCCGCCCGAGATACCGGCGCCGACGAAGTGCACGCCGGTGGAGGAGATGTCCTTCTCCCGGCGGATCGTGTCGTGGAAGTTCGCGTTGCCGCCGTCGACGATGATGTCGCCCGGCTCGAAGCGCTGGGCCAGCTCGGAGATGACGGCGTCGGTGCCGGCTCCGGCCTGCACCATGATGATCGCTGTGCGCGGCTTCTGCAGGCTCGCGACGAAGTCGTCGATCGACTCCGACGCGACGAAGCCGGCTTCAGGATGCTCGGACACGAGCTTGCGGGTGCGCTCGGGGGAGCGGTTGAAGACGGCCACCGTGTTGCCCTCGCGGCTGGCGAGGTTGCGGGCCAGGTTCGAGCCCATCACCGCCATCCCGACGACTCCGATGTTGGCGGTTGCAGCTGATGACATGCCGGTTACTCCTCGTAGAAAGCGAACGTCTCCAGAGTAGTGGAGGCGATGCGCTAGACTCGGGCACTGAACTTCGGCGAGGGATGCGGGCGAATGCCGTGCATCCGTTATCGACGCGGTGGATCAGGCCTCAGCAGTCTTTCCTCTCGCTTCATGCGGTCGAGTTGAAACCCCTCACACAACTGCGAGCCCGATCGGGCCGCGAAGGAGCAGAACAATGTCAGAAGACACTCGCGTCACCGCGGAGACCCGCACCGAGTTCGGCAAGGGCTTCGCCCGCCGCACCCGCGCCGCCGGCAAGATCCCCGCCGTCATCTACGGCCACGGCACCGAGCCGCAGCACATCTCGCTGCCCGGCCACCAGACCGCCCTCATCCTGCGCAAGTCGAACCAGGTGCTCGAGCTGACCATCGACGGCGTCGAGTCGCTCGCGCTGGTCAAGGACGTGCAGAAGGACCCGGTGACCCAGATCATCGAGCACATCGACCTCATCGTCATCCGCAAGGGTGAGAAGGTCCAGGTCGAGGTCAACGTGCACCTCGAGGGCGAGTCGGCCCCCGGCACCATGGCCACGCAGGACTCGCAGACCGTGCTGCTCGAGGTGCTCGCCACGAGCATCCCCGAGAGCGTCACCGTCTCGATCGAGGGCCTCGAGGACGGCGCGGTCGTGCGTGCCGCCGACATCGAGCTGCCCGCCGGCTCCACCCTCATCACCGACGAGGAGACGGTCATCGTCGGCGTCACCATCCCGACCGAGGAGCCCGATGACGAGCCCGCCGAGGGTGAGGGTGCCGCCGAGTCGACCACCCCGGCCCCGGCCTCCGAGTAGCACTCCCGTCCTGCGGATACGACGGCCGATCGAGTGAGCGACGATCTGCACCTCGTGGTCGGGCTCGGCAACCCCGGGCCCGGCTACGCGGGGAACCGTCACAACGTGGGTCAGATGGTCACCGCCGAACTGGCGACCCGTCTGCGCGCGACGTTCAAGAGCCACAAGGCGAACGCACGGGTGGCCGAGGGACGGATCGTCCCCGGCGGCCCGCGCTTCGTCGTGGCGAACCCGAACACCTATATGAACGTGTCGGGCGGGCCGGTGAACGGCCTGCTGAAGTTCTACGGGCTGACGCCCCAGCAGCTCATCGTCGTGCACGACGAGCTCGACATCCCGTTCGACACCCTGAAGCTCAAGCAGGGCGGCGGCCACGGTGGTCACAACGGGCTGCGCGACATCATCGCGGCCACCGGCAGCAACGACTTCATCCGCGTGCGGGTCGGCATCGGCCGCCCGCCGGGCCGCATGGACGCGGCCGACTTCGTGCTGAAGGACTTCACCTCCACCGAGAAGCAGACGCTCCCGAACCTCATCGACGAGGCAGCGGATGCGGTCGAGCTGATCGCCGGCTCGGGCCTCACCGCCGCCCAGCTCCGTTTCCATACGGCTTCCTAGCCGCGGGGTGACCTCGCGCCGGGCCGAGTGTCGGTGGGCGCGGGTAGAATCGTCCGAGTGATACTTCAGGGTCTTGTGCAAGCGCTGTCGCGCGCCTCCACTGTTGAAAAGGCCCTCGTGAACGCGGGCCGCGACAGCGACTTCTCGCTGACCGAGGGCCTTCGGGCGCCGTTCCTCGCCGCCATGATGGGGCGCCGCATCGAGCGCGGGCTGCCCGCCGCGATGCTCGTCGTCACCGCCACCGGCCGCGAGTCCGAGAAGCTGCGCGAGAGCCTCGCGAGCTTCATGCCCGAGGCCGACATCATCGAGTTCCCGGCCTGGGAGACCCTGCCGCACGAGCGCCTCAGCCCGAGCGCCGAGATCGTCGGCAAGCGCATCGACGCGCTGCGCCGGCTGAGCACGTGGCACCAGGGCGACCCGGCCAGCCGGCGCCCCATCGTCGCCGTCGCCTCCGTCCGCGCCGCCCTGCAGCCCATCGCCTCGAACCTCGCCGACCTCGAGCCCGTGCACCTGGAGAAGGGCGCCCGCGGCTTCGACCTCTCGGCGCTCTCCCTTCAACTCGTGGAGCTCGCCTACTCGCGGGTCGACATGGTCACGCGCCGCGGCGAGTACGCGGTGCGCGGCGGCATCCTCGACGTCTTCCCGCCGATCGCCGAGCACCCCTACCGGGTCGACTTCTTCGGCGACGAGGTCGACGAGATCCGCGCCTTCTCGGTCGCCGACCAGCGCTCGCTGCCCGACGCCGTGGGTGCCGTCGACCTGCCGCCGAGCCGGGAGCTGCTGCTCAGCGACGGTGTTCGGCAGCGTGCCCGCGAGATGCAGCACGAGTTCCCGAGCCTCGCCGGCATGCTCGAGAAGATCGGCGCGGGCATCCCGGTCGAGGGCATGGAGTCGCTCGCCCCCGCACTGCTCGACGAGCTCGTGACGGTCGCCCACTACCTGCCCGACGGCGCCGCGATCGCCGTGCTCTCGCCCGAGCGCGTCGCCACCCGGGCCGTGAACCTCAGCGAGACGAACCGCGAGTTCCTCGCCGCCGCCTGGACCGCGGCGACCGCCGGCGCCGAGGCCCCGATCGACCTCGCCTCGGGCGAGTTCATCACTCTGACCGACTTGCGGCACGCGGCCGGGACGAACCGGCCGTGGTGGACGCTGAGCGAGTTCCAGCAGGGCCCCGCCGACGACGAGGTGCTGCCCGAGCACCGGGAGATCGAGGAGCACCTGACCCTGCGGCTCAAGGCCGACGGCGTGCCGAGCTTCCAGGGCAACGCCGACGGCGCCATCGCCCACGTCGCCTCCCGCCTCGCCGACGGCTGGACCGTCGCGGTCGCGGCCAAGGGCCAGGGCCTCGTCGAGCGCGCCGCCGACGTGCTGGCCGAGCGCGAGGTGCCGGCCCGGCTCGTCGAGGAGTTCCCGGCCGACGCCGAGCCCGGCGTCGCCTACCTCGTGCGCGCCGCCGTCGAGCACGGTTTCGAGCTGCCCGAGCTGAAGCTCAGCCTGATCGGCGAGACCGAGTTCTACGGCCGCACCGCCGGCTACGAGACCCGCCAGGTGAAGAAGCTCGCGAGCCGCCGCAAGAACGTGGTCGACCCGCTGCAGCTGAAGACCGGCGACTTCGTCGTGCACCAGACGCACGGCATCGGCAAGTTCCTCGAGCTCACCCAGCGCGAGGTCTCGAGCGGCGGCCGCAACGCGGTGAAGACCACCCGCGAGTACCTCGTCATCGAGTACGCGCCCTCCAAGCGCGGCTACCCGGGCGACAAGCTCTACGTGCCCACCGACCAGCTCGACCTGCTCAGCCGCTACGTCGGCGGCGAGGCGCCGAACCTGAGCAAGATGGGCGGCTCCGACTGGGCCGCGGCGAAGGGCAAGGCCCGCAAGGCCGTTCGCGACATCGCCGTCGAGCTCGTCAAGCTCTACTCGGCGCGCATGGCGTCGAAGGGCCACGCGTTCGGCCCCGACACCCCCTGGCAGCACGAGCTCGAGGAGGCGTTCCCGTTCCAGGAGACGCCCGACCAGCTGACGGTGATCGACGAGGTGAAGGCCGACATGGAGCGGCCCATCCCGATGGACCGGCTGCTGAGCGGCGACGTCGGCTTCGGCAAGACCGAGATCGCCATCCGCGCCGCCTTCAAGGCGGTGCAGGACGGCAAGCAGGTCGCGATGCTCGTGCCCACCACCCTGCTCGTGCGGCAGCACATGGAGACGTTCCAGGAGCGCTTCGCCGGCTTCCCGGTGCACCTGAAGGCGCTCAGCCGCTTCCAGACCGAGAAGGAGATGAAGGAGACCATCGCGGGGCTGGCCGACGGCACCGTCGACGTCGTGATCGCGACCCACCGCATCCTGAGCGACAACATCGCCTTCAAAGACCTCGGCCTCCTCATCATCGACGAGGAGCAGCGCTTCGGCGTCGAGCACAAGGACCAGCTGAAGAAGCTGAAGACCAACGTCGACATCCTCGCGATGAGCGCCACGCCCATCCCGCGCACGCTCGAGATGGCGGTCACGGGTATCCGCGAGATGTCGACGCTCGCCACCCCGCCCGAAGACCGGCACCCCATCCTCACCTTCGTCGGGCCCTACTCCGAGAAGCAGATCGCGGCCGCCATCCGCCGCGAGCTGCTGCGCGAGGGCCAGGTGTTCTTCGTGCACAACCGCGTCTCGTCGATCAACAGGGTCGCCGCGCAGCTCGCCGAGCTGGTGCCCGAGGCCCGGGTCGCCGTGGCGCACGGGCAGATGAACGAGAACGTGCTCGAGCAGGTCATCGTCGACTTCTGGGAGCGCAAGTTCGACGTGCTGGTCTCGACGACCATCATCGAGACCGGCATCGACATCGCCAATGCGAACACGCTGATCGTCGACCGGGCCGACAAGTACGGTCTCTCCCAGCTGCATCAGCTGCGCGGCCGGGTCGGCCGTGGTCGCGAGCGCGCCTACGCCTACCTGCTCTTCGACGAGAACAAGCCGCTCTCCGAGACCGCGAACGACCGCCTCAGCACCCTCGCCGCGAACAACGAGCTCGGCTCGGGCATCCAGGTCGCCCTGAAAGACCTCGAGATCCGAGGCGCCGGCAACCTGCTCGGCGGGGAGCAGGCCGGCCACATCGCGGGCGTCGGCTTCGACCTCTACCTGCGCATGATCGGCGAGGCCGTGTCGACCTTCCGCGGCGACGTCGCCGAGGGCCAGACCGAGCTGCGCCTCGAGCTCCCGGTCGACGCGCACATCCCCGAGGAGTACGTCGACAGCGAGCGACTGCGCCTCGAGGCCTACCAGAAGCTCTCCACCGCCTCCTCGCCCACGGCCTCCGACGACGCCATCGACCGCGTCATCGAGGAGCTCACCGACCGCTACGGCGAGCCGCCCACCGAGCTGCAGAACCTCATCGCGGTCTCGCGTCTGCGCCGTCTGGCCCAGAAGTCGAACCTCGGCGAGGTCGTCACCATGGGCTCGAACCTCCGCGTCGCTCCCGCCGACCTGGCCGACAGCATCCAGGTGCGACTGCAGCGCATGTACCCGGGGTCGAAGTACTTCGCGCAGACCAACGCGGTCTCCGTGCCGATGCCGGTCGTCGACGGGCATCCGCTCGCCGACGCCGAGCTCATCGCCTGGGTGGCCCAGCTGCTCGAGGCCATCTTCGCGCCGGCCAAGGCGGCGGTCTGACCCCGGCGACCTAGGCTTGCACCATGCCTGAGATCCCGGATGCCCGAACCGAGCTCGACCGCCTGGTGGCGGTGACGGCGCTGCTGAGGGCTCCCGGCGGCTGCCCGTGGGACGCGGAGCAGACCCACGCCTCCCTCGTGCAGTACCTCACGGAGGAGACCCACGAGCTGATCGACGCCATCGAGGCCGGATCGCGCGAGGAACTGATCGAGGAGCTCGGCGACGTGCTCTACCAGGTCGTCTTCCACGCCGACATCGCCGCCCACACGCCGGGGGAGTCGTTCACGATCCAGGATGTCGCCGCCCACATGACCGCGAAGATGGTCGGCCGGCACCCGCACGTCTTCGGCGACCTCGACCTCTCGACGGCGGGTGACGTCGAGAACGCCTGGGACTCCTTCAAGGCCGTCGAGAAGCCCGAGCGCACCAGCGTGCTCGACGGGGTGCCGCTCGGCATGCCGGCCCTCGCCCTGGCCGACAAGCTGCTCGGCAAGGCGGCCAAGCTCGGGGTCGCGCCCGCCGCGGCCCCCGTCGTCGCCCCCGTGCCCGCCACCGAGGACGAGCTCGGCGCCGAGCTCCTCGCCCTCGTCGCCGGCGCCCGCGCCCGCGGCCTCGACGCCGAGCGCGCCCTCCGCACGGCACTCCGCACCCTCCGCGCCGACATCACCGCCGCCGAGGCCCCGGCCGCGGACACCGCCGAGGCCGCCGCCCGAGACGACGCCGAGGCTCCCGCCCGCGCGGAGTGACCGCCGCCGTTCAATAGAATCGGAGGATGGCTTCTCCGGTGACCCCGCCGCGCGGCATGCGCGACTTCCTGCCCGCCGACAAGGCGAAGCGCGAGCGCGTGCTCGGCGTCATCCGCCAGACCTACCGGGCGCACGGCTTCGACGAGATCGAGACGCCCGTGATGGAGGACTTCGGCCGCCTGCACGCCGGCCTCGGCGGCGACAACGAGAAGCTCGCCTTCAACGTCATGCGCCGCGGCCTCGACGCCGAGGCGCTGCGGGCCGCTGCCGACAGCGACGACCCGGATGCCCTCGCCGACCTCGGCCTCCGCTTCGACCTCACCGTGCCGCTCGCCCGCTTCTACGCCAGCCACCGCGCGAGCCTTCCGCAGGTCTTCCGAGCCGTGCAGATCGCCCCCGTCTGGCGCGCCGAGCGCCCGCAGAAGGGCCGCTACCGCCAGTTCGTGCAGTGCGACATCGACATCATCGGCGAGGCGGGCATCCTCGCCGAGATCGAGCTGCTCACGGCCACCCTCGCCACGCTCGACGCGCTCGGGCTCGAGGGCTGCCGCATCCGCATCAACGACCGCCGCATCCTGCTCGGGCTCCTCGAGCACTTCGGCTTCGAGGCGTCGCAGAACGACTCCGTGCTGATCACCATCGACAAGCTCGACAAGGTCGGCCCCGAGGGCGTCGTCGCCGAGCTGCGCGAGAAGGGCTCCCGCCCCGAGGCCGTCGCGGCGATCGAGCGCTTCCTCGCGGTGTCACCGCCCGTGCTGCCCGAGGGGGTGGCTCCGGATGCTGTGGCCGACCTCGCCCGCATCGAGTCCGCCCTGGCCGCGGCCGGGGTCGACGGCGCCCTCGTCTTCGACCCGTTCCTCGTGCGGGGCATGGGCTACTACACCGGCACGATCTTCGAGATCGAGCACCCCGACTTCAGCTTCTCGCTCGGCGGCGGAGGCCGCTACGACGGCATGATCGGCCGCTTCCTCACCGAGTCGGTGCCGGCCTGCGGCTTCTCGATCGGCTTCGAGCGCATCATCGACCTCGTCGCCGACCCGGCCGCGGGCGCCGGCGACGCGGTCGCACTGGTTCACGACAAGAACGCCGAGCCCGAGCGGCTGCTCGCCCTGAAGCGTCAGCTCGTCTCCCAGGGCAAGCGGGTGCGCCTCGAGCGCCGCACGAAGAACCTCGGCCCGCTGCTCGAGCGCCTCGCCGAGGCGGGCTTCGACTCCTTCGCGCAGGTCGGCCGCGAGACGACCGACGCGGCCGAGTTGGAGTTCAAGCCGCTCGATGGCTAGGCTCACCCGTCGGGTCGCGCGATCTCCACACCCATCTCCCGCGGAGTGACAAGCGCATAGCCGGGCTATGTATAATCGTTAACCGTGACTAACGAAAATCCCACTCCCGAACTCCAGACGCTGCTCTCCGACCTCGTCTCGGTCACGCACCGCCTCACCCGCATCGCCGCCCAGGCCACCGGCGAACAGACCTCACCCGCCACCTGGCGCACGCTGAGCGTTCTCAGCAGCTTCGGCCCCATGCGCCTCGGCGAGCTCGCCAAGCAGAGCCGCGTCAGCCAGCCGACGATGACGAAGATCGTCGCGAACCTCAACGAGGTGGAGTGGATCCGCCGCATCGCCGACGTCGACGACGCCCGCGCGTGGCAGATCGCCCTCGCCCCGAAGGGCATCCGCGCCCTCGCCGACTGGCGCGAGAAGCTCGGCGCCGCCCTCGCCCCCCTCTTCGACGACCTCGACCGCGAGGAGATCGAGGTCATCTCGCGAGCGGTCGACCTGCTGCACGAGTGCACCGACGTGCGCGCCGCCGACGTCGTGAAAGCCGCGTGATCGCGACGGCCACCGACACGGCGACGACCGCCACCACCACGACGCACCCCGCCAAGAAGTCCGCCCCGAAGAACTCGATCCTTCAGCAGCCCAAGGCCGTCTGGGCAGTGGCCTTCGCCTGCGTCATCGCCTTCATGGGCATCGGCCTGGTCGACCCGATCCTCCCGGCGATCGCCGAGAGCCTCGACGCCACCCAGACCCAGACCTCGCTGCTGTTCACCAGCTACCTGCTCATCACGGGTGTGGCCATGCTCTTCACGAGCTGGCTCTCGACCCGCATCGGCGCCCGCAAGACGCTGCTGATCGGCCTCGCGCTGATCGTCGCGTTCGCCCTGGCGGCCGGCCTCTCGCAGAACGTGGAGTCGGTCATCGGCTTCCGCGCCGGCTGGGGGCTCGGCAACGCGCTCTTCATCTCGACCGCCCTCGCCACCATCGTGGGCGCGGCGAGCGGGGGAGCGAGCTCGGCGATCATCCTCTACGAGGCCGCCCTCGGTCTCGGCATCGCGATCGGCCCCCTGCTCGGCGGGCTGCTCGGCTCGATCAGCTGGCGGGGGCCGTTCTTCGGCACCAGCGTGCTGATGGCCATCGGCTTCATCGCCATCGCGACGCTGATGAAGAAGGAGCCGGTCAAGCCGACCCCGACCCCGTTGTCGGCCCCGTTCAAGGCGCTCGCCAAGCCGGCGCTGTCGATCCTCGCTATCGCGGCCCTGTTCTACAACATCGGCTTCTTCATCCTGCTGGCCTACACGCCGTTCCCGCTCGGGCTCGACGAGATGGGTCTCGGCCTCACCTTCTTCGGCTGGGGGATCGCGGTCGCGATCACCTCGGTCTGGGTGGCGCCGTGGCTGACCCGGCGCATCCCGCGCAGCCGCGTGCTCTGGACGGTGCTGCTCCTGCTCGGCGTCGACCTCGTGCTCGCGGGCGTCTTCGTCGACAGCGTGCCCGGACTGATCACCTGCGTGGTCGCGGGCGGTGCCCTGCTCGGCGTGATGAACACTGTGCTCACCGAGTCGGTGATGGCCGCGACCGACCTGCCGCGCCCCGTGGCCTCCTCGGCCTACTCGGCCGTGCGCTTCATCGGCGGAGCGGTCGCCCCGCCCGCCGCCTCCCTGATCGCCGGTCTGTTCACCGCAGCGACCCCGTTCTACGTCGCCGCGGGCTCCGTGGTGATCGCCTCGATCATCGTCATCGCCGGTCACCGCGCCATCGCGCACATCGACCACGAGGAGGAGGACGAGTTCGTCGAGGCGGAGGCCATCACTGCGGGGGAGTAGCCGCGCATCCTGAATCGGATGCGAAGCAAACGGTGCACAGCATAAAAGTTTGCACTTTCTGCAGTAATTAGTTGATCTGGGTCAACAACGGGTATATCGTTGATCCAGATCAACTTTTTGCGTACAGGAGAACCGTGTCCTCACAGACCATCGAAGCCCCGGCGCCCGCGGAGGGCGCCAAGACCCGCCGGCAGGTGCTCGTGCCCTTGTCGGGCCTCTTGCTCGGCATGTTCGTCGCGATGCTCGCCAGCACCGTCGTCTCGAGCTCGCTGCCCAAGATCATCTCCGACCTCGGCGGCACGCAGTCCGGCTACACCTGGGTCGTCACCGCGACCCTGCTCGCCACCACCGTCTCGACGCCCATCTGGGGCAAGCTCGCCGACCTCACCAACCGCAAGCGCCTCATCCAGCTCTCGCTGATCATCTTCGTCGTCGGCTCCGGTCTCGCCGGTCTCGCGCAGTCCACCGAGATGCTCATCTTCTTCCGGGTGCTCCAGGGCCTCGGCGCCGGCGGTCTGACCGCCCTCGTGCAGGTCGCGATGGCCGACATCATCCCGCCCCGTGAGCGCGGCCGCTACATGGGCCTGCTCGGCGCCGTGATGGCCGTCGCCACCGTCGGCGGCCCCCTGCTCGGCGGTGTCATCACCGACTCGGCCGGCTGGCGCTGGAACTTCTACATCGCCGTGCCCTTCGCCGTCGCCGCGCTGATCGTGCTGCAGCGCACGCTGCACATCCCCACCCAGAAGCGCAAGGTGACCATCGACTACCTCGGTGCGGCCCTCATCGCGGCCGGCGTCTCGCTGCTGCTGATCTGGGTGACCCTCGCGGGCAACGACTTCGAGTGGGGCTCCGTGCAGTCGATCGCCATGGTCGTCGGCGCCGTGCTGCTGCTGGCCGCCGCGGTCGTCACCGAGCTCAAGGTGAAGGAGCCCATCATCCCGATGACGCTCTTCAAGAACCGCACCTTCTGGCTCGCGGTCATCGCGAGCATCTCGGTAGGCGTCGCCATGTTCGGCACGAGCATCTTCCTCAGCCAGTACATGCAGCTGGCCCGCGGCAAGACCCCGACCGAGTCCGGCCTCCTCACCATCCCGATGATCGCGGGCGTGCTCGTGTCGAGCATCGTCATCGGCCAGGTGATCAGCCGCACCGGCATCTGGAAGCGCTACATGGTGATCGGCTCGGTGCTGCTCACCATCGGCCTCGCGCTGATGGGCACCATCCGCTACGACACGAGCTTCTGGCTGGTGTTCCTCTACATGTTCATCATGGGCTCGGGTGTCGGCATGGTCATGCAGAACCTGGTGCTGATCGTGCAGAACGCGGTCGACCCGCGGCAGATCGGTGTGGCCAGCGCCTCCGTCGCCTTCTTCCGCTCGCTCGGCGGCACGATCGGCGTCGCCGTGATGGGCGCCGTGCTCGGCAACCGCATCACCTCGCTGATCGCCGACGGGCTGCTGAAGCTCGGTGTCGACCCCTCGCAGACGGGCGGCCTCGAGAGCGGCGGCATCCCCGACCTGACGACCCTGCCCGGCCCGATCCGCACCCTCGTGGAGTCGGCCTACGGCGAGGCGGTGGCGGACATCTTCCTGCTGGCCGTGCCGCTCGCGCTGCTGTCGATCATCGCGATCGCGCTGCTGCCGAACCGTGCCCTGGGCACGAAGACCTCGCAGGAGCAGATCGCCGACCTCGAGCAGACCGTCGTGAACGTCTCGGCCGCCGAGATCGCAGGCGAGAGCACCGAGAACGGTGAGCGCCGCGACGGCACGGGCCGGCCCGACGCCGCCGACCGCGACGACGATGGTCAGGATGCGCGGCCGCACGCCCCGCGTCACGCCGAGGAGGCGCCCGAACGCCGGTGATCTCCCACGCTAGCCTGGGGGTCGTGACCGACGACCCCCAGGCCGACCCCCGCGGCGAGGCCGTCTCCGCCATCGAGAGCGAGATGTCCCGCCTCGTGCGCACCCTCCGCCGGGCGGTGCTGCAGAACGCCGAGCGGTTCTCCCCGGAGCTCCAGCCCTCGGGCTACTCGGTGCTGCAGTACATCGTGAAGCATCACCCCACGGCACCCGGGGCGATCATCCAGGCCACCCGCATGGACAAGAGCGCCCTCAGCCGCCAGCTCCGCAGCCTCAAGGAGCTCGGCTTCGTCTCGAGCGTGCCCGACCCGGGCGACGGGCGCGCCCAGCTCTACGCCCCCACCGACCTCACCCTGGCCCGCCTCGACGAGATGCGCGCGGAGACGAAGGAGCTCTACGCCGACGCCCTCGACGGCTGGCCCACCCCCGACGTGCAGGAGTTCGTGCGCCTGCTCGGCGAGTTCAACGACAGAACGGAGCGACGATGACGACGCTGAAGTCCGACCACGAGCTGCCCCTCCGGGAGCGCAAGAAGGTGGAGACGCGCGCCGCGATCCACGACGCGGCCCTGCGCCTGGTCTCCGAGAACGGCGCGGGCCACGCCTCGGTCGACGCGATCTGCTCCGAGGCGGGCGTGTCGAGCCGCACCTTCTTCAACTACTTCCCCTCCAAGGTCTCGGCGATCGTCGGCCTGTCCGCGTTCACGGTGACGGATGCGCAGCGGCAGCGGTTCCTGGAGCGCGACGGTGAGCGCTGGCTCGTCCTCGACCTCTGCACCCTCGTCGGCTCGGTGATGGACGCCACCGCACGCGACGGCGTCGACCGGGAGGCGATCCGCGAGCTGCTCGGCCGTCGCCCGGAGCTCGCGCCCGACGTCATCCGCTTCGCCGCCGAGCTGCGGCACGAGATCGTCGCCCTGGCCGAGCAGCGCACGACGCCCGCGCGCGCCCGGCTCGCCGTCACCCTCGTGATGTCGGCCGTCGACTCGGCGCTGCACCGCCCGCTGGACGCGGCCTACGACGAGGAGTTCTCCGCCTGGCTGTTCGACGCCGTGATGACCATGCAGGCCATCGCGCGCGAATCGTTAGACTAGCCATCGCCTGATACAGCAGGCCTTTGCCTGAAACAGAGGAGAAACCACCCGTGGCACTCATCGAAGCCGTTGGCGCTCGCGAAATCCTGGATTCCCGAGGGAACCCGACCGTCGAGGTCGAGGTGCTCCTCGACGACGGGATCGTCTCGCGCGCCGCCGTCCCCTCCGGAGCCTCCACCGGCGCCTTCGAGGCCTACGAGCTCCGCGACGGAGACAAGGGCCGCTACCTCGGCAAGGGCGTGCAGAAGGCCGTCGACGCCGTGATTGACGAGATCGGCCCGGCGATCGAGGGCTTCGACGCCACCGACCAGCGCCTCGTCGACGCCGCGATGATCTCGCTCGACGGCACCGACAACAAGAAGCGCCTCGGCGCCAACTCGATCCTCGGCGTCTCGCTCGCCGTGGCCCGCGCGGCGGCCGACTCCTCCGACCTGCCCCTGTTCCGCTACATCGGCGGCCCGAACGCGCACACGCTGCCCGTGCCGCTGATGAACATCGTCAACGGCGGCGCGCACGCCGACACCGGCGTCGACATCCAGGAGTTCATGGCGGTGCCGCTCGGCGCCGAGAGCTTCTCCGAGGCCCTGCGCTGGGGCGTCGAGACCTACCACTCGCTGAAGTCGCTGCTGAAGTCGAAGGGCCTCTCGACCGGCCTCGGCGACGAGGGCGGCTTCGCCCCCGAGCTGCCGAACAACCGCGAGGCGCTCGACTTCATCCTCGAGGCCATCACCCAGGCCGGCTTCACCCCCGGCAAAGACATCGGGCTCGCGCTCGACGTCGCCGCGTCGGAGTTCTACGACAACGGCTCGTACACCTTCGAGGGCCAGCAGCGCTCGAACGTCGAGATGTCGGCCTACTTCGCCGACCTCGTCGCGAACTACCCGCTGGTCTCCATCGAAGACCCGCTGAACGAGGACGACTGGGAGGGCTGGGCCCACCTCACCTCCGAGATCGGCTCGAAGGTGCAGCTCGTCGGCGACGACCTGTTCGTCACCAACCCCACCCGTCTGGCCGAAGGCATCGCCAAGGGCACCGGCAACTCGATCCTGGTGAAGGTCAACCAGATCGGCACGCTCACCGAGACGCTCGACGCGGTCTCGCTCGCGCAGCGCTCCGGCATGACCGCGATCCTCTCGCACCGCTCCGGTGAGACCGAGGACACCACGATCGCCGACCTCGCCGTCGCCACCGACGCGGGCCAGATCAAGACCGGTGCGCCTGCCCGCAGCGAGCGCGTCGCGAAGTACAATCAGCTCCTGAGGATCGAAGAGGAGCTCGCCGAGGCGGCCGTCTACGCCGGCCGCGGCGCGTTCCCCCGCTTCTCCGCCTAAGAGCCGGAGCAGCCCGAGCACCACCCGAGCATCACCCGAGGGATTCATGCGGCAGCGCACATCAGCATCACGTCCGGCACGGATGCCGGTGGCGCTGCCGCAGCCCTCGGGGGCGGGTGCCGCCGGGGCCGGCTGGCTCCGGAGCATCCGCTTCTCCGGCTTCACGGTGCTGATGTTCGTCGTCATCGTGATGTTCGTGATCATCATCGCGCCCGGCCTCCGGGTCTACATCGAGCAGCGCCAGCAGCTCGCCGCCCTGCACGCGGCGGTCGAAGCCCGCGACGCCGAGAACGACGCGCTCACCTCCGAGATCGCCCGCTGGAGCGACCCGGCCTACATCAAGGCCGAGGCCCGCGACCGGCTCTACTACGTGATGCCCGGCGAGACGAGCTTCCTCGTCGTCGACGACGTACCCGCCCCGGCCGAGCCCGGCTCCGACGTGAGCGACACCATCAGCACCACCCAGGTCGACTGGCTCTCCTCGATCTTCGCCTCGGGCGTCACCGCCGGCTTGTCCACCTCCACGCCCCAAGAACTCCAGCAGAACGGAGTGCTGCCGTGAGCACGCCTCCCTTCGAGCCGGCCTCCGAGCACGACCTCGCGGTCGCGGGCGCCCAGCTCGGCCGCCCCGTGCGGAACGTGCTCGGCGTCGCCGCCCGCTGCGTCTGCGGCAACCCGACCGTGCTCGCCACCGCCCCGCGCCTGGCCGACGGCTCGCCGTTCCCGACCCTCTACTACCTGTCGCACCCCGCCGCGACGGCCGCGATGAGCGACCTCGAGGCCGAGCACGTGATGGTCGAGTTCCAGGATGCTCTCGCCGACCCCGAGCTGAACGCCGCCTACCTCGCCGCCCACGAGGCCTACCTCGCCGACCGCGCCGTCTACGGCGAGGTGCCCGAGATCGCCGGCATCTCGGCCGGCGGAATGCCCGTGCGGGTGAAGTGCCTGCACGCCCTCGCCGCCCACGCCCTAGCGGCCGGCCCCGGGGTCAACCCGGTGGGCGACCTCGCGCTCGAGCGCGGTGACTGGTCGCCGCTCGTCTGCGAGTGCGTCGACTACGAACTCGGAGAGTGATGCGCGCCCGGCGGAGGAGCTGGGTGCTGCTCGTCGTCGGCGCCCTCGCGGCCGCCCCGCTGGCGGCGACGGCTCCGGCCGCCCCGGCCCGGGCCGACTCGATCCGCGACGCCGAGTACTGGCTGAGCGACTACGGCTATCGCGCCGCCTGGGACGTCACGGAGGGTGAGGGCGCGACCGTCGCCGTCATCGACACCGGCGTCGACGGCAGCGTGCCCGAACTCCAGGACGCGGTCGTCGACGGCACCGACGTCTCGGGCATCGGCTCGCCCGACGGCCAGAAGCCCGTGGGCACGAGCCCCGAGCACGGCACCATGGTGGCGTCGCTGATCGCCGGGCGCGGCACGGGCTCCGGCGACGGCGTGCTCGGCGTCGCCCCGAAGGCGTCTCTGCTGTCCATCTCGGTGGCGCTCGGCGAGGGCTCGGTCGACTCCGACGAACAGATCGCCGAGGCGGTGCGCTGGGCCGTCGACCACGGGGCCGACGTCATCAACATGTCGCTCACCCGCAACAGCCTCGACTGGCCCGAGAGCTGGGACGAGGCCTTCTCCTACGCCTTCGACAACGACGTGGTCGTGGTCGCGGCCGCCGGCAACCGGGGGAGCGGCACCACCGAGGTCGGCGCCCCCGCCACCATCCCCGGTGTCGTCGCGGTGGCCGGCGTCGACAAGCAGGGCGAGGCGAGCTTCGACGCGTCCTCCCAGGGCATCACGATCGCGGTCGCCGCGCCCAGCGAGCAGTTGGTCGGGGTCATTCCCGGCGGCACCCACGTGATCTGGGACGGGACGAGCGCGGCCGCCCCGCTGGTGAGCGGACTGGCCGCGCTGGTGAAGTCCGCGCATCCGGAGCTCTCGGCCGACGACGTGATCAACCGCATCGTCGCCACGGCCGTGCCCAAGGGCGAGCCGGTGCCCGGGCCGATCTACGGGTACGGGCTGGTCGACGCCGAGGCGGCGGTCAGTGCATCCGTCGCCCCTGTCGCCGCCAACCCGGTGGGTGACCTCGACGCCTGGATCGCCACCTACCGGCCCTCGTCGGCCAAGACCTCCCTCGACACCCTCACCATTCCCGCCCCCGACGGCCGCGACACCGAGGGCGGCAGCCCGGGAGCGGGCGCGATCGAGCCCGCGGGCGGGGTGTACACTCTGAGCCACTGGGCGGTGCCGCTGGGGCTCCTGCTCGGGTTCCTCATGCTGATGGCGGCTTTCGCGCTGGGGGCCGTCTCGCATTTCAGAGGCGTGCTCCGCAAGTAGTAACCTGTTCGCAGGCCCCTGTACTGAGGAGATCGTTTCACTGTGCCCAAGATCCTGATTGTCGGCGGCGGCTACGCCGGTTTCTACACCGCTTGGAAGCTGGAGAAGTGGCTTCGTGCCGGTGAGGCAGACGTCACCGTCGTCGACCCGCTGCCGTACATGACGTACCAGCCCTTCCTCCCCGAGGTGGCCGCCGGCTCGATCGAGCCCCGTCACGCCGTGGTCGGCATCCGTCGTCACCTGAAGAAGACCCGCATCATCGCGGGCAAGGTGACGGGCATCAGCCACGCCTCGAAGACCGCCACGATCGCCTCGAACGCGGGCGACACGTGGGAGGAGGAGTACGACCAGATCGTCGTCACCGCCGGTTCCGTGTCGCGCACCTTCCCGATCCCCGGTGTGGCCGACGAGGCCATCGGCCTCAAGACCATCGAGGAGGCGACCGCGATCCGCGACCGCATCCTCGTCAACTTCGACAAGGCCGCGCAGATGGCCCCCGGCCCCGAGCGCGACCGCCTGCTCACCGTCGTCGTCGTCGGCGGCGGTTTCGCGGGCATCGAGGTGTTCGCCGAGCTGCGCTCCTTCGTCAGCGCGCTCATCTCGAGCTACCCCGAGATCTCGTTCGACGACACGCACTTCCACCTGATCGAGGCCATGGGCCGGATCATGCCCGAGGTGAGCCTCAAGACGAGCCTCTGGGTGATCGACAACCTCGCCAAGCGCGGGGCCCAGATCCACCTCGACACCCAGCTCAAGTCCGCCGTCGGCGGCGTCGTCGAGCTGTCGACCGGCGAGAGCTTCGAGAGCGACCTGATCATCTGGACCGCGGGCGTCATGGCCTCGCCGATGCTGAAGGGCACCGACCTCCCGATCGAGGAGCGCGGCCGTCTCCGCGTGCGCGCCGACCTGCGGGTCGAGGGCGACGACGGCATCGTCGAGGGTGCCTGGGGTGCCGGCGACGTGTCGGCCGTTCCCGACCTCACCGGTGGCGGCGTCGGCGGCTTCTGCGTGCCGAACGCCCAGCACGCGGTGCGCCAGGGCAAGCTCCTCGCGAAGAACATCGTCGCGTCGCTGCGCGGTGAGGGCGTGAAGGACTACTTCCACAAGAACATGGGCGCGGTCGCCGGCCTCGGCCTCGGCGTCGGCGTGTTCCAGTCGGGCAAGCTTGCGATCAAGGGCCTCCCGGCCTGGTTCGCGCACCGCGGCTACCACGGCCTGGCCATGCCGTCGTGGGAGCGCAAGCTGCGTGTCATCTGGGGCTGGGTGAACAACTTCTTCCTCGGCCGCGACAACGTCTCGCTCGAGGCGCGGGTGCACCCGCGGGCCGTGTTCGAGGAGTTCGCGTCGCGTCCGCGTCCGGCGGCCCCTGCCGCTGCGCCGGTGCCGCCGACGGCTGCGCCTGCTGCTGCCGCTGCGCCTGCTGATGCCGGTGCCGCTGCGCCGGCCTCGGGGGAGAAGCCGGCCAACGCCGAGCTGCCCGGCTCCTACTCGTCCGAGCCCGCGGCGACCGCCGAGGTCAACGGCGTGGCCGCCACCGACTCCTCGCCCGAGGCGCCCAAGGCGAAGGCCACCAAGCCCCGCACGAAGGCCGCCGCGAAGGCCCCGGCCGGCGAGTAGCCGCCCCGGGCCCTCGGGCCTCCCACGACGCGCGCCGCGCATCCGCTGCCCCTCACCGGCTCCGGATGCGCGGCGCACTCGTTCCCGCCTCCACCGGCTGCGCCGGTACCCTGAGGCATCCGCCCCCATAGCCCAATCGGCAGAGGCAGACGACTTAAAATCGTTTCAGTGAGGGTTCGAGTCCCTCTGGGGGTACCACTCCCTAGACCCCTCCGTTCCGCGTAATTGCGGGGCAGGAGGGGTCTTCGTCGTTAACCGGTGATCGCCTCTGCCCACGTCTTGCCCACACTTGCCTGGCGCGCGCTCTCCTGCAGGCGGTTGGCGACTGCATCGAGGTCGTCGTCGAATAGGTCGGCGTAGGTGTCGAGGGTCATCGCGGCGGAGGCGTGACCCAGCATCTTTTGCACGGCTTTCACGTTGGCGCCTGAGCTGATTGCCAACGACGCTGCTGTGTGCCGGTCGTGCGGGGTGAGCATGGGGAACTCCGGATCACGGGCCTGACAGCGGCGCACCGCTGCGACGAACCACCCGTTGGTGCTGTCTGGCGGGTTGATGTGCGTGGCGCCGTCGCCTCGCTGAAGCGGCTATTGCCCACCTCACGCGCGGTGGGGAGTCTACGAATCGAGGTCAGGCCCTCGAGGCCGTCCCTGACGAGTGCGTGCCGCGGTGATGGCGAGCGAAACGACTCCGCCTACACAGAGGATCACCACGCCCCACATGAGCGGATACCGGTACCAAGCTAAAAGGGCAGAGCTCACACCGGTGACCACGAAGATCACCACGAACATTGCGTTACCCAGGGCGCTCAACACAGGTTGAGCGTTGGCGCTCAGCCACAACTCGCTTCTCTTCTCCGGCCGTCGCGTGCGCCTCCATGCGGCGACGGGCAATGCGATCGACAACACGGTTCCGACAACGATGACCGCTGTCTCAGCGATCATCGGCGTTTTTCACCCGCGGCCTCCAGCCGCAGCTCCCGAGCGCGCAAGGCGAAGCCGAAACTCATATACCCAAACCACAGCGCGAACACGATGGTCCACAACGCCAGATTGAAAACCAAGCCCAACACGCCCACCGCGCTGAGCAGACCACACACGATGGACATCAGCACGGCGGTCCACCGGTACGGCGCCATGATCTCGAACGTCCGCTTCACGATCGACTGACCTGCTGCGCTTCACACTTTGACCCCATGAACGCGACAGTACTCCGGCACCGGGCTGGCGAATGAGATGCCGCTCGGCACACCGAAGATGCGTCGGAATTCGGAAAGCCGCGAGCGCCCGCTGCACCCCGGGCTGATGCCCGCACTTCCACCGCCCGAGGAGGCGGCGCCGTTCTAGGGGATCAGCAGAGGGTGAGGCCCCTTCGAAGTCTCGGAAGGTCGCACCCAACGGCCCGACGCCTTCCGCGGCCACCGCTGCCACAAGTACGGCTTCCAGTACTCGTAAGCGCGGCCCTCGCCGAGGTTGATGCGTGACGCACCCGCCTGCGAGTTCTTGCTGCGGGGGTCGACCCAAGCGACCCCGATCCATACGTCGGAGAGCTTCTCGTGGTCGAGGCGTATGCGCAGCTCAACAGGGTCGTCATCCGACTGCAGGACAGGCGGGATCTCGGGGAGCCCGATTGAAGGTGTTCCCCACACCCGGAACTCAGTTTCGTACATCACCTTCGGGCCCATCGGGCGAGCGGTCACGAGGATGTTCACCTTGCCGTTCACAACCTCGGCAAAACCGCCTGTCGTGAACGCCACAGCCCTCGGCGGTTCGCCTCGCTGCCGCAGCATGAAGTCGATCACCGCGACGACGACGGCGATCAGCGCCAGGACGGCGGCTATGCCCCCGACCCCTGCCCAGCCGGGCCACTCAAGCCACTCCCACATGCGACACCCCTTCGCGCACACCATACCGATCAGGAGCCAATCATGAGCGCACCCAGCACCGGCCGCATCGTCCTCTACACGCTGGCCGAGGCCGACGCCGACGCCATCAACCGACGCCGCGACGATCACCGCAACGGCCCTCGTGTGAGCGGCACCCAGGAGATCGTCGTGCAGGGCGACGGCGCGCAGGTGCACGTCGGTAACCCGGCCCGCGCCGACCAGGTCCTACCCCTCCTAGTGGTCCGGGTGAACCCCGGCGGCCACGTCAACGGGCAGGTGTTCCTCGACGGGAACGACACCCTCTGGTTCACCTCCGCGGCCGAGGGCTACGGTCGCGGCCAGTGGTCCTGGCCGCCCTGAGTCTGACCGCATGAGCGAAAAGACTAAGGCAGACCTCGAGGAAGCGATCGCCGCCCACATCAGTGACGAGTTCGAGAGATCACCATGCTTATTGGCTGGATCCTGCAGGCCTGCGGCCAGACCGCGAGCGACACCCGGTGGTCGAACATCTGGATGGAAGCTGACCGCAGAGCGCATCGCGCGGAGGTGCTGACATGGATCTCGGCCGCCGCCGCCGTAGTGGCCTCCACGGTTGCGCTCATTGCCCTAATCATTCGATAGTTCGACCTGGAGGGGCGGGCCCATGAGGGTCTGCGCTGAGCCTGGATGCCCGACTCTCGTGCCCTCAGGGCGCTGCATACCGCACCGGCGCGCGAAGGCGCGAGCACGAGGCACACGCCAGCAGTGCGGCTACGGCGCCGGCCACGACCGTGAGCGCGCAAGGTGGGCGCCAAGAGTGGCGCGCGGCACGGTGAAGTGCTGGCGCTGCGGCAAGACCATCGCATGCGGACAGCAGTGGGACCTCGGCCACGACGACCACGACCGCAGCCGGTACCGCGGACCCGAGCACGTGGCATGCAACCGAAGCGCTGGCGGTAGAGCCGCGCACGACAGAGACGTAGAGTGAAGCCTTGACCGACGGAACCTTCAGAGTCGACGACATCCTCGAGTTCCATGGCCCGTCCGTCACAGTCACGGGCCCGCTCACCATCGTCGGCATGCTCGAGGTCACAGCCTCCGACGAGCCGCGCTGAAGACGAAGCCGCTGCAGTAGAGACCAGCCACCGCCTGCTCGCCACCGTGGGTGTTTAGACGCCTCAGTACGCAACGCCCTGAGCGCCCCCTACAGCCCCTGACCGGTAGCGGACGCGAACGAGTGACCGAACACCGCTGCTCACGGCTCCACACAGCCCACTCAGCCGCTCCGACCGGCCCCCGACTGCCCCTCCCGACGCCCATCAGGGGGGTGGGGGATCACCCCCTCAGGACCCCCTCCCACCGGACCGACGCAATGATTGAGCGTGCCGACGCGCTCTACCGCGCCGCCGGCGCCGTACCCCCGAGTCTGTAGCGGTGGGCTGACGGCGTCGACGTCACTGACCACCCGGAGCTGTGGACCGACCGCAGCCGTCTGCCGCACCGAGGCATGAACCCCATCGTGTGGGGGCGCATACGCCGCGACACTGACGGGCTCACCGTTGACTACGCCGTGAACGGGGCCGGCCACCCGAACGCCGACGAAGCTGCGCGCTCGGTCGTCCCCACGGGCTGGACGCTGGTCGGCGTCCGGGTGCAGCGCCGACTGTACTGAGGGTCTGGCGCCGGTTGCGACCTGGTTATAGCAGCTGCAGGCTGCCGGAGGCCGAAGAATAACCTGGAGCAGACATTGTCAGAATCCCCACCGGGGGTGGCGTCTGCCCAGGGTCATTCTTACCAAGGATGAGCAGGAGAGGTCCTGCCGTATCTCCGGCCGGCACCGATGCGTTGTAGACGAAGGTGTACGACTCGCCCGTGGGATCCCACGGGCCGTAGTCCCACGCGTAGTCTCCGCTGAAGCCGCTAAACCAGAAGCCTGTCAGCGGAAGGTAAGCCGTTAGTGATCCGGCAGGAATGGCGGTAGCGGCGTCGTTTGTCGCCCGGATCACGAAGCTGGTGCGGTTCTCGTAGGGGGACGGCGGGGAGACCTCGAGCGACAAACGCGATGGTGGGACGCTCGCGGCCATCGCGGGCACTGCTGAGGCAGCGACTATGACCGGCGTTGCCCAGACGGCTCCGATCACGGTTCGTCGGTTGATCGCGCGGGGCTCGTGCTCGGTCATGAAGGCAGGCTAGCGACAAAGGGTTGTCCCTATGCGGACATGTCCGGTTCAGGGCGTAGGTGGCGGCGGGTGACTGGCGTTAGGAGTCCGCGATCCAGCGCCACCTGAAGATCACCGGCATCCGCTACCACCAGCACCTCGGCCGCCTGATCCGCGACCCGGAAGCGCTCGAGCTGTTCCCTCAGCTGGTCTACCGGCTCCGCAGCATCGCAGCCGAGCGCAGGGCCGAGACCGACGCCCGCTTACTCAACACCGACAGCTGACTCTGCCCACGTTTTGCCCACGTTTCGACGGACGTAGTCGGGTTCGCTTGGGAACGGAGGGGGTAGCAGAGGCTCGTAGATCCGCCGAAGTGCCGCGAGGACGCGGCAGGAATTAGAGTTCGAGTCCCTCTGGGGGTACTGCTGCGGAGCCGCTTCAGGCGGTGGGCGTGGGGTGCGCGCCGAGGAGCTTCGCCAGCAGCCGGCTCAGCTCCTTCGTCTCCGCTCCGGTGAGGGCGGCGGTGAGGTCGGATTGGATGGCGTCCGTTGCCGCCTGCAGCTCGTCGAGGTGGCGGCGGCCCGACGGGGTGATCGCGACGGTGTTCCGGCGGCGGTCGGCGGGGTCGGTGGAGCGGACGATGTGGCCGGCGTCGTCGAGACGGGTCGCGATGCCGTTGACGGTGTTGCGATCGAGGCCGAGGTGGCGCCCGAGGTCGGCCTGGCTGAGGGCCCCGTACTCCTCCAGGGCGGCGAGGACGGCGAAGTCGGATCGTCCGGTCACGGGCATCCGCGACCCGGTCAGCCGGGCGCCCACGACATTGGCCTTGTTGATCTGCCAGCTCACCAGCGCGCGCAGGCGGGCCGGAGGTCGCGTCTCGTCGTCATCCTTCATGGCCTCAAGCATAGTCGTTGTTGTCACCAACGAAACCGTGTTAGGTTGACTCAAACAACGTTGGTGGCACCAACAAATAACGACTGGAGAGCCGACATGAGCGACATCGCAACTATTCCTGACCTTGATGGGCACCGCGTCCTGGTTCCGGGCGGAACCGGAGCCGTGGGGGAGGGCGTCGTGCGCACCTTCCTGGCCGCCGGCGCGGAGGTGATCGTGCCGACCCGATCGCAGGCCCGCGCCGACGAGTTCCGCGCCCTGCTGGGCGCCGACGCGACCGAGCACCTGCACCTGGTCGTGCACGACTACAGCACCTTCGCGGGTGCCGCTGAGCTCGTCGAGCAGACGGTGCGGTACCGCGGGGGCCTCGACTCCGTCGTCGCGCCGATCGGCGGCTGGTGGCAGGGGCGCACCCTCGCCGAGGTCACCCCCGACGACTGGGAGGCCGCCTTCACCGACCTGACCACCACACACATGGCGGTGCTCCGCGCCGCGCTGCCGCGGCTCAGCGGTGCCGGTGCCTACACGATCGTCGTCGGGGACTCCGCAACCTGGCCCGTGCCCGGAAGCGGTCTCGTCAGCATGGAGCAGGCCGCGCTGCTCATGATGCAGCGCGTCGCCGCCGCCGAGAACCCGGACGGGCCGCGGGTCTTCTCGCTCGTGCTGGGTCCGGTGACCACGCGGCACGCGGCCGGTGCGGTGGATGCTCAGGACGTGGGTGCCGTGGCCGCCGCGATCTCGGCGAGCACCGCCCCGAGCGGTTCGATCGGCCTGCACGGAGCCGACGAGGTGCGAGCCGCTCTCGCTCTGCTCGGTGCCGGGAACGGCGGAGGGGCTAGCGTGGGGGCATGGGGCGGTCGGTGATCCAGCAGCGCATCTCGATCGATCGGCAGCGGGTGGTGGGCATCGTGCTGCTGTGCCTGGGGGTGCTGGGCACGGGGCTCGGGGTGTGGTCGTCGATCGCGGGTGGCCCGGGGGTGCCGATCAGCGCCGTGGTGTCCGCGGCGTGGGTGGTCGCCGGGGTCGTGGCCCTCACGCGATCGCGGCGCCGTCGGATCGCGCTGGAGCAAGAGCACGGTGCGGGAGCGGGTGTGCAGAAGCCCGTGCGATGACTGGCTGAGGGGATCAGTAGTAAGTCAGTAGTGGGGCACTTCGACTTGTGTTGGTTTGGGGCATCCGGTCTCTTAGGGTGAGTGCTGTCGGCAAATCTTTGGGGGAGCCGGCGACGGGGATCTGGGTTCCGCCGTCGTCGACGTTCGATGCGTTTCTCTCTGCTGTGGGCTGCCGGCGCTCGCATTCGTTCCAGCACTGAGAGACCTGATGATCCACCGCACGAGGTTCCGCGCCATCACCGGCGTGGTCGCGATCTCGCTCGTCGGCGGTCTCCTCACCTTCGGCGCCGTCCCGGTCGCCGGCGCCTCCGTGCTCCCCGAGGAGGCCGCCGGGTCCACCGCGACTCCCACGCCGGCACCCGAGGCCACGGCTGAGCCCGAGCCGACGCCCGCACCTGAGGACACGGCAGCGCCGGCACCCGAGGACACGGCAGCCCCGGCGCCAGAAGAGACGGTGGCGCCGGCGCCCGAGACCGAGCCCGCCGCGCCGCCCGCCGACGGGTCCGACCCCACGCTCGACCAGCCCGACGCGGTGCTGCCCGGCGGCGGCGAGGTCCCCGACGCCTCGCCCGAGGCCGCCCCGCCGACCCCGGCCGACACCGCCGCGCCCGCGGAGACGGTCGAACCGTCGGCCAACGACCCGCCCGATCAGCTGCTGAGGGCTGCCGCCGACGTGTCGATCTTCGCCGCGGGCATCCCGGAGACGCCCACCCAGGCGTGGATCGAGACCTTCGAACAGGGCGTCGGAACGACGCCGATCCGCGTCGACCAGTACGCGACGAGCCGGTACACGGGATCCGCGTTCTGGCTGAACGTGAACAACTGCAACGGTGTCGTCGTCAACTACGGCGCGACCTTCCCCGCCACACCGTTCTGCACCCTCGGTGACGCCACGGCGTCGCGGTTCAAGGTCGCCCGCATGGCCGACGTGCTCGGCCAGGTGCAGGCCGGCGTCACCGCCGGCGCGGTGAACCCCGGTGGAGCCACCGACACCACGCCGGTGAACGGCTCCACGGCGGCCACCCGCACCAACCACGCCGTGACGGCCATGACGAGTGCCGCCCAGGGCACGCAGGCCGCGAACCAGGTCGTGCTCGAGTCGATCGGAGCGGTCGGCGCCGCGCCCGTCCCGACGACCGACCGCTACTACTCGATGTCGGTCGACGTCTCGGAGGACTCCTGCGCCCTCCGCCCGGGTGGCCAGAACAACAACTCGCGGCTCGACCTGGCGCTGATCACCGGCACCACGACCCGGCCGCTCACGACCGCCCCCATCGTGGCCTGCAACGTCGTCAACGGCCGCTACACCTCCAACGTCTTCGCCGGCGACAACCAGACCGACCCCTGGGGCACCGGCAGCCCGTCGACGCGGGCCGGCCGCTTCTTCACCGACACGTCCGTGCTGCTGACGCCCGCTCAGGCCGCCGCCGCCCGCGTGCGCCTGTCGAACCAGGAGTCCGACGTCGCCGGCAACGACTTCTCCTTCGACAACCTGCGGCTGCTCGACTCGACGCCGAGCCTCGACAAGGCGTTCAGCCCCGCGGTCGTTCCGGCCGGAATCGCGTCGACCCTGACCTTCACGGTGACGAACACCACCGAGCTGGCGGCGAAGCCCGACTGGAGCTTCACTGACGCGCTCCCCACCGGCCTCGTCGTCGCACCGAGCAGCTCGGGCTCGCCGGCCGTCGGAGGCACCTGCACGAGCACGACGGGTGCGGCCTACTCCGTCACCGCCGCCGAGGGCTCCTCCACGATCGCCGTCACGGGCGGCGACCTCGCGGCGGGCTCCGGCTCCTGCACCGTCACCGTCGCCGTGCTGTCGAACAGCGGCGGCACCTACACCAACGGCCCCGCCAACGTCACCTCGATCCTGAACGCGCCCGACGCGACGACGCTCACCGTCGAGCCGCCGACGACCGTCACCATCCGCAAGAACGTGGTCAGCCGGGCACAGGCCGCCGACCAGTTCCGGCTCGCCCTGGTCTCCGGTGCGACCGAGGTCGCGAGCGCCACGACGAGCGGCTCGGCCCTCGGCCTGCAGACGCAGCAGGTGGGCCCGGTGAACGTCACGCGCGGGGCCACCTACACCGTCGGCGAGACCGTCGTGACATCCGCCCAGCTGCGCACCTACACGACGAGCTACGAGTGCGCGCGGGGCACCACCGTGATCGCCCGCGGCACCTCGGTCTCGGGTTCCCTGACCATCCCCGACGAGGCCGGGGTCAGCATCGTCTGCACGTTCACGAACACGGCCCAGGCGGCGGCGAGCCTGTACTGCGACGGCAGCTACCTCTACAGCGTGCGCTCCGATGGGGCGCTGACCCAGACCAACGCCCTCAGCTCGTCCACCGCGCTGAACGCGACGGTCATCGCCGCCGGGCCGGCCGGCACGGTCAACGCGAACTCCCTGGCCATCGACGTCGAGGGCCAGACGGCCTACGCGATCACGAGGAGCACCTCGACCAACACGAACACGGCCACGGGCGTCATCACGTACTCGGTCTCGGCGTCGGGCACCCTCACGGCGACCCGCACCGCCTTCGCCACCGGGCAGACCCTCAGCACCGCGGCCTCGATCACGATGGGGGCCTTCGACCCCGTCGGCCGCGACTTCGTCGTCGGCACCACGAGCGTGGTGAACAACGTCGGCCGGATCAACCTCTGGCGCTTCGACGGTGCCGCCGCGAATCCGATCTTCACCCTGCTCGGCTACGTGAACACCGGGGCGAACTCGGCCGGCAACGGCGACATGGCCTTCGACGCCAAGGGCAACCTGCACATCCTCCGCAGCGAGGGCACGCAGGTGCAGTTCTTCAGCGTGGCCGGGCCGACGCTCGCCGCCACGGCCGGTGGAGGAGAGATCCCGGCCACGGCGACGACGCAGCGCACGGTGGCGGGCATCGGCGCGGGCCCGCTGAACGGCCTCGCGTTCTCGCCGCGCGGCACCGCGTACGTCGGCACCGGCACCAACGCCTACCAGTTCGACCCGGTGACCTGGACCGCGGTGGCGAACACCCCCACCATCGTTCTCGGAACCGACGCGGTGCCGAGCACCGACCTCGCCACCTGCGCCTCGCCCTCGACGTTCTCGCTGAGCAAGACGGTGCTCAGCCGGGTGACGGGGCAGGCGCACAACTTCCGCGTCGCCGTCGCGACCGCGGGCTCCGAGGTCGCGGCGGCCACGACCGGGACGACCGGCACCACGGCGAGCCTCGGTCCGATCACCGCGCCCGTGAACACGGTGATGACCATCTCCGAGCTGCTGCAGACGAGCACGACGACCACAGCGGCCGTGCCTGTGACGTACACGGTCATCTACGAGTGCTGGGCCGACGGCATCCGCATCTCCTCGGCGCGGATGGACGCCACCCGAACGGCGACGGTGACCATCCCGAACCAGGTCAGCGTGGGCGTCGCCTGCACGATCTACAACACGGCCCAACCGGTCGCCGAGATCACGGTCAGGAAGAGCACGGTCGACGGCCTCGGCGCGAACCCCCGGCCGGCGGCGGGCTGGACCGTGGGCACCTCGGTCGCCTCCGCCGGCAGCGGCACCGTCGTGCTGCCCGTCGACCCCTCCAGCACGGGCGCGGCGGCCGGCCGCTCGGAGGTGACCACGGACGCGAACGGCCTCGCCTCGTTCTTCGTGCTCTACGGCTCGGCCACCGGCACCGCGAACGTCTCGGTGCTCGAGCGGCAGCAGACCGGCTACCGGCTCGACGGCCTCGCCTGCACGGTGACCCGCGGCACGGCGACGACCTCGTTCACCGACGCGAACTCGGCGACGGATGCCGGCGGCTACGCGGTGCGTGCGATCACCGGCACGGTCGCCCCCGGCAACACCGTCGACTGCACCTTCACCAACCGTCCGGTGGCGACGCTCACCCTCGTCAAGAGGGTCTCGTTCGGGTCAGCCCTCCCGTCGGCCTGGCAGCTCGAGGCCGCGCGCAGCGTGCCGACCGCCCTCGCCGGGCCCAAGGGCGCGGGCGGCAGCGGCACGATCAACGCGGTGCCGGTCTCGGCCGACACCCCCTACCGGCTCTCCGAGACCGGCGGGCCCGCCACCTACGTGCAGGTCGGGGCCTGGTCGTGCGTGACCGCCTCGGGCGCCACCGTGCCCGTCACCGCGGCCGGCGACATCACGCTCTCGCGGGCGGCGGCCGTGACCTGCACGGTGACGAACGCCACCGCATCCCTGACCCTGCTGAAGAACGTGCAGAACCCGTCGACCGGCTTCGTGCCCTCGACCTGGAACCTGACCGCGACGCCGTCGACCCTCGCCGGGCTCGCCGCGCAGACGGTAGCGGGCGCCGACTTCCAGGCCGCCGGCAACGCCGCCAGCACCTTCGACGTTCGCCCCGGCCACTCGTACACGCTGACCGAGGCCCTGGCCAAGTCGGGCACCCGACTCGCCTACCGCCAGGTGCGGCTCGAACAGCGCCAGGCGAACGGCAGCTGGACCCCGGTGACCTCAGCGACGATCACCGCGCCGACGGCCGGCCAGGCCGCCGTCTACCGGTTCGTCAACGCCCCCGTCGCCCCCACGACCCTGCCCCTCACGGGCGGACAGAGCACCGACGCGTACCTGATCTCCGGGTTCGCCGTGCTCGCCCTCGCACTCGCCCTCGCCGTCTGGCACGGGCGTCGCCGGAGACGAAGGAGCACCGCCTGAGACGCCGCCCCCTCGTGACCGGAAGCCATCCCCACACCCCATCTGCACCACCTGACCTCTTCATCGAACGGAGAAATCTCATGTCCAGAACCGCACTCAGGCGGGTCACCGCCGCGATCGGGGCGGTCGCGCTGGCCGCCGGCGCGGCGATCGTCGCCGTGGCCCCGGCGCAGGCCGTCATCCTGCCCGGAAACATCGACTCGACCCAGCAGCGCACGCTGACCGTGCACAAGTTCGCGCTCGGCCCGAACAACGGGGCTATCGCCGGCACCGGTCAGGAGCTCCCCTCCTCGACCAACCTCGGCACCCCGCTGCCCGGCGCGGTCTTCACGGCGACCCAGGTCGCCGGCGTCGACCTCACCACACCGGAGGGCTGGGCGCTCGCGACCGGCCTGACCCCGCAGACGGCATCGACCCGACTGGCAACCACCTCGTTCACCTCGACCCCGTCGGCGGCGAACGGCACGGCCAACTTCACGGTCGACCCGGCCCTCTACCCGACCGGGATGCCCATCGGCCTGTACTACGTGCAGGAGACGGTGCTCCCCGCCGACGCGACCAACCCGACCGCCCCGTTCCTCGTGTCGCTGCCGCTGCCCACCGGCCCCGTCGGTGCTCCGGCGAACCAGTGGATCTACGACGTGCACGTGTACCCGAAGAACGCGGTGACCGAGCTCACGAAGACCCGCGTCCCGGCGCCGGCGAACTCGGCCGAGGCACGGAACCCCGACCTCATCCGGTGGGCGATCGCGTCGAGCATCCCCACCCTGGCCGCGGGTGACGCGATCTCGAACTTCTCGCTCGTCGACGAGGTGCCGACCGACCTCCAGTTCGTCGCCACCCCGCCGACCGGCGTCTCGCCGACCACGGTCACGGTGACCAGCGCCGCCGGCATCGCGCAGAACTTCGTCAGCGGCACCGACTACAACGTGGTCACGACCACCAGCACGTCGACGCTCACGTTCACGCCCGGTGGTCTGACCCGCCTCACCGCCCTGCAGGGCGGCGTGGTGTCGTTCAACGTGCTCACCCGGGCCGTCACCATCCCCGCGAACGGCCTGATCGTCAACAGCGCGACCGGCAACATCAACGGCGCCAGCGAGACCGTGACGGGCACCACCCCGATCGGCCAGCTGACGGTGTTCGCCTACGAGAGCAACAACGGCAGCCCCCGCGTCGCCCTCGGCGGTGCGGTCTACCAGGTCTACCTGAACCAGAACGACGCCAACCTGCAGCAGAACCCGATCTCGATCGGCGGCATCACCAACTGGACGACGGGCCCCAACGGCCTGGTCGAGATCCCGATCGTGACGCCCGGCAACTACTACGTGCGCGAGATCACGCCGCCGACCGGATTCAACCTGCCGCAGTCCAACCCGGTGCAGACCGTCGTGGTCGCCGGCCCGACGTCGACCACTGCTCCGGTGCAGAACTACGTCGAGTTCAACCACACCCAGGTGTCGGTGGCGAACTTCCTGCTGCCGCTCACCGGTGGTGACGCCGGACTGTGGTTCGGTGTCGGGGGAGGGGCGCTCGTCGTCCTGGCCCTGGGCGCCGCCATCGTCGTGGCCCGCCGCCGCTCGTCCGCCGTGGCGGCCGAGCCGGTCGTGACCCACACGGTTGCGTAGGCTGAAGTAATGACAGCGAAGGTGGGGCTCCCGTCGGGGGCTCCACCTTCGCCGGTTCCGGGCCCGGTCCCCGCAGCACCGTCCCGCCGGGCGCTCCGCCTGGCCCGGCGTTGGCGTCTCCCCACCGTGCCGCTCGCCATCGCGATCGTCTGCGTCATCGGGGCCGGGCTCCTGCTGTTCCCCACGATCGTCTCCTGGTTCAGCCAGTACGAGCAGTCCCAGCGCATCACCGAGCTGACCGACGACGTCGCCGACCTGAGCGCCGAGACGCTGGCCGAACGCCTGCGTGAGGCCCGCCGCTACAACTCCGAGCTGGTCGACGGCGGTGCCAGCATCGCGGCGAACGAGCGCCTGCCGCTGGCCGAGCAGCCCGAGCAGGAGGGCGACTACGCCGCCGTGCTCCGCGCCGACGCGAACGGGCTGATGGCCCGTCTCAAGATCCCCGCCATCGACGTCGACCTGCCGATTTATCACGGCACGAGCGCCGACGTGCTCGATCACGGCGTCGGCCACCTCGAGGGCACCGCCGTTCCCGTCGGCGGAGTGACCACCCACTCGGTGCTCACCGCGCACCGCGGCCTCGCGACCTCCGAGCTCTTCACCCATCTGGATCGGGTGCAGCTCGACGACACCTTCACCATCGAGGTCTTCGGCGAGGTGCTCACCTACCGCGTCGTCGACACCCGGGTGGTGGAGCCGACCGAGACCCAGAGCCTCCTGCCCGTCGACGGGCGCGACCTGATCACCCTCGTCACCTGCACGCCGCTCGGGGTGAACAGCCACCGCATCCTCGTCACCGGTGAGCGGGTCATCCCGACGCCCCAGGTCGACGTCGACGGGGCGGGCGAGCGGCCCGAGATCCCCACCTTCCCGTGGTGGGTGCTCATCGCGGCGGGCGTGCTGACCGCCGCCGCCCTCTATGTCTGGTGGTCGGGCCGCCCCGCCCGTCCGGCCCGCCCGGCCCGGGCGTGGGCTGGGGCGATGGCGACCTCCCCCGCGCCGAAGGGTGTACCGTCGGAGGGGTCGGCAGTGGCGCAGACGAGAGTGCTGGCGAGCAAAGATGCCCGGTCAGGCCGGGGGATGAGGGTGGCGACGCAGATGGTGAAGGTGGGGCTGTTCGACGCCGACGCCGACGCTCTCGCCGCCAAGGTCGAGCGGCTGGAGCGGGTCGAGGGCGTCGAGGTGACGGTCGCCGCGAGCTCGCTCGGGCAGCTGCTGACCTCGCCGAGCTTCCCTCCCGACGTCGTCGTGGTCGAGCAGCGGCCCGGCGAACGGCTGAGCGTCAACTACAAGATCCGGGTGTGCCGGCTGGCGGATGCGCGGGTGATCGTCGTCTCCGACCCCGACGGTGAGCGTGACGACGGCGGCCGGTTCGAACCCGATGTCGGGGCGATGATGACGCCCGTGGTCAGCTTCGAGGAAGCGCTGTCGCGCATCCGTCACTGACCGCCTGCGCTTTAGACTGGCGATCGGGCCTCGATGCCGTCGCGGCCCCGCACTCGAGCGAGGAGCACCGCATGACCATCCCCTTCCGCTTCGGCTACAAGGCCTCGGCCGAGCAGTTCGGTCCCGCCGAGCTGCTGGAGTACGGGGTGCTCGCCGAGCAGGCCGGCTTCGACTCGATCTTCGTCTCCGACCACTTCCAGCCGTGGAACCACGAGGGCGGGCACGCTCCGGCCGCGATGCCGTGGCTGGGGGCGCTGGGGGCGCGCACCGAGAAGATCATCATGGGCACGAGCGTGCTGACGCCGTCGTTCCGCTACCACCCGGGTGTCGTCGCGCAGGCGTTCGGCACGCTCGGGGCGCTCTTCCCGGGGCGTGTGATCCTCGGGGTCGGCAGCGGTGAGGCCCTGAACGAGGTCGTGCTCGGGCTGCCCTGGCCCGAGATGAAGGAGCGCTTCGCCCGCCTCAAGGAGGCCATCACGATCATCGAGACCCTCTGGGCCGAAGACCGGGTGACGTACGAGGGGCAGTTCTTCCGCACGCAGGACGCGACGATCTACGACAAGCCCGCGGCCCCGGTACCCATCTACATCGGCGCCTCGGGCCCGGCCGCGACCCGCCTCGCCGGGCGCATGGCGAGCGGCTTCATCACCACCTCGGGCAAGAAGCGCGAGCTCTACAGCGAGACGCTGCTGCCGGCGCTCGAGGAGGGCATCGAGAAGGGCGGCCGCACGGCCGACGACGTCGACACGCTGATGGAGATGAAGGTCTCGTTCGACCACGACCGCGAGCGCGCCCTGCAGGACACCCGCTACTGGGCGCCCCTCGCCCTGACGCCCGAGGAGAAGATGGGCGTCGAGGACCCGATCGAGATGCAGCGCCTCGCCGACGCCCTGCCGATCGAGCGCGCGGCCTCCCGCTGGATCGTCTCGACCGACCCCGACGAGCACGTCGCCCGCATCAACGAGTACATCGCGCTCGGCTTCAAGCACCTCGTCATCCACGGCCCGGGTGCCGACCAGCGCCGCTTCATCGAGCTCTACGGCGCCGAGATCCTCCCGCGCCTCCGCGAGCAGCACGGCGCCTGACCGGCCCTTCCGCTTTCAGGATGCGCGCTCGAGTGCCGCGCGGCTTCTACTGCGCGTCTCGCGGGCGCCTCGGGCGCCAGAGGTGCGTCAGACCGAGGGCCACCAGCAGGATGCCGACTCCGACGAGCGGCGACGCCGGCCAGTAGAACCAGGCCGGGGCCCACGTCGTGGTGGGACTCAGGATCACACCGGCGATGAAGGCGAGCAGACCGGCCGCCGTCACGGATGTCGGCACGATGCCGTGCCGGAGGAGCCAGCGGCGGGCAGTCCCGATGATCCGGACCGGCAGACCGAGGAGGACGGCTGCCGACACGATGAGGAACGACGAGAACCCCAGGATCACGCCGCCCGCGATGATGGCGACGGGAACCGCGACGAGGGCGGCTCCGAACGGGTCGTACTCGTCCGACGTCGACGATCCCGTGACGGGAACGGAGTTCAGCATCCGGGCGAGGGCGAAGGCCGAGTCGAGGGACGTCAGCACCACCACGGCCGCGCCGGCGATGGCGGTCTGAACCCAGAACGCCCAGGACGGCAGGTCCCGCACAGCCGCACCGGGCGCCTCTCGCGCTGCGACAGCTGACGGGTCGACGACCATGGGATCACTGTAGCGTCCTGCTACCGTCGGGCCATCGAAGCCGCGCGGACCTCGTGGCGCGAGCGCGGGGGCGGGTGCGGGGCGGGTCAGAGGATCTTGGAGTGGTCGCCGAGGCGGTGCCAGGTGCGGTTGTGGTAGACGAGCGGCTCGGCCGAGGCCGCGTCGGCCGCCGGGTCGTCGGCGGGCGGGGCCTTCGTCTCGAGGGCCTGGACGGCGACGACGGTGGAGCCGCCCGCTTCCATGGTGTTGACGACGCGACCGCGGATCCAGGCGTGCGCCGCCGGGAAGTAGGGCTCGCCCGTGGGCAGGCGCGTCCAGATGGAGGTGTCGGCGAAGCGGTCGATGCCGCTGGTGGCGCCGAGCTTGGCGATGTCGAGCTGGGCGGCGCCGAGCAGGTGCACCACGACGGTCTCGCTGCGGCGGATCGTGGGCGTCGAGGACGAGAGCTCCGAGATCGAGAAGACGAGCAGTGGCGGCTCGACGCTGACCGAGAAGACGGAGGTCGCGGTGAGGGCGACGGGGCCGTCCCCGGCATCGGCAGTGATGACCGCGACACCGGCCGGATGGTTGCGGAAGGCCGCCTTGAACTCGTCCGGCGTGACGGTGGGGGCGCTCGGGTGGGCGACGAGCCGGTGGTCGCGCGCGCTGTCGCCGTGGCCGGGAGCGGCGGCGGTGAGGCGGCCGGCCTGGTCGTCGGATGCGGGGGAGGGCTGCGAGTTCGTCACCCGTCAAGCCTAAGTCGGCTCCGGGGCGAGCGGCGCCGGGGCGTAACAATCCGCGATGTCGCCGGGGCACGGGCCGCCGGGGCGAGGCGCGAGGGGCGCCGGAGCGAGGGTGGGCGAGGCGGGGCCGGCGGGGTGAGGCCTAGTCGTCGGCGTCGGCCGTGGCGATGAAGCGCGTCCACGCCCACACCGCCACGCTCACCGCCGCGAAGCCCCCCGCGAGCACCGGCAGCAGCACCGCCGAGCCCGGGTTCGCGGCCGACCGCTCCACGAACCTCGGCGCGAACAGCTTCGCGAGCACCGCGAACGACGGCACCGTGAGCAGCACCCACGTCGTCGGCGACCAATCGAGCAGCCGCCGCCCGAGCGAGTGTCCGAGCGGCACCAGCAGCACGGCCGCCGAGCCGAACGACGCCAGCGCGACCACGTGCACGAACTCGGCCGCGGCGGCCAGCACCGGATCGCCGGGCACGACGGCGGTCGAGGTCGAGCCGAGCGACGACCCGACGAGATCCGCGCCCGGCTGCAGCGCGCCCGACACGAGCCAGGCCGCGACGCCGAGCACGAGCAGCGCCACCACCTGCACCGTCGCGAGCGCCCCCCGTTCGGCCCGGCGGGCACCCTCGGCGACGACGAGCCCCGCGACGAGGCCGAACACGAGCGCGGGCTGCAGGTCGAGCATCCGCGTGACGAGCGCCAGCAGTGCCGACACCACCAGGTACGACGGATGCACGTGCACCCGGCTCGCGACACCGAATGCCGCCCGCGCCACTGCCGACGGCACCACCGTGGCGACGGCGCTGACGAGCGCGAGCGCGGCGGCCACCGCGAGGAACAGGCGGAGGTAGGCGGGCTCGCCCGAGACCGGGGCGGACAGGGTGACGGCCGCGGCCGAGGCGAGCAGCACGAGCACGCCTCGGGCGACCGGGCCGACGGTGAGCTGCGGCGCGCGCTCGTACTCGACGGCTGCCCGGTTGCGGCCGAGCACGCGGTCGCTCGCGGTGATGAGGCGCGCGGCGACGGCGGCGGTCGCGCCTCCGGGCGCCGGCGCAAAGGCAGGAACAGGGGCAGGGGCAGGGGCAGGGGCGACGGCATGGGCGGCGTGAGAATGTGCCCGACGTGCCGGCATGGCCGACGCCGGAGCTGTCAGCGCGGCGGTCGACGCCAGACCTGTCGGCGCCGCGGCCGGCGCCAGGGCGCGGAGGGTGCCCACCGCTCCCGCGAGCAGCCGCGTCGGCAGAGCGATCAGCACGAGCGCCAGCACTCCGGCGAGCAGCGCCACCCACCACAGTCCCGACGTGGCCGGGCCGAGGGCGGGTTGCAGGGCGGAGGTGAAGCGGGTGGCGTCCGACCAGGTGCCGGGCGTCTGTCCGGTGCCGGGCGCGACGGGCGTGCCGGGCGCCGCGGGCGTGCCGGGCGCGGACGGCGCGGCGCCGCCCGGGGTGGGATCGACGGGCGAGCCGGGCGCGGGCGCCGCGCCGCCGGGGGAGGAGGGGGCCGCTCCCGGGGTGCCGGCCGCCGGGCCCCCGGCCGGGCCCGGTGTGCCCGGGGCGGTGCCCGGTGGGTTCGTGGTGGCGCGAGCATCTTGGAACAGCAGGGTCAGCGGGCCGGACTGCACGCTGACGTTGCCGGCGGCATCCTGCTGCAGCACCGCGACCCGGTGACGGCCGGCCGGTGCCGCGGCGGCCGTGCACGACCAGGCGCCGTCGGGGCCGACCGGGGTCTCGCAGAGCACCTGCGCGTCCGCGAAGACCGACACGGTCGCGGCCGGCTCACCGCGGCCGGTGAAGCCCTGCCCGGCGAGCGACACGGTCGCACCTGACGACGGGGAGGCGAGCGACGGGGCCGCCGGCACGGTCATGTCGACGGTGATGGCGACGGGGTCGCTCGCCGGCGACGAGGCGCTGCCGCTCCAGGCGGTGGACTGGGTGGCGCTGACCGAGTGGTCGCCGTCGGTGATGCCGTCGGCGAGAGGGCAGACCCACGCGCCCGAGCCGTCGGCGGTGCCGGTGCAGGCCACGTCGCCGGCGGTCGCCGTCACGGTCGCGCCCGGGAACGCGGTGCCGGCGACGACGCCGTTGGTGAGCGGGCCGCGTGGGCCGCCGGTGACCACGGGGGCGTTGAGCACGGCGACGTCGATCGAGGTCTCGGCCGGGTCGGCCCCGGGGAGCAGGGCGATGGCGCGCAGCGTGGTCGCGGGGGAGCTCGCAAGCGGCGCCGCGCAGCTCCAGTCCCCGTCGCCGTCGGCCGTGACGATGCAGAGCGGCTCCGACGATCCGCCGGTGAGCAGCTGCACCGAGGCGCCCGGCGTGGCGGTTCCTTGCACGAGAACGCCGCTCGTCACGAGTTCGCCGGCCGCCGGGCTCAGGATGCTCGGCCGCCCGTTCGCGACCGGCGGCGGTGTGGGCGTGACGGTGTCGCCCGGGTCGGGCGTGGCGCCGGGCGGTGCGGGCGCCGGCGCCGGGTCGGGGTCGGCCGACGGCACGGGCGACGGCGCGACGGAGTCGGACGGGGGCGGAGTGGGGGTCGGCTCGACGACCTCGCCCGGCGCGGTGGCGGGGAGCGGCGTAGCCGAGGCGGCCGCGGGCGTGGCCGAGGTGGACAGCGGTGTCGCCGGAGCAGCCAGGGACGTGGCCACCGCGGGCAGGGCCGTGGCCGCGGCGGACGAGGCGGCCAGGCCCGGCAGCGCGCCGAAGGCCGCTAGACCCGCGAGGGCGAGCGCCGAGGCCACGACGAGCGCGGAGCGCGTCCGTGCGACGCGCGCCCGCCCGGCGCCGTCGCGGCGGGGCGACGGCGTCCGTTCCCACCTGCTCCGCGATGCCGACACCGCGTCCCATTCAGCCAGACGCCTCCGCGGGCGCAAAACTCCTCGCCCGCGTTTCGGATGGAATTCGGAGACAACCGTAGACGCCGGCAGCCCGGCCAGGCCATACTGACGCAACTGGGTCATCTGACCCACTCACCGCATCCGGAACCGCCGACCGCGAGGAGCGCGCATGGCCCGCCTGCCCGTCGCCGAGCGCCGCCGCCGCCTGCTCGCCGCGGCCTTCACGGTGATCTCGCGATCGGGCGTCGCCGGGGCCACCACGCGGGCGGTCGTCGATGAGGCGGGGATGAAGCTCGCGAGCTTCCACTACGCGTTCGCCTCCCGTGAGGAGCTGCTCGCCGAGCTCGTCGCGGACGTGATCGGGCGCACCGAGGTCGTGCTCACGGTGCCGCCGGCCGAGGGCGAGAGCCTCGAGCGGCTGCTCGAACGCGGGCTGCTGCGCTACCTCGACACGGTGCGCGAGGCCCCGCAGCGCGAGCGGGCGATGTTCGAGCTGACCCAGTACTCCATGCGCACGCCCGGCCTCGAGGGCCTCGCCGCCCGCCAGTACGAGGGCTACCGGGCGCTCGCCGCGGTGTCGCTGACCGAGGCCGCCGAGAGAAGCGGATGCGCGTGGCAGCGCCCCCTCGACGAGGTCGCCGCGCACCTGGTCGCCCTCACCGACGGTCTCGCCCTAGCGTGGCTCGCCGACGCCGACGACGCCCGCGCCCACCGCACCGCGGCCTTCGCGGCCCGCGCCCTCGCGGCGGAGGCCCGCCCCCTCGCGCCCGGCGCCGCTCCGCCCGCCGAGGCCCGCCCGCTCGCCGAGGCCCGCCCGCTCGCCGCCGCCGCCGCGACCGCATCCGTCGCGAGTCCCCCTCTCGTCCGCACCACCACGTCTGCACCACCCGACCGAACCGGGGAGCCCGCATGACCGCCATCCCGCCCGCCGCATCCACCCCACCGACGCCCCCGCCGACACCGCCGGCAGCGCGCCCGCCGCACGCGCTCGCCGAGCCCACCCGTCGGGTAGGCGGCCGCTGGGTCGCCCTCTTCGGCACCGCCTGGCTCGGCATCTGGATGGCCCAGCTCACCCCCGTGCAGCTCCTCCTCCCGCTCCAGATCGACCAGCACCTGGCTGCGACCGGCACCGGCACCGGCGGCACCCCCGCCTGGACCGACAGCGTCGTCGCCTTCGGCGTCATCTCGGCCATCGCCGGTGTCTTCGCCCTGATCGCCTTCCCCGTCACCGGCGCCCTCTCCGACCGCACCACCTCCCGCTTCGGCCGCCGCCGCCCCTGGATCGCCGGCGGCACCCTCCTCTTCGCCGCCTCCCTCCTGCTGCTGGGGCTCCAGACCGAGCTCCTCGGCATCGGCGTCTTCTGGACGCTCGCCATCATCGGCTTCTGCATCCTCTCCTCGGCCCTCACCGCCGCCATCAGCGACCAGGTTCCGGTCGACCAGCGCGGCCTCGTCTCGGCGTTCATCTCGGCGCCCCAGGCGGTCGGCCTCATCCTCGGCGTGCTGCTCGCGACCCTGCTCTTCACCGGGCAGCTGCTCGGCTACGCGGCCATGGCGGTGCTGCTGGTGCTTTTGGTGGCCCCGTTCTGCCTCCTGGTGCCGGATGCGCGGCTGCACCCCGGGCAGCGACCGCCGCTGACTCTCCGCGCCCTGGTGGAGGGCATGTGGGTGAGTCCGCGCGAGCATCCGGACTTCGGCTTCACCCTGCTCAGCCGCATCCTGGTGAACATCGGCAACGCGCTCGGCACGACGCTGCTGCTCTACTTCCTGATGTTCGGACTGAACGACCCGAACGCCGAGGACGACCTGCTCGTGCTGATCGTGATCTACACGATCTTCGTGGTGCTGGCGTCGGTGGTGGCGGGGGCGCTGAGCGACCGGCTGCGACGTCGGCGCGTGTTCGTGCTGGCGGCCGCGGTGCTGCAGGCGCTGGCGGCGCTGCTGCTCGCGTTCGTGCCCGAGCTCACGGCCACGATGATCGGGGCGGCGCTGCTCGGCCTCGGCTACGGCTGCTTCCTCTCGGTCGACCAGGCGCTCGCGACGCAGGTGCTGCCCGACCCGGCCTCCCGCGGCAAGGATCTCGGCATCATGAACATCGCCACCGCCGTGCCCCAGGCCATCGCGCCGCTCGCGGGGGCGGCGATCGTGACGCTGCTCGGCGGCTTCCCGATGCTCTTCCTCGTCTCGGCGCTGTTCGGCTTCGCCGGTGCGCTCGCCGTCAGCCGCGTCAGGAGCGTGCGATGACCCTCGACAGCGTGCGATGACCCCCGACCTCAGCCCCCTCTGGAGCCCCCGATGACCCTCGACCTCAGCCCGCACCCCGCCGACGGGCAGCCGTGGCGCGACGCCCAGCGCTACTGGCGGGGCCTCACCGCCGCGACCGCCGACCGCGAGCCGCCGGTCGCGGTGATCGGCCTCGAGGCGCTCCGGCACAACGCCCACTCGATGCTGCGGCGGGCCGGTGGCCTGCCGATCCGGGTGGCGAGCAAGTCCATCCGGGTGCGGGCGGTTCAGGATGCGGTGCTCGCCCTGCCCGGATACGCGGGCGTCCTCGCCTACACGCTCCCCGAAGCGCTCTGGCTGGCCTCCCGCCGCCCCGACGAGGTGCCCGACATCGTGGTGGGCTACCCCACCGCCGACCGGCACGCGATCCGGGCCCTCGCGGCCGATGAGCGCGCGGCGGCCGGAGTCACCCTGATGGTCGACTCGATCGCCCACCTCGACCTGATCGACTGGGCCGTCGCCCCGGATGCTCGGCCGGTCATCCGCGTCGCCATCGAGCTCGACGCCTCGTTCACCGCACCGGGGCTCGGCCGCCTGGGCGTCTGGCGCTCGCCCGTCGCCACCGTCGACCAGGCGCGGGCACTGGCCGAGGAGATCGTGCGGCGACCGGGCTTCGCCCTCGTCGGGATGATGGCCTACGAGTCGCAGATCGCGGGTGTCGGCAACCGCCCCCGCGGCGGGCTCGCCGACCGGCTGGTGAAGGGCCGCGTGATCGACTGGATGCAGCGGAGCTCGGCCGCCGAGCTCGCCGAGCGCCGAGGCGCCGTGGTGGCGGCGGTGCGCGCGGTGGCGCCGCTCGAGTTCGTCAACGGCGGCGGCACCGGATCGCTCGAGACCACCAGCGCCGACCCCTCGGTCACCGAGGTGGCGGCCGGGTCAGGGCTGTTCGGCGGACACCTCTTCGACACCTACTCGCGCTTCACCCCCGCGCCGGCGGCGGCGTTCGCCCTGCCCGTGGTGCGGAAGCCGCGCCCCGAGATGGCGACGCTGCTCGGCGGCGGCTGGATCGCATCGGGGCCGCCGGCGCCCGATCGGCTGCCCGAGGTCGTCTGGCCGAGCGGCACCCGCATGCAGGCCCGCGAGATGGCGGGCGAGGTGCAGACGCCGCTCTCCGGTCGCACGGCGGCGGCGCTCGCCGTGGGCGACCGCGTCTGGTTGCGGCACACCAAGTCGGGGGAGCTGGCCGAGCACGTGAACGGGTTCTGCGTCGTCGACGACGGAGCGGTGGTCGACGAGGTGCCGAGCTACCGCGGCGAGGGGCAGGCGTTCCTGTGACGCGGATGCTCGCCCGGCACGTCTTCGCGCGGAGGGCCGTGTCGGTGGCGGCGGAGAGGATGGACGCATGACGGCGGCGAACGGCATCTGGCGCAACTGGGCGCGCACCGAGAGGGTGAAGCCCCAGCGGGTCGAGCGGCCCACGAGCATCGGAGCCGTGCAGCGCGCCGTGCGGGCGGCGGCCCGCGGCGGTCAGCGCATCAAGGCGGTCGGCGCCGGTCACAGCTTCACGGGCATCGCGGTGGCGACCGGGGTGCTGCTCGAGCTCGACGAGCTGAGCGGCCTGGTCTCGGTCGATCGGGAGCGCGCCCGCGTCACCCTGCTGGCCGGCACCCGCCTGCATCAGCTGCCCGCCCTGCTCGGCCCGCACGAGCTCGCGCTGGCGAACATGGGCGACATCGACCGGCAGTCGATCAGCGGCGCCATCTCCACCGGCACCCACGGCACCGGCGCGCGCTTCGGCGGCCTCGCCACCCAGGTCGTCGGGCTCACCCTGGTCACGGCCGACGGCGAGCTGCTGCGCATCGACGAGCACGAGAACGCCGAGCTGCTGCCGGCCGCCGCGCTCTCGCTCGGCGCGCTCGGCATCATCGTCGACGTGACGCTGCAGTGCGTTCCGGCCTTCGTGCTGCACGCGGTCGAGCGTCCGCTGCCCCTCGAGGAGGTGCTCGGCGGGCTGCACGGCCCCGACGGCGTCGTCGACTCGAGCGACCACTTCGAGTTCTACTGGTTCCCGCACACCCGCTCGGCCGTCACGAAGACGAACTCCCGCCTCGACGCCGGCGCCCCGACGCGCCCCCTCTCGCCGATGAGCTCGTTCGTCGACGACACGCTGCTCGCGAACGGCCTCTACGGCATCACCTGCGCCGCAGGCCGGATGGTGCCGGGCATCATCCCCACGGTGAACGGTCTCGCCGAGCGACTCTGGTCGAACCGCGAGTTCTCCGACCTCTCGCACCGCGTCTTCGTCACCCGCCGCACGGTGCGCTTCCGCGAGATGGAGTACGCGGTGCCGGCCGCCGACGTGCCCGCGGTGCTGCGTGCGATCGACGCGCTGATCGAGGAGCGCGGGTGGCGCATCTCGTTCCCGATCGAGGTGCGGTTCGCGCCCGCCGACGAGCTCTGGCTCTCCACCGCCACAGCACGCGACAGCGGCTACATCGCCGTTCACCGCTACTATCGCGAAGACCACCGCGAGTACTTCGAAGCGGTCGAGGAGATCATGACCGCCCACGCCGGCCGCCCCCACTGGGGCAAGCTGCACACCCGAACCGGCGCCGACCTCTCGGCGCTCTACCCGCAGCACGGCGCCTTCGTGGCCCTGCGCGACCGCCTCGACCCGAGCGGCCTCTTCACGAACGACTACCTCGACCGTGTGCTCGGGGCCCCGGTCGAGGCCTCGGCCGCATCCGAGGCGGCGACGCGCACCGATCGAACGGCCGGCGCATGAGCGGCGCCCTCCGCATGACGCCCGAGGAGCGGCGCGAGTTCGCCCGCGACCTCGGCGGCCGGCTGCCCGACGGCTTCGTGCTCGGCACGGCGACGAGCGCCTTCCAGATCGAGGGCGCCACCCACGAGGGCGGTCGCGGCCAGTCGGTGTGGGACGCGTTCACGAGCCAGCCGGGTCGCATCGTCGACGGCTCGACCGCCGACCGCGCATCCGACTTCTATCACCGGGTGGAGGAGGACGTTCAGCTGCTGCACGACCTCGGCGCCGACTCGTACCGCTTCTCGTTCGCCTGGCCGCGCCTGCAGCCCGAGGGCAAGGGCCCGCTTCGGCGCGAGGGCGTCGACTTCTACGAGCGGATGCTCGACCGCCTCGACGAGGCCGGCATCGACACCATGGCGACGATCTTCCACTGGGACACCCCGAACGAGCTCGCCGGTGGCTGGATGCGGCGTGACACCGCGCTGCGCTTCGGCGACCTCGCCTTCCTCCTGGGGGAGCGCTTCGGCGAGCGGATCAGCCGCTGGGTCACCGTCAACGAGCCCGCCACCGTCACCCTGAACGGCTACGGCCTCGGCGTGCATGCGCCCGGCGCCACCCGCCTGTTCAACGCCCTGCCGGCCGCGCACCACCAGCTGCTCGGTCACGGCCTCGCCGTGCAGGCGCTGCGGGCGGCCGACGTGCGCGGCGGGATCGGCATCGTCAACGTGCACTCGCCCGTCGTGCCGGCCACCGATTCCGACGCCGACGTGGCGTTCGCCGAGCTGTTCGACGTGCTGCACAACCGCGTCTTCGCCGACCCGGTGCTGCTCGGCCGCTACCCCGAGTTCCCCGAGGGCTTCGAGCCGCTGTTCTCGGCCCTCGGCGAGGCCGACCCGGCCGATATCGCCCTGATCGGCCAGAAGCTCGACTTCTACGGGCTGAACTACTACATGCCCACCCGCATCGCCGCCGGCTCGGGCGGCTCGGCCACCCCCGACGGCACCTCGACCGCCATGGGGTCGCTTCCCTTCCACCTCGAGCCCTGGCCCGAGTACCGCAGCACCGGCTTCGGCTGGCCGATCGCGCCCGAGTACCTCGGCGTCGCCCTCGACGAGCTGGCCTTGCGCTACGGCGAGACGCTGCCGCCGGTGTTCATCACCGAGAACGGGGCCTCGTTCCCGGATGCGCGGGAGCTCGACGAGCACGACGGAACGCCCCACGTGCGGGACGGTGCCCGCATCGACTACCTGGCTGGCCACCTCGAGGCGGCCCTGTCGGCGGTCACGGGTGGCGGGCCGGCGTCGGCGATCGACCTGCGCGGCTACTACGTCTGGTCGCTCATCGACAACTTCGAGTGGGCCGCCGGGTACACGCAGCGCTTCGGGCTGGTGCACGTCGACTTCGAGGACTTCACCCGCACGCCGAAGGACTCGTACCAGTGGTTCCGGCTGCTCGCCGAGTCGCGCTGACCTCGGGAGCGGGGCCCGTCGACGTCGCGCCGGGGGTAGCTGGGAGAGCGCCGCTTTCCCCCTGAGAGCGCGCTCCCCGGCCGATATACTGCTCGCATGGAATGGCTGATCCCGCTCATCGTCGTCGTCGCCCTGGTCGTCATCGCCGGCATCTACCTCTGGGCCACGTACAACTCGCTCGTCACCCTGAACGTGCGCGTCGACGAGGCGTGGAGCGACATCACGGTGCAGCTGAAGCGACGCGCCGACCTGCTGCCCAACCTGATCGAGTCGGTCAAGGGCTACGCGGCGCACGAGAAGGCCGTGTTCGAGAACGTCACGCGCGCCCGCGCCGAGACGCTGTCGGCCCAGGGCCCCGCTGAGGCGTCCCAGGCCGAGAACCACATGCAGAACGCGCTGAAGAGCATCTTCGCGGTGGCCGAGGCCTACCCGCAGCTCCAGGCCAGCCAGAACTTCCTGCAGCTGCAGGCCGAGATCGTCGACACCGAAGACAAGGTGCAGGCGTCGCGCCGCTTCTACAACGGCGGCGTGCGCGAGCTGAACACCAAGATCAAGAAGTTCCCCAACACGATCTTCGCCCGCCGCCTCGGCTTCTCGGAGCGCGAGTTCTTCGAGGTCAGCGACGTCGCGGCGATCGCCGAGCCGCCGCGCGTGCAGTTCTAGCCCTGCCCCTCTAGCCCGGCCCCGCCGGCCTGCCCGCGAATAGGAATCCATGTATTCCGCGATAGCCAAGAACAAGCGCAACACCGTCGTCATCATCGCCCTGTTCCTGCTGATCATCGGCGGCCTCGGGTGGCTGGCGTCGTACATCTACGGCAACGTCTCGATCGTCGTCATCACGCTGGTGGTGGCCATCGGCTACGCGCTCATCCAGTACTTCGCCGCCTCGGGGCAGGCGCTCGCGATGAGCGGGGCGCACCAGATCGAGAAGCGCGACAACCCGCGGCTGTGGCGCATCGTCGAGAACCTGTCGATCACCACGGGCACACCCATGCCGAAGGTCTACGTCATCGACGACCCGGCCCCGAACGCCTTCGCGACCGGCCGTGACCCCGAGCACGCCATCGTGGCGGCTACGACGGGCCTTCTCGACATCATGGACGACGCGGAGCTCGAGGGCGTCATGGCCCACGAGCTCGGGCACGTGCGCAACTACGACATCCGGGTGTCGATGATCGTGTTCGGGCTGGTGGTCGCCGTCGGGTTCATCGCCGACATGTTCCTGCGCATGGCCTTCTTCGGGCGCAACAACAACAACGGCAACCCGATCGTCATGGTCTTCGGGCTCGTCGCGATCCTGATCGCGCCGCTCGTCGCCACCGTCGTGCAACTCGCCGTCTCCCGGCAGCGCGAGTACCTCGCCGACGCCACCGGTGCGCTCACCACCCGCCACCCGGATGCGCTGGCCAGCGCCCTGCAGAAGCTCGCCGCCTACGGCCGCCCCGTGCAGCGCCAGTCCTCGTCGATGTCACACATGTGGATCGCCGACCCCAACAAGCCGGGCGTCATCGACAAGCTCTTCTCCACCCACCCGCCCATCCCCGAGCGCGTCGAGCGCCTGCGGGCCATGGGCGGTGCCTTTTAGCTGCGCCAGCAGCTACGACTCCGTGGGCTCCGCCCACTCCATCGGCCTGGCTCCGTGAGCTCCGCCCACTGCGCCGGGCCCACTCCGGGCGCTTCGCGCCCTGCGTCGCAGCCGCCGGCTGTGCGCCGCCGCCTCTGCGGCGCACCTGGCCGGTGACTACCGGGATCCTCCGTGCTGGCGGCTCCGACCGGCGGGCGCGCCGTCGAGGCCGCCGCGCCCGCCCGACCCGGGCCCCGCCCGCCCGACCTTGGGCCGCGCGGTCTCGGCGCAATGCACCAACCCCTACCATCTCGCGAGTGGTCAGGTTTGGCGCCAAGGGTCAGTGTTTGGGGCCAGAAGTGACCAGTCGCGGCTCACTCCAGGGCGGTGTTGTGGGCGAGTGGTCAGTTTTGGCGCGATGCGTCGGAGTTTCGCGCCAGAAGTGACCACTCGCGGCTCAGGCCAGGGCGCGAGGGTGGCTCAGGCCAGGGCGGCGGTGAGGGCGGGAGCGAGGGTGCCGCGGGGGGCCACCGCGATGGCGGGGAGGTTCTGCCAGGCGGCCGCCGCGCGGAGGAGGGCGGCGATGCGCGGGACGTCCCCGGCGAGAAGGTTCGGCTCGGCCCAGGCCGCCTGCACGCGGAGCACACCCGCCTGCCGGTCGCTCTTGAGGTCGAGGCGGGCCGGGATGCGGTCGTCGATCAGCACCGGCAGCACGTAGTAGCCGTAGGTGCGCTGCGGCTGCGGCGTGTAGATCTCGATGCGGTAGTGGAAGTCGAACATGCGGAGCGCCCGCTCCCGCCGCCACACCACGGGGTCGAAGGGGGAGAGGAGGGCGGCCGCCTCCAGGCGCCGCGGGAGCCGCGCGTCGCGGTGCAGCCAGGCCTCACGGTTCCAGCCCGGAACCGTGACCGGCCGCAGCTCGCCCGTGTCGACCAGGCGGGAGACGGCGGAACGCGCATCCGCCTGCTTCAACCGGAAGTAGTCGGCGATGTCACCGAGCGTGCCGACCCCGAGTGCCCGCGCCGACTGCGACACCAGCGACGCGACGGCATCGCCCCGCGAGACCGACGCAGCAGCGTCCAGGATGGCCGGCGGCAGCACCTGCGCCGGCAGCCCGTACACCCGCTCGAACCGCTGCCGCCCCGCCGACACCACGTCGCCCTGCCGGAACAGCGTCTCGAGCCCGCGCTTGACGTCGGACCAGCCCCACCACGGCCCCTGCCGCCGGTTCGACTCGTGCTCGATCTCGCTCGCCCGCAGGGGCCCGCGCGCCGCGAGCTCGGCGCGCAGCCAGTCGAGCGTCGCCCCGTTCGACGCGGCCCACGAGTCGGGTCGGGCGGCGTAGTAGTCGCGGTACTCGTCTTTGCGCCACTGCAGCAGCGGCAGCGTCGCCACCGGCAGGAACGACGCCTCGTGCGCCCAGTACTCGGTGACCCCGCGCCCATAGGTGACCCCGTCGAGCACCGCCTTGTCGTAGCCGCCGAGCCGCGCGAACACGGGCTGGTAGTGGCTGCGCTCGTAGACGTTCACCGAGTCGATCTGCAGCAGGGCGAGGCGCCCGAGCAGCAGGTTGAACTGGCGGGTGCCGGGCACGGCGACGGATGCTCCGCCGAAGCCCTGGGCGGCGAGAGCGACTCGCCGGGCGAGTGCGGGGGACAGGTCATCGGCCACATCAGAACCCTACCCATCGCCACCGACATCAGTCGTTCACCATCGGTTCACGGCGGAGACGGCGCGGGGTCGCCCGGCGCTCCTACTGTCCAGAGGTCACCAAGAAGACACGAAGACAAGAACACCCGAAGCACGAAAACCCGATGAAGGAGAACCCTTGCTCACCAAGCGCCTCGCGCTCGCCGGCACCGCCGTCGCCGCAGCCCTCGCCCTCGGCCTCGCCGGCTGCTCCGCCGACGCCTCCGCCTCCGGCGGCTCCAGCACCGACGGCGGCTCGGTCGACGCCGCCACCGCCACGAACCTCGACGCCTTCGGCGGCCTGGAGGGCCTCGAGGAGGCCGCCAAGGCGGAGGGCGCGCTGAACGTCATCGCGCTGCCCCGCGACTGGGCGAACTACGGCGCCGTGCTCGACGCCTTCGCCGAGAAGTACCCCGAGATCACGATCAACGAGGCCACCCCCGACGCGTCCAGCGCCGAGGAGATCCAGGCCGCCGAGAACCTGGCCGGCCAGGACACCGCCCCCGACGTCTTCGACGTGGGCGCCGCGGTGGCCCTCGCCAGCACCGACCAGTTCGCCCCCTACCAGGTCGCCACCTGGGACGAGATCCCCGAGGCCCTGAAGGAGCAGTCCGGCCTCTGGACCGGCGACTACGGCGGATACATGGCCATCGGCTACGACCCCGACGCGGTTCCCGAGCCCAAGAGCCTCGACGACCTGCTCGGCGCCGACTACAAGGGCAAGGTCGCCATCAACGGCGATCCGACCCAGGCCGGTGCGGCCTTCGCCGCGGTCGGTCTCGCCGCGGTGCAGAACGGCGGCTCGGTCGACGACTTCCAGCCCGGCATCGACTTCTTCGGCGAGCTGCAGAAGGCCGGCAACTTCGTGAAGATCGACCCGACCCCGGCCACCATCGCCTCCGGTGAGACCCCCGTCGTCTTCGACTGGGACTACCTCAACGTCGGCTACGGCAAGGACCTCGAGGGCCAGCGCAACTGGAAGGTCACCATCCTCCCGGGCACCGGCTACGCGGGCTACTACAACCAGGCCGTGAACGTCGACGCCCCGCACCCGGCGGCCGCGCGCCTCTGGCAGGAGTTCCTCTACAGCGACGACGCCCAGAACCTCTGGCTCGCCGGCGGCGCCCGCCCCGTGCGCGCCGAGGCCATGGCCGAGGCCGGCACGATCGACGAGGACCTGTTCAAGGCCCTGCCGACCGTCCCGGGCGACACCGTCGTTCCCGACGCCGACCAGGCCGAGGCCGCCTCGACCCTGCTCGGCGAGAAGTGGGCGTCGGCGGTCCAGTGACCTCTACCACCCTGCCCCGCGCACGCTCCCGTTCCCGGTTCGCCGGGAGCGGGAGCGTGCTCGGGCTCGTGCCGTTCACGGCCTACGTCCTGCTCTTCCTCGCCCTGCCCACCGTCATCGCGGTCGGCACCGGCTTCTTCGACGGCGACGGCGCGTTCACGCTCGACAACATCACCGCCCTCGGCAACCCCGTGCTCCTCGCCACCTTCGGCAACTCGCTCTGGCTCTCGGCCCTGACGGCCGTGGTCGGCGCCCTCGTCGGCGCCCTGTTCTGCTACGCGCTCATCGGTGCGAAGCCCACGGGCATCCTGCGCTCGGTCGTCGATGCCGCGAGCGGTGTGCTCGCCCAGTTCGGCGGCGTGATGCTGGCCTTCGCCTTCGTCGCGACCATCGGCATCCAGGGCATGATCACCGTGCTCCTGCGTGACCGCCTCGGCGTCGACATCTTCGCGAACGGCGTCTGGCTCTACGACGTGCCGGGCCTGATCCTGCCCTACATCTACTTCCAGGTGCCCCTGATGATCATCACCTTCTCGCCCGCGCTCGAGAGCCTGAAGCCCCAGTGGGCCGAGGCGACCGCGATGCTCGGCGGCGGCATCGGCAGCTACTGGCGCCACATCGGCCTGCCCGTGCTGCTGCCCTCCTTCCTCGGCAGCCTGCTGCTGCTGTTCGCGAACGCCTTCTCCTCCTTCGCCACAGCGGCCGCGCTGACGAGCCAGGGCTCGCAGATCGTGCCCCTGCAGATCCGCAGCGCCCTGACCAGCGAGACCGTGCTCGGGCACGAGAACCTCGCCGGCTCCCTGGCGCTCGGGATGATCGTGGTGATGGTCGTCGTGATGACCCTCTACTCGCTGCTGATGCGGCGCACCGCGCGGTGGGTGCGATGAGCGCCCGCGACACGGCCGGCACCCGAGCCGTGAGCCGCCGCGACCGGTCGGGCGTGCATCCGGGCCCCTCGACGGCCACGCGCTGGGTCATCGTCGCCGTGATCGGCCTGCTCTTCCTCGTGCCCATCGCCTCGATGATCGAGTTCACTCTGCGCGGCGGACTCGGCGGCGGCTACACCCTCGACCGCTGGGCCGCGGTGTTCGGCGGCGGTCTGACGGGGGAGTACAAGCCCATCGTCACGGGCCTGACGAACTCGCTGCTGCTCGCCGTGGTGACGGTGGCGGTGATGCTCGTGCTGCTGGTGCCGACGATGGTGCTGGTGCGCATCCGCTTTCCGAAGCTCCAGCGCGTGCTCGAGTTCGTCTGCCTGCTGCCCATCACCATCCCGGCGATCGTGCTGGTCGTGGGGCTCGCCCCCGTCTACTCGGTGGTCGCGCGGATGTTCGGCAGCGGTGTCTGGACCCTGGCCTTCGCCTACGGCGTCATCGTGCTGCCCTACGCCTACCGCTCCATCCAGGCGAACCTGCAGGCCGTCGACGTCGTGACCCTCAGCGAGGCGGCGCGATCGCTCGGAGCCGGCTGGGCAACGATCCTGTTCCGGATCGTGGTGCCGAACATCCGACGGGGCCTGCTCGCCGCCGCGTTCATCGCCGTCGCCGTGGTGCTCGGCGAGTACACGATCGCGGCCCTCCTCAACCGGGTCAACCTGCAGACCGCCCTCGTCGTCGTCTCGAAGGCCGACCCCTACATCGCCGTGATCATCGCCCTGCTGGCGCTCGTGTTCGCCTTCGTCCTGCTCGTCGCCATCGGGCGCATCGGTGGCGGCCCGGGTTCCCGGCGTCGACGCACGGCCCCTCCCTCCGCCCCGGCGGCGCCCACCACCCCGCTCGCTCCGGCCACCGGCGCCGCCGAGCCCACGACCCAGGAAGCAGCCCTCCGATGACCCTCTCGCCCCCGCGATCCGCCACCCCGGTGCTCGACGAGCCCCGCAGCACCGGCTCCCGCGTCGAGCTCCGCGGCATCGTCAAGGAGTTCGCCGGCGGCGCCCGCGCCCTCGACGGCATCGACCTGGTGATCGAGCCCGGCGAGCTGGTCGCCCTGCTCGGCCCCTCGGGCTGCGGCAAGACGACCGCCCTGCGCGTGCTCGCCGGGCTCGAGAGCGCCACCGACGGCACCGTGCTGATCGACGGCTCCGACGTCTCGGGCCTGCCCGCGCGCTCCCGCGACATCGGCATGGTGTTCCAGTCGTACTCCCTCTTCCCGCACATGACGGCGCTCGCCAACGTCGAGTTCGGTCTCCGGATGCGCCGGGTGCCCGCCGACGAGCGACGCCTCCGAGCGGGCGACGCCCTCGAGATGGTCGGCCTCGGCGGCTTCGGCGGGCGCTACGCCCACGAGCTCTCGGGCGGCCAGCAGCAGCGTGTCGCCCTCGCCCGCGCGCTCGTCACGGAGCCCCGCGTGCTGCTGCTCGACGAGCCGCTCTCGGCGCTGGACGCCCGGGTGCGCGTGCAGCTCCGCGACGAGATCCGCCGCATCCAGCAGGAGTTCGGCATCACCACCGTCTTCGTCACCCACGACCAGGAGGAGGCCCTCGCGGCCGCCGACCGGGTCGCGGTGATGCGCTCCGGGCAGATCGAGCAGATCGGCGCGCCCGACGAGATCTACTCCCGCGCGGCGACGCCGTTCGTGGCCGAATTCGTGGGGTCGAGCAACCGGATGCGCGGCTCGGTGTCCGGCGGGACGGTGCAGCTCGGCACGGTGCGGCTGCCGCTGATCGACCCCTCCCAGCCCGACGGTGAGGTCGTGGCGTTCGTGCGGCCCGAGGACATCCGGCTGGCCCGGGCGTCGGGCGGAGCATCCGGAACCCCCGCCTCGGCCGGGGCCGTACCCGCCGAGGTCGTCTCGACGAGCTTCCTGGGCTCGTACCGCCGCACCACGGTGGCCCTCGAGGACGGCACCGTGCTCACGGTGCAGCACCCCGCGAACCTCGTCTGCGCGGTCGACGAGCGGGTCGTGCTGGAGTTCGACGGAGCGCCCGTGGCGGTGTCCCGCTGGGAGTAGTGCCCTGCATGCGGGCGAACGCATACGACCGCTCTTAGACTGACCCCTATGGCCGAGAAGGAACCGGGCAGGACCCGTCGGGACGCACTGGACTCCGTGCCCGCCGGCATGCAGATCGCGGGCGCCTGGTCGTGGCGCATCCTCGTGGTGCTGGGCGTGCTCGCGGTGCTCGTCTTCCTGATCATCCAGCTGCGGCTGCTGATCATCCCGGTGATGCTCGCGGTCGTGCTGTCGGCGCTGCTGGTGCCGTTCAAGAACTTCCTGGTGCGGCACCGGTGGCCCTCGTGGCTCGCCATCGTGACTGCCGAGGTGGGCACCCTCGTGGTGGTCGCCGCGCTCATCTTCCTCGTCGCGACCCAGGTGTCGTCGGGCTTCGCCGACCTGCGCTCGCAGTCGATGACCTCGTACAACGAGCTGAAGTCCTGGCTGGCCTCGTCGCCGCTGCAGATCTCCGAGAGCGACTTCAACGGCTACGTCACCCAGATCTGGGACGCGGTGCAGCAGGACAGCGGCATGCTCATCTCGGGGGCCGCCGCGGTGGGCTCGAGCATCGGGCACGTGCTCACGGGTGTGCTGCTGACGCTCTTCGCGACGCTTTTCATCCTGATCGACGGGGAGCGCATCTGGCGCTGGGTCGTGCGCCTGTTCCCGCGCAAGGCCCGCGCGGCCACCGACGGGGCGGGGCGCACCGGGTGGCAGACGCTGCAGAACTTCGTGAAGGTGCAGATCCTGGTGGCGTCGATCGACGCGCTCGGCATCGGCATCGGGGCGGCCATCCTGCAGGTGCCGCTCGCGATCCCGATCGCGGTGCTGGTGTTCCTGGGGTCGTTCATCCCGATCATCGGCGCGGTGCTGACCGGCGCCGTCGCCGTGTTCATCGCGCTGGTCTACAACGGGTGGGTGATCGCGCTGATCATGCTCGGGGTGGTGCTGCTCGTGCAGCAGATCGAGGGGCACGTGCTGCAGCCGTTCATCATGGGCACCGCGGTGCGCATCCACCCGCTGGCCGTCGTGCTGTCGGTGGCGGGCGGGTCGATGGTCGCCGGGATCGCGGGGGCGTTCTTCGCGGTGCCCGTGGTCGCGACGCTGAACGTGATGGTGAACTACATCGCTGGGGTGAGCTGGCGGGACGATCGTGCCGCCGGCCTCACGCCGGCGGTCGCGCCGCCCGAGGGCGGCCCGCCGGTGGGCGGCGGCGCCGCCGCCCCGGCCGCTTCAGCCCCGGCCGCTCCCGCGCATCCTGAAGCCGCGCATCCTGAACCGAAGGACCCACCCGCCCATGACTGATTCCCCCACGCGGCTCGCCTACCCGTCGCTCCTCGAGATCGAGGAGGCGCGCGTCCGTGTCTCGCAGGTCGCCCAGGTGACGCCGATGGAGAGCTCGCGGTTCCTCGCCGAGATCATCGGCTCGCCGGTGTACCTCAAGTGCGAGAACCTGCAGCGCACGGGGTCGTACAAGATCCGTGGCGCCTACAACCGCATCTCGGCGCTCAGCGACGCCGAGAAGTCGCGCGGTGTCGTGGCGGCCTCGGCCGGCAACCACGCCCAGGGCGTCGCCTTCGCGGCGCGCGAGCTCGGCATCGCCGCCACCATCTTCATGCCGATCGGCGTGCCCCTGCCGAAGCTCCAAGCCACCCGGGCGTACGGCGCCGAGGTCATCCTGCGCGGCCACTCGGTGGAGGAGGCGCTCGGCGCCGCGGCCGAGTTCTCGCAGGCGACCGGTGCCGTCATCATCCCGCCGTTCGACCACTTCGACGTCGTGATGGGCCAGGCGACGCTGGGGCTCGAGATCCTCGACCAGGTTCCGGATGCCGACACCCTGGTCGTGCCCATCGGGGGCGGCGGGCTGATCGCCGGCATCGCGGCCGCCGCCAAGCAGCAGGCCGCGGCGCAGGGGCGCAGCATCCGCATCGTGGGTGTGCAGGCCGAGAACGCCGCCGCCTACCCGCCCTCGCTCGCCGCGGGGGAGGCCGTCTCGATCGTCACCATGCCGACGATCGCCGACGGCATCCAGGTCGCCCGCCCGGGCCTTCTGAACTTCACGATCATCCGCGAGCTGGTCGACGAGGTCGTCACCGTGTCGGAGGCCGACACCGCGCGGGCCCTGCTCCTGCTGCTCGAGCGTGCCAAGCAGGTCGTCGAGCCGGCCGGCGCCGTCGGCGTCGCGGCCATCCTCGCGGGCAAGGTGAAGAACGCGGGCACGACGGTCACCGTGCTCTCGGGCGGCAACATCGACCCGCTGCTGATGCAGCGCGTGATCAGCCACGGGCTCGCGGCGAGCGACCGCTACCTCAAGCTCCGCATCATGCTGCCCGACCGCCCCGGCCAGCTGGCCCGCACGGCCGAGCTCGTCGCCGAGGCGAACGCGAACGTGGTCGAGGTGCAGCACACGCGCCACGGCAAGGGCCTGCAGATCAGCCAGGTCGAGCTCGAGCTGCACATCGAGACCCGCGGCCCCGAGCACCGCGACCAGGTCGTGGCGAAGCTCCGCGACGCGGGCTACGAGGTGCGCGTCGACGAGTAGGAGCGCAGGCCCGCGGCCTTCCGGGGCGCGTGCGCCCGTGAGGCTCGTGCCGCCCGAGCGGTCAGGTCGGGCCCGTACCCGGGCGCCCGTGGGCTCGTGCCGCCCGTGCGGTCAGGTGCGGGTCAGCCGTTGAAGGTCTCGACGTCGGTGATCTCGACCGTGATGTCGCGGCCGTTGGGGGCCGTGTAGGTGGTCTTCTCGCCGATCTTCAGGCCGATGATGGCCGCGCCGAGCGGGCTCTGCTCGCTGTAGACGTCGAGATCGGCGTTGCCCGCGATCTCGCGGCTGCCGAGGAGGAAGCGCTCCTCGCCGCCCGCGACCAGCGCGGTGACGACGACGCCCGGCTCGACCTCGCCGTGGCTCTCGCGCTTCTCGCCGACCTGGGCGGTGCGCAGCAGCTGCGTGAGCTGACGGATGCGCGCCTCCATCTTGCCCTGCTCGTCCTTCGCGGCGTGGTAGCCGCCGTTCTCCTTGAGGTCGCCCTCCTCGCGCGCCTGCTCGATGCGCTTGGCGATCTCGAGCCGGCCCGGTCCGCTGAGCTCCTCGAGCTCGTTCGTGAGGCGGTCGAACGCCTCCTGCGTCAGCCAGGTGACCTGCGTGTCGTCAGCCATGGAGTGCCTTCCTCGAACATGCGGACGCCCGAGCCACCCGGCCCGGACGATCAGGAAAGACTATGTGAGCCAGCAGCTGGAAATCAAACCCGTCGAGGCCATCTCACTGGTGCGCACGACCTCGGTGAACGACCGCGTCGGGTTCTCGGAGGCGGGCAGCTCGATGACCTTCCAGCCCACCACCGCGAAGCGGTCGTTGAGGGCCTGCACCACGCACCCCGCCGTCGTGCCCGTGGGCACCGTGACGTCGAACTCGACCCGCACGCTGCGGGCGTCGAGCACCTCGTGCGCCGTGTCCTGCGTGGCGATGGTGGCGTTCGTGCCGTCGAGCCCGGCCCAGACCACCCAGACCACGAGCACCACGGCGACGGCGCCGCCGGCGATCCACGCGAGCAGTCGTCGGCCGGCGAGGCGGGCCCGGGTGCGCCCGTAGCGCTCGGCGAGGGCGGGGGAGTCGGCGGCGTCACCGGACCGCGGCACGGGCGCGGGGGCGAAGGAGGCTCCGTCCTCACGCTCCTCGTCGCTGGCCGCTCGCCTGCTCACGCGCCCTCCCTGGGACCCACTGTCGGATGGACCGATTAGTCTTGATCTGGCCTGGTTTCCACAGGCTCCTGCCTCATTCCAGGCTAATCGCAATCGACGAGGAGTTGAGACCACTGACGCTTCGCCTCATGGCCGTGCACGCGCATCCCGACGACGAGTCGAGCAAAGGCGCCGCCACCTACGCCTACTACCTCGACCGCGGTGTCGAGGTGATGGTGGTCAGCTGCACCGGCGGCGAGCGGGGCTCGGTGCTGAACGAGGGCCTCGAGCCGCGCCTCTGGGCCGAGCGCGACATGGCTGGCCTCCGCCGCGTCGAGATGGCCGCGGCTCAGGATGCGGTGGGCTTCCAGCACCGCTGGCTGGGCTACGCCGACTCCGGCTACGTCGAGCCCGGCTCGGGCGACTCGCTGCCCGTGAACTCCTTCGGCGTGCTGCCGATCGACATCGAGACCGCGCCGCTCGTGAAGGCCGTGCGCGAGTTCCGCCCGCACGTGCTCATCACCTACGACGAGATCGGCGGCTATCCGCACGCCGACCACATCCGCTGCCACGAGATCTCGATGCGCGCGTGGGAGACCGCCGGCGACCCGGCCGCCTACCCCGAGGCCGGCCCGGCCTGGCAGATCTCGAAGCTCTACTACGACCGCATCATGAACCCCGAGAAGTTCGAGGCCGTGGCGAAGGCGCTCGAGGAGGAGGAGGAGCCCGAGCATCCGTTCCTCGCCCAGGTCGCCGAGATGCGCGAGCGCATGAAAGACCGGCCGAGCTACACGGTCGTGCAGATCCCTGCGGGCGACTTCTTCGACGTGCGCGACCGTGCGCTGCGGGCGCACGCCAGCCAGGTCGCTCCCGACCACCCCTTCTTCTTCTGGCCGAACGACATCCAGCGCCGGGCGTGGCCGTATGAGGACTTCCAGCTGATCGAGTCCCGCATCGACGGGCCGGCCGAGGAGACCGACCTGTTCGACGGGATCGAGGACAGCGAATGACGATCTTCACCGCCCCCGCCGGTGCGGGCAGCACGGTCGCCACCGCGGTGGGCGCGTTCCTCGCCGACGAGCGCATCCCCGACCCCGACAGCGTCACCCCGGGCATCATCGGCTTCATCGTGACGTTCGGCATCGCCATCGTCACGCTGCTGCTCGTCATCGACATGGTGCGCCGGGTGCGGCGGGTCAACCTCCGTGCCCAGGTGCGCGAGGAGCTCGAGGCCGAGATCGCGGCGCGCGACGCGGCGGGCGGCGGCGTGGCCGATGGAACGGTCGACCCCTCCTCGCGGGCGGGCGCTGCCGAGCATCCGCTCATCGACGACGCGGGCGACGGCACCGGCCCGAAGGCCGGCCCTCCGAAGCGCTAGAGCAGCGCCGCCTAGCCGTTGAACGGCGGGTCGATCGCCAGCAGCAGCATGGCCGTCCAGTGGCAGAGGAACGCCACGACGGTGAGCGTGTGGAAGAGCTCGTGGAACCCGAAGTGCCCCGGCACGAGGTTGGGCCGCTTGAGCGCGTAGGCGAGGGCGCCCACCGTGTAGGCGAGCCCGCCGGCGGCCACGAGGATCATGGTGGCCGGGTTCACCGCGTAGATGTCGCCGAGGTACGCCACCGCGGCCCAGCCGAGCGCCAGGTAGAGGATGACGTAGAGCCAGCGCGGCGCCCCGATCCAGAACACGCGGAAGCCGATGCCGAGGAGGGCCCCGGCCCACACGATCACGAGCAGCAGCGTGCCCTGCGCTGGCGGCAGGGCGAGCACGGCGATGGGCGTGTAGGTGCCGGCGATCAACAGGAAGATGTTCGCGTGGTCGATGCGCTTGAACAGCAGCTTCGTCTTCGGCTTCCAGTCGATGCGGTGATACAGCGCCGAGTTGCCGAACAGCAGCATCGACGTGAGCATGAACACCGCGCTCGCCCACTTCGCCGCCGCGCCCTCGGCGAGCGAGATCAGCACGATGCCCGCGACGATGGTGACCGGGAAGGTGCCCGCGTGGATCCAGCCGCGCCAGCTCGGCTTCTGCTCGACCGGCGGGTGCTCGAGCGCGTCGTCGAGCAGCGGGATGTTCGGCAGGTCGGGCCCGCCGTCGGCCGGGTCGTCGCGGCGGGGGCCGGTGGGCGGTACGGAGTCGAGCTCGGGCATGCTGCTCAGAGTACGCCAGCCCGCGGGTTCGCCGGCTGGGAGCGGCGGCAGGCGGCGGGCGGCGCGAGCGGGTAACGTATCGATGTGCCGAATGGACAGAAGCGGGTCGCGAAGGGCCTCCTCTACCGTCTCTACCAGCGGCGCATCCGCAAGCGTCTCGACAGCGGCGCGGTGCTGCCGAAGCACGTCGCCATGATCCTCGACGGCAATCGCCGGTGGGCCAAGCAGCGGATGCTCGAGACCGCCGCCCACGGACACCGGGCCGGCGCGGCGAAGATCCGCGAGTTCCTCGTCTGGTGCGACGACCTGGGCATCGAGGTCGTCACGCTCTACCTTCTCTCGACGGACAACCTGAGCAACCGCTCCGGCGCCGAGCTCACCGAGTTGATCGAGATCATCGCCGACCTCGCCGACGACATCTCGCGCTACCGCGACTGGCGGGTCAAGCACGTGGGCACGAACGAGGGCTTGCCCGAGCCGCTGATCGCCGCGCTCGACGGCGCCGAGGCGCGCACCGCCTCGCGGAAGGGCCTCCACGTCAACCTCGCGGTCGGCTACGGCGGGCGCTCGGAGATCGCGGACGCGGTCCGCAGCATCATCCAGAAGCACCGCGGCCTCGGTCACGGGCTGGACGAGCTCGAGGCGGCCATCGACCAGGACATCATCGCCGAGCACCTCTACACGGGCGGCCAGCCCGACCCCGACCTGGTCATCCGCACCTCGGGCGAGCAGCGCCTCAGCGACTTCATGCTCTGGCAGTCGGCGCACAGCGAGTTCTACTTCATGGAGGCGCTCGGGCCGGATGTGCGCGAGGTCGACTTCCTGCGGGCGCTGCGCGACTACTCGCGGCGGCAGCGTCGCTTCGGCAGCTGAATTACACCCGTGTAACACACCGTTAATCTTTTGTGATGCGTGTCGTAACCCACGCCCCCGCCATCGGACGTAGGTTCGACACATCAGGCATGGCGCCTGATCGAGACGGCCACATAAGTACGTTTCGACGATCTCCACCGTGGCCGAATCGCCTGATGATCCGAGCGCCGAGCGCTCGGGGTTGGAGTGGATGTGGCCGAGCCCATGACTCACAAGACCAGCGGGACCAGCACCGGAGAGGACGCAGCACCCAGCACCACCGCACCGAGTTCGACCACGACCGCCGAGGTGACCTACGTACTGGACACCTCGGTTCTTCTGTCTGATCCGAAGGCGATTTTCCGGTTCGCCGAGCACGCCGTGGTCCTCCCGGTGATCGTGATCACCGAACTCGAGTCCAAGCGCAACGACCCCGAGATCGGCTACTTCGCCCGCCAGGCGCTGCGCAACCTCGATGAGCTGCGGGTCAAGCACGAGCGGCTCGACTTCCCGATCTCGGTGGGCACGGAGGGGGGAAGCCTCCGGGTCGAGCTGAACCACTCCAACACCTCGGTGCTGCCGTCGGGGCTCCAGCTGGGCGACAACGACACGCGTATCCTCGCCGTGGCGCAGAACCTGGCGAACGACGGCCTCAACGTCACGGTGGTCTCGAAAGACCTGCCGTTGCGCGTCAAGGCCGCCTCGATCGGCCTGGCCGCCGAGGAGTACCGGGCCGAGCTCGCCGTCGACTCCGGCTGGACGGGGCTCGACGACATCACGCTCTCAGCCGATGCGATGTCGACGCTCTACGACGACGAACGCCTCACCACGCCGCTCGTGCGGGACATGCCGATCAACACCGGCCTCGTCATCCACTCGGACCGTGGCTCGGCTCTCGGCCGCGTCACCGGACGGGACACGTTCCAGCTGGTGCGCGGCGACCGCGACGTCTTCGGGCTGCACGGCCGCTCGGCCGAGCAGCGTGTGGCGATCGATCTGCTGCTCGACCCCGAGGTCGGCATCGTGTCGCTGGGAGGTCGAGCGGGGACGGGGAAGTCGGCGCTCGCCCTCTGCGCGGGCCTCGAAGCCGTGCTCGAGAAGCAGCAGCACAAGAAGATCATGGTGTTCCGTCCGCTCTACGCGGTGGGCGGCCAGGAGCTCGGGTTCCTGCCGGGTGACGCTGCCGAGAAGATGAACCCCTGGGCGCAGGCGGTCTTCGACACCCTGGGCTCGCTGGTGTCGCAGAACGTGCTCGACGAGGTGATCGACCGCGGGATGCTCGAGGTGCTGCCGCTGACGCACATCCGCGGACGCTCGCTGCACGACGCCTTCGTGATCGTCGACGAGGCGCAATCGCTGGAGCGCAACGTGCTGCTGACCGTGCTCTCGCGCATCGGCCAGAACTCGCGGGTCGTGCTCACCCACGACGTCGCCCAGCGCGACAATCTGCGCGTGGGCCGGCACGACGGCGTCGCCAGCGTGATCGAGACGCTGAAGGGCCACTCGCTCTTCGGGCACATCACGCTGACCCGCTCGGAGCGCTCGGCCATCGCGGCGCTCGTCACCGAGATGCTGGAGTCGAACGAGCTGGCGTAGCCCGGCCTTTCCTGCACCATCCCGTCGGGGGCGGTGGTTCTGCACAGCCTGCGGAGCCGCCGCCCTCGTCGCCGTTGCAGCACCTACCGTGGCGGCATGCAGCTCCTGCCTGTCTCGGTGCCGTTCCTCTACCTGGGTCTCGTCAGCGTGCCGCTGGCGGTGGCGGATGCTCGGGCCGGGCGTCTCCCGAACGCTCACCTGGTGCCGGGGCTGGTGCTGCTGGCCTGGGCGCTTGTGGCGGTGGGGCTGCACGACCCGCCTGTGGCGCTCGGAGCCGCCGCTGTCGCCCTCGCGGTGGGCGCCACTGCTGTGGTGCTCTGGGCGCTCGGCGTGCTCGGCATGGGCGACGTGAAGCTCGTGCTGCTCCTGGCGGGGCTGCTGGCGCTCGTGCAGGGGGCTGACGGTGGTGCGACCGTGCGAGTCGCGTTCTGCGTCGCCGCCCTGGTGCTGGCGAATCTGGTCAGCGCCACTACGGGCGGTGGCGGTGGCGGTGGCGGTGGCTGTAGCGGTGTCGGTGTCGGTGCCGGTGCCGGTGGCGGTGGCCGTGGCGCCGGCCGCGCAGACGGCGAGAAGGGCCGGATCCCAGTGGGTCCGGCCCTTCTCGGAGGGTTCTGGCTCGGGCTGCTGCCCTCGCTCGCGCTTTTCGCCGCCTGAGGCTACTTGGCGGCGGGGGGTGCCGTCATCGAGAGCACGTCGAGCGCGGTGTCGAGCTGCTCGAGGGTGACCTCGCCGCGCTCGACGAAGCCGAGGTCGATGACGGCCTCGCGCACGGTGATGCCCTTGGCCACCGAGTGCTTGGCGATCTTCGCCGCCGCCTCGTAGCCGATCACGCGGTTCAGCGGCGTGACGATCGACGGCGACGACTCGGCGAGGGCGCGAGCGCGCTCGAGGTTCGCCTCGAGGCCCGTGACCGTCTTGTCGGCCAGCAGCACGGCCGAGTTCGACAGCAGGCGGATCGACTCCAGCAGCGCCGTGCCCATCACCGGGATGGCGACGTTCAGCTCGAACGCTCCGGAAGCTCCCGACCAGGCGATCGAGGCGTCGTTGCCGATGACCCGAGAGCACACCATCAGCACGGCCTCGGGGATGACCGGGTTCACCTTGCCGGGCATGATCGACGAGCCGGGCTGCAGGTCGGGGATGTGCAGCTCGCCGATGCCGGTGTTCGGGCCGGAGCCCATCCAGCGGAGGTCGTTGCAGATCTTGGTGAGCGACACGGCGAGCACGCGGAGCGCGCCCGAGGCCTCGACGAGGGAGTCGCGGGCGCCCTGCGCCTCGAAGTGGTCGCGGGCCTCGGTGATCGGCAGGCCGGTCTCCTCGGCGAGCAGCGAGATGACCAGCTGCGGGAAGCCGGCGGGGGTGTTGATGCCCGTGCCGACGGCGGTGCCGCCGAGCGGCACCTCGGCGACGCGGGGGAGGGCGCTCTGCACGCGCTCGATGCCGAGGCGGATCTGCGAGGCGTAGCCGCCGAACTCCTGGCCGAGGGTGACGGGCGTCGCGTCCATCAGGTGGGTGCGGCCCGACTTCACGGCGGTCTTCCAGAGCACCGCCTTCTCCTCCAGCGCCTCCGCGAGGTGCTCGAGCGAGGGGATGAGGTCGTGGATCAGCGCACCGGTCACGGCGACGTGCACCGAGGTGGGGAAGACGTCGTTCGAGGACTGCGAGGCGTTGACGTGGTCGTTCGGGTGCACCTTCGAGCCGAGCGCCGTGCTGGCGAGCGAGGCGAGCACCTCGTTCATGTTCATGTTCGACGAGGTGCCGGAACCCGTCTGGTAGACGTCGATCGGGAAGTCCCCGTCGAACTCGCCCGCAGCGACCCGGTCGGCCGCGCCGGCGATGGCGTCGGAGATCGACTGGTCGAGCACCCCGAGGCGCGCGTTCGCGATGGCCGCGGCCTTCTTGATGCGGGCGAGGGCTGCGATTTGGGCCGGCTCGAGCACGCTGCCCGAGACGGGGAAGTTCTCGACCGCGCGCTGGGTCTGCGCACCGTAGAGCGCCGACGCGGGAACCCGCACCTCGCCCATGGTGTCGTGCTCGATGCGGTACTCGGTCGAGGAGCCGGAGGTCGAGCTGTCGGAGGTCGGGGTGCCGGAAGCCGAGCTGTCGACTCCGGAGGCGTTGTCCACCACTGTGTGGTCGTCCTTTCTTCGTGACCACGACGCGCCGGGCGCCGGAGTCGGTGATTTCTGGTGTGAAGCGGGAGGGGCGCATCCGCGTGATCTCGGAGACGCCCGGGATCAGATCTGGCCGACCACCACGTCGGGCACGGCCCGGCCCTCGGCCAGTCGGTAGTTCGCGCCGACGACGGCCAATCTACCCTCGGCCACCGCCTCGGTAATGATCTCGGAGGACTCCAGGAGCTGGCGCACGGTGTCGCGGAGGTGGGCCTTGCCGACCAGACCCGCATCCGGAGCCGTGAGGAGCGTGCCGTCGTCGGCCCGCTCGGTGGGCACCTCGGCGATGGCCGGGACGATCTGCGAGACGAGCGACTGGATGTGCGGCGGGAGGGGAGCGGCGTCGGGGAGCTGCGAGTCGATGGCCGCGCGCACGGCGCCGCACTCGTCGTGGCCGAGCACGACGACCAGCGACACGCCGAGCACCTCGACGGCGTACTCGAGACTGCCGAGCACCGACTCGGAGATGACCTGGCCGGCGTTCCGCACGACGAAGAGGTCGCCGAGCCCGAGGTCGAAGATGATCTCGGCCGCGAGCCGGGAGTCGCTGCAGCCGAACAGCGCCGCGCGCGGCGTCTGCAGGTGGGCGAGCTCGGCGCGCGTCTCGACGTCTTGACGCGGGTGCTTCGGGGTGCCGGCGACGAACCGCTCGTTGCCGCGCGACATCGTGGCCCACACCCGTGCCGGCGTCGTGGCCTCGCCGGTCGAGTCATCGGACGCGGCCGCGTCGGGGGTGCCGGCGGGGTCGGGGGTGGGGGTGGTGGTGTCGGTCATCGGGTTGCCTCCGCGGGCTGCTCCTGCACGTTGGCCGCGAGGGCCGCCGCGACCTGCTCGATCTCGTCGGGGTCGGCGGTGCCGAACACGACGTAGGTGGTGGCGCCCGACTCGGTGGTCAGGGCGTACTCGGCGTTGCCGACCTCGTCGGACGAGCCGGCGCGGTCGCGGTTGTCGTAGACGGTCCAGTCGACGCCGTCGAGCGAGACCGTTCCCGAGGCTAGCCCGCGGCCGACCTGGTCGGCGAGCCAGGTGGGGTTCGCGTCGATCGCCTGGGTCAGCCCGATGTACTGCTTCTGCGGCGTGATCAGGCCGACATACCAGGACAGCACGCCGTCGGCCGTGCCGGACCGCACTTCGGCGGCGTTCGACGTCCAGCCCTCGGGCAGCTCGGGCGCGGCCAGCGGCACGGGCATCGAGGCCTGCGCGCTCGCGGCGACGTCCTGGTAGTCGACGCTCTCGAGCAGCGATTCCTCGGGGCGCGGCACCAGGAAGATGATCGCGGCGACGAGCCCCACCGACACAAGCAGGGCGTACAGCAGATTGCGCAGCGTCTTGCGGTCGCGGTAGAGGCGGGACTGCTCGGCCTTGCGGGCCGCGGTCTCCTCAGGGGTCTCGGGGCGGCCGAGCTCGGCGACGACGCGGGGTTCGGTGCTCTTGGCCACGGCTACTCGCCCGCCGAGCCGCTGCGGGCGGCGTCGAGTCGCTCCCGGGCGCCGATCAGCCACTGCTCGCAGCGGGCCGCGAGGGACTCGCCGCGCTCCCAGAGCGCGAGCGACTGCTCGAGGGTGGCAGAGCCCTGCTCGAGCTCGCCGACCACGCGGATCAGCTCGTCGCGCGCCTCTTCATAGGAGAGTGCTTGCACGTCGGGGGAGGGCGAGGAGGCCATGGCTCAATCCTATCGATCGGAGACGGAGGGATCGGCGGTGCCGCGGGTCTCGGCGTCCAGCTGCGCATCGCCCGCGCCTGTGGAGGAGAGGACGCCGGCTGCATCGTCCGCACCGGTCGAGGAGACGCCGGCTGCGCCGTCCGCACCGGTCGAGGAGGGAACGCGGGGCGCGGCGGCCGCACCCGTGGAGGAGGGACCCGAGGAGACCGCGTCGAGCGCTCCGTCGGCGACCGTCACCGTGACGAGCGAGCCCTGCGGAGCATCCGTCGCCGCCCGCACGATGTGCCCCGCGTTCGGCCCGGAGATCGACTGCACGATGGCGTACCCGCGATCGAGGGTGCGCTGCGGCGAGAGCTGGCGCACGTGCGCCACGAGCTCGCGCACCCGATTGCCCTCCCGTTCGAGCACGCGGCTGACCAGCTCCTCGCCGCGGGCGACGAAGCGCGTGAGGTCTTCCGAGCGCGAGTCGATGATCCAGGCCGGGTTCGACAGCGCGGGCCGCGAACGGATCTGTGTCAGCCGGTCGACCTCGATCGAGACGGTCGCGGCGACCCGGGTGCGGATGCGCGTGCGGGCCTGGTCGACCCGCATCAGCTCCTCGGTGACGTCGGGCACGACCCGCTTCGCGGCATCGGTGGGGGTGGAGGCGCGGAGGTCGGCGACGAGGTCGAGCAGCGGAGCATCCGCCTCGTGGCCGATGGCGCTGACGATCGGCGTCGTCGCCGCCGCGGCCGCGCGCACCACGGCCTCGTCGCTGAAGCCGAGCAGGTTCTGGAAGTCGCCGCCGCCCCGGGCGACGATGATGACCTCGACCGCCGGATCGGCGTCGAGCAGCTCGATGGCCGCGACGACCTCGCGGGCCGTGCGGTCGCCCTGCACCGCCGCGTGCACCACGCGGAACCGAACAGAGGGCCAGCGCAGCTGCGCGTTGCGGAGCACGTCCTTCTCGGCGTCGCTGTCTTTGCCCGTGACGAGGCCGACGGTGCCCGGCAGGAAGGGCAGGGCGCGCTTGCGGCCGCGGTCGAACAGGCCCTCGGAGGCGAGCTGCGCGCGCAGCCGCTCGAGCCGTTCGAGCAGGTCACCGAGGCCGACATGCCGCATCTCGAACACCTGCATCGAGAGCGAGCCGCCGCGCACCCAGTAGCTCGGCTTGATCAGAGCGATCACGCGGTCGCCCTGCTTCAGGTCGGCTGGCAGCTTCGCCTTGACGGAGGACCAGATGGTGAAGCTCACGGTGGCGTCGCCCGACAGGTCTTTCAGCTTTCCGTAGACGTTGCCGCCCGACACGCCCCACTGCGTGATCTCGCCCTCGACCCACGCGGTGCCGAGGCGCTCGATGTAGCCGCGGATCTTCTGCGCCAGCTCGCCCACGGGCCAGGGGTTCTCGAGCGTCGGAGGCCCCGACGAGAACGAGGGGGCGGGAGCGTCGGACACGTCTGGTTCTCTCCTTCAGGCCTTCACCCAGTTGTGCTCACGTAGAATCGAAGGGTGAGCAACGCGACGACCATCAGCCTGCCGATGCCGAGGATTCCCGGCACTCGCAACAGGCTAAAGGATAACCCGGTGACCGGTCACAAGCGTGTGCTGCTGGCAGCCCCACGTGGCTATTGTGCAGGAGTGGACAGAGCGGTCGTGGCCGTCGAGAAGGCGCTCGAGAACTACGGCGCCCCGGTCTATGTGCGCAAGCAGATCGTGCACAACGTGCACGTCGTCTCGACGCTCGAGAAGCGCGGTGCCATCTTCGTCGAGGAGATCGACGAGGTGCCCGAGGGCGCCCACGTCGTGTTCTCGGCCCACGGCGTCTCGCCGGCGGTCGTGCAGGGTGCCGCTGACCGGGGCCTCCAGGCCATCGACGCCACCTGCCCGCTGGTCACCAAGGTGCACCGCGAGGCCGTGCGCTTCGCCCGCGACGACTTCGAGATCCTCCTCATCGGCCACGAGGGCCACGAAGAGGTCGAGGGCACGGCGGGCGAGGCCCCCGAGCACATCACCCTGGTCGGCAGTCCGGATGCGGTGGCCGACATCGAGGTCAAGGACCCCGACAAGGTGGTCTGGCTCTCGCAGACGACGCTGTCCGTCGACGAGACCATGGAGACGGTGCGCCGGCTGCGGGAGAAGTTCCCCAACCTGCAGGACCCGCCGTCCGACGACATCTGCTACGCCACCCAGAACCGCCAGGTCGCCATCAAGAAGGTGGCGCAGGGCGCCGACCTCGTGATCGTGGTCGGCTCGGCCAACTCGTCCAACTCGGTGCGCCTCGTCGAGGTCGCCCTCGAGTACGGGGCGAAGGCCGCGTACCGCGTCGACTACGCGCACGAGGTCAAGCAGGAGTGGCTCGACGGCGTCGAGACGGTCGGCGTCACCTCCGGCGCCTCTGTGCCCGAGGTGCTCGTGCAGGAGCTGCTGGATGACCTCGCGGCCGCCGGCTACGGCGACATCGAGACCGTGCAGACGGCGGAGGAGGACCTCGTGTTCTCGCTGCCCAAGGAGCTGCGTCGCGACACCGCGGGCAACCGCGACGCCCGCGCGCTCGGCGGCCGCCACAGCGCCTAGCGGCTGCGGCGTAGGGCTCGCGCCGCCGAGCCGGGGCGTCCCGCGCCGGGCCGCCCCGGCGCAGGTCCGGTCGCTACGGCGTCGGCGTGATGGTCACGACCGCCGGCAAGGTCGTCAGCGAGTCGAGCAGCTCCGGCGCCTGCGAGAACGCGATCGCGACGCAGATGCAGGTGATCAGGAACGACACCACGGCCGCCGTCAGCGGCACCCAGAACGCGAGCTTCTGCCGCTTGATGCGCCGGATCGACAGCCACACCGTTCCCGCGATCAGCAGCACGTGCAGCACGGCGCCGGTCACGCCCGTGACGCGGGTCACCTCGTTGGCGGGATAGCCGCCGAGCCCGAAGGCGGCTCCGGCCGTCGTCATGTAGCCGTTCAGGTCGAGCAGCGTGGCGACGCTCGACCCGACCGAGAGGGTGCCGAGCACCAGCAGCACGATCGTGATGTTGACGTCGACGGCGAGGCCGCGCCTCGGGGCCGGGACGTCAGACGGTTCGGCACCCGGGGCGGGGTCGCCCGACGGGGCACCCGTCGAGGAGCGCGCGGCACGAGCATCTGGAGCCGGCCAGCGCGGATCGACCGGGGGCCGGCCCGACGGACGAGCGGCCGGAGCCGGTGCCGGAGGGGTCTCGGCCTCGGGGACGGGGTCGGGGGTCGCCTCTTTCGGCGGCTGCCAGACCCAGCCCTCGGGGGCCAGTTCTCCGTACTTGGGCTTCGGTCGCTCGTCGGTCACGCGGTTCCCTACTTGCCGGAGTGGCCGGCGGAGCCCAGCTGCTGGGTGGCCTCGACCACGCGAGCGGCCATGGCGGTCTCGGCGATCTTGCCCCAGGCGCGCGGGTCGTAGACCTTCTTGTTGCCGACCTCGCCGTCGACCTTCAGGACGCCGTCGTAGTTCTTGAACATGGTGTCGGCGATGGAGCGGGTGAAGGCGTACTGGGTGTCGGTGTCGATGTTCATCTTCACGACGCCGTTCTGCACCGCCTCGTGGATCTCGGCGTCGGTCGAGCCCGATCCACCGTGGAAGACGAGGTCGAGCGGCTTCGGGCCGTGTCCGTACTTGGCGGTCAGGCCGTCCTGGATCTCCTTCAGGAGCTCGGGCTTCAGCTTGACGTTGCCGGGCTTGTACACGCCGTGCACGTTGCCGAAGGTGAGGGCGGCCATGTAGCGGCCGTTCTCGCCGAGGCCGAGCGCCTCGACCGTCGCGATCGCGTCGTCGAGCGTGGTGTAGAGGTGCTCGTTGATGTCGTGGCTGACACCGTCCTCCTCGCCGCCGACGACGCCGATCTCGACCTCGAGGATGGCGTTGATGGCCTTGGTGCGCTTCAGCATGTCTTCCGCGATGCGGAGGTTCTCGCCGAGCGGCACGGCCGAGCCGTCCCACATGTGCGACTGGAAGATGGGGTTGCGGCCGGCCTTGACCTCCTCCTCCGAGGCTGCGATGAGCGGCAGCACGAAGTCAGCGAGGGCGGGCTCGGGGCAGTGGTCGGTGTGCAGCGCGACCGTGATGGGATAGTTCTTCGCGACCTCGTGCGCGAACGCGGCGAAGGCGAGGGCGCCGGTGGCGCGGGCCTTCACGGTCTGGCCGGCGAAGTAGTCGGCGCCACCGGTGGTGACCTGGATGATGCCGTCCGACCCGGCCTCGCTCAGGCCCTGCAGCACGGCGTTCAGCGTCTGCGACGACGAGACGTTGACGGCGGGGTAGGCGAAGGCTCCGGCCTTGGCCTTGTCGAGCATCTCGGCGTACTGGTCGGGGGTTGCAATGGGCATGTCATCTCCTTTGGTGGGCAGAGCGGCCGGCGAGCGAAGCCGTGCGCTCCAGCCGGTGCCGTGTCAACGACGAGTCTAGCCAGCCGCCGGGTTCCAGCCAGGCGGATGCGCGTGGGCGGCGGTTCCCGCCGCGGCCCACCCGGATAGGCTGGCGGGGAACCCTCGGAAGGAACGTCGATGAACGACAGTGCACCTCTCTATGAGAATCCCGACCGCAACCTGGCGATGGAGCTGGTGAGGGCCACCGAGGCCGCCGCCATCCGAGCCCAGCCCTTCATCGGCAAGGGCGACAAGAACGCCGCCGACGGTGCTGCCGTGGATGCGATGCGCAAGTTCCTCGGAACCGTCGACTTCGCCGGGGTGATCGTCATCGGCGAGGGCGAGAAGGACGAGGCGCCGATGCTCTTCAACGGCGAGCACGTCGGCACCGGCCGCGGGCCCTCCTGCGACATCGCGGTCGACCCCATCGACGGCACCTCGCTCACCGCCGCCGGCCGCCAGAACGCCATCTCGATGCTTGCCGCCTCCGACCGCGGGTCGATGCTCGACGCCTCCAGCGTGTTCTACATGAAGAAGATCGTGACGGATGCGGACGGGATCGGCGTGATCGACATCGACCGGCCGATCGGCGACAACATCCGGGCGCTGGCGGCGGCGAAGGGCAAGGACGTCGGCGACATCCGCGTCGCCGTGCTCGACCGGCCGCGGCACGCGCAGCTGATCGAGGACATCCGGGCCACCGGCGCCGGCACCCGGCTGATGCTCGACGGCGACGTCGCCGGCGGGATCAACGCGGCCCGGTACGGCACGCGCATCGACATGTGCGTCGGGATCGGCGGGAGCCCCGAAGGCGTGGCCACGGCGTGTGCGATCAAGGCGCTGGGCGGGTTCATCCAGACGCGGCTCGCACCGAAGGACGACGAGGAGCGGCAGAAGGGGATCGACGCCGGACTCGACCTGGACATGATCTACGGGGCGGATGATCTCGTGCGGAGTGACAACACGTTCTTCGTGGCTACGGGGGTGACCGACGGGGGGCTCGTGGCCGGCGTGAAGCGGTTGGGGCCGATCATCCGGACTGAATCGATCGTGCTGCGGTCGCATTCGGGGACTATTCGGCGGATCGAAGCTGACCATCTTTTGGAGAAGTGGCTGTAGGTACCACTACCCGGCGGGCCGGGTGGATTTCCGCCTCAGCCTAGGGGTTGAGCGGAGCTCAAAGGCGGCTGAGACAAAAACCCACCCGGCCCGCCGGGCGCCGCCGCGGGATGGTGGAGTAGGGGCTGCGCCCACTACCCGTGGGATGGTGAGGTAGGGGTTGCGTCCACTACCTGCGGGTGGGTGGGGGTCAGGCGTTGGCGGCTTTGTCGTCGCCGAAGTCGAGGGTGACCACTGTGGAGGGGGCTTCCGGGTGGGAGGACTCGTGGGCGAGGTAGTCGGCGTCGCGCTTGGTGTCGGTGTCGGGGGCGGCTGCCTCTAGTTCGGCCAGGAGTTCGTGGCCCGAGAGTTCGCGGGGGGTTTCTTCGAGGGGGGCGAGCTCGGGGAAGAGGCTCTCCGAGGAGAGGGCGCCCAGCTTGCGGGCGGTGGGGAAGACCTGGCGCTCGAAGGAGCCGATGAAGGCGTTGTAGTCCTTGACCGTTCGGTCGATGGTGCGGCCCAGCTTGTCGATGTGCGAGGCCGTCTTGCCGAGGCGCGTGTAGAGCTGCTGGCTCAGGTCGAAGAGCTGGCGCGCCTCTTGGGTCAGTACGTCTTGCTGCCAGCTGAACGCGACGGTCTTGAGCACCGACCACAGCGTGACCGGTGACGCGAGCGCCACGCGCTTGCCGAAGGCGAACTCCATGATCGACGGGTCGGCCTCGAGCGCGCTCGACACCAGCGACTCGCTCGGGATGAACGCGATCACGAGCTCGGGGGAGGCCTCGAGCCCGTTCCAGTAGCCCTTCGTGCCGAGCGCCGTGATGTGGCTGCGCAGTGCGGCGACGTGCTTCTTCATCAGCTGGGTGCGGCGGTCGCCCTCGGCACCGGTGGCCGAGGCCGGGATGGACGAGGCCTCGAGGTACGCGTCGAACGGCACCTTCGCGTCGACGGCGATGTTCTTGCCGCCGGGCAGGTGCACGACCATGTCGGGCCGGCCCACGCCCGAGTCGCTCTGGATGCTCGTCTGCACGTCGAAGTCGACGCGCTCGATGAGCCCGGCCGCCTCGACGACACTGCGCAGCTGGGTCTCGCCCCAGACACCGCGTGTGCTGTTCGATCGGAGCGCCGAGGCCAGCGACTCCGCTGTCGAGCGCAGGCGTTCCTCGGACTCGGTGGCCGACTTCAGCTGCTGCGAGAGCTCGCCGTACTGCTGCTGGCGCTGCGTCTCGAGCTCGACGACCTTCGCCTGCACGGCCTTCAGGCTCTCCTGCACGGGGCTCAGGGCCACGAGCACCTTGCTGTCTTCGTCGATACGGGCGGCCTCGGCCTCCTTCAGCTCGGCGAGCCGGCGCTGGAAGTCGCTCAGTCGCTCCTCGAGGCTCGCGATCTGCGCCTTGTACTGCGCATCCTGCTGGGCCAGGCGCTCGCGCGCCTGCTCCTTCGCGAACGTGAGCTGCGCCTCGAACTGCGCGGCCGCCGCGGCGGCCTGCTCGCGGTGGGCGCGGGCGGCCGACTCGATCTGCTCGCGGTGGGCGAGCGAACCGATGTCGACCTGCTCGCGCAGCGCGGTGGCCGTGGCGTCGACCGCAGCGAGCCGGCTCTGCAGCGCCGCCCGCTCGTCGACGAGCTGCTCGACGCGACCGCGCACCTCGGTGAGGTCGGCGGTGCGTTCGGCCAGTGCGGCTTCGACGGCCGGGTCGGCCGCGGAACGAGCATCCGCCCGCCGACTGCGTGCGAGCAGCCACCCGCCGGCCACGCCGAGCGCGAGGCCCAGGAGGAGACCGATGACGAGGGGGAGGAGTGCGTCCATGCCCCCAGTGTGTCAGCGGCCACCGACAACGGCGGATCGCCACGTCGACACGCCCTCCCAACGTCGGCCCGAAGCCCTAGGCTGGCGTGATTCAGCTCCATCGATGAAGCACCCGTTCCACCGAAGCACCCGTTCCACCGAAGCACCCGTTCCACCGAAGTGACCCGTTCCATCGAAGCAACCCGTTCCCACCGAAGAAGTCAGGAATCATGTCAGACGATGTCTCCACCGGCCAGCTGCCCGTCGTGAACCACTGGGTCGGCGGGGCCGAGCTCGTGTCGACGAGCGGCCGCACCGCCCCCGTGTTCGATCCGGCCCTCGGTCGCCAGTCCAAGAGCGTCGCGCTCGCGAACGGCGCCGAGATCGATGCCGCCGTCGCCGCCGCGAAGGCCGCCTTCCCCGCGTGGCGCGACACCAGCATCACGAAGCGCCAGCAGGTCATGTTCTCGTTCCGCGAGCTGCTGAACGCGCGCAAGGGCGAGCTCGCCGAGATCCTCACCGCCGAGCACGGCAAGGTGCTCTCCGACGCCGCCGGTGAGATCACGCGCGGCCTCGAGGTCGTCGAGCTGGCCACCGGCTTCCCGCACCTCCTGAAGGGCGAGTACTCCGAGAACGTCTCGACCGGTGTCGACGTCTACTCCACCAAGCAGCCGCTCGGCGTCGTGGGCATCATCAGCCCCTTCAACTTCCCGGCGATGGTGCCGATGTGGTTCTTCCCGATCGCTATCGCGGCCGGCAACACGGTCGTGCTGAAGCCCTCCGAGAAAGACCCGAGCGCCGCCAACTGGCTCGCCGCCCTGTTCTCCGAAGCGGGACTGCCCGACGGCGTCTTCAACGTGCTGCACGGCGACAAGGAGGCCGTCGACGGCCTGCTGAACCACAGCGACGTCAAGAGCATCTCCTTCGTCGGCTCGACCCCCATCGCGCACTACATCTACGAGACCGCCGCCCGCAACGGCAAGCGCGTTCAGGCCCTCGGCGGGGCGAAGAACCACATGCTGGTGCTGCCCGACGCCGATCTCGACCTGGCCGCCGACGCCGCCATCAACGCAGGCTTCGGTTCGGCGGGCGAGCGCTGCATGGCCATCTCGGTGCTCGTCGCCGTCGACACGATCGCCGACGAGCTGGTCGCCAAGATCCAGCAGCGGATGTCCGGCCTGAAGATCGGCGACGGCCGCCGCAACTGCGACATGGGCCCGCTCGTCACCGAGGTGCACCGCGACAAGGTGGCGTCCTACATCGACATCGCGGCGGCAGACGGCGCCACCGTGGTCGTCGACGGCCGCGGCATCGAGGTCGACGGCGAGGCCGACGGCTTCTGGCTCGGCCCGACGCTGATCGACAACGTGCCCACCACGAGCAAGGTCTACCTCGACGAGATCTTCGGCCCGGTGCTCTCGGTCGTGCGCGTGCACTCCTACGAGGAGGGCGTCGACCTGATCAACAACGGCGCCTACGGCAACGGCACGGCCATCTTCACCAACGACGGCGGGGCGGCCCGCCGCTTCCAGAACGAGGTCGAGGTCGGCATGATCGGCATCAACGTGCCCATCCCCGTGCCGGTCGCATACCACTCCTTCGGCGGCGTCAAGGACTCCATCTTCGGCGACTCGAAGGCCTACGGCCTCGCGGGCTTCCGCTTCTTCACCCAGGAGAAGGCGATCACGTCGCGCTGGCTCGACCCCTCGCACGGCGGCATCAACCTGGGCTTCCCCCAGAACTAGCGAAATGCTCCGGATGCGCGGGGCGCTGCTTCGGGCGGGCAGGCCCCGCGCACCCCGAAGCTCGGCTCGCGCATCCGGAAGCTAAGCTTGACGCTCGTGGCTCTTACTATCGCGATCGTCGGACTGCCCAATGTCGGCAAGTCCACCCTGTTCAACGCCCTCACCAAGAACCAGGTCCTGGCGGCGAACTACCCGTTCGCCACCATCGAGCCGAACGTCGGGGTCGTGAATCTGCCCGACCCGCGGCTGGACAAGCTGGCCGAGATCTTCAGCAGCGAGCGCATCCTGCCGGCGCCGGTGTCGTTCGTCGACATCGCGGGCATCGTGAAGGGCGCGAGCGAGGGCGAGGGGCTGGGGAACAAGTTCCTCGCGAACATCCGCGAGGCCGACGCCATCGCGCAGGTCATCCGCGGCTTCGTCGATGACGACGTCGTGCACGTGGACGGCAAGGTCGACGCCGCGAGCGACATGGAGACCATCAACACCGAGCTCGTGCTCGCCGACCTGCAGACCCTCGAGAAGGCGGAAGCGCGCTTCGAGAAGGAGGTCAAGGGCAAGAAGCTCGAGCCCGTCGTGCTCGCCACCGCGCAGGAGGCCCGCGCCTGGCTCGACACCGGCAAGCCGCTCTCGGCGTCGTCGATCGATCTCGCGCCCATCAAGGAGCTGGGCCTCTTGACGGCCAAGCCCTTCATCTACGTCTTCAACGTCGACGAGGCCATCCTGAACGACCCGGCCCGCAAGGGTGCGCTCGCCGACCTCGTGGCCCCGGCGAAGGCGATCTTCCTCGACGCGAAGCTCGAGTCGGAGCTGATCGACCTCGACCCCGCCGACGCCGCCGAGCTGCTCGAGTCGACCGGCCAGGAGGAGAGCGGCCTCGACCAGCTCGCCCGCATCGGCTTCGACACGCTGGGCCTGCAGACCTACCTCACCGCGGGCCCCAAGGAGTCGCGCGCCTGGACTATCGGCAAGGGCTGGACGGCGCCGCAGGCGGCCGGCGTCATCCACACCGACTTCCAGAAGGGCTTCATCAAGGCGGAGGTCATCTCGTTCGACGACCTCGTCGAGACCGGCTCGATCGCCGAGGCCCGCTCGCGCGGCAAGGCCCGCATCGAGGGCAAGGACTACGTCATGCAGGACGGCGACGTGGTTGAGTTCCGCTTCAACAACTGACCGCTCCTCCGTGTGCTCGCCCTGAGAGAAGGACCGTCGATGACGTCGTCACCCACCGCCCCTGACCTCCGCTCCGTCGGCGGTCTCGCCATAGCGGCCGGAGGCCTCTTCGTGACCGTCGGAGCAGGTGCCTGGATCGCCGTGGCCACGCAGTTGCGCGCGGAGAAGATCGACGTGCCGGGCAACGCACCGATGCTCAAGGGCAAGCGGGTGCAGGGCCCGGTCACGGCCTACGTCGAGGCACTCGTCATCAAGGGCAACGCCGAGCGCGGGGCGGGCGGGCGCACCTTCGCCGCCATCAGCGCCGCCCTGCGCGGCGTGGACGGCGCGAGCGACGAGGCGGCCGAGCTGCGCAAGCAGAGCGCGGCCCTGTCGACGGCGGCGGCGCTCCGCACCTCGCTGATGACGGCGGTGCTCGCCTTCGGCGTGAGCGCCTTCGCGGGCGGCATCGGCACCCTCCTCATCGCGACGGGAACGCTGCTCCGCCGCTCCGGCCGCTGACCCTGCGGCGCCTGTCCCGGCGGACCGGGTAGAGCTTGCCTTAATTCTGGGCAGTCCATAGCATTCACTGCTATCATCGCGCCATGCAAGAACGCGCAGCGGTCCTTCGGGAGGTGATGGCGGCGACCGGCACGAGCCAGTCGTCGCTCGCTCGCATGAGCGGGGTGCGGCAGCCGAGCATCAGCCAGTTCCTGAGCGGGCGCACGTCGTTCAGCGAAGAGATGCTGGCGCGGCTCCTCGCGTGCATGGGGCATCGCTCGGAGACGGTCCGTGTGGTGGAACCGGTCGAGTTCTCGCGGTCCGACCGGCTTCGGTGGGCGCTGCATCGTCGGCTGGCCGAAGATCTCGACGCCGAGTCTCTGGTGCTCTGGCTGCCGGTCATCGACCGCAATCTGGAACGGCTGGCTCGAGGTGTCCAGGGTGAGCCTCACACGGGGAATCTGCGCGTCTGGGAGCAGCTGATCCGAGAGCACGACCTGCGCGGCCTCCGCGATGCCATGATCGGGGTCGACGAGAGGTCGCAGCAGCTGCGCGAGGTCTCGCCCTTCGCGGGCGTGCTGCCTCAGGATGCCCGCGCCGAGGTCATCCGCCGGCTGGCTGCATGAGGCGCGATCAACTCGAGCACGCGATCCGGGCCGCTTGCCAGATCATCGGCGCGTCCGAGGTCATCGTGGTCGGGTCGCAGTCGATCCTCGGCAGCTACGACGAGAGCGTGCTGCCGCGGGCGGCGACGATGTCGCTCGAGGTCGACGTGCTGCCGATCGCGCCGAGCAACGCCGAGACCGCAGAACTCGCCGATCTGATCGAAGGCGTCGCGGGCGAGTGGTCGCCGTTCGAGCAGCAGCACGGCTTCAGCATCGACGGAGTGGACCTCGAGACCGCGATCCTGCCGCTGGGCTGGCGAGACCGGTTGGTCAAGGTGCAGAACGCGAACACGGCAGGCGTCTCAGGAACCCAGTACACGGGGTGGTGCCTGGACAAAGAGGATCTCTGCGTCGCGAAGCTCTGCGCGAATCGGGAGAAAGACGTGAACTTCGTGCACGCTCTGCTCGGGGAACGCTTGGTCGACGGTCGTCTCATCGCGGAGCGCCTGACCATCGTGCCGGACCGGTACTCCGTGAACGCGAGGCGAGCCGAACGGTGGCTCGCGGCGGCCCTCCGAGGGCTCGATCGTTGAAGTCCCGGCAGGTGGGCTGACGTCAGTCCTCGGCGCCTGAGCCGTCGGGGGCGCCCGGGGCGCCCACGGGTGGGGTGATCGTGGGCTCGTCGGTGAGCTGGTCGGGCACGGCGGTGCCGGCGGCGAGTTCCGGATGCTCGTCGGGCTCGGTTCCGTCGGGCGCGGTGTCAGGGGCGGGGGTGCCGGCGTCGGTCATGAGGGACTCCTTCGTGGGTCGGTCGGGGCGGCAGGCCCGAGGGCCGGATCGTGACCTCAACCTAGGACCGCGGCGGCGGGGCGGCAACGGCGGCCCCGTTCTAGGGCGCGCGGGGTGGGGAGCCGGCGGCCCCGTTCTGGGGCGGGCGGGGCGGGGGAGCGGTGGATAGCGTGAGGCCGTGACCGCTGAGCAGAGTCCCGAGACCATCCGTGCCGGGGACGAGGGGTTCGAGGGGGCCGTCGTCGAGGGCGTGTTCAACGCGATGGTGGTCAGCGGGCGGCCGGTGGCGGTGGTGCGGCCGCGCACCGAGGCCGAGGTCGTGCAGGCCGTGCGGGATGCCGCCGCGGCGGAGGAGCGGGTCGCCGTGCGCTCCGGCGGGCACAGCTGGGTGGCCGCGTCGGTGCGCGAGGGCGGGGTGCTGATCGATCTGGGGGAGCTCGACGGGATCGCCGTCGACGCCGAGGCGATGGTCGCGACGATCGGGCCGGGCGTTCGGGGGAAGGTCCTGTCGGCGACGCTCGAGGCCCACGGGCTGGCGTTTCCGGTGGGGCACTGCGGTGATCCCGGGGTCGGTGGCTTCCTGCTCGGGGGAGGGCTCGGCGTGAACTGGGGGGCGTGGCTGCCGTCGTGCTTCTCGATCCGGAGCCTCCGGGTGGTGACGGCGGACGGAGAGCTGCGGACGGCGTCCGTCGACGAGAACGAAGAGCTGTTCTGGCTGGCGCGCGGCGCCGGGCCGGGATTCCCGGGCGTCGTGACGTCGTTCGAGGTGCAGCTCCGGCCGGCGCCGGCCGCCGTGCGGGTGAGCACGTGGACCTATCCGCTCGAGGAGCTGGACGCCGTCACGAGGTGGGTGACCGAGGCCTCGGCGGGGCTGGCGCCGAACGTCGAGGTGGCGGTGGTGACGCAGGGTGTGGGGCGGCCGGGAGGGACCGCCGAGCATCCGCTGGTCGTGGGAGTGGCTGCCGCGGTCGTCATCGAGGCGGACGGCGCCGTCGACGGCGACGCACTCGCACCGCTCGGCGACGGCGCGGCCGGGCTCGTGTCACTGGAACGGTTCGAGGGGCCGGCGCGGCTGAGCGAGCTGCACGTGCCCGTCGACGCCACCTACCCCGAGGGGGCGCGGTACCTCGCCGACACCTTCTGGACGCACCTGCCCCTCGACGAGGCGATGGCACCGCTCATGGCGCTGATGGCCTGCGCGCCGTCGGGCGAAAGCTACGTGCTGACCGGGATGCCGGCGAACGGCCGGGGTGCCGAGCTGCTGCCCGTGGGCGAGGCGGCCTACGGGATGCACGACACGACGCTCCTGATCGTCTACGTGATCTGGGACGACCCGGCCGACGACGCCGCCAACCGCGCCTGGCTCGACGAGGTCGCCGCTGCGCTGCTGCCGACGTGCACGGGGCACGTGCTGAGCGAGGCCGACATCCGCGAGCACCCGGAGCGCATCGCGCGCTCGTTCCGGGAGGAGGACTGGCCGCGCATCCAGAGGCTCATCGCCCGCTTCGACCCGGCCGGGCTCTTCCACGGCTTCCCCGCAGCGCCCCCGCGTTTACCAGCCGAATGACCCGGGCGTGCCTTTGAAGGGCCCGACGACGGCGCGGGTGATCCAGCCCCCGTAGAAGCCTCCGGGTTGCGGCGTCACGACCTCGCCGTCGACCGTGCACTCGTCCATCTGCTGGGCGTAGACGGCGACGCGGTCCCGGAGCTGCTCGAACCCGGGAGACGGCTGCGGGTAGTTCCACGCGCAGGCCGGGCGCACCTCGTTTCCGCCGCGCACGTCGAGGTACCGTGCGGTGCCCTTGAACTCGCAGAACGACGAACCGGCGGCGGCGGTCAGGGTGCCCGGTGCGAAGTCGGCGATCGGGAGGTAGTAGACCGGCGGATGGCTGGTCTCGAGCACCCGGACGGCGTCTCGGGTCTCGACGATGAGTTGCCCGCCCAGACGGATCGTGACGGGCGCGGTGACCCGCTCGATGCGCGGCGGCCGCGGGTAGTCCCAGACGGATTCCTGCCCTGATGCGGGGATCTCTGGACGCGGTCGGGGCACCTCTTCACCCTATGTCAGCTTCACTCCGCACCAGCAGTGCTTCACTGGAGCATGGCCGCCTCACCGATGTTCCCGCTCGGATCAGTGCTGTTCCCCGGCGTGCCCATTCCGTTGCGGGTGTTCGAGCCCCGGTACCTCACCCTGGTTGGGCGGTTGCTCGACGAGGACGAGCCGGGGTTCGAGTTCGGCGTCGTCCTCATCGAGCGCGGACCGGAGGCCGGGGGTGGCGACGAGCGCGCCTCGGTCGGAACGATCGCGCGTCTCGTGAGCGTCGCCGCGGGTGCCGATAGCCTTCTCATCGTCGGCCTGGGCACCCGGAGGTTCACGGTCGAGCGCTGGATCGACGAGGACCCGTACCCCCGGGCCGAGCTCTCGATGCTGCCGGAGCTGGAGTGGTCGGAGGAGCTCGCAGCTCTGCGGGAGGAGGCTGAAACGGTCGTCCGGCGCGCGATCGCCCGCGTCGCGGAGTCGGAGCCGGAGCTGGAGCCGGACTCGGGGCCGCAGGCGGAGACGGGGTCGCAGGCAGAGTCGGGGTCGCAGGCCGAGGACGACCTCGAGCTGTCGGAGGATCCTGTGACGGCCGTGTGGCAGCTGGCGGCGATCGCTCCGCTCGGAGAGTACGACCGGTACGCGCTGTTGACGTCCACTTCGATGGAGGATCTTCTGCGTCAGCTGATCGGCCTGGTCCTCGAGGCGGAGGTGCTCTGGTCCGCCGAGTGAGGCCTCACTGGCGTCACCTCGTCGAGTCGGGCTCCGCCGACGGTTGAGCGGCGCCGACGTCGCCGGACCCCGCACCCCAGAGCGCCGCGACGTGGCGGCTGTCGGTGCCGCAGCATCCGCCGAGCACGGCGAGCCCGGGGAGCTCTGCCCGCACGGCGTCGGTGGCGCTCACGAGCAGCGGCAGGTCGCCCGCATCCAGTTCCTCCGCCTCGTCGAGCTCGGCGTGGGACAGCACCGACGCGTTGGGGCGGAAGAACTCCAGGTGCTCCTGCCAGGCTCCGCCGTCGAGAGCGGCCAGGAGGTGAAGCGGGTGCGCGCAGTTCACGCCGTAGAAGTCCGCCGGGTCGGCGGCTTCCATGGCGGAGATCGCGTCCGCGAGGGTACCGCCGTCCGGAAGCCGGCCATCGGTCTCCACTGTGAACGAGACGGCGACCGGCGCACCGGCCGAGCGCGCCGCTCGCACCACACCGATCGCTTCCGCCGAAGTGGTCATGGTCATCGCATGCACCAGATCCACCCCGGCGGCCGCCAGAGATCGCACCTGTGGCGAGTGGTATTCGGCGGCCTCAGCGGCGTCGTGACCGGCCGCGCGATACCCGTCTCCGCGGGGACCGACACACCCCGAGACACGCCGGTCGACGACGTCGGCGGCCGTGGTCGCCGCACGGACGAGGTCGACCGAGGCGCGATTGGCCCGGTCGAGCGCGCGAGCGTCGTAGCCGAGCGCGCGGCCCCAATCCGGATTGGCGCGCCAGGTCGGCGTCTCCAGGAGCAGACCGGCTCCCACCTCGGCGGCGATCTCCGCGTACCGGGCGTAGTACCGGGTCAACAACGCCGCGCCTGCAGGCTCGTCGAGGAGCGGGAAGGCCGCGAACTCCGGCAGATCGACGCCGTGGTTGAAGATCAGATCGGTCTCGAGACCGCCGTCGGTGACCCAGGTCGTGTGCCGGAGCTGCATCGGGAATCCCTTCGCCGCTCCCGTTCTAGCAGACGCGCTCCCGACGCGGTCGGCGCCACCCTGCTGCCGACGGGCACCCGCGAGGTGGCGTGATCTGCGAGGGCCGCGTCAGGCGTCGGCGACTGAGCCGTCGAGGGCGCCCGGGGCGCCGACGGGTGGGGTGATCGTGGGCTCGTCGGTGAGCTGGTCGGGCACGGCGGTGCCGTCGGCGAGTTCCGGATGCTCGTCGGGCTCGGTTCCGTCGGGTGCAGTCTCAGGCGCTGGGGTGCTGGCGTCGGTCATCGGTCCTCCAGAGTCTTCTGCGACCAAACCTAAGAGGGTGCGCCGCTGGCGGCAACGGCGGCCCCGACGGCTTCCCGGCTCAACCGATCGAGTAGATCAGGGCCAGCCCGGCGCGGGCGTACTCGTCGCACCTCTGCCGGGCCCGGTCGAGCATCTCGCCGAGGTAGCCGTATTCGTCAGCGCGATCGGAGGCACTGTCGTCGAGATGATCGTCGTCAGGCGAACGAGGGAGCACGACCGACCGCAGATCGTCGGCGACCGCCCGCACCTCGTCGGGGTCGAGCACGCCGTAGTGGCTGCGCCAGCCGCAGCAGGTGTGGGTGACGTTCCCCGCCACGAGGCGGCCGGCCGGGCGCTCGCCGAAGATCGCCTGGAAGTCCCGCCAGGCCTTGTCCAGATCGATGGCAACGGGGAGCGGGTCGCCGTGATGTGCGAACGCGTGGTGCCGGTCGCTCCACAGGTGGGCGACAGGATCAGCGCGCGCCTCGGCGACGGCGGCGGGGTCGAGCGGTTGTGCGAAGTATCGGATTCCCATGGGGAGACGCTGCCGGACGGGCGGGCAGGCCGTCGAAGCTGTCCCCGATCTGTGGACGCGAGCTGCCGAAGCCCGATCGGTGCAGGAGGCAGCGAGCCGCTACTCTCGGAGGCGCGAGGGTCGCGGAGGGCGGCCCCGGCCCGGGGGAGCAGCGCCATGCAGACGCACGTCAGCCATCACAACCACATGATCACCGTCGTGAAGAACGGCAAGCTGAACCCCGACGTGCGGCTGTGGACGGGCATCGCCGCGATCAGCGTCGCCGTGCTGACCGCGAGCGAGTTCCTCGTTCAGGTGCTGCTGGTGGGCGCCCGGCCGCCCCTCGACGACGACGTCGCGCTGGTCGAGTTCATGGCCCGAACGGCGAATCAGACGCTGTTCACGATCCTGATCGACACCTTCCTGATGGCGGCGCTGCTCGTCTTCCTCTCGGGCTTCCGGCAGCTCATCACGCACACGCGGCCCGACCTGCAGTGGGTGGCGAACATCGCCTACGGCGCCGGGGTGCTCTTCATCGCCGTGACGCTCGTGGGCGACGGGCTCGAGGGCGCGACCGCGCTCGACACCACCGACCTGCGGCCCGACGCGTCCTCGCTCCGGGCGTTGACCGTGGGCCACACCCTGATGTTCGGGTCGATCGGATGCACGCTGAATGCGCTCGTGGCGGCGGCCGCGGGGTACGTGACCCTCGCATCCGGTGCCCTGCCGAAGTGGACGGGGTACATCGCCTATTCCGTGGCGGTGCTCAACGTGCTCACCGTGCCGATGATGTTCGGAGGCACCAGCCCCGACAGCTTCTTCGCTGCCGGGGGAGCGGCGACCGCCATGCTCGCGACTTTCCCGTGGCTGGTCTGGGTGACCTGCGTGGGGATCGTGGCGATCCGCGACCGGCGGCGGCTCGAGCACCTCTCGCCCGACGTGCGCGCCGCGCTCGACTGAGGCGGGGCGGGCGCGAGGCAGCGACGCCGCGCAAGCAGCGCGGGTCAGCGCAGCGGCGCCGAGGTGCCCGAGGCCGCCTTGAGCTCGTCGTCGGTCCACCGCTCGCCCGAGCCCTCGCCGGATGCGGCCGACTCGTCCACCGACTCGAGCCCGGTCGACACCTCGTCGTCGGCACCCTTCTTCTTCTTGTTCACGACCGGACGCGGCCCGCGGCCGGCGCGGTACACCGAGGTCTCGATGCCCGGGTGACGGCGGCTCTGCACCACGAACAGGATGATGCCGAGCAGCACGGCCGCGAACGAGGCCCACACGTTGGCCGGAACGCCGAGGAAGCCGTCGCTCGACGGATCGATGCGGATCGACTCGAGCCAGGCGCGGCCGAGGCCGTACCAGACGAGGTAGAGGGCGAACAGCTTGCCCCAGCGCAGACGGAAGCGGCGCTCGAGGGCGAGCAGCAGCACGACACCGACGAGGTTCCAGATGATCTCGTACGCGAACAGCGGGTGGAACAGGGTGCCCTCGGGCAGGCCCACCGGGAACGCGCCGTTGGTCGACTCGATCTCGAGCCCCCACGGCAGCGTGGTGGGAAGACCGAACAACTCGTGGTTGAACCAGTTGCCGAGACGGCCGATGGCCTGGGCCACGAGCATCGCCGGCGCGAGCGTGTCGGCGAACGACCAGAGCCGGATGCCCGCGAAGTGGCAGCCGATGGCCGCACCGATGGCGCCGCCGATCAGTGAGCCGTACAGGGCGTTTCCACCGTCCCAGATCTGCACGACACGCCAGAGGTCGGCGCCCTCGTAGAAGTAGTCGCTGCCGTGCGTGAGCACGTGATAGATGCGGGCTCCGACGATGCCGAGCGGCACCGCCCAGAGCACGATGTCGATCACGACGCCCGGCTCGCCACCGCGCTTGGTGAGGCGGTGGTTCACCATGAGCATGGCGGCCACGATGCCCGCGAGGATGAAGAGCGCGTAGATGTGGATCGTCAGGGGCCCGATCTGGAACTGCGAGAACTCCAGGGGAGGGCTGGGAATGCTGAGCGGGCTGAGAGAAGGCACGCTGAATTCTAAAGCTTCACGACACGAGAAAGAGAACCTAGTAGCCGTGGGGCCGGGTTAGCGGCTAAGCTGATCTCAGTTGTTGTGTTACCCATGAATCTTGAATAGGGTCATTCGCCGCTTTTCTCGCGGCGAGCGGCTTGCTTTTCTGAGGAGCGGAACAAAGTGCACCGCGACGGTAGGTTCCGACAAGCGGAACCGCTTACCTCGAAAAGAGAAAAATAATGGCTCAAGGCACCGTGAAGTGGTTCAACTCCGAAAAGGGCTTCGGCTTCATCTCCCCCGATGACGGTGGAGAAGACGTCTTCGCCCACCACTCGGGCATCAACGGCTCCGGCTACAAGAACCTCGAAGAGAACCAGCGCGTCGAGTTCGACGTGACGCAGGGCCGCAAGGGCCTGCAGGCCGAGAACATCACCCCCCTGGGCTGATCTCGCCTCACCCCCATCGCCGTAGGCGGTGAACGAAGAACCCGTGTCCTGAAAAGGGCGCGGGTTCTTTTTTCGTCCCCTGCCGGGGGTTACGCAGGTTCGGCCCTTAGGTTGAGATCATCTACAGGGCATCTGCTCGAACACCGCGGTTGTGAAGCCGAACCCGAATTCAGTGACGAGGCCTTGTGACCATCACGAGCAACCCGACCCCGCGCGCGACGACTCCCCGTAAAGCCGGTGCCGCGCATCCCACCGCCGCCTATTCCGAGCTGCTGTCGACCGTGCGCGACATGGGCCTGCTGCGCAAGCGCCAGGGCTTCTACATCGGAATGTTCGTGGCCCTCATGCTCGCCCTGGGCGGAGCCGTGACCGGCTTCGTGCTGCTCGGCGACACCTGGTACCAGCTGCTGATCGCCGGCGCGCTCGGCATCATCTTCACCCAGTTCGCCTTCCTCGCCCACGAGGCCTCGCACCGCCAGGTCTTCGCGTCGAACAAGGCCAACGACCGCGCGGGCCGCACGCTCGCCACCGCCTTCGTGGGCATGAGCTACACGTGGTGGATGTCGAAGCACACCCGCCACCACGGCAACCCGAACACCGTCGGCAAAGACCCCGACATCGACCGCGACACCGTCTCGTTCCTCGAGAAGGACGCCGCGGCCACGAAGGGCGTCGCCGCCCTGATCACGCGCAAGCAGGGCATCCTGCTCTACCCGCTGCTGCTGCTCGAGGGCTTCAACCTGCACTTCCACTCGTTCAAGACCCTCTTCAGCCGCAAGCCCGTCGAGGGCCGTGCGCTCGAGCTGACCTTCATCGGCATCCGCCTGATCGCCTACCTCGCCGTGGTCTTCTACTTCCTGCCGCTCGGCATGGCCTTCGCCTTCGTCGGCGTTCAGGTCGCCGTCTTCGGCTTCTACATGGGTGCCTCGTTCGCCCCGAACCACATCGGCATGACGATCTTCCCGGCCGGCTCGCGCATCGACTTCCTGTCGAAGCAGGTGCTCTCCTCGCGGAACATCGGCGGCGGCTGGGCGATGACCATCGGCATGGGCGGGCTCGACCTGCAGACCGAGCACCACCTGTTCCCGAACATGGCCCGCCCGAACCTCGTGAAGGCTCGCCCGGTCGTGCAGGAGTACTGCGCGACGCACAACATCCCCTACACCCAGGTGTCGCTGCTCGCGGCGCACAAGGCGGTCGTGGTCTACATGAACAAGGTGGGCCTGTCGGCTCCCGACCCGTTCGACTGCCCGCTGGTCAACCAGTACCGGGTGCGCCGCAGCTAGACCGCCCGCTGTCAGGGGCCCCGGCTATCGTGAAGACGTGAGCCGCACCCACCGCCCCCTGACCCTTGTCGCAGCGACCGCGCTCGCCGGCACGGCCCTCCTCTGGGCCGGGTTCGGCGGCGCGGTCGTTTCGGCGTCCGCCCACGACTCGCTGGCCAGCGCGACGCCCGGCGACGGCGACTCCATCACCGCCGACCCCGGCTCGGTGGTGCTCGGCTTCACCGACGAGCTGCTCGTGCAGCCGGGCGGAACGACCGACGGCTTCGCGGTGCAGATCGTCGACAGCGAGGGCCTGCACTACGAGTCGGGCTGCGTCAGCCTCGACGGCAGCAGCGTCGCCGCGCCCATCGCCCTGGGCGACGCGGGCGGCTACCAGGTGCTCTGGCAGGTCGTGTCCTCCGACGGCCACCCGACGAGCGGCCAGTACAGCTTCGACTACGAGCCGACCTCGCTCGAGGGCGCCCACGACGGTCTGACGAACGCCCCCACCTGCGGCGCACCCTGGGCGGGCGAGCCCGACGGGGGAGCCCCGGCGGTGGCCACCCCGTCCGACGCGGCGGCTGCTCCGACCGAGGCGGCGGCGACGGATGCTCCCGCCGCCGACGAGGCTCCCGCCACCCTCCAGGCCACCGAGACGGCCGGGCCGGTCTCGGGCGAGCTGCAGCAGGCCGGGGCGATGCTGCCGTGGCCGGTCATCGTGCTGATCGTCCTCGTGGGGCTCGGTGCGATCGCCGCCATCGTGGTGCTCACCCTCCGCCGGAGCCGCGGTGGGGGCTTCGGCGGCAGCTGAGCCCGCGCTATGCTGGCCCGAGCACGTCTGGGCACTGCCTCCGGGCAGCACCTCACGGCACCGCCTCCGGGCAGCGCCTTCAACTGAATACCGCTGGCCACTAGGCCGACGCGGGAGAGCCCGGCACGACCGGGCACCGAAGGAGCAATCCTCCCCGATAATCTCTCAGGTCCTCGTACCGCGTCGAACTGGCCACTCTGGAAAGCAGTCCGCGGCATCGACGGCGGCTCGCCCATGGTGAAAGCACCCGTTCACGGGTGTGAAACTCTCAGGCACGATGACAGAGGGGGAGTTCTCGCAGGGCGCCACCGCGCCCTCCTCTCGCGAAGCCCCGCTTCGCCGAACGGAGAACTCCACTCGTGACCGACGCACCCGCCACTCCCGCTTCACCACCGTCCCGGCTCTCGCCGCCGTCCCGCTTCTCACCGCTCGACGCGGTGCACCGCGCCGCCGGCGCCACCTTCACCGACTTCGCCGGCTGGCAGATGCCGGTGCGCTACTCCAGCGACCTCGCCGAGCACCACGCCGTGCGCTCGGCAGCCGGCCTCTTCGACCTCTCGCACATGGCCGAGTTCCGGGTGAGCGGCCCCGACGCCGCCCCGTTCCTCGACCACGCACTGGCGGGGCTGCTGTCGGCCACCACGATCGGCCAGGCCAAGTACTCGCTATTGCTCGCCGAGGAGGGCGGGGTGATCGACGACGTCGTCGTCTACCGCCTGGGCGACGAGGAGTTCCTCGTCGTGGCCAACGCCTCCAACCGCGAGCCGGTCGCCGCCGCGCTCGCCGAGCGCCGCGCCGGCTTCGACCTCGTGCTCGCCGACGAGAGCGACGACACGGCGCTCGTCGCCGTGCAGGGCCCGGCATCGCGAGAGATCCTCGAGCGCACCGAGGGCTTCGAGGCCCCCGGGCTCGACGAGCTGCGCTACTACCGCTCCACCCCCGCCCGCTTCCGCGGCGAGCCCGTGCTGCTCGCCCGCACGGGCTACACGGGCGAGGACGGCTACGAGCTCTACCTCGCCCCCGATCACGCCGAGGCCCTCTGGCGAGCCCTCGAGGCGGCGGGCGACCCCCTCGGCCTCGTGCCGGCCGGGCTCGCGAGCCGCGACACGCTGCGCCTCGAGGCCGGCATGCCGCTCTACGGCCACGAGCTGTCGCTCGAGACGCTGCCTGTGCAGGCGGGCCTCGGCCGCGTGCCGGCGCTCGCCAAGGAGTCCTTCGTCGGCCGCGACGCCCTGGTGGCCGGCCCGGACGAGGACGCCCCCGTACTCGTCGGCCTCGTCGCCGAGGGCCGCCGCGCGGCCCGCGCCGGCTACCAGGTCTTCCCGATCGACGGGGGTGCGGATGCGCCTCCCGCCGGTCTCGTCACGAGCGGTGCGCTCTCGCCCACGCTCGGGCATCCCATCGCCCTCGCCTACGTCGACCCCCGCCTCGCGGCCGAGGGCACGGAGGTCACCGTCGACATCCGGGGCACCCGCCTCGCGTTCCGCACCACGACCCTGCCGTTCTACCGCCGGAAGAAGGACTGACATGCCTGAGAACACCGAACTCCGTTACACCGCCGAGCACGAGTGGGTGCTCGTCGAGGGCTCGGTCGCCACGATCGGCATCACCGCGTACGCGGCGGCCCAGCTGGGCGACATCGTCTACCTCGACCTGCCCGACGCGGGCACCGAGGTCGCGGGCGGCAGCATCGTCGGCGAGATCGAGTCGACGAAGTCGGTCGGCGAGCTCTTCGCCCCGGTCGACGGCACGGTCGTCGAGAAGAACGAGGCCGTCGAGAGCTCGCCCGAGCTCGTCAACAGCGACCCGCTGGGCGAGGGCTGGCTGCTCAAGGTGGAGTTCACCGAGCTGCCCGAGCTGCTCTCCTTCGACGAGTACACCGCGCTGATCGGGGGCTGACGGATGACCGACCTCCTCGAGCCCGTCGTGGCCACCTCGCCCGGCGGCACCCTGACCGACCGTCCCGCCGCCTCCGGCCTGTTCTCGGCCCGCCACATCGGCACCGACGCCGCGGCCCAGGCCCGCATGCTGGAGGCCGTCGGCTACTCCAGCGTCGCCGAGCTGATGCGGGCGGCCGTGCCGACCGCGATCCAGTTCGACCGCTCGCTCGCCGATTCGCTCGTGCCGCCGGCCGCCACCGAGCGCGAGGCGATCGACGAGCTGCGCGCGCTCGCCGGCCGCAACACCGTCTCCACCTCCTACCTCGGGCTCGGCTACTACGGCACCGTCACGCCGGCGGTCATCCTGCGCAACGTGCTCGAGAACCCGAGCTGGTACACGGCCTACACGCCGTACCAGCCCGAGATCTCGCAGGGCCGGCTCGAGGCGCTGATCAACTTCCAGACGATGGTCGCCGACCTCACCGGGCTCGCCACGGCGAACGCGTCGATGCTCGACGAGTCCACGGCCGCCGTGGAAGGCATGCTCCTGGCGCGCCGCGCCTCGAAGTCGAAGTCCCACCGCTTCCTGGTCGACGCCGACGCGTTCCCGCAGACGAAATCGTTGCTGAAGGCCCGCGCGGAAGCCGTCGGCATCGAGATCGTCGAGACGGTGCTCGACGCGGTCGACCACCCCGCGCATCCGCTAACCGGTGACGACGTCGACGCCTTCGGCGTGTTCGTGCAGTACCCGGGCGCCTCGGGCCGGCTCTGGAACCCCACCGACGTCATCGCCCGGGTGCACGCCTCAGGTGGCATCGCGGTCGTGGCGGGCGACCTGCTCGCCCTCACGCTGGTCGCCTCCCCGGGCGAGCTCGGGGCCGACGTGGCCGTCGGCACCAGCCAGCGCTTCGGCGTGCCGATGGGCTTCGGCGGACCGCACGCCGGGTACATGGCGGTGCGCGCCGGGCTCGAGCGCCAGCTCCCCGGCCGGCTCGTCGGCGTGAGCGTCGACGCGGCCGGTCACCCGGCCTACCGGCTCAGCCTTCAGGCGCGGGAGCAGCACATCCGCCGCGAGAAGGCGACGTCGAACATCTGCACCGCACAGGTGCTGCTGGCCGTGATGGCGGGCATGTACGCGGTCTACCACGGCCCGGAGGGGCTCCGCGCGATCGCCGAGCAGGTCAACGCCACCGCACGCTCCCTAGCGGCCGCGCTCGCGGCGGCGGGCCTCGAGATCGTTCACGCCGACTACTTCGACACCGTGCAGGTGCGGGTACCGGGCCGCGCCCGGGGTCTCGCCGAGCACGCGCACTCGCGGGGCATCCTGCTGCACGTCGTCGACGACGACACGGTGAGCATCGCGGTCGACGAGACGACCCGCGATCGCGAACTGCTCGAGCTGGTGCGCGTGTTCGACGCCTCGCCGCGGGCCGACGGGTCGGCCCTCGTCACGAGCATCCCGGATGCCCTGCTCCGCACCTCGGGCTACCTGACGCACCCCGTGTTCAGCGCCCACCGCTCGGAGACGAGCATGATGCGCTACCTCAAGCGCCTCGCCGACGCCGACTACGCACTCGACCGCGGCATGATCCCCCTGGGGTCCTGCACGATGAAGCTCAACGCGGCGAGCGAGATGGAAGCGGTGACCTGGCGGGAGTTCTCGGGCATCCATCCCTTCGCCCCCAGGGAGGACGTGGGCGGCTACCTCGAGCTGATCGCCCAGCTGGAGCGCTGGCTCGCCGACGTCACCGGCTACGACTCGGTCTCGCTGCAGCCGAACGCGGGCAGCCAGGGCGAGCTCGCGGGACTCCTGGCCATCCGCGGCTACCACCGCTCGCGCGGGGACGTCGACCGCACGGTGTGCCTGATCCCGTCGAGCGCGCACGGCACGAACGCGGCCTCCGCGGTGCTCGCCGGCATGAAGGTCGTCGTGGTCGCCTGCGACGAGCTCGGCAACGTCGACCTCAACGACCTGCGCGCGAAGATCGAGGCGCACGCCGCCGACCTCGCCGCGCTGATGATCACGTATCCGTCGACCCATGGCGTCTACGAGCACGAGGTCGCCGAGATCTGCTGGCTCGTGCACGCCTCGGGCGGCCAGGTGTACGTCGACGGCGCGAACCTCAACGCCCTGCTCGGCTTCGCCCGCTTCGGCGACTTCGGCGGAGACGTCTCGCACCTGAACCTGCACAAGACCTTCTGCATCCCGCACGGCGGCGGCGGTCCTGGTGTCGGACCGGTGGCCGCGAAGGCCCACCTGGCTCCATTCCTTCCGGGGCATGTGTTCGCGCAGGAGGTCGAGCACCTCCAGGCCGACGGCACTCCGGACGTGCACGGCGGCGGGCCGATCTCGGCCGCGCCCTACGGCAGCCCGAGCATTCTGCCCATCAGCTGGGCCTACGTGCGGATGATGGGGCTCGAGGGCCTCGCCGACGCCACGGCGTCGGCCGTGCTCGCCGCCAACTACGTCGCCGCCCGCCTGGCACCGCACTTCCCGGTGCTCTACACGGGCGACAACGGCCTGGTGGCGCACGAGTGCATCCTCGATCTGCGGGGCATCACCGCGGCGTCGGGCGTCTCGGTCGACGACGTGGCGAAGCGGCTCGTCGACTACGGCTTCCACGCCCCGACGATGAGCTTCCCGGTGGCCGGCACGCTGATGGTCGAGCCGACCGAGAGCGAGGACCTCGCCGAGATCGACCGTTTCATCGACGCGATGATCGGCATCAAGGCCGAGATCGACGCGGTCGCCGCGGGGGAGTGGCCGGTCGAGGACAACCCGCTCCGGAACGCGCCTCACACGGCGCAGTCGGTGATCGAGGGCGAGTGGTCGCACCCCTACGACCGGGAGCGCGCGGTGTACCCCGTGAGGAGCCTGATCCGGGGCAAGTACTGGCCCCCGGTGCGGCGCATCGACCAGGCCTTCGGCGACCGCAACCTGGTCTGCGCGTGCCCGCCGCCGGAGGCGTTCGCCTGAGCGTCCCCTGCCGGGCGCGCGTCGGGGCGGTGAGGTAGGGTTCGGGTCATGCCCGCCCCGCTCGACACCCGTCCTCGTCGACCCCGGGGGAGGGCCATCGCCGGTGCCGGCGTGCTGCTCGGCGCGGTGCTCGCTCTGGCCTCGTTCGCGCCGGCGCATGCCGACCCGCTGTTCGCCGAGGGCGACTGCGTCATCTCGCCGATCAGCGACGGCGGCCCCGGCGGTGCCCAGTGCCCGGGCGTCGACCTGAGCGGCACGCGCTTCGGCGAGGGCGACTTCCGCACCGCGAACCTCACGGGAGCGTCCTTCGCGGGCGGCGACGTGCAGGGCGCGGTGTTCGAGGGGGCGGTGCTCGAGGGCGCCGACTTCAGCGGCACCCGCATCGTGGGCGCCGACTTCACCGGGTCGAGCATCCTGCCCGGCCAGCTCGACCTCGAGGCCGACGCGAGCGGCGCAGCGCCGGTGCCCATCCAGGCGGCGCTGCCCGCCGGGCTGACGCTCGACGGCTGCGCCATCGCCGGCACGCCCGTGGAGTCGGGTCAGGCCTTCCCGATCGGCACCTCGACCATCCTCTGCACGATCTCGAGCTCGTTCCAGGGCACGGCCTCGGCGCGGCTGACGGTGAACGTCACCGCGTCCGCCACGGCCACGCCCACGACGGAGCCGCTGTTCACGCCCGAGCCGGCGGCCACCGGGGGCGGTGGTTCGGACGGGGGAGCGGACTGGATCGCGATCGGCGGCTGGGCATCCGTCGCCGTGCTCGTCGGGGGAGCGGCCCTGATGGTCGTCACCGCGGTGCGGGGCGGCGGGTCGCGCCGGCGGCCCCGGCGTTCGGCCTAGCCGAAGAGCGCGGGCGCGAGGCCGACCGCGAGCGGGTAGCCGACGAACGAGATGATGTCGATGATCCAGTGCGCCACGACCAGCGGCATCACGCGGCCCCAGCGCCAGTAGCACCAGCCGAAGATCAGGCCCATCGCGACGTTGCCGACGAAGGGCCCCGGCCCCTGGTAGAGGTGATAGCTGCCGCGCAGCACGGCGGCGCCGGCGATGATCTGCCACTTCCGCCAGCCCAGCTGACGCAGGCGGGTGAAGAGGTACCCGACGACGATGACCTCCTCCTGGAGGGCGGCCCGCAGCGCGGCGAGCACCAGAACGGGCACGGTGTACCACTGGCCGTCGAGCGGCGCGGCGACGACCGCGGCGCTGAAGCCGAGCAGGCGCCACACGACGTAGAGGACGATGCCCGGCACGCCGACGACGAGCACCAGCAGGGCTCCGCGCCCGAGGTCCTGGCCCGGCCGGGTGAGGTCGAAGCCGATGCGGCGGAACGGGTTGCCGCCGGAGATCGCGAGCAGGTAGAGCACGAGCGCCACCGGCACCAGATCGAAGCCGATCGCGAGCAGCTGGTAGGTGAGATCGAGCCACGGACGGTCGCTCAGCGAGCCGTTGATGGTGGCTGTCTGATCGGCCAGCGCGGTGCCCGAGGTGGCCTTCGCGACGAGGCTCACGACGGAGTACACGGCGGATGCCCCGAGCGACAGCCCGAGCACCAGGAGGATCTCCGTGCCGAGTCGGCGGCGCCGCATCGGGAACCAGGATTCGGCTCGCACCATCATTTCGCTTTCTTGCGCCAGGCGCGGTTTTCGAGCGGGTACTGTCGAATGTGCACAAAGATCCTGCGGAGATAGTTTCGTGTATGTAACTTTTTCGGCCCGCATTTGATCTCGTGTTTACCCCCACTTAGGGTACTTCCTTAGGTCTCGGCCCTCACAAGGGGATCGTCGCCTGCCCCTATTCTGCACAGGAGGAAAATTGAAGAAGAGACGGTATGGCATCGGCGCTATCGCGCTGATCGCCGCGAGCGCGCTCGCACTGTCCGGCTGCGCCAGCGGCGGTTCGGACGACAGCTCGTCGGGCGACACCTCGGCGGTCATCACGGCGAACGGCTCCGAGCCGCAGAACCCGTTGATCCCCACCAACACGAACGAGACCGGTGGTGGAAAGATTCTCGACTCGATCTTCGCCGGCCTGGAGTACTACGACGCCACCGGTGCGCCGCAGCTCGACATGGCCGAGTCGATCGACACCGACGACTCCAAGACGTTCACCATCAAGGTGAAGGCCGACCAGACCTTCAGCAACGGCGACCCGGTCGACGCGGACAGCTTCATCAACGCGTGGCAGTACGGCGCCCTCCTGTCCAACGAGCAGCTGAACAGCTACTTCTTCGAGGACATCGAAGGCTTCAGCTATGACGCCGACAGCCCCCTCACCGGTCTGAAGAAGGTCGACGACCTGACCTTCACCGTGACCCTGAACGAGGCGCGCTCGGACTTCCCGCTGCGCCTCGGCTACTCGGCGTTCTACCCGCTGCCCAAGTCGGCGTTCGACGACATGGAGGCCTTCGGCCAGAACCCCGTCGGCAACGGCCCGTACAAGCTCGCCAGCGACACCGCGTGGGCTCACAACGAGAAGATCGACCTCGTCCCGAACGAGAGCTACCAGGGCGGCCGTCAGGCGAAGAACGGTGGCCTGTCCATCGTCTTCTACGCCTCGGAGGACGCGGCCTACGCCGACCTGCTCGGTGGCAACCTCGACGTGCTCGACGCCGTTCCCTCGAGCGCCTTCGGCAACTACGAGTCCGACCTGGGCGACCGTGCGGTCAACCAGCCGGCCGCCATCTTCCAGTCGTTCACGATCCCGGAGCGCCTCGCGCACTTCGGCAACGACGAAGAGGGCAAGCTGCGCCGCCAGGCCATCTCGATGGCCATCAACCGCGACGAGATCACCGACGTGATCTTCTCGGGCACCCGCACCCCGGCCTCCGACTTCACCTCCCCGGTGATCGACGGCTGGAGCGACTCGCTCGAGGGCGCCGACGTGCTGGCGTACAACCCCGACGAGGCGAAGAAGCTGTGGGCCCAGGCCGACGCCATCTCGCCGTGGTCGGGCTCGTTCCAGATCGCCTACAACGCCGACGGCGGCCACGCCGACTGGGTCGACGCGGTCTCGAACAGCGTCAAGAACACGCTCGGCATCGACGCGTCGGGTGCTCCGTACCCGACCTTCGCCGAGGCGCGTACCGCGATCACCGACCGCAGCATCCAGACGGCGTTCCGCACCGGATGGCAGGCCGACTACCCCGGTCTGTTCAACTTCCTCGGCCCGCTGTACGCGACCAACGCGTCCTCGAACGACGGCGACTACTCGAACCCCGAGTTCGACGCGCTGCTCCAGGAGGGCTCGTCGACCGCTGACGCGGACGAGGCGAACACCGACTTCCAGAAGGCTCAGGAGATCCTGCTGAAGGACCTCCCGGCCATCCCGCTGTGGTACTCGAACGTGGTCGGTGGCTACGGCGAGACCGTGCAGGACGTGGAGTTCGGCTGGAACTCGGTGCCGCTCTACTACGAGATCACCAAGAGCTAGTTCCCGCATCTACGGGGGCGGCAGCCATGCGCTGCCGCCCCCGTATCATGTTGTCTGTGATTCGCGCGGCGGCTCTCGCCCCTTAGTTTCGATTGGTTCGGTCTGATTCGTGGCCGGTTACATCCTCAGGCGTCTGCTCCAGGCGATCCCCGTCCTGCTGGGTACGACGTTCCTCATCTACTTCATGGTCTTCGCGATGCCCGGAGACCCCCTTCTCGCCCTGTTCGGCGACAAGACGCCCAACCCGGCACTGCTCGAGCGGCTCCGTCAGGAGTACAACCTCGACCAGCCGTTCATCGTGCAGTACTTCCTGTACCTCGGCGGCATCCTCCGCGGTGACTTCGGCACCTCCTTCTCCGGTGAAGCGGTGTCGGACATCCTCGCCCGCACCTTCCCGGTGACCATCCGCCTCGCCATCCTCGCGCTCATCATCGAGTTCGTCGGCGGCGTGCTGATCGGCCTCTACTCCGGTCTCCGCAAGGGCAAGCTGTTCGACGGCACCGCCCTGATCGTGAGCCTGGTGTTCATCTCCCTGCCGATCTTCGTGATCGCCTTCGTCGGGCAGTACGTGTTCGGCATCCAACTCGGCTGGGCCAGGACGACGGTGTCCAGCGGTGCCCCGATCCAAGACCTGATCCTGCCGGCCTTCGTGCTGGCGAGCATCTCGCTGGCGCAGCTGATCCGGCTCACCCGGGCCTCCGTCATCGAGACGGCGGGCCTCGACTTCGTACGCACCGCGTACGGCAAGGGCCTCAGCCGGCGGCGCATCATCCCGGTGCACATCCTCCGCAACTCGCTCATCCCGGTGGTCACCTACGCGGCGACCGACTTCGGCGTGCTGCTGGTCGGTGCGACCGTGACCGAGGGAATCTTCAACGTGCCCGGCGTCGGTCGCACGCTCTACCAGGCGATCATCCGAGGCGAGGGGCCCACCGTCGTCTCGTTCGTGACCGTCATGGTGCTCATCTACCTGGTGGTCAACCTCGTCGTCGACCTCCTGTACGGCCTTCTCGACCCGAGGATCCGCTATGTCAAATAAGCCACTCTCCCCGACGCACTTCGTCGCACCGCTGGAGGAGACCCCTCTCGTCGCGATCGACGCCGTCAACGTCGGCGAACGCAAGAGCAACCTCTGGATCGACGCCTGGCGCGACATGCGCCGCCGGCCCATGTTCTGGATCTCGGCGGTCATCATCCTGCTCGTGGTCGTCGTCGCCCTGTTCCCCGGTCTGTTCACGCCGGTGGCACCGAACTCCGACTGCCAGCTGTCCAACAGCAACGACGGCCCGACCGGCGAGCACATCCTCGGCTTCACCAAGCAGGGCTGCGACGTGTTCTCGCGCATCGTGCACGGCACCTCGACGTCGCTGTCGGTGGGCATCATCGTGACGATCCTCACGACGGTGCTCGGCATCCTGTTCGGCGCCTTCGCCGGCTTCTACGGCGGCTGGCTCGACGCGGTGCTCTCCCGTGCGGGCGACATCTTCTTCTCGATCCCCTACATCCTGGCCGCCGTGGTCATCATGTCGGTGTTCTCGGCCTACCGGAACGTGTTCGTCATCTCCCTGGCGATCGGCATCTTCGCGTGGCCGTCCACGGCCCGCGTGCTGCGGGCCGAGATCCTGAGGGTCAAGCAGAGCGACTACGTGATGGCCGCGCAGGCCGTCGGCGTCTCGAACTTCAAGATCCTGATGCGCCACGTGCTGCCGAACTCGATCGCCCCGGTGATCGTCGTCACCACGATCTCGCTCGGTGCCGCCATCGTCGCGGAGGCGACGCTGTCCTTCCTCGGCGTCGGCCTGCCGAACTCCACCATGTCCTGGGGCAACGACATCAGCGCCGCCCAGGTCGACCTGCGCAACGCGCCGCAGACCCTGATCTACCCCTCACTCGCGCTCTCGATCACCGTGCTCGCCTTCATCATGATGGGCGAAGTGGTTCGCGACGCACTCGACCCGAAGGCGAGGGCCCAGCGATGAGCGACCCGACACCCCGTTCCGCCGGCATCGCGCCGCTGCTGGAGATCAAGAACCTCGAGGTCGGCTTCCAGTCGACCAACGGCATCGTGCCGGCCGTGCGCGGCGTCGACCTGACGCTGATGCCCGGCCAGACCCTGGCCATCGTCGGCGAGTCCGGCTCGGGCAAGTCGACGACCGCTCACGCGATCATCAACCTGCTCCCGGGCGCCGGCCGCATCACCGGCGGCACCATCATGTTCGACGGCAAGGAGCTCAGCTCCTACTCCGAGAAGCAGATGGAGGACATCCGGGGCCGCGAGATCGGCTTCGTGCCGCAGGACCCGATGTCGAACCTCAACCCCGTGTGGAGCGTCGGCTTCCAGGTCGAGGAGACCATCCGGGCGAACGGCATCGCGTCGGGTCGCAAGGAGGTGCGGGCCCACGCCATCCAGGTGCTGAAGGAGGCCGGCCTCGCCGACGCCGACAAGCGCCTGAAGCAGTTCCCGCACCAGTTCTCGGGCGGTATGCGCCAGCGCGTGCTGATCGGCATCGGTCTGTCGTCGCGCCCGAAGCTGCTGATCGCGGACGAGCCCACCTCGGCTCTGGACGTGACCGTGCAGCGGCGCATCCTGGACCACCTCGAGACGCTGACCCGCGACATCGGCACCGCGGTGCTGTTCATCACGCACGACCTCGGCCTCGCCGCCGAGCGCGCCGAGCAGCTCGTCGTGATGTACAAGGGCCGCATCGTCGAGGCCGGGCCCTCGAAGGAGATCCTGCAGAACCCGGTGCACCCGTACACGCAGCGCCTCGTCGCCGCGGCACCGAGCCTCGCCTCGCGGCGCATCCAGAGGGCGACCGCCGAGTCGGAGACGCACGCCCTGAGCGACCTCGACTACGCGCCCACGAAGGTCACCGAGGGTCTCGACCTGATCGCGGCCGCCGAGGAGCGCGTCGAGCACCGCGCCGCGACCAAGCGCCCCGACGCGATCGTGGTGAAAGACCTCACGAAGGTCTACAAGATCCGCGGCCAGGGCAAGGGCTCCTCGGGCGAGCTCATCGCCGCCGACAAGGTCTCGTTCGCCGTGGAGAAGGGCACGACCACCGCGCTCGTCGGCGAGTCGGGCTCGGGCAAGTCGACCGTCGCCAAGATGATCCTGCGCCTGGAGAACCCGACGTCGGGTTCCATCCTGATCGACGGCACCGACGTGGCGCCGCTGAAGGGCAAGGAGCTGCTCGGCCTCCGCCGCCGCATGCAGCCGGTCTTCCAGGATCCTTACGGTTCGCTCGACCCGCTGCGGAACATCGGCAACACGATCGCCGAGCCGCTGCAGGTGCACAACGTCGGCGACCGAACCGCGCGCCGCGACCGCGTGCTCGAGCTGCTCGACCAGGTGTCGCTGCCGCAGTCGCTGATCACCCGCTACCCGAACGAGCTCTCGGGCGGCCAGCGTCAGCGCGTGGCGATCGCCCGGGCGCTCGCGCTGAAGCCCGACATCGTCGTGCTCGACGAGGCGGTGTCGGCGCTCGATGTGCTGGTGCAGGCGCAGATCCTGCAGCTTCTCGCCGAGCTGCAGAACGAGCTGGAGCTGACCTACCTGTTCATCACGCACGACCTGGCGGTGGTCCGGGTGATCGCCGACAACGTGTGTGTGATGCAGCAGGGACGCATCGTGGAGGCCGCTTCGACGGATGCCGTCTTCGACAACCCCAAGGAGCAGTACACTAGGGAGTTGCTGAACGCTATTCCGGGCGCTGGAATCACCCTGGGCGTTTAGCGGTCCGGGCCACGACGCCCACCCACACCCCGTTATTCGAGCCCGCGGGTGGCTTCTGCCATCAGTCCCGGGTTCAAGAGACCTGAGGACTCCCCATGGCACAAGCCACCCGCGACGACCTGCGCAATGTCGCGATCGTCGCCCACGTCGACCACGGCAAGACCACGCTGGTCGACGCCATGCTCACGCAGACCAACTCCTTCGACGCGCACTTCGACGCCGACGACCGGATGATGGACTCGAACGACCTGGAGCGTGAGAAGGGCATCACGATCCTCGCCAAGAACACGGCGATCTCCTACAACGGCAAGCACGCCGGCGACAAGCCGATCACCATCAACGTGATCGACACCCCCGGCCACGCCGACTTCGGCGGCGAGGTCGAGCGCGGCCTGTCCATGGTCGACGGCGTCGTGCTGCTCGTCGACGCGAGCGAGGGCCCGCTGCCGCAGACCCGTTTCGTGCTGCGCAAGGCGCTCGAGGCGAAGCTCCCCGTCATCCTCCTGGTCAACAAGACCGACCGCCCCGACGCGCGCATCGACGAGGTCGTGGGCGAGTCGCAGGACCTGCTGCTCGGCCTCGCCAGCGACATGTCCGACGACGTGCCCGACCTCGACCTCGACGCGATCCTCGACGTGCCCGTCGTCTACGCGTCGGGCCGCAACGGGGCCGCGAGCCTGAACAAGCCCGAGAACGGCACGCTGCCCGACAACGACGACCTCGAGCCCCTGTTCGGCGCCATCCTTGAGCACATCCCGGCGCCGACCTACGACGACGAGGCGCCCCTGCAGGCCCACGTCACGAACCTCGACTCCTCGCCGTTCCTCGGCCGCCTCGCCCTGCTCCGTGTCTTCAACGGCACGATCAAGAAGGGCCAGCAGGTCGCCTGGGTCAAGCACGACGGCACCGTCACGAACCAGCGCATCAGCGAGCTGCTGAAGACGGTGGCCCTCACCCGCTTCCCGACCGAGTCGGCCGGCCCCGGTGACATCGTCGCCATCGCCGGCATCGAGGACATCACGATCGGCGAGACCATCGCCGACCCCGACGACGTTCGCCCCCTGCCGGCCATCACGGTCGACGACCCGGCCATCTCGATGACCATTGGCACCAACACCTCGCCGCTCGTCGGCAAGGTCAAGGGCCACAAGCTCACCGCCCGCATGGTGAAGGACCGCCTCGACCGCGAGCTGATCGGAAACGTCTCGCTCCGCGTCGTCGACATCGGCAACCCCGCCGCCTGGGAGGTTCAGGGCCGTGGAGAGCTCGCGCTCGCCATCCTGGTCGAGAACATGCGCCGCGAGGGCTACGAGCTCACCGTCGGCAAGCCGCAGGTGGTCACCAAGCAGGTCGACGGCAAGACGCACGAGCCGTACGAGCACCTGACGATCGACGCCCCCGAGGAGTACCTCGGCGCGATCACGCAGCTGCTGGCCGCCCGCAAGGGCCGCATGGAGAACATGGCGAACCACGGCACCGGCTGGGTGCGCATGGAGTTCATCGTCCCCTCGCGCGGCCTGATCGGCTTCCGCACCGAGTTCCTCACCATCACCCGTGGCACCGGCATCGCCAACGCGATCTCGCACGGCTACGGCGAGTGGGCCGGCTCGATCGTCACCCGCAACAACGGCTCGATCGTCGCCGACCGCTCCGGCGTCGTCACCCCGTTCGCGATCATCGCCCTGCAGGAGCGCATGACGTTCTTCGTGAACCCGACCGAAGAGGTCTACGAGGGAATGGTCATCGGCGAGAACTCGCGCGCCGACGACATGGACGTGAACATCACCAAGGAGAAGAAGCTGACCAACATGCGTCAGTCGACCTCCGACACCTTCGAGTCGATGACGCCGTCGCGTCAGCTCTCGCTCGAGGAGTGCCTCGAGTTCGCCCGTGAGGACGAGTGCGTCGAGGTCACCCCTGAGATCGTGCGCATCCGCAAGGTCGAGCTCGACGCGAACGCGCGTGCCCGCCGCACCGCGAACCTCAAGCGCGCCAACCAGTAGTCGCCCGCCTCGAACGGCCGGCATCCCTCGGGGGTGCCGGCCGTTCTGCGTCTGGTGCCCGGTGCGCCCCGTCTGGGATGATCGGGGGCATGACGAAGAAGCCGGCCCTCATCCTCGCGCTCGCCCTGGCGGCCGTGCTCACCCCCGCGCTCAGCTCCTGCGCGAATCCGGTCGAGCAGATCGTCGAGGGCGCGGTCGAGCAGGCGGGCGGCGGCGACGTCGACATCAACTCCGACGGCGGCCTGCCCGACGGCTTCCCCGCGAACGAGGTGCCGCTCTACGACGGCGAGGTGATCGGTGGCATGGGCGCCGGCACGGTCGACTCCGGCGGCGGCTGGACCGTCATCGTCAAGGTCGACGAGGAACGGGAGCCCGCCTTCCAGTCGATCGACGCCCAGCTGAAGGAGGCCGGCTTCGAGGCCAGCTACTCCGGCTTCGTCGAGGGTGTCGGCAGCGGGGCCTACAGCGACGCCGCGTACTCGGTGATCGTCAGCGTGGCCGACGACGGCTCGGGCCAGAGCACCGCGACCTACATCGTGGGCGGCACCACCTCGTAGCGGGTGGGGTTCCGGATGCGCGGCTAGCCCCGTGCGCCGGCCGCCGCCGAGGGAGCCGTCCGCGGCGCCGCACCCCGCGCCAGTGCCACCGCCGCGACAGCCAGCAGCAGCCCCAGCCCGAACACCCCGGTGAAGCCGTCGACGCCCGCGGCCGGGAGGGCCTGGAAGGCGAGCCCGGCGACGGACAGCGCCACTGCGGGGCCGGCGGCATCCGCGATGTTGAGGGCGCTGCTGTTGAAGCCCTGGTCGTCGTGCGACGAGCCCGAGAGCAGCAGCACCGAGAGCCTCGGGTAGGCAAGGCCCATGCCCGTGCCCGAGAGGGCCCAGCCGGCGATCGCGACCCCGCCGGGCAGGCCGAGCGCGGCGGTCGCGAGCGTGACGGCCACGGCGGCGGCCACCAGCGCCGTGCCGGCGGTGAGCACGGCCCGGTCGCGGAGGCGAGCTGCGTAGCGGCCCTGGAGGAGTGACGCAGCACCCCAGGCGACGCCGCTCACCGACAGCGCGAGGCCGGCCTGGCCGGGGGAGAATGCGTAGTCGCGGGTGAGCAGGTAGGGCAGGTAGGTCTCGGTGGCGAAGAAGCCGCCGGCGAGCACGAGCCGGGTGAGCACGATGCGGGGCAGGCCGGTGCGGCCGGTGAGCGTGCCGCGGGGCACGAGCGGCCGGATCGCGACGACGGCCACAACGACCGCGGCGACGGCCACCACGAGCGCCGTCACGCCGCCGAACTCGGCCGAGACGCTGAGCGCGAGGATGCCCGCTGCGAGCAGCCCCGACCAGAGCAGCCGCGGGATGCGGAAGCCCGACGCCGTGCCGGTCTGCGCCTGCCGGAGCGTGCGCATCACGGGCAGCAGCAGTCCCAGTGCCGGCACGCAGATCAACGCGACCCCGAGGAACACCCAGCGCCACCCCACGGTCTCGCCGAGCACGCCCGCGATGAACGGCCCGACCAGCGCCGGGATCACCCACGCCGCCGACATCAGCCCGAACACCCGCGGCTGCAGCGCCCCGGGGAACACCCGCGCCACGATCACGTAGAGCGTCACGGTCACCCCGCCCGAGCCGAGCCCCTGCACGAGGCGCCCGACGACGACCTGCTCCATGCTCCCCGCGAGACCGGCGACGACGAGCCCTGCGATGAACAGGGCGACGGATGCGCAGAGCGGCACCCGGGGCCCGCTGGTGTCGCACCACTGACCGGCCGCGACCATCCCGACCACCGACACGGCGAGCGGAGCCGCGAAGGCGACGGCGTAGAGGGCGGAGCCGTCGAGCTCGGCGCTGATCACGGGCATCACCGTGGTGACCGCGAGGTTCTCGAAGGCGGCGACGAACACGAGCACGACCGTGCCGAGGGTGATCAGGCGAAAGGGGGCCGAGAAGGGCCCCTCGGGCTTGTTCGGCGCTGCGGGCTCGTTCGGCTTCCCGGGCCGGTGCGACTGCTCGGGTGTCAACCGAGCAGCGTCTCGCCGACCCAGCCGCCGCTGGAGGCGCCGGGCGGCACGGCCCAGAGCCCGGAGCCCACGTGGCGGAGGTATTCGTTCATCGCGTCGTTCTTGGCGAGGTTCATCTGGATCGGCACGAACTGCTTCGCGGCGTCGCGCTGGTAGGAGATGAAGAACAGCCCGGCGTTCAGCCGCCCGAGCTCGTCGTTGCCGTCGACGAAGTTGTAGCCACGGCGCAGCAGCTGCGCGCCCGCGTTCTGGGTCGGATGCGCGAGACGCACGTGCGAGTCGGCCGCGATCAGCGGGGCACCGCCCTGTCCTTCGGCCTCGAAGTCGGGCTCGCTGAACTCGGTGCCGCCGGAGTACGGGGCTCCCTCGCCCTTGGTGCGGCCGACGATCGCCTCCTGGTCCTTCAGGGAGGTGCGGTCCCAGGTCTCGATGGTCATGCGGATCTTCCGGGCGACGAGGTACGAGCCCCCGTGCATCCACGCGGCTCCGTCGTCGCGGGAGGCCCAGACCTGGTCGGCCACGACGTCGGACTGCTCGGCCTTGATGTTCGCCGTGCCGTCCTTGAAGCCGAACAGGTTGCGCGGGGTGACCTGCGCCGTTGTCGTCGAGCTGGTGCGGCCGAAGCCGAGCTGCGACCAGCGCAGTGACGCCCGCCCGAAGGCGATGCGGGAGAGGTTGCGGATGGCGTGCACCGCCACCTGCGGGTCGTCGCTGCAGGCCTGGATGCAGAGGTCGCCGCCCGTGAGCGCCTCGCTGAGCATGTCGCCCGGGAAGTGCGGCAGCTCGACGAGCGCGGAGGGGCGCTGGGCGGCCAGGCCGAACCGGTCGGTGCCGTCGGTGGCCGTGAAGAGCGTGGAGCCGAAGCCGAAGGTGATCGTGAGCCCGGCGGCCGGCAGGTCGAGCGCCTCGCCGGTGTCGTCGGGCGGGGCGGTGTACGGGCCGTTGACGGCGCCGTAGGTGCCGACCGGGGTGCCGGCGGTCATCAGTGCGGCGGCGGCGCTCCAGTCCTGCAGCAGGCCGACCAGCTCGGCGCGGGTGATGTCGGCGACGTCGAAGCTCGCGAAGTGCAGCCGGTCCTGCGCCGGGGTGACGATGCCGGCCTGGTGCTCGCCGAAGAAGGGGTAGACGGTGCCGGCCCCGGGTGCCGCGGAGGCGGACTGGGGGAGCGCGAAGCGGTCGACCGCGATGCCGCCGGCCAGGCCCGCCCCGGCTCCGAGCACGCCGGCGCCGGCGAGACCGAGCAGCCCCCGTCGGGAGATGCCCGGCTTCGCCGGTGTCGGATCGTGATCGGTCATGGTGAGAAGCCTAGGGCTCAGCCCACCAGAGTCGCCGTGAGGCGGCTGAGCGGCTCGCTGAGCGCGCTCACGCCGTCGGCCAGCTGCTTGACCTGGTCGGTGGTCAGCTCGTCGTAGTACACGAAGCCGGAGTCGAGGCTGCCGTACTCGGCGAGGGTCTTCTCGAGCGAGTCGAAGCGCTCGTCGATCGTGGTGACGAGCTCCGGGTCCTTCGCCTCCACGATGTCGCGCACGCCCTCGTAGGCGACGCGCGCGCCCTCGAGGTTCGCCTGGAAGTCCCACAGGTCGGTGTGCGACCAGATCTCCTCCTCGCCGGTGATCTTGCCGCTCGCGACCTCCTCGAGCAGGCCGATGGCGCCGTTCGAGATGGCGTCGATCGAGACGGTGTAGTCGTCGGCGTTCACGGCCTCGTAGAGCGACTGCGTGTCGGCCTTCAGCTTGTCGGCGTAGTACGTGCGCTCGTCGGAGGTGAGGGGCGTGTAGGCGGTGCCGCCGTTCTCGTCGGCGGTCGGCGGGAAGAGGTCCTTCTCGATCCGGTGCCAGCCGGTCCACTCGTCGCCCTCGGCGACGTCCGCCTCGCGGAAGTCGATCATCGGGTCGAGGTCGCCGAACGACTCGGCGACGGGCTCGATGCGCTCGTAGTTCGCACGGGTCGTCGCGTAGAGGCCGCGAGCGGTCTCGTCGTCGCCGGCGAGGTAGGCCTCGAGGAAGGTGTCGGTGCCCGTGACGAGCTGGCCGACCTGGTCCTTGATGTAGGCCACGTAGTTGATGGCGGCCTGGTCGACCTGCTCCTGCTGGTCGCCCGCGAGCTGCACCTTGTCGCCCGAGACGGTGAAGGCGGCGCGGCCGATGCCCTCGCCGACCATGCCCGGCTTGCAGACCGTGAAGTAGTCACCGGGCTGCGCCTGCACCACGAGGTCGCGGGAGATGCCGGGGCCGACGTTCTCGACCTCGCCGACTATGCGCAGGCCGTCGTCGGCGAGCAGGTAGAACTCGGTCACCTGGTCACCGGAGTTCGTGACGGAGAAGGTCAGCGTGCCGCTCGTGGCCGACGAGGCGCTCACCGAGCAGTCGTCGGAGCTGGAGTCGACGGTGATCGCACCGGCCGCATCCGTCGAGGACGCGGAGCTGTTCGGGACGCAGCCCGCGAGCGCGAGCAGGGTGACGGCGGCGCCGGCGGCGGCGAGGAGGGGCTTGGTCTTCACGTGGGGGCTCCTTGGAGGATGGCGGGGGTCAGGACGCGGGGGTCAGGATGCGGAGGCGACGGCGGGCGCGGGCGAGACGGCCGGAGCCGCCTTCTGCAGTCGGCCCCGACGCACCGCGCGGAGGAAGAGGAACATCGTCGGTACGAAGTAGGCGAGCCAGGCGCCGAGCTCGAACCAGGTGGTGGCGGGGGAGAAGTTCACGGTGCCCTTGAGGAAGGTGCCGAGCCAGCTGTCGGGCGGGATCACGCCGCTGACGTCGAAGGCGAGGCTGTTCAGGCCGGGCAGGATGCCCGCCTCCTGCAGGTCGTGCACGCCGTAGCTCAGCACGCCGGCCGCGACCACGATCAGAGCGGCGCCCGACCAGGCGAAGAACGCCGACAGATTGATGCGCACGAGGCCCTTGGAGATGAGGTAGCCGAGCGCGACGGCCGTCAGGATGCCCAGCAGTGCTCCGAGGAGCGGAAGGGTCGTCTCCCCGGTGGCCTGCGCGGCGGCCCAGATGAACAGCGCCGTTTCGATGCCCTCGCGCCCGACGGCTAGGAAGGCCACCAGCACGAGGCCCCAGCCGGCGCCGATCAGCGCCTTGTCGACGTCGGACTGCAGAGCGCGCTTGAGATTCTGGGAGGTGCGGAGCATCCAGAACACCATCCAGGTGACGAAGCCGGTGGCGATGATCGAGAGCGAGCCGCCGATGGCCTCCTGGGCCTCGAAGCTCAGGCCGTAGGCGCCGAAGGTGAGCACCGCGCCGAGCGTGAGGGCGACGAGCACGGCTAGGCCGACGCCGACCCAGAGCCGGGCGAGCACGTCGCGGCGACCGATCTTCGACACGTAGGCGATCAGGATGCTGACGACCAGGGCGGCCTCGAGGCCCTCGCGCAGGCCGATCAGATAGTTCGCGAGCACGGGTACCTGACTTCGGGGGAACGGGTGGGGGGACACAGCGCGCCGGGAGGCGTCGGCTGCTGGGTTGGGATGGCCTTACTTGGGTAAGCCTTGCCTTACCGACTGCGAGCGTAGCCCCGCGGGCCGCGCTTTGTCCACTCGCCCGGGCCGGTCATCAGGTACGGGTCGTCAGGCGCCGCTCACCGACCGGCGTGCCTAAGCTGGCGCCATGACGGATGACGAGGTTCGCACGGTGGCCGGCCCGCTCGACGAGGCCGCGGTCGAGGCGGTTCGGGCGGGGTACGACTTCGAGGGGCCGGCGCTCGAGATCGGTGCGCTCGTGAACGGGGAGGCGGTGCCGGGGGTGCCGGTGCGCATCCCGCTCGCCATGACCAATCGGCACGGCCTCGTCGCGGGGGCGACCGGGACGGGCAAGACCCGCACGCTGCAGGTGCTCGCCGAGCAGCTCGCCGCCGCCGGGGTGCCGGTGTTCGCCGCCGACATGAAGGGCGACCTGACCGGGGTCGCCACCCCGGGGGCGAGCAGCGAGAAGCTCCTCGCCCGCACGCGCGGCATCGGGCAGGACTGGACGCCGCGGGCGGCGACGGTCGAGTACTTCAGCCTCGGCGGGCTGGGAACCGGCGTTCCGGTGCGCGCCACGCTCACGGCCTTCGGCCCGTTGCTGCTGAGCAAGGTGCTGGGCCTGAACGACACCCAGGAATCCAGCCTCGGGCTCGTCTTCCACTACGCCGAGCAGGCCGGGCTGCCGCTCGTCGACCTGAGCGATCTGCGGGCGGTGCTGACCCACCTCACGAGCGACGAGGGGCGGATCGAGCTGAAAACGATGGGCGGGCTGTCGACGGCGACGGTCGGCGTGATCCTCCGCGAGCTGATCGCCTTCTCGGCGCAGGGCGCCGACGCGTTCTTCGGTGAACCCGAGATCGACACCTCCCTGTTCCTCCGCACCGCCGCCGACGGCTCGGGGGTGATCAGCCTGCTCGAGCTGCCCCGGGTGGCCGACAAGCCGGCGCTGTTCTCGACCTTCCTGATGTGGCTGCTCGCCGACCTCTACAACGACCTGCCCGAGGTGGGTGACCTCGACAAGCCCAAGCTCGTGTTCTTCTTCGACGAGGCGCACCTTCTCTTCGCCGACGCGTCGAAGGACTTCACCGCGGCGATCGTGCAGACGGTGCGGCTGATCCGCTCGAAGGGGGTCGGCATCTTCTTCGTCACCCAGACGCCGAAGGACGTGCCGGGCGACGTGCTCGCCCAGCTCGGCTCCCGGGTGCAGCACGCCCTGCGCGCCTACACGCCGAACGACGCCAAGGCGCTGCGGGCGACCGTGTCGACCTACCCGAAGTCGGGCTACGACCTCGAGGAGGTGCTGCCCGCGCTCGGCATCGGCGAGGCCGTCGTGACCGTGATGAACGAGAACGGCGCGCCGACGCCGGTCGCCTGGACGCGGGTGCGGGCGCCGCAGGGGTCGATGGCGCCGACGCCCGCCGCGGAGGTCGAGGCGGCGGTCTCCGCGTCGCCGCTCCTGGCGCAGTACGGCACTCCGATCGACCGGGAGTCGGCGCGGGAGATCCTGACGGTGCGACTGAACGCAGCGCTCGCCGCCGAGGAGGCGGCCGCGGCGGAGGCCGCCCGCGCGGCGTCGGAGCGGGGGGCCGCCGCGGAGTACGCCCGCCAGCAGAAGGAGATGGACGCGCAGCTGGAGCGCGACCGTCGCGCCGACGAGCGTTCGCGCTCACGCCGGGAGCCGTCGCCGCGCCCGCGCACCCGGCCGCGCAGCACGCCGTCCGACGCCGACATCCTCTCGGACGTGCTGCGATCGCGTACGACACAGACGATCCTGCGCGGGGTTCTGGAGGGCGTCTTCGGCACCCGCCGCCGGCGCCGCTGAGAGATCTCCCGGCAGCCCGGCGGCGCTGCCGCTGCAAGATCTCCCGGCCCCCGCGGCACCGCCGCTGGGAGATCTCCGGGCGCCACGGCGCGCACCCGTGGCGTACAGGATCGCGCGCCTAGACTGATCCGGTGCTCCCCGACCAGCCCGCGTACGGCGCCACCGCGCCAGGCAGCCCCGCGTACGGTGCCCCCGTGTACGGCGCTCCCGCGCCCACCCCGACCCCGGGCGACGTCATCGGCTCCAGTCGCGGGTCGCGCATCCTGGGCCATGTCGCCGCCCTGCTGCTCGGCGCGCTGTTCGGCGCCATCGGCACGGTCGTGCACCAGATCGACATCAGCGTGTTCGGGCTGTTCGACCTGCCCATCGGGCTGATCATCGCGCTCGTCGCGATCGCCCTGCTGCTCACCGGCCTGCGCATGATCGCGCCCAGCCGTCTCGCGTCGGCGCTCGCCGCGGCCGCCCTGATCGGCATGGTCGCGCTGCTCACGGTGGAGAGCCCCGGCGGCTCCATCCTCGTGCCGGCCGGGCCGACCGGGCTCGTATGGCTGTTCGGCAGCACGCTGATCGCGGTCGTCGTGATCGCGTGGCCGAAGCTCGGTGAGCGACGGAGGCCGGCCGGGACCGCCGGCACCGCGCATCCGGGAGCCCGCCCCGACGCCGTAGACTTGACCCGGTAATCGAAGGAGCCTGAACGACCGTGACCTATGTCATCGCCCTGCCGTGCGTCGATGTTAAAGACCGCGCGTGTATCGACGAGTGCCCCGTCGACTGCATCTACGAGGGTGAACGCTCCCTCTACATCCACCCCGACGAGTGCGTCGACTGCGGCGCCTGCGAGCCCGTCTGCCCCGTCGAGGCGATCTACTACGAAGACGACCTGCCCGAGGAATGGGCCGACTACTACAAGGCCAACGTCGAGTTCTTCGACGAGATCGGCTCGCCCGGCGGCGCCGCGAAGGTCGGCGTGATCAAGAAGGATCACCCCGTCATCGCGGTGCTCCCGCCGCAGGCGCACTGACGGCGCCGGCCTGATGGCACTGGTCTGATGGCACTGGGCGCGCTGCCCGACTACCCGTGGGACGAGATGGCGCCGTACGCCGCTCGCGCACGGGCCCACCGCGACGGCATCGTCGACCTCTCCATCGGCTCGCCGGTCGACCCGACCCCCGCTCTCATCGCCGACGCCCTGAAAGCGGCGACGGATGCGCATTCCTACCCGCAGACGGCCGGCACCCCCGCCCTGCGGAGCGCCATCGCGTCCTGGTTCGAGCGACGCCGTGGCGTACCCGGGCTGGGCGACGACAGCGTGCTGCCCACGATCGGCTCGAAGGAGTTCGTGGCGTGGCTGCCGTTCATGCTGGGGTTCGGCGAGGGGGATGTGGTCGCGCATCCGCTCGCCGCGTACCCCACCTACGAGATGGGCGCACGGCTCGCCGGCGCGACCCCGCTCGCGGCCGACGACCCCGACTCGTGGCCGTCGACGACGAAGCTCGTCTGGCTGAACAGCCCCGGCAACCCGGACGGACGGGTGCTCGACGTGCCGGCCCTGCAGGCGGCCGTCGCGCGCGCCCGTGCCCTGGGTGCTGTCATCGTCGGCGACGAGTGCTACGCCGAGCTCGGCTGGGACGGGCGCTGGGCGAGCGAGCCGATTCCGTCGATCCTCGACCCGCGGGTCACCGGGGGAGACCTCACGGGCGTGCTCGGCGCGTACTCGCTGAGCAAGCAGTCGAACCTCGCCGGATACCGCGCCGCCTTCGTGGCGGGTGACCCGGCTCTGATCGAGCGGCTGGTCACGGTGCGGAAGCACGCGGGCATGATCCCGCCCGCGCCCGTGCAGGCCGCGATGGAGGTCGCTCTCGGCGACGACGCGCACGTCGCCGCGCAGAAGGCGCTGTACGCCGCGCGCCGGTCCGTGCTGCGACCGGCGATCGAGGCCGCGGGGCTGCGGATCGACGAGAGCGTGGCCGGGCTGTACCTCTGGGCGACCGAGGGGCGCGACGCCTGGGACACCATCTCCGACCTGGCGTCGCTCGGCATCCTCGCGGGGCCCGGGCACTTCTACGGGGCGCACTTCCCCGAACACGTGCGCTTCTCGCTGACGGCCACCGACGAGCGCATCGACGCCGCCGCGTCGCGTTTGCGTTCGCGCGGACATTAGGCTGTATACGGGTCAACGCGGTCACGGTCTACAGATGCAGCCTGCGTCCCGCCACAGAAACCATGCAGGCAGGATCACTCAAGGAGGCTCCGTGACGGACGTCGAACAGAAGGCCACTCTGACCTATCCCGGTGGAACGGCCGAGTTCCCGATCCTGAAGAGCGTCGACGGGGCATCCTCGCTCGACATCTCGACCTTCACCAAGCAGACCGGTCTGACCACCGTCGACTACGGCTTCGTGAACACCGCCGCCACCAAGTCGGCGATCACCTACATCGACGGCGACCAGGGCATCCTGCGCTACCGCGGCTACCCCATCGAGCAGGTCGCGACGTCGCTGACCTACCTCGAGACCGCCTGGCTGCTCATCTACGGCGAGCTGCCCTCGGCGTCGGAGCTGTCGGAGTTCGACGAGCGCATCCGTCGTCACACCCTGCTGCACGAAGACCTCAAGCGCTTCTTCGACGCGCTGCCGCACAACGCGCACCCGATGTCGGTGCTGTCGTCGGGCGTCTCGGCGCTGTCGACCTACTACCAGGACTCGCTGAACCCCCACAAGCCGGAGGACGTCGAGATCTCGACCATCCGCCTGCTCGCGAAGCTGCCCGTGATGGCGGCGTACGCGCACAAGAAGAGCCTCGGGCAGGCGTTCCTCTACCCCGACAACTCGCTGTCGTTCGTCGACAACTTCCTGCGCCTGAACTTCGGCACCATGGCGGAGCCCTACGAGGTGAACCCGGTGCTGTCGAAGGCGCTGGAGCGGCTGCTCATCCTGCATGAGGACCACGAGCAGAACGCCTCGACCTCGACCGTGCGGCTCGTCGGCTCGACCGAGGCGAACATGTTCGCGTCGATCTCGGCCGGCATCAATGCGCTCTTCGGCCCGCTGCACGGCGGGGCGAACGAGGCCGTGCTCACGATGCTCGCGCAGATCCGCGACTCGGGCGAGGGCGTGGCGAAGTTCGTGGAGCGGGTGAAGAACAAGGAGTCGGGCGTGCGCCTGATGGGCTTCGGCCACCGCGTCTACAAGAACTACGACCCGCGCGCGAAGCTCGTGAAGGAGTCGGCCGACGAGGTGCTGCTCGCGCTCGGCGTGCAGGACCCGCTGCTCGACATCGCGAAGGAGCTCGAGCAGGTCGCCCTGTCGGACGAGTACTTCATCTCGCGGCGGCTGTACCCCAACGTCGACTTCTACACGGGAGTCATCTACAAGGCGATGGGCTTCCCGACGCGCATGTTCACGGTGCTCTTCGCGATCGGCCGGCTGCCGGGCTGGATCGCGCACTGGCGCGAGATGGCGACCGACCCCCAGACCAAGATCGGCCGTCCCCAGCAGCTCTACTTGGGCGCCCCGGCCCGCGACCTCCCCCCGCGCCCCTAGCCCCACCCCCCCCCCCCCCCCGCGCTCCTCCTCCCTCGCATCTTCCGCGAGTGGTCACTTTTGGCGCCAAGTCCGCGTGTTTCGCGCCAAAAGTGACCACTCGCCGTTGTGGAAAGTGGGGGTGGCGTCGTCGTCCTGGGGATAACGGTCTCGACGGGCGTTCGGCGCTCCACCATGGGGCATGCCTCGACGCGTGCCCTTGCCCCCGGAACTGCTCGGGCGGCCGTTCCATGTTCAGGAGGCGGTCGACTTCGGCGTCACCCTGGGGCGCCTGAGGGGAGCCGATCTAAACCGGCCTTTCTGTGGCGTGCGGGACATGCTCGGCGAGACAGGCGATCTCGTCGCCCGGTGCTCTGCCTACGCGACCCGGATGCGCGGCGACCAGGTCTTCAGCCACACGACCGCCGCGCGGCTGTGGGATGTGCCGTTGCCGCCCTGGATCGAGGACGAGCCGGTCGTCCACGTCTCGACCATCGGCGGTGGAACCCGGCCGCGACTGCCGGGAATCGTGGGGCATCGTCTCGTGGCGTCCACGCGCTGCGCCGTCCGCCGGGGCCTGCGAGTGACCGACGCCGGGGCCACGTGGCTGCAACTCGCCGAGGTGCTTCGTGACGACGACCTCGTGATCGCCGCCGACCACTTCATCCGCATTCCTCGCCACCCGGACCCGGGTGACCCTCGACCTCATATCGAGGCCGAGCAACTCGCGATGCGGGCCGGGAGACATCGCGGTCGGGGACGGCGTTCAGCGCTGAGAGCAGTCGAGCGGATGCGCGAGGGGTCGGACTCGCCGCGGGAGACCCGTCTGCGGCTCGCCCTGATCGCGGCCGGGCTCCCCGAGCCCCGCCTCAACCTTCGGATCGAGGCCGGAGGTCGCTTCATAGGCTTCGGCGATCTCGTATACCCCGAGTGGAAGGTCGTCGTCGAGTACGACGGCGAGCAGCACCGGCTCGACTCCGACCAGTACCGCCGCGATGTGGCGCGGCATGAGGCGCTGCTCGAGGCGGGCTGGGTGCATATCCGCGAGAGCCGCACCACACCGTTCTCGGGCCCCGACTCCGCCGTGTCCCGCACCCGGCGGGCTCTCGCCCTCCGTGGCTGGCGCTGACCCCGTGCGCTCCTCGCGAGTGGTCACTTATGGCGCGAAAGTGGCGTGTTTCGCGCCGAAAGTGACCACTCGCGGGGATGGGGGGAGGGGGGGTCAGGCGTGGAGGGTGGGGTTGAGGGTGACGCCGGAGCCCGAGCGGGGGGTCGCCTCGACCGCGCCCGTGAGGGAGTTGCGGCGGAAGAGCAGGTTGGGCACGCCCGAGAGCGCCACCGCCTTGACGATGCGGTTCTCGTCGTCGCCGTCGATCAGCACGACCTTGGTGCCGGCCGTGACGTAGAGGCCGGCCTCCACGACGGAATCGTCGCCGATCGAGATGCCGATGCCGGCGTTCGCGCCGAGGAGGGCGCGCCGTCCGATCGAGACGCGCTGCGTGCCCCCGCCCGAGAGGGTGCCCATGATCGAGGCGCCGCCGCCGATGTCCGAGCCGTCGCCCACTACGACGCCCTGCGAGATGCGGCCCTCCACCATGGAGGTGCCGACGGTTCCGGCGTTGAAGTTCACGAAGCCCTCGTGCATCACGGTGGTGCCCGGCGCGAGGTGCGCGCCCAGGCGCACCCGCGAGGCGTCGGCGATGCGCACCTTGGGCGGCGTGACGTAGTCGAGCATGCGCGGGAACTTGTCGACGCCGTAGGCCTGGATGCCCGCGCGCTGCAGTGCGGGCCGCAAGCGGTCGAAGGCGTCGGGATGCACGGGGCCGGCGTTCGTCCACACCACGATCGGCAGGTATCCGAAGATGCCGTCGAGGTTGATCGTGTTCGGCGCGACGAGCAGGTGCGAGAGCAGGTGTAGGCGGAGGTAGGCGTCCGGCGTCGAGCGGGGCGGGGCGTCGAGTTCGATGACCTCGGCGACGACCTCGACCGAGACGTCGCGACGCGCATCCGGAACCGCGTGCGCGATCAGCTCGGCGGGCGCGTGCAGCGTGGCGGCCTCGGGCGGGGAGCCCAGGGCGGGCGACGGGTACCAGGTGTCGAGCACGGTGCCGTCGGCCGCGATGGTGGCGAGTCCGTGGCCCCAGGCGTGGGTGGGGTTCAGTACTTCTTCAGGCATGACTCAAGCGTATGGGGCCGAGAACCCTAAACTTGGACAATGTCTCGTTTCGACCCCGCGCATCCGGTCTTCGACCTCACCGAATCATCGACCGTGCTGACGCAGCAGATCTGCGACGTCGAATCGGTGTCGGGTGACGAGACGCTGCTCGCCGACGCGATCGTCGCGTCGCTCGCCGGGGCGGATCACCTCGAGATCATCCGCGACGGCGACACGATCGTCGCTCGCACGAACCTCGGGCGGGCGCAGCGGGTCGTGATCGCGGGGCACATCGACACGGTGCCGCTGAACGACAACCTGCCGACCCGCTACGAGACCCTCGACGGCGAGGAGTACCTCTGGGGGCGCGGCACGGTCGACATGAAGGCCGGCGTCGCCGTGCAGCTGAAGCTCGCCGCCGAGCTGACCGAGCCCGTCGTCGACATCACGTGGATGTGGTACGACCACGAGGAGGTCTCGAACGAGCTCAACGGGCTGACCCGGCTCGCCGCGAACCGGCCCGACCTCTTCGCCGGCGACTTCGCGATCCTGGGGGAGCCGACGAACTCGCAGATCGAGGGCGGGTGCAACGGCAACCTGCGGGCGGAGATCCGCGCGTACGGGCTGCGGGCGCACTCGGCGCGCAGCTGGGTGGGCGACAACGCGATCCACAAGGCGGCGGCGATCCTCGCGATCCTCGACTCCAACGAGGCGCCCCAGGTCGAGGTCGACGGGCTGGTGTACCGCGAGGGGCTGAACGCGGTGGGCATCTCGGGTGGGGTGGCGGGCAACATCATCCCCGACGAGGTGATGGTGCACGTGAACTACCGCTTCGCACCGAGTCGCAGCGGCGACGAGGCCGTGGCGCACATCCGCGAGCTGTTCGACGGGTACGACGTGAAGATCGTCGACCTCGCGGTCGGGGCACGTCCCGGGCTGGACGCCCCGCTCGCTCAGCGCTTCCTGGCCGCCGTGGGAGGCGAGGCCAAGCCGAAGTACGGGTGGACCGACGTGGCGCGGTTCTCGGCCATGGGGGTTCCGGCGGTCAACTACGGGCCCGGCGACCCGCTCAAGGCGCACGCCGACGACGAGCGCGTGCGCGTGTCGCAGATCGTCAGCTGCGAGGCGGGCCTGCGGTCGTGGCTGACCGGCCGCGGGTGAGCGAAGAGCCCGGTCGGCTCGTGGTGGCTGACGACGAGCAGACGACGGATGCCCGTCCCGGCACCCTCTGGGCCAGAACGCCGTGGTGGGCGAAGGTGCTCGGCGTGTTCGCGCTGTCCCGGGTCGTCACCACGATCATCGTGCTGCTCTTCGCGCGCGCCCAGGGCCCCAACCCGTGGACCGGTGCGAACCCGCCCTACCTCAGCTACGCCGCCATTTGGGACGGCAACTGGTACAAGATCATCTCGTTCTACGGCTACCCCTCGGTGCTCCCCGTCACCGCCGACGGCCACGTGGGTGAGAGCGCGTGGGCGTTCATGCCGGGCTACCCCTTCCTCGTCTCGGGCCTGCGCGCACTGACCGGCACCAGCTGGGAGCTCGTCGCCGTCACCGTCTCGGTCCTCTGCGCCGCGGCCACCGCCGTCGTGTTCTACCGGCTGATGAACCACGTGCTCCAGGATGCGCGAGCCGCCCTCTTCGCGGTCGTGCTGTTCTGCGTGGCCCCGCTCTCGCCGCTGCTGCAGTTCGCCTACGCCGAGTCGATGAGCCTCCTGCTCGTCGTCAGCGCTCTCTACCTCGTGGTCACCCGGAGGTACGGCTGGGTGTTCCCGATCGTGGCCCTGATGGCGCTGACGCGGCCCTCGGGGCTCGCGTTCGCGCTGTTCCTCGTGCTGCACGTCGGGTATCGCTTCCTGACCCGCGGACGCGACCCGTTCCCGCTCCGTGAGCGGGTGACGGCATCCGCTCTCGCCGTGTTCAGCGGGGTGATGGGGCTGGCCTGGCTCGTGATCGCGGGCGTCGCCACCGGGTCGCCGACCGCGTACACCGACACCGAGCTCGCCTGGCGGGCCGCCTACATCGGCTACGGCGAGCTGGTGCCGTTCACCGCGTGGTTCGAGAGCGGCGTCTGGTGGCTCGGCGCGCCGTGGGGGCCGATCGTCGTGGTGCTGCTGATCGTGGGATTCGCGGCGTTCCTCTTCCTGCCGCCGGTCAAGCGGCTCGGGGTCGATCTGCGGTTCTGGCTCGCCAGCTACGCGCTGTACCTGCTGGCGGTGTTCTTCCCGCAGTCGAGCACGTTCCGGCTGCTCATGCCGCTGTTCCCCGCGCTCGGGGCCCTCGCGCTGCCGAAGTCGCCCGTGTACCGGGTGCTGATCGTGCTCGTGGCGATCGCGGGACAGGTGGGGTGGATGGCGATCGGCTGGGGCGTCGACGGGCGGGACTGGACGCCGCCGTGATCGGCTGCCGGCCCGCGGGGTGCGTCGCGTCGTCGTCGGGACGCGCATCCGGGGTCATCGTGACGCATGCTTTCGGGCCACTGGTTCCGAGCACGCGTCACTATCGGAGATAATGGAGATCACACCAGGAAAGGGGAGCCGAATGGCCGCCATGAAACCGAGGACCGGAGACGGGCCTATGGAGGCAGTGAAAGAAGGACGCCTCATCATCGTGCGAGTGCCGCTGGAGGGCGGGGGTCGCCTGGTCGTCTCCGTCAACGACGCGGAAGCGAAGGAGCTCCACGACGCACTTGCAGGCGTGGTCAATCCCGCCTAGCCGACAGGCTCGCGACGACCTCGGCGCACCGTTCCTCGGAGCGGGCGCCGGGGTCGTCGGCAGTTAACGCGCTGCCTACTCGACGATCTTCGTGACCTGCAGCAGGCCGTCGCCGGCGGGCGAGAGCGCCACGAGCACGGCGTCCGAGCCCGAGAGCTCGGCGATCAGGGTGCGGAAGTCGCCCACGGTGTCGCCCCGCTGGGCCGGGTCGGCGACCTTGTCCTTCCAGAGCGCGTGCGGCACGAGCACCGTGCCGCCCTGGCGAACCAGGCGCAGGCCGTGCTCGACGTACTCGATCACCGAGGCCGGGTCGGCGTCGACGAGCACGAGGTCGTAGGAGCTCTCGTTCAGGCGGGGCAGCACGTCGCCTGCCGTTCCGGTGATCAGACGGATTCGGTTGGCCGGCACCTTCGCGTCGAGCAGCGCCGCCCGGGCCACCTGCTGGTGCTCGAGCTCGGTGTCGATCGAGGTGATCGTGGCGTCGGGGGCTCCGCTGAGCATCCACAATGCGGACACGCCGAGCCCCGTGCCGATCTCGACGATCGACTTCGCGCGGGCCGCCGCAGCGATCACGGCCAGCTGGCTGCCGATCGCCGGGGAGACGGATTCGACCCCCACCTCGGCCGCGTGCATGCGCGCGGCGACGATCTGCGTCGTCTCGACGACGATGTCGTCGGCGAATTTCCAGCTGGCTTCTTTAGTCACTGATGGCCTCCGGGTTCAGCTTAGGCAGTGGCGGCGCGGGTGCCGGGGTGCCACGCGGCGCGGGGCCGTGCGGGGCCGTGCGGGGCGGTGCGGGGCCGTGCGGGGAGCGGGGCGGGGCCGTGCGGGGAGCGGGGCGGGGTCGGTGCCGCCCGGCTCGGTTTCTCGCTCGGGGGATTTGACGTTCTGCGGATGCCCGGGCCCGGTTCCCGGGGAACACCCGACCTGGGCGTCGCCCCGCGCGGCTATGATTCAAGAATGTTCGGGCTGACCTTCGAGAAGCTGCTCCTGATCGGGATCATCGCGGTGTTCCTGCTCGGCCCTGAGCGCCTGCCCGGGTACACGGCGAAGCTGGCGCAGTTCGTGCGCAGCCTCCGAGACATGGCGAACGGTGCGAAGAGCCGGATGCGCGACGAGATGGGCCCCGAGTTCGACGACGTCGACTGGAAGAAGCTCGACCCCAGGCAGTACGACCCGCGGCGCATCATCCGTGAGGCGCTGCTCGACGACGGGCCTGCCGACGGTGCGGCCGCCACGACCTCGGCGGTGCGTCCGCCGAACCGGCCGCGGCCGGAGCCGGCGTACCTGCAGCACAAGGCGAAGTCGGCCGGGGGGCCGGTGCCCGTGGATCTGCCGGGGGATGCCGGTGGGGCGGGCGTCGTCGGGGCTGCGGGGGCGGCCGTGGGGCTCGCCGGGGGCGCGGCTGCGGTGTCGGTCGCGGGTGCTGCGGGTGGCGACGGCGAGTCCGCCGGCGCTGGCGCTGCGGTTTCGCCTGGCAGCTCGAGCTCGAGCTCGAGCTCGGGCGAAGCGGCGCGTGCCGAGGCCACGGCGTACGACTCCGAGGCGACCTGAGCCGAGCATCCGTCGACCTGCTCGGAAGGGTGGTCGAAGGTCAGCCGTTCGGGACCGCGAAGCCGCAGGTGCTCGCGAGGTAGGCGTAGATCGCCAGACGGAGCGGGTCGCTCGACGGGATCGAGACCGTGCCCGCGGGGCCGCCGGCCAGTTCGAGGGTGACGGGGATGAAGGTGCCGCGCTTGTCCTCGGCGATGGCGTGTGGGTCGCAGCGGGCCGGCACGGCGTCGAGCGTCAGGGTCGCGGGGCCGTCGCCAGGCGCGACGTCGAGGTCGAGCGGCCAGTCGGCGCCATCGGCGGGCTCCAGGAGGATGGTCGACGCAGCGTGGTCGAGGTGGAGTGTGGCAGGGCCGTTACCGGACGGGGCCGCGGGCGCCGTGTCGCTGGCGCCGCCGGTGTCGGTGGTGACGCCCTTCGGGCGGGGTTCGACGATGAGGGCGAGGTGGGCTACGGCGTCGGGGCCATCGCCGGTGACTCGCAGAGTGTCGGAGAGGCGGAGGGTGGCCACGGCGGAGACGGCCACGTCGAGGCAGTCCTCGGTGGCTATGCGGTCGAGCACGCCGAAGGGGTCGGCGGGGCGTGCGGTGATGTCGCGGGACGCGCCCGTGGCGTCGGTGACCGTGACCGTCAGCTCGGGGACGATCGCGGGGGCGGGGCAGACCGCATCGGGGAGCGCGACCGGGAGGTAACGGGTGAGGCCGGCGGGCACGTCGGTGGACTTCTCCGCGGCGACCGGCGTAGTGAACTGGGGCGAGCTGAAGCGGGCCGCCGTGACCGTGACGGAGGCATCCGTCTCGTTCGTGATCGAGAGCTGCAGGCGGCGGGCGCCGTAGTCGGGGCGGTTCTGCAGGATCGCCAGGCCGAGGCCGTCGACCACGACAGGGGCGGTGTCGGGTGCTGTGGCGGACGTGTCCGAACCGGTAGGAGTAGGGGCGGCCGGAGCGGTGCTCACGGCGGGAGAGGGCGGGTTCGAGCATCCGGAGACCGCGACGAGCAGCACCGCGGTCAGCGCGGCGAGGACGGCGGCCCGGGCGCTCATGCCGGCGCGAGCCCCAGTTTGCGGCCCGCGAGACCGCGGCCGCGGCGGGCGATGCGGTCGGCGACCGACGCGATCGCGACGGCGGCCGGGTCGTCGGGGTGCGCCAGCACGACGGGGGCGCCGGTGTCGCCGCCCGAGCGGAGGGCGACGCTGATCGGAACCGACGCGAGCAGCGGCACGGCGCCGTCGTCGGTAGCGGGCGCGATGCCGGCCGTCGCGGCACCGGCAGCCGCGGTGCGGGCCGCCGTGGCCGCCTGCTGGCGGCCGGAGAGACGGCGGGCCACCTCGGCGCCCCCGCCCGAGCCGAAGAGGTCGACGACGGTGCCGTCGGGCGCCGCGTAGCCCGCCATGTTCTCGATCACGCCGTAGACGTGCTGTCCGGTCTGCATCGCGACGAGGCCCGAGCGCTCGGCCACGTCGGCGGCGGCCGGCTGCGGGGTCGTCAGCACGATCACCTCGGCGTTCGGCAGCAGCTGCCCGATCGAGATGGCGACGTCGCCGGTGCCGGGCGGCAGGTCGAGCAGCAGCACGTCGAGGTCGCCGAAGTAGACGTCGGTGAGGAACTGCGTGATGGTGCGGTGCAGCATCGGCCCGCGCCACGCGACAGCGCCGCCGGTGGCCGAGCTCTGCTCGGGGTCGATGAACATGCCGATCGAGATGACCTTCACCCCGTGCGCGACCGGCGGCAGGATCATGTCGTCGACCCGCGTCGGCCGGGCGGCCACCCCGTCCTCGTCGACGAGGCCCAGGATGCCCGGGATCGAGAACCCGTACACGTCGGCGTCGACCAGTCCGACCGCGAGCCCCCGCGCGGCGAGGGCGACCGCGAGGTTGGCGGTGAGCGTCGACTTGCCGACGCCGCCCTTGCCGCTCGTGACCGCGTAGACGCGGGTGAGGGAGCCGGGGCCGAAGGGCATCGCGCGCGGGCCGCCGGGGCCGCGGAGCTTCTCGGTGAGGGCCTGTCGCTCGTCCTTGGTCATCACCGAGACCGCAACGTCGACCGCCCGGACACCGGGCACGCCGGCGGCGGCCTGGCGGACGTCGCGTTCGATCGTGGAGGCGGCCGGACATCCGACGATCGTGAGCTTCAGGTCGACCGAGGCCAGCCCGGCCGCATCGACCTGCACCCCGCCGACCATGTCGAGCTCGGTGATCGGCTTGCGGATCTCGGGGTCGATGACGCGGGCGAGGGCGGTGCGGACGGCCCCGGCGAGAGCTGCGTGACGCCCCACGGCCTCGGCGCGAGCATCCTCACCCGGCTCGGGCCGAACGTCGCTCACGGCTTGACGACCGGCAGCGAGCCGGTCGGGGTGCCGCGGCCCGAACGGCTGCGGGCCGAGCCGGCGGGCGGAGCATCCGGAACATCGTCACGACCCCGATCGAGCTCCTCCAGCAGCGAGCGCAGCTCGGCGCGGATGAACTCCTTGCTCGCCATGTCCTGCATCGCGAGGCGCAGCGCCACGACCTCGCGGGCCAGGTACTCGGTGTCGGCGAGGTTGCGCTCGGCGCGCTGGCGGTCCTGCTCGAACTGCACGCGGTCGCGGTCGTCCTGCCGGTTCTGCGCGAGCAGGATGAGCGGGGCGGCGTAGGAGGCCTGCAGCGACAGGATGAGCGTCAGGGCCGTGAAGCCGATGGCCGCCGAGTCGAAGCGCAGGTCTTCGGGGCCGATGGAGTTGAACACGATCCAGACGACGCAGAACAGCGTCAGCCCGATCAGGAAGAACGGGGTGCCCATCGCGCGGGCGATCGCCTCGGTGGCGCGGCCGAAGCGGTCGCGGGAGGCCACCGGGCGGCGGGGGATGACGCTCGTGCGACGGCCCTTGGGTGCGTCGAGCGGGTTCTGGGGCTTGTTGTTACGACCGGCCATACGAGGTCCTCCTTCCGCGGGTGGTCAAGCGCGGGGCTATGGCCTGCGCTCGCGAGAGTGTGCGATCCGGCACCCGGGGGGTGTCGGGGTCGCTGTCGTTACTTCGCCAGTCGTCGGGCAAGAGGTAGTCGAGGACGTCGTCAATGGTCACCACCCCGACCAGGCGGTGGTTGTCGTCGACAACCGGAACGGAGACCAGGTTGTAGCTGGCCAGGATGCGCGACACGACGGCCGCGCTGGTGTCGGCCGTGACGGGCTCGAGCCCCTGGTCGAGGATGGTGCCGAGGCGCTCGTGCGGCGGGTAGCGCAGCATGCGCTGGAAGTGCACGACGCCGAGGAAGCGGCCGGTCGGCGGCTCATAGGGCGGCAGGGTGACGCAGATGGCGGCACCGAGCGCGGGCGCGAGCTCGTGCCGGCGGATCAGGGCGAGGCCCTCGGCCACCGTGGCGTCGGCGCTGACGATGATGGGCTCGGTGGTCATCAGGCCACCGGCGGTGTCGGGCGCGTAGGCGAGCAGCATGCGCACGTCGTCGGCCTCTTCGGGCTGCATCAGCTCGAGGAGGTGCTCGCCGCGCTCCTCCGAGAGCTGGGCGATGAGGTCGGCGGCGTCGTCGGGCTGCATCTGGTCGAGCACGTCGGCGGCGCGGTCGTCGTCGAGCTGGGCGAGGATCTCGACCTGCTCGCTCTCGGGCATCTCCTCGAGCACGTCCGCGAGGCGGTCGTCGGAGAGCTCCTCGGCGACCTCGAGCATGCGCGCCTGCGGCAGGTCGAGCAGGGTGCTGGCGAGGTCGGCGGGCTTCAGCTCGCTGTAGGTCGCGATCAGCTGCTCGGCCGACTGCGGCTGGCCGAGGGCGGTCTTCTCGCGCACGTCGTTCCAGCTGGCGTAGACGGTGGCGCCCTTGGCGAAGAGGCTCGCGCTCGTCTTCGGACGGCGCACGAAGAGCTGCACGATCGCCCACTCGCCGGGGCCGTGCTCCTCGATCGCGACGTCCTCGACGGTGGCCTGCCCGGTGCCGTCGGCGAACACGACGGTGCGGCCGAGCATCTCGGCGATGACGCGCACCTCGCCGCCGCGCTGCTCGAAGCGGCGCACGTTGATGAGCCCGGTGGTGATGATCTGGCCGCTCGAGATGCTCGTGACGCGGCCGATCGAGACGAAGACGTGACGCCGGCCGGGGATCTCGACGATGAGGCCGACCACCCGCGGCGGATCGCTCTTGCGGTACACCACGAGCACGTCCCGCACCTTGCCGAGACGGTCGCCGGCGGGGTCGAAGACGGTGCACCCCGCCAACCGGGCGACGAAGACTCTGGTGGCACTCACGACTACTAACTTAGACCCCCCGCATGCACGTCAGCCGGGCGGCGGCCGGGGTGTGGGGGCTCCGGATGCTCGTGCCGGGCGTTCGGCGTCACTCGGGTCGCGCGGCCGCTGCCGGGTCGGCGTGATTCGGGTCGCTCGCGTGCTGCCGGGGCGGCGTCATTCGGGTCGCTCGAGTGTCGCCGGGTCGGCGTCACTCGGGTCGCTCTGATGCGCCCGTGGGATGATCTGGGGGTGAGTGATCGATCCTCGTCCACCGGCCGCGGGCTGCCGCGCTTCCCGTCGATCCCGCGCGGGGAGGTGGTCGCCACCTTCGACAGCTACGACGACGCGCAGAAGGCGGTCGACACGCTCTCGAAGGCGGAGTTCCCGGTGAAGGAGGTGTCGATCATCGGCAACGACCTCGTGAGCGTCGAGCGGGTGACGGGCACGCTGAGCTACGGCCGGGCCGCGGGCACCGGCGCCCTGTCGGGACTCTGGATCGGGCTGTTCTTCGGTCTGCTGCTGACGCTGCTCTCGCCGAGCGCCTCGACGCTGCTGTTCATCGGCGCCGCGGCGCTGATCGGCGCCGGCTTCGGGATGTTCTTCAACATCGCGGTCTACAGCCTGAACCGGCGCCGCCGCGACTTCACCTCGGTGATGCAGGTGGTCGCGACGTCGTACTCGGTGCTCACGACGGGCGAGCTGGCGAACCGCGCCCGCAACCTCCTCGGCCAGGACTAGCGCCGCCGCCCCGCGCGAGCAGAGCGGCGGCGGCGCGGGTCAGGCCGCCGGGTTCTGGCGCGCGTACCAGGCCTCGACCTCGTCGGCCGTGCGGGGGAGCCCGATCGAGAGGTTCTCGGCGCCGTCGGCCGTGACCAGGATGTCGTCCTCGATGCGTACGCCGATGCCGCGGAACTCCTCGGGCACCGTGAGGTCGTCGGGCTGGAAGTAGAGCCCCGGCTCGATCGTGAACACCATGCCGGGCTCAAGCACGCCGTCGAGGTACATCTCGCGGCGGGCCTTCGCGCAGTCGTGCACGTCGATGCCCAGGTGGTGGCTCGTGCCGTGCACCATGTAGCGGCGGTGCTGCTGGTTGTCGGCCTCGAGCGCCTCCTCGGCGCTCACCGGCAGCAGCCCCCACTCGGCGGTGCGCTGGGCGATGACGCCCATCGCCGTCGCGTGGATCTCGCGGAACTTGATGCCCGGCCGCACGATCGCGAACGCCGCGTCGGCCGCCTCGCGGACGGCCTCGTAGACCTTCCGCTGCACCTCGCTGAAGCGTCCGTCGACCGGGATCGTGCGCGTGATGTCGGCCGTGTAGTAGCTGTCGAGCTCCACCCCGGCGTCGAGCAGGATGAGATCTCCGGGCAGCACGGGCCCGTCGTTGCGCGTCCAGTGCAGGATGCAGGCGTGCGGCCCCGAGGCCGCGATCGTGTCGTAGCCCACGGTGTTGCCGTCGAGCCGCGCGCGCGTGTTGAACACGCCCTCGACCAGGCGCTCGCCGCGTTCGTGCTGCGAGCTCCGCGGGAAGTCGGCGATGACGTCGTCGAAGCCCCGGGCGGTGGCGGCGATGGCGAGCCGCATCTGCTCGATCTCGTAGTCGTCCTTCACCAGGCGCATCTCGGAGAGGAAGCGGTGGAAGTCCGCGTCGGCCTCGTCGCCTGCACCCGCCGGCAGCTCGGGGGCCGCTTCGCGCACCACCAGCGTGGAGGCGTCGAACAGCACCTCCTCGAAGCCGGCGATGCCCGCCGTGGCCAGGCCGAGGTCGCTCGCGACCTGGGCGAGGGAGGGGCGCGGCCCGATCCAGAACTCCCCGATCTCGGGGTTGGCGTAGAACTCGTCGGAGTCGCGGCCCGCGCGCTCACGGAAGTAGAGGGTGACGTCGTGACCCGCATCCGCCGGCTCGAAGACCAGGAACGAGCCCGGCTCGCTGTCGGAGCCCCAGCCGGTGAGGTAGGAGAACGCGGAGTGCGCCCGGTAGGGGTAGTCGGTGTCGTTGGAGCGCTGCTTCGCGGCCCCCGAGGCGACGACGAGGCGCTTGCCGGTGTAGGCCTCGGAGAGGCGGCGGCGGCGCTCGGCCGCGAACGGCGCCTGCTCGCGCGCGGGCGGCAGCACCTCCTCGCGGTCGGCCCACTGGCTGCCGATGTAGTCGCGGAAGGTGTCGGACGCCGGGGTCGTCGACCGGTTGCTCGTGGCGCGCGGCTTCGGCGCCTCGGTGACGGAGTGGTCGGCGGTGCTGGGTGCGGTGGTGTCTGCCATTCCTCCATTCTCCACCCGGCGGCCGGGCGTGGGCGGGGAAGGCGACGCCCTGGGGACGGAGGCGGCGGTCTGTGGAGGGATCGCGGAGTGGTTAGCATTGGGGAATGTCTCCCGATCGGCTGTTCCGCGCGCCGATCGACCTGCACACGCACAGCCGCGTGAGCGACGGCACCGAGTCGCCCGCCATCCTGGTGCGGGCCGCTGCCGAGGCAGGGCTCGGCACGGTCGCGCTGACGGACCACGACTCCACCGCCGGCTGGTCCGAGGCCAGTGGGGCGGCCGTCGAGAACGGCGTCACGCTCATCCCGGGCATGGAGCTCAGCACCCGGCTCGACTGGTCGAGCGTGCACATGCTGGCCTACCTGTTCGACCCGAACAACGCGAAGCTCGTGGCCGAGACGGCCCGCATCCGCGAAGCCAGGCTGCACCGCGCCGAGGAGATGGTCGCCCGCATCGGCCGAGACTACGACGTGGGCTGGGACGATGTGCTCGCCCAGACGACCCCCGGCGCCACCGTCGGCCGTCCGCACATCGCCGACGCCCTAGTCGCGCGCGGCCTTGCGGCGACCCGCAGCGAGGCGTTCGCGGGCATCCTGCACTGGCGGGCCGGCTACTACCAGCCGCACTACGCACCCGACCCGCTGCTCGCGGTCGAGCTGGTGACCGCCGCCGGGGGAGTGCCCGTCATCGCGCATCCGGCCACCGTCAGCCGGGCCGACGTCGCTCTCGACGACCGAATGGGCGATCTCGTCGACGCCGGACTCTTCGGCCTCGAGGTCGACCACCGCGAGAACACCGCCGAGGGGCGCGAGCGACTGCTGCGCCTCGCCGACCGCTACGGCCTCGCCCTCACCGGCTCCAGCGACTACCACGGCGAGGGCAAGCCCAACCGCCTCGGCGAGAACACCACGCGACCCGAGGTGCTCGACCGCCTGATCGCGCGCGCCACCGGGTGGAGCCCGGTCTACGCGTAGGGTTCGTCTCCACCTCGGCCCGCGCTGCCGCTGGGTCCACGTCCACCTCCGGGGTCGATGAGCAGATGCCCGGCCCGCGTCGAGCGGTGGCTGCCGTCATGGTGACGACGATGAGCGGATGCTCTGCCCGGGGTCGGGCGCGAGCATCCGTCGACCCGGCTGAACGCCCGGAACGCCGAAGACGGCCGGCCCCGAGGGGCGCGGCCGTCTTCGGCGTTCAGCTGTCGAGCGCTACTCGCCCGCGGGGCGGGGGCCGCGGCGGCGCGAGCGGCTGCGGCGGCGCGGGGCGCTGTTGCCGTCGTGGTGCTCGCTGCCGGATCCGGCCGAGGTGGACTCGGTCGCACCGGCGTTCGACTCCTTGATGGCGGCGGGCAGCGTGCCCGAGGCGAGCGAGCCGGGGGCGAGCTTCCGCGAGGTGTCGTTGTCGAGTACGGACGTGGGGGCGGAGCCACCCGAGCGGCGTTTGCGGTTGCGGTTGCGCGGTGCGCCCGCGTTCTCGCCACCGGCGGTGGCGCTGGCCGCGACGGCTGCGGTCACCGGCGCGTCGGACTCGGTGCCTGACGCCTCGGTCGCCGGTGCCGAGACCGTGCCCTGGGTGGCGCGGGCACCCGTGCGGGCTCCGCGGTCTCCGCCGCGGGCCGGGCGGTCGCCGCCGCGTGCCCCGCGGTCGCCGCGCTCACCGCGGTCGCCGCCACGGTCTCCGCCGCGCTCGCCCCGGTCGGAGCGGGGCGCGGTGCCGGCCTCGGCCGACCGCGAGGTGGCCTTGAGGCGCCCGCGGGTGCCCGCCGGGATGTTCAGGTCGGAGAACAGGTGCGGCGACGAGGAGTAGGTCTCGGTCGGCTCGGGCTGGCCGAACTCGAGGGCGCGGTTGATCAGCGCCCACTTGTGCAGGTCGTCCCAGTCGACGAAGGTGACGGCGATGCCGGTCTTGCCCGCGCGGCCGGTGCGGCCGGCGCGGTGCAGGTAGGTCTTGTCGTCGTCGGGGATGGTGTGGTTGATGACGTGGGTGACGTCGTCGACGTCGATGCCGCGGGCGGCCACGTCGGTGGCGATCAGGATGTCCTTCTTGCCGGCCTTGAAGGCGGCCATGGCGCGCTCGCGCTGCTCCTGGTTGAGGTCGCCGTGCACGGCGGCGGCGTTGAAGCCGCGGTCGTTGAGCTCCTCGACCAGCTTCGCGGCGGCGCGCTTGGTGCGGGTGAAGACGACGGTCTTGCCGCGGCCCTCGGCCTGCAGGATGCGGGCGATGACCTCGTCCTTGTCCATGTTGTGGGCGCGGTAGACGAGGTGCTTGATGTTCGCCTGGGTCAGGCCCTCGTCGGGGTCGGTGGCGCGGATGTGGATCGGCCGGTTCATGAAGCGGCGCGCGAGCGCGACGATCGGGCCGGGCATCGTGGCCGAGAAGAGCATGGTGTGCCGGTTCGCCGGGGTCTGGGCGAACAGCTTCTCGATGTCGGCGAGGAAGCCGAGGTCGAGCATCTTGTCGGCCTCGTCGAGCACCATCTCGCTCACCGCGCCGAGGTTCAGCAGGCGCTGGCCGGCGAGGTCGAGGAGGCGGCCCGGGGTGCCGACGACGATCTGCGCGCCGGCCTTGATCTGCTCGATCTGACCCTCGTAGGCCTTGCCGCCGTAGATCGACACGATCTTGGTGGGGCGGTTGCCGGCGGCGATCTCGAGGTCTTCGGTGACCTGCACGCACAGCTCGCGGGTCGGCACGACGACGAGCGCCTTGACGCCCGGCTCGGGGTCGAGGCCCAGGCGCTGGATGAGGGGGAGGCCGAAGCCGAAGGTCTTGCCGGTGCCGGTCTTGGCCTGGCCGATGATGTCCTGCCCGTCGAGGGCGAGGGGGATCGTCTGCTCCTGGATGGGGAACGGTTCGAGGATGCCCTTCGCGGCGAGGGCGTCGACCATGTCCTGGTCGACCTTGAGGTCTGAGAAATTCACGTGGATACCTGTCGTGGAAGCGGTGCCGCCGTAGTGAGGAACGGCGCTCGGATGCTCTGAGCGATGACCGGCGATGGCGCCGGGCGGCGGCGGATTGCCCCGATTTGCGTCAGGGCCCGGGTCGAGTTTAGTGGACGGGGCCTGCACGCAGGCCGGAAGGGCCGCGGCGGCGGGTCGGGGAGCCGTCGAGGACGCGTCGGCCGTGGGTCGGGGGGCCGCGGCGGGCCCCGTTAGGATTGGCGTCGTGTTCGGTTTTCTCCGCCGCCCGAAGGTGCGCATCGACATCCCGCGGCTGAAACCCCGGGACGATTCGGCGAGCTACCCGAAGGTCAACCTGGCCGAGCTGACACCCGAGGTGCTGCCCTACCTGGGCCAGGCCGCCTATGTGCAGCTGGCCGTGTTCGAAGAGGTGTCGGATGCGATCGCCGCCGCCCCGACGGTGGCCGCCAAGCAGGTGCTGGCCCCCGCGGCCAGCCAGGCGCTCGACAAGCACGAACGGCTGGTCGCCGAGATCCGCCGGCGGGTCGACGTGCCGGCCGAGGTGATCGAGCCGTTCACGGCGGGGATCGACCGCTACCGCTCGCTGGTGCGCGGTGGCGACTGGTTCGAGCAGCTGGCGAGCGTGTATCTGACCGCCGGCATCCTCGACGACTTCTTCACGCTGCTGGCCGCCGGGCTGCCGGGCGACATCGCGCCGCGTTGCGTCGCCATCCTCGACGCCGAGACGGGCCGGCGGGCGATCGCCGACCTGCTGGCCGACGGGATCGCCGCCGACCCGGTGCTCGGGCCGCGGCTCGCGATGTGGGGGCGGCGGGTCGTGGGCGACACGCTGCTCGTGTGCCGTTCGGCCATCCACCTCTCGGGCAACCAGGAGTCGGACGAGCAGCGGATCGAGCCGGTGTTCACCGAGATGATCGCGTCGCACACGCGGCGGATGGACCGGCTGGGGCTGACGGCCTAGGCGCTTGCCGCGCATCCGCCCGACTGCTGGTTAGGCGTACAGCGTGGGCGGTGCGTGCTGCGCCGGCCGCGCATCCGCCGGCCTACTGGGCGCTGAGATGCTCAGGCGGCAGCGCCGCCGTGAAGCGCTCGGCTCAGGCCGCGACCCGGCCCGTGAGCAGCTGCTGCAGGCGAACCTCGTCGCGCTCCCTGCGGCGGCGACCGATCAGCACGTCGGCGACCACGACCGCGACGGCCGTGACGACCAGGCTGATCACCCAGATCCACCCCCCGTCCCACGGGAGGCCGGCCCAGGTGAGGATGCCCCAGACGACCGCCGCGACGGCCGCGCCGATGGCGGGAACCACCACGACGCCGTGCCGATCGCGGTTCGGCAGCGCGTAGCGGGCGATCAGCCCGAGGATGACGCCACCGAGGGTGATGAACAGCAGTTCCATGCGAGAAGGTTAGGCGACGAAGCCGACGCGGCGCGACTCTTCGCTGCCGATCTCGACGTAGCTCAGCGAGGCGACGGGAACGAGGTACTGCTTGCCCTTGTCGTCTTTCAGCGAGACGTGGGTGCTGCCGTTGGTGAGGGCGTCGGAGACGATCGCCTCGATCTCGGCGGGGGACTGGCTCGACTCGAAGTTGAGCTCACGGGGCGAGTTGGCGATGCCGATACGGATGTCCATCAGGTGTGCCTTTCACGTCACGTGACCGATTCGACCGGCCACGAGTTCAGATTACGGCACACCCCCGACAGCGCCCGCCGAATGGGGCGCGCGGGCACCAGCCCAGAGCGAACAGAGGGGCGGTCTCGCCTTCGAGGTCTGCGTTCTGCTGCTCGCCGACGAGGGCGAGCGGATGCGCGGCCGGCGATGTCGGAGGCGGCCGGTACCGTGGTGGCCGTGATCGATGCTCCGTCCGACGCCTCCCGCACGACGCCCCCCGAGGCGCCGGCGGAGGCCGCGTCGCGCTCGCCGCGCTCTCGCCCGGGCGTGCCGCCCGAGCTGCTGGAGCGGCCGGTCGAGGCGTCGTTCGCGGTGATCGGTGCTCCCGGCACGGGCAAGACGACGGCGCTCGTTGAGTTCGTCGCCGACCGCGTCGAACGGCACGGGCTCGCGCCCGAGAGCGTGCTGGTGCTGGCTCCGACCCGGCAGAGCGCGACGCGGTTGCGCGACCGGGTGGCGCTGCAGCTGGGGGTGCCGAGCAGCGGTCCGCTCGCGCGCACGCCCAGTTCGGCGGCGTTCGGGATCGTGCGCACGGGAGGAGATCGCACCGCGGCCGGCGCGGGGGCGGCCCCGGTCGCGGGGGTGGCTCGGGCATCCGCTGCCCCGTCGCGCGCGGTGGCGCTGCTGACCGGTGCCGAGCAGGACAGGATCGTGGCGGAGCTCCTGCAGGGCGGCATCGAGGACGAGCTGGCGGGGCGGGCGGCCGTGCCGTGGCCGGCGTCGCTGCCGCCGGAGGTGCGGAGGCTGAAGGAGTTCCGCACGGAGCTGCGCGAGCTGATGATGCGCGCGACCGAGAACGGGGTGTCCCCGGCGGCGCTCGGGCGGCTCGGCATTGCGCACGGGCTGGCGGAGTGGGAGGGAGCGGCCGCCTTCCTGGCCGAGTACCAGGCGACACTCGAGGCGTACGAGGTGGCGCACCTCGACTCGGCGGAGCTGCTGGCCGAGGCGCGGCGCATCGTGCGTGACGCCGGGCTGCCCGCTGGGCTGCGGCTCGTGGTGGTCGACGACTTCCCCGACCTGGCGATCGGGGCGGTCAACCTGGTGCGGGAGTTCGCGCGGCAGGGGGCGGCCGTGGTGGCGTTCGGTGATCCCGACACGGCGACGACGGGGTTCCGGGGGTCGGACGTGCGGGCGCTCGGGCAGCTGTCGCGGGCGCTCGGTGTGCCGACGCTGCCGCCCGTGCTGCTGCGGGAGTCGCATCGGCAGCGGGGGGCGCTGCGGGGGCTGACGCGGAGGGTGACCGAACGGATCGGGGCGGCGGCCGCGGGGCGGCAGCGGGACACGGTGGAGGCCGGTGTTGGTGCCGGCGCTGGTTCGGCGGCGGCTCCGGGCCCAGCTTCTGCGGTAGGTGGCGGTGCTGGTGCTGGGCGCGTGCTGCACATTCAGGCCGATACGCGGGCAGGTGAGATCGCGACGGTGGCGCGGCTGCTGCGCGAGCAGTACCTGCTCCACGGCACCGAGTGGTCGCAGATGGCGGTCATCGTGCGCTCGGGTGCGCTCGTGCCGGCGATGGCGCGCGGGCTGGGGCTCGCCGAGGTGCCGACGCGCACGCTCTCGGCGGTGCAGGCGCTCCGCGACGACTACGCGGCGCGGCACCTCGCCGAAGGGGTGGCGCTCGCGATCGGTCGGCTGGAGCTGACACCGGCGGCGGTGTCGTCGCTCAGTCTCGGGCCGCTCGGCGGGGTCGATGCGGTGGGGCTGCGTCGGCTGCGACTGGCGCTGCGGCACGAGGAGCTCGCGAGCGGCGGCAGCCGGCATTCGGATGAGCTGCTCGAGGAGGCGGTGCGCATCCCGGGCGTGCTCGCGACGATCGATTCCGCGCCCGCGCGGCGCGTGGCGGCGCTCGGCACGACCCTCGCCGCGGTACGCGCGAGTCATGAGGCCGGGGCCAGCGTCGAGGAGCTGCTCTGGGAGCTCTGGCAGCGCACCGGTCTCGCCAAGCGCTGGGGCGACCTCGCGGCCGGCACCGGCATCGTCGCCGACGAGGCGAACCGCAACCTCGACGGCGCGGTGGCCCTCTTCACGGCGGCCCGACGGTCGGTCGAGCGCGACCCGGAGCGGCCGGCCGAGCTGTTCCTCGACGAGTTCCTCACGGCGGAGGTGCCGGAGGACACGCTCTCGCCGCGCTCCCGCAGCGACGCCGTGCTCGTCACGACCCCCACGGGTGCGGTGGGGGTCGAGGTCGACGTCGTCGTGGTGGCGGGGCTGCAGGAGTCGGTGTGGCCGAACCTCCGGCTGCGGGGGTCGCTGCTGCACGCGCAGCGGCTGACGGCGCTCGCCGAGGCGGGGGAGTTGTCGGGGGCGGCGCTGTCGGGCGCGGCGCTGTCGGGGGCTGCGCCCGCGGCGGCGTTGTCGGGCGTGGCGTCGGGCCGAGCATCCGCCGGCTCGGTTCTCGGCCCGACACCGCCGGCACACGCCGATGACGACGGAGGGGCTGCTGCGGGTCTTGGTCGAGCTGAGGGTGCTGCTCGCGAGGAGGCTGCTGCGGGGGCGGCCGCTGCCGCCCAGCGGGCCGAGGTACTGGGGGACGAGCTGCGGATGTTCGCCCTCGCCGTGTCGCGGTCGCGGGCGTTGACCGTGCTGAGTTGTGTCGCGAACGACGACGAGCAGCCCTCGCCGTTCTTCGGCTTCGCCCCCGACGCCGAGCCGATCGCCCAGGCGCGGCACCCGCTCACCTTGCGCGGCCTGACCGGGTACCTCCGCCGCCGGGTCGCCGAGGACGGCGACGCCCGCGCGGCCGCCGCGCTGGCCCGGCTCGCCCAGGAGGGCGCGCCCGGCGCCGATCCGGCCGAGTGGTACGGACTGCTCACCGCGTCCACCGACGAGCCTGTCATCGACCCCACTGACGAGGAGGCCGTGGTGCGGGTGTCGCCCTCGCGCATCGAGGCGTTCGAGCAGTCACCGCTGATCTGGTTCGTCGACCAGGTCGCGGGAGGGTCCAAGAGCCTGGCCGCCGGCATCGGCACGATCGTGCATGCCGCGATGGAGTCGGTGTCGACCGACCCCGAGGCCGAGCCGACGGTCGAGGCGCTGGCGCGTGTCTCGGAGGAGCGCTGGAAGGAGCTGCGTTTCGAGGCCCCCTGGATCGAGCAGCGCGAGCGACGCGCCCTCGAGACCAAGCTCGACGGCCTGGCCGACTACCTCCGCCGCTTCGAGAGCCGCGACGGTCACGAGCTCGTCGGCGCCGAGGCCGGGTTCTCGTTCCGGCAGGGCCGCGCGCAGGTGAACGGGTCGATCGACCGCGTCGAGCGCGACGGCGACGGCACGCTGCTCGTCATCGACCTCAAGACCGGCAAGTACCCGGTGCGCGCGGCCGACATGCCGGGTCACGCTCAGATGGCGGCCTACCAGCTGGCGCTCGCCCGAGGCACGGTCGACGGGCTGGGCGATCCGGATGCGGATCCAGAGCCGTTCCTGAGCGGCCTCGCCGAGGAGCCATCGCACCGAGGCGCGGCGCTGCTGTACGTCGCGAAGGGCGACCGCGAGGCGCGGTTCACCCTCCGCGTGCAGGATCCGCTCGACGACGAGGCCCTCGCCGAGATCGCCCGGCGCATCGAGGCGGTCGCCGAGGGCATGGCCTTGGCCGAGTTCCCGGGCGTCGCCGCCCCCGAGGAGCGGGACAACCAGAACCGGTACGAGTACCGCATCCAGCTGATCAAGGCGGTGAGCGAATGAGCGACGCGCTGTTCGACCTCGCCGACCTCGACGACCCAGAGGCCTTCGTCGTGCCGCGGGGCGCGGGGGCCGAGCATCCGTCGCCTGAATCGGGCCAGCGGTCTCACTCATCACCAGCGGCCGTGGTCGCAGCCGGGGCTGGGGCCGAGTCGCCCGGGTCTGGGCGCGAGTCGCCCGGTGCAGCGGAGGGGCGCCCGCTGCGCCGCACGCCCGACGGCCTGATCCCGGCCGTCGAGATCGCCGACCGACTGGGGCTGCCGCGGCCGACCGAGCAGCAGCGCGCGGTGATCGAGGCGCCGCTCGACCCGCGCATCGTCGTCGCCGGCGCGGGCAGCGGCAAGACCGAGACCATGGCGAACCGCGTGGTCTGGCTGATCGCGAACGGGCTGGTGGAGGTGCCCGAGGTGCTCGGGCTGACCTTCACGCGGAAGGCGGCGGGGGAGCTGGCGGAGCGCATCCGGAAACGGCTCGCGCAGCTGGCCGAGGCACGGGTGACCGAGCGGGAGCCCGATCCGTTCGACGCGCCCGAGATCGCGACGTACAACGCGTTCGCGAACAGCATCTTCCGGGAGAACGCCGTGCTGATCGGCCGCGAGGGCGAGGCGGCGGTGCTGAGCGAGGCGTCGGCCTGGCAGCTGGCACGATCGGTCGTGGTGGCGAGCCGCGACGAGCGGCTCCTCGGCATCGACCGGTCGGTCGACGTGGTGACGTCGGCGGTGCTGAACCTCAGCCGCGCGCTGAGCGAGAACGTGACCGGGTCGGGTCCGGTGGTGCGCTACGCCGAGCGGTTCCAGGCGCTGGCCGAGCTGCCGAAGGGCAAGAGCTCACGGGGTGGCGCCGTGTTCGGCTACCTCGAGTCGGCGATCGCGCCGGTTGCGTCGCTGCCGCTGCTGCTCGGCCTCGCGGACGAGTACGCGGCCGAGAAGGTGCGGCGGGGCTACGTCGAGTTCTCCGACCAGATCGCGCTCGCGCTGGAGATCGTCGAGGGCACGCCGCGGGTGGTGGCGGACTACCGGGACCGCTTCCGCGTCGTGCTGCTGGACGAGTACCAGGACACGAGCGTCGTGCAGACGCGCCTGCTCTCGGCTCTGTTCCGCGAGCATGCGGTGATGGCGGTCGGCGACCCGCACCAGTCGATCTACGGCTGGCGCGGGGCGAGCGCGGCGAACCTGGCGCGCTTCCGCGCCGACTTCGGCGACACCCGGCGTGGGCCGGGCCAGGCGGCGGCTGCGGCGGAGCCGGCTCCTGCCGTGCTTTCCGCGGGCGCGGGCGCGGGTGCGGGTGTGGGTTCGGGCGCGGGTGCAGGTGCTGCAGATGCGGGTGCGAGCGCGGCTGCCGAGGCGCTCGCCCCGTCTCCGGGTGCCGCTAGCGCGGGGTCCGCCTCGACCGGGACGTCCGGCGCGCCGCCGTTCGCGCTGTCGACGAGCTGGCGGAACCCCGAGGTGGTGCTCGAGGCCGCCAACACGCTGGTGCGGCCGCTGACCGCCACCTCGGGCATTCCGGTCGAGGAGCTGGGGCCGCGCCCGGGCGTCATGGCGGGGCGGCTCGACGTCGGCTTCAGCGAGACCGTGCGCGAGGAGGCCGAGCAGGTCGCGGCGTGGCTCCAGGAGCAGCTGCGCCCCCGCCCCGACGGCACGCGCCCGTCGGCGGCGCTGCTCTGCCGTTCGGTGAAGAAGATCGAGCCGTTCACGGCCGCGCTCGAGGCGCGGGGCGTCCGATACCACGTGCTCGGCATCGGCGGCCTCCTCGGCCAGCCCGCCGTGGCCGATCTCGTGTCGACCCTCCGCGTCCTCTACTACCCGACCGCGGGGTCCGACCTGCTGCGCGTGCTCGCCGGCGCGCGCTGGCGCATCGGCACGAAGGACCTCGTCGCCCTCCGCGCCCTGGCCTCCTGGATCGCCGAACGCGACCACCGCTTCCAGAAGCTCGAGCCGGAGGTCTCCGGCCGACTCCGCGGTTCGGTCGTCGACGACGAGGACAGGTCGATCGTCGACGCCCTCGACTTCCTCGCCACCGCGCGTCCCGACCACCGCGCGCTCGAGCCGTTCAGCGAGGCCGGCCTCGACCGCCTGCGCCGTGCAGCGGCGCAGTTCGCCCACCTCCGCACCCGCGCGGGTCTCGGCCTGGTCGACTTCGTCGACCTCGTGCAGCAGGAGCTCCTGCTCGACATCGAGGTGCTCGCGAGCCCCCACCACACCCTCGGCCGTGCCAGCCTCGACGCTTTCACCGAGCAGCTCACGTCCTTCCTCGCGCTCGACCCGACCGCGGGGCTCGGCGACTTCCTGTCCTGGCTCGAGGAGGCCGAGAAGCGTGACCGCCTGGAGCCGCGCAGCGAGGAGGCCGAGCCGGGCACCGTGCAGATCCTCACGATCCACGGGGCGAAAGGCCTCGAGTGGGACGTCGTCGCCATCCCGCGCATGGTCGACGGCGAGCTGCCGGGCGACCCGCGCTCGAGCCGCGGCTGGCTCAGCTTCGGCGAACTGCCGTTCGACTTCCGCGGCGACAGCGCCGAGCTGCCGAAGCTCGCCTGGCAGGGCCTCGACACGCAGAGCGACTTCAAGCCGGCGCTCGACGCCTTCCTGGCCGACAACGCCTCGCAGTACGCCGCCGAGCAGCGCCGCCTGATCTACGTCGCGGTCACGCGCGGGCGTGAGATGCTCCTGCTCACCGGCTCCTTCTGGACGACCGGTGTCAAGCGCCCCCGCGGCCCCGGCCTCTACCTTCGCGAGCTCGAGTCGATCGGCCTGATCGCCGAGGGTGTGCTGCCGGATGCGCCCGAGCACGAGGACAACCCGCTGGCAGAAGCGGAGAACTGGGTCAGCTGGCCGCGTGACCCCCTCGGCGGCCGGCGCTCGCGGGTCGAGTCGGCGGCGGCCCTGGTGCAGGCGGCCGACCCGGGCGCGACCACCCCCTGGGACCACGACATCGAGCTGCTGCTGGCCGAGCGGGCGCGGCTCCGCGCCGACGTGGCGCTCGACGTGCCGGTGCGCATCCCGGCGTCGCGCTTCAAGGACTACGTGTCCGACCCGCAGGCCGTCGTGCGCGCGCTGCAGCGGCCGATGCCCGAGCGGCCCTATCGACAGACGCGGCTCGGCACGCGCTTCCACAGCTGGGTGGAGGAGATGTTCCGCCGCGACGGCGCCGACGCCCTGGTCGACCTCCCCACCCTCGGCGCCGACCACGTAGACGGCCTCCCCGGCTACGACCTCTTCGACGACCTGAACGATCTCGACGAGCTGGACGACCTCCCCACCCTCGGCGAGCTCGGCGCCTTCGTCGACCTGGACGCGCTCGACGCCCTCGTCGACCTGGACGAGCTCGACGACCTCGGCGGTCCGGGTGACCTGGACGAGCTCGACGACCTCGGCGGTCCGGGTGCTCTGGGCGACCTGGCCGGGGCAGCGACGGCTCAGGGGTCTCACGACGGGGCTGGGCGCGGCGTGGGTGGTTCGAACCGCGAGCCGTCCGCAACGTCAGCCGAGGATGCGCGCTTCGCCGAGCTGATCGAGACGTTCCAGCGGTCGCCGTTCGCGGCAAGGCGGCCCGAGGAGGTCGAGGTCGAGATCCACCTGGTGCTCGGCGGGCGCATCGTGGTGTGCAAGATCGACGCGATCTTCGCCGAGGGCGGGCGGTTCGAGGTCGTCGACTGGAAGACCGGTCGCGCGCCCGTCGACGCCGCCGACCTCGAGCTGAAGCAGCTGCAGCTCGCGCTGTACCGCCTCGCCTACGCGCGCTGGAAGGGCATCGACGTCGACCTCGTCGACGCGTCGTTCTACTTCGTGGCCGACGACACGGTCATCCGCCCTGAGCGCCTCTACTCCGAGACCGAGCTCGAGGCGCTCCTGCGCGACGCCGCGCTCTGACGGTGGCACGGATCACCTCGCCGTTCTGCGTCGAGGGTGGAGCGGCTCAGTCCTCCGCGATGCGGTTCGCGTGGTCGTTCGAGAGGGGGCCGAGCCCCGAACCGGCGCGCGCAGCGCCCGCGGCGACGCCGCCCGAGACGGGGGTGCGGTCGAGCAGCGCCTCGACGTCCTCGAGACCCATGATCTGGCCGGTGTCGGTCGACAGCGGGTTGAGCAGGTCGTTCTGCACGGTGGCGTGCAGGCCCGCGAGCATGTTCTCGGCGTCGGCGATGATGGCCTCGTCGCGGCTGTCGACCCCGTGCAGCAGCCAGCGCGCGATCTCCAGCTCGGCGTAGAGCCGGGCGCGCTTGCGCAGCTGGTGGTCGGCGGGCTTCGTCACGGCGCGCGCGTAGGCGGCGTAGACGCGGTCGGCGCTCTCGATGTGGGTCGCCGAGTTGAGCCAGAACAGATCCAGCGCCGGGTCGCCGACGCGTAGGTTGTGCCAGTTCAGGATGCCCGTGACCTGGTCGGCCGCGATCAGGAACGACTCCGGGGCGAGCGCCCCGTGCACGACCGTCGGCTGGAACTGCCAGAGCGCGCTGTCCTCCAGCGCGAGCGACCAGCGGGTCAGCAGCTCCTTCGGCACCCGGCCCGACGCCGCGGCGCGGTCGGTGAGCTTGCGGGAGGTGGCGGCGATCTGGCCGGCCGAGTTCGAGGGCAGCCCCGCATCCGACACCACCGAGGTGGGCAGCGAGTGGATGCCCGCGATCGCCCGCCCGATCGAGTCGGACGCGCTCTCCTCGCCGCCGACGTCGGCGAGCGACCCGGGGCGGCCGGGGATGTAGTCGTAGACCACGGCCCGGGTGTCGCCGACGGGCGTCTGGCCGAGGAAGGCCGGAACGTGGAAGAGCAGTCGCGAGCGCACGCCCGGGGTCAGCGCGTTCAGGGCGACGAGGTCGCGCGACTGCTCCGAGCCCGCATCGTCGTCGCGCGGCACCCGCACCACCAGTTCGTCGCCCGAGCGCAGCGTGACGACCGCCGAGTCGAAGCGGCCCACGGTGTTCGTGGAGAGCGGGCGGGTCGCGACGATGTCCGCCCCGGCGACGGCCGAGGTCGCGAGCGCGGCTAGAGTGAAGTGGGATCTCGCCATGCCCTCCAGGGTACGGCGGGCAGGCTCCCGCACCGGCTTTCGCCACGCACGATTGGTCAACCATGTCCCGCGCTTTCCCGTCTTCGCTGCCCCTCTCGCGGCACCGCATCGACCGGGACCACGACACCCGTTCCGACCCCGCCGCCCTCGACCGGCTCTGGTCCTCCGACCGCGCCCGCGTGCTGGTGCTGAACCGCGGCCTGGCGCTCGCCTCGACCGGCTCCGACCCCGAGGGCTGGGACGGCTTCGGCGAGCCGCCGGCGAACCGCCGCACCGAACTCGCCCTCCTCCGCCCCGACGAGCTGGGCGACGACACCGCCGATCCCGACACCGCCGCCGGCCCTGTCCGCCTCTACCTCGGCATCCTGCTCGACACCGACGATCGGCCGACGGGTGCCCCGGTCTTCGCGATCACGGTCCCGGATGCTCGCGCCGACGCCCTCGTCGCGGAACGCCCGGGCGCCGCCTGGGTCAACCTCCGTCTCGTGGCGACCGAGCTCGACGACAGCGCCGCCGGAGTCTTCACCGAGGCCCTGGCGATGATGAACTGGCACGCCGTCAGCAGCCACTGCCCGCGCTGCGGAGCGACCACCACGGTCGAGAGCGGAGGCTGGGTGAGGCGGTGCACCGTCGAGGGCGTCGAGCTCTTCCCCCGCACCGACGCCGCCGTGATCGTCGGCATCGTCGACGCCGAGGAGCGGCTGCTGCTCGGGTCGAACGCGCTTTGGGAGAACAACCGATACTCGCTGCTGGCCGGCTTCGTGGAGCCGGGAGAGTCGCTCGAAGCGGCCGCCATCCGCGAGATCGCCGAGGAGTCGGGCGTCGTGATCGCCGACCCGGAGTACGTCGGCTCGCAGCCGTGGCCGTTCCCGGCCTCGCTGATGGTGGGCTTCATGGCGCGGGTCGCCGAGGACGGCGCCGCCGGCGAGCGTCCCGACGGCGACGAGATCATCGACCTCCGGTGGTTCAGCCGGGAGGAGATCGTCGACCCGGACAACGGCATCCTGCTGCCCGGGCCCTCGTCGATCGCGCGGGCGATCATCGAGCGCTGGTACGGCGGACCGCTGCTGCCGCGCGAGACCGCGTCCGCCGTCGTGCTGCCCGCCGATGCGGCGGCCGACGAGCGCCCGGTGCCGAGCGGCTCGGGAGAGGGATGATCGGCACCTCGTCGGAGGAGCTGCTGGAGGCCCTCGATCCGCAGCAGCGGATCGCGGCGCGGGCGCTGCTCGGTCCGGTCTGCATCCTCGCCGGAGCGGGCACGGGCAAGACCCGCGCCATCACGCACCGCATCGCCTACGGCGTCGCCACCGGCGTGTACTCGCCCGGCCGCGTGATGGCGCTGACCTTCACCTCGCGCGCGGCGGCCGAGCTGCGCTCGCGACTGCGTCCGCTCGGCGCGGGCGGGGTCGCCGCGCGCACCTTCCACGCCGCGGCACTGTCGCAGCTGAACTACTTCTGGCCGCAGGTGATCGGGGGCGAGGCTCCCCGCATCGTCGAGAACAAGGCGCGGGCGATCGCCCACGCGGCCGAGACGCTGCGCCTGCGGGTCGACACGGCGACCCTCCGCGACGTCGCCGCCGAGATCGAGTGGCGGAAGGTCTCGAACATCTCGCTCGCGGACTACGAGCTGAAGGCGCGCACCGCGCGGACGATGCCCTCGAACCTGTCGGTCGAGCAGATGATCGAGCTGCAGGAGCGCTACGAGGCGCTGAAGGACGAGCGCCGGCAGCTCGATTTCGAGGACGTGCTGCTCGCCACGGCGGGGATGATCGAGATCGAGCCGTCGGTCGCCATCCAGGTGCGGGAGCAGTACCGGTTCTTCGTCGTCGACGAGTACCAGGACGTCTCCCCGCTGCAGCACCACCTCCTCCAGCTCTGGCTCGGTGACCGCCGCGACCTCTGCGTCGTGGGCGACGCGAGCCAGACGATCTACTCCTTCGCCGGGGCGAGCGCGGACTTCCTGCTCGACTTCCCCCGCCGGCACGAGAGCGCCACGGTGGTGACGCTCGAGCAGAACTACCGCTCGACCCCGCCGATCGTGGCCTCGGCCAACCGCCTGATGCGCGGCCGCCCCGGCGCCCTGACCCTGCACTCGGCGGCGAGGAGTTCAGAGGCTGTGGCCGACACCCCGCCCGAGCCCACCGTCACCGCCTACCGCCACGACCTCGACGAGGCCGCCGGCGTCGCCGCCGAGATCGCCCGCCTCGTCGAGTCGGGCACGCCTCCGCAGGACATCGCGGTGCTCTACCGCATCAACGCCCAGTCGGCCCCGCTCGAGCAGGCCCTCACCGCGGCCGGCGTCAGCTACCAGCTCCGCGGCGCCACCCGCTTCTTCGACCAGCCCGACGTGAAGCGCGCCGTGATGGAGCTGCGCGCCGCCTCGGTCTCGATCTCGGACGAGCCGCTCTTCAAGTCGGTCAGCGACGTGCTCCGCTCCCGCGGCTGGACCCAGGTTCCGCCCGAGGGCGTCGGCGCCGTGCGCGACCGTTGGGAGTCGCTCAACGCGCTGATCGGCCTCGCCGAGAGCATGCCCGCCGGCACGACCTTCCGCCAGTTCACCGACGAGCTGATGGAGCGCCAGTCCTCCCAGCACGAGCCCACCGTGCGCGCCGTGACGCTCGCCACCCTGCACTCGGCCAAGGGCCTGGAGTGGCCGGCGGTCTTCATCGTCGGAGTCTCGGAGGGTCTGCTGCCGATCAGCTACGCCTCGGGTCTCGAGGGCGTCGACGAGGAGCGTCGACTGCTCTACGTCGGCATCACCCGGGCCCGGGAACGGCTGCAGCTCTCGTGGGCGGCGGCCGGGATCCGGCGTGGGGCGGCGAGGACGGCGTCGCGCTTCCTGGCAGAGACCGGCATCCGCAGCGTGGATGCGGACTAAGCGACTCCACCGTCACCCCGTCGGGCTCGAGCATCGCCGAGGGCCGCACCCGCAGAGCTCGGCCCGGCCAGGGGCTCGGTGAGCCGCGCGTGGTGAGGGAGCGGTGCTCGCGCAGGGCGTCGACGACGAGGCCGGCCGCCATCGACGCACCCACCGCGTCCGCCGTCGGAGCCTGACGGCTCGCCAGCTGCGAGGCGAGCGCGGGCCAGCAGGGGTCGGCCTCGGCGCGCGCGAACTCGAGGCAGGCGGCGCACGCCGAGGTGCCGCCGACGACCATCGGCCCGACACGCACCGAGCGGTCGCCGAACTCCACGAGAAGGTGCGGCACGTCGTCGCGCAGCCACGCGGATGCCCGGCGTGGCGCCGTGGCGTAGTGCGAGACCAGCACACCGAACGCCGGCGCGGCACCCGGTGCAGCGGTGACAGCCCCACACCGACGCAGCAGCGCGGAGATGGAAGGCGCCGGTGCCCCGTGCCCCCGTACCTCTACCGCCACCCCGTCGAGCGCGGCCGCCCGAGACGGCGGCGACCGTTCGAGCGCCGGGGTGACCGAGGCCAGCAGGGCGTCGACCGAGGGGGGAGTGATGCCCTGCGACGACGCGAGCGCGCCGAGCACCGGCCGGGACACGCCCTTCTGCAGCACCCCCAGCAGGAAGTGCTGCCCGGCGTCGAGCCCCCGCAGCCTCAGCAGCGGATGCTCGACCCCGAACTGCACCTCGTCGGGGGTGCGCCAGACCAACGGATGGGACGGAGAGAGTCGGAGTGCCATGCGGGCATCCTGTCGCCCCGGTCAGCCCCGCAAGCAGTTATCAACAGCCCGGTCGGCGAAGACGCCGAAGAAGCCGACCCGTGCAGGAGAGGCCGGTGACGTCTCAGACCACCGGAGGCTGCTCGTCCCCTCGCGGCGACTCGCCCTGCGGCGAATCGCCCCGCGACTCCTCCTCGCGCAGCAGATCCTCCAGCGCCTGGTCCATCTCGTCGGGCTCGGGCTCGCCGGCCTGCAGCCGGGCGATGAACGCCGCCGGGTCGTCGAGGTCGGCCGTGGTGGGTACCAGGTCGGGGTGCGACCACAGGGCGTCGCGCTGCTCCTGGCCCACCGCATCCGTCACCTGCTGCCACATCGCCGCCGCCTCGCGGAGGCGCCGGGGTCGCAGCTCGAGCCCGATCAGGGCGCCGAACGCCGACTCGGCCGGGCCGCCCGACGCACGGCGCCGGCGCACGGTCTCGGCCACCGAGTTCCAGCGAGGCAGCCGCACCGAGGCCTGCGCGGTGACGGTGTCGACCCAGCCCTCGATCAGGGCGAGGGTGGTCTCCAGGCGCGCGAGGGCGTGCTGCTGCTGCTCGGTCTTCGGCGGGATGAGCGCTCCGCTCGCCATCGCCTGCTTCAGCTCCTCGGGGTTCGAGGGGTCGAAGCTGCCGGCCAGCTCCTCGAGGCGCTCGGTGTCGATCGAGATGCCCTTGGCGAACTCGGTGATGGACGAGATGACGTGCAGTCGCAGCCAGCGCGCGTGCCGGAACAGGCGGGCGTGGGCGAGTTCACGGATGGCGAGATAGAGTTGCACCTCGTCGTCGGGAATGTCGAGACCCTCGCCGAACTCGGCCATGTTCTGCGGCACGAGCGCCGCCTGGCCCTCCTCGAGCAGGGGGATGCCGACGTCGCCGCCCGAGACGACCTCCTTCGAGAGCTGGCCGACGATCTGGCCGAGCTGCATCGCGAAGAGGGTGCCGCCGAGGTTGCGCATCAACTGGCTGGCGCCCGCGATCATGCCCGCCATCTCCTCCGGTGCCTGGTTCTGCAGCACGTCGGTGAGGGCGTCGGCGATCGACTCGGCGACCGGCTCGGCCAGCTGGGTCCAGACCGGAACCGTGGTGGTGGCCCACTCCTGGCGGGTCATCAGGCGGGGGGCGACGGCCGAGTCGGAGAGGCCGGTGACCTCGTCGAGCCACATCGTCGCGATGTGCAGGGCCTGGTCGAGCTGCGCCTTCGTCTGGTCGGTGACGGCGAGGCTGCCGGCGGCCGAGATCTCCTGCGCCTGCTTGGTGGCGACGCTCCAGTCGACCCCGTCGCCCGAGGCCTGCATGGCGTTCTGCAGCTGCGCCATGAGCTGCGACACGGCGGCCGGATCGGACGGCAGGCCGGCCGCGGAGGCCAGCTTCGAGGGGTCGATGTCGGAGTTGCCCGAGAGGAACTGCCGAAGCATGTCGCGGAACTCGTCCTCCGGCTGGTCGCGGTTCTCGTCGCTCACGGTGTCCTCCATGCGGGCTGTCAGATAGTGCTCCTACGCTAACCGGTGGCCCACCGCCCAGGCTGGGTTTTCCCATAAGCTTGAGCGCTGCTGCGTGCGCCCGTGGCGAACAGCCACCCGAGTGCCGACAGCGAGAGGATGCCGTGAGTCTGTTCGAACCCGACGACGCGCGGCCGCGCCCGTCGCGCCGCGTGCGCACCGGCTGGACCGTGCTGCTGATCGCCCTCGTGCTGGGACTCGTGATGAGCTTCCTGCCGGCCCCCTACGTGATCGAGCAGCCGGGCCCCGTTTTCGACACCTTGGGCAGCCAGGAGCAGGACGGCGAGGACGTGCCGCTGATCTCCATCGAGGGCGCCGACACCTACCCCACGGCCGGCACGCTCGACATGCTCACCGTCTCGGTGCGGGGCACGCCCGAGCAGCGCCCGTCCTGGGCCGAGATCCTCTCCGCCTGGTTCGACAGCTCGCGGGCAGTCCTCCCGATCGACGCGGTCTATCCGCCGACCGTCACCACCGAGCAGCGCGACGAGCAGAACGCCGCCCTCATGGTCGACAGCCAGAAGGAGGCCGTCGCGGCCGCCCTGTCGAACCTCGGCATCTCCTACACGACCGAGGTCACCGTGGCCGGACTCGACCCCGACGGCCCCGCCGCCGGGCAGCTCGACGCGGGCGACGCCATCCTCGCCGTGAACGGCCAGGCGGTCTCCGACGTCGACGCCCTGCGCGAGGCCCTCGCGACGAACGGCACCTCGACCCCGGCCGAGCTGACGGTCAAGCCCAGCGACGGCGGCGCCGAGAAGAGCGTCGCCATCACCCCGGTCATCTCCGAGCAGACGGATGCTCCGGCACTCGGCATCAGCGCCGGGTACGACTTCGAGTTCCCCTTCACGGTCGACATCCAGCTGAACGACGTCGGCGGCCCCAGCGCGGGCATGATGTTCGCCCTCGGGATCATCGACAAGCTCACGCCGGGCGAACTGAACGGCGGCGAGAACGTCGCCGGAACGGGAACGATCGACCAGGCCGGCGCGGTCGGCGAGATCGGCGGCATCCGCCAGAAGATGGTCGGTGCGAAAGACGCCGGGGCCGAGTACTTCCTCGCACCGGCCGCCAACTGCGACGACGTCGTGGGTCACGTGCCCGACGGCCTGCAGGTCTTCGCAGTGACGACCCTCGACGACTCGCTCGCCGTACTCGACGCGGTCGCCTCGGGCGGCGACACCTCGGCGTTGCCCACCTGCAGCTGATCGCCTCCAGCGGAATACCAGCGAATCGGGGCGTACCCCCAGCCAGCTCTCCCTAGGATTCCATTGTCTAGAATCGATGGACACCGCACAGCGAGCCAGAGGCATACGTGACTTCCCAAACAGCAGAGAAGCCCGCACGACGTTCGAGAGTCACTCTCGCGATCGCCATAGCGATCGTGGTCGTGCTCGCCATACTCTTCTTCGTCTTCTCCACCCTCTACACCGAGATCCTCTGGTACGACCAGCTGGGCTTCCTCAGCGTCCTGACGACGCAGTGGCTCGCCGGTGGAGTGATGTTCCTGGTGGGCTTCGTCGCCATGGCCGTGCCCGTCTGGGCCTCGATCGAGATCGCCTTCCGCTGGCGGCCCGTCTACGCGAAGCTCAACTCGCAGCTCGACCGCTACCAGCAGGTCATCGAGCCCCTCCGCCGCCTCGCCACCTTCGGCGTCCCGGCCGTGCTCGGACTCTTCGCCGGTGTCGCCACCGCCTCCCGCTGGCAGCTGACGCTGCAGTACCTGAACCGCACGGCGTTCGGCCAGACCGACCCGCAGTTCGGGCTCGACATCTCCTTCTACATCTACGACCTGCCGTTCTGGCGCGGAGCCGTCGGCTTCGCCTCGGCCGTCGTCATCGTCGCCGGCCTCGCGGCCATCGCCACGAGCTACCTCTACGGGGCCATCCGATTCTCGCAGCGGGAGGTGCGCATCTCGAAGATCGCGCGCATCCAGATGGCCGTCACCGCCACCATCTACCTGCTGCTGCAGGCCGTCAGCATCTGGCTCGACCAGTTCGCCACGCTCGCCAACAGCTCCGGCCTGATCACGGGTGCGTCGTACGCCGACGTCAACGCCACCATCCCGGGCCTGCAGATCCTAGCCGGCATCGCGGTGCTCGTCGCCGTGCTCTTCATCGTGGCCGCGGTCATCGGCCGCTGGCGCCTGCCGATCATCGGCACCGCGCTGCTCATCGTGAGCGCGCTCATCCTCGGCTCGCTCGCCCCCTGGGTCGTGCAGCGCTTCCAGGTCGACCCGAGCGAGCGCACGCTCGAGCAGGAGTTCATCCAGCGCAACATCGACATGACGCGCGACGCTTACGGGGTGGCCGACGTCGAGGAGACGCCCTACGAGGCGACCACCACCGCCGAGCCCGGGGCGCTCCGCAACGACGCGGCGACGACCGCGAACATCCGCATCCTCGACCCCGCGCTCGTCACCAAGTCGTTCCAGCAGCTGCAGCAGTTCCGGCAGTACTACCAGTTCCCCGACCACCTCGACGTCGACCGCTACGACATCGACGGCCAGGTTCAGGATGCGGTGGTCACCGTGCGCGACATCGACATCGACGCTCTCGGCTCGTCCGCCACCTGGTACAACCAGACGGTCGTCTACACCCACGGCTACGGCGTGGTCGCGGCCTTCGGCAACCAGCGCTCCGGAGACGGCCAGCCGGTCTTCATCGAGTCGGGCATCCCGTCGGTGGGCCAGCTCGGCGACTTCGAGCCGCGCATCTACTTCGGTGAGAACTCGCCCGCCTACTCGATCGTCGGCGGCCCGGAGGGCTCCGACCAGATCGAGCTCGACTACCCGTCGGGCGAGGACGGTGCGTCGCAGACGTACACGACCTTCGAGGGCAACGGCGGTCCGAAGCTCGACAACATCTTCAAGCGGCTCGTCTACGCGCTGAAGTTCCAGTCCGAGCAGATCTTCCTCTCCGACGCCGTGAACGACGACTCGCAGATCCTCTACGACCGCGACCCGGCCGAGCGTGTCTCCAAGGTCGCGCCGTACCTGACGATCGACTCCGACCCCTACCCGTCGGTCGTCGACGGCAAGGTCGTCTGGGTCGTCGACGGCTACACGACCTCGGCGAACTACCCGTACTCGCGGGTGCAGTCGCTCAGCTCGTCGATCGCCGACACCTACACGCCGACGCCGGCCTACCCCGTCGACGACATCAACTACATCCGCAACTCGGTGAAGGCCACGGTCGACGCCTACGACGGCTCGGTCACGCTCTACGCGTGGGACGAGAACGACCCGCTGCTGCAGACCTGGCAGAAGATCTACCCATCGACGGTGAAGCCGATCAGCGACATGAGCGGCGAGCTGATGAGCCACGTGCGCTACCCGGCCGACCTGTTCAAGGTGCAGCGCTCGATCCTCGGTCAGTACCACGTCACCGACGCGGGCTCCTTCTACTCGCAGGAGGACGCCTGGACGACGCCGAACGACCCGACGTCCTCCTCGACCAGCCCCACGCTGCAGCCGCCGTACTACCTGACGCTGCAGATGCCGACGCAGGACGATCCGTCGTACTCGCTCTACTCGACGTTCATCCCGGCGACGCAGCAGTCCGCCGAGAGCTCCCGGAACGTCCTGACCGGCTACCTCGCGGTCGACGCGAACGCCGGCAGCACCGACGGGGAGAAGTCCGGCGACTATGGCAAGCTGAGGCTCCTGACGCTGCCGAAGGACGACACGATCCCCGGCCCCGGCCAGGTGCAGAACAGCTTCTCCTCCGACCCGGCGGTCAGCTCGGCGCTGAACCTGCTGCGTCAGGGCGAGAGCCAGGTGATCAGTGGAAACCTGCTCACCCTGCCGGTCGGCGGCGGCCTGCTCTACGTGCAGCCGGTCTACGTGCAGTCACGCGGTGAGACGAGCTTCCCGCTGCTGCAGAAGGTGCTGGTCTCGTTCGGCAACAAGATCGCGTTCGAGAACACCCTCGACGGAGCGCTCGACTCGCTGTTCGGCGGCGACTCGGGAGCGAACGCGGGTGACGAGAACGTGATCCCGACCGACGACACGGGTGGCGGAGGAACCTCCGAGATCCCGACCGACGGCGGTACCACCGACCCGGGCACCGGCACGACCGACCCCGGCACGGGCACCACCGACCCCGGAACGTCGACCCCGGCACCCATCCTCACCGGTGACGCCGCCCTCACCCAGGCCCTGGCCGACGCGCAGCAGGCCCTGGCCGACCGCGACGCCGCGCTGAAGGCCGCCGACTGGACCGCCTACGGCGAGGCCGACGCCCGCCTGAAGGAGGCCGTCGACCGGGCCATCGCCGCCTCGCAGTAGCGGGCCGGTGGTGACGACCACTCCGAACGTGTGCTAGAGTTTCTTCTTGTGCCGCGGGGTGGAGCAGTTCGGTAGCTCGCTGGGCTCATAACCCAGAGGTCGCAGGTTCAAATCCTGTCCCCGCAACAAGACGAAGAGGCCCGGTCATCTGACCGGGCCTCTTCTGCGTAGTGGCTGGGCGTGCGGAAGCGGCGGAATGAAGTGTCCGCCGCAGCACTTGGACTCAGTGAACGACAGACGGAATCCGAGCACCCCGAGGCATCTGTGACTATCAACGTGAGCACCCTGAGCACGCGCGACAGCGTGGGCACTGCGACCGGCCCCGGCCTGAGCGACGCGGAGGTGCGGCGGTTGCGTGCCGACTTCCCCATCCTGGGTCGCAGCGTGAACGGGCATCCGCTCGTCTACCTCGACTCGGGCGCCACCTCGCAGAAGCCGCAGGCGGTCATCGACGCCGAGAGCCACTACTACGAGCACAGCAACGCCGCCGTGCACCGCGGAGCGCACACGCTGGCCGGCGAGGCCACCGAGCTGTTCGAGGATGCCCGCGCGACCGTGGCCCGTTTCGTGAACGTCGCCGACGACGAGATCGTCTGGACCTCGAACGCCACCGAGGGCATCAACCTCATCGCCTACGGCATCTCCAACGCGTCCCTCGGGCGCGGGGGAGCGGAAGCCGCCCGCTTCCGCATCGGCCCGGGCGACGAGATCGTCACCACCGAGCTCGAGCACCACGCGAACCTCGTGCCCTGGCAGGAGCTGGCGTTCCGCACCGGCGCGACGCTGAAGGTCATCGGGGTCGACGACGACGGCGCCCTGCGGCTCGACGAGGCGGCGGCCCTGATCGGCCCGCAGACGAAGCTCGTGGCCTTCAGCCACGTCTCGAACGTGCTGGGCGGAGTCAACCCGGTCGCCGAGCTCGTGGCCCTCGCGAAGTCCGTTGGCGCACTGACCGTGCTCGACGCCTGCCAGTCGGCGCCGCACCTGCCGCTCGACCTGACGGCGCTCGACGTCGACTTCGCGGTCTTCTCTGGGCACAAGATGCTCGCGCCCACGGGGATCGGTGTGCTCTACGGCCGCTCCGAGCTGCTGAACGCGCTGCCGCCGTTCCTGACGGGCGGGTCGATGATCACCACCGTCGGCCTCACCGAGTCCTCGTTCCTGCCGGCGCCGATGCGCTTCGAGGCGGGCACGCAGCGCGTCGCCCAGGTGATCGCGCTGTCCCGGGCCGTCGAGTACCTGCAGGGTGTCGGTCTCGACCGCATCGCCGTGCACGAGGCCGAGCTCGGCCGCCGGCTCGCCGAGGGGCTCCGTGCCGTTCCCGGCGTGCGGGTGCTGGGCCCGGGCGCCGGCGCCGAGCGGGTCGGTCTCGCGAGTTTCGTGGTCGAGGGCATCCACTCGCACGACGTCGGGCAGTTCCTCGACGACCGGGGCATCGCCGTGAGGGTGGGCCACCACTGCGCGCAGCCGATCCACCGGCGCTTCGGGGTAACCGCCACGACGCGGGCGAGCGGCTACCTCTACACGAGCACCGACGAGATCGACGCGGCCGTGGAGGCCGTCGCCGACTCGCGCGACTTCTTCCGGGTGGCGTGATGGCCTCGCGCGAACTCGAGAGCATGTACCAGCAGGTCATCCTCGACCACTCCAAGGAGAAGCACGGCTACGGCCTGCGCGAGGGCGCCGCGGGCTCCTCGCACCAGATCAACCCGACCTGCGGCGACGAGGTGACGCTGAACGTGCACCGCGGTGCCGACGGCGTCGTCGAGTCGGTGAGCTGGGAAGGGCAGGGCTGCTCTATCTCGACCGCCTCGGCCTCGCTGCTGAGCGACCTCGTGCACGAGCTGCCGGCCGACGAGTTGACCCGGCGCATCGACGCCTTCCGCGAGCTGATGCAGTCCAAGGGCGCCGTGGAAGGCGACGAGGAGCTGCTCGGCGACGCGGTCGCGCTCGGTGGCGTCTCGCGCTACGTCACCCGCATCAAGTGCGCGATGCTGCCGTGGGTGGCGCTCGAGCACGCGCTGGTGCAGGGCTGACAGAGCGGATGCTCGCGCGACCCTAGGATCGCAGCATGACCGACGAGCCCGCCTCAGCCGAGCGCCGCCGCCTCGCCGAGGCGGACACCGCCGGCTGGCGCGACTGGGGCCCCTACCTGGCCGAGCGCGCCTGGGGCACCGTACGCGAGGACTACAGCGCCGACGGCGACGCCTGGCGCTCCTTCCCGCACGATCACGCCCGCTCCCGCGTCTACCGCTGGAACGAGGACGGCATGGCCGGCTTCTCCGACGCCGAGCAGAGCTGGTGCCTCGCCCTCGCTCTCTGGAACGGCGCCGATCCGATCCTGAAGGAGCGGATGTTCGGCCTCTCCGGCCCCGAGGGCAACCACGGCGAGGACGTCAAGGAGTACTGGTGGTACCTCGACGGCACCCCCACCCACTCCTTCCAGCGCTGGCGCTACCACTACCCCCAGGCCGCCTTCCCCTACGCCGAGCTGGTCGAGCGGAACGCCGCCCGCTCGAAGAACGAGGACGAGTTCGAGCTCGCCGACACCGGCGTCTTCGACGACGACCGTTTCTGGGTCGTCACCGTCGACTACGCCAAGGCGGGCCCGCACGACCTCGTGATGAGCGTGACGGTCGAGAACGCCGGCCCCGACGAGGCGAGCATCGACGTGCTGCCGTCGCTCTGGTTCCGCAACACCTGGGGCTGGGAGGCCGAGCGCCCCGCCGAGCTGCCCGCGCTGCGGCAGAGCGCTCCGGGCACGATCTCGGGGTACCGCCCCGGGCATCCCGAGCTGACGCTGCGCATCGACGACGACCGCGCCGAGGCGCTTTTCTGCGACAACGAGACCGACACCGAGCTCCTCTACGGCGAACCCGGCATCTCGGCCCACCCCAAGAACGGCATCGGCGATCACGTCGTCGACGGGCGGCCGACGGTGAACCCGGCGGGCGAGGGAACGAAGAGCGCCTTTCGGGTGACGCTCACGGTGCCACCGGGCGGGTCGCGTACGCTGCGGCTGCGCCTCACCGAGGGGCCGGATGCGCAAGCTGCAGCCCTGGCCGACACCGTGCTCGCCGCCCGCCAGGCCGAGGCCGACGAGTTCTACGCCGAGGTGCTCCCGGCCGGCACGAGCCCGCAGGAGGCCGACATCGCCCGTCAGGCCTTCGCCGGGCTGACCTGGTCGAAGCAGTTCTACCACTTCGACGTGCGCCGCTGGCTGAGCGGCGACCCGAGTTCACCGCCGCCTCCGGCAGCGCGCTCGCGCATCCGGAACGCCGACTGGCGCCATCTGTCGAGCCGAGACGTGCTGCTCATGCCCGACCCGTGGGAGTACCCCTGGTTCGCCGCCTGGGACCTCGCCTTCCACTGCGTGACCTACGCCCATCTCGACCCGGAGTTCGCCAAGGCGCAGCTCGTGCTGCTGGTGCGCGAGTGGTACATGCACCCGAACGGGCAGCTGCCGGCCTACGAGTGGGACTTCGGCGACGTGAACCCGCCCATCCAGGCCTGGGCGGCGCTGCGCGTGTTCGAGATCGACGGGCACCGCGACCACCGCTTCCTCGGCCGGGTGTTCCACAAGCTGCTGATGAACTTCACCTGGTGGACCAACAACAAGGATCACGGCGACAACAACCTGTTCGAGGGCGGCTTCCTCGGCCTCGACAACATCGCGCCGCTCGACCGCTCCACGCTGCCGCCCGAGGTGGGCACCCTGGAGCAGGCCGACGCGACCGCCTGGATGGCGACCTACGCCCTGCAGCTGCTCGACATGGCGCTGCTGCTCACCGCCCACGACCCGGCCTACGAGGACGTCGCGACGAAGTTCTTCGAGCACTTCCTCGTGATCGCCGCCTCGGCCAACGAGGCCGGCCTCTGGAGCGAGGAGGACGCGTTCTACTACGACCTCCTGCACCTCGCCGACGGCCGGGACGTGCCGCTCGAGGTGCGCTCGCTCGTCGGTCTCGTGCCGGTGACGGCCGCGCTGGTGTTCGAGCGGCACCGCATGGGCGACCTCGACGAGTTCGTGCAGCGGGGGATCGCCTACCTGACCCGCAACCCGGGGTTCGCGCCCTTCGTGCACCTCCGCGAGCACGCCGACGGGGTGCGCAGCCTGCTCGCCCTGGTGTCGCCCGAACGGCTGGAGCGCATCCTGGGCGGGGTGCTCGACGACGAGCGGATGCTCTCGCCGCACGGCATCCGGAGCATCTCCGCCGAGCATCGAACCCATCCCTTCTCGGTCGAGGTCGCCGGGGCGCAGGCCGTCGTCGACTACGAGCCCGGGGAGTCGACCTCGGGGCTGTTCGGCGGCAACTCGAACTGGCGCGGCCCGGTCTGGTTCCCGCTGAACGTGCTGATCATCGAGTCGCTGCGGAGCTACGACACGAGTCTCGGCGAGCCTCACCTCGTGGAGTACCCGGCCGGGTCGGGGGAGCACGCCACCTTCGGCGAGATCGCCGACGACCTCTCGCGTCGGCTCGTCTCGCTGTTCGAGGGTGCCGACGGGCATCCGCGGCCCTCGGACGCGCGCTACCCGCTGCTGTCACGGCCACGGTGGCGCGACAACATCGCCTTCTACGAGTACTTCCACGGCGACACGGGCCAGGGGCTCGGCGCCTCGCACCAGACCGGGTGGACGGCGCTCGTCGCCCACCTCATCGTGACCCGGCGCCGGCCCTGACGGTCGGGGTGGGGCGGCTCCTCATCGGCAGGGTCAGCAGCAGGATGCCCGCGGCGAGCACCGCCAGTCCGACCGCGGCCACGGGCGCGAGCACCTCGCCGAGCAGCAGGGTGCCGAGCAGAGCCGCCGTGAGCGGCTCGGCGAGGGTCAGGGTCGCGACCGTCGCGGCGGGCAGGCGCGCGAGCCCCCAGCCGAACAGCACGTAGGCCAGAGCAGTCGTCACGACGCCCAGCCAGAGCGCCCCGGCGAGTCCTCCGGGCGTCAGCAGCCAGCTCCAGTCGGTCGCCAGCAGCAGGGGAAGGCTGGCAGCCGCGCCGACTCCGAAGACAGCCCCCATCGTGCCGCTCGGGGTCGCGCCCCGGTCGAGCAGCGCCTTGCTCGCGAGCGTGTAGACCGCGTACGAGAGGCCGGCGCCGAGCGAGGCCAGCAGGCCGGGCAGGTCGACTCCGGATGCGCTGCCCGCTCCCTCCGGCGTCAGCACGCCGCTGATCAGCACGACCCCTGCGAGTGCGATCACGGTGGCGACGCTCCAGCGGGCTCCCGGTGCCCGGCGGGTGAGCGGCCAGGCGAGGAGTCCGGTGACGACCGGGGCCGAGCCGAGGGCCACCACGGTGCCGATCGCGACGCCGTTGGCGCTCGTCCCGGCGAAGAAGGCGGGCTGGTAGGCGACGACGCCGGCGGCGCCGATCGCGACGAGGGCCCAGGAGGGGAGGCGGCCGCGGGTCGGGTGTCCCGGGGTGTGCCGAGGCCTCGGGGTGCGGCCGCGCATCCGGGAGCCGAGGGCGATCAGGGCCAGCAGGGTGCCCCCGACGAGGATGCGCGCCGCGCCGATCGACAGCGGTTCGGCACCGTCGGGGGCGAAGGCCTGCGCCGTGCCGGTCGTGCCGAAGCAGACGGCGGCCAGGAGCACGGCCAGGGCGGGGAGCATGCCTGATTGTTACACAATGACGCGGTCGCCACCAGCCACCTTGCGGCGCTCGCTCAGTCGACGGCGGAGATGCTGATCAGCACCACGAAGACGAGCGCGAGCACGGCGATGATGCCGAAGAAGGTGGCGAGCACGATCAGGCGCCGGTGCAGGTTGCGGATGAGCAGGCGCGCCTCGACCATGACGAGGTAGGAGAGCACGATCAGCACCACGCCGAGCAGGGCGACGCCGCTCGAGTCGACCTGCTGCAGGGCGAGCAGGAGCACGACCGAGATGGCCGCCATGATGCCGCCCACCACGAGCCAGATCGTGCCGGTGGAGGTGGTCAGGGAGGGCTGGTTGCCCATCTTCGTCGGGTCGTCGCTCATGGCCGGCTTCCTCGTGATGTTTCCATCAGGTTACCCCTTGCTCGATGACCCCTCCATGGGGGTAGCCTTCCGGAAACACTTCACGCCACTCAAGGGGAGAACCACGTGATCAGACGTCATCGGAGACTCACAGCGATCGGGATCGGAACGGGGGTGATGGTCGCAGGGGTCGCCGGTTTCGGAGCCTCGGCCGCGTATGCCGTCGATCCCGCCGATCTCGAGGAGCGGGTCACGGTCGAAGCAGTGATGGGCCACCTGCAGGCCCTGCAGGACATCGCGGATGCCAATGACGGCACCCGCGCCATCGGAACGCCCGGCTACGAGGAGAGCGGGCAGTACATCGAGAGCGTTCTGCGCGAGGCCGGCTACGAGCCGGTGCGGCAGGACTTCCAGGCGACGACGCAGTCGGTGGAGGCATTCTCGATCGATCTGCTCGGAACCGCCACCACCTACGACCCCGCCACCGGCGCGATCGACCCGGCCACGCCGGAGCGCGTGCTGATGGAGTTCACCCCCAGCACGCCGGCCGGCGGCATCGTCGACGCCGAGCTGGTGGCCCCGGCCACGCCGCTCGGCTGCGACGCCGCGGCCTGGGACGGCGTCGACGCCACCGGCAAGGTCGCCGTGGTGAGCCGCGGTGAGTGCGCCTTCTCGGAGAAGTCGCTCGCGGCCGGAGCCGCCGGAGCCGTCGCGATCCTCGTCTACAACAACGAGCCGGGGGCGCTGAACGGCACCTTCGGCGAGCCGGTCGACGGGCTGATCCCCGGAGTCGGCCTCACCCCCGAGGAGGGCGCCGACGCGCTCGCCGCCATTGCCGAGGGCCCGACCCTGGTCGACCTCGCGATCGAGCAGACGACGACCACCGTCGACACCTTCAACATCGTGACCGAGACGCCGAACGCCGATGACCACGAGAACGTCGTCATGCTCGGGGCGCACCTCGACTCGGTGCCCGCGGGCCCCGGCATCAACGACAACGGCAGCGGCTCGGCCTCGATCCTCGAGACCGCCGTGCAGCTCGCCGATTCGGGCCAGCTCGACCACGCCGTGCGCTTCGGCTGGTGGGGCGCCGAGGAGGTCGGACTCGTCGGCTCGACCGAGTACGTCTACAGCCTGCCGCCGGAGGAGCTGGGCAAGATCGCGACCTACCTCAACTTCGACATGGTCGGCTCGCCGAACTACATCATCGGGGTCTACGACGCCGACGGCTCCGACACGGAGGTCGACCCGGCGGTCAACATCCCCGAGGGCTCGATCGCGACCGAGAAGGCGCTGACGGACTACTTCGACGGCATCGGCCAGGCGCACCAGGGCACGAACTTCGACGGCCGCAGCGACTACCAGGCGTTCATCGACAACGGCGTGCCGGCCTCCGGCCTGTTCACCGGCGCCGAGGACATCAAGACGGAGGCCGAGGCCGAGCGCTTCGGGGGCACCGCCGGTGAGGCGTACGACCCGAACTACCACGCCGTGGGCGACGACATCGACAACATCAGCACGGAAGCGCTCGGCATCAACCTCGGTGCGATCGCCTCGGTGACGGCGTCGCTGTCGAACGACCTCTCGGCGATCCGCCCGGGTGTCGACCCGACGCCGACCCCGACGCCGACCCCCACGCCGACGCCGACGGCCACCGCGGCACCGCCGACGAGCGCTCCCACGGCCGCTCCGGCGCCCGGGTCGGGCAAGGGCTCGCTCGCGGCGACCGGTGCCGACGTGTCGGGGGCGCTCGCCGCCATCCCGCTCGCCGTGCTGGCGCTGGGTGCGGGCATCGTGCTGGTGGCGGTGCGGATGCGCCGGCCGTCGGCTGCGTCCTCGCCCTCGTCGCGCGATCAGGAGTAGGTGGAAAGTACTCAGGTAGGACGGTGGCCCCGCGTCCCTAGCGTGGGGGGATGGCATCTCGCATCCTCTCCCGCGTGGGGTTCTCACTCGCGGCCACCGCCCTCCTGACCGCCGGTCTCACCTCGACGGCCCCCGCTGCGCCGGCCTCGGCCGCGCCGGGGGCCGCGTCGACGGTCAACGTCATGGCCCCCCTCTTCGTGGAGGACTGGGCGAGTGACGGGCCCGACTGGCGGGCCTTCACCGCCTCGCTCGCGGTCGCCGACTCGCAGGGGGTCGACGCTCTCGCCGTCGACGTCTGGTGGGGCAAGGCCGAGCCGACGCGGGGAGGCTTCGACTGGGGCTACTACGACAAGCTCTTCAAGGCGGCCACCTCCGCCGGGCTCGACCTGGTGCCGATGATGTCGTTCCACCAGTGCGGCGGCAACGTCGGAGACGAGTGCAAGACGATCCCCGTCCCGTCGTGGGTGTGGGAGCCGTACCAGATCTGCGGCATCTACGGCCCGTGCGCGAGCGCCCCGGTCGACGACTTCTACCGCAGCGAGTACGGCAACCAGAACCGCGAGGCGGTGGCTCCGTGGGGCGTCGGCGTCGACCGGGCCCTGGTCGACATGCGCGACTTCATGAACGCGTTCGAAGACCACTACAGCCGCGGCACCACCGACTACCGGGGCCGCATCCAGGAGATCACCATCGGCACCGGCCCGGCCGGCGAACTGCGCTACCCGTCTTACGCCCACCACGACGACACGGCGCCGGGCAGCCCCGCGGCCTACCCGAACCGCGGCACCTTCCAGAGCTACACCGACACAGCGGTGCGCGACTTCGCCGACTGGGCCGTCGCGAAGTACGGCTCGGTGGCCGGGGTCGGCACCGCCTGGTCGATTCCGGGCCTCAGCTACGCGGCCATCACGCCGCCCACCGACCACGACCGCTTCATCACCTCGGGGTCGTACGCGTCGCTGCAGTACGGGCGCGACTTCACCCGCTGGTACAGCGAGAGCCTGCTCTCGCACGGGCACGACGTCATGGTGCAGGCCATCCGTGCCTTCGACGGGCCGTTCGCCGCCGTGCCGCTCGGGCTCAAGGTGCCCGGGGTGCACTGGCAGACCATGGCGACCAGCCCGATGCGTCGGGTGCCCGAGATCGCGGCCGGGCTGGTGCACACCGACCAGGCCTACAACGACGCCTCCACCGGGCACGGCTACGACGGCGTGATGGGGCTCGTGCACGATCTCGAGACCCGGGGAGACGGGGCGTCGGCACCCACTCACCCGATCACGCTGCACTTCACGGCGCTCGAGATGCCCGACGGGCGGGAGTGGGACGGCTCCGATCACGCCTACTCCGACGCCGCGTCGCTCGTGACCTGGGTCGGTGCGGCGGCCGCGCGGGCGCACGTCACGCTGAAGGGCGAGAACGCGCTCGCGGGCAGCCTCGGCAGTGCCGGGTCGCCGTCGACGGTCGGCTGGTCGCACATCCGCGACGCCTTCAGCGGGTGGCCGACCGCCTATCGCGGGCTGACGCTGCTGCGCATCTCCGACGTGTCGGGGCCGGGCGCGGCGGGCCGCGGCGAGTTCGAGCGGTTCCTGCGCGACTTCCACTGAGCGGAGGCCCGGGGCTGCGCGACTTCCACTGAGCGGATGCGCTGCGCTGCGCTGCGCGGCGAGGTGAGTGGATGCCCGGGGCTCGCAGCCTCGGGTGCCGTCAGGCGTCTTCGGTGGCCGCCGCGGGCGTGCGGCCCGTGTCGTCGAGGAGGATGAGGCCGTCACGGATGGCCTGGTTGCGCAGCGCCACCTTCGATCCCACGTCGATGCCCGCCAGCCGGTACTTCGCCCGCAGCCGCTTCAGGTGCGACTTGGCCGTCTGCTCGGTGATCTGCAGCACGGTCGCGATCCGCTTGGCCGACTCGCCCGAGCCGTACAGCGCCATCACCCGCCGCTCCTGCGCGCTCAGCTTCGCCATCGCCGGAGCGGCGTCGAGCTGCAGCCCCACCAGCGGCGACACGAAGCGGTTGCCGGCCAGCGCCAGGCGGATGGCCTCGACGATCGTCTCGGCGCCCTCGCTCTTGACGATGTAGCCGTGGGCGCCGGCCGCGAGGGCCTCGCGCACCACGGCGGGCTCGGAGTACGTGCTCATCATGACGGTCTTGACCCCGGCGGTGTCGAGCGCGCGCAGCTTGATCGAGACCGGCAGGTCGTCCTTCAGGTCGAGGTCGAGCAGCACCACGTCGACGGGGAACTCCGGATGCGCGAGCAGCTCGGGCCACGTCGTCACCGCCGCGACGCAGACGATGTCGTCGGCCGCGCTCTTGATCCATTCGGTCAGGGCGGTCAGGAGCATCCGGTGGTCGTCGACGATCGCGATGCGCACAACGTCCCTGGCCATAGGCGCAAGCCTCCCACGCCGCCCCGGGCCGCACGGTCCCCCCTTCCGGGGCAATCGTCGGAGGCGCCGGCCGGCCGCGCTATCTTCGACAGATGGCGACCCACCTCCCGGCCTCGGAAGCGCCCTCCGTGCCGGGGGCGCCGGGTTCGGGCGAGCATCTGCGGCTCGGCATCATCTGCGCCCGCCGCTTCGGCGTCGTCGCCACCGTCTGCGCCGCCGTGAACCTCGCAGTCCCCGAGCACGCGCGCATCGCGGCGTTCGTCCCGACGCTCGTCGGCATGCTGCTGATGACGATCGGGTTCCTCGCCCTGACCCCCCGGAACGGCCGTCTCGTGGTCACGCTGACCTACTGCGCCGCCCTGGCCACGCTCGGCACCTTCCTGCTGCCCGGAGCCGCCGTGAACGACAATCCCACGCTGGCCACCATCACGGCGCTGGCGTCGATGGCGGTGCCGTCGCTCTTCGTCGCGGTGGCCGAGCTCCGCGCGCTCGGCCTGATCGTGGCGGTGACGGTGCTGCCGGTGTCCGTGCTGGCGTGGGCGGGCACCGTGCAGACCGGGCGGGCACCGTTCGTCGTGCTCGCGATCGTCGGCGGCTGGACAGCGATGCTCGGCGCCGGGCTGTGGCTCGCGCGGAGCGCCCGGCAGGCCGAGATCGGCCAGGCGCGGCTGCGGGAGAGCTACGCCGCCGAGCGCCGTTCGACCGAGGCGGAGGCCGAGCTGCGCTACGGCGCGCGGATGATGCACGACACCGTGCTGGCGACCCTCACCCTGATCGCCCACTCCGGCCAGGGCGTCCCGCCCGAGACGCTGCGGGCGCAGGCGGCGAACGACAGCGCCCTGCTCGAGCAGCTGCGCACCGAGGGCACCCTGGGCGGCCAGCGCGATCGGCCGACGGATGCGCTTCCGCACTCCGCCGCCACAGCCGACCCCTGGGCGACCGTCCGGGCCTGGTGCCAGGTGCACGGGATGGACGCGACCTGGCACGGCGAGGAGACCGGCAGTGCGCGTCCGGTGAGCCGGGCCGCACTGGTCGGCGCGGTGGCCGACTGCCTCGAGGCGGTGCGGCGCCATGGGGGAGTCCGGGCGGCCGACGTCACCCTGAGCGGCGATGACACGAGGCTGCGCGCGGTGGTCACCGACAGCGGAGACGGCTTCGCGGCGGCGGTCCCGCCGGCCCGCCCGTCGGCTGCCGAGTCGGCGATCGACGCCGTCCACCGCCGCCTCGCCGCGGCCGGCGGCTCGCTGCGCGTCTTCTCCTCCCCGGGTCGCGGCACGACGGTGCTGATCGAGGTGCCGCGGTGACCCCCGTCCGCCCGAGCCCGCGGACGGCGGCCGTCGACGGTGGCGGTGGCCGTGGCCGTGGCAGTGGCAGTGGCAGTGGTGGTGTCGAGGAGGCCGTCGCGGGGCGAGCCGGGTCGCTCGCGCAGCTGGTGGCCGGGATGCGCGGGGGGCCGGAGGCCCGCGGGCGGCTGCGGGCGCGCATCCGTCGTGACCGGAACCTCAGCGCCGGGTACCTGGGGCTCGGCTTCAACCTGTTCGCGGTGCTGCTGCTCATCCGTGGGCTGGCCTCGCTCGGCTGGTCGTGGGGCGAGGGGGAGTGGCGCTGGCTGTCGCTCGTGGCGTGGGCGCTGCTGATCGTGACGTTCGCGGCATCGTTCCTCGCGGCCCGGCTGCGCGGGGGGATCCTGCCGGCGCGGCTGTCGCTGCTCGTCATCGGGTCGGGCTTCGCCGCGATGCTGCTCGACCTCGGCGCCTTCCTGCTCGACGGCGGCCGAGGCGTCTACCCGACGGCGACGATCGGCTTCGGTGCGTGCCTGATCGCGTGCCTGCCGCGGCAGCCGCTGCGCTGGAGCGTCGTCGGCACCGTGGTGCTCACCGCGACCGGCACGGGCACCGTGCTCGTGGGCTGGGCGAACGACCCGCAGAGCCTCTCGACGGGCGTCACCGGGGTGCTGCTCGGGCTGGCTCCGGTGCTGGCCGGGGTGTCGATGATCCAGGCGGCCGACCGCTACCTCGGCCGCACCATCGACCAGGCCGTCACGGGCAGTCTCGTCACCGCGCCCGCGCTCGGACACGGGGTGCTCGCGGCCTCGGAGCTGCGGCGCCTCGACGGCGACGCCGAGCGACTGCTGGCCGGGGTCGCGGCCCTGCCGGCGGGCGGGGCGATCGACGCGGAGACGGCCGCATCCGCTGCTCAGCTCGGCGACGGACTGCGCCTCGCGCTGCTGGCCGACCACGAGCAGACCTGGCTGCAGCTCGCCGTCTCGGAGTCGGAGCACCTCGGCGACGTCGTGCGCATCGTCGACCCCTCGCTGCTGGCCGCACGCCTCGGCGCCGAGCAGCGGCAGCTCGTGCTGGCGCTGGTGTGGCTGCTGGTGGCGACGGCGCCGCCGTCGGCTCCGGCGCTCGACCTCACCCTCGTGCCGTCGCGGCCGGGGGCGGGGGCACCGCCGGCCATCGCGTTCGCGCTCGCGGGAACGCACCGCCGGGCGATCGACCCGGCCGTCTGGCCGCTGTTCACCCGTCTCGGCCGGCACACGATCGACCTCGGCACGGGGCGGGCCCTCGTGGTGGTCGAGCTGGCCTGAGCGCCGCTGCTCCGGCTCGGCTGCTCCGGCGCCGCTGCTCCGGCGCGGCTGCTCCGGCTCGGCTGCTCCGGTTCGGCCGCTCCGGCTCAGCTCGTGCGGGTCAGCAGGGCGAGGGTGAGGGTCAGGGCGAAGAGCAGGGCTGCGGCGATCGACGAGGACCCCGCCGAGATCGCCGTCTTGGTCGACCGAGCGTTCAGGTCGAACGGTCGGCCGGCCCACCCCTCGGCACGCACCGCGCGCACGGCGGCGACGAGCCCGGCGACACCGAGTGCCATCGAGGCGACCAGTGCGGCGAGCAGCACGATCACGAGCGGTGATCCGAGCAGCCTGGGCGCGGCCACGACGATGACCACGAGGGCGATCACCTGCGCGACCCAGAGCAGGGCCGCGGCCAGGGCGAGCCGGCGGGCGCGGCCCGTGAGAGTGGTGGGGTCGGGGTTCCGGATGCTCATGCGGCGGTCTCGGCTCGGTGGGCGGTCACGGGTCCTCCGTCTCGTCGCGGCACCCGGGTGGTCCGCTGCGGGAAGCCTAGGGTCGGGGCCGTCCTGCCCGAGCCGCCTGGACGCAGGTTGCCCCGCTTTGGGGTGGGATGACGAGCGGCGAACGGTGGACCGGAGGCGACCCCGCTCGGGGCTGGTCAGAAGCGGGTGAGGCCGCTGCCGATGATGACCGTGCCGAGCACGAGGAGGACGACGGTGGTGACGGTGGAGCTGTTGCGGGCGATCCAGTCGCGGAGCTCGCGCAGCGGGCCGATGGTGCGGGTGGGGTCGATCAGCGCGAACAGGATCGGCACCGCCAGCGTCGAGATGCCCAGCACCACGAACACCGCGCCCGCCCCGACCTCGTCGGCGAGCGGGGCCCCGCCGGCGGCGATGGCGACGCCCGCGGCGAGGGTGAGCAGGAGATTCTTCGGACGGAGCATCAGTACGAAGCCGACCCCGAGCGAGGGCAGCGGCCCGAGCGTCGTGAGTCGCGTCATCCAGGCGGGCGGAGCGGCCGCGTCGGTGGCGGCGTCAACGTCGGCTGCGACAGGGGTGTCGGCGTCGGCACCGGCTGCGGCAGGTGCGGCGGCGCGGCGGGCCCGGGCTCGCGAGCGCGCGCGGCCGAAGCGAACGGCCGCCAGGGCGAGCAGCGCCGCGCCGATCACGAGCTCGATGGTCGCGATCAGCGGGTTCGGCTCCGCCGGCTGCACGGGCGGAAGGAGCGAGGCGACCACGGCGAACAGGGTCGTCAGCCCGGCGAGCCCGACGACGGCGCCGATCAGGTAGGCGAGCGCCGACCAGCGGCTGCGCGGCGACAGCAGGATCAGCACCATCACCACGATCGGCACCGAGCTGAGCGCCACCCCGAGCGCGAGCGGCAGGAGATGCCCGATGATCGCCGCCATGCGGTCAGTCTAGGAGCAGCACCGCCCTTCGGGTCCACTGCGCCGAGTGCGCCGCCGCGTCGGCGGGCGCGGGCCTGCGTATCCTGTCGGGATGGGCGGGTCGATGAACGAGGGGATGCTTCGAGCGCTCCTCGTCACGCGCTTCGTGCGGGCGCGGTGGGGGTATCGCTTCCGCAGCCGGCGCCACCTCGAGGCCTGGCAGCGACGGCGGATGCACGCATTCGTCCGCCGTGCCCGCCGCGCCCCGTACTGGGCCGGCCTCCGTGCCCGCGACTTCCCGATCACCGACAAGGCCGCCCTGCTCGAGCACTTCGACGCGATGAACACCCGCGGCGTGCGGCTGACCGAGGCGCTCGCCGCGGCCCAGGCCGCCGAGCGCTCCCGCGACTTCACGCCGACCGTCGCGGGCGACCTCACCGTCGGGCTGTCCAGCGGCACCTCGGGGCGGCGCGGCGCCTTCCTCGTCAGCCCCCGCGAACGGATGCTCTGGGCCGGCACCGTGCTCGCCCGCGTCCTCGACCGTGCCGCGGTGCGGCAGCTCCTCACGCCGTGGCGGCCTCCCGTCACGATCGCGTTCTTCCTGCGGGCGGGCGGCGGACTCTACGAGTCCGTGGCGAGCTCGCGGGTGCGGTTCGCGTTCTTCGACCTCACCGAGCCGTTCGACGGGCTCGCGCGGCGGCTGGCCGGGGCGGGGGAGGTGACGGTGCTGGTGGGTCCGGCATCCGTTCTCGAGGCCCTCGCCATGGCGTCGGCCGACGCGGGCATCGGGGCGCCACGGCTCGTCGTGTCGGTGGCCGAGGTGCTCGACCCCGAGACCGCCGAGCGAATCGTGGCGGCGTGGGGCGTGCGACCGCGGCAGGTCTACCAGGCGACCGAGGGGATGCTCGCCCTGCCGTGCGACGTGGGCGAACTTCATCTCGCCGAGGAGACCGTGCGGTTCGACCGGGAGTGGCTCGACGCGGAGCGCACGCGGTTCGTGCCCGTGGTCACCGATCTCGAGCGGCGCACGCAGATCATCGCGCGGTACCGGCTCGACGACGTCGTGCGGGTCGACCCGCAGGCGCCCGATCGCTGCGCCTGCGGTCGGGTCACCACCGTCGTGGCCGGGATCGACGGCCGGGCCGACGCCGTGCTGCGGCTGCCGGCGAGCGACGGCTCGCGGCTCGTCGACGTGTTCCCCGACGTGCTGCGGAGGGCCCTCGCGCTCGAGTCGGCCGCTTTCGCCGACTGGCGTGTCACCCAGCGCGGTACCGCGGTGCACGTCGCTCTCGCCCCCGCCCCCGACCCCAAGGCTCCGCCCGAGCCGTCCGCCGCCGCCCGCGCGGCGGTCGAGCGGGGGCTCCTCGAGGTCTTCGAGACGGCCGGATGCTCGGCCACGATCGTGCACGACCCCTGGACGCCGCGCGACCCGGCCGTCAAGGTGCGCCGCATCGTAAGGGAGTCGCCGTGAACGCAACCGAACCGGAGCGCGACCGCGAACCCCGCCCAGGGACCGCCGGCTCCGGCCGCCCGCTGCGGGTGCTCGTCACGGGCGCCTCGGGGTTCGTCGGCGGCGCACTGCTGGCGCGGCTCCGCCGCGACCCGGGGTTCGACGCGATCGGCATCGGGCGCCGCCCCGCCACGACCGACGGCTACCGCGCGCTCGACCTCGCGAGCCCGCATGCCCCCGCCGCGCTCGACGCGCTCCCCGCCCCCGATGTGATCGTGCACGCCGCCGCCCGCAGCTCCCCGTGGGGCACCCGGGCCGAGTTCGAGCGGGAGAACGTCGGCCTCACGTCCACGGTGCTGGCCTACGCCGCGCGGCTGCCGGTGCCGCCGCGCGTCGTGTTCGTCTCGAGTGCCTCGGTGCTGACGCGGGCCGCCGACCAGCTCGGCATCCCTTCGGATGCCGCCGCGCATCCGCCGTTCATCAGCCGCTACGCCGCCACGAAGGCCGCCGCCGAGGACCTCGTGCGCCGCCACCCCGGTGACTGGGTCGTGCTGCGCCCCCGCGCGGTCTTCGGCCCGGGCGACACCACCCTGATGCCCCGCGTGCTCGGCGCGGCCGCCGCCGGCCGCCTGCCCGAGTTCGTCACCCCGGCGCCCGTAGTCTCGGATCTCGTGCACATCGACACCCTCGTCGAGCACCTCGTGCGCGCCGCGACCCGACCCGCCGCCGCCGGCCGCACCCTCGTGGTCACCGGGGGAGAGCCGGTCGAGCTGCAGGCGGTGGTGCTCCGGATGCTCGCCGCCGCCGGCCTCCCCGCGCCCCGCCGGCGGGTGCCGCGCCTGGTCGCACTGGCCGCAGCCGGGGCCGTCGAGCTCGCCTGGCGCCTCGCCCGCCGCCCCGGTGAGCCCCCGATCACGAGGTACTCGGTCAGCGTGTACGCCTTCTCGACCACCTTCGACGACACCGCGACCCGTGCCGTGCTCGGCGAGCCGCTGGTGCCCACCCGGGAGGGTCTCGACCGCCTGATCGCGGACCTCGCCGCCGCCCGCCCCACGCCCGCCCGCCCCGCGCCCGCCCGCCCCGCGCCCGCCCGCCCCGCCGCGGGGGCCGAACGACGCTGGGAGGAACGGGTGCAGCGCACAGCGCATCCGCTCGCCTACCCGCTGCTCGCGCGCATCCGCCGCCCCACGCTGCGGGTGCCCCGGATCGGCGTGATCGTCGCCGACGCCGCCCTGCTTCGGGCCGTGCTGCTCGACACCGAGAGCTTCAGCAAGACCGGCCCCGGATCGTCCGCCGAGCTCTGGACGCCCGTGCTCGGCCCCTCGGTGCTGCTCAACATGGAGGGCGCCGACCACGCCGCCCTGCGCCGGCGCCTGGCGCCTCTGTTCGCCCCCGCCTTCGTGGGCGCGCTGACCAAGGAGACCATCGGGGAGGGCGCCGACCGTCTGACCGAGCGTCTCGTCGCGGGGGAGCCGGTCGACCTCGTGGCCGAGGTGCGCGAGTACGCCGGGCAGGTGATCAGCCGTCTTGTCGGCCTGGACCGCGGCGTGATGGGCGAGGAGCTCTTCGCCCGGGTCTCCGCGATCACCGGCTTCGTCTCGCTCGCCCGGCCGCGCTTCACACCATCGCAGATCGCCGAGGCCCGCGAGGTGCTCGACGAGCTGACCCGGCACGCCCGCCGCGCGTACCGCGAGGCGCCGGCCGGCCTCGGCCTCGGCCCCGAGGCGATCGCCGCCGGCGACGCCCACGTGACCCCGCACGAGACCCTCCCCGGCCGGATGCGCGGCCTCGGCCTCTCGGAGGAGGAGGCCATGGGCGCGGTCGGAGCCTTCGTGCTCACCGGCACGGAGACGCTCGTCTCCTACCTGCCGCGGCTCGTCGCGATCCTCGCCGACACGGGCTGGCTCGACGTGCTCGCCCACGACCGCAGCCTGCTCGACGCCGCGATCGGCGAGGGCCTGCGGGTCACGACGCCGTCGCCGGTGATGCTCCGCAGCGTCGAACGGGAGGCGCGCGTGGGGGAGGAGGCCGTGCATCCGGGAGACCGCCTCGTGCTCGCCACCTTCCTCGCGAACCGGGGAGCCGGGAGGTTCGACCCCGTGGGCAACCCGGCGGCGTCGCTCAAGCAGCTCTGGTTCGGGGCAGGGGCGCACTTCTGCCTCGGCGCCCCGCTCGCGATGGCGCAGATCCAGCGCACGATCGGCGCGGTGCTCGACGCGCACGCCGAGGCCCCGCTGGACGTGACGGGCCGCCGGGCCCAGCGCGGCGCCCTTATCCCGGCCTACCGCACGCTGACGCTCGCCCGCCCGACGGGCACGGGCACCCGGCGGTAGGGTCGAGGCATGCGTGCAGCCCAGAAGCCCGGTCTCCTCGCCCGCCGCGTCGAGGCGGCCGGAGCATGACCCCGCCCGGCTTCGGTGTCGCGGTCGCGCAGTTCGCCCCCGGCGACGACGTCGACGCGAACCTCGCGACCATCGCCCGTCTCGCCCGGCGCGCGGCCGACCGCGGCGCGTCGCTCGTGGTGTTCCCCGAATACTCCTCCTTCTTCGTCGACCCCCTCGGCGAGCGGATGCTCGAGCACGCCCAGCCCGTCGACGGACCCTTCGTGTCGGCCCTCGCCGACCTCGCCCGCGAGCTCGACGTGCACCTCGTGGCCGGTCTCGTGGCGACGTCCGCGCATCCTGGACGCTTCGCCAACCGCCTCGTCGCGATCGACCCCGTCGACGGACTCGTGGCGACGTACAGCAAGCTGCACCTCTACGACGCCTTCGGCGCCCAGGAGAGCGACTGGGTGGAGGTCGGGGAGATCGCCGAGCCCGAGACCTTCTCGATCCAGGGCGTGACGATCGGGCTGCAGACCTGCTACGACATCCGCTTCCCCGAGGTGACGAGGCGGCTCGTCGACGCCGGCGCCGACCTCGTGGCCGTGCCCGCCGAGTGGGTGCGCGGGCCACTGAAGGAGCACCACTGGCGCAGCCTCGTCACGGCGCGGGCGCTCGAGAACACGATCTACGTCGCGGCCGCCGACCAGACGCCGCCGATCGGCGTGGGGGCGAGCCTCGTGGTCGACCCGATGGGCGTCACGATCGCGTCGCTCGGCGAGCGGGAGGACGTGGCGGTGGCGTGGGTCGACCCGGCCCGCATCGACGAGGTGCGGCGGGTGAACCCGGCGCTGGCGCTGCGGCGCTTCTCCGTCGTGCCGAAGGCCTAGCCCGACCTGCGGAACAGCCGCCCGGCTGCCTACCGGCCGAGCCGGGCCAGCTGCGCCGCGGCGCGCTCGAGCACCTCGGTCTTCTTGCAGAACGCGAAACGCACGAGCGAGGCGTACTCGCCCGCGAGCTCGTCGTGGCAGAAGGCGCTGATCGGCACGCCGACCACGCCGGCGAGCGACGGCAGCTCGCGGCAGAGCACGCGCGCGTCGGCGTAGCCGAGCGGAGCGGCGTCGGCGACCACGAAGTAGGTGCCCCGTGGCGAGGAGACGTCGAAGCCCGCCTTGACGAGGCCCTGCGAGAGCAGGTCGCGCTTGGTCTTCAGCGTCGAGGCGATGCCGGTGAAGAACTCGTCGCCGAGACCGAGTCCGACCGCGACCGCCGGCTGGAACGGGGCGCCGTTGACGAAGGTGAGGAACTGCTTCACGGCGAGGATCGCGGTGACGATCTCCCGCGGAGCGACGATCCAGCCGATCTTCCAGCCGGTGACGCTGAAGGTCTTGCCGGCCGAGGAGATCGTGACCGTGCGCTCGCGCGCTCCCGCCAGCGACGCCACGGGGATGTGCGGTGCGTCGAAGACGAGGTGCTCGTAGACCTCGTCGGTGACGATGATCGCGTCGTGCTCGTGCGCCAGCTCGACGATCAGCTCGAGCGTCTCGAGCGGCAGCACGGTGCCGGTGGGGTTGTGCGGGTTGTTGATCAGGATGACCTTGGTGCGGTCGGTCACCGCCGCCCGCAGCTCGTCGTGGTCGGGCAGGAAGTCGTGTCCGCGCAGCGGCACCGTGACGTGGCGGCCCCGGGCGAGGGCGATCAGGCCGCCGTAGGCGTCGTAGAAGGGCTCGAGCGTGACGACCTCGTCGCCGTCGTCGACGAGCGCCAGGATGGTCGCGGCCAGGCCCTCGGTCGCCCCCGCGGTGACGAGCACCTCGGCGGGGTCGACCGCCAGCCCGTAGAAGCGCTCCTGGTGAACGGCGACCGCCTCGCGGAGCACCGGCATCCCGGGCCCCGGCGGGTACTGGTTCACCCCGTCGGCGATGGCGCGGCGGGCGGCCTCGAGCACCTCGGCCGGGCCATCCTCGTCGGGGAAGCCCTGGCCCAGGTTGATCGCGCCGGTCGAGGCGGCTAGGGCGCTCATCTCGGCGAAGATGGTCGAGGCGATCCGGCCGTCAGGGGCCAGGAGCCCGGCACCTCGGGCGGTGCGCTGCCAGGATCCGGTGAGGGTCATCCTTAGAACCTACCGCCACGGGGATGCCGTTCCGGGCCGGGAGGGGGATGCTCGATCATCGGCCGGACGGGCTTCCTAGGGTCGTCATAAGCACACGGCAGTCTGCATACAGCCTGGTCATAGAGAACGCCCAGTTTGGGTGAGGATGCTAGCCAGTGCTTGGAAGGAGCACCCCACATGTCAGAGAGCACCGAGAACCCCGAGGGCATTCCGGCCGACGACCAGCAGCCGAAGCACGACGCTCCGGCCTCGGAGACGGCGCCCGCGCACCACGACGACACCACCGCCGTCGTCCCTCCGATCACCCCGGCACAGTCGCCGACGCCCACGCAGGCCACCACCCCGCTTCCGCCGTACGACGCTCAGCAGCATCAGGCCTCGCACCAGCAGGCTCCCCAGCAGCACCAGGCCCCGCAGCAGCAGCCCGCCGCCTTCACGCCGCCCGCCGGCCCCGCGTACCCGGCCCCGCAGGGCCAGCCCGTGCAGCCCTCCCACTACGGCAACGGCTCCTTCGGCACCCCGCCGAACGGCACGCAGCCCTACGCCACGGCTCCGCACGACCCGAACTTCAACTCGGCGATGTACGCCGCCTCCGGCGCCTACGCCGACCAGAACAAGGCGCCCAAGGCGCCGAAGAAGCGCCGCGGCGGCCCCGCACTGATCGCGGCTCTCGCCATCGGAGCCCTGATCGGCGGCGCCTCGGGCGCCGGCGTCACCGCTCTCGTGGTGAGCCAGAACGGCGGCACCTCGTCGAACTCGGCCTCGAGCCCCACCAGCATCACGGTGAACAACCCCGATGACGCCAACCTCGTCACCGCGGTCGCCGCGAAGGCCTCGCCCTCGGTCGTGACCATCTCGGCCTCGGGCGACTCGGCCGCCGGCACCGGCTCGGGCGTCGTGCTCACCGCCGACGGCTACGTCGTGACGAACACCCACGTGGTCACGCTCGACGGCGCGACCGGCAGCGCCGAGATCAAGGCGCAGGCGAACGACGGCACCATCTACAACGCGACGGTCGTCGGCACCGACCCGGTCGCCGACCTCGCCGTGATCAAGCTCACCGACGCGAAGAACCTCACCCCGATCGAGTTCGCCGACTCCTCCAAGCTCGAGGTCGGCGACCAGACCGTGGCCATCGGCTCGCCGCTCGGCCTGAACGGCACGGTCACCAACGGCATCGTCAGCGCACTGAACCGCAGCATCACGGTCGCCTCCTCCGCCGCTCCCGAGGACACCGAGACGAACCCGAGCCCCGACCAGGGCGAGCAGGGCCCGTACGACTTCTGGAACTTCGACCTGCCGGGCCAGGACCCGCAGCAGGAGCAGCAGGCCCCCACCCAGCAGCAGTCCATCTCGCTCTCGGTCATCCAGACCGACGCGGCGATCAACCCGGGCAACTCCGGCGGCGCGCTGCTGAACGACAAGGGCGAGCTGATCGGCATCAACGTGGCGATCGCGAGCGCCGGCTCCGGCAGCGAGAGCGGCGGCCAGTCGGGCAACATCGGTGTGGGCTTCTCCATCCCGGCGAACCTCGTCAAGCGCGTCACCGGCGAGATCATCGACAACGGCAAGGCCACCCACGGCCTGCTCGGTGCCTCCGTCGCCGACGCGGCGTCGCAGCCGAACAGCACGCAGGGCGGTGCCTACATCGACTCCGTCAGCTCCGGTGGAGCGGCCGAGGCCGCGGGCTTGAAGGCGGGCGACATCGTCACCGCGTTCAACGGTCAGCCGGTCACCGACTCGATCGACCTCACGGCGCTGGTGCGCACGCAGCCCGCGGGCGGCAGTGCCGAGCTGACCTTCCTCCGAGACGGCAAGTCGCAGACGGTCGACGTCACCCTCGGCGAACTCGCCGGCTAGGGCTTCCCTGCTCCGTCCCGAGCCCGGGATCACCCGGCTGATAGGCTCGTCGTCGCACTCCAGCGGCGGCGGGCCTTCCGTCGTCCGGGGCGGCACGACCAGCACCACTATCGACGAGCGGATGCGATGACCGACCTCTCTGGCCCGCCAGCGCCCGAGTACGCCGACCTCGGGCTGCCGGGCGTCTCCTACGTCATGCCCGTGCTGAACGAGGTCACCCACGTGGAGGCCGCCATCGCGAGCCTGCTCGACCAGGACTACACCGGCCCCTTCGACGTCATCGTCGCCCTCGGCCCCTCGATCGACGGCACGACCGAGCTGGTGGAGCGGCTCTCGGCGGTCGACCCGCGCATCCGGGTGATCGAGAACCCCACCGGGTCGACCCCCAGCGGGCTGAACGTCGCCATCGGAGCCTCGCGCTACCCCGTGGTGGTGCGGGTCGACGCCCACTCGCTGCTGCCGCGCGACTACACCCGCATCGCGGTCGAGGCGCTCGTGCGCACCGACGCGGCGAACGTCGGCGGCATCATGCAGGCCGAGGGCACCACGGCCTTCGAGCGTGCGGTGGCCCACGCCTACGGCTCCAAGGCCGGCCTCGGCGGCGGCGCCCACCACGTCGGCGGCGTCGAGGGGCCGGCCGAGACCGTCTACCTCGGGGTGTTCCAGCGCGCGTGGCTGACGAAGGTCGGCCTCTTCAACGAGGACATCCGCCGCGGCCAGGACTGGGAGCTCAACCGGCGACTCCGCGAAGCGGGCGGCACGGTCTGGTTCACGCCTCGGCTCGTGGTGATCTACCGGCCCCGGCCCTCGCTCGAGCGTCTCGCCCGGCAGTTCTTCTCGACCGGGCTCTGGCGCGGCGAGCTCGCCCGTCGCTTCTTCACGGCGAACGCCCTGAAGTACTTCGTGCCGCCCGTCATGGTCACGGCGGCAGCGCTCGGCTTCCTGCTCGGCGTCGCCGGGCTCATCACGCTCGCGGTCGCGGGCGACGACGCGGCTCGCACCACCGGTGCGATCCTGACGGCGGGCTTCGTCGTGCCGCTGGTCTACCTCGTCTTCGTCGCGGTCGCGGCCCTCGGCGCGGCGCGCAGCCAGGGCGCACGCGCGGGCGCCTGGTTTCTCGTAGTCTTGCCGTGCATCCATTTCAGCTGGGGCCTCGGTTTCATCCTCGGATTCCTGAAGCTCACGAAGAACATCACCGCGCACACGGGAAGGTGACCGTGCCCCACGCCCCCTCCGCCCGGCCGACCTCGATCGCCGAGCTCAAGGCCATCGCGCAGCCCCCCGAGGTGCGCGGCCGCCGCAACGCCGAGCACTGGACGGCGTCGCTGTACCTGCGCCGGCTCTCGCCCTATGTCACGTGGATGCTGCTGAAGACCTCCATCTCGGCCAACGGCGTCACCGGCCTGATGATCCTCACGGGCTGGGCCACCGCGGCCGCCCTGCTCGTGCCGGGCATCGGCGGAGCGGCCCTCGCCCTGGTGCTGGGGCAGCTGCAGATGCTCGTCGACTGCTGCGACGGCGAGGTCGCCCGCTGGCGCCGCACGTCCTCGCCCGCCGGGGTCTTCCTCGACAAGGTCGGGCACTACACCACCGAGTCGCTCATCCCGATCGCCCTCGGCATCCGCGCCGCCGGCTACCCGTTCGAGGCGCCCGAGGACTTCCTCTGGACGACGCTCGGCCTCCTGCTGGCGCTCGTGATCGTGCTGAACAAGGCGCTGAACGACATGGTGCACGTCGCCCGGGCCAACGCCGGGCTCGACAAGCTGGCCGACAAGAAGGGCGAGTCCGAGCCGTCCCAGGCCCTCGTCGCCCGACTGCGCCGCGCCGCGCGCTTCCTGCCCTTCCACCGGCTGTACCACTCGGTCGAGCTGACGATGCTGATCTTCGCGTTCGCCGTCGTGGGTCTGTTCATCGGCGGGGTGCTCGCCGACCGCATCCTGCTGGTCGCGCTCGTGCCGCTGTCGCTGCTCGCGCTGGTCGGGCACTTCGTGGCGATCATGGCCTCCAAGCGGGTGCGCTCCTGAGCGAGGCGACCCCGGCGGGTGGTGCGGGCGGGCCCCGGCCCACCATCGGCGTGGTTCTGCTCACCCAGGGCACGCGCCCGGCCGACCTCCTGCGCGGAGCGCGGTCGCTGCTGGCCCAGCAGGGGGTCGGCCTCGACATCGTCTGCGTCGGCAACGGCTGGGTCCCGACGGGGCTTCCGGATGCTCTGCGAACCCTCGCCCTGCCCGAGAACGTCGGCATCCCCGCCGGCCGCAACGCCGGGGCTGACGCCGTCACGGGCGAGTACGTCTTCTTCCTCGACGATGACGCCTCGCTGCCGTCGCCGACGTTCCTCGCGGACGCGGTCGCCCGGCTGCGCGCCGACCCCTCGATCGGGCTGCTGCAGCCGCGGGTGGTCGACCCCGAGGGGCGCGAGAACCCGCGCCGGTGGGTGCCGCGCATCCGCAAGGGCTCGCCCGAGGAGTCGGGGCCCGTGTTCTCGGTCTGGGAGGGCGCCACGCTGCTGCCCCGGGCCGTCTTCGACCGCACGGGCGGCTGGGCCGCACCGTTCTTCTACGCCCACGAGGGCATCGAGCTCGCCTGGCGGGTCTGGGACCAGGGGCTCCGCACCTGGTACGACGGCGAGCTCGTGGCGAACCACCCGGCGATCGAGCCGACGCGGCACTCGTACTACTACCGGCTGAACGCGCGGAACCGGGTGTGGCTCGCGAAGCGCAACCTCCCGGCCGTGCTGGTGCCGCTGTACGTCGGCAGCTGGACGGGCATCCAGCTGCTGCGCTGGGCGCGGCGTCCGGCGGCGCTGAAGGCCTGGTTCGGCGGCTGGGCCGAGGGCTGGCGGAGCGACGCGGGGGAGCGGCGGCCGATGTCGTGGCGCACCGTGCTGCGGATGGCGCGGGCCGGGCGGCCGCCGATCGTCTGATCGCCTCGGGGGCGGACGCGCATCCGCTCGCTCGACAGGTGACGAAGGTCACGATTGCCTAAAGAACACCCCGGACGGCCCCGATTCGGGGGGTGGCCCCGAACGCCCTGGTTAGCCTTGACGGGTGGGACTGCTGAACGATGCGAAGCTCGGGTGGAACGTCGTCCGCGACCTCGTCAAGGCGCGCTCGATGCGCCGCCGGCTGGCCGGGCAGCTCGCCTCCCGGGCGCCGCTGCCGGCCCGTCACTTCGAGATCGGCGTGTACTTCGCCGACGGCCCGGTGAACCTCTACCAGCTGCGGCAGTGGTACGCCCCGCTCGCGGAGCTGGCGAAGACGCACCCGGTCGTGATCCTCAGCCGCAACCCGGCCGGCACCAGTGCTCTTCTCGAGGAGTCGCCGGTGCCGGTGGCCTACGTGCGCACGGTGCGCGACCTCGAGGACTTCCTCGGCGAGCACGAGCTCAAGATCGTGCTGTACGTCAATCAGAACGCTCGCAATTTCCAGATGATGCGCTACGGCCGCCGGTGGCACGTGTTCATCAATCACGGTGAGAGCGACAAGATGTACATGACGACCAACCAGTTCAAGGCCTATGACTACAGCCTGGTGGCGGGCGACGCGGCCATCGCGCGGTTGCAGCGGGTGCTCTGGGACTTCGACTTCGACAAGCGCGCCATCCCGATCGGGCGGCCCCAGGCCGACCACTACTCGGGTCGCACGCCGTTCACGTCCGACGATCGCACCGTGGTGCTCTACGCGCCGACGTGGGAGGGCGATCGCGCGGCGGCCGCGTACGGCTCCATCGCCTCGCACGGGGTGGCGCTCGTGCGAGACGTGCTCGCCTCGCCCTCGCACCGGCTGATCTACCGTCCGCACCCGCGGAGCGGCGTGTTCGACCCGGCCTACGCCGCGGCGAACCGGGAGATCATGGCAGCCATCGCGGCGGCGAACCGGGCCGACCCGTCGGCGCAGCACGTGCACGACACGGGTGCCGAGCTCGGCTGGCAGCTCGCCGCCGCCGACATCGCGATCGTCGACGTCTCGGCGATGGTCTACGACCGGCTCGCCACGGGCAAGCCGCTGCTCATCACGCGGCCGGTGGCGCCCGAGGCGCAGATCGACATGGGCGGCTATCTCTCGGACTGCGAATGGCTGACCGTCGAGCAGGCACCGCAGGTGCGCGCGCGCCTCGACGAGCTCTCGCACGACTCGGCTGCCGGCGTGCGGCTCGGGCGCTGGGTGCGGCACTACTTCGGCGACACGACGCCGGGGGCGGCGACGGCGCGGTTCCACGGCGCGATCGAGCAGCTGCTCGCCGAGTGGGAGCGGAACGCGGTGCTGCACGCGAGAGACGAGCCGGTGGCGCTGGGTGACACCGAGGCCGAGGCCGACGAGAAGGACTGACCGGGCGGGCCGGGGCTAACGGGCGCCGACCTTCGCGCCGTACGTTTGTGCCGGGGCTAGCGCGCGCCGGTGCGGGCGACGAAGTACTTCGCCACGATGACCGCGACTCCCGCGATCAACAGGAACACGGCGGCGGTGACGAGCATCGGCGTGAAGTCGTAGCCGGTCTCGGCGAGCACCGGGCGGGCCTCGTGGTCGTCGCCGGCGAACGCGGCGGCCGAACCGAGCCCGAGGAAGGCGAAGGTGGCGAGCACGGCGGCGGCGACACGATACTTCATGACGACCCCCTCCTCGTTCGAACCACTGATTGCGCTTATATACCCTCGGTCGAACACCAGGCTACCACTGCCAGGTGGAGCACAGGAGTTCAGATGCGGATCTCCGGCACGGCCGTGTCGTTCTGCGGCCCCTCGCCGCGGGGACCCGGCGCCTCGATGGCGGCCTGACGGCGACGGGGCAGGATGCGCATCACGCCCTTCTTCGGCGGGGCGACGTCGACCGGCTTCGCACCCTTCGGCGCCTTGATCGTGATGGCGAGGGCCTCGGGGAAGGTGAGGGGCGGAGCGCCGAACGCCGAGCGCGCCGACTGGATGACCGTTCGGCCGAGCATCAGGTTGCCCACCCCGCCGATCGCGGCGCCGACCCCGAACGGGATGGCGCGGCCGACCGCATTCGTGCCCTGCCCGATGGCGAAGCGCCTGAGGAACACCTTCTTCAGCTGATCGGCGACCGGCCCCACGACGAACTGCGGCAGGCTCGAGGTGACGACCTGGCCCCAGTACGCGTTCCGGCCGAGGCCTCCGGTGGCCTGGCCCGCGATCTGCTTGAGCAGGTCGCTGCCCGCCTTGCCCATGATCAGCGTCATCACGAGCGCCCGCGCCCGGTCGGGGTCGTCGACCGCGATGCCGTGCACCTCGGTGACCGACTGCGCGAACAGCGCGGTGGTCTCGAGGAAGCCCGCCGTCTCGACCGCCGACAGGCCGAGCGAGACCCCGGTGCCGACGAAGGGGAACATGGCGCTCGCCCCGACGGCCGCGCCGCCGCTCGTCACCGCGGTCACGTAGCGGCGCTCGAGGATGGCGAGCAGCTGCTCGGGCGTGGCGTTCGGGTGCAGCCGGCGGATGCTGCGCAGATGCGCGAGCACGGCCGGGCGGTGGACGCTCAGCAGGAGGTCGATGTTGCGCTCGAGACGTGTGGGCATGCTTCTACTCTGGTGCGTTCGGCTGAGATGTGCGCGAGAATGCCCCTCATGCGCCGATTCCGGGCCGAGAAGGCCGTGCAGCAGTACTCCGTCGTCGACGCGCTCGTCGCCGGCCTCTTCGACGGGGAGTTCACGGTGGCCGAGGTGGCTCGGGGCGGTGACTTCGGGCTCGGCTGCGGCGACCACATGGACGGCGAGCTGGTCGTGCTCGACGGGGTGTTCCGGCTCTTCCACGGCGACGGTACGGTCACGGTGCTGCCGCCGTCGGAGACCCTGGCGTTCGCCGAGGTGGTGCCGTTCCGGGCCGACTCCTCCGAGCCACTCGAGGCCGTCGCCGATCTGGCCTCCCTCGTCGGCGAGGTGCATGCCCGCACGGTGAGCGAGAACGTCTTCCACGCCGTGCGCTTCGAGGGCCGCTTCGGCACGCTGGCGCTCCGCGAGGCGCGGCGCCAGTCGAAGCCCTACCTGCCCCTCGCCGAGGCCGTGCACGACCAGCGCGAGGTCTCGGTGACGGATGCGGTGGGCACGCTCGTGGGGTTCGTCGCCCCGTCCTTCTTTCAGGGCGTGAGCGTCGCGGGCACGCACCTGCACTTCGTCGACGCCTCGGGCGGCGTCGGTGGCCACGTGCTGGGGCTGACGTCGGCGACGGGGGAGCTCGCGATCGAGACGTACTTCGGCGTGAGCATCCGTCTGCCGCATTCGGCGGCCTACCTCGATGCCGACCTCGAGGGCGGCGCCGAGGTGGATGCGGCCATCCGGCACGCCGAGAGCGACCACCAGCGGTGACCGCGGCCGTGACCGCGTACGACGTCGAGATCGTGCACCTGCTGGCCTCGCCACTGCACCGCTACGAAGGCCGGCCCGCCGACGGGCCGCTGCCCCCACCCGGCGGGGTCGACGAGAGCCGCGAGACGATCGAGGTGCGCGCGGGGCTCGGCATCGTCGGCGACCGCTTCTTCGGGCGGAGTCCGGCGCATCGCACGGCGGCCGTGACCGTGATGGCGGTCGAGTCGCTGGAGTGGGTGCAGCAGGCGCTCGGGGTGCAGTCTCCGTTTTCGCTCGCGGCGCCGCGGCGCAACGTCCTGCTGCGCGGGGTCGACGTCGATGCGCTGCGCGGCCAGGAGTTCAGCCTCGACTCAGGGGAGGGGGAGGTGCTGTTCCAGGGGCACCGTCCGGCGAGCCCGTGCGGGTGGATGAACGTGGTGCTGGCCGAGGGGGCGCACAAGGCGTTGCGCGGCCGGGGCGGGGTGCGGGTCGAGCCGCTGTCGAGCGGGACGCTGAGGGTGGGGCCGGCGGTGCTGCGCACACGCGCATCCGTCGCCTGGCAGCCGACGCTCGTCTAGGGCGTTCTGCCTGACTAGTGCGCGTTCTGCCGGGTGGTGCCAGCGTGGAGGGCACCATCGTGCAGGAAGACGTGCAGAACAGGAGAAACCCATGGTGCGCTTCGGCTACACCCTGATGACCGAGCAGAGCGGTCCGAAAGACCTCGTGCGCTACGCCGTCGCCGCCGAGGAGGTGGGCTTCGACTTCGAGGTGTCGAGCGACCACTACTCGCCGTGGCTGACGGAGCAGGGTCACGCTTCGTACGCCTGGACCGTGCTGGGCGCCGTCGCCCAGGCCACCTCGCGCGTCGAGCTCGCGACCTACGTCACCTGCCCCACCGTGCGCTACCACCCGGCCGTCGTGGCGCAGAAGGCCGCGACGCTGCAGCTGCTCTCGGACGGGCGCTTCATCCTCGGGCTCGGTTCGGGAGAGAACCTCAACGAGCACGTCGTGGGAGAGGGCTGGCCGGCCGTCTCGGCGCGGCAGGACATGCTCGAGGAGGCGATCCACATCATCCGGGAGCTGCACACCGGCGAGCTGACGACGTGGGAGGGCGAGTACTTCCGGGTCGACTCGGCACGCATCTGGGATCTGCCCGACGAGGGCGTGCCACTGGCGCTCGCCGTGTCGGGCGAGAAGTCGGTGGCACGGTTCGCGCCGCTGGGCGACCACCTCGTGGCGGTCGAGCCCGACGCCGAGCTGGTGAAGGGCTGGACCGAGACCGCCGGCAAGCCGTCGCGATCGATCGGCCAGATCCCGATCTGCTGGGGCACCGACAAGGAGGCGGCGATCGAGAAGGCGCACGCGCAGTTCCGCTGGTTCGGTGGCGGCTGGGCCGTGAACGCCGACCTGCCGACGCCTGCAGGCTTCGCGGCGGCGAGCCAGTTCGTGCGGCCTGAGGACGTGGCCGGCTCGATCGCGTGCGGGCCCGACCTCGACGAGATCGCAGAGAGCTTCCGGCCCTACATCGAGGCGGGGTTCACCGACATCGCGCTCGTGCAGGTGGGAGACGAGGGTCAGGACGAGTTCCTGGCGACGGCCGCCGGGCCTCTCCTGGAGAAGCTGCGCGCTCTCTGATTTCCTACTGACCCAGCCATGTCCATCTCGGGCAAGCGCGTCAGCGCGCGGCAGCCGTGTACTGCCGCGCGCTTCGCGCTTGCCCTCGGAGTCCGTGGCTGGCTAAGCGGCAGGTCGCTGGATGGTGCGTCGACGCGTGGTCGGGATGGGGTTCTGCTCCGTGTCGACCCATCTCGGTGGAATGAGATGAGGCACCCCGTCGTGCATGGTCAGCTTCCATGGTGATTTGTGCAGGTGCGAATGGTGGAAGTGACAGAGAAGCACGCCGTTGTCGATGTCGGTTCGGCCGGGCGGATGATCGTCTGAAACCCATTCGTTCGCATGGTGTGTTTCGCAGAACGAGGGTGGTCGGTCGCAACTGGGCCATACGCATCCGCCGTCGCGTGCGGCTAGTGCCCGGTTCTGCGCCGCGGTGAAGAGCCGCTTCGCTTTGCCGTGGTAGAGCACCTCGCCCTTGTCGCCGAACAGTGTGGTGGCGGTGGGGGAGGTGCAGCGTAGCTGCGCGACGGTGGAGGCGGGGATGGGCTGGTCTATTCCGTCGATCCACCCGACGCCGCGGCCTGCCAGGAGGTCGTCGAGGGTCATGTGCACGTTGATTGTGGCGATGGCCCCGTTGATGCGAGGCATGTCATCAGCGCCAGCAGCGCGGGCGATCAGCTCAGTCACGGTGTCGGCGTTTTTCTGCGCCTGCGTGCGCCCATCGGCGATCACGTATTCGTCCCCATCGACGAACCGCGGCCCCGTCACGCGCGGGCTCTGCATCGCCCGGATACTCGACAGCCACACCCCGCCCTGCTCGGGCGCCAGCGTGAACGTCCCCCGGTACATCCCATCCGGCGCCAGCGCGATCGTCAGCGACCGCTGCATCTGCAGCACTTCGTCACGTGGCTCCGCACCATCGGGGTCGAGCACCTCGCGCAGGTGAATGGCTGCCCGAAAGGTCTCGTCCGCGGTCAGCCGGCACGAGAGGGTCTGGTCGACGAGGGTCTCCTCGGCGAGGCTCAGAACCTCGGGCGAGCATCCACGGTCGGCGAGCACACTGCACTGCTTCACGATGGCCGCTGCGGCCTCCACCCCGAGCACGCCCTCATCGAGCACGCGAGCGACCGCCGGGAACGGCGCAGGCCCTTCGCCCCCACCCAGCAGCACGGCACCGCGGAGCTTCCGCCCGAGATCGAGCCGCGCCTTACACGCCCGCGCTGACGCCCCGGTGACCTTCGCGACGAGCGCCACCGGGCTGGTGAAGTTCTGCGACCGGCTCAGCCCCTCGTCGCCCAGCTCGCTCCGCGACCGCACCCCCACCTCGCCGGCGGTGAGCACGCCCCCCGCCGACGCGAGCCGTGCGACCGCCTCGAAGTCGGCCATCAACTCCAACACGGCCTCGTCGGAAAGCCCAGCCAGCCTGCTGCGCACGGCACCCAGAACGCCCTGAAGATCGCTGGCGATCCTCTTGAGCTGCGGGTCTGTCTCCATACTGAGATTCTATCAGAAACTCCTGATGAAAGCTCGTTAAATGGAGAGGTTCCACCCTCCCTGCAGCGCCCGGATCGCACTTGTCGACGGGTCGCAGGGAGGGTGAGGCGGGCTACTTCGCGGCGAGGGCCGTGAGGTAGGTCTCGAGGGGCTGGGTGGCGTGACCGATGAGGCGGGCGAGGTCGCCCGAGGTCTCGCCGAGCAGCCCGTCGCGGATGTTGCCGTCGAGCGCGACCACGAAACCGGCCGTGCCGTCGTCGAGGCCCGCGTCCTTGAGTGCCGCGAGGTGCTCCTCCGGCGAGACGGACCGGTAGACGACCGGACGACCACTCGCCGCCGAGGCCGCCGCGGCGAAGTCGTCGCCCGTCCAGGCCGCGTCGCCCGAGAGCTCGTAGACGGCGCCGAGGTGGCCCTCGCTCGTCAGCACGGCGGCGATCGCCTCGGCGTAGTCCGTGCGGGGGGCGCTGGCCACGCGACCGTCGCCGGTGCTCGCGAGGTAGACGCCCGACTCCGCGGCCTGGGCGTAGGAGCCGTCGTAGTTCTCGTGGTACCAGCCGTTGCGGAGCACCGTCGCGGGCACACCCGAGGCGGCGATGGCCTCTTCGGTCGCCTTGTGCTCGGGAGCCAGGATGAGCGTGGTGTCGGTCGCCTTCGGCGCGCTCGTGTAGACGAGCTGTGCCACGCCGGCCCGGGCAGCCGCGTCGATCGCGTTCTGGTGCTGGGCGGCGCGCTGGCCGACCTCGCTACCGGAGACGAGCACGAACTTCTCGGCGCCGGCGAGGGCTGCGTCGAGGGTCGCGGGGTCGGTGAAGTCGATCACGGCGGTGCGCACGCCGGTGGCCTCGGCGAGGGCGGCGAGCTTCTCGGGCGTGCGGCCGGCGGCCACGATGTCGGAAGAGGCGACGCCGCGGGCGAGCAGGTGCTCGACGGCGAGGCGGCCGAGGTGGCCGGTGGCTCCGGAGACGACGATGGTCATGATGATCCTTTCGGGGCCCCGCTCGGGGCCGGTGTCACGAGGGTGAACTGCGTCCCTCCGAAGATACTTCCCGGATCGCTGTACCCACTTTCCGGTAAGTACCCTAAAGTGGCAGCATGGCCGACAGCATCTGGGACGAGATCCACTCCGACACCCCGTCGATCCCGGGCAACCCGTTCGCCTCCGGCTGCCTCAGCCGGGTCGTGCTCGACCACGTCACCAGCAAGTGGGGCGTGCTCGTGCTCGCCGCCCTCGCCAGTGAGCCCATGCGCTGGGGGCAGCTGCACCGTTACGTCGAGGGCATCAGCGAGAAGATGCTCGCCCAGACGCTCCGCCAGCTCGAGAGCGACGGCTTCGTGCTGCGGCAGTCGGCGGGCACGGTGCCGCCCCGGGTCGACTACAGCCTCACGCCGCTCGGCGACGAGCTCGCCGCGCTGCTCATCCCGCTGGTGCGCTGGGTGGGCGACAACGTGCAGCGCACCTCCCTGGCTCAGGGTCTCGCCGAGACGGCTTAGCGCCAGCACCGGCCGGCGCGACCCACCCCGGCCCGGCCAGAACCCCGCCTCAGTGCTCCCCGAGGTACTCGTTCAGCCGCGCCGTCAACTCCCGGTCGACCGCCTTGGCGACCCCGTCGAGCTCGACCACCGGCACCGCGCGACGGATGCTCGACACCAGCCACAGCGCGTCCGCCCGCCCCAGCTCGCTGCTGCGCAGACGCACCGCACCGGTCTCGTAGCCGAGCTCCTCGAGCAACGCGAACGCCCGGCGCTGCGTGGTGCCGGGCAGGATGCCGAGCTCCGCCGAGGGCGTCGTGAACCGGTCGCCCTCTCGCAGCAGCACGCTCGCGGTCGGCGCCTCGAGCACGAAGCCGTCCGAACTGGTGAAGATCACGTCGTCGGCACCCCGCCGCTTCGCCTCGCGGATTGCGGCCGTGTTGACCGCGTACGACAGCGTCTTCGCGCCCTGCAGCAGCCACGGCGAGGTGGCGGCGACGTCGTGCCGGTAGCCGCGATCCAGCGTCACCACGCGCACGCCCTCGACGCGCTCGCGACTGAAGTCGCGGCCGGGCTGCGCGAGGATCCAGCCCGTCGGGGCGTCCTGCCCCTCGATCCCGCGGGTCAGCACGAGCTTCACCGCGAGCAGGTCGACGAGCGGATGCGCGGCCACGGCCGCATCGAAGGCCGCCCGCCACACGGCCCGGCTCGGTTCGGGCAGATCGAGCAGCTTCGCCGAGGCCGCGAAGCGGTCGAGGTGGGCGTCGATCGCCGGGGCCGCTCCTTTCGCGACCATCACGGTCTCGAACACCCCGTCTCCGCGGGTGGCCCCGAGGTCGAGCACGCTGAGGTGGGGGAGGGCCGGGTCGGCCTGGGAGAACGGGGCGGGACGCGCATCCGTCGACCCCTCGGACTCGTCGTCGAGGGGCCGGGTGACCAGAATGAGTACAGGGACGGACACGCCTTCAGTGTGCTCCGCATTCCCGGCCGTGAAAGCGGAACTCGCCGTGAAGGGGTAGACCGGAGCAATGGCTCACACCAGTCAGACAGAGATCGAACGCAAGTACGCCGTCGAGGGCGATCGCGCCCTGCCGTCGCTCGAGGGGGTCGGGCAGACGGCCGGCGTCGCTCAGGTGACGACGCTCGAGCCCTTCACCCTCGAGGCGGTCTACTTCGACACGGCCGAGCTCGCGCTGGCCCGGGCGCGGATCGCCCTGCGGCGGCGGGAGGGCGGGCACGACGCGGGCTGGCACGTGAAGCTCCCGGCCGCCGAGGGCCGCACCGAATTGCAGTGGCCGCTCGGCTCGGGCGACCCGTCCGAGGTGCCGGAGGAGGTCGCCGACACCGTGCGGGTGCATGTGCGCGACCACGGGCTCACCCCGCTCGCCCGGATCGTCACCACCCGGCACGTCACCGAGCTGCGCGACGCCGAGGGCGGGCTGGTGGCCGAGATCGCCGACGACACGGTGCAGGCGACGGATGCCCGGCAGGGCACGGCCCGCGTCTGGCACGAGTGGGAGGCCGAACTCGGCCCCGCCGGGCCCGCCACCGCCGCCGAGCGCACGACGCTGCTCGACGAGATCGAGCGGCACCTGCTCGCGGCCGGAGCCACCGTCTCACCGAGCGTCTCGAAGCTCGCGCAGGCGCTGGGGCGCACGGGGCTCGGATCGGACGAACCGGCACCGTCGTCCCCATCCGTCACCGCGAAGCCGACGGCGGCCGACGTGGTGCGCGCGGGAGTCGCCGAACTCGTGCAGCGGCTCGTCGAGCTCGACCCGGCGGTCAGGCGCGATGACGAGGACGCCGTGCACCGCTTCCGCACGACGGTGCGGCGCCTCCGCAACGTGCTCGCGATCCATCGCGGACTGTTCGACGACGCAGTGGTGGCGGGGCTCCGCGACCGGCTCTCCCGACTCGGCGCGGTGCTCGGCGAGGTGCGCGACCTCGAGGTCCGCGCGGACTGGGCCGCACACGAGCTGGACGCCTTCGCCCGGGAGCGCGGCATCGACGACCCGGATGCGGTGCGCCGGCTGGTCGAGGACACCCGGGCCGAGCACGCGGAGGCGCACCAGCGCCTCGTTCGGGTGCTGGGGCAGGGGCCGTACTTCCGGCTGCTGGAGGACCTGGAGGAGTTCGCCGGCGTCGGGGCGGGCGCGGGCGCGAGCGGCGCAGATGCCCCCGAGGACGGGAAGACCGCCCCCACCTCGCCGAAGAAGGACGCGAAGAAGGCCGTGAAGCGCACCGGTCGCCGGGCGCTCACGAGAGCCGCGCGCATCCGGGAGGCCCTGCCGGTGCTGAGCGACGGCACCGGTGACCGCGACGCCGACACCGACGCTGACGCCGACGGCCCCGAACTGGTCGCCGAGGCCGAGGCGATCGGGGCCCTGCACGACTCGCGCAAGGCCGCCCGCCGGCTGCGCCACGCCGCCGAGTTCTCGACCGACGGCCCCGCGGCCGTGCTCGGCTCCTCGGTCGCGACCGTCGGAGAGTCGGCCGAAGACCTGCAGGACGCCCTCGGCCGGCACCGCGACGCCTCGCTCTTCGCCGAGTTCGTGCTGCTCACCTCGCGCCGGGCCGAGGCGGCGGGGGAGGGCTCGTTCACCTACGGCGTGCTCTACCAGCGTTCGCTCGACCAGGCCCGGCAGGCCCTCGACGCCGCCGACGCGGCGCGCAAGGCCCTCCGCCGCCTGCTCTGAGGAGGACGACCCGCCGGCCCCGCCCGGGCGGCGGGGCGCTCGACCCGCAGCGGAAGGAGAGCGCTCTCCTCCCCGCTAGGATTCTCACGCCATGAACTCCCGCCGTCACGACATCCAGGGCCTCCGCTCCCTCGCCGTGATCGCGGTCATCCTCGACCACGTGATCGGCTGGCCGCTCGGTGGTTTCGCCGGCGTCGACGTGTTCTTCGTCATCTCGGGCTTCCTCATCACCGGCCTGCTGCTGCGCGACGCCGCGGCCGGCACGCTGTCGCTCCGCCGGTTCTACGCGAAGCGGATGCGCCGCATCGCCCCCGCCGCGGTGACCGTGCTCGTCGTCACCACGGCGCTCGCGTGGCTGCTGTTCAACCAGCCGCGCTTCTGGTCGACCGCGTGGGACGCCGTATCGGCCCTCGTCTTCGTCTCGAACTGGCGCTTCGCCGCCCAGGGCACCGACTACTTCCGGCAGGGCGACGCGGTCTCGCCGCTGCAGCACTTCTGGTCGCTCTCGGTCGAGGAGCAGTTCTACCTCGTCTGGCCCGTGCTCGTCGTGCTGCTCGTCGCCCTGATCGGCCGCCGCGTCTCGGCGAAGGACGGTGCCGGGGAGGACGGTGAGGCGGCGGCCACCGGGGACGCTGCGGCACGCGCATCCGCTCGCCCGGTGCGGCGGCAGCGGTGGGTGCTCGGGATCGTGCTGGCGCTGCTCGCGGCGGCGTCGTTCGCCGTGGCGCTCTGGCAGAGCACCGAGAACCCCACGGTCGCGTACTTCTCGACCCTGACGCGGGTCTGGGAGCTCGCATTCGGCGGGCTGCTCGCCGTGACCGCCCCGCTGTTCGCGCGCCTGCCCACGGCGGTGCGCGCGGTGCTCGGCTGGCTGGGCCTTGCCGGCATCGTCGCGTCGCTGCTGCTCGTCGACTCGACGATGGCGTTCCCGGGGCCATGGGCGGCGCCCGCCGTGATCGCCACCGCCGCCGTCATCGTGGCGGGCATCGGCGGCCGGCAGCGCTGGCTGTTCCCGCTCGAGAACCCCGTCAGCGGATTCCTCGGCGACATCTCCTACTCGCTCTACCTCTGGCACTTCCCGGTGCTCGTGTTCGTGCTGCTGCTCGTGCCCGAGCAGTCGCTCGCCGTCACGCTCGCGGTGCTCGGGCTGACGCTCGCGGTGTCGCTCGTGGCCTACTTCCTGATCGAGCAGCCGCTGCACCGCTCGCCCTGGCTGCGCGGCCGCGAGCTCCTCGAGAAGCCGAAGCCGGCCGAGCTGGAACCCGAAGCTGATCCCGAGCCGGCGCAGGTTCAGGATGCGCGGCAGCCCGATCCCGTGCAGCCGACCACCACGACGCGCGAGCCCGCACCCGCACCCGCCGTGGTGCCGCCGCGCCCGGCGACTGCCGCCGCGCGCGCGGGCTCCCCGGTGTCCGATCGCGTGCGCGCCCGGGCACTGGCGGCCGAGGCCGAGCGGGCGAGGCTGCGGGCCGAACTGGCCGCCTCGACCTCCGCACCCACGGCCGTTCCGGAGCGAGTCGCGGCGAAGTCGACGGCCGCGTCCGGCACCGACCGGGAGGCTGGCGCCCCCGAGACTGGGGCCGAGGGCGAGCGCGTCCGCCTCCGCGACGCGCGCCGCACCGCGTGGCAGGGCTGGCGGGAACGCTTCGGTGCGCAGTTCCTCGGCGCCGGCCTCGGGTTGGTCGTGATCGTCGTGGTGATCGCCGTGACCGTTCAGCTCTCGGTCAAGGGGGAGGGGCCGCTCGCCCTCGCGGTGCCGAGCGGGGTTCCCGCGGCGGGGCTGGGCGGGGACGGGCATCCGGAACCCGCCGCCACCGGCGACGGCCAGACCGACCCCGGCGCCGACCCCGCCGCCCCGGTGAACCCCGAGGACGAGCTGCAGGCCGAGCTCTGGAACGCCGCCTCGGCCACCGAGTGGCCGTCCGACCTCTCGCCCTCGATGGACGCCGCCATCTCGGAGACGTCCAGCCGCAACCCCGCGAAGGGCTGCTTCGACCTCGGCGGCACCCCCGACTTCGGGCGCTGCACCTGGGGCAGCGGCGACGCGCCGAACCACATGTACCTCGTCGGCGACTCGACGGCGCTGGCGTACGCGCCGGCCTTCCGCGAGATCGCCGATCGCAGCGGCGGCCAGTGGAAGGTCACCACCGTCGGCCTCTACGGCTGCCGCTTCACCGACGTGCTGGTGCAGAACGACGGCGACGGCGTGATGGACTCCTGCCCGCAGCGGAAGGCCGACGTCACCGCCCAGATCGCCGCCGACGCCCCGCAGCTCGTGGTCGTGTCGAACGCCTACGCCCTCGGCAACGCGGCCGACCGGCAGCCGCTCACCGTCGCCCAGCTGGTGGGCTCGACCATCTCACTGGCGTCGCGGTTCGACACCCCGGGGCACGTCGTCTACCTCGCGCCGCCGCCGCTCGGGGCGAACCTCGGCGCCTGCTACTCGCCCGTGAAGAGCCCCCAGGACTGCACGGCCGGTGTCGACGGCGCCTGGTACGACTTCCAGAAGTCCTTCGAGGCGGGGGTGGCGGCGCAGGGCACCGGCGACCACGTCGTCAGCTCGCTCGGCTTCACCTGCGCGCAGGGCTTCTGCCCGGCCTTCGCGGGTACGATCCCGACGCGCTACGACCAGGTGCACATGACGCCCGAGTACGCGGTGCGGGTGGCCGAGTCGATCCGCTGGGAGCTGGCCGCCCGGGGCGTCATGTAGCTCTCCGGATGCTCGGCCGCCGGTACGGGAGGAGAATCCTGCCGATGAGGCGTATATCGGCCTATCGGCGCGATTCTCCTCCCGTACCGACGTGCCGCGGCCGGGTCGTGTGGCTGGGTCAGGCGGACGCGATGCGGCGCTCGGCCTCGAGGCGCAGGCGGCGGAGCCGCCGGTAGGTGCCCGCGAGGGTCGAGACGAGGATCGCCGCCATCACGATCGAGATGCTCGAGCCGAGCAGCACGGCGAGGGTGCCCTCGTCGGCCACCTCCGGCTGGGCGGCGAACGCGAGCTCGTTCATCAGCAGCGACACGGTGAAGCCGACGCCGCCCAAGGCCCCTGCGGCGAGCAGCCCGTGCAGCGTGAGGTGCGGCCTCTTCTCACGCGGCCCGACGAAGCTCGACAGCCAGCCGCCTAGGCTGATGCCGATCAGCTTGCCCACCGGGAGTGCGACCAGGATGCCCCAGAACGGCGCCGCCAGCTCGCTCGGCGCGACCTGCGGGATCGCCACGAGCGCCGCCGAGAACGCGAACAGCGGGAGGATCGCCCCGTTCGTAATGGGCTCGAGGTGGTGCCGGAGCTTCATGGCGGGCTTCCGCACCATGGCGAGCCCGAGGGCGACACCGGCGATCGTGGCGTGCACGCCCGAGAGGTAGACGAGCGACCACGTCAGCACGGCGGTGACGACCATGGCGGCGGCCACGAGCATCCGGAACCTGGTGCCGAGCAGTCGGCTGAGCAGACCGAATACGACGACGCCGACCGCCCCCAGGACGATCAGCAGCAGGTTCGGGTCGGCGGTGAAGAACACGGCGATGATCAGGATCGCGACGATGTCGTCGAGGATCGCCAGGGCGAGGATGAAGATACGGAGCCTCGACGGGATGCCCTTGCCGAACACCGCCAGCACCCCGAGCGCGAAGGCGATGTCGGTCGCGGTGGGGATCGGCCAGCCGCCCTCGTAGCCCGATCCGGCGGTGATCAGGAGGAAGATCAGGGCCGGCACGATCACGCCGCCGAGCGCGGCGATCGCCGGGCGCACCGCCTTCGAGACGGAGTTCAGCTGCCCGACCGCGAACTCGTTCTTCAGCTCGACGGCCACGACGAAGAAGAAGATCGCGAGGAGGCCGTCGCTGATCCAGTGGCCGACGGAGAGGTCGAGGGGCGTGCCCGGGATGGCGAGATGGGCGTCCTGCATGTCCATCAGCGCGGTGCCGATCGGCGTGTTCGCGGCGATCAGGCCGAGGGCGGCGGCGATGAGGAGGAGGAACGCGGCGACGCGCTCGGAGCGGATGACGGCCATGCGGTGTCCTTGCTGCCACGGGTGGTGGCTCGGTGGGGCATCGAGAGCGGTCGCTCGACCGCCCGCCGACCAGACTTCCCGGCACACCAGAGGCCAGTCTACCGGGGAGGGTCGGGGCCGGCATCCGCTGTTCACCCACCCCGTCTACGATGGGCGCCACCGACCCCTTGGAGCCCCATGAGCGACCCGCGACCCGCCGTGCTGTTCGTCTGCGTGCACAACGCCGGCCGCTCCCAGATGGCCGCCGGGTACCTGCGGGCCCTCGCCGGCGACCGTATCGACGTGTTCTCGGCCGGCAGCGAGCCGGGCGACGCCGTGAACCCCGCGGCCGTCGCCGTGATGGCCGAGGAGGGCATCGACCTCGCGGGGGCCGTGCCGCAGATCCTCACGACCGATGCCGTGCAGCAGGCCGACGTCGTCATCACGATGGGCTGCGGTGACGCCTGCCCGATCTTCCCCGGCAAGCGGTACGAGGACTGGGAGCTCACCGACCCCGCCGGGCAGCCGGTCTCGGTCGTGAGGGACGTGCGCGACGACATCCGCGGCCGCGTCGAGCGGCTCATCGCGACCCTCGTCTGAGGCGAGGTTCGCCACTGTCGGGGGTGCCTGGTTGACTCGGGGCATGACTCGCGCCGATGACGTCCTCGCCCGTTTCGTCGCCGGTGTCGACGCCGAGCAGCTCGCCGCTCACGGTGTGCACGTGCTGGTCGGCGACGACGAGGCCCGGCGCCGCTGGCGCAGCGACGACCGCGAGAACCTCTACTCGGTCTCGAAGGGCGTCTGCGCCATCGCCGCCGGCATCGCGGCCGACGGCGGCCTGATCGCCCTCGACAGCACGGTCGGCGAGCTGCTCGGCGACACGGTGCCGGTGCTCGGCGAGGGCGTCGAGGCCGTCACCGTCGAGCACCTGCTCACCATGACCAGCGGCATCGACTTCCGCTGGTTCGCGCACCAGTCCGTGCCCTGGCCCGACCTCGCCCAGCAGATGCTCGGCCGGCCGACCGCGGGCCCCGGTTCCGTCTTCCAGTACAGCGACGCCAGCACCTGCGTCGCGATGCGGATGCTCGCCCGCGCGATCGGCGGCGACGTGCGCGACTGGCTCCTGCCGCGCCTCTTCGACCCGCTCGAGCTGCACAACCCGCAGTGGCTCCGCTGCCCGCTCGGTCACGTCATGGGCGGCAGCGGCCTGGAGCTGCGCACCGACGAGCTCGCCCGTCTCGGCCGGCTGCTGCGCGACCGCGGCCTGTGGCGGGGCGAGCGCCTCGTCTCGGCCGAGTGGGTCGACCGGATGCTCGACACCCGTGTCGACACCGCCGGCGCCGCCCCCTACCTCCGCTACGGCCTCGCGGTCTGGGCCGGCCCCGGTGAGTGCCGCCGCCTCGACGGCCGCTACGGGCAGTACGTCGTGATCGACGACGCGCACGACGCCGTCGTCACGATCACCGCGCACGAGGAGCACCGCGACGCCCGGCTGCAGGAGCTCGCAGGGGAGGCCCTCGCGGGGGAGGCGCTCGCGGGCTAGGCCGACACGCCGTTCCCAGGGACGTCAGGTCGCCCTGCCCTACGCTGGCTCCTTGTGACGAGCGACGTGCTGCCGCCCCGCACCCGGGCCCCCCGATCCCGCACCGCGCTCCGCGGTCTCGTCGTCGGCGCCGTGCTCGCGGTGGCGCTGCTCGTGCTCCGGGCCGTCTCGGCGACGTGGGGGGCGGATGCTCTTCCCGACCGCATCCGCGACTTCGTCACCCTATCGGTGAGCGTCGTGATCGAGTCGCTGCCGTTCGTGTTCCTCGGCATCCTGATCTCGGTGGTGGTGCGGTTCTGGGTGCCCGATCACGTCATCCATCGCATCATGCCCCGGAACCCGGCGCTCAGGCGCGTGGTGATCTCGCTGGTCGGCGTGCTGCTGCCGGTATGCGAGTGCGGCAACGTGCCGCTCGCCCGCGGCTTCATGATGAAGGGCTTCACCGTGCCGGAGGCGATGACCTTCCTGCTCGCGGCGCCCATCCTGAACCCCGTCACCATCGTCACGACCTACCAGGCCTTCGGCTGGAACGACGGCATCCTGATCGGGCGGATCGCGGGCGGCTTCGTGATCGCGAACCTGGTCGGCTGGCTGTTCAGCCGGCACCCGCGACCCGAGCTGCTGCTGACGCCCGCGTTCGAGGAGGCCTGCCGGATCGGCGACGGCGACCACGGCCATGAGCACGGACGGGCCGGGCAGCTGGCGAAGCTGCGGCGCGGTGTCGTCGCCTTCGCCGACGAGACATCCACCATGCTGCCCGCGCTGATCGTCGGCTCGGCGATCGCCGGCGCCATCCAGGTCGGGCTCTCGCGCGACGTGCTCACGGCGCTCGGCAGCAACCCGATCTGGTCGGTGCTCGCCCTGATGCTGCTGGCGTTCGTGATCGCGATCTGCTCCAACGTCGACGCCTTCTTCATCCTCGCCTTCGGTTCGACCTTCCTGCCCGGCGGGGTGGTCGCATTCCTCGTGTTCGGGGCGATGGTCGACGTGAAGATGATCACGCTGCTGCGCACCACCTTCACCACCGGCGCCCTCGTGCGGCTCGTCGCCGTGGTGGCCCTCGCCTCCCTCGCCCTCGGATTCGGAGTGAACCTTCTTGCGTGACCGACTGCTCACCCGCTGGCGCGGCATCCTCCTCTCGCTCGTCGGGATCGTCGCCATCATCTGGCTCGCCGTGACCGGCCAGCTCGGTCTGTACATCCACCCGCGCTACTACGAGTTCACGGTGATCATGGCGGTGCTCGCGGGTGTCGTGGTGCTCGCGGCGTTCGCGATCGTGCCGACGGCGACCGAGGCCGATCACGACCACGAAGGCCACGATCACGACCACGACCACGACCACGACCACGAAATCCACGACCACGACCACGAAGGCCACGATCACGAGCGCGGACGACGCCGGGACACCGTCTGGGCCGTCGCCGCCGGCGTCGTGATCGCCGCCACCGTCGGCGCCCTCCTGATCGTCCCGCCCTCGACGCTCACCACCGCCACCGTCGACCAGCGCGACCTGAACGCCTCCGCTGCCGTCACCGACACCAGCGCGACCGAGACCCTCGTGGGCAGCGACACGGCCGCCTTCACTATCAAGGACTGGGCCTCGCTCCTTCGTCAGGGCGCCGGCGAGGACTACTTCGCCGGCAAGTCCGCCACCCTCACCGGCTTCGTCACCCCCGATCCCACCGACCCCGACGACGTCTTCTACGTCGCCCGCTTCGCCGTCACCTGCTGCGCCGTCGACGCCCAGCCCGTCGGCGTGCCCGTCTACCTGCCGGGATGGCAGGACAGCTACGCGGTCGACACGTGGGTCGAGGCATCCGGAACCTTCGGCACCAACCCCAGCACCTCGAGCAGCCAGCCCATCGTCTTCGAGCCGGCCGACATCACCCCCGTCGACCAGCCCGATGAGCCCTACGTCTACTGATGGCCCGCCGCCTGATGGCCCGTGCTCGGGCCGCCTCCGCCCCCTCGCACGAGCGTGCCGAGCGCTCCCAGCTGCGCCGCTTCCGCCGCACCAGCGCCGTCACCCTCGTCGTGCTCGCCCTGGCGGCGGCCGGCCTCGGCACCGCAGCCGTGCTTCGCGGTCCGACCCTGCAGGCCGGCTCGGTGAACCCGGCCGCCACCATCACGCGCCCCGATCAGAAGCTCGTGCTGCACGCCGACCAGCCGCTCGAGTCGGTCGACGCCTCGCAGGTGACGGTGACACCGGCAGCACCCTTCACCCTCGACTCCTCGGGCGCAGACGTGACCCTGACGTTCGGGGCGGTCCTCGACTATGCCACCGACTACGCCGTGCGGGTCGACGGGGTGACCGGCGACGGCACGGGCCTGACCGGCACCATCGACTACTCCTTCCGTACCCCCGACATCGACGTCTACAGCCTGCTGCGGCGCGGCGGGGCGGCGGCCGGCGCCGACAAGCCCGACGACCAGATCCTGCGGTCAAGCCTCGCGTCGGGCGCGGATTCGTCGACCGACGTGGTGCTCGAGGCCCCGCGCATCCAGCAGTACGCCGTCGCCGGAGACGCCCTCGCGGTCATCCTGCTCGACGCCGAGGGCGGCAGCACGCTCGCGGTCGCCCAGGCCGGGGCGACGCCGGCGACGGTGTTCACGCCGACGGGCTCGCGCATCCAGAACCTGCACGCCTCGGCGACGGCCGGCCTGTTCGGCTACACGGTGAACGGGGGTCAGGATGCGCAGGGCCGCGTCTACCAGAACGCCCTGTTCACCTTCGACCCCCTCGACGCCTCCGGGCGCCCGAAGGAGGTGACCGGCTTCGACGGCTCGCCGCTGAGGGTGGTCGACTGGCAGTTCGTACCGGGAAGCTCGGCGCTCGTCGCCCAAAGCACCGACCAGCAGCTCTACCTCATCGACCCGCTCGGCAGCGGCGGGCCCACGCCGCTCGGCCGGCACGTCGAGATGCGCGACTTCCTCGCGGGCGGGCTGAAGCTCGTGGTCGCCGATCCGGCCGGCACCTCGACGATCGACCTCGCCGACGGCACCGTCGAGCCGCTCGACCAGGCGGTTCCGGATGCGGATCCCGCCCTCTACCCCGGGGCCATCGCCACCCTGCCGAACGGTGCCACGGTGCGCCAGTACGACGCGGTCGACTACTCGTCGGGGTCGGCGGCGCAGTCGTCGGTGATCCTCTATGCCGATGAGGCGGGGACGCGCGAGCTGTACCGGCCCGCGGCGGCCGGCTCGCGCATCCGGAGCTTCTGCCTCTCGCCGAACGGGCAGTATCTGGCGGTCGAGACGATCGCCGGCGGCGCGGTCGGGGACGGGTACGCGCTGCCAGGCTATTCGGAGATGACGACGTACTTCGTCGAGGTCGCGACCGGCGCCGTGGAGCGCGGGGTGCCGGGGTTCCAGCCTGATTGGTGCGGCTAGGGCATCCGTCGCCTACTCGACGTTCATCTCCGGTCAACCCGGTCACGGCATGATGGCGCCATGCGGAGCCATTTCTCTGGGGTCGTGGTGTGGCCGGTCGTCGGCGTGCTGGCGATGGTGCTGACGGTCGAGGAGTGGGACATGTCCGGGCCGGCGGTGGCCGGGGTGCTGCTGGGCACTGCGGCGGCGTACGCGCTCTGCGGACTGCTGCTCTGGGTGCCCGCCGCCGCGTGGGTCTCTCGACGCCTGCCGCTGCGGCCCCGGGGGCTGCGCGTCGTTCTGTTCGCGGTGGGCCTGTTCGCACTGCTGGGCGCCGTCATCGGCGCCGGGGTCTGCGGACTCCTGGTGCTGGCGTCGGGCAACGCGACGTGGCCCTCGTCGCTCGGGGTGGTGGCGCAGAACGGCGCGGCGGCGGGGGTCGCATCGGTGCTCGGGTGGGTGGTGACGTCGGCTGTCCGCAGGCTTCGGGGTCGGTCGGTCGACCCCGGCCGTTAACCCGGTGGTGCCAGACTGCGGCACATGGCCAGAGAAGTGACGGACGAAGAGACCATCGAGCAGATCGTCGACCGCCTGCAGCAGCGGTTCCCCGATCGGCCGCGCGCGGACATCGAGCAGGCCACGCGGGCCGAGTTCACCGAGCTGGCGGGGCGGCCGGTGCGGGACTATCTCGCGATCCTCGTGGAGCGGTCGACGAAGAAGCGGCTGAAGAAGGGTGCGGCGTCGGAATCCGAGGTTCAGGACGCCCCCGGCGCCCAGGACGCCCCCGGCGCCTGATCTCCCGCAGCGTCCGTCGGATCGGACGCGATCACGGCTTTCCGGGCTCGTGACATTGCGCGCGATCGCAGCTTGACTTCTGCCGGCAGGGGTCCGCGCGTCACCAGCCGTCGCGCAGGCGGCGGGCGCGGAGGGCGCGGCGGCGTTCCCGCCACGGGAGTGCGGCGATCTCCGCGTCCTCCCGCTCGCGGGCTTCCCGGGCGACGCGACCGCGCTCTTCGCGCCGACTGCGCCACGCCGCCACCTCGGCGTCGACGTCGCGCGTCGCCGTCACCACCGGCGGACCGCCCTGCAGCTGCCGCCGCGCCTCGATCACCCGGCGGTTGAAGTCGCCGAGCAGTTCTCTCACGGCGTGCTCGCTGTGGGTGGCGTCGAGGCGGGCGTCGAGCTCGGCGTCCTCGGTGCGGAGGGTGAGCGCGGGCGGGCCGAGCCCGGTCAGGCGTTCCCGCTCGATCTTCTGCCGGATCCACCAGTCCGGGTCGTACGTTCCCCCGAGCCCCGTCAGCGGCTTCCCGGCGCCCGGCAGGTCATCGAAGTCGCCCCGCCGCATGGCCTGCGCGATCTGGATCTCGACGTACTGCGCCCGCTGCTCCATGGTCGGCCGCCCGGCGTCGTCGGCCTCGGGCTCGTCCGTGTCGCCGGTGCCCGTGCGGTAGCGGGCGGCCTTCAGCCGCGGATCGGCGACCCGCCCGTCATCTCGCTTCGACCTGTCCTGCACCACTCGTTCAAGCGTAGAACGATTCCACAGTTCTCGGTCGCGACCCCCACGGCCGCCGCCCAGCCGCGAGCATCGCTGCATGAGCACAAGTACACCTGCGCATCCACCCGGTCATCGTCGTCGTCATCGTCACAGCGCGACACATGACGACGAAGTGACGTCACACCGGATGCTCGTCCCACCCGCTCGCCTACGGTGACCAGCACAGGCCGACGAGGGCGGCCACCGACCACGAGGAGAACCCCATGACCAACCGCGTGTGGACGACGCAGCACATCGACCACCGCCGGCGCCTGCACGCCCGCATCGACACCATCGCCGGACCGTCCCCGGCCGCCGCGGCGCGCCTCCGCCTGGCGCTCTACACGGTGACGCACGAGGCCGACACCGGCGTGCTCGACGCCGAGCTCCTCACCCTGGCGCTCGACGAACTCGACGCGGCCCTCACCGCTGCCGCCCGAGCGGCCCCGCGCGCCGCGTGACCCTCTTTCCCGCCACCGCCCGATCGTCGCCCTGCGCCGCGTGACGCTCTTTTCCGCCACGGCCCGATCGGCGCCCTGCGCCGCGCGACGCTCGTCAGCGCGTGTTCGCCTCAGCGCGCTTCGTCGTCCCGGTCGCCGGTGGGTGGGCTGGCGGTAGACCGCTCGGCGGTGGGTGGGCTGGCGGTAGACCGCTCGGCGGCGTGTGGAGAGGCGGTCGATGGCCTGTCTGCGGGCGGGGTCGTGTCGTCGAGGAGGTAGGCGCCGGGGGTGGTGTCGGGGCGGAGGCTGCTGCCTCGCGCCGACGGTGAGCGCGAGGATGGGGTGCCGGGAGTGCGGCCGCGGGCAGGGCCCGTCGAGAAGTCGCCGCGTCGGGCGGCTGCGGCCATCCGGATCAGGCGCCACGCCACCAGCGCGAAAACGACCAGCACCGCGACGAGCACGATCACCCAGAACGCCACCCCGACGCGGTCGACCCACTCCATGCCCTCAGGCTACCGCCCGCGCCTCACCACGATTCGAGGAGCTGACGACGGGGCGGGCTCAGCGGAGGTAGGCGTTCACGAACAGGTCGCCGCGGATGGTGCGGAGCGTGTCTATCAGCGAGTCGATCAGTCGGGCGGTGACGCCCGAGGCCACGATGTCGTGCGGGCCGAGGGTCTGCAGCTTGCCGCAGCGCACCCGGACGACCTCCCAGTCGACGGCGCGGAGCATGCGGTCCTTGCGGCGGTCGGTGTCCTCGCGGGGGCCGACGTGCTCGAGGCCGAAGCGGCCGACGGTGTCGTACTCGATCGCCACCCGCAGTTCGGGGATGACGATGTCCGGCCACACCTCCGTGCGCCCGAAGAACGGCCGGGTCACGGCCACGGCGTTGGCCCGCTCGGGGGAGAGGTCGAGGTCGAACCGCTCGGCGAGGCGGCTTCGCAGCTCGGCCTCGGCCGCCGAGGCCGTGCGCGGGGCGCGCGTGCTGTGGAACGCGTCGCCGGCCCGGTGGCGGGGGTCGGTGCGCACGTCCTCGCTCCGAACCTCCGCTCCGGGCATGGCGGGTGGGGGCGGATGCGCGGGCCCGACGCTCTCCGCGGGCGACTCCGGCAGCGGCGGCACCACGAAAGGCGCCACCGCCAGCCGCACGATCCCCGCCCTGGCGCGGCGCGCGGCCGCCCCGACCCCCGGCCCCGCCGGCGGCAGCGGATCCGCGGCCCGCTCCGACCGCGCCGCCCCCCGATACGCCGTGGGGCCGCTGGCCCGCCCGTCCCGGCGTGAGCTCCGAGTCCCACCGGTAGCCGTCACGCGGCTGCCGGGACGCGTCGCCCGCGACAGAGGCCTCGATTCGACTCCGGCGAGGGGATCCGGCGTCGGGGTCACGGCGGCTGCCGGGCCGTCGAGGGGGACCGCCGGGCCCGGGAAGGGCTTGGGCGGGCGGCGGGGGGCCGCCAGGTCGGAGCAGGTGGGGCACCAGACCGAGCGGCGCCGCTGGCCGCCGCCGGGGCGGGAGCGCTGCTCCGCGGGGGTGGCGATGAAGACGTGGCCGGACTCGCACTGCCATGTCAGGTAGACGTCCGCCGCCGGCGGCACCTGGGTGAGCGTGATCATGCGGTTCAGATCGGGGTGGTACTGACGCACGAGCACGGGGTAGGGCGCCCAGTCGTCGCGATAGGTGCCGACGGCGTAGGGCACGTCGCTGCCCTTCGAGCGCTGGCGTCGCGACCACCAGGCGTCGATGCTCTCGGGCACGCCCGCGCTCCTCTCCGGCCGCCGTGCGCGGCGGCCGCTCCGACCCTACGAGCGACCACCGACATCCGACGCCGCGTGCCGATACCGCATCCGCCGCTGATAGCCGCCGCCGACATCCGGCCTCGACATCCGCCGCCGGCCAGCGACGCCTATCACGCCGCCCGGCCACGAAGACCGGCCGCGAAGACAGGCCGCGAATCGACGGCGGGTAGCGCCGAACGTTCCGCTCAGCCGGGCAGTGCCGCCGCCGACCCGTCGGCCGAGGGCTCAGCCGCGGGTTCAGGGAGCAGCTGCAGCCCCGAGGCCGAGTTTGCGGACAGCATCAGCGCCTCGACCCAGCGGCGGTTGATCGCCGGAGGCCGACCGCCGAACGACTTGAACACGAGCGGGACGGCCGGGTGGATCCAGATGGACGTGCGCCCGTCGCCCAGCTGACCGTCGTCCTTCCACGAGAACGTGAACGACTCCCCGCGGCGCAGCTTCGCGCCGATCACGACCTGAAGGTGCGCGATCACCCGATCGTCGAAGTCGACCGTCAACGACGAGTCGTAGATGAGCTTGCCCACGGGTGTCCTTTCGCGGCCCGCTCGCCGGCGCGCCCGTCCCAGGGTTTCACGTCCCACCCTGCCGTTCCAACACGCCCCGGGGCTCGATCCCGGCGGTTCGTTTTCGGACCCGCCCGAAGCGGGCGCCGGCACCTCACCGTGCCTGCGGACAGACTTCCGCGAGGCTCTCGAAGCCGTTCGCGGCATAGCCGCCGAGGCGCCCGCCGCCAGCGGGGGCCCGCCGTGGCAGGATCGGGGCATGCCCAGACAGACCGTCCACGCGAACGACGCCCCCGCCGCCGTCGGCCCCTACTCCCACGCCGCGACCGGGCAGGGGCGCGAGCTGCTGTACCTCTCGGGCCAGACCCCGATCGACCCGGCGACCGGACGTCTGGTCGACGGCGACGTCGTCGCCCAGACCGAACGCGTGTTCGCCAACCTCGGCCTGGTGCTCGCTGCCGCCGGCCGCACGCTGGTCGACGCCGTGAAGGTCAACGTCTACCTCACCTCCATGGAGGACTTCGCGGCGATGAACGGGGTCTACGAGCGGATGTTCGACGCGCCGTATCCCGCCCGCACCACCGTCGCCGTGGCCGGCCTGCCGCTCGGCGCCCGCATCGAGATCGAGCTCGTCGCCGCCTGAGGCACCCGCCCGGGTGCAACCCGCCCGCCGCACGCCGCCCGCCGCACGCGGAACACATGGCCTACCGCGCCGCCCGCCGGTGTCGGAGGCTCGCGATAGCGTGCGGGCATGGACGATCCGAGCGCCGGCTGCGGCGCGGCCGACCCGAGCGGCGGGAGCGGCCGGTGCGCCCGACCGGTTGTCGTCGAGGCCGGGCTAGGGCTCTGCGAGGAGCACCTGCTGCGCGCCTCCGAGTGGGTCGCGGGTGAGGTGGGAGTCACCGACGTGCTGCCGTCGCCATGTCCGGCCTGCGGGTCACGGCTCGGCGTGAGGTGGCCGTCGGGGTGGCTGTGCGCGGTGTGCGAGTGGCGGCTGCACGAGCATCCTGATCCGGATGCGCGGCCGGTGCGGGTGGACGTCGTGTACTACATCCGCTCACGGGGCCGGATCAAGATCGGCACCTCGGCCAACCCGCGATCGCGGCTCGGGCAGCTGCACTACGAGGAGCTGCTCGCGTTCGAGCGCGGTGACCGGCGGCTGGAGCAGCGGCGGCATCAGCAGTTCGCGGCGCATCGGGCCGGGCGGGAGTGGTTCGACGAGCACGACGCGCTGCTGGCGCACATCGACGTGCTGCGCGCGGGCGCGACCGACCCGTGGGACCAGCACCGCCGCTGGCTCAGCGAGGCCGCCGCCCTCGCCGGCCACTAGCCCCACCGACCGGCCGACGCCCACTGCCCTGCCCGACGACCCACTGCACCGCCCCCACCGCACGGCTCGATGCCCCTACCGCACGGGCCGAAGCCCTACCGCACCGCACCGCCCGGTGCCCCCACCGCACGGTCCGAAGCCCTACCGCACCGCCCGCCGCCGCATCAGCACCGTCGCCACCGTCGTCGCCACGAGCACCAGCCCCACGAACACCACCAGCGCCACGATCGCCGGCACGAACGCCAGCGCCGCCCCCACCCCGAGCGCCGGCACCGCGAGCCCGGCGTACGCGATCAGGAACACCAGCGCCAGCGTCTCGCCGCGCCGCTTCGGGTCGGCGAGCCCGATGGCGGTGCCGAGCGCCCCCTTGAACAGCAGCCCCACTCCGAGCCCCGCCACCACGCCGCCGATCAGGAACAGCGCCAGCGCGGGCAGCAGCGCTCCGGCCGCGACGAGCACGAGGCCGGTCGTGCAGCCGAGGAGGGCGATGGTGAGCTGGGTGCGCATCCGGAGCTTCACCAGGGCCAGCTGACCGAGGGCCGCGGCGGCGAAGACCGAGAACGAGACGGCGCCGGCCAGCAGGTGGTCGGGGGAGTCGAAGGTGACCACCAGGAAGGTCGGCGCGAGCGACGAGAACAGCCCGAACACGGCGAAGCCCGAGAAGGCGCCGAACGCGGCCACGGCGAAGGCCCGGCCCGACCCCGCCGGCACCGAGAGGCGCTGCGGCCGGTACCGGGGGCGGTCGTCGCCGGTGGGCACGTCGACCGTCTCGGGCACGAGCAGCAGGGCGAGGGCCGCGACGATCAGCACGACGAGGAACACCAGGTGCGGCAGCATCAGCGGGTCGGGCAGGAACTCGGCGAACAGCCCGCCGATGAGGGGGCCGAGGGCCAGCCCGCCCAGGTTGGCCGCGCCCGACACCGAGGCCGCCACGATCGTGTTCTCGTCGGGCTTCGCCCTGGCCCGCAGCTCGCCGAGGTGGGCGGTGGCCGTCGCGGTCAGGATGCCGATGCTCGCCCCGTTCACGAAGCGCGCGACCAGCAGCCCCGGCACCTCGGTGAAGAACAGGAACAGCACGGCCGACAGCGCCGAGACGAGCACGGCAACGAGGAGCACGCGGCGTCGCCCGAGCCAGTCGCTGACGTGACCGGCGAGGTACAGGCTCACCATCACGCCCACGGCGTAGGCGGCGAAGATCATCGTGACGACGAACGGCGGGAAGCCGTCGCGCTGCTCGTAGAGCGGATAGAGCGGTGTCGGCACGGTCGAGTAGGCCATCACCAGCAGGAAGGTGACCGCGACGATCCAGAAGGCGGGCCCGTGCGAGACCGAGAAGCGGCGGGGCGCAGGGGAAAGGCTCATCCGAAGGTCTCCGAGAGGTAGCGGTGCACGAAGGTGACGGCCATCGCGCCCTCGCCGACGGCCGACGCGACGCGCTTCACCGAATTCTGCCGCACGTCGCCGGCGGCGAACGACCCCGGCACGCTCGTCTCGAGGAAGAACGGGTGCCGCTCGAGGGGCCAGACGCCGAGGTCCGCGGCACTGAGGTCGGGCCCGGTGACCAGGTAGCCGAGCCGGTCGCGCACGATCGGCGTGCCGGCCGCCCACGCCGTGTCGGGCGCGCCGCCGATGCAGACGAAGACCCGCGAGGCGGCAACCTCCTCGCTCGCGCCGGTGCGGCTGTCCTCGAGAGTCAGCCCGGTCAGGGCGTCGTCGCCGTGCAGAGCGGTGATGCGGGTGTCGAGACGGATGTCGACGTTCGGCTGCGCCATCACCCGCGTCGCGAGGTAGCTGGAGAGCGTGGCGCTGAGATCCGCACCGCGCACGAGCATCGTCACGCGGGCGGCGTGGGCGGCGAGGTTCATCACGGCCTGGCCGGCGGAGTTCCCGCCGCCCACCACGAAGACCTGCTCTCCCGCGCACTCCGGCGCCTCGCTGGTGCCGGCGCCGTAGTAGAGGCCGAGGCCGAGCAGCTCGTCCTCCCGGTCGAGGCCGAGACGCCGCCACTCCACGCCGGTGGCGCAGATGTTGGACCGGGCGACGAGGGTGCTGCCGTCGGCGAGCCGGGCGTGGATGCGGCCGTCGTGGAACTCGCCCTGCACCCCGGCCCGCATCATCAGCAGCTCGGCGCCGAACTCGACGGCCTGCTGCCGCGCGCGCTCGGCGAGGTCGGCGCCCGCGATGCCGTGCGGGAAGCCGAGGTAGTTCTCGATCAGGCTGCTGCAGCCGGCCTGGCCGCCCACCGCCTCGCGCTCGACCACGACGACCCGCAGGCCCTCGGAGGCGGCGTAGACGGCGGCCGACAGACCCGCTGGGCCGGCACCGTAGATCGACAGGTCGTACTCGGCGAGCTTGGGGGCCTCGACCCAGCCGAGGCGGGTGGCGATCTCGGCGAGGCTGGGGTCGCTCAGCCGGGTGCCGTCGGGCAGGTCGACGACCGGCAGCCGCGCCCCCGCTAGGGGCACGCCGAGGATGCTGCGGCACTGCTCGTCGGTGGCGAGCGTCGTCCAGGTGAAGTCGACCACGCTGCGGGTCAGGAAGTCGCGGATCGCGTAGGCGTCGCGGCTGCGGCGCTCGCCGTACAGGTGCACGGTGCGCGGGGCTGTGCGGGGGGCGGTCCGGGTCTGCTCCGTCACGGCGGCCTCTCCTCTCGCGGGCCGGGCCTAGGCCCGGCCCGTCGCTTCCCAGAACCGGATCAGCTTGAGGCACAGGTGCAGCGTGCTGCGCTGCATGCCGTCGTCGAGCGCCGCCTTCACGACCTCCGGCATGTTCTCGAGCCGGTAGTACAGCGTCGTGCGGTGGATGTGCAGCAGTTCGCAGGCGTCCCGCACCTGACCGCAGACGTCGAGGTAGGTCTCGACGGTGGTGCGCTGCAGCGGGTCGCCCTCGACGCAGAGCCGGTGGGCGGCCGGCGAGAAGATCGCCAGCTGCCGCCGGTCGCCCACCACGGCCGACAGCATCGCCCAGGCGCCGAGTTCGCCGATGTCGGCGCCGGGGCCGAGGTGCGGCAGGGCCGAGACGATCGCGGCGGCGGTGCAGGCCTGGTCGACGGCGTTCTGCAGGTCGTCGTCGGCGCGGTCGTGGTGCGCCGAGCCGATCGCGGCGACGGCCATGCCGTAGCGCTCCGCCTCGCGGCGCACCGTCTCGTCGAGGGCCTCCCGGTCGCCGGCGCGGCCGACGACGATCAGCGCGTCGCCGCACTCGCCGAGGAAGGCGAAGCCGGGGGAGCGGAGGGCACCGAGGTGCCGGCCGAAGGCGACGCGCTCGACGTGCGAGCGGTCGGAGCCCACCATCACGGCCCGCACCACGGTGCCGGGGCCGCGCTCCAGGAAGCGCTTGGTGACCGCGTCCGAGAAGGCGCGGCGCCGCGTGGCCGGGTCGGCCGAGAGCAGGCGCCGCAGCACGGCGGGGCGGCTGGTGCCCTCGCCCGCCCCCTCGCCGTCGGCCGAGAGCAAGGCCCGCAGCAGCGACCCCGCGGCCTCGATGGCGGCGTAGTCGGCGGCGGTGAGGGGCGGCAGGTCGCCCGTGATCAGCCACAGAATGGCCACGGTGCCCGACTCGTCGCGGATCGGCACGGCCAGCCGCTCCCGCCCGCCGAACTCCTCGAGTCCGATCAGCATCGGCTGGCGGGCCGTGTTGACCTGCAGCTCGTCGAGGTAGGCCTGATAGGGCTGGGGGGTGGCGCGCTGCAGCAGGCTCACCGTGCGGATCCGGTCGATCTCGTCGCCCTGCGCGCTCGCGGCGAGCGGACGGTAGGCGAGATCGTTCACCACCACGGAGCGGCCGAGCGATTCGGCGAGTTCGTCGACGACGTCTTGGAGGTTCATGCCCTCAGGCTAGGAAACCCCCCGGGCGGGCGCGTGGCCCTTCCGCTACCACTCAGCCCGCTACCACTCAGCCGAGCAGCGACTCCCAATCGGCGGGCACACGCTCCGCCGGCCCCGGCACCGTCTGCGACACGGGGTGGCTCTGCGGGTCGGCCAGCCGCGGCCCGTCGGTGTAGTCCTCGGTCGAGTAGTCCCAGAACCAGTCCTCGCCCGGCTCGAAGCTCTGCATCACCGGATGCCCGGTCTGCCGGTAATGGGCCGTCGCATGCTTGTTCAGCGAGTCGTCGCAGCATCCCACGTGACCGCAGGCGGCGCAGCGCCGGAGGTGCAGCCACCAGCTGCCCGTCGCCTCGCACTCCACGCACCCGGTTCCACTCGGCGGCACCGAGGGATCGATCGCCTGCACCGCTTCGGCCATGACGGCTCCCTTCGTCGGCACGACGCTACGCCACCCGGCCGCCCGTGCGGAAGTCTGGGCGTCGAAGGGCCATCCGACGATCGTCGCACGCGCGCACGCTCGCACGCCCATACGCAAGCACGTACGCCCGGCACGGTCCGCGGGCCGCGGCACGGCATCGGCGCTGGCTAGGCTGGAGGGGATGTCTCCCCGCCTGCTGTACCGCGCCGTGTCCATCGCCGAAGCCGTCACCTGGACGGCCCTGATCGCCGCCATGGTGGCCCGCTACGCCGCCGGCGCCGAGGTGCCGTTCTTCTTCGCGATCGGGCTCGCGCACGGCACCGTGTTCATCGCCTTCGTCGTGACGACGGTCGTGGTCGGGCTGAACCAGCGCTGGCCGTGGTGGCTGATCGTCGTCGCCGGGCTGACGGCGGTGCCGCCCTACGGCACGCTCGTGATGGATGCCGTGCTCGAGCGCCGGCGTCGGCTCGAAGGCGGCTGGCGCACCGAGGCGGGCTCCGATCCCCGTGACCGCACGCCGATCGACCGGCTGCTGCGCTGGTTCCTGCGGCATCCGTGGATGTTCGTGGTCGTACTGCTGGTCGTCGTGGCGGTGCTCACGACGGTGGCCCTGGTGGCCGGCCCTCCGGTCGGCTGAGCGCCCGCGCATCCGCTCGCTCACCTCACCCGTACCCTGCGGAATTCCACCCTTTTAGGTCAATCGCTGTTGACCTGATCGTGGTAGGCAAGAAGGAGCGGATTCCCCCGCGGGAAGGATCGGTGATGCGCGAGCTGCTGACCGACGACGTCCCTCGCACCGGCGAGATCCTCGATGGCCGCTACCGGCTCGAGGCCACGGCCGGTGAGGGCGGAATGGCCACCGTGTACCGCGCGAACGACGAGCTGCTGGGGCGCACCGTCGCCATCAAGGTCTTCCGCCCGGGTGCAACCGAGCCCTCCGAGTCGGGCCGCACCGTCTCCGAGACGCGGGTGCTCGCCTCGCTCAACCACCACGCGCTGGTGACCCTGTTCGACGCGCGGGTGGAGGAGGGCGGCCTCAGCTACCTCGCCATGGAGTTCGTCGAGGGACCCACCCTGCGCGGCCGGCTCGCCGACGGGCCGCTGGCGCCCGCCGACGCGGCTGCGATGGCCTTCGACCTCGCCGAGGCGCTGCACGTCGTGCACGAGCGCGGCGTGGTGCACCGCGACATCAAGCCCTCCAACGTGCTGCTTCGCCCGAGCTCGACGCCGGGGCCCGCCTTCCGCGCGAAGCTCGCCGACTTCGGCATCGCCTACCTCGTCGACAGCACCCGGGTGACCCTGCCGGGCACCATCATGGGCACCGCGGCGTACCTCAGCCCCGAGCAGGTGCGCGGGGCACCGCCGGCGCCTGCGGCCGACATCTACTCGCTCGGGCTGCTGCTGATCGAGTCGCTGACCGGCCGCCGGGCGTTCCCGCAGACCGGCACGCACGAGTCGCTGATGGCTCGCGTCACCCAGACCCCCGAGATCCCGGGCGGCCTCGGCTACGGCTGGAAGTCGCTGCTCACCGCGATGACGGCACCGCGACCGGATGACCGTCCCACCGCCCTCGACGTGGCCGTCGCCGCGCGGGAGCTGCAGCTCGCGCTGCTCGTGCCCGCCACCGCCGCCTCCGACGACGACTCGCTCGCGGCGACCGGCGTGATCGAGCTGCCGGCCGCAGCGACGGCGGCCGGGATCGCGACCGCGCCGCTCGAGGCCGCGCCCCTCGTCTCCATCGCCGAGCCGCACATCGGGTCCGATCTCGAGCCGGAGCTCGACCGAACGGTGGCGATGGAGCTGCCGACCCGGCGCACGCAGCGCCGTGCCGAGCGTCGGCGCCCCAAGGTGCTCGCCCTGGCGATCGCGGTGCCTGGAGCCCTGGCGGTCGGCGTGCTCGCGGTGCTGATCGGGCTCGGGGCGGCCGGCGGTTCGGTCAGCCCGACGGCCCCTCCCGTGGTGGAGTCCTCGACTCCGGCCACCGTCGAGGAGACGCCGGCGGAGCAGACACCGGTGGAGCCGGTCACCGACTCCGGAACCGGCGGCGACACGGCGCCGGTCGTCGAGGAGCCGGCCCCGGTGGAGGAGCCCGCCCCGGTGGAGGAGCCCGCCCCGGTCGAGCCGGAGCCGGCCCCGGCGGAGGAACCCCAGCCCGGCAACGGCAACGGCAACGGCAACGGCAACGGGAACGGTAACAGCGGCCCGGGCAACAACAACGGGAACGGGAACGGCAACGGGAACGGCAACAGCGGCCCCGGCAACAACAACGGCAACGGAAACGGCAATGGCAGATAGCATCACCCCTCGGCCCCTCCGCAAGGCCACCCGCTCGATCGTGGTGAAGGCCCCGCTCTCGGCCGCCTACAAGCAGTGGGTCGACCTGGAGTCCTTCCCCGACTTCCTCGAGCCGGTGTCCTCGGTCGCGGTGACCTCCGAGACCTACAGCCACTGGGTGCTCTCGGTCGGCCGCGTCACGCGCGAGTTCGACGCCGAGATCCTCGAGCAGATCCCCGACGACCACCTCTCCTGGCGCACCATCGGTGGCGACCTCGCCTTCACCGGCCGGGCCGACTTCGCCGCCGTCGACGACGATTCGACGCGGGTGACGCTCTCGGTCTCCTGGGAGCCGCACACCGCCGCCGAGCGCGCCGCCGCGACCGTGGGCATCGACGCCAGGGTGGTCGCCTCGGCACTCCGCTCCTACGCGAAGCACCTCGCCGCGACCGGTGGCCCGAAGGGCCGCTCGCACGTGACGATCAAGTCGGTCGACCGCGACGACCCGCCGCCCGCGAACGCCGAGCACGCATAGCCCGCCTTACTACCGGGCCGTAGCGAGGCATGGCCCTCAGTCGTGCAGGTGGTCGCCCGGTGCGCCCGGCTCGTCGGGCTCCCCGACGAGCTGCAGCCCCTGGGGCGAGTTGGCGGTGAGCATCAGCGCCTCGACCCAGGCCCGGTTCACCGCTGGTTGCCGCCCGCCGTAGAACTTGAACGTCAGGGGGATGTGCGGGTGCACCCAGATCACGGTGCGGCCGTCGCCGTTGCTCGGGTCGTCCTTCCACGAGAAGAAGAACGCCTCGCCTCGGCGCAGCTTGGCGCCGATGACGAGCTGGAGGTGGGCCAGCACGCGGTCTTCGAAGTCGACCGTGAAGGTCGAGTCGTACACGATCTTTCCCATGGCCGGCAGCCTCCCTGGCTATCCACTTTCCTCCGGTCCCGGGTATTCTGCAACCGGGTGGAACTCCTGATCACGCGACCAGACGGGTGCGGGCAAGATGAGCGGATGCGCGTCCCGCCGCCCGCCAGCGCACCGACGGTCCGCGGGCGATCCGCTGGCGCAGTCCGTCCAGGGCGCGGGCGAGCAGCCGCGACACCTGCATCTGCGTGACGCCCAGCTCGGACGCGATCTCCTGCTGGGTCAGGTCCTCGAAGAAGCGCAGGTAGATGATCCGCCGCTGCTGCTCCGGGAGCTCCCGGCAGGCGTAGGCGATCGTGGCGCAGGTCTCGGCGTCGCCGATCTCGTCGCCCGCGGAGGGGATGACGTCGGAGAGCCGTACGCCCTCGTCGTCGCCCACCGCACGATCGAGCGACGCCGGGAACAGGGTCGTGCTGGAGGCGAGCGCCTCGAGCACCTCGTCGACGCCGCAGTCGAGCTCCTGGGCGAGCTCGGCGGGCCCCGGGGCCCGGCCGAGCCGCTGGGTCAGCCGGGGCACAGCCTCCCGCACGCGCCCGTGCAGCTCCTGGATGCGGCGCGGCGGCCGGATGATCCAGCCGTTGTCGCGCAGGTGCCGCTTGATCTCGCCCGCGACGGTGGGCACGGCGAACGAGGCGAAGTTCTCGCCGCGCTCCGGGTCGAAGCGCTGCGCCGCCTTCACGAGACCGACGTAGGCGACCTGCAGCAGGTCCTCGTTCTGGTTCGCTCCGGCGCTGGGCCGGAAGTACCGGCGCGCGACGGCCTGGGCCAGCGCGAGATGGCCGAGCACCAGCTGCTCGACGGCCGGCGCATCGAGGGTCGGCGAGGCCGGAGCAGGGGAGAGTCGGAGTCGTGTCATGAACTCGGTCTACGGCCGCACCGTGGGCCCGAGAACACCCTTGACTCCTTCTCCCCACTGCTCTATGAGCCCGCCGGCTACGATCCCGACAGCGCCTCGCTCACCGCGGTCGGCGCGTCGTACTCCCGGTCGGGCAGCCCGCGCAGCGCCTCGAGCACGGTGTCGTCGGCTCCGGACTCCTCGGCCTTCGCCACGATGTCGTCCTTCGAGGCGGGGTAGTCGAGACCGCCGAGGTGCTTCTGCACCTGGATCGGGTTGGGGGTGTCGGACATGGTGTCTCCTTCTCTCATCTGTTCTGTCATCACTCGGGGTCTGTCATCACTCCGGGGCGGTCATCCCTCGGGGTCGGCGGGCGCGAAGACCACGTCGAACAGGTCGACCGGCCGGTGCGGGATGGTCGTCGGCGCCTCGAGGTGCACGGCGCCCGACGGCAGCACGCCCGCCCCGCCCCAGTGCTCCATCACCCGCCACTCCGCCGCGACGTCCTCGCCGGAGTGCACCGGTGGGGCGTCGCGCCAGAAGTCGAAGCCCCCGGCCTCCCGCAGCCGGGCGGTGTCGTAGAGCACGCAGCCGCCCAGCCAGGTGATCCGGTAGAGCACGATGTCCTCGTCGTCCAGATCCAGGTCGGCGGCCAGGTGGGCGAGGTTCGCCGCGTTGTGCAGCGAGAGGCGGTCGAAGCCCACGGCCCCGCGCCGCATGGTCTCCGGATGCACGGCCCCCCGCCACGGCTCGAACGACGCCCGCTCGTGCGGTCGCGCATCCGCCAGGTACGACAGCCCCTGCGGTGCGGCACCGACGAACCCGGCACCGCTCGCCCGGAGCGCCCCGTGCAGCCGCGCCAGCTGGCCCGGCTCGAGCCAGACGTCGTCGTCGAGGAAGAGGGCGGCCGGCGCCCGGGCGGCGTCGAGGAGGAACTGCCGCTGCTCCGCCATGCCGCGCCGTGGGACGTGGTGCTCGAGCCGCACCGGGCGTCCCTGCGCGGCGAGCACCCGCACCATCGCCTGCACGGCCGGCGCCCGCGCGGAGCCGAAGTCGTCGGACTGGTCGCTGACCACCACGCCGAACGGCGGGTCGTCCTGGGCGGCGAGCCCGGCGAGGGTCACCGCGAGCTCGGCCACGCGGCCGACCGTCGGGATGAGCACGTCGATCTCGGGGACGGGTGGTTCCGCCGGCCGGCCCCAGCGCGCCGAGCCCCGGCGGCTGCCGCCGCTCACGAGGGCACCGCCGGGCCGGTGCCGGTGCGGATGCGGTCGACCAAGGCCGTCGTGGAGTGCTCCGGAACGTAGTCGAGCATCACCACCTGGCCGCCGTAGGCCCGCACGAGGGCGGCCTCCTCGAGCATCTCGGGGGTGTAGTCGCCGCCCTTGGCGTAGACGTCGGGATGCACGGCCTCGAGCAGCGCCGCCGGGGTGTCCTCCGAGAAGGCGACGACGTGGTCGACGCTGCCGAGCGCGGCGAGCACGGCCGCCCGGTCGGCGAGCGGATTGACCGGCCGGCCCTCGCCCTTCAGCCGGCGCACCGAGTCGTCGTCGTTCAGCGCGACGACGAGCACATCGCCGCGCTGGGCGGCCTGACGCAGGTAGCTGGTGTGCCCCCGGTGCAGCACGTCGAAGCAGCCGTTGGTGAAGACGATGCGCCGCCCGGCGGCCCGATCGGCCGCCAGTGCCCGCACGAGACCGCTCGCGTCCAGCAGCTCGGGCGAGCTGCGGGCGACCGAGCGCTCGAGCTCTTCGGAGTCGCAGACCGAGGTGCCGTACTGCTGCACCACGATGTCCGCGGCCGCCTGGGCGAGGTCGGTGGCCAGGGCGAGCGGTGCGCCGCAGACGACGGCCAGAGTCAGGGCCGCCGCGAAGGTGTCGCCGGCACCGGAGGCCTGCTGCTCGAGGCTCGGCCGGGCGGTCGTGCGGTGCACGGGCGCGCCGGGCTGGAGCAGCACGGCGCCGTCGCGGTCGAGGGTCGCGACGACCGCCCCGGCGCCGGAGGCGGCGAGCAGCTCCGCGGCCAGCGCGGTCGCCGCCGCCGGCCGGTCGGAATCGGGGTCGCCGAGGGCGCGCAGCTGCTCGGCGGACTCCGGCCGCCGTCCTGCTCCCGCCAGGGCGCGCACGGCCTCGGCGGCGTTCGGCGTGACGACGTCGGCACCGAGACCGGCCCAGGCCGCGATGTCGTGGGCGTCGACGACCGTGATCGCGGGGCGGCTGTCGCGACCGACGAGGGCCGAGCGCACACGGTCGCCGAGAAGGCCCGTTCCGTAGTCGCAGACGATCTCGGCCTCGGCGCCGGAGCGCGCATCCGTCGCCGCCCGCACGGCCGCCACGAATCGTTCGTGCACCTCGGGCGTCGGCGGCGGGGCGTGCCGGTCACTGCGCACGATGATCTGGTCGCTGCCAACCACCCGGGTCTTCGTCGTGGTGGTGGCGCCCGGATGCTCGATCAGCCCGCTCGTGTCGACACCCGCCTGCTGCAGCAGGAGTGCGAGTTCCCGCCCCGCCTCGTCGTCGCCCACGACGGTCACCAGCCGCACCCGGGCGCCGAGGGCCGCGAGGTTGACGGCGGTGTTCGCCGCCCCACCCGGGCAGGAGCGGGTCTCGTCGACATCGACCACGGGCACGGGGGCCTCACGACTCATCCGCCGGGCGGGGCCGCGCCACCACCGGTCGAGGATGACCTCGCCCACCACCGTCACCCGCGGCGCGCGAGCCCGGATGAGGGCCGGCAGCTCGGCGAGGGCGAGCCCGGGCCCGACGCCGTGCCCGACCCCGTGTCCGACTCCCGCCCCGGCCCCGACTCCAGACCCGACCCCCGCCCCGCGCTCGGCCGCGGTCGTCATCGCGGCGTCCCGATGTGCACGACCTTCGTCAGGGTGAGTTCGTCGAGCAGTCCGGGGCCGTAGCCGAAGCCGCTTCCGCTCGCCTTGCGCGGCTCGGCGGATCCTCCGGGGGCGCCGCCGAACACGTCGTTGACCTTGACCGTGCCGACGGTGAGCTGCTCGGCCGCCTGCTGCGCGTGCTCCATCGACGGCGTCAGCACCACGGCCGAGAGCCCGTAGCGGTCGTCGTCGGCCAGCCGCAGGCCCTCGGCGAAGGAGCGCACGACCTGAATCGGGGCCACCGGACCGAAGGTCTCCTCCTGCATCACCGTCATGCCCGGGCGGCAGCCCGTCAGCACGGTGGCCGGGTAGAACGAGCCGGGGCCGGCCGGCACCTCGCCGCCCACCAGGGCCGTCGCGCCGCCCTGCACGGCGTCGGCGACCTGCTCGTGCACGGCCTGCCGCATCCGCTCGTCGACCAGGGGACCGAGAGCGCCCGAGCGGTTCAGCTCGCCCGCCCGCTCGACCAGTGCCGCCACGAACGGTTCGGCGACGGCCTGGTGCACGTAGATGCGCTCCACGGCGGTGCAGAGCTGGCCGGTGTTCGTGAAGGCGCCGATGGCGGCCTGCTCGGCGGCCCAGCGCGGGTCGACGCCCTCGTCGACGATCAGGGCGTCGTTGCCGCCGTTCTCGCGCACGACGTGGGCTCCGGTCAGGGCGGCGGCGCGGGCGATCCGCTCCCCGGTGGCGCTCGATCCCACGTGGGCCACGGTCGAGACGGCCGGATGCGCGATCAGCCGCGCCCCGGTCGAGCCGTCGCCCGACACCGACACCAGCACGTCGCGGGGGAACGCCGAGGCCAGCACCTCCCCGAGCCGGCTGCCGAGGTGCGGGCACCGCTCGCTCGGCTTGTGCACCACGGTGTTGCCGGTCACCAGTGCGGCGCCGATCAGACCGACGGCGACCGCCACCGGATCGTTCCACGGGGTGAGCACCGCGACGACGCCCCGGGGCTCGGGCACCGTGTAGTCGATGGCGCCCGATCCGCCGCGCAGGGTGCGGCCGGTGTGCAGCGGGCCGAGCTCGGCGTACTGCACGAGCGTCGACACCGCGGCCCGCACCCCTTCGAGCGCCTGCTCGAGCGGGCGGCCCGTCTCGCGGTGGTTCAGTTCGGCCAGCTCGAGCTCGCTCTCGGCGAGCAGTTCCGCGGCGTTCGCCAGCGTGCGCCCCCGGTCGGCGGGGGAGATGCGGCGCCAGCCCGGCAGGGCGGCCGCCACCCGGTCGACGGCAGCCGTCAGCTCATCGTCGGTGGTGAAGTCGACCCAGCCGACGAGGGCACCGGTGCGCGGGTCGGTGATGGCGACCTCGCCGCCGGGTGCGGCTGATCCGGGTGCGGCTGATCCGGCGGCAGCTGATCCGGCGGCGGCCGATCCGGCGGCCCGTGCCGTGGCCGGCGTCGTGGGCGGGGTGATGGTGTCGCTGTCGAACTGCATGCGTCCTCCTCGGTGCCGCGGGGGCCGACGCCGCACGGGCTGGTGCCGCGCGGAGCCGTCTCGGTGCCGCGCGGTGCGATGCCTGCGGCGCGGTCACCCGTGCTGTACCCAGCGAGGCCGCCGCTTACACACCCGGTGCGGCATCCGATGTTTCCCGCGGGGCTCTCCGGGGCACTCAGGGGGAACAGCACGAGGAAACGAGGATGCCGGATGACGATGACCCTGACCGACCTGCCGGGACAGACACCGGGCCCCGCGCTGGCCCCGCTCCGGGAGCGCTTCGACGGCATCCGCCGCATCGCCGTGCTGCGGGGAGGCGGCCTCGGCGACCTGCTGTTCGCCATGCCCGCCGTCGACGCGCTCGCTGCGGCCTATCCCGACGCCCGCATCACCCTGCTCGGCACCCCGCTGCACAAGGCCCTGCTCGAAGGGCGCCCGGGCCCGGTCGACGGGGTCGAGCTGCTGCCCGCGGCCCGCGGGGTGCACGGCGCCGACGACGCGGGCGATCCGCTCGCGACCGCCCGGTTCCACGACCGGATGCGCGCCGAGGGCTTCGACCTGGCGGTGCAGCTGCACGGCGGAGGCCGCTACTCCAACCCCTTCCTGCTGGCCCTCGGGGCCCGGCACACGGTCGGCACCATGACGGGTGACGCCGCGCCGCTGGAGCGCACCGTGCCGTACCTCTACTACCAGCACGAGGTGGTGCGGTGGCTCGAGACGGTGGCGCAGGCGGGCGCCGCGCCGGTGACGATGGAGCCCGTCATCCGGGTGCTCGACGAGGAGCGGCGGCGCGGCGAGGAGCTGCTCGGCGGGGGCCGGGGCGACAGCGCATTCCGGGGGGTCGTGGTCGTGCATCCGGGAGCCACCGACCCGCGCCGCCGCTGGCCCGCCGAGTCGTTCGCCGAGCTCGCCCGGCGCGCCCTCAACGACGACCACCGGGTCGTGGTGGTGGGCGACGCGAGCGACGTGCCGACGGCCGAGCGCATCGTGGCCCTGGCCGGGGGCGAGCGGATGCGCGGCCGACTCGTCTCGCTCGCCGGAGCGCTGACCCTGCCCGAGCTCGTCGGGGTGCTGGCGTCGGCCGACGTGCTGGTCGGCAACGACAGCGGACCGCGGCACCTCGCCCAGGCGGTCGGAACGCCGACCGTGTCGGTCTACTGGGTGGGCAACCTGATCAACGGCGGGCCGCTGACCCGACGGGAGCACCGCGTGCATCTCTCGTGGACGACGGCCTGCCCCGTCTGCGGTCAGGACTCGCGGCAGCCGGGCTGGACGGCCGAGCGCTGCGAGCACGACGACTCGTTCGTCGCCGAGGTCGAGGTCGGGCCGGTCTTCGACGACGTGCGCCAGGTGCTGGCGCTCGGCCGCCGCCGCTGAGCACGGGGCCGGCCGCACCACGGCCGGCCCCCGTGCCGCTGCCCGTCACGGCCCGATGGGCCGGCTCGTCACGGCCAGGACGGCTCCTCCTCGTGCGCGATCACGAGCTCGCGCACCTCGCAGCCCTCCGGCTGCTGCAGGGCGAACAGCACCGCGTTCGCGACGTTCGCCGGGTCGTTCAACTTCGCGTCGGCGCCCGGTCGGTACTGGTCGGGCCGGTCGTCGAAGAAGCGGGTCTGCATGCCGGCCGGGATGAGCGTGGTGACGCCGATCTCGCCCCGGGTCTCGGCGGCGAGGGCGCGGCTGAAGCCGAGCACGCCGAACTTCGAGGCGCAGTAGGCGGTGGCGTCGCTGACCGCGCGCAGGGCGAGCGAGGACGCCACCGTGACGACCCGGCCGTGCCGCTCGGTGAGGGACGGCAGGGCGGCGCGCACCACGGCGACCGTACCGAGGAGGTTCACCCCGATCACCCGCTCCCACTCCGCGGCTTCGACGTCGAGCAGCCGGCCGCAGCGATCGATCCCGGCCGCCGTCACGACGGCGTCGAGCGGGCCGAGGCGCTCGACGAGCTCGCGGACGGTCTGCTCGACGGCCCGCGTGTCGGACACGTCGGCCTGCACCGCCTCGTGGCCCTCGACCCGGCTCACGTCGAGGTCGAGCACGACGGGGGTGCCGCCCGCGGCGGCCACCGCGTCGGCGACGGCCGCCCCGAGGCCGGAGGCCCCTCCGGTGATCAGCACGCGTCCGAGTGGTCGTCGTTCGGTCATGGTGTTCCTTTCGTCGGTGCTGCGGCTGCAGCCGTGGTGCGGAGAGAGTGGAAACAGGACGCGGGAGGCGCGTCAGCCGACCTTCGCGAGCGCGGAGGCCAGCCGGGTGGTCGAACGGCCGGGGTGGTAGGGCACGGTGACGGTCTGCCCGCCCCATTCCGCGAGCACCGCCGTCTCGGGCAGGGCCGCCGCGACGTAGTCGCCGCCCTTCACCCAGAGCTCGGGCTCGAGTCGGCGGATCACCTGCTCCGGGGTGTCCTCGTCGAAGACGAGCACGGCGTCGACGCACTCGAGCGCGGACAGCAGCGCCACGCGGTCGTCCTGGCTCATGATCGGCCGGTCGGCGCCCTTCAGCCGGCGCACCGAGTCGTCGGAGTTGAGGCACACGATCAGGCAGTCGCCGAGGGCGCGCGCCGCTGCGAGGGTGCGGGCGTGCCCCGCGTGCAGCAGGTCGAAGCAGCCGCCCGTCGCCACGACGGTGCCGCCCGCGGCCCTGACCCGGGCAGCCACGGCGACGGCCTCACGGCCCCCGCCGACGAGCACCGCCGGTTCGGCCCGCTCCCCGCGATCGGCGGCGCTGCGCAGCCCGGCGACGCCGCCGGAGGCCAGGAAGGCGGCCGCCTCGTCGATGGCACGCTGCACCGCATCGGGGAGGGGGAATCGCTCGCCGAGGCTCCGGGCGAGCGTGGCCGCGAAGCGGTCGCCCGCGCCGCAGGGGTCGAGGGTCTCGACTCGAGGGGCCGGCACGACCAGCGGCCCCGACCCCGCCCGGTGCAGCAGGGCGCCCTCGTGGCCGAGCGTGACGACGACCGTCTGGGCGCCCCAACTCCCGGCCAGCGCCGAGGCCGCGCGGGCTGCTCCGGCGATGCCGTGGCCCGACGCTCCCGACAGAGCGAGCGCCTCGCTCAGATTGGGCGTGACGACGGCGGTGCCCGGAACCGGCTCGGTGCCGGCCGGGTGCGGGTCCCAGATCACGGGCACGACGGCGGCCCGCTGCGCGAGTGCTTCCCTGAGGGCCGGCACGGCCGTGAGACCGCGGCCGTAGTCGGCCACGACGATCACCTCGGCGGCGGCCACGGCGGCGAGCATCTGCTCGGTCACGACGGGGGCCGGCGGGGGATCGCAGCCCTCGTCGAGCCGCGCGACCGCGTGCCCGTCGGTGCGCACCCGGGTCTTCACCGGCGTCGGGGCGCCGGAGGGGCCGGCGACGAGACGGATGCCCGCCCGCTCCTCGAGCAGCGACCGCAGCTCCCCGGCGCCCTCGTCGTCCCCGAGCGCCGTGACGAGCTCGACCCGGAGGCCGCCCCTCTGACCGCCGCCGTCACCGCGAACGCCGCCGCCGTCGCCCGCGAGCATGGCCGCGACGAGGCCGGCGCCGCCCGCCCGCGCCCGCCGGTCGGTGACGCCGACGACGGGCACCGGAGCATCCGGGCTCAGCTTCGTGGTGCGGCCGTCGAGGTCGACGTCGAGCAGCACGTCGCCCACCACGGTGACGATCACGACGACCGCCCGGCAGTGGCGATGGCGTGGTCGAACACCCGGCAGAGCAGGTGGATCGCCACGAGCTGCGCCTCCTGCACGCTCGCCGCCGTGCCCGGAAGGGCGAGTGACTCCGCACTCGCCCGGGTGAGCGGGTTCGGCCCCTCGCCCGTGAGCGCCCAGGTCGCGGCGCCCGCTCGCACTCCCGCGCGGGCCGCCGCCACGAGGTTGGGGCTCCGCCCGCTGGTGGACAGCAGCACCACCACGTCGCCCGATCGGGCGTGGGCCGTGACCTGCCGGGCGAAGACCTGCTCGAAGCCGTAGTCGTTGCCGATCGCCGTGACGCTCGAGCTCTCGGCGTTCAGGGCGAGCGCCGAGAAGGGCGCTCGCTCGCCGTCGAAGCGCCCGACGATCTCGGAGGACAGGTGCTGGGCCTCCGCCGCCGATCCGCCGTTGCCCGCGACCAGCAGCCGCTGGCCGCGGCCGAGGCGGGCGGCGAGCTCGCGCCCCCAGCGCTCGATCACGGGCACCTGCGCCTCGAGCTCGGCCATCGCCCGGGCGTGGTCGTGCAGGTGCAGCCCCAGCAGCGCCCGCTCGGCGGTGCGGAGGGGCACCGAGGCGGGTGTGCGCCGCGTCGTGGTTGTCGTGGTGCTCGTGGTGCTGCTGCTCGTCGTCATAGCGTGACGCTCCCTCGGCGTGCTCTCTCGGCTGGGCGGGCCTGCCCGGCGGCCTGCCGGTAGGCGCGTTCGGTTTCCGCGGCGACCCTCGACCAGGCGTAGCGCCGCTCGGTGCGGCGGCGCCCGGCGGCTCCCAGCGCGGCGGCGAGAGCCGGGTCGTCGAGGATCGAGCCGACGGCGGCGGCGATCGCGCGGTCGTCCCGCGGGGGCACGTGCAGGCCGGTGACGCCGTCGACGACGCTGTCGATCAGGCCGCCGACCGCGGCGGCGACCAGCGGCACGCCCGACGCCATCGTCTCCAGCGGCACGATGCCGAAGGGCTCGTACCAGGGCGCGCAGACGACGACGTCGGCCGAGCGCATCATCGCGGGCAGCTCGGCCTGGCGGAGCTGCCCGCGGAAGGTCACCCGGTCGAGCACGCCGAGGCGCTCGGCGTGGGTGCGGAGCCGCCGCACGTCGGGATCCTCGAGCACCGCGTCCGGCCCGGTCGAGCCACCGACGATCACGAGCTCCACGTCGTCACGGCCCTCGGCCACGAGCCGGGCGAGCGCCGAGATCGTCGAGCCCACGCCCTTCCGGGGCACGAGCCGACCGACCGTCATGATGCGCCGGCGTCCGCCCCGCGGGGCGACCTCCCCGTCGGGCCGGAACAGCTCGACGTCGACCCCGCACGGCACCACCGAGATGCGTCCGGCAGGCACGCCCATGGCCTTCAGCTCGAAGGCCTCGTCGGAGCAGGTCGCGACGATGCGGTCGGCGCCGCGCCCCACCATCGGCTCGAGCACCGTGCGCTCGGGCGCGCTCGTGTCGTCGCGCCCCTGGTGCCGCTTCTTCACGGTGCCGAGGGCGTGGAAGGTGTGCACCACCGGCACCCCGATCCCGTCGCGGCCGGCGGCGTCGAGGGCTGCGAGCCCCGACATCCAGAAGTGGCTGTGCACGATGTCCGGCGGGTCCGATTCCCAGTGCTCCGCGAGCCGTGCGCCGAAGTCGGCCATCAGCGGCAGCAGCTCGTCCTTCGGCACGGGCTCGGCGGGGCCGGCGTCGAGGTGCACGACCTCGACGCCCGGCGTGAGCGTCACCCGCTCGGGCAGCGTCGCCGAGTCGCGCCGGGTGTACACCGTCACCTCGTGCCCGCGCTCGGCGAGGGCCGTGGACAGGGCCGCGACGTGCACGTTCTGGCCGCCCGCGTCGACCCCGCCGAGGGTGGCGAGGGGGCTGGCGTGTTCGGACACCATGGAGATCTTCACCGGGTGCTCCCTACTGTCGGTCGACCGCGCGCGAGCTCGGCGAGCACGCCCTCCCAGCGGTCGAGGAAGGTGGACAGGCTGTGGTGCTCGAGCGCGAACTCCCGGGCGACCCGGCCGCGGCGCCGGGCCTCGTCGGGGTCGGTGATGAGCAGCCGGGCCGCAGCGACCAGCTCGGCGACGTCGCTCGAGACGGCCCCCGCCTCGGGCGGCACGGCCCGGGGCACGTCGGTCGCCGCGAGCGCGACGACCGGCATACCGAGGTGCATCGCCTCCAGCAGCGAGAGCCCGAGCGAGGTCCAGCGGTTCGGGTGCAGGTAGAGCCGGCGCTCCGCGAGAGCGGGGTGCAGGAGTGCGGTCGGGAGGTCGCCGGCGGCGGTGACGAGGCCGTCGGGCAGGCCCAGGGCGCCGGGCAGCGCATCCGTCTTCATGCCGTAGACGTCGAGCGGGGCCACCGCGGCGAAGGCGGGCAGCAGGTCGGTGCCGGTCACCCGCCCGCGACGCACCGGCTCGTTGACCACCACGCCGATCCGGTCGAGGCTGCCCGTGTAGAGCGGGCCGGGGTCGGGCACGCCGTGCTCGACGACGAGGCTCGGCGCGCGGCCCGAGTCCCACATCAGGGCGTTGAAGTGGGTGACGTGCACGATCGGCACGGCGCTCTGATCGGCGAGCGGATGCACGGTCGAGGGCACCTCGCCCTTCGGGGTGTTGTGCTCCACGTACACCGCGGGCAGGTCCCGGCCCGGCCGTCGGCCGAGCAGCCGTTCGACGTGGGCCCGCTCCACCGGCCGCTGCAGGACGACGGCGTCGACCTCCGCGTCCCGGAGCTCCGCGAACGGAACCTCGACGGTCGTCGCCGGCCAGTCGCGGCCGCCCCGGCCGATGCCACCGCCCCGCTCGGCGTCGCCGGTCGGCAGCAGATAGTCGTGGCCGCCGCGCACGAAGGAGTCCATCCAGCCGCCGTGCACGTGCCACACCAGGATCCTCATCGGGCCGCCCCCGCCCGCTCGGCGAGCGGCACGAGGCGCCCGAGCGTCTCGAGCACCTCCGTCGCCGTCACGGATGCCAGGCACGGATGCCCGGGTACCGGGCACTCGACGGCCCGGGTGCCCCGGCAGGCCGCGAGCTGGTCGCCGAGCAGCTCGTGGGCGACCCGGTAGGGCGCCCAGCGCACCGCCGGCACGACGGGGGAGAACAGGCTCACCACCGGGGTGCCCACCGCGGCCGCCAGGTGCGCCGGGCCGGTGTTGCCCGTGACGACCGCCTCGGCGCCCTCGATCAGGGCGGCCAGGGCACCGAGGCCGGTGCGGCCGGCGAGATCGAGTCCCTCGCCGCCGGCGACGGCGGCGGTGAGCTCGCGCTCCCCGGCGCCCCCCGTCACCAGGGGCCGGATCCCCCGTGCGGCCAGCAGGCGCACCGTCTCGCGGTAGCGCTCTGCCGGCCAGCGCCGCGACGACGCGGTGGCTCCCGGGTGCAGCACGACGTACGGAGCCTCGGGCGCGAGAGCCTGTGCCGACGCGCGGTCCTCCGCACCGATCCGCACCGCGAGCCGCCCGTCGTCTCCCGGGAGCGGCACGAAGCCGCCCGCCGCCGCGATGGCGAGGGCGCGCTCGGGCTCGGGCAGGTCCTCGTCGAGGTCCTCCCCGGGGCGGAGGCGCACGTCGAGGAGTGCGCCGGCGTAGTCCACCGAGGCGCCGACGATGCGGGGCACCCCCGCGAGCCGCAGCTGGAGGGCGAGCGGCAGCGGCGACTGGTGGAACGAGGTCAGCAGCACGGCCACGTCGAGCGACGCACCGGCTGCGGCCTCGTCGAGCAGCCCGTCGAGCCGAGCGAGCTGCTCCCGGGTGGCGTCCGGCGGCGGGGAGGTGATCCAGGGGCAGTCCCAGGTGAGCACGCGGTCGACTCCCGGCAGCAGGGCGGCCGCGGCCTCGCCCTGGCGGCTGACGAGCATCCAGACCTCGTCGACACCGGGCGACGCGGCGACGGCCCGCACCGCGGGACCGGCCAGCAGCACGTCGCCGGCGTTGTCGAGCCGTGCGACCAGGGCGCGGCGGATCACGCGGGCACCCGATCGACGAGGGCCGTGAGCGCCAGGTCGACCGCCTCGGCGAGGTCGTTCGCCACGAGCTGTGCTGCCACGATCTCCTCGGCCCGCGTCACGGGGGTGGGCACCAGGATGCCGGTCGCCCCGGCCGCGCGGGCGGCCTCGACGTCGGCCCCGATGTCCCCGATCAGCACCACGCGGGCGGGCGGCACCCCGAGCGAACGGGCGGCGTCGACCACCATCCCGGGCGCGGGCTTCCGGCACGGGCATCCGTCGCCCGGTGCGTGCGGGCAGAGCCGCCAGACGTCCACGGGTCCGAGGAGACGCTCGACCTCGGCGTTCACGGCGTCGACCTGCTCCGCCGTCACCAGCCCCCGGGCGATCCCCGACTGGTTCGTCACGACCCCGACGGCCAGCCCCGCGTCGCGCACCCGCTGCAGCGCGGCCGCGGCGCCGACGACCGGCTCGACGCGCGACGGGTCGCCGTTGTACGGCACGTCGACCACGATCGTGCCGTCGCGGTCGAACAGCACGGCGGCCGGCCAGGCGGAGGGGGAGGCGTTGGCTTGCATGCTGGAGGAGTTCCCCGCTCCCCGGAGAACTAAACACCGTCTTCTCTTCTTCTCCCACCCGGAGTCAAGCCCCTCGCCGGAATCCGCTGCATTCCGCCGGTCCCAGGTGTCGGACGGTGGCGCACGGCACGGCTTCCGGGTTGCATGGGGGCATGCTGCACTTCGATCCCCGCGACGACGACGACCGCCCCGTGCTGCTGGCCCTCCGCGCCCTGAAGCTCGGCGACCTGCTGGTGGCCGTGCCCGCGCTGCACGGGCTGCGACGGGCGCACCCCGGCCACCGGCTGGTGCTGGCGGTGCCCGGCTGGCTCGAGCCGATCGTCGACCTCGTCGGCGGGATCGACGCACTGCTGCCGACCCCCGGCCTGAACGACCCCTTGCCGATCGCACCGGGGCGCATCGACGTCGCGGTGAATCTGCACGGCAGCGGGCCGGAGAGCCGCCTGATCGTCGACGCGCTCGGCGCCCGCCAGGCGATGGTGCACCAGGTGCCCGGTCTGCCCGCTGCTCCGGCACCGGCGCCCGAGTGGATCGACGAGATGAACGAGCGCGAGCGCTGGGTGCGGCTGGTCGGTGCCTACGGCGTGCCGGCCGACCCGGGCGACACGGTGCTCGAGATCGCGGCCCCGGCTCCGGATGCGCGGCGGCTCGGCGCCGATCTGCTGACCACGGCGCCGACCGTCGTGCACGTGGGCGCCTTCTACGGCTCCCGACTGTGGCCCGCCGACCGCTTCGCCGCCGTCGCCCGTCAGCTGGAGCAGGGCGGCCACCACGTCGTGTTCACCGGCAGCGCGGCCGAACGGGAGCGGGCGCTCGCCGTCGCGGGGGCGGCCGGGCTCGGACCCGGCCGGGTGCTGGCCGGCGAGCTGGGGCTGGCCGAGTTCGCCGGCGTGATCGCCCACGCCCGGCTCGTGGTCTCGGCCGACACCGGGGCGGCCCACCTCGCGTCGGCCTACCGCCGGCCCTCGGTCGTGCTGTTCGGGCCGGCGGCGCCCGAGATCTGGGGTCCGCCCCCGGGCCCGCACATCGTGCTGACCGACGCCGCGCAGCGCCGGGGCGACGCGTTCGCCGACACCCCCGACCCGGCCATCCTCGCCGTGTCCGTCGAGGACGTCCTGGCCGCCATCGCCTCCCTGACCCCCGAAGGCGTACTCTGAGAGGGACGCCCCAGACCCCGGTGTTCGACGACACGAACGCAAAGGGGTAGTTATGTCCAGCCAGCCGAAGGCCGTACGGCAGACGAGGGTCGTGCGGCCGTGAAGCGCATCCTGATCGGCGCGGCCGATCTCCTGACCGGAGACGCCTTCTCCGACGCCCTGCTCGACTACGCGGTGCTGCTCGGCCGGGCGGGGGCCACCGGCGTCGCCACGATCCCCGTCGTCGGCCCCGACGGGTGTGTGCAGCCGGCCCGTCTGCTCCTCGGGCCCGGCACGCCGATCGTCGTGCTGAGCACCGACTCGGAGCATCCGGAACCGGTCGACGCCGACGCGCTCGGCGAACTCCGCGAACTCGCCCGGCCGGGGCCGACGACTGCCGGCTGGACCGACGTCTACGACGACTACGACGTGTTCGGGCTCCCCGGCGAGCCGCTCCCTACCACGACCACCGCGGGGGACGAACCCGCCTGATCGGGCCCCGCTGTCAACCCCGTGCCGCCGGTTTTCGGCGCGCGTACGGTTCCGGATGCGCTGACCGCGCGCGTGCCGGAAGGAAGCCCGTTGACCACCACCCCCGACCTCACCCTGCTCGCCGGCCGTCTCGGCTACGACACCCTCAGGGAGGGTCAGGAGGCCGCCGTGCAGACCGTGCTCGCGGGCCGGGACCTGCTGGCCGTCATGCCGACCGGCCACGGCAAGTCAGCCATCCACCAGCTCGCCGCCCTCGCGCTCGGCGGGCTCACCGTCGTGGTCACGCCGCTGATCGCCCTGCAGTGGGACCAGGTGCGGCACGTCGACGAGGACGGCGGGCCGCTCCGGGCGGCGGCCGTGAACTCGGCGCAGTCGGCGGCCGAGAACGACGCGGCGTGGGAGCTGGCCGAGCACGGCACGGGAGCGCGCACGCTCCATCTCGCCCCCGAGCAGCTCGCGAACGACGAGACGGTCGACCGGCTGCGGGCGGTCGGGGTCGTGCAGTTCGTCGTCGACGAGGCGCACTGCGTCTCGGCGTGGGGGCACGACTTCCGGCCCGACTACCTCCGGCTCGGCGAGATCGCCGACCGGCTCGGGCATCCGCCGGTCGTCGCGCTCACCGCCACCGGCTCGGCCCCCGTGCGGGAGGACGTCCTCGAGAAGCTGCACCTCCGTGACCCGCGGGTGCTGGTCAGCGGCTTCGACCGCCCGAATCTGCACCTCGCGGTCGTGCGGCACGAGAGCCCCGACGAGAAGCGGCGTGCCGTCCTCGAGCAGCTCGCCTCGCTCGAGGTGCCCGGGCTGCTCTACGTGGCCACCCGGCGGGCCACCGAGGAGTACGCCGAGGCGCTCCGCGAGCGGGGTCGGCGGGCGGCGGCCTTCCACGGTGGCCTCCCGGCCCGGGTCAAGGAGGAGGTGTACGCCGCCTTCCACGCGGGCGAGCACGAGATCGTGGTGGCCACCTCGGCCTTCGGCATGGGCATCGACAAGGCCGACATCCGCTTCGTGGTGCACGCCGACGTGCCCGACTCGGTCGACAGCTACTACCAGGAGATCGGCCGGGCTGGCCGCGACGGCGAGCCGGCCGAGACGACACTGCACTACCGGCCGGAGGACCTCGGGCTCCGCAGCTTCTTCGCGTCCTCCTCGCCGGACGCGTCGCGGCTGCGGGCGATCGTCTCCGCGCTCGCGTCGGCCGAGCGCCCGCTGACCCGGGCGGCCCTGGCGAAGGCCTCCGGCGTGCCCGCCCGCTCGGTGACCCAGCAGGTGAACCTCCTCGCCGAGGCGGGGGCCGTGATCGACCGTCGCGCGGGCCTTCGGCTGGTGCGCGGGATCGACGAGCAGGAGGCGGTCCGCGGGGCGGTCGAGGCGCACGAGCGCCGCACCCGCATCGAGCACTCGCGCATCGACATGATGCGGGGCTACGCCGAGACGCTCGGCTGCCGCCGGCGCTTCCTGCTCGACTACTTCGGCGACACCACCCCTGTCCACGACGCCACCGCCGTCCACGGCACCACCCCCGTCGACGGCGCCGAGACGTTCTGCGGGCACTGCGACCTCTGCGAGACGCGGGCAGCGGCTCCGGATGCGCGCCCCGACGCCTCCGGCACGGCCCTCGCCGACACGGCGGAGGGCCCGGGCGACTTCGCGGTGGAGCAGCGCATCCGCCACCGGAGCCTCGGCGAGGGCACCGTGGTGAGCGTCGACCCCGACCGCATCACCGTGTTCTTCGACGGGGAGGGCTACACCGTGCTGTCGCGCTCGGTGATCGCCGAGCAGCACCTGATCGCCTGATGCGAGCGGGCCGGATCGGCCCGGGGTACGTTGACGAGCACAGTCCACCGGGCCGGCCACCTGGCCGGAGCACTCCGCCGGACACCAGAGGAGCAGCATGAGCAGGGGAGTCGCCGTCGTCACCGGAGGCACGGCCGGACTGGGGCGGGCCACCGTTCGAGCACTGGCGGGCCGGGGCTGGGACGTGGCCGTGCTCGCGCGCGGCACCGACGGACTCGACGGGGTCGTCGAGGAGATCGAGGCGTACCGCCGTCGGGGCCTCGGCATCGTGACCGACGTCGCCGACCGCGAAGCCGTCGAGCGGGCCGCCGACCAGGTCGAGCGGGAGCTCGGCCCGATCGACCTCTGGGTCAACGACGCGATGGTGGGCTCCTTCGCGGAGTTCGTCGAGACCGACCCGGAGGACTTCGAGCGGGCGACCGCCGTGAACTACCTCGGCTTCGTCAACGGCACCCGGGCGGCGCTCACGCGGATGATCCCGCGGGAGCGCGGGCACGTCATCCAGGTCGGCTCCGCCCTCGCCCACCGCGGCATCCCCCTGCAGGCGGCGTACTGCGGCGCGAAGCACGCGGTGCAGGGCTTCACCGAGTCGGTGACGACCGAGCTGATCCACCGGGAGAGCCCGGTGCGCATCTCGACCGTCGACATGCCCGCCATGAACACCATCCAGTTCAACTGGGTCAAGTCGGCGCTGCCGCACCACCCGCAGCCGATGGACGTGATCTTCGAGCCCGAGGTCGGTGCCAGCGTGATCGCGCACGTCGCCGAGCATCCGCGCCGGCGCACCTGGGTGGGGGGCCCGACCGCGAAGACCGTCATCGGCAACCGCTTCGTCGCGGGCTTCCTCGACTGGTACCTCGCCAAGACCGGCTACGACGGTCAGCAGGCGCCCGAGAAGACCGAGCCGATGCTGCCGACGAACCTCTACGAGCCGACCCCCGGCGACCAGGGCGCCCGCGGCATCTTCAGCGACCAGGCGAAGACCCGCTCGCTCGAGGTCTGGTACATCCTGCACCGGCCGCTCGCCCTCTCGATCGCGGGTGCCGGCGCCGCCGCCGGCATCGGTGCGCTGGGCCTCGCCGCACGCTCGATGCTGAGCGGCCGGCGATGAATTCGACGCCCGACGCGATCGTCGTGGGCGCGGGGCCGAACGGTCTCGCCGCCGCCGTGACCCTCGCCCGGGCGGGGCTGTCGGTGCAGGTGCACGAGCGCGACAGCACCATCGGCGGTGGTGCGCGCTCGGCGGAGGTGACCCTCCCGGGCTTCCTGCACGATCTGTGCTCGGCCGTGCATCCGATGGCCCTGGCGTCGGGCTTCTTCCGCAGCTTCGGGCTCGAGCGCCGGATCGAACTCGTGGTGCCCGAGGTGTCGTACGGGCATCCGCTCGACGGGGGAGAGGCCGGCATCGCGTTCCGGGACATCCGGCGGACGGCCGAGCACCTCGGAGCCGACGGCCCGGCGTGGATGCGGCTGATGGGCCCGCTGGCCGAGGAGGCCGACCGGGTCGCCCAGTTCGCCGGCTCCCCGCTCCTGCGCATCCCCGCGCATCCGCTCGTCGCCGCGCGCTTCGGCCTGCGGGCGCTCGAGCAGGGCTCGCCCCTCTGGAACGCGCGCTTCCGGGGCGAGGTCGCGCCGGCGATGCTGACCGGAGTCGCGGCCCACTCCATCCTGCCGATGCCCGGGCTCGCCACGGCGGGTGCGGCGCTGTCGCTCGGCGCCTACGCGCACGGGCGCGGCTGGCCCATCCCGATCGGCGGCAGCCAGGCGATCGTCGACGCGATGGCGGCCGACCTCCTCGCGCACGGGGGAGAGATCGTCACCGACTCCGAGGTGACGAGCCTCGACGAGCTGCTGGCGGCGCGGGCCGTTCTGCTCGACGTCACGCCGCGGGCGCTGGCCCGGATCGCGGGAGACCGGCTGCCCGCGCGGTTCCGGGCGCGGCTCGAACGGTTCCGCTACGGCAACGCGGCCGCCAAGGTCGACTTCGCGCTCGACGGCCCGGTGCCCTGGACGAACGAGCTGCTCCGGCAGGCCGGCACCGTTCACGTGGGGGGCACCCGAGCCGAGATCGCCGCCGCCGAGCGGGCCGTCGCCGAGGGCCGGCACGCCGAGTCGCCGTACGTGCTCGCGGCCCAGCCCTCGATCGCCGACCCGACCCGCGCCCCCGAGGGCAAGCACGTGCTCTGGACCTACACGCACGTGCCCCGGGGGTCGACCGTCGACCCGACCGAGGCGATCACCCGGCAGATCGAACGCTTCGCACCGGGCTTCCGTGACCTGGTGCTGGCCTCGTCGGCCCGCTCGGCCGTGCAGCTGGAGAGCTACGACCCGAACTACATCGGCGGGGACATCGCCGCCGGTGCGGCCGACTTCGTGCAGCTCGCCGCCCGGCCGCGGCTCTCGCTGAACCCGTGGGCGACCCCCGCCAAGGGCGTCTACCTCTGCTCCTCGTCCACCCCGCCCGGGCCCGGTGTGCACGGCCTGGCGGGCTGGTACGCGGCCCGCCGTTCGCTCGCCGCCGACTTCGGCATCGACTCCCCGCCCTCGCTTCGCTGAACCCGCTTCGCCGAACCCCACTTCGCTGAACCCCTCGCCGGGCGTCATCGCCCCTCCACCGGAAAGGTGACCACCATGTCGACCAACGTCCGCTTCATCCGAGCCACCCCGGAGCAGGTCTTCGACGTGCTCGCCGACGGCTGGCTGTTCCCCGTCTGGGTCGTCGGCGCGTCCCGCATGCGCGAGGTCGACGACGACTGGCCCCGGGTGGGCACGAAGCTGCACCACTCCTTCGGCGTCTGGCCGACCGTCATCGACGACGAGACGACCGTGCTCGAGTGGGACCCGCCGCATCGGATGGTCATCCAGCCGGCGGGCTGGCCCATCGGCGAGGCGCGGGTGACGGTCGACGTGAAGCCCCGCGGCGACGGATCGCTCGTGCGCATCCGGGAGCGCGCGGTGAAGGGGCCTGGTGCGTTCGTGCCCTCGCTGGTGCTCGACATGCCGCTCTACGTGCGCAACGTGGAGACGCTCCGCCGCCTGGCCTGGATCGCCGAGAACCGGCCGCACAACGACGCGACCGAGAGCCGCACCACCACGCCGGGCGCGGCCGGGGCGCCTGGCGCGACCCGGGCGCCCGGCGCCGCCCGCTAGAAGATCGCCGGCCGCCTAGAAGATCAGGGTGCGCCCGACGAGGCGCTGGGCCACGTCGTGCAGGCCCAGCCGGTTGGAGCGGGCGTAGCCGCGCAGCAGGTCGAACGCCTGCTCGGTCGACACGCCGTGGGTGTGTGCGAGCACCCCCTTGGCCTGCTCGATCACGACCCGGGTGTTCAGGGCGCGTTGCAGCTGGGTACGCACGGCGTCGGTCTCGCGGAACACGCGCTCGTGCAGGATGCCGATGGTGGCGACGTCGGCCAGGGCCTGGGCGGTTCGGAGATCGGCGCCCGACAGGGGAGTCTGCTCGAGGCGATACAGGCTGAGCACCCCGATGCGCGTCTCGCGGAGGCGCATCGGCACCGCCGCGACCGCCCCGAAGCCGAGCTGCTCGGCCGCCTTCCGGAAGGGGCCCCACTCGTCGGGAGCGTCGTCCAGCCGCTCGAGGCTGACCTGCTCCCCGGTCTCGAAGCTGCGATGACAGGGGCCGGCCTCGGCACCGAGCTGCATGGTGTGCACGAGCCGGGGATCCTCGCTCGTGGACGCGACCACGTCGAGCTCGCCGGTCTCGTCGGCGAGCAGCAGCCCGACGGCCTCGACCGCCAGTACGTCCTGGCAGATCTCGACGAGGGTCTGCAGCAGATCCACCACGTCGTAGCCTTCGACCAGTGTGTCGGCCAGGGTGGCGAAGCCCTCGATCAGGCGGGTCTCCCGCAGTTCGCCGTTCACGCGAGGTCCTCGATGCCGTCCCCGTCGACCGAGAAGCGCAGGCGGCCGTTCAGGATGTCGTCGGCCACCTCGGCCATGGTGCGACTCTCGGCGTAGGCGTGACCGCGCACGAGCATCTCCGCGTCGTCGACCGACACCCCGAGCTGGGCGATCACCATCCCGGTGGCCTGATGGATGGCGCGCCGGGAGTAGCGGTCGATCGGTGCCGAGACCGGCTCGTCGTCGGAGGCGGCCTCGAGGGCGCGTCGCAGGACCAGCCTGCTCACCACGGCGGCCATTGCCGAGGCCTGCCGGGCCTGCTGGGGCGTGAGGGTCGTCGGGTCGACGGAGTAGAGGTCGACGGCCCCCAGCCGCAGGTGGCCGATGACGAGCGGGAACGCGAACACCGCCCCGATCTCCTCCTGCGCGACGGCGGGGAGGAAGAACGGCCAGGAGCCCCGCGGTCGGTGGCGGATGTCGGGCTCCAGCACGGGGGAGACGGTGCGCAGGGCGTCCCAGCACGGGCCCTCGCCGAGGTCGAGCTGCAGTTCGTCGAGGCGCGCGGCCAGCGGGTCGCTCGCCGAGACCGTCTCGGAGGTGAGGATCTCGCCGAGGGTGGAGATCGAGGCGCCGGACACCGGGAAGCTGCGGGCGATGGGCTCGGCGAGGCGGGAGGCGTCGACCCCGTCGAACTCCCGGAGCTCCTGCAGAGCATCGGTGAAAGCATCGGCCATGCAGGAAACCGTACCAAGTACTGCCGGTTTCGGCCCGGGCATTGCCAAACCGGTTCCGGGGGCACAGTCTGGAGCATTCAGAGGAAGCGTGACATGAAGAGAATCAACATCGACTACGCCGGCAACCACTACTCGGTGGGCGGCCGGGACGTCGACGTTCTCCAGAAGGAGATCGAGACCATTGTGCGCAGCGGCGAGCCGGGCTGGCTCATCGTCAACCACGGTGAGGGTGTGCCCCAGGAGGCACGCCTTCTGATCACGCCCGGCGTCGCCCTGGCGCTGCTGCCCATCGAGGACAACTCTCAGGCGTAGCCGCTCCGCCAGGACCGTGATCGGGCCCGGCGTCTACGCGTCCGGCTCCGGCCGGAGCTGGAGTCCGCTCGGTGAATCCGCCGAGCGCATCAGTTCGTCGATCCAGCGTCGGTTGATCGACTCGGTGCGGGCGCGGACGAACGAGAAGATGAGCGGCAGCTCGGGCCTGATCCAGATCGAGGTGCGGCCGTTGCCGCCTGCCTGGCCGTCGCTCCAGCTGAACTGGAAGCCCTCCCCGCGGCGCAGCTTCGCGCTGATGACCATGGAGAGATGGGCCAGCGTGCGGTCGTCGACGTCCAGCGTCGTGGTGCCGTAGCTCAGCCGGCCCATCGGATTCCGTCGTGCCGGGGGTGCCGGGGGGAACTCATCCACCCATCGAGCCGCGTCGCTGTCCCGGTGCACAGGGCCTTGCGCCGGGAGCGCCTGAGGCGGTAATGGCGGTCCGCGCATCCGCGCGCCTGGATTGTAGCGATCGGCCGCGCCGTTCGGAAGCCCCGTTCGCCCCACCCCCTGCGAGGTGTTGGTGGGGGACATGGACAGCCGAACGGAAGGAACTCTGATGTCGGAGAACGGTGCAGCCGGACAGGCCGCGCAAGTGAAGGACACGGCGACCGCCCAGGCCGGTCAGCTGAAGGACACGGCCACCACGGAGGCCGGCCACGTCGCCGGAGTGGCGAAGGACGAGGCCGCCCGGGTCGCCCACGAGGCGGGATCCCAGGTGCGCGACCTCTACCAGCGCACGCAGAGCGAGCTGAAGGACCAGGCAGGGGAGCAGCAGCAGCGGGCCGCCGCGGGTCTGCGCTCGCTCGGGGAGGAGCTCGGCCGGATGGCCTCGAGCCAGGACTCGCCGGGCGTGGCCTCCGACCTCGTCGGGCAGGCCGCGTCGCGGGTCGGTGCGGTCGGCGACTGGCTCGAGGGCCGTGACCCCGGATCGCTGCTGGACGAGGTGAAGTCGTTCGCGCGCCGGAAGCCGGGCACCTTCATCGCGGTCGCGGCGGTCGCAGGCGTGCTCGCCGGCCGCCTGACGCGCTCGCTCGCGAGCGGCGGGAGCAGCGACACCAGCATCACCACGACCAGCAGCACCTCGACCGGCAGCAGCACCGGCAGCGCCGGCAGCACCGGTGACGCCCCCGTCGCCACGAGCTTCGGTGCCGCCGAGACGGTCGCCCCCGCCACGACGACCCCCGCCTACACCACCCCCGTGGTCCCCCCGGTGGTCTCACCCGAGGACACCCCGGTCTACACCGAGCGCGTGCAGGCGCAGGGAGACGAGGGGCTGCGGCCATGACCGACGTCCCCACCCCCTCCGAGCAGAAGGCCGCGAACACCTCGCTCGGCGACCTGCTCGGCGAGGTCACCCGCGACCTCTCGACGCTCATGCGTCAGGAGATCGAGCTGGCGAAGGCCGAACTGACCGACTCGGCCAAGAAGGCCGGCAAGGGCTCCGGCCTCTACGCGGGGGCCGGTTACGGCGCCCTGATGGCCGTGCTCTTCCTCTCGATCGCCCTCTGGTGGGGTCTCGGCTACCTCATCGGCAACGCCTGGTCGGCCGTCGTGGTCGCCGTGATCTGGGCGATCGTCGCCCTGGTGCTCTACCTCCAGGGCAAGAAGCAGATGAAGGCGGTCAAGGGTGCCCCCCAGACCGTGGACAGCGTCAAGAGGATCCCCGACGCCGTGAAGAGAAATGAGGAGAACCGATGACTGATTCACCCGAAGAGATCCGTGCCCGCATCGAGTCGACCCGGGCCGAGCTCGGGAGCGACGTCGACGCCCTGGCCGACAAGGTCACGCCCTCGAAGATCGTGCACCGCCAGACCGACAGGGTGCGCGGAGCCGTCGGCTCCGTGCGCGACCGCGTGATGGGAGCGGCGGGCGACGCCCGCGACGCGGTCTCGTCGGCGGCCGGCTCGGCCGGTGAGGGCATCGGCGGCGTCGGCGGGGCGGCGAAGGCCAAGGCGGAGGGCAACCCCCTCGCCGTCGGCCTGATCGCCTTCGGCGTCGGCCTCCTCGCCGCCTCCCTGGTGCCCGCCAGCACCAAGGAGAAGGAGATCGCCGAGAACCTCAAGGAGCAGGCGCAGCCCCTCGTGCACGAGGTCGCCGACGCGGCCAAGGGTGTCGCCGAGAACCTGAAGGAGCCGGCCAAGGAGGCCGTCTCCTCGGTGCAGTCCAGTGCCGCCGAGGCCGTCGACACGGTGAAGGGCGAGGCCCAGGACTCCGTGTCGACCGTCAGGGACGAGGCGCAGGGTGCCGCCTCCGAGGTCAGGGACACCGCCCAGTCAGGCAGCTGACCCGCACCAGCGCGACCCGAGACGGGCAGTCGCCGACTTCCGGCGGCTGCCCGTATCGCTGCTCGGCGTGACCGGCCAGCAGGGTCAGCCAGGACCAGCCAGAGCCAGAGCCAGGGTCAGCCAGAGCCAGGGTCAGCCAGACCCGGCGGAGCTGCGCCCGCGCGCCCGCACCTCCGTGATCGTGAAGTCGTCCACGGTCAGCGCCGGCATCCGCCGCAGCCCGATCCGCAGGTCCTGCGGGGGCACCCGGTACTCCAGGCTCGTGGTCAGCAGTCGCGTCGCCTCCACCACGAGGGCCACCGTGGCGGTCTCGCCGGGGCAGCGGTGCCCGTGCGCGGCGTCGCCCGCGCCCTGCGGCACGAGGGTGTCCGGGTTCCCGTCCCAGCCGGCGAACCGGTCGGGGTCGAAGCGCTCCGGCTGCGGCCAGCTGCGCTCGTCGCGGTTGGTGCCGAAGAGGTCGAGCAGCACCCACTGGCCCTCCCGCAGCCGTTCGCCCCGGAACTCGAGGTCACGCGTCGCGACCCCGCCGATGACGGGGAAGAACGGGTAGAACCGCCGCACCTCCTGCGCGAAGTGCAGTCGGTCGTCCGCGTCGGCGGCGACCCGGCCGGCCCACTCGGGGTGATGGTGCAGGGCCAGCGCGGCGAAGACGATGAAGCGGGCCACGGCGACGGTGGGTCTCAGGATGTTCAGCAGCTCCACCGCGGCGACCTCCGCCGGCAGCAGCCGCCCGTCGAGGTCGAGGTGCTCGGCGATGGTCCGCGCGAGCGCGTCCTCCGGCAGGGTGCGCCTGCCCTCCCGGATCTCCTCCACGACCTCGCGCGCCCAGCGCTCGGCGCGCAGCCGCTTCGTCCGCGCGGCCCAGTTCAGCGGGCCCACGGCAGCGGCCCGGTCGACCATGGTGCTCAGCGTGTCGGCGAGCCACTCGGACGCGGGCTCGAGCCCGGCCCAGCGCGTGGCGCTGCGGGCGAGCACCCCCACCGACTCCCGGTAGAGGTCGACCTCGGGCAGCCGCTGCCAGCGCTCCGCGGCCTCGGCCCACTCGTCGCGGAAGGCCTCGAGGAGGAGCTCGATCTGCTCCTCGCGCCGGGCCGCCAGGAACATCAGCTTGCGGTGGTCGTGCGCCGCGCCCTCGAGCGTCTGCACGCTGCCTGCGTCCTGCAGCAGGTGCACGACCGACAGCGGAAGGGCGCCGGCTCGCGAGAACCGGCCGCCGCCGTAGAAGAAGCCCGCGGCCTCGGCGCCGTACAGGCACACCACGGGCCGCAGCATCAGCCGCGTGCGGAAGGCATCGGTGCCCACCGAGCGGGCCTGGCGCCGCACGAAGGTGTAGCCCTGCGCGAGGAAGCGGAGGGTCGAGTCGGGCGTGCGGAGCCGGGGGATCATCGTGGTCCTCTCAGGGGCCGGGCGGCCGCGGGGAACGGGGCTCAGGGGTCCGGGGCAGCAGCGGGCGTGGCAGCTCCTGCCCGCCGTGCACGGTCAGGCTGTGCACCCCCCGACGCACCCGCAGCAGAAACGCCCGCGGGTCGGCGAAGGGCCGCATCGAGATGCCCATGCCGATGCGGCGGTCCAGACGGATGCCCGGCCGCCGCCACCGGCCACGGGCACCGTGCGCGGCCGCCGGCAGGGCGCCGAGGTGCACCGACAGGTCGAGGTCGTCGTGCACGAGCAGGTCGTGCCGGTGCACCTCGTCCCGCACGGCGAGCCAGGCCTCGCGCCGCACGGCGCAGTTCGAGCCGAACAGGGGCGGATGGCCGAGGGCGGGCGCCGAGAACAGGGCGTAGGCGCCCAGGTACACGACGGCGAGGGGCCGGCGCAGCAGCCGCGGCCCGTCGGAGAACCGTGCGTCGCCCGTCACGGCGACGAGCCCCGGGCGCTCGCGGAAGGCGCGGGCGACACCCGCGATCCACTCCACGGGCGGCACGCAGTCGGCGTCCAGCCGTGCCACGATGTCACCCCGCGCCTCGTCGAAGCCGCGGGCGGAGGCGGCGGGGATGCCCTCCTCGTCCTCCGTCACCACGCGGGCGCCGGCCGCGCGGGCCACGGCCGCACTGTCGTCGCTCGAGCCGTTGTCGACGACCACGATCTCCAGGGGCGCGAGGGTCTGGGCGGCCAGCGCGCGGAGACACCGCCGGAGCCCGTCGGCGTCGTCGCGCACCGGGATCACGACCGAGATCGTGGGCGGGGTGTCGCGGGCGTCGGCAGGGCGGTCGGGGTCTCCGGCGGTGTCTCGTCGATGGTTCGTCACTTGGTGCTGAGCTTGTCCTTCACGACCCCGGCGGCCTTCTCGACGATGTTGGGCTTCGGCGTGGTGCCGTAGTAGCGCTCGTCGGGCTGCGTCGCCGGTGGCATCGGTGCCGAGGTGCCGGGCGCGTCGAGGTAGGTGAACTCGCCCTTGCCGTCCGGCGTGGGGCCGCTCGCCCAGGATCCCTCGGCCGCGGCGGCGCCGTCGGAGAAGTTGATGTACTGGTACGAGACGTCACGGTACTCCTGTGAGAGCGGGAAGTTGCTCGGCACGGGCAGATCCTCCCGGCCCTCGGCTCGCAGCTCGGCGGCGGCGGCGGTCCACTGGTTCTGGTGCATCGTGTCGCGGGCGAGCAGGAACGACAGCAGCTCGCGCACGCCGTGGTCGTCCGTCATGTTGTAGAGGCGCGCGACCTGCACCCGGCCCTGCATCTCGGCGTTCGCGTTGGCCGTGAAGTCGGCCAGCAGGTTGCCGCTGGCGGTGATGTACGAGCCCTGCCAGGGATTGCCGTTGGAGTCGACGGCCCGGGCACCGGCGCCGGCGACGATGGCGTGCTGCACGTCCATCCCGCCCATCACGGCCCCGAGCACGGGGTCGGACGCGGCTGCGGCCTCCGACTGCTCGATCGGCGCCTTCTCGAGCAGCTGCGCGATCATGATGGCGAGCATCTCGACGTGACCGAACTCCTCGGCGCCGATGCCGAACAGCAGGTCGCGGTACTTGCCGGGCTCGTGGGAGTTCCAGGCCTGGAAGCCGTACTGCATGGCCACCGTGATCTCGCCGTACTGGCCGCCGAGCACCTCCTGCAGCCGTCGCGCGAAGAGGGCGTCGGGCTTCGCGGGCGTGGCCTTGAACTGCAGTTCCTGCTTGTGGAAGAACATCTGATCTCCGATCTGGTCCGGGTGCGCCGAGCGGGTCGACGCCGTTGCGGGCCACGGTACGGCCGCCCCGGAATGCCACGAGGGGCTTGACACTCCCAGGCCGACGCCCCAGTGACACCGCCGTCCCGACGCCGCAGTGCCGACGCCGCAGTGCCGCTCCGGGAACGCCGACCGCGTCAGCCCGCCTTCCGCACCCGGTCGACGACGAAGACCGCCGCCGCGGCGACCGCCAGCCAGCCCACCAGGCCCCGCCCCGTGCGCCGAGACGTGCCGTGCCAGCCGCCCGAGACGGAGGCCTTCGAGGCGTGCACCGGCCGGTACAGGATGCCCGTGCTCTCGGGCGCGCGCTCCGTCGGCGAGAGCTGCCCCGCCTCGGTCAGGGCCGCCATCTGCGCCTCCACCGCGCGCGGCGTGGCGGCGTGCTGGCGCACCAGGGCGCGCCCGAGCCGGCCCACCACGAACTCCGCCTTCGGCTTGGCGGCGAGCGAGACGATCGCCTTGGCGACGTCGTCGGCGGGGTACACCGGCGGCATGGCGATCACCCGGCGGCCGGTGTGGTTCGCGGCGTGCTGGAAGAAGGGCGTGTCGATCGTCGGGGGCAGCACGGTTGCGACGTGGATGTGCTTCTCCCCGGCCAGCGCGAGCTCGGAGCGCAGGCTCACCGACAGGGCGCGCACGGCGGCCTTCGACATGGCGTAAGGAGCCGCGTAGGGCTGCGGCACCTCGCCGACGATCGACGCCACGTTCACGATCACCCCGCGGCCGGCCGGCTTCATCTGCCCGACTGCGGCGCGCACCCCGTGCACGTAGCCGAGCTGGTCGACCTCGATCACCCGGCGCACGTCCTCCAGCGGCAGCTCGTCGATACGGCCGAACGAGGACACCGAGGCGTTGTTCACCCAGACGTCGAGCCGGCCGTATTCCGCGACCGCCCGCCGGGCCGCCTGCTCCATGTCGGCGGGCGAGGTCACGTCGGTCGTCACCGCGATCGCCTCGCCGCCGGCCAGCCGGCACTCCTTCGCCAGCTGCTCGAGCGCCGCCGTGCTGCGGCTGGCCAGCACGAGGCGGGCCCCGCGCGCGGCGAAGCGCAGGGCGGTGGCGCGGCCGATGCCGCTGGATGCTCCGGTGACGACGACGACCGGACGGTGCTTCGACATGACTGATCTCCTCTTATCGGGCGCACGGGGCGGCGCCGGTGCCGGGCCGGACGCCCGGAGGGTGTGCGGTGCACCGTACTCCGGGCACGCCCGTCGTCAAGCCCGGTTGCACGGATGCCCGGGCGGGGGAGTCTGGCGGCATGACCGTGCCCGTGCATCCGCTCCCCACGCCCTCCCGCCGCCGCTCGCGCCCCCGGCTCACCCGCAACGTGGCTCCCGGCGTGCACCGCCTCGAGCACGCCTACGTGAACCTGTACCTGATCGACGACGGTGCGGCCGGGGTGACCGTGGTCGACGCGGCGTTCCCCGACACCTGGATGCCCCTCCGGCTCGCGCTCGAGGCGATCGGCCGTCATCCGCGGGACGTGCGGGCGCTGGTGCTCACCCACGCGCACTTCGACCACGTCGGCGTGGCCGCGCGGCTGCGGGCGGAATGGGGTGTGCCCGTGTGGGTGCACCCGGGCGACCGGCGGCTCGCCGCGCATCCGTACCGCTACCGGCACGAGCGCTCGCGACTGCTCTACCCGATCGTCTACCCGCGCGCCATCGGCGTGCTCGGAGCCATGACCCGGGCCGGCGCTCTGCGCGTGAAGGGGGTGCCGTTCGCGAACACCGTGCCCGAGAGCGGCCCGCTCGACGTGCCGGGGCGCCCGCAGCCCGTCTTCTCGCCCGGCCACACCGACGGGCACATCGGGCTGCACCTGCCCGAGCGCGACGCCCTGCTGACCGGGGACGCGCTCGTGACGCTCGACCCGTACACCGGCCTCGTCGGGCCGCAGATCGTCGCGGGCGCGGCCACGGCCGACTCGGCGACGGCCCTCCGCTCACTCGACGCGCTCGCCGCGACCGGAGCGCGGATCGTGCTCCCGGGCCACGGCGAGCCGACGCGGATGGGGATCCGCGCGGCGGCCGAGGCGGCACGGGCGGCCGGGGCACGCTGAGGCCGGGACGGTGGCGTCGCACCCCCTGCGGAACGCGCCGCCCGCGAGTATGGTCACGGCCATGAACGGTGCCTCGACCTCGCACCGCGCCCTCCGCCCGGCGGCACTGGCCGCCCTGGCCGGCGCGGCGCTGCTGCTCGCCGGCTGCGCGGGCGGCACACTCTCGCCCTCGGCCGACGACGCCGCCCGGGTCGCCCAGGAGTTCTCGGCGGCTGTCGCCGCGGGCCGGGGCGCCGACGCGTGCGCACTGCTCGTGCCCGCCGCCCAGGAGCGGGCGGCCGAACTGGCCGGACCGACGAGCGGGGGCGGATGCGCGGCCGGCGTCGTCGCGCTCGCCCTCCCCGACTCGGGGCCGGTGCTCCATCAGCAGGCCTCGGGCCGGGCCGCCTTCGTCGAGCTCGAGAACGACACGGTCTTCCTGGCGGTGTCGGGCTCGGCCTGGCGGGTGCGCGCGGCGGGTTGCGTCGAGCAGGGCGACGCGCCCTTCGACTGCGTTCTGGAGGGCAGCTGATGCGCGCCGTGTTCGTCGGCTACGTCGCCGTCATCGTGGTCGGACTCGTCGCGATGTTCACGATCGGGCTGCTGCAGCGATGAAGCGCTTCGTGCGGGAGAACGGACTGGCCCTCGGGTTCGGTCTCATCTTCGTGCTCGCGCTCGTCGGTCAGTCCTTCGCCGGTCACGCCGCGTTCAACGACGAGCAGGTGAGCGCGCAGCTCGAGCCGATCGGCTACCTCGCCTACGTGACCTCGTCGAGCTTCGCCGCCGACGTGGCCGAGAACTGGCAGTCGGAGTACCTGCAGTTCTTCCTCTACATCGGTGCGACGATCTGGCTCGTGCAGCGCGGGTCGCCGGAGTCCAAGGAGCTCGGCGACGAGGGTCCGCAGTCCGACGCCGAGCAGCGGGTCGGACGCTACGCCGGGCCCGACTCGCCCCGCTCGGCCGCGGCCGAGGGGCTCCGTCAGGTGCTCTACTCGAACTCGCTGCTGATCGCGATGGGCACGATCTTCGTGCTCAGCTGGCTCGCGCAGTCGGTGGCGGGTGTGGCCGCCTTCGACGAGCAGCAGATCACCGACCTGGAGCGCCCGGTCACCTGGGCCGAGTACCTGCTCGAGCCCGACTTCTGGAACCGCACCCTGCAGAACTGGCAGTCAGAGTTCCTCGCCGTCGGCAGCATGGTCGCGCTGTCGATCTACCTCCGGCAGCGGGGCTCGCCCGAGTCGAAGCCGGTGGGAGCGAGCCATGCCCAAACAGGCACCTGAGCATCCACGACCCGATCACGAGAAGGAGACGACCATGAGAACAGGCGGAATCGCCCGCGTGCTGATCCTCGGCGGCGGCTACGGCGGCCTGATGGCGGCCCGGCTGCTGCAGCGGCACACCGACCGGGACCTCGAGGTCACCGTCGTCGACCCGAACACCTACATGACGTACCAGCCGCTGCTGCCCGAGGTCGCGGGCGGGCACGTCGCCCCGCGCGACGTCACGGTGCCGCTCGGCCGAACCCTCCGCCGCTGCCGGGTGCTCCAGGCCTCGGTCACGGGCGTCGACTCCGGCTCGAGGAGCGTGTCGCTCCGCGCGGCCGACGGCACCGAGTCGACGCTCGGCTACGACGAGCTGATCGTCGCGATGGGAGCCATCTCGCGGGTCTTCCCGACGCCTGGGCTCCAGGAGCACGGCATCGGCTTCAAGACGGTGGAGGAGGCAGCCTTCCTGCACGACCACGTGATCGAGCAGGTCGAGCGCGCGGCGGGCACCGACGACCCGGCCGAGCGCGCGAAGGCGCTCACCTTCCTCGTCGTCGGCGGTGGCTACACCGGGGTCGAGGGGCTGTCCGAGCTGGCCGACCTGAGCGTGAAGGCCGTCGCCCAGCACGACCGACTGTCCCGCACGGACATCCGCTGGGTGCTCGTCGAGGCCCTCGACCGGGTGGCTCCCGAGGTGGGCCCGGAGCTCTCCCGCTGGACCCTCGGGCACCTGCGCGAGAAGGGCATCGACGTGCGGCTGGAGACGACGGTGAAGAGCGTCGAGGACGCGGTCGTCGAGCTGAGCACGGGGGAGAGCTTCGCCGCCGGCACCGTGATCTGGACGGCCGGGGTGCAGCCGAACCCCGTGCTCGACGCCACCGACCTGCCGCGCGGGCCGAAGGGCCACCTGATGGCCGACGCCTCGCTGCGCGTGGTGCGCGAGGACGGCACGCCGGTCCCCGGCGTCTGGGCCGTCGGCGACATCGCCCAGATCCCCGACCTCACCGCGGAATCGCAGCCCGCCTACTACCCCCCGAACGCGCAGAACGCGATGCGGCAGGGCCCCGTGGCGGCCCGTAACGTGCTCGCCGACCTGGCCGGCCGGGAGCCCGAGGAGTACCGCCACGTCTCGCTCGGCACCGTGGCGAGCTACGGCATCGGCGACGGCGCCGCGAACATCAAGGGAGTGCGCCTGAAGGGCCTGCCGGCGTGGCTGGCCCACCGCAGCTACCACCTGCTCGCCCTGCCCACCCTCGGCCGCAAGACCCGCGTGCTGCTCGGCTGGATCGCGGAGGCCGTGGCCGGCCGCGAGCTGGTCGCGCTCCCGGCGGTGCGCCACCCCAAGCGCGCCTTCGACGGGTCGTTCAAGGCGCTCGCCGCCGCGGCGGCGAAGAAGCGGAAGTCCTCGTGAATCCGGTGCGGCAGCTGTTGTCAAGGCCCCCGGTCCTCCCCGGGCGGCGTCGTAGGGTCGCACGCATGAGCCGTCTCGCCCCCGCCACCGTCGACGTGCACCTCGTGCAGACCTCCGTCCTCGAGTGGGAGGTCAGGGTCGATCCCACCTGGGACTGTGTCGGCTACATCACGCGCTGCCCGGACGGCTACGAGGCCATCGACGTGCTGCCGCCCTACGAGGTGGTGCTCACGACGGAGCTCGACGACGCCTTCGACCGCATCAGGGACACCCTGACGACGGGCGACGCGGTGGTGGCGGCCTACACCGCCGCCGCCGGCTGACGTGCCGGAGTCCTCCGTCGCGCCGGGCGACCCGCCCGCCGTCGTCATCCTGCACGGGATCGGCGTCTCGCACCGCTACAGCGACCGGCTGCAGGAGGAGCTCTCCGACAGCCGCCTGACCCTCTCGTTCGATCTGCCCGGGTTCGCGGGCACCCCGCGCCCGCCCCGGCCCTTCTCGGTCGCCGACCACGCCGAGGTCGTGGCCGCCGCCCTCGACGCCCGGGGCTTGTCGGGGTGCACCGTCGTCGGGCACTCCATGGGGGTGCAGTTCGCGCTGGAGCTGGCGCTCCGCCGACCCGACCTCGTGGGCGCCCTGGTGCTGATCGGGCCGGTGACCGATCCGGCACGGCCCACGGCGTGGCAGCAGGCGCTCGACCTGGCGGCCGACACCTTCTGCGAGCCGCTCGGCACGAACGCGATCGTGGTGACCGACTACCTCCGCACGGGGGTGCGCTGGTTCTTCACCGAACTGGGGCCGATGCTCTCGTACCCGACCACGGAGGCGGTCGCCGCCGTGCAGGCGCCCGTCCTGGTGGTGCGCGGCAGCCGTGACCCGATCGCCCGGGCGCCGTGGTGCCGGGAGCTGGCCGCGGTGGCGGCCGACGGGCGTCTGCTGGAGGTGCGGGGTCACGGCCACGTCGTCCAGCGCTCGGCCGCCCGCACGGTGGCGGCCTCGATCGAGCAGTTCGCGGCCGAGTACGAGCGCGCGCACGGGCCGGCGGACACGCACGCGCCGGCGCACGAACACCGACCCGGACGCGCGGCCGGGGTGCACGGGTGACGGGCCTCGTCGCCCGCGCCCGCTGGTTCGTCGAGGACTACGCCACCGCCGCCGGCCTCCAGCTCGCCGGGATGGCCTCCCGCTCCGACCCGGCCGACTTCCAGACCGGCACCGAGCGTCCGTGCATCGTCATCCCCGGGGTGTACGAGACCTGGCACTTCATGGCGCCGGTGATCGAGGCGCTGCACGGCCGCGGGCATCCGGTGTTCGTGATCGAGGCCCTGCGCCACAACCGCCGGCCCGTGATCGACAGCGCCGGGGTGGTCGCCGACTTCGTGCGGCAGAACGGCCTCGACGACGTCTTCATCGCCGCTCACAGCAAGGGCGGGCTGATCGGCAAGTACGCGATGCTCGAGCTCGACCCCGACCGCCGTCTCGTGCGGATGGTCGCGATCGCGACGCCCTTCTCGGGATCCCGCTACGCGGACTTCGCGCCGAACCGCACCCTGCGCGCCTTCCGTGCCAGCGACCCGCTGACCGTGCTGCTCAACAAGGAGGACCGGGTCAACGACCGCATCACCTCGGTCTTCGGCGAGTACGACCCGATCATCCCCGAGTCGAGCGTGCTGCCCGGTGCCGAGAACGTGAAGGTTCGGGTCGGCGGGCACTTCCGGGTGCTCCGGCACGCGACGACGCTGGCGGTGACGGTCGAGGCGGCGGCCCGGCCGTGACCCGCTACCTGGTCGCGCTCGCGGTCGACGCGCTCGGCACCACGGTGCTGGCCCTGCTGGCCCTGCCGACCGGCTCGACCGCGCTGCTCGTGCTCGCCGCGACGTCCGTCGCGGGTCTGCTCCTCGCCGCCCTCGGGTTCGGCGCGTGGCGCGAGGCCGGGCGGCCGTGGCTCGCGCGCGGGCTGCTGCTCGCCGGGCTGATCGTCACGACGGCCGGATGCGCGGCGGTGCTCCTCGGCGCCGTCGGCCTCGCGCATCCGCTCGCCCTGCCCGCGGCCCTGGGGCTGCTGATCGCCGGCGACCTGCTGAGCGTGGTGTACCTGCGGCAGCTCGGCCGGGCTCGCGGGTACGCCGGTTGAGCGGGTTTGTCCAGCCTCCTGGCGAGCCCCCGTTCCGGGGGGTTTGCTGGAAGGAGACCGCGCCCTTGGAAGGACGACCCATGACCACCCTCCGCCACCGCATCCTCTCCCTCTCCGCCGCCGCCCTGCTCGCGGGCGGGGCCGTCGCCGGGCTCACCGGCTGCGACGCCGACGCGCAGACGCCGTACCCGGAGCGCACCTCGTCGGGAACGCCCGTGGCCCCCGACGACGACATCACGCCGTCGCCGTTCCAGTCCTCGACCCCGACGCCGGCCGAGTCGGACTTCCCGACGCCCGCCCCCACCTCGAGCGACGAGTCGGGCACGCTGGACGGCTAGCCCCGGCTCTGCGGCTGGCCCCGGCCGTGCCGCCGGCCGGGCCTTGCGGCTCAGTGGCACCGCGGGCGCCGGTCAGCCGGCTCCGATGACGCTCCGGTAGCATCGGGCCGTCGAGAACGGAAGGGGCCCGATGCCCGAGGACCGCGCACCCCGCGACCCCCAGCTGCCGAGCCGGGAGCCCACCGCCGCCACGGCCCTCGACGGGTTCCGGCTGCTGCCGCGCCGGAAGCTGCCCGTCATCCCGCCGAAGGGCGAGCCGTGGGCCGGACTGCTGCGGCCGGCGACGCTCGTCTGGCTCGGGATCGGCATCGTGCTCGTGGTGGCCGTCGTGATCGGTCTCACGACCTCGCGGTCATCCGCTCCCACGACCCTCGAGGGGGCGACCGCCGAGGCCTCGGCCCAGGCCGACGAGCTGACGGCCACCCTGCCGGCGCCGCCGGTCTCGGTCCAGGACTCTTCGGTCGTCGAGCCGTGCGTCGACGAGAGCGACCGCCAGCAGTACGAGCTCGAGCGGGTGCTGACCCTGGCTCCCGGGTTCGACCCGGCGGCGTGGGCGGCGAGCGTCTCCGACTCGTACGAGGCGAAGGGGTGGAGCGTCGTCACGGAGGCGCAGGGGGAGGACGGCGGAACGAGCATCCGTCTGATCGGGCTGAACCTCGTGCCGCTCACCGCCATCGTCTCGCCCGGCGACGACGGCACGACGGTGACGCTCCGCAGCATCTCCCGCTGCGGCACGGCCTGAGCCTCAGGCTCCGGCGCGTCAGGCCCTGGCGCCGCGGCGTGAGCGACGAGGCCGACAGCACGGCCTGAGCCTCAGGCTCCCGCGAAGAACGCGCCGATCGCCGCCGACAGCGCCACGAGGTCGTCGACGTGCGCGAGCTCGCGGGCCGAGTGCATCGACAGCAGCGGCACCCCGACGTCGACCGTGCGGATGCCGAGACGCGTCGCCGTGAGCGGCCCGATCGTCGACCCGCAGGGCACCGTGTTGTTCGACACGAACTCCTGGAAGTCGACCCCGGCCCGCTCGCACGCCCGGCGCCAGAGCGCGGCGCCGCGCGCATCCGTCGCGTAGCGCTGGTTGGCGTTGATCTTCAGCAGCGGACCCCCGCCCGCGACCGGCCGGTTCACCGGGTCGTGCTTCTCGGGGTAGTTCGGATGCACGGAGTGCCCCGCATCGGACGAGAGGCACCACGAGGCGGCGAACGCCCGTGCCCGCTCCTCCTCGCTCGCGCCGAGACCGACCTGCACCCGTCCGAGCACCTCGGCGAGCAGCGGACCGCTCGCGCCGGAGCGTGACTCGGAGCCGAGCTCCTCGTGGTCGAAGGCGGCGAGCACCGAGACCGTGTCGCCCTCGAGCCCCACCGTCAGCAGGGCCGCCAGGCCCGCGTGCACCGAGCTGAGGTTGTCCATCCGCCCGGCGGCGAACAGCGCTGAATCGAGCCCGAAGCGGGCCGGCGCCGCGGTGTCGGCGGTCAGGATGTCGTAGCCCGCGACCTCCTCGACCTCGACCCCGGCCGCCCGCGCGAGAATTCCGAGCAGGTCGGCCTGGCTCGCGTCGCCCACCCCGAAGACCGGCGCGGTGTGCCGCTGCCGGTCGAGGGTGAGCCCGGTGTTCGCGTCGCGGTCGAGGTGGATGGCGAGCTGCGGGATGCGCAGGAACGGCCCCGTGCGGGTGAGGTGCTCGACGCCGTCGCGGGTGACGAGACGCCCGGCGAGCTCGAGCTCCCGGTCGAGCCAGGAGTTCAGCAGCGGGCCGCCGTAGACCTCGACGCCGGCTTGCAGCCAGCCGTTCGAGCCCGTCGTCGGCTTCGGCTTCAGCTTGAAGCCGGGGGAGTCGGTGTGCGCGCCGAGCACCCGGAACGCACTGAGCGCGGTCGCGCCCTCGGGCACCACCCACGCGATCACGGCGCCGTCGCGCACCACGACGTAGCGGCCGGGCTCCCGCGGCCACTCGTCCGCCTCGGCCAGAGCCGTGAAGCCGGCCTCGAGCAGGCGCCGCCTCGTCTCGGCGGCCGCGTGGTACGACGACGGCGACTCCCGGATGAAGGCGGCGAAGTCGTCGATGTGCGAGGCGGTGTCGATCATCCCCCCATCCAACCATCCGCGGTCACTGCCGCAGCCGCTCCAGCACGCGGCGCTCCTTCTCGGGGGAGAGCCCGAGCGACGGCCGGTCGGCCCGCTGCGGCGGCACACCGCCGCGCTCGCCGAGCCACGCCCAGGTGTCGGCGACCGTCTCGGCCAGCGGCCGGAACGCCAGCCCGGTGGCGAGCGCCCTCGACACGTCGGAGCCGTGCAGGGCGTCGTGGTCGGGGCCCGCGGGCAGCCACACGGGCAGCTCGATCCACGGCTCGACGCCCTCGGCGAGCAGCACGTCCTCGGGCGCCCAGGTCAGCTGCACGGCCGGGCCCGTTCCCGCGACGGCGGCGCAGGCCTCGAGCAGCTCGCCCATCGTGTGCCGGCCGACGGGACTCACCGCGTCGACCGCGAGACTCCGCCCCGCACCAGCCACTCCGGGGTCGATGACCCTCGCCGCCGTAGGGCCCGCCACCCCCGCCGCCGTCACAGCAGCCCCCGCCACCGGCACAGCCGCCGCCGCCCCCGCCACCGGCACCGCAGCCCCTGTCTCCGCGACCGGCACCGCCGCCGGCAGCCCCAGCAGCCACCACGCCAGATCCCGCGCATCGACGTACTGGATGCCCGCCCCCGCCGCGCCCGGAGCCAGCACCTCCCCGCCCCGCGCCATCCGCGTGAGCCACCAGGGCAGCCGCCCCACGTTCTCCCACGGCCCGAGGATCAGCCCGGGCCGCACCAGCAGCCCCCGCGCGCTGAACGCCTCCTGCACCGCCCGCTCGCCGCCCGCCTTCCGCCCCGCGTAGTCGCCGTCGTCCTCCTCGGGAACCGGCACCAGCGCCGCCGTCTCGTCCGCCCCCGCGCCCGGCTCGGCGTACACCGACCGCGACGAGACGTAGCAGTACCGTTCCGCGACGGGCTCGAGCAGACGGGCGCTCTCCCGCACGACCTCCGGCTCCCACGACCAGGTGTCGACGACGAGGTCGTAGCGGCAGCCCTCGGAGGCGGGGGCGGCGAGCTCGTCGCCGAGGGCGCGGGAGGCGAGCTCGTCGCCCAAGGCGCGGGCGAGAGCATCCGGAACGCGCCGGTCGGCCACGAGCGACCTCGCCCCCGCGGGCGCCGGCTGCCGCCCCCGGTTCACGACCGTCACGTCGGAGCCGCGGGCCAGCGCGGCCTCGACGACCGCCCGCCCCACGAACTCGGACCCACCCAGCACCAGCACGCGTTCGACCATGCTGCGAGTCAACCCTCTCCGGCCGCCCCGATCCACCCTGTCTGCCGACGGCAGAGCGCCGCGCGCGCCCGGCGGCCCGCGTGAAGCTGACGGTCGGTTTCGTGGGCTACGGTCGTGGGTCGGAGCGATCCGCCGAGCGGCGGACCGGAGAGGGAGCGGATGCACAGGCGAGGGGCGGGCGCATCGATCGCCCTGGGGCTGACTGTCGTCGCGCTGGTGCCGGTGCTGCTGAGCGGATGCGCGGCGAGCCCCACGGCGGCCCTGTCGCGCATGGCGCATCTCGACCAGGGCACCCCGGTCTCCGAGCACGTCGTGCCGCCCGTCGTGCCCGACGTCGACGCCGACCTCGTCGACTCCAGCGTGCGTCTGCTCGCCGAGCAGGACGGCACCGCCTTCTGGGTCGGAGCCACCTCCGCCGACGACATCTGCTTCATCGCGGCGCCGGCACCGGCCGATCTGCTCGCGACCCCGTCGCCCACGCCGCCACCGGCCGGTGCGGGAACCGTCGGCCCGGGTGCGACCCCGACGCCCTCGGCCTCCGCCTCGTCATCTGCGGCGGACTCCGCCCCGGCAGCCGTCTCGGAGGGCTTCGGGCCGCCGACCACCGCGGCGCCCAGCCTGCCGGTGCCCTCGCTCACCGTGTCGCAGCCCGAGGCGGTGTGCCTCTCGCCCGACTCCTTCGGCTCGCACGGCGCCACTCTCCGCCTCGGCGCGGAGGGCACCCGCGTGTGGCTGCACACCGAGTACATGACGGTCGGCACGGGCTGGGTGTCGATCGCGCAGAACATCGCAGTCAAGGCCTGATCGCCCGGTCCCGCGCGTGCCAGGCCACGAGCCCTGCGGTGGCCCCTTGAGGGCCCGCCTCTGCGCGACCACACTCGAGGGATGAGCACCAGCCTCCCCGTCGACGTCGTCACCGTGTTCACCGACGAGAGCGGCGGCCACGGCAACCCGCTCGGCATCATCCGCTCGAGTGAGCGCACGCGGGGCGCCGAGCAGCGGATCGCGACCGGCCTGGGCTTCAGTGAGACGGTCTTCCTCGACGAGCTGGTCGAGCGCGGCGGCGGATCGGGCGCGGCTGGCGGATCGGGCGCGGCCGGGGGAACGGGTGAGGCCGGGGTGTCGGCGGTGGCCAGGGCAGCGACGGCGGTCGCGGGTGGCCGCCGGGCGCGCATCCGCATCTTCAGACCGGCGACCGAGCTGCCCTTCGCCGGCCACCCCTGCGTCGGAACGGCCTGGTGGCTGGCGCGGCAGGGCACCCCCGTCGTCGCCCTGGACACCCCGGCCGGCCCGGTGGCGGTGCGCGACACCGGAGACCTCGTCTGGATCACCGGCCGCGCCGCCTGGGCGCCCGACTTCGCCTTCACCCACCTGGACTCGCCCGCCGAGGTCGACGCGCTCGACCCGTCCGGCTTCCCGGACGGGCGGCACTACGCCTGGGCGTGGATCGACGAGACCGCCGGTCACCTGCGGTCACGGATGTTCGCCCCCGCGCTCGGCGTCCCGGAGGACCAGGCGACCGGCTCGGCGGCCGTCGCGTTGACCGCCCGCCTCGGCCGCGACCTGGCGATCGACCAGGGCCTCGGCTCGCGCCTGCTCACCCGAGTGCTCCCGGGCGACGACATCGAGGTGGGCGGCCGCACCGCGCCCGCGGAGCCCCGCACCCTCGACGTGTGACGTCGCGGCGCTCGGCCCCGGATGCGCGAAGCCCCGCACCCGCGACGTGTGACGTCGCGGCGCGGGGCTCCGGTCGTGCGGCTCGGGAGCTCAGTGCCCCATCGCGGGCGCTGGCTCGGCCGCGGTCTCGCCGGCCCGCTCCTCGGGCACCGCGACCCCCACGGTCACGCCCTGCCCCTTGCGCCGGAACAGCAGCGCCGCGATCACGGCGCCCACCGCGAAGAAGCCCGCACCCCACCAGTAGGCGGTGGCGTAGCTGTGCACGGCGGCCTGCGCGGCCACCTCGGCGGTCGCCGGCAGGTTGTCGGCCACGTAGTTCGCGGCGGCGGTCGCCGCGAGGGTGTTGAGCAGCGCCGTGCCGATCGACCCGCCGACCTGCTGCGAGGTGTTCACCATGGCCGAGGCCACCCCGGCGAACTGCCGGTCGACCCCGAGCGTCGCGGTCTGGATCGACGCCGGCATGATCGTGCCCATCGCGAGGCCCAGCAGCATCAGCGGCGGCATCACGTCGAGCGCGTACACGGCGGTCACGTCGAGGTGCGTCAGCCAGACCATCCCGAGCGCGGCCAGCGTCATGCCGATCGGCACCATGACCTTCGGCCCGAACCGTGGCACGAAGATGTTCGTCGACAGCTGCGCCGCCGTGATCAGCAGCAGGATCATCGGCAGGAACGACAGCCCCGTCTGAATGGGCGTGTACCCGAGCGTCGTCTGCAGGTAGTACGTGACGAACAGGAAGATGCCGAACATGCCCGCACCGGCGATCAGCACCGAGCTGTAGGCGGCCCCCCGGTTGCGGTCGAGCACGATCGAGAGGGGGAGGAGCGGATGCGCGGCCCGCCGCTGCCACAGCACGAACGCCACCAGCAGCACGACGCTCGCGCCGAGCATGCCCCAGGTCAGGGGCGAGTCCCAGTCGTTCGTCTCGGCGCTGGAGAAGCCGTACACCAGGGCGAACAGCGCGGCCGAGACGAGCACGGTGCCCGGCAGGTCGAGCTTCGGGCGGGCGCCCTCGCGCTTCGGCGTGCTCACGAAGATCACGGCGCCGACGATCGCGATGATCGCGATCACGACGTTGATGTAGAGGTTCCAGCGCCAGCTGAAGTTCTCGGTCAGCAGTCCGCCGAGCAGGAGGCCCACGGCCCCGCCGGCGCCGGCGATCGCGCCGAAGATGCCGAACGCGCGCGCCCGCTCCTTGGGGATCGTGAACGTCGTGGTGAGCACGGCCAGCGCGGTCGGGGCGAGCAGCGCGCCGAACACGCCCTGCAGTGCGCGGGCCGCGACGAGCAGGCCGAAGCTGTCGGCGGCGCCACCCAGGGCGCTGGCCGCGGCGAAGCCGATCAGGCCGATGATGAAGGCGCGCTTCCGGCCCATCAGGTCGGACAGGCGGCCGCCGAGCAGCAGCAGGCTGCCGAAGGCGAGGGAGTAGGCGGTGACGATCCACTGGCGGTCGCCGTCGGAGAAGCCGAGGTCGGCCTGCGCGGAGGGCAGGGCGATGTTCACGACGGTCGCGTCGAGCACGACCATCAGCTGGGCGAGGGCGACCGTGGTGAGGGTGAGCCAGCGGCGCGATGAATTTTCAGGCATGGTGGGACTATATACGGAACCAATCAGTTTCGGATACCATCAGTTCTGTAAATGTCGTGAAACAATCAGAGTGTCCGAACCGACGCCCGAAGGAGGAGCTGCGACGATGCCGCTCGACCTGATCGACTCCACGCCCACGCCCGCTCCTGGCCGCCCCGGCCGCCGCCGCGACCACTCCCGCGACCCCGAGATCCTCGACGCGGCCATCGAGGTGCTCGCCGAGGAGGGCTACGACGGCATGACCATGGAGATGGTCGCCGCCCGCGCGAAGGCCGGCAAGGCGACGCTCTACCGCCGCTGGCCGTCCAAGGGCGAGCTCGTGGTCGACGCGGTGGCGTGCATGAAGTCGCGCGACCTCGACGTCGACAACCTGCCCGACACGGGCACCCTCCGAGGCGACCTGGTGGCGATGATCAAGCCGCGCACGCTCGAGGAGGCCGACCGCAAGATGCAGGTCATGGCCGGCCTCATGTCGGTGCTCTCGCGCTCGCCCGAGCTGGTCGACGCCATCAACTCGGCCATCGTGGCCCCCCGCGCCGAGGTCAACCGGCGGCTGCTCGAGCGTGCCGTCGCCCGTGGTGAGATCTCGGCCGACGTCGACATCCCCACCATCGCCCTGGTCGCTCCGTCGATGACGGCTTACCGCCTGCTCGTCACGCAGCGCCCGGTCGACCGCGAGTACCTGTTGTCGATCATCGACGGCGTGGTGCTGCCGGCGGTCGGCCTCTCCGCCCCGCGCGCCTGAGCGGACGGCCCACCGGCGACGCGCCGGCTGTCCGTGATGAGGTGTCGATCGACGGATGCGCGACCGGTGGTTCTCCGGGCGCCCGCCGCACGGGCATCCGCTCGCTCTGCTACTCGGCGAGAAGCGCTTCGGTGTGCTCCCACAGCGCGAGCGCCGCAGCCGGATCGTCGGCCCCACGCCGGATCGCCGCCGGCGCGCGCTTGACGTAGTACCCGCCGCTCTGCCAGTCGATGCCGGGGGTGCCCGCTGCGAGCCAGACGAGCGTCTCGGCCCCCTGCTCGGGAGTGCGCAGCAGCCTCTTCAGCACCGAGGTGTAGACCAGCCGCAGGGCGCTGTTCGTCTGCCCGGCGAAGCTCGTCGACACCACGCCCGGGTGGAAGGCCGCCGCCGACAGGCCCTCGCCGTGGAACCGCCGGTGCAGCTCCCGCACGAACAGCAGGTTCGCGAGCTTGGCCGTGCCGTAGGCGCGCTCGGGCCGGTAGCCCTGTCGTGCTTCGAGGTCGTCGAAGTCGAAGGATCCGTAGCGGTGCGCGATGCTCGAGGTGGCGATCACGCTGGCGCGGCTCTCGATCAGCCGCGGCATCAGCAGCTGCGTCAGCAGGAACGGCGCGAGGTGGTTCACCTGCAGCGTCAGCTCGTGCCCGTCGACGGTCTCGGTGCGCGGGCCCATGATGCCGCCGGCGTTGTTCGCCAGAACGTCGATGCGCTCGTAGCGCTCGAGCAGGGTCGCGCCGAGCTCCCGCACCTCGTCGAGCCGCGAGAAGTCGCTCAGCAGCCACTCGGCACCCACGGACTCGGCGACCGCCCGCGTCTTCTCGGCCGACCGCCCCACGACGACCACGGTGTGCCGCTCGCTCAGGGCCCGCGTCGAGGCCGCCCCGATGCCGTCGCTCGCGCCCGTGATCACGATGATCTTGCCTGCCATGCGCCTGCTCCCGGTTCCGTCGCCCGTTCCGGCGATCCTTCCGCACCCTATCCCGGGCCACTGTCATCGGCCCGCCGTGGTCGACTCGCTGGCATCTGCCCGCCGTCGGCGGCCCGCTGTCGGAGGCTCGCACTACCCTGAACCCGACCCCAGGGAGGCCCCATGATCGTCGCCGGCGACCGCGTGCTCTACAGCGCCACCGACCTCACGGCCGCGGCGGTCTGTGAGTTCGCCCTGGTGCGCCGCCTCGACGCCAAGCTCGGCCGCATCGAGCCCGTGCCCGAGGTGGTCGACGAGATGCTCGAGCGCACCGCCCGCCTCGGAGACGCCCACGAGCTGCGCACCCTCGAGGCCTTCCGCGAGCTCTACGGCCCCTTCGACGGGGTGAACCCGCGCGGTGTCGCCGAGATCCCGCGGCCCGAGCGGCCCACCCCCGAGGCCCTGCTCGAGCACCAGCGCCTCACGCTCGACGCGCTCCGGGCGGGCGCCGACGTCGTCTTCCAGGCCACCTTCTTCGACGGCCGCTTCCTCGGCTTCGCCGACTTCCTGGTCAAGGCCCCCGCGCAGCCCGACTCGGCCATCGCATCCGCCGATGCCGACGTGCCCCGGCCGCCCGCTCCACCCGCCGACGCCGACGCGCCCCGGCCGCCCACCGCATCCGCCCCCCACCGCTACGAGGTCTACGACACCAAGCTGGCCCGGCATGCCAAGATCACGGCGCTGCTGCAGCTCGCCGCCTACGCCGACCAGCTCGACCGCCTCGACGTGCCGCTCGGCGACGAGGTGCACCTGCTGCTCGGCGACGGCACTCGCTCCACCCACCAGCTGCGCGACGTCCTCCCGGTCTACCTCGACCGGCGGCGGCGCCTCGAGGCCCTCCTCGACGAGCGGATGCACGAGCCCGCCGTCCAGTGGGGCGACTCCCGATACGCCATCTGCGGCCGCTGCGAGGTCTGCGCGCCCGAGGTCGAGGCGCACGACGACCTGCTGCTGGTGGCGGGCATCCGCGTGGCCCAGCGTTCGAAGCTGCTGGCGGCCGGCATCGCGACGCTCGACGAGCTCGCCCTGTCCGACGGCCCGGTCGACGGTCTGCCCGCGACGACGCTCGAGAACCTCCGCGACCAGGCCCGCATGCAGCGTGACGGACGCCACGGCCTGGCCGCCCGCGTCTACGACACGACGGCCCTCGACGGCCTGCCCGAGCCCGACGCGGGTGACATCTTCTTCGACTTCGAGGGCGACCCCCTCTACTCCGAGGGCGACGGAGCCGACTGGGGCCTCGACTACCTCTTCGGCCTCATCGAGCACGACCCCGACCGCCCCGGCGAGACGGTCTTCCTCCCGTACTGGGCGCACTCCTACGCCGAGGAGAAGGAAGCGCTGCGTGCCTTTCTCGATCACGTCACCTCGCGTCTGCGCGCCCACCCCGGCCTGCACGTCTACCACTACGCCAACTACGAGCGCGCCCACCTGCAGATGCTCTGCGCCCGCCACGGCGTGGGGGAGGAGCAGCTCGACGAGCTCCTCCGCGGCAACGTGCTGGTCGACCTCTACCCGGTCGTGAAGAAGAGCGTGCGCGTGAGCTCCCGCTCGTACAGTCTGAAGAAGCTCGAGCCGCTGTACATGGGGGAGCAGCTGCGCCAGAGCGAGGTCACCAACGGCGCCGACTCCATCACGGCCTACGTGCACTACACCGAGCTCCGCGACGCGGGCCGCACCGACCCCGCCGCGGCTCTCGCGGCGGACCGCCAGCTCGCCGAGATCGCCGACTACAACGAGTACGACTGCCTCTCGACCCTCCGCCTCCGCGACTGGCTCCTCACCCGCGCCGCGGCCCTCGATGCGGGCCCGCTCGCGCCCTCCCGCCTGGCCGCGGCGTCCGCTGCCGCCGCCTTCCTCTCCGGCGCTTCCCCATCCGACGCGTCCGCCTCCCACGACCCCTCCGCCCTCCTCGACGCCGCATCCCTCGTCGACCCCGCCGCATCCCTCGGCCGCGACCCCGACCCCGACGACCCCGCCTCCTTCGAGTTCGAGGAGAGCCCCCTCCACCGCGATCTGATGGCCCACGCGGCCGCCCTCGCCGTCGCGCGCCCCGACCCCGTCCAGCACTCTGACCCCGTCCAGCACTCCGACCCCGCCGAGCACTCCGGCCGCCCCGATCCCGCCACTGCCGCCACCGGCCCCGAGGCTGGCGCCGCGGCCCTCGATCCCGCCACCGGCGACCGCCACTCCACGCAGCCGGCCGCCCTGCCTCACCGCGACCCCGCGCATCCGGCCGCCGCGGGCCGCAGCGCCGACGAGCTGGCCGTCGCCGTGGCGGCCGCCGCCATCGACTACCACCGCCGCGAGGACAAGTCCTTCTGGTGGGAGCACTTCAACCGCCTCGAGCAGCCCCTCGACGAGTGGTCCGATACCCGCGACGTCCTCGCCGTCGAGACCGCCGTCGTCGACCGCCCCTGGTACCGCAACGCCGGCCAGCGCGCCGACCGCCGCGAGCTCCGCCTCCGCGGCACTCTGGCCCCCGGCAGCCGGCTCGAGCCCGGCGCGAACGGACGCTTCTTCGTCTACGACCCCCCGCATCCGTGGCCCGCCCCGCGCACCCGCCCCGCCGACCGCGTCGCCCACGCCCGTACCGTCCTCCGCGAGGTGCGCGAGCTCCCGAACGGCGTCACCCAGTACGTCTTCGAGGAGGCCCTCACCGTCGGCGCCGACCCTTACGACGCCCTCCCCGTCGCGGTCGCCCCGGCCGCCCCGCCGAAGACGGCCTCCCTGCAGGACGCCATCGCCGAGTGGGGCCGCGCCCTCGCCGACTCCCTCCCGGCCTTCCCGAACGACGCCGCGGTCGACATCCTGCGCCGCCGAGCCCCCCGCCGCCATGACGGCCGCCCCCTCGAACCGGTGGCCGAGCATCCTCGGGGCGCCATCGATGCCATCCGCGCCTCCCTCCTCGCCCTCGACGACTCCTACCTGGCCGTGCAGGGCCCACCCGGAACCGGCAAGACCTACACCGGCGCCCGTGTCGTCGCCGACCTCGTGCGCGACCACGGCTGGCGCGTCGGCGTCGTCGCTCAGTCCCACGCCGTCGTCGAGAACATGCTCACGGCCATCGTCGGTGCGGGCGTCGACCCCTCGCTCGTCGGCAAGGTCAGCGAGAATCCGGATGCCCGGTTCACTCCCTTGGCCAAGAACGCCCACCGCCGCTTCCTCGACGCCGCCTCCGCGAACGGCACGGGCGCGGTCATCGGCGGCACCGCCTGGGACTTCACCAACCCCACCCGCATCGACCGCCGCGAGCTCGACCTGCTCGTCGTGGACGAGGCCGGCCAGTACTCGCTCGCCAACACCATCGCGGTGAGCGTCGCGGCCCGCAACCTGCTCCTCCTCGGCGACCCGCAGCAGCTCCCGCAGGTCACCCAGGGCACGCACCCCGAGCCGGTGGACTCCTCGGCGCTCGGCTGGCTGACCGAGGGTCACGACGTGCTGCCGCCGGCGCTCGGCTACTTCCTGGCGGTCAGCTGGCGCATGCACCCCGCTGTCTGCGCCCCGGTCAGCGCCCTCTCGTACGAGGGAGAGCTGCACGCCGAGCCCAGGGCGACCACGGCTCGCTCCCTCGACGGTGTCGTCCCCGGCCTGCACCTGCACCCGGTGCTCCACCAGGGCAACTCGACGGATTCCCCCGAGGAGGCCGACCGCGTCGTCGCCCTCGTCCGCGACACCGTCGGCCGCCCCTGGTACGACCCCGCCGAGACCGCAGCCTCAGACCCGGCCGGCCGCCCGCTCCTGCCCGACGACATCATCGTGGTGGCGCCCTACAACGCCCAGGTCGAGCGCCTCCGTGCCCACCTGACGGCGGCGGGCTTCCCGGGAGTCCGGGTCGGCACCGTCGACAAGTTCCAGGGCCAGGAGGCTCCGGTGGCGATCGTCTCCCTCGCCGCGTCCTCGGCGGCCGACGTCCCGCGCGGAATCGCCTTCCTCCTCATGAAGAACCGCCTCAACGTGGCGATCTCCCGCGCCAAGTGGGCGGCCCACCTCGTCTACTCGCCGGCGCTCACCGACCACCTGCCCCTGAACCCGTCCGAGCTGGCGACCCTCTCGGCGTTCCTCCGCCTCACCCGGTGAATCGCAGCGCTAAATGAAATGGCCGTGTTCCGACAGCGCTTCCTATGACCCACGCTGCCCGTAACGCGATCCCCTATCGGGACGGGCCCACATGCGCGGAGCGCCGGAGGGTCCGTCCCGATCAGGTTCACGTCCGCGATTCGTGGCATGAGTCAAACTCGGACCGCTAGAGCGCTTTCAGTGATCGCCAGAGAAGAGCTGCGGCGCATGTACGGTGTGGCCTCCAGACCTCCCCTCGTTCCCGCACCTCGGCAATTGTGGGTGTCACGTCCAGGGAGTACGCCCGCTGCACCGCGAGCCGGATGCCCAGGTCACCTGCGGGGAGAACGTCGGGACGCATCAGTTGGTGGATGAGGAACATCTCGGCGCTCCACGGGCCTACTCCTTTGACCTGCGTCAGGACGGCGGTCGCCTCGTCATCAGACAGCCCATTCAGCTCGGAGAAGACGAGGTCGCCTCCCACGACTCGTGCGGCTAGATCGAGAAGGTATCTGGCCTTGGCGTGCGACGTGCCGAGCGCCCTGAGCTCGTCGGGGCTCATCCGCAGCAGATGTTCCGCAGTGGGGGTGCCACCCAACCTGTGCGAGAGGCGGTCGTACAGGGTGATCGCGACCTTCAGCGAGATCTGCTGCGAAAGGATGTGGAGCACCATGCCGGCGAACGGGTCGTCCGCGGTGCGGCCGTCGTCGGGGAACTTGAACGGGTCGGGTTTCCCGACTCGAGACACGAGGCTGGCCATGACAGGGTCTGCGGTTGCGAGAGCCGAGTAGGCGGCGTCACTTTCTTGGTGAGTGGTCATCGCGCCAACTCCAGGTCGGCTGCGAGGAGAGCGTGCACGGATGACACGGCGCTGGCACCTTCGCCGACGGCCGAGGCTACCCGTTTCATCGAGCCGGCTCGGACGTCTCCTACCGCGAAGACGCGTCGGTCGCTCGTCTGGAAAGGCAACGCCTCGTCGTGGCCGGGTAGCCGGGGGAGTCGGGTATCGGTGAGGATGAAGCCGGACTCGTCGAGCGCTAGCTCGGTGAGCCAATCGGTGTCAGGTACCGCGCCGACGAGACAGAAGACGATCCGGCTCTCCCGAGTCTCGGTCGAGCCGTCTGCGCTCTCGATCACAACCGCCTCGAGGGAGTCCGGCCCGGACAGCGTGACGACCTCAGCTTCGAGCCAAACGGTTATGAGTTCGTGGGCTCTGACGCGTCGGGCCAGGTAATCGGACATCTTCGACTCCAGGGCGGATGCACGAACGACCAGGTCCACTCGAGAGCCCTTGGAGGCCAGGAACAATGCAGCTTGACCCGCTGAGTTGGCACCTCCCACGACTGTCACGGGCTGCGAGCGGCAGTCGCGGGCGTCGAGTTCGGTTGCGGAGTACCGGATCTGCGTTCGTCGCTCGAAGTGGTCGCGGTGGGGAACGTCGAGGCGTCGGTAGCGGGCTCCCGTAGCGACGATCGCGGCGCGGGCTCGAAGTGTGGTGCCGTCGCGGAGAGTCACTATCGGGCCGGTGGCGTCGTGGGCGGATGCTTCGATACGGACGATCTGGCAAGGGGTGTAGAGCTGGGCGCCGAACTTCAGCGCCTGCAGGGTGGCGCTCTGAGCCAGGTCGCTCCCGCTCACTCCTCCTGGGAAACCGAGGTAGTTCTCGATTCTCGAGCTGGTCGCTGCCTGGCCGCCGGCACCGGTGGCGTCAAACAGAGCTGTGACCAAGCCCTCGGACGCCGCGTACACGGCTGCGGCCAGCCCGGCGGGGCCAGCTCCGATGACGACGAGGTCGACATCATGATCGCCCGGTGAATATGTGAGGCCTATCGCGGCGGCGAGATCATGGGGCGTGGCCCGCTTCAGCACTCGGTCGGCAGTGATCGCGACCGGGAGATCGGAGATCGTCAGTCCCCGCTCCGTCAGGAGTGCCTGTCCGGCGATGGAGTCGGCGTCGACCGTGGTGTGGGCGAGTTGCTGACGTGCGGCGAAGGTTCTCAGGGCCCGGTGGTCGGCGCAGTCGGTAACCCCGATGATCTGCGCCACGCTGCTGACCAGTTCGATGATGGCTTGGCGGCGCTGGCCGAACTCGCGGATCAGGATGTCGGCGACATCCGACTGTTCGTTGAGGGCCTTGCGGAAGTTGTTCGCGTCGATGCGCACGGCGGTGCCGGTTTCGTTGACTCGCAGCGTGAGGAAGACGCTTTGTCCGGTGAGCATTCCGAGTTCGCCGGTGAAGTCGCCGGCGCCTCGCGTGGAGACGATCCGTTCGGCATGAGTCCCGGTGGCGTCGCAGACAACGTGGATCGAACCGGACTCCACGAGGAAGAGGTCGTAGTGATGGTCTCCGCTTCGGGAGAGGATCTGGCCCGGGCGGATGTGTTCGCTCACGCCGTACGCGGCGAGGCGGCCGAACTGATCGGGGGTCAAGCGGTCGTGGGCGTCTCGATTCATGACCCCGAAGCTACGAGGGTGGTGTGCACGCCGAGTGGAGAGCTAGTGGATTAACGCGCACCTCAGTTGTTCAACGGCGCAGTTCAGTGAGGAGTCGCTCGGCGCGGTCGGCGAAGAGGTGAGCCTCGCGCTGTCTGGCCAGGGCGCGTGCGCGTTCGGCCTCACGGATGGCGGCGCGGTCGTCGCCGTCGGCTTGAGCGAGCTCGGCACGGACGAGAATGACGAGAGCCTCGGCCGAGCGCTGCCCGTGAAGGTCGAGTGCTTCATCGGCGCGGTCGAGCGCGCCCGCGGCCTCGGCGGGGGAGCCCGCAGCCAGGTGCATCTCGGCAAGGAGGGCGAGCCAGGTCGAGACGCAGGTGCGTGCCGGGCTGGTGAGGTTGCTGCGGATGAGCCGGTCGGCTTCATGGGCGGCGCGGGCGGGATCGAGCCCGGTCAGCGCTTGCCCCCACCAGCGGGCCAGCCTGAGGTAGGTGCCGAGAGAGACGAACGAGAATTCGGGATCGGCGGCGATGCCGCGATCGGCCGCTCTGAGGGCTCCGAGGGCGTCGCCGGCGACGGCGGCGGTTCTCGCCTCGAAAGAGGTGGCGACGGTGACTGCATAGGGGTCTCGACCCGCTGCTGTGTGCAGGGTCTCGAACAGGTCATCGGCGCGCGACAGGTCTCCGTGGTAGGCGACGATCTCAGCGAACATGCCGGCCGCCATGAGCTGCACACCGTCATGGACCGGGTCGTTCTCCTCCGAATCGATCTGCGGCACGAGGGCAGCGCTGATGGCGTCCAGCCGTCGGAAGGATTCGCCGACCTCGCCGACGCACCACCGGTGGATGCCGGCCGCGGTCGCACCGTAGGTGCAGACGACGGGGTCGCTTGACGTTGAGGAGAGCTGGTCGAGCTGGTCGGCGAGTGCTGTGCTCTGGTCGAGTTGGAGTCCTTGGCCGTGCGCGGTCCACCGCGAGAACAGGAATCCGGTCGCCATCCGGTCGTCCCCGAGTCGCTGCGCCACGTGCTCAGCCCGCTCGAGCAGGCTGACGGATGCGATGCCGTACATCGATCGCATGCCCACGACAGCGATCAGCTGAGACAGGCCGGTCAACTCGAGTTGGGGCAGCGAGGATTTGCGGGCCAGTTCGACCGCCGACCCGAGGTGGCGTTCTGCTGCTTGCAACGACGTCTTGGCGGTAGCCCTCGAGCCTGCACCGATCAGTGCGGAGATGGTGCGGGTGGGATCGGTGACCGGGCCCGCCGCCCACAGGTGGTGGGCCAGCCGTTCGGGCGCGGATTCATCATTCAACTGGCCCGCTTCGATCGCGTCGGCGATGCAGCCGTGGATCGTCGCGCCACGGCCGGGGGAGACTCCCTCCGACACGGCCTGGCGAACGAGGTCGTGCGTGTACCGGTAGGAGAAGGGATCGTCGGCGGCCGGGCCCATCAGACCGAGCTCGCGGACGGGCTCGAGGCGCTCGAGGCAGGTACCCACGTCGAGGGACGCCGCCCGGGCCAGCAGCAGCAGTTCGACGGAGCGCCCGATCAGTGCTGCCACCTCGAGCAGGGCGATCGTGTCGCTGCTCAGCGTGGCAAGCCGATCGCGCACGACGTCGCGGACGGTCAGCGGAACACCGCTCGATGCGACGGCCTCGATGCTGTCGACGCCCTGTGGACCGAGCAGTCGCGCCAGCTCCTGCACGAAGAAAGGATTTCCTGCGGTCCGCCGGTGGATCAGGTCGACGACGTCGCCCGGGGGGTTGATGCCGGTTTCGGAGCGCAGCAGTTCGCCGACCTCCGCCGTACTGAGCGGGCCGATGGACACCCGCCGGTGTCCCGGAGTTCGGCTCATCGTCGCGAGGGTGCGGGTGAGTTCGAGGCTGGGGGCTGCACCCCGGTCTCGTAAGGCGGCGATGACGGCGACGCCGGCGGGGAGGCGTGCGACGACGGAGTCGAGCAGTTGCAGTGAGCTCGCTTCCGCCCACTGGATGTCGTCGAGGATGAGCATCACGGGTCGGTCTGCAGCGGATTCAGCGATCACGTCGACCATCTGCTCGAGCAGTCGGAATCGCGCGTTCCCATCGGGATTGGCTGGAGTCTCGTCGCGATGGGCGCCGACGAAGTGACCGAGGTCGCGAGAGAGCCAGTGCTCGGTTCGGTCTTCGGGAAGCGCATCGAGCAGTCCTGTCGCGACCTGGACCCACGGCCACATCGTCGGTGCGCCGTCACCGTGCAGACAATGGCCCCAGATGACCAGAGCTCCACGAGACTCGGCATCGTTCGCGAGCGACTCCATGATCCGGCTCTTGCCCACCCCCGGTTCGCCCTCCAGTACGACGATCGCCTTTCCCCCGTCCCACGCGGGTTCGAGGGCGCGACTCAGAACGGCCAGTTCCTCGGCCCGGCCGACAAGACCGGGCCATGCGGAGGTGTCGGCCGATGCGGCGTCGAGAGCCTCTGGAGAAGATGGTGCGGGTGCGGGTGCGGGCGGTGGGACGGTCGTCACAATCGGGGCGGCCGACGGCTGCTCGAGCACACCCTGGCGGGCCGCGCGCAAAGCGCTACCGGGGTCGATGCCGAGTTCATCGACCAATCGTCGTCGCACGGCTTCGAACACCTCGAAGGCTTCGGCCTGCCGTCCTACCCGTCCGAGCAGGGTGACCAGACCAGCCTGTACCGGCTCGTGGAGGGGAGCCATCGCGGCGGCCCGCCGGAGGGCCGGCAGCGCGCGGGCAGGTTCGCCGAGCGCATCCGCGACCTGGGCTGCCTCGACGCAGGCTTCGAAGAACTCGTCGTTCAGAGCCGAGAAGATCGGTGCTGCGTCGGGGCTGTGTGCCCACCCGTCGCCGGCCGGGCCGTTCCACAGTGCGATGGCGTCAAGCAGGAGGCTGAGTGCCGTCGCCGCATCTCCGCCGACGAGTTCGGATCGAGCACGCGTGGTGAGTTGCCGGAAGCGAGTGAGATCGAGAACGTCCGGCCCGATGGTGCAGACGTAGCCGCTCGCCCGCTTGAGCAAGAACGCGCCGGGCTCCCGCGGAGGCAGTTCAGGTTGCAGGATGCGGCGAATCGCACCGATGTATTTGTGCAGCACGTTCAGCGCACTGGCGGGCGCATCTTCTCCCCAGATCAAATCGATAAGCTCGTCGGTCCCGGTCGGACGGCCTTCTCGGGCGAGCAGCACTCCCAAGAGGTAGGCCTGCTGACGCGGACCTGCGCTCACCTCGGTGGCGCCCTGCCACAGCCGGAGAGGGCCGAGCACCTGGAGGCGCAGACCACCGGTCACCGTTCCAGGCGCAAGGTCGTCGGCGCTCTCGGCGACGAGTTCGATGGTCATCTACGACTCCCTGGATGGGGTCGGCCCAGTCGAATCGCACCCTCGACGGGTGTGCGCTGGCGTGGTGTCAAGGTAAACTCTAGAGCCTGGAGTGCCACTCCAGCCAGTACAAGTTTCTTGAGTGGAGGGGTGATGACCGACGCACACCCCCTTCGCACGGCGTTCCGGCACGGTGAAACCACTGCAGTTCGGGAGGCGGCTTCCCAGCAGATTGACGCTGCGCGCCGGACAGGTGACACCGCCGGTGAGGTGGAGGGGCTATACGCCCTGGCGAGGGTCGCGCTCCGAGATCAGGATCTGCAGGTGGCCCGTGACAGAGCTGAAGAAGCTCTCGCCGTCGCCCGGCGTACGGGGGAGCGCCGTCTGGAAGAGAGGCCGCTGCACGTGCTGGCTGCTGTTGCCCGGCTGTCAGGCGATCACGAGAGAGCGACGGTGTTGTACGAGGCGAGCATCGACCTCAACCGCGCTCTCGGCAACGAGGTGAACGTACATACGGAGAGCCACAACCTCGCTCTCAGTGAGCTGCAGCTCGGGCATGTTGATCGCGCTCGTGAGTTGATGGCCGCGAGCGTCGATCGGGTTCATCAGGGCGGCCTCGACGACTTCGTGCCCTATCTGGGTCTCGCCGGGGCTGCCCTCGCCCTCGCCGACGACGACCCTCGTCGGGCCGCCCGCTTGATCGGGTTCACCGACCAGGCCTTCGTGGGCCTCGGTCAGGTACCGGACCCTGATGATGCCAGCGAACTCGAGGCATTGCGTGGCCGCGTTGTGGCCGAGCTCGGGGCGACGACGGTGCAGACTGAACTTGCGGCGGGTGCTTCCTGGTCACTCACCGAGGCCTTTGGTAGTACCCGGGCCCGTGCATCCGGTTCGATGCGGAAAGACGACGATGCCTGAGCAGACTGATCAGACCGCGGTGCAGAACCGGCGTGACGAATACGCGGAGATGACCCGACGTGACGTCGTGGCCGCGGCTCGGCGCCTGTTCGCCGAGCATGGCTACGAGCAGACGACGGTGGCGATGATCGCCCGTGAGGCTCGAGTCTCGCCGGCCACCGTCTATGCGCAGTGCGGTGGCAAAGAGGGCCTGCTCGGCACCCTGATGGATATGTGGACGACGAGTCCGACGGTGGGCCGCATCGTAGGTGACGCTGCGGAGGGGCTCACGGGCCGCGACAAGCTCCGCATCCTCGCCGAGGGATACGTGGCCCACGCCGCTGAGGCGGGAGACATCATGCGCATCGTCGAACGGGCGGCCGCCAGCTCGACGCCGGCGGAGGAGTTCATGGCGATCGCCGATGGCCGGCACACCGAGGCCCTCGAGATCATCACGAAGGGCATTGCGGATGTCGGCGAGCTCGCCGACGGGCTCTCGGTGACCGATGCGGCGAGGATCGTCTATTTCCACTTCCGCAATCCGCAGCTGGTGCTCGCCTCCGAGACCTTCGGGTGGGGGATCGACCGGGCTCAGCAGTGGCTTCTCGAGCGGGTGGAGTCCGCCATCCTAAAGCCGTGACGACCCGCGTCAACTGATCGTCAACAAGGCGTCTTTAGGCTCCAGACGAGCACGAAGCATCCGAGAATCTGGTTGGGGGCGCACAGACATGGTCCCCGTTCATCACCGGTACGCCGTCATCGGCGGACACCGCGTGTTCTACCGGGAAGCCGGCGGACTCGACCGCCCCACCGTGGTGCTGCTGCACGGATTTCCGACCAGTTCGACGATGTTCCGGAACCTCCTGCCGGTGCTCGCGGAACGGTGGCACGTGGTCGCACCAGACCTGCTCGGGTTCGGGCTCTCCGACGCGCCGCCGCCGGGCGAGTTCCCGTACTCGTTCGATTCGCTGGCTGACGTCACCTCCGCCCTGCTCGGGGAACTCGGCATCGAGCGCTACGCGCTGTTCGTGCACGATTACGGAGCGCCGATCGGCTGGCGCCTGGCGCTGCGCGCACCGGACGCGGTGCGGGCGATCGTCAGTCAGAGCGGAAACGCCTACAACGAGGGATTCCAGCCCGAGTTCTTCGTTCCCATGCGCGAGTATTGGCAGAACCCCGGTCCGGCCGCCGAACAGGCTGTCCGCGACACACTCACCCCCGAGGTCATCCGCTGGCTCTATCTGTCGGGAGCGCCCGACGAGACGCTCATCGATCCGTCGCTCTGGGTGCATGATCACGACCTCCTCGCCCGGCCAGGCAACGACCTCATCCAGCTCGCGCTCTTCAGCGACTACGCGTCCAACCTGACCCTGTACCGTACCGTGCAGCGCTATTTCCGGAGTACCCAGGTGCCCTTGCTCGCCGTTTGGGGACGCAACGACCCGGTCTTCGGGCCTGCTGGTGCACTCGCCTTCACCACCGACCTCCCGACCGCCGACGTGCATCTGCTCGACGGAGGGCATTTCCTGCTCGAGACCGCTCTCGGCGACGTCGCATCCCTCGTGACGGACTTCTTCGACAAGCACCTCTGAAGCCCCCTGCTGGGCAGTGAACAGTTCGGTCACTCGGCGTCAACAGGCCCTGTTTAGCGTCTGACGTATCAGCCATCGCCTCCTGATGGTCGAGTGTCATCCGGCACAGCCTCGTTACCGCCTCGGGCGATTTCACCGAAAGAAGACCATCATGTCGAACACCCCCACCGTCGTCCTCGTCCACGGCGCCTTCGCCGATGCCTCGAGCTACGCACCCGTCGTCCGTCGCCTCCTCGACGAAGGCGTCACGGTCGTGGCCCCGCCGTCGGCCAACCGCAGCCTCGCCTCCGATGCCGGCTACATCGCCTCCGTCGTGAGCCAGATCGACGGGCCGGTGCTGCTCGTCGGGCACTCCTACGGCGGAGCGGTCGTCACCGTCGCCGGCAACGAGCCCAACGTGGTCGGGCTGGTCTACCTCGCCGCGTACGTGCTGGCCGAGGGCGAGAGCTTGGGCGAGCTGCAGAACCGCTTCGCCCCGTCGCCGCTCGGCGAGGCCCTGGTCTACACGCCGTACCCGATCGAGGGCTCCTCTGAGCCGGGCATCGACGTGTCGGTCGACATCGCCCGGTTCCCCTCGATCTTCGCCGCCGAGGTCGACCCGGCGCTCACCACGGTGCTCGCGGTGTCGCAGCGCCCGCTGGCCGCGGCCGCCTTTGGCGAGCCGGCCGTCGGCGCACCCGCCTGGGCCGAGAAGCCGGCGTGGGGCATCGTCGCCTCCGCCGACCAGGCCATCAACCCGGACGTGCAGCGCTTCGGCTACGAGCGCGCCGGAGCCTCCGTGATCGAGGTCGACTCCTCACACCTCGTGATGCACGCCCACCCCGACGCCGTGGTCGCCGTCATCCGGGAAGCTCTCGCGTCCGTGTCCGCCGCGCAGAACGAGCCCGTCGGCTCGTCGGCGCTGTAGAACCGCCGGAGACGCAGATGACCGTGCAGCTCTCGGCCTACACCGAGATCGCAGAACGGGACCTTCCCCAGCTGCTCGCGGAGCTGCGCGGATCAGGCATCGTCACCCTCCAACCCGGTGTCGAGCAGGACGTTCCCCAGCTCGTCTCGGAGCTCATCGCTTCGGGACTCGTCCTGCTCGACACCATCCCGGGCATCCGGGCCGTCCCCGAGCCCGACCCGGCACCCCACCACGACATGGTCACGCACATCAGCCTGATGGCGTGGCAGCGGATCAAGCTGTGAACGACACGACAGAAGGAATGGCAATGACTCTCACCACCTCAGAACTCGACGAGGTCGCCGCCGCGAATGCCTCCGGCAAGACGCCGGTCGTGTTCGTGCACGGACTCTGGCTCCTCTCCAGTAGCTGGCGCGCCTGGCGCGACCTGTTCGAAGAACAGGGCTACGCGACCCTGGCCCCCGGATGGCCCGACGACCCCGACACCGTCGACCAGGCCAGGGCCGACCCCGATGCCTTCGCGGGCAAGATGGTGAAGCAGGTGACTGCTCACTATGCCGAAGCCATCGACGCCCTCGACGAGGCACCCGTGGTGATCGGCCACAGCTTCGGCGGCCTCATCGCACAGAAGCTCGCCGGCGAATCGAAGAATGCCGTGACAGTCGCCATCGACCCGGCTCAGTTCAAGGGCGTCACAGCGCTGCCTCCCGCGGCGTTGAAGGCCGCGGCTCCCGCGCTGCTCCGGTTCAACCACACCCGACACGGCGTCACACTCACCTGGGAGCAATTCGCGTTCGGCTGGTCGAACGCGCTCAGTGAGGAGGAAGGCCGCGCGCTCTACGAGGAATTCCACGTGCCCGCCTCGAGCGTGCCCATCTTCCAGGCGGCCACCGCCAACTTCAATCCCTTCGCGGAGACGAAAGTCGTCACGGACAACCAGGACCGCGGACCGTTGCTCCTCATCGCCGGCGCCGACGACAACACCGTGCCCCAGGCAGTCGTCGAGAACGAGTACCGCATCCAGCAGAAGAACGTCGGCGACACCGAACTGGCGATCATCCCGAACCGCGGGCACTCGCTGATCATCGACGCCGGCTGGAGGGAGGTCGCCGACACCGCCCTCGCGTTCGTGCACAAGCATGCCTCGTGACCTCGGCCTGGCGGCAGATCGGGGGTTCCGCGAAAGCGACGGAACCCCCGATCCCCCCTTGGTCGGCTCAATGGGAGCGCCGCGATGAGCCACCACTACGGATCAATCGCTTTCACTGACGCCGTCACATCGGAACAAGAAATCTACGGGAGCGTCGAGTTCTACGGTCGGGCAAAAAGTGGTCTGGCCGATTCCGCCAGCGACTCCCTTGGCGACCGAGAGAAGCACTTTCTCGAGAGCCGCGATTCCTTTTACCTGGCATCGGTTGGGGAGACTGGCTGGCCCTATGTTCAATTCCGCGGTGGGCCTGCTGGCTTCATTCAAGTCACTGACAACACCTTTGCCTGGGCCGACTACCGAGGCAACCTGCAACACATCACGACCGGTAATCTGCGTGCCAACGACCGAATCTCTGTGATCGCAATGGACTACCCACGCCGGCGACGGCTGAAGATATTCGGCACCGCGCAGGTAGTTCGCCTGACCGACGACCCGGCGTTCGTTGAAAGTTTGGTCCATCCAGACGATGCCAGTGCCATTGCCGAAAGGGCCGTGGTCATTACCGTGAGAGCATTCGACTGGAACTGCCCGCAGCACATCACGCCTCGCTTCACCGCCGACGAATTCGGAGACGCCACCGAGGCGCTACGTTTACGGATTTCCATGCTCGAGAGAAAGAACGCCCAGTTACGAGAGCAGCTCTCAGCTCATAGCTAATCGACCCGAGGTGACAGGAGCTGGACTAATTCTCGGCCGTGAAAAAGTACCGGTAGCCAGCAGATCTATGCGGCGCAAAGGCGTGCATATCAAACGCCGATTCGCTGTTCAGATGGGCGGCAGCGAGCTGTTTGTCAATGAAGCGCTTGGTACCGTCTCGTTCCTCACGCGAGAAGACTCCAAGCCCGGCGAGGAATGGCGTGTGTGCATCGACCAGCGTCTGTTGAATCAGCTCTACCCCAGACTCGCCCGGTCGGCTAAAGACCTTTGGCCGGAAGCCACCGAGGAGCGTGCGGCCTTCAACCTCATGGGAGTGCACCTCCAGGAAGCGCTGCTGACCTCGCGAAACTCTCGACACGTCGAACTTTCTGCGACCGGCATCACTTTTGTTGCCCTTGCGAATGAGACCGAGAAGACAACCCCACGCGGCACCCCTTCGCCCCTCTAAGGCTCAATCAACGAGACCTCAACGCAGCGCTCAAGATTGGAGCGTGCCGGACGCTGCCCGTCGAGGGATCCTCAAACGGTGCGAGCGCGGGTGTCTGCCTATTCGGAGTTGCCGGTGGTGCGGAGCAGTCGGAACTCGTGGCGGTGAAGGACTTGGAGGATGAGGCGCTGAGCAAAGGGGAAGGCGCGCCTGCCCGCGTCTTCCGGGTAGTTCTCTACAGAAATCACGTTGCGGGTGACGCCGGCCACGACGAGTTCGCAGCCACCTGCCGCGACGATGTTTCGGTACCAGTTCACGTTGTCGCCATAGGTGAGCTCCGCTATGAACCCTTCCGGAACCGCCGCGACGATGATCGGGGTTTGGTAGACCCTTCCCGTTTTCCGTCCGACGTGGCGCACGAGCGAGAAGGGGCCGCGTCCGGACGCGGCGATCCGTGTGGTCAGCCGGTTGAGGGTGTTTTTGAGTAGCCACAGAAGCCTTCGTCGCATGGGTCACTCTTCCGTTGTGATGCCGTGGAGCACGGTGTCGACGAACCCGTCAATCCATGGCTCGACGGGCTGACGTGTGATCCCGAGGACGAGAAGGCCGCTGATCAGCAAGCGCAACGCGGCTCGGGGGTCATGCTGACGCAGCTCTCCCGCCGCGATGCGCTCGTCCAGGTAGCGGCTGAGGTCGTCGAGAACCTGCTGCTGTATGTCGGCGATAACGGCATGGGTCGAGGGAGTTGGCGCGAGCACCTCGCGGAGAAGTATTCGGATCACGTCGCCTCGCGCCTCCAACAGCTCCGCGGCACGGCGGCTGAACTCCCGCAGCCCTTCTTCTGCCGGTCGGCCGGACAGACTCGCGGCGAGGCCCGCGAAAGCGGCGCGGGGACTGGCGGCGTCGAGGACGGCTGCGACCAGTTCGTCTTTGCTCTCGAAGTAGTGGTAGAGCAGGCCGGGCGTGACCCCCGCCCGCGTAGCCACGTCTGCCACGGTGACGTTTTCGAGGCCGCGTTCGATGAACAGCTCGAGGGTGACCTCGAGTAGCTGTTCTCTCCTGGCCTCGGCCTGTTCCCGCCTCGTCGAGGTCATGCTGCCCGCCTCCGGGCAATAACCACGAAGACGATCGTGACGACCACCCGCAAGCCGATGTTCGCGACGAGGACCGCACTCGGACCCTGGGTGCCCACGTAAACGACTTCGAGGATTGCAGTCGCGCCGTGGAAGGCCGCGAAACACAGCGCTATCAGGCGGACAGCTGCCGCGTCGTGCAGGCGAATCGCTGCGAGCGAGAGCAGCCCTACCCCGAGTTCCGCTGCGCCGAGGAAGTAGGAGAGGAGATACTCCTCGGGCTCGACCGAGACTCCCACAGTCGCAGGAATAGCGGCGGGGAACCCCATGAGTACGACTGCAGCGGCGAGAGTCACGACGCCGTGGCCGACGAATATTCCCCGCGTGAGACGAGACGACATGCGCTTAGCGTTTCATTGAATGAACGTTTAGTCAACAGAATAGTTTGCGTGAGAAGCGGCGCTGGTGTCATGGGAGCGCTGATGGAGCTCTCGCCGACTGTCCGTATGGGGATCGGCTGTCGCTCAGGTTCATACTGGCCCCGTGACCAATTCACCTGGCGACTCAGTCGTCCTCACCATTCGTAACGAGGATGTGACGCAGCTTCAGTTCGATTTTGCGTTCTCCATCGTCACCAGTGGCAGCCTCATCAGGATCGAGACACCTTTCCGGCTGACAAACGATGATGCACATACAGGCGGTACACGAACATGGGTCATTGACCCGGAAGGTTCAGATCGACCAGTTGAGCTGCTGCGCCTTCGGCATTTATCGCTGGATGCGGACTGCTTTGAGAGCGGCGCCCTCAGTCTGAAGTTCTTGAACGGGTCCACCATCGACGTGTGGGTGGACCAGCGCTTTGAAGCGTGGTCGCTCACTCGCCAGAATGGCGAAATGGTCGTTTCCCTCCCTGGCGGCGGCGTCGCAACATTCGAGGCTCGCCGGTGAAGGCTCGCGCGGGCACTGACTTACTTAGTGTTGTCGTGCGTTCCTGTTCGCTTCGACAGATCGGTTACCGGTGAAAGATGACGAACTGTGCCTGCACGATAGCCAACTAAGGACTGTATCCGTGGATTGGAAACGCGGATCAGCGCGCATGGAAATCAGCGCCTGGAGCAATGTTTCTATCCGGATCTTGGCCCGAGGCCTCGCGACCTTGGACGCTCCTCGTCAAGAACCGTGGGGACCTAGCGATTTCATCCTGTCTGCGTATTTCACGGACGAAGTGGGGCCATCAAGTCTCACCCTCGAGATGCAAAGCGGCGACGTAATCCAGCTCCGGGCCACCGAGATCGGCGTCATGTGCACCCGCCAATCGGATCGGCCGCTCACTCCCGATCCGCGCAACATTCCGTTGGGAGTCGACGAGGTCTGACTGGAGCAGCCGTTCCCGTCGCAGTATTTCCCAGTCCCGCTGCGGGAGGCCCATTCAAGGATTGGCCATCGGGCAGCTACCAATGCTTTGCGGACTGCCTGTGGTGCATTGCGAGATGATGGCGTAGTGAAAAAGCCACCGGTCGAGCGATCAATTAATCTTGACAGTTCACTGTCCGCTGAGGATGCCTCCATGAGGGTACGGAGATACTTTGCGCAGATTACGAAGACAGTTCAGGACGATCACGGCTTGACGGGGTCGGTACGAATGGGCTCTCGTTTTGCCTATCGGATATGGGGCGCAACGCCTATGGGTGTTCGTCGTATCCCCATCCGAGTGGCTTGGGCGGCAGCAGCAGCTCCGCGAGGGTGTGTGATGACGATCCACCTGGAAAGTGACGAGGGACCGTACGCCACCAGGGCAAGTTCTCATTTTCGTGCATACGAGCAGCAATTTGATGAGCTGTTAGAGAGGATACGAGCGCGGTTGAACTGACCAGTTCACTTCTCGAGTAGTCAGCTATTCCCGATAGCTGGAGATCCCGATGGACTAGCTGCCTCTAGCGAGCCACGGTTGGGTAGGCCATCCGACCACAATATGGCTCGCCCGTTCAACGATCCATCAGCGGGCAATGGTCAGGCGAACACGCCAGGAGCTAGAAGCGGTATCCACTCCGACCGGAATCGATCTGCACCTGCAGCTGCCGAAGTTCGCCGGCGAGGGCAGGATCAGAAGCGGAGATGTTATCGGCACGTCGACCGATCCCACCCTTCTGACGGAGGAGGGCGAATACGCCGACGAATGCTGCAGCAAGACCAACGGATCCTGCGGCTATTGCGGCGATGACTATACCCATGAGCGAGCTCCCTGCATCTGGTTCCTCAAGGCTAACTTCGACAGCCGATGATTACCAGGGAGTACCAAAAGTCGAGTGCCTGGGCGCCCGTAAGCCGATCCCCTAGTGGGACACGCTGTGAGGTTCAGCGCCGAGCCATCCTGATATCGCAGGGTGCTTCCGACGATTGACCTCCTTAGAAGTCATGCATATCGATGGCGGGCGGCGTTTCATCCCAGCTAGCCACCTCGTCGTCGTCGATCTCGCGGGTTTCGAACCGCACGCCTATACGGGGAGTCACCAGGACGGAGACGAGACCGTGGCCGGCTGCCGAGAACTTGACGAATTGGGGTCCGTCCTTTACCGCATTCACGATCAGGGCTTCGAGCGCGTCGATATCCTCCTCGGGTTCGAGGTAGAAGGACTGTCCGTCGACCTGCAGGTGTTTGACAAGCATCAGTGCGCCGCTCTCGGCCACCGATAGGACGCGAGGAGCCAGAAGCGGATTGCCCGACTGACGTAGCCCTCGCTGAGGGTGACTGCGACAAGCGTAGGCGCGGCTCCGTCTTCATGCACTCGAACGAAGGGGGTTGCGCAACGGGGAATGAGATGCTGCTCCACTGGGACCCAATTGCGGAACTTCCGCCGCATCGGCACATGAGATCGTATTGCTCTGATTTCCTAAAGCCCTTTGGGCCGGCCAACGGCGAGTCACCATCCTCATCGAACGCCGCCCCGTGCGGTAGCCGATCGTTCACCGGGCTTTTGGTCTGGTGACCTCTACGCCCGTCGATTTAGGATGAATGGGAGCGGGAGGTGTGACCCATGTCCGATCCAACGGTTCCGCTACTCCCGATACTTCTCGGAGCAGCGGCGATCGCGCTATATCTTGCGGCAGTCATTTTCGCCATCGTCCAAATTTCGAAGTCCTCGGAGCTCAACTCCACCGAACGGTCTATTTGGATCATCGGTGTTGTGCTTGCACCGGTTTGGGGAGCGATCGCCTGGTACGCACTTGGCCCCCACCCGTTCGGCCTTCGCGTGAGCCGCAACCTCCCGTAGGGGTTTCTGACTTTCCCGTCTCGCGGATGGTCCAAAGCGAACTTCAACTTCCTACGATTGTGAATCGCGCCTCTCTGATGGTGCCCTCAAGACGATCGGCTTACGAACGCGTTCGCCGTAATCGTCTGAGCTCATCGAGCTCGGCCCGTTTCCTCTCAATAGCGAAGCCAGCGATCAATCCTTCGAGCCGAGAGTTGGCCACGACTTTGGCCAGCGACAAAGGAACGCCCATCCGCGAAGCAATGAGGGTCGTGAAGTCCTCAGATGAGCCAATTGACGCGGCTTCTTCGAGGACGTCACTCAAGACGGGAGCGAAAGCTATCAGCGCCTCGAGAACCACAATCCTCGTCTGGACTTCGTCGTCATCCATCACGCCACCATTCTGCACCCGCTGAAAATAGATGATGTGAACACCGTGCCCGCTGATGGATCCATCAGCGGGCGGCGGACCTGCCGGCATCCCACGGCCGACAGGGCCTTCTCTGCTAAGCGCGCTCGACGGGGAGCCAGAGCTCGCAGGTGGCGGTGCTGAAGTCGTCGGCACGGTCGAGTACCGCGACGATGGACGGCCCGGGCCGGAGCCGCCAGGGGTTCGACGGGAACCAATCAGTCGCGGTCGCAGCCCATGCCTCCTGCAGCGCGGCCGGGTACTCGCCCTCGGTGTGGAACACAGCCCACGTGCCGGCCGGAACCTCGATCGTGTCGAGATCCTCGGCCACCGGGACCGTGCCCGTGACGGCGACGCCGTGCAGGTAGGTCAGTTCGCTTCCCTCGGTGTAGTCCGGGTCGACGTCGGCACTGACCTGCAGCAGGCCGGCCGGCTCGGTGTCGCTCAGGGCTTTGAGTTGTTCGTGTTCTGCCGCCGGCAGGGAGGCGATATGGGATTGGATGTGTGGGTTGACGCCCTCGTGGATGAGGGGCACGCGGGTAGCGTGGCCGACGAGGAGAAACGCCGGTCGATCGGTGATTCGGGTGTCCATGGTGATGTTCCCTTCTACGGTCAGGCGAAACCTGAGTTGCGGTTGTGTTCGAAGGGGGCCGCCGTCTCGCTTGACGTCGCCGACGCTGGCGCCGTGCACTGATCGGAATGCTCGGCCGAAGGCCTCGGTCGAGCCGTAGCCGTAGCGCACCGCGATGGTCAGCAGGTCGTCGGTTCCGAGAACATCCGCTGCCGCGACTGACATGCGGCGTCGCCGGATGTACTCCGACAGCGGCATCCCAGCGAGCGACGAGAACATCCGACGGAGGTGGTACTCCGTCGTGCCGAGTTCCCTCGCCAAGGATGCAACGTCGAGGTCGTCGTCCAGACGACCTTCGATCAGTTCGACCAGTCTGTTCAGCTCCGCGATCATGGCGCCTCCTTCGACACCCACACTTCCGGGTCGTCACGATCGGCACCCTACTATCGCGGTCCGATCGGATCGGCTACCGCACGGGGCGGCGTTCGATAAGGGGGTGTCTCGCCTTGGCCGGCCCAAGGGCTGGAGGTGATCAGGGCGGTTCGTTCTCAGGTGATTATGCGGCGGAAGCTGCGCAGCTGTTGGGGAGCATTTCATTCCTAGTTGCGCAACCCCCTTCGGTCGAGTGCATGAAAGCGCAGCAGTGCCTAGGCTTTGTCGGAGTCGCCCTCAGCGAGGGCTACGTCAGTCGGGCAATCCGCCTCTGTCTCCTCGCGTCCTATCGGTGGCCGAGAGCGGCGCACTAATGCTCGTGAAACACCTGCAGATCGACGGTCAGTCCTTCTACCTCGAACCCGAGGAGGATATTGACGCGCTCGAAGCCCTGATCGTGAAATCGGTGAAGGACGGCCCCCAATTCGTCAAGTTCTCGGCAGCCGGCCACGGTCTCGTCTCCGTCCTGGTGACTCCCCGCATAGGCGTGCGGTTCGAAACCCGCGAGATCGACGACGACGAGGTGGCTAGCTGGGATGAAACGCCACCCGCCATCGACATGCACGACTTCTAAGTAATTTGAACGTCAGATCTACGGGGTCCGGAAGGTCTGAATCATGTTGTCGAGATCATTGAGCCATACAGAACTAGGCGTGGTTGTACTTGCCGATGATTTTCCATCGGAGCTGACGACCGCGAAGATCGGAAAGTGAGCGCTGACCTCCTTCGGTCCCCGATCAACTTCAAGTATCAGTGTCGCTGGGCCATCACGCTCGAGTAGACCTATCCGTCCCCAAGGCACGCAAGTGATGACCTGAGGTTCGCGGTGGTCATTCCAAATCCGAAGGCCGTCCGGGCCCACGCTGACGGCGAATGTTAGTTCGCGCGGTCCGACCGCGGCACCGGCGTTCAAGATCTTTTCGACCAGCGTATCTAGAGGCCGGGATCGCTTGACCAGAAGCACTTTGCTATCCGGTACCCGACTCTGAACCTTGGGCCCAAACGCCAGTCCCTGTCGATCGGCCCACAGTCGAAAGAGAATCCCGCCGACGAGTAACCCGCTGAAGACAATCGCGAGGATACGGCCGGTGTCATCCCCGACTCGGGTCGCCATCGAAACTATTGAGAGGGTCACCCAAACGATTGGTAGACCAAAGCTCAGCCAGGTTCGTTGTTTCGGCTTCATCGCGGATGAGGCTAGCCGATAAAGGTGTCGAACAAGCCATAGAGGGTATGGCGACTGCTCACGCCGCCCGCAAGCCAGTCGGCCATCGGGCAGCAACGGCCGGCGACCAGCACGCCCGTCGCGACATTGGATGGGATGCCCGTTTACCCCGCCCGATTTACCTGCCCGCCAAGGTGCCCTATCTGCGACACGCGTTGAGGGCAGAACTACAACCAACACAGACGGTTGACGGCCTCTCCGGCTCCTCACCCAGATCGAACGAGTGACCGCGCTGAACGAACTCACAGATGTAACAGCTGAGGTCGCTGACGCCCTAGGCTCAGGCCGACTGGTACGGCCGAGCATCCGCCCATGTCCGGCCAACGGAACAGTGCGGCGATCGAGCGAGTGGGAACGCGATTACTGCACGAGCTCCCAGGCCCCGCCGACCCGGCGCGTCAGCTGCCACGCGATCGGCTCGACCGACACGCGCGAGCCGTCGACCCCCTGCTCGGCGATGAGGTACGCGGCCTCGTCCGTGTCGGCGGTGAACCGCACGACGACGCGCGGCGCGCCCTTCACGACGGTGACGTCCGACGCCTCGACGGTGGTGAAGTCGGCGATCGCCTGCGTCAGCGTCGGCAGCACCTCCTCGGGGCGCACGCCGAGCTCGAGCGATCCGACGATCATGGTCACGCGGTACGAAGGCATGCCCACAGCGTAGGGGAGCACCCAGGTCTCGCCCACTCACGACATCGGCAGAGCGACCGATCCCGCCACCCGTGACCTCCGCGGAGCATCCGCCGACCCGCGCTACGGTGAGCACATGCAGCAGCTCGTGCTCTTCGAGGCCGTCGGCGAGACGGCGGTGCCCGCCGCGGTGGCCTTCGCCCGGGTCGTTCCGCGCGACGACAGCACCCTCTTCCACCGCTTCCTCGTGCTCCCCGGGGTGACGGGCGTCACCGACGCGACCGGCCCGTGGGACACCCCGGGCCGCACCCGCACCGTCCACCTCTCCGACGGCAGCCGCTTCCGCGAGCACCTCGACGTCTACGACCCGCCCCTGGTTCCGGATGCGGTGGGCCGCTTCGACTACACCGTCACCGACTACACGAAGACCCTCGCGCACCTCGTCTCCGACGCCCAGGCGCGCTGGCGCTTCGAGCCGGCCGGCCCCGCGGGTGAGCGCTCGCGCATCCGCTGGACCTACGGCTTCCGCCCCCTGCCCGGCCGCCGCTTCGCCGTGGCCCACCTCATCGGCCCCGTCTGGCGCGTTTACATGCGCCGCAGCATGGCGGTCTGCGTCGCGGCGGCCCACGGCACCGACGGCTACGAGCCCCCCACCGCGCCGAGCGGCGACGGCGCGCCCGCGCCGAGGGGCGACGGCGTGCACCCCACGGGCGGCCCGCGCCCGGCCGCATGACGTCGGTCCTGCTGACCGGGGCGCGGGCCCCCGCCACGCTCGACCTCGCCCGGCGGTTCGCCGACGAGGGCGTGCGGGTGATCGTGGCCGACAGCCAGCCCGCGATCAGCTCGGCGTCGAGGGCCGTGTCGGCCGCCTACCGTGTTCCCTCGCCGCGGTTCCGCCCGATGGAGTTCGCGAAGGCCGTCGCGGGCATCGCCCGCCGCCACGCCGTCGACCTGGTCATCCCCACCTGTGAAGAGACGTTCTGGCTCGCCGCGGCGATCGATGCGGAGACGTCGGGAGCTGCGACGCGATCGGTGTCCGCGCTCGGGCGGGTGCTGTTCGCGCCCCCGATCGACGTGCTGAGACGCCTGCACGACAAGGCGGACTTCGCCGCCCTGCTGGCCGAGCTCGGTCTGCCGCACCCGGTGACCGAGGTCGTCGATTCAGCCATCGACTGGCGCCACCGCGCCGAGGCCCGCGAGCGCACACGGGATCGTGACGGTGCCGATGGTCCCGCACGTCTGGTGCTGAAGCCGGCATTCTCCCGTTTCGGCACCCGGACGCAGCTGATCGAGCCGCACCAGCCCCTCCCGACCCTGCCGCGCGTCACACTCGGCGAGCGATGGGTGCTGCAGGAGCATGTCCAGGGCACCGAGTTCTGCACCTACGCGGTCGCGCTCGAGGGTCGCCTCACGGCATTCGTTGCCTACCGCCCGGTGTGGCGCGCGGGCCCCGGCGGGGACACGGGCGCCGGTGTCGCCTTCGAGCGGCTCGACCCGTCGGCCGCACCGGTGAGAGAAGCCCTCCGCATCGCCAAGCGCCTCGCCGAGGCCCTCACCCTCACCGGACAGTTCGGCCTCGACCTGATGCACCGCCCCGACCACCCCGCCGCGCCCGTCGTGGTGCTCGAGTGCAACCCGCGCGCGACGAGCGGCATCCACCTCTTCGCGCCTGCCGACCACCTCGCCCGCGCGTTCCTCCCGCACCTCGTTCCCGATTTCCCGAAATCAGCGGCCGCCGCCGCAGCCACGTCCGCGTCCGTCGATTTCCCGAGATCACCGGTCACGGCCACAGCCACGTCCGCGTCGGCGTCGGCGGATGCTCGCCCACCCGCGATCGCAGCCTCCCGCCCCACCAGTCGCCTGGGCCTGCCCCACGCGATGTACCCGCCGCTCGCCGGCGCCCCCACTGAAGCCGGCAGCAATCGCCTGAAGCGGCTGAAGGTCTACGCCGAGCAACTGCGATACCCGGATGCTCTGCGTCCGCCCGAGGATCGCCTCCCTCTAGCGTCCCTGGTGCGGTCGCTCGCCGTGCAGCTGCGCGAGAGCCGACGCGCCCACGTCGATCTGCTGGCCGCCTCCACGTACGACCTCGAGTGGAACGGCGAGCCCGTCGTCCCGGGTCCATCTTCAGGCGGCCCACCGGCCGAGCCGCTGTCATCGCTCGATGCCGGCGACGAGCAGGGGAGCCGCGGGTGGGCACGAGCCCTCGCGGCCGCGATCGCAGACGAAGGCGGGGTCACTGCCGCGGTGACGAACGCGACCGCCGAACTCCAGACGGTGCAGGTGGGGCGGTACGAGCTGCCGCTGACGGTGTTCACCCACCGCGCGCGATCGCGGCGCGCCACGCGCGAGGGCGACCGCCGAGGACGTGGACACGGTGGCGCCACCACCTTCGCCGCCGCACCGACCCCCAGCTACGTCGTCTCGCCCTTCACCCACTACGTCGACTACGCCCGCGAGGAGCTCGGCGAGCTGCAGTCCGCCGGGATGCAGCGAGCCGCGTCTCTGCTGCTGCGCGGCCTCGGCGCCGTGCTCGACGCGGGACGGGTCGACGACGTGGTGCTGATCGGGAACGGGCTCGTGTCGACGAACCTGCTGCCGGATCTGGGGGAGCGGGAGGTGACGGAGGTGACCGCGCGGCTGCGGCGCGAGCATCCGGACCGCGCGATCGGGTTCAGGAGCGTGCACGGTCGCGGGATGCTGCTGCCCGAGGTGCTGCGGCGGAGCGGCTACCGCCTGCTGCCGTCGCGCAGCGTGTTCTTCGCTCCGACGCGCGGGCGGGAGTGGCTCGCGCTGCGCGACGTGCGCCGCGACCGGCAGCTGTTCGAGACCTCCGACTACGAGGCCGTGCCGGCTCCGATCGATCCCCGAACCGGTGCGTCCGACCGGCCGACCCGCGAGCGCATCGTCGAGCTGTACCGCATGCTCTACCTCGACAAGTACTCGCAGCTGAACCCCGCGTACACCCCCGAGTTCGTCGCAGCAGCGCAGCGCAGCGGCTTTCTCGACTTCACGCTCCTGGTGCGGCGGGGCGGAACCGACCCCGAGAACCACCCCGACACCGAGAACCACCCCGACACCGAGATCGGCACCTTCGCCGGGCGCATCGACGGTGTGATGGGCACGCGCACCGCGCACGGCTTCCTCGCCGCACCCGTCTTCGGCTACGACACCGGTCTCCCGCCCGAGACGGGGCTGTACCGGATGCTCAGCTGGCTCGTCGCCCGCCGGGCCCACGACCAGGGGGCTGAGCTACACGCCTCGAGCGGGGTCGCCGACTTCAAGCGCCACCGCGGAGGCGAAGCCGAACTCGAGTACACCGCCGTCTTCGTGCGCCACCTGTCGTGGCGCCGCCGGCTGGCCTGGGGCGTGCTCGAGGTCGTGCTGACGCGGGTGGCAGTGCCGCTGGTCATGCGAGAGGGACTGTGAGTCGCGTAGCCGCAAAGCGTTAGGTTGCAACACATGTAGTTCGGCCGCTCTGGTTGCCTGAGCATGGGGCAGGTAGGCATGGGGTGTGACTTCGAACTCCGATGCGGCCCGGCTGCTGGGCACCCGCATCCGGGAGGAGCGCCAGCGCTTCGCGATCAACCAGATGGAACTGGCCGAGCTCGCGGGGCTGCACTTCACGAACCTCGGCAAGATCGAGCGCGGGCAGGCGAAAGCTAATGCAAGCTAAGACACTCTTCGAAGTGAGTGGGTCGTTCCAGGGATACTAGATAAATGTCGACGACCTTCCGATTCGAGAGTGTGACGCCAACGCCTATCCTCCTCGGAGACTTAGCGGAAGCTGTGCGGAGATGTACCCGCCGGTGGTTTGACATGATGTCCTCTCCGGAGCGGAGTGAGTCGAACCGTTTGTGGTGGTACGACCCAATCAACCGGGTTAGGGAGGAGGTGGGTGACTCTGACGCCCTCCCCTCGGTCAAGATCGAACTCAGCAACGTCGAGATCGGTCCTCGGCGAATTGGCGAGTATGGCGAACCCTTTCTCTTTCCCCTTGAGAAAGGCATGGATTACATCACAAACATCGGGGCGTCATCTTTCGATCTAAAGATTGGGGACAGCTCTCCGGTAGGAATCCGCGTCGAGTTCCGAGGGTGGTCGACCACGGTCTCCATGTTCAACAGCATGGTGATGATGGAAGCGGACTTCGGCGCATCCCTTCTGGAGGATGAGGTAGAAGCCATCTTCACGACTGCTGAAGCTGAGAAAGCGGCCGCTGCCAAGACGGAAGCGCTAGCCTCGCAAGTCGCTCCCTTCGTCTACGAGCCTCCGCCCTTTCGAGTCTTTCTCGGCCACGGCGGCGATGATCAGTGGCGAGTCTTGCGGGATCAGCTTCGGGATGACCATGGTTTTGAGGTCAAGGCCTTCGAGGGTGAGCCGCGGGCGGGTTACACGATCGAGTCGGTTCTCGGGTCAATGGCGAACGAGTCGTCGGTTGCCGTGATTGTCATGACGGAAGCAGACACGATGGCCTCGGGGCAGATGCGCGCGAGGCAGAACGTGGTGCATGAGGTGGGCTACTTCCAAGGAAGGCTCGGCTGGTCGAACACCATTGTTCTCATGGAGGGCCAGGTGGAGGAGTTCTCGAACCTGGCCGGAACACAACACATCAAGTTCCCGAAGGGCCAGATTGCGGCCTCGGTAGGAGCGTTGGTCGCCGCGTTGAACAAGCGCAAAGCGTCGCGCTAACTGTTTAAGCAAGGGGGACGCTGCCGTCTCAGGAAAGCGACCCCCCGGCCCGCTTAAAACCTAGGGGTGCTAGCTGGGCAAATAGCAAGTTCTTTACGCCTCGGTAGTTTTCCTGCTCTGCCACGCTTTGACTAGAAAGTCCAGCGAGGGCACGAACATTGCAAACACGATGCCTGCGCCCATTGCGTTGAGCGCGATGCTGATGAACGGTTGCCCAGCGGCGTTTCCGTAGATGCCACCAACTACGCCAATAGCAAAGGTTTCAGTAGCTATCAGGGCCAGGCTGACAACGAATGCGTAGACGGCCGCTATCCGAGTAAGGACAACAGAACCCACCCACTGCGCAGAAAACATCTGCCGCATCTCAAGCCCAAGTGCAATTCCTAAGACGGGGATCAGTTGCGCCGTCATGCTCCAGAACTCGATCAGTCGGTCCCCGGTCAATTCGATCATTCCTGGACACTACCCTGACCGAAACAGCCACGTTTGATCAACGCCGCTTCACTGATCCGAGGAAGACCCAGGCGGAGTGTGCCTGACCCTCAGAGTCGATCCACTCGATCCGAACAGCGGTCTTGTTCCACTCCACCGCCCGCGCCTGGATGCGTACCTTCCCCGCAGTGATCGGCACCCAGGCCTCTACGTCGACCGGCTCGCGCGCCTGCACCGGCTTGTCTGTCTCGGCGTTCACTACGCCAGCGGGCAAGCTCTCGAACTTCGGGCGGAGGTTCATCTCCTCGATCTTGCGGGCCATGCGAGCGTCGACCTTGTCCGCATAGCGCCTGTTCGATCCCATGCTCCGATATTAGAACATACGTTCGATTGGCGATCGCGCGTGCTGCCGGACGGTTGTGCATTCTGTCGCTACGATCCGATGTATGGCAGGCGTAACCGTCACATTTGAGGGTGTTCGATTCAGGGCATCGACCGTCGAATCTGCGATCGCGGAATTTCGAAAGGGGCTCGATAGGGCTGAGAGGACATGGCGGAAGGAATGGACCGCCGTACATGGCGCTAACGGTTATCCCGCACCCTCCTACAACGGCGGAGGCAGTGACTCAATCGGTCTAGTGACGGTAGCTGTCACGGCGAACGGTGCTGAGCGGTCGTATGACGACCTGGACCGGTTCTTGGGCGCACTTCGGTTGGAGTTCGAATCAGCCACATTGATCCTTGCGTCGAGCTCCACCTACTACAAATCCATGCCCTCTCTTACGATGTATCAGTTCCCGACGGAAGCCAGAATTTCAATCTCCATGCCGTCCGACGGGGATGCTGACCGGCTAATGGGGGTGTTTCAGGACGCGCCGGAGGCCATAGCTGTCACATCTAGAAAGCCAAAGTCCGGCCGTCCGCGCGCTGTACGCGCGTTCATAGGTCAACACAAGGCTGAGTTCATCACCGGTGGAATCCTCGCTGTGTTTGGTGCTCTGGTCTCCTCCGGCCTGGCCCTTTTCAGCGGCAAGTAGCATCAAGGCTGGAAGTCGGGGGCTACGGCCATCCAGTAGAACCGAATCGGCGCGTTCGCCAGTACTGTGCCGGTGTTGGCGTTCGTGCACTGCACGGTGAAGGTCGTGTTGGTGCGGGTCGCTACCTGGAAGTTGATGCGACCGGCCTCGGATGATGTGTTGCTCGGGGTCATGAATACGAACGGCTGCACCCCGAGGCCGTGCGTGACCGTGACGATGCCGGAACCGTTCGAGTTCGCCGACAGCCATCCGGTCTGCTTGCCATCTGCGGGGTACCAGCCTGCGGGTGTGCGTCCGTTTGAGTTGTCGGAGACGGTGTCGCCGGAGTCGTTCTCGGCCCAGTACTTGTAGAACTTGTTCAGGCTCTGGACGTGCACCAGGTTGCCCTCGGCCTGCAACGCCAGCCGGGCCGCCTTGGTGGCCGGGGGCGGGAACAGGGCGTCGATGGCTAGAGGGCTGATGGCCTTGTAGACCTTGACGCGCCGGTTAAGTTCCGTCTCAACAGCGGTGACCCGACCCTTGGCCGTGCCGATCGCGCTGGATGCGGACTGCCCCAGCTTGTTCAGGGTGTCGGACTCGGAGACGTAGGGGTCGTCCTCAGCGAAGTTCCAAACTCCGTTTGTGTCGTAGTAACCGGGCATGTCTAGCTCTCAATCATTCGGGTAGGTGTGAGGCGCATCTCTGCGCGGGCAAGGTCGAAGGTCACGGCACGGATGATGCCGTTGACCTCCGAGGAGTCGAGGGTGAGGCGTAGGCCGTCTCGGGGTGCGGTGTCGTAGTTGGCGAGGCCGACAACATTCCAGGTGTCAGCGCGTACGGGTCCTCGGCGTAGAAGGTCCTCGGCGGCTTGCTGCGCGTACCGTCCTGGTGCGGTCCGGTAGTCGAAGCGCCGGACGCGGAGCGGCGTCGCACTGGTCGCGGCGTAGTAGAACGCCGACTCCGTGGTCGTGCCGTTGTCCCACTCGTACGCCACTACAACAGCGTCGAAGTAGTCGCCTGCGGTGCTTGTCTCGCGCTCGGCCGAGAGGACGTCTGTGCCCTTGGTGAGGGTTGTCAGCTGCGCGCCTTCGTAGGCGTCGGGGGCGAGGAGGAACCAACGGCCCGAGTCGCACCACAGCTGGAGCCCGCTGGCCTTGAGGTGCGGGTCTAGGAAGTCCAGCGCTGAGACGCCCGGCTCCCACACGGCCCCGTCCGGATCGATCGGCCCATCCTCGTCGCCATACTCCGGCACAGCACCGATCCGCGCCAACACGGTTGCCACGAGTTCGCGAATGCTTCCCGCGGTGAACGTGACCGGGGCGTTGCCGGTGAGAGCGTAGGACTGTAGTAGCGCCTCATCCGAGGCGAGCGCGAGGCGGACGGTCCCTGCGACGAGATCGCGCGTCCGGGTGAGGACCATCAATTCGAGGCTCTTGCTGCTGGGCGGAAGATACGTGTTGTTGAACGGTGTTCCGGTGAACTTGGCACTCTTGGTCGCGAGGTTAGGCCCGCCCACATCTGCTGAGATCTTCGCCAGAGTCGCGCCTGTAGAGGAATAGCGGTTCGTCAGGTCCGACAGTCGGCCGGGCTCAGCGAAGGTGCGAAGGAAGGTCAGGCGGGCTCGGGCGGTTCGCAACGGATCCAAAGAGTCGTACACCTCGCGCGAGGGGTCAGCGATGGTCACGGAGGCCTGCGCGTACGGGGACCACTCCGCGTCCAGGGTCAGGGTTGCGTCCATCACATCGATCGCGGTGTCGCCCGCGAAGAGGGTGGCGGTGTGCTTGTCGATCACGCGGACACCTCCCGGTAGTCCACACGGACCACCCAGCGTGTGCCCGTCTCTGTATCCAGGCTGCGGGTGACGCTGCCGGAGGGGAGGTAGGTCATGGCGATGGTCGGCCGCGCTGGGTCGGTAAGCGTGAAGACGCCGTTGGCGTCATGGAACGCGACGGCCTGCGCAGCCGAGATCTCATCGAGAAATAGCATTTCCAGCGTGCCCGACCGTCCACCTAGAGGGCGAAGCGAGACGGCTGGAAGAGCGGTGTCCCAAAGGTCGTGAAAGACGTGCTGGGAGGCCCTGGTGGCCTCGTAACCGAGGATCAGGCGGGGCGTGATGGCGGCGCTGCCACGTGAGATTGTCGCTACCATCACCACACCTGATTCCCGATGCGCGTGACCTGTCCTTCGAGGTTCACGGAGATGGTCCGGCCCTGCTGGCGGGTGATGGCCCGCTCAAGCTCGGAGTCATCGACGGACAGCCGAACAGTCGTGTTGGACGGCAGGGCGGCAAGTTTCGACTTGACCACATCGACTGAGGACGCTGCCCCTTCGTTCGCGGCAGCAAAGTCGCCCATGGCCTGCGCGTAGATGCGAGCCTTCTCGGTGGCGGTGTCCTTCTCGGAGTTGGTCCGGTCGAAGGCCTTGGCCTGCGTCTCAAGGGTGGAGATGTTGTATTCGATCGATGCGGACTCTTCGCCGTTCTTGGCGATGTAGGCGGCCTGCTCAGCCTGAGCCTCTTTGAGCGCGGAGGTTCGCGCGGACTCCACCTCCGTCTGCGCGGCGGTGTCACCGGCTAGCCCGCGAAGAACCGTTGATAGCTCTGCGCCGGTCATGGTCGCGATCTCCTGAGCCTGCGCGTAGGACGCAACCGCACCCTCCGCGTCAGTCTGAATAGCTTTGATGGCCTCAGAGACGTAGCTGTCCGTGACGAACTTCTGACCGGACTCGATCATGTCGTCGTACATCGCGGAGACGCGCTCCTTGGACTCCTCGGTCCCGGTGTTGATGGCCTCCGTCAGAATTCCAAAACCAGCCGCTCCTGCGATTCCCGCTGCCAGACCGATCGGCCCGAATCCTCCGAGCGCATTGGCCAGGACCTCCTGCACGAGATCTCCAGCGTCCCCAACCTCCCGGAAGCTGGCGGCAGTCTCGCGAGCGCTCTGCGCAGCCTCGGACTTGAGGTCTGTGAAACCTGACTCCGCCTTGTCGGTGCCGCGCTTGACGTTGCGCCCGAGGTCATCCCCGGCGTCCCGCGTCTCTCGCTTAGCAGTGTCGGCAAGCTCCTTGAACGACCGTTCCAGCTTCTCGGTGGCGCGGCGTCCCTCATCGGAGCCGTCCTCGATCCGACCGGCTGCGGTCTTGTAGTTGCGACCCAGGTCCTCGGCTGCACGGCCCGCATCCTTGGTGCTGTCGGCGATGTCGTCGCCAGACTTGTCAGCGGCACGCGTGAGGTCATCGAGTGCGTCGGCAACGTCTTCGAAAGCGTCCGCTGTGTCCTTGGCACCGGCGATGACAGAGCGGGTGTTGGCAGCGATGTCGATACTGAAGCCAGCCATGGCGCTACTTCCCTTCTGCTCCATCGCGGAGCGTCTTGATTGCTGTCTGGAACCAGAGACTGGCTAGCCTCGGGAGGAGATCATCGACGGTCGGCCCGATGACGTAGCCGTTGCGGCGTCGGGGACGAAGCTGTGCCGAGGTGTGGCGGGTGACCTGATACCGGTTTCCCTTCCGAGAGGTCGCGGTGTAGGTCGTGGTCTTCCCGGCATCTGCGCCGAACTCGGCTGCGTACCAGGACTCTGAGGGCTTGAGGCCTCCGGAGAGTGACTTGCTGAGCGATGCGGACTTGAGTCGGACATTCTGATTGCTGACCGAGACTCGAGCCGTGTCTACTAGCACCCGGTGCTCTAGCCGCGTCTCCGCCCGCTGAGCCAGACCCTTCTGCCACTCCGGCTCAAGCTCAGACCGGGTGTACTTCCGGATGTTGCCTTGCATCTCCTTGGAGGCCCGGTTGAGTCCAAGAATCAGCGCTTGCAGCTCGCGTGAGCTGCGGGCGTCGATGCGGAACATTCCGGCCTCCACGTAGACAGATCAGATGACGGTGTAGTTGGTGGTCACCGTCGAAATACCAGTTGCGTTGGTGACGGTGACAGCCTTGACGCCGATGGACGCTGCTGGCGCAACTGCATAGATGACCGAGTCGCTATCGACCATGAAGGAGGTCGCAGGTGTCGAAGCGAACTTGACCGAGGTAGCGCCGGTGAACTTTGTGCCTGTGATCTTCACCTGGATACCTCCAGCGGCCCCGCCGCCGGTGGGGGTGATTCCCGTGACGGTAGGGATGACAGGGGTGCCCGGCACAATGACGGGCTTGCCGGTCAGGCCAAGGGTGACCGTGGCCTCTGCGGTCGCGTTGCCCGCTCCGCCGATGGCACCGGGGGTGAGGGCCAGGTTGACGGAGAAGCTAGGACCCGAACCCGAGCGGGGGCGGAAGACACCGGCAACCGTCGCGCCTTCGTTCGCGAAGAGGTACTGCGAGAGCGAACCAGCGGTGTCCCAATCCTGAACGTAGGAAATGGAAACCTGCCACGTCGCTACTGAGGTATCGGTGAATGAGTTGCCTCCGATCCCGGCCCAAGTTACGGCGTTAGCGGAGGGAGTGAAGGTGACGTTGGAGACAGCCTTCTCGAACTGGTCGGCCCCGATCTGGAGCACGGCGTCCTTGATGACGAGAGGTGCAAGGTTGATGACGGACACGGGGTCAGTCCTTTCGTGAGGTGACGGTGAGGGTGATGTCGAAGGCCAGCGAGTCCTCATACCGGACCTTGTTGGCCCCGGACCAGAGGAATGCGGGGAGGTCATCGAACGCGGCGAGAAGGCCCAGGACGGCGTCCTCAAGGGACTCCTCGGCCTTGTCGAAGTTCGATGTCGGAACGGCGATGGTGACGCGGAAGGTCAGGAGGTTGGACCCGGCCTGGATGTTCGGGGCGGGCTCGATGTTCTGTAGCGTCACGATGACCGTGGGGGCACTGAGGGTGTCGATGTTGCGCTCCGAGGTGACGTAGCGGAACTTCTCCGGAAGCATCGGCTTGAGTAGGCCAACCAGGTTCTCAGCGAGGGTGCTCATCCGATCACCGGCCTTCCCCGCTTCGGGCGGAGGAGTGCCTGGACCTGCCAGGTGAGCGGGAACGGTGTGAAGGTGAAGTCGCCGGCCCCTAGGTCACCCGCCGGCGACACACGGCCTGCGTTGTATAGGTTCCGGACCTGCATCAGCTGAGCCAGCCTGAAAGCGTCAGGGAGACCGGGCTGGTACAAGTACCCGTTTGTCTCGTAGGGCTCCAGCGCGGAGGCCGGAGCATAGGCGCTCAGCTGCTCGATCGCGGCGGCGTTCAGCATGGCCAGGAGGTCATCTGCGGGTGCGTCGGGCCAGAGGTCTGCGACCTCCTCATCCGACAACCAGTAGCGGTTGTTCGGGTCCTCGAATAGCTCAAGAGTCATGCGTTCACCTCCTCGGGGTGAGAAGGCGGCGGGGCAAACCTCTACTGAAACCCCGCCGCCTAAATAGTTAGACCGTGGCGGCAGTGACCAGCTGGAGTGCAGCCGAGTCGTTGACATTGACTGCCAAGTACGCGAAAGCGGCCTTATCGGTTCCGCCTCGGGCCAGATCCAAAGCGTCCAGGCGAATCGGAGCGCCGGGAAGCTCGAAGACCGTGACGGCCTCGCGAGCGCCAACCAGGACCTTGCCAGTGGCGACCGAAGCGGAGGGGCGGATGGTGAAGCCTGCGAGGTCACCCTCGGTGACACCCAGCGCAGCGGATGCGTAGCCCAGGATGTTGTTGTTCGGCTGCTTGAGAAGCTGCTTGTACAGGTTGGGGGCAACCAGCGCGAAGTCCGGCAGTGTGCCCGTTGCCGAGAGAGCAACGATTCCGTCGATGATCGCAGACGCTGCGGAACCGATGTTGCCGTTGGCACCACCGGGCAGGGTGGTGAGGGCGTCACCAGCTAGAACGGTCGCACCAGCGATAGCTGCGGCTGCAACCTTGGCGTCGGACCACTTGGCGTAGTCCTCGGAGACGGCAGCGGCGTACGACTCGAAGAATCCATCGACGGGGAAGTGAGCGAACTCGATTGCGATGTCGTGACCGATTGCGTAGCGAACGGCGCTACCGCTGACGGGGCTGACGGTCAGGGTGTTCGAGGGAACGTTGCTCTTGTTTCCTGCCCAGTCTCCACCACTCGGACGAACCCCCCACTTGAAGCCAGAGAAGGTCAGGCCGGTGAGGTCCTTGTGAGCGAACAGCGGCAGGATCTGCTGACGGTACTGTGTAGCGCTCCAGACCTCCCCGAGCCACTGAGGGGCGGAGGTCATGGCGGGGGCGATGCCGCCTGTCGAGTCGTACCTGATGTCCGAAAGGGCGGCGAACAGCGTTGCGCCGTTCTGCCCCTCGATGCGTGCAGCGAAGTCCGAGTCCGACAGAAGGCCGGAGGCGCGCTGTGCGTAGAGGGTGTTCATCTCGGCGAGGCCTAGGCCGCGCTCCTTGACTTCTACCGGAGCACCGGCGTTGAGAGTGTTTGGCAGGGCCACGGCGGGCTCCTCCGTTTCTTGGTTGGGGGTGAAGGTGGTGTTGCTGTCACCGGCTGTGACGGTGACCGTTTCGGGAACCTCGGTGGCCTGGATAGCGATGTCGCCATCCACGGGCGCGAGAGGTGCAGAGGCGTCGGCCTCGGACTCGAAGGGGAACTCCCCAGCGTCTGCGGCCAGGAGGGTTGCGCTCGGGAACGCGCCCTTGGCTACGACTGCGGCTCCGAAGATGCGGCCTGCGAGGGCCTGACCGGCGCGGAGAACAATCCCCTTGGCCTCGACAGAGAGCTTGGAGCGGGTGCCCGAGGCGAAGGCCTCTAGGGCTGCATCCGCCTCCTCGGTGTCCGCGAACTTGAATGTGGCGTGGATGCCGTCCTCGCGCTCTGCGAGGAGGACCGCGCGGCCAACGGGTGACTCTCGGTCGTGGTCTGTGTTGAGCGTCACAACGGACGGGTCGCGCGGGAGGGTGAAGGCCCCAGCCTTGACAGTGAAGCGGCCAAGGTTGGTGTTGCCCTCTTCTCCAAACGGGACCAGGAGGCCCGAGACGGTGCGCTCATCGCGGTTGGCGTAGAGCGTTCCGCTCTCGATCTGGATGTCAGTCATAAGGGGTTAGTCCTCCAAGACGGGACCGGTAGAAGTGGGCGTGAGGGCGTAAGCCTCGGAAAGGTCGAATGCCACGCGCTGTCCTCGGGGCACCACGTCATCCATCGAGAGACGGGCCGAGATGGCGTCCAGGTACATGGGCAAGGTCTCGTCGTAGAAGCGGTTCCGGTTGCCTTCAGCTGTGCTGTAGGTCAGCGAGGCGGTCGAGAGGGAGCCGTCTAGTAGCGAAGTCGGGACGTTGAGGAAGGATCCGATGTCCGTCCGGATTGCGTTGCGACCTTCGATGAACAGGTCGGTCGGGACCTCTCCGAAGGTCTCCATGGTCATACCGGCGGGCGTGTAGCCCACAGCACCCTCGGGACTGCGGCGGAGGGTGCGCCACTGTGTGAGAAGCGCCTCCGTCTCCTCGGGGTCCAGGTTGTACTCCGAATCCAGGGACAGCACCGTGACGGGAACAGGGTTTCGTACCCGAGCGGCCCACGAGTTTTCGAGGTCCCGCGCCGCTCGCAGCGTGCGCGTGGCTACGTTGAGAAGGCCATCCCAGTGCGAGTTGATGAGGATGTATGTGGACTCGGGGACGGGCTGCTCATCGATAAGCACGACACCCTCAGTGATCGTCCAACGGGACATGGGGAGCCAGTTGGCGCGTGTGATCTGTCCGGCCGCGCCGCGGTCGACCTGCCAGAGCGAGATGCCGTAGAAGATCAGGTCGTCGATGGTGAAGGCCAGGCGCTCGAACGGGGTGACCTCGGAATCGGTCCGGTAGAGGAAGGTCGGCTGCGTGGCTACCGGCCCGTTGGCATCGAGGGCGCGAAGCGGGAACTTGGAGCCGGTTGTGACGATCAGGTTGCGCGCCTTGGCAACCGCGGGGATGCTCATGGCCTCGGTGCGGGTAAAGGGTAGGCGCTCGGCGACATCGGATCCGAAGACCTCGGAAAGCAGTACCTGATTGAGCGTTGCGGAGCCATTGGTGAACGGGGACGCGATTGCTGAGGGACCGTTGCTGAGGTCCCGTGCGCGTCTGAACATTCCCATCTACTAAGCGTGACGTTTCCTCAGAATTGCGATCCGGGCCGTAACGCAGGAATGGCCCCGCTTCCCCTGCAACGGCGGGGAAGTCGGGGCCTAGGAAGTGCTCGGGGATCAGGCGGCGGTCATACTCGGAAGGCGCTGCCGTCTGGGCTGTGCGTCGTAGGCGTGCAACCCGAGGGCCGCGCACTCGACTGCCAGGATGTCGTCTGTGTCGAGTGCGCGGCCGATGAGGGTGGACCCTCGGTGCGAGCGCTTGACGGCTACCTTGACTGCGATGTTGAGCGGATCCTGGTTCCAGTGGCGGACGTTGCCCGTCTCGATCTCTGAGATGAGGAGACTGGTGGCGGTCTGTACGTCGCGGAAGCTCCGGGGGTTCAGACGCGGCCGGGGCTTGAGGCGGCTCATGCGCTCGGTGACCACCAGCACTTCCGAGCCGGTGCGGTTGTCGTAGACCACCGGGATGCTCCGCTTGAGCGCTGCGGCGCTAGCGAAGTCGGTCAGCCAGTCCAGCCCCGGCGCATGCTTGAGGACCAGGAAGCACGCCTTGCCCTTCTCGTCCCGCCAGGCGGCGAGGGCGACCGAGGCGAGCCGGTCAGGGTGCACGGAGATGGTGAGCGTGGCGTTGGCCGGGGGCTTGGGGAACGCTACGGGCGAGGCGTGCAGCATCCAGGCTTCATAGTCGAACAAGGCGTTGGCCTGACCGGCCATGCCTGGGATAGACAAGTATTCTTTCAAGTACGACTGAGGCTTCTCGCGGTACTGCCTCCAGCGCTCCTCCATCACATCGATGGTGGTCAGCGTCCCGACGCCTGGATGAGCCTTGAGGGTGATCTCCCGCATAGTCGGCCAGTCTGCGTAGTCCTCGATCGTCACCGGCTCGGGGGCGCTGTACTCGACAATCCCAACCCGAGGCGCACTGGCCTTGAACTCCTCCAGGGTGTCATAGAGGAGGTTGCCAGCGCGGTAGCTCGGAGCGGTACCGGCGATGATGAATTGGCCGTCCGGGCGCGTGTCCTGCGTGGCTCGCGCACCGGCCAGAAGGTCCTCCCCAAGCTCGGGACTGGCCTCTCCACTCTCGTCAATCACGACGGCATCTAGCGCGTCCGAACGGAATGATTCACCCGAAGGTGTCAGCACAGAGAACCGGCTGCCCGAGGGCCACTCGATAGCCTCCGAACCCGCCGCCTTCCGGATGGCAAAGGGCCTAGTCTCAGCGTTCGGCCAAATTCGTTCGAGCGGGCCAACGATGTCCGCGCGAAACCGGGCTCTGGCCTTTGCACCGGTCGTGGCCAGCGTGAAGCCCACCAGGTACTCCTCCCGGAGGGCGCACCGGCCCAGCATCACGCACACGATGGAGGTGGTCTTCGAGCTACGACGCGGAACCAGGATGCCGACCGTCGAGTTGACCGGGCGACCGTCCTCAAGCTCGGCTCCAAGGGCGTCCGCAATGACCAGCTGCTGCGGGTGCAGGGGCTTCCTTATGGTGTTAAGTCCGAGCATCCGGGCACCCTCAAGGAACTCCTCCCGACTCCGCCGAGATCCGTTCAAGTCGGAGACGAATCGTGGAGAAATTCCGGAGTCTCGGATGGCCTCCCAGTTGTCGAGAGTGACGATGGCTCCCGGGGAAAAAGAAGATTCTCTTGCCGGAACGGGGGTTTCGCGACCGATCTCAAAAAGCGTTTCATCTGCGTTCGCGATCACCATTCCGGCTCTCCTCTCTTGTCTCGTCGCGTTGTTCCGTTGGTCTTGTCCGATCCCAAGCGGCCCCCATCTGATCGATTGCATCTCACGTGCGAGGGCCACAGGTTCTGCGCTGTGCTCGGGCCGCCCGCACTCAACGGGATGAGGTGGTCGATGTCGTAGCGGGTGCCGGGCATGACAGCGCTCCCGCACTTGGAGCACGGCACCGGCAACATCGCGTCGAACACGATGACCCAGCGACTGCGGTCTGCGCTGGTCCAGTGCTTGCGGTGGTGTCTACTCACTGGCAGGCTCGCCCTGCTCGGCTAGGTCCTCGCACGCCTGTGCGGCCCGCAGGAGGCCCAGCGCTACGGCTGCCAGCACGCGGCCCTCTCGGGTCTTGTAGTCGTCTAGGGCGCTCATCGAAGTCCCTTCTTCTTCCGGTAGGTGCGGTTCGCGTCTCGGCACGGTTCGCACCGGCACCCGCGTTGCGCGTAGGTGTAGTTCTTGCCATGCACCAGGGGTGCGGTGGTGGTCTTGAGCCAGCGCTTCTTGTAGCACGCGTAGCAAGCGCCGTGGCTGTACACGGTGGCCCGCATGCATTCGCACAGCTGGAGGTTCAGGTGGTAGCTCATGCCGTCCCCCGATCGCGCTCCAGGTGGTGAGGCTTGCAGAGCGGGTCGTAGGCGTTGATGTCGGGGGACCATGACAGGAAGTGGCGGGACTCGGTGCCCTTCCGTGTGCGCTGGATGCGCTCCTCGGTCTGCTCGTACTCGGAGCCGCCTCGGTAGCTCCACTCCTCGGCTGGAGTGCCGTTGTCGCAGAGGAGGCAGGGGTGCTCGGCTGCCTTGCCGCGCCAACGCGCGACCTTGACATGAGCGTGTGTGTAGGTGCAGGGGCCGAGGGTTGAGCCGCCGGAGGGGCGCGGGTTGGCTCGATGCTCCCGGTACCAGCGCCGCTGATAGCAGGTGCTGCACTCTCCTGTGACGGGGTGCTTGATCGGCTTCCCGCACTCGCAATTCGTGGTTGACATATTCTCAGGATGACAACCTGGCGGAGGGATGATTCGGGAGTACTACACGATGATGGGCTGCGGATCGGCTGACATTTGCGGTTCTCGCAACAGTTGAAACTGCTCGAACGTTCGAAATCACTTCGGTGTGATCGGAACTCAAATCAGTTCTTGATGGACATCCACAGCAATGGACACATGGACACCCTACGGGTGTGTCATGCGTGTCCACTTTTGCTTGTCCACTGTCTACATCCCTTTGTTTACGCGGAAGTCGACCCTGAAAAAGTGGACAAATGGACAGAGTGGACATGTCCACTTTCCCTAAGTGTCCATCTTTTCTGACTCCACCAAGCGGGCCTTCTCGCCCGAATCACCCTCTGAGAATTCCTCTCTAATTGAAATACCGCGGCAGACGCTCGCGGTTCCCTAGAAGAGGAGCACCCCCTTGTTCATCGTGAACACTTTCACCGAAACCCTCCGGCCGCTGGTCGCCATCTATGAGGTTGGAGGCAAGCACCAGGCGCACGCCATCATCGGACTGGCAGCGTATCGAGACATGGCACCCGAGGCCCGGGGCACCGTCAACCCTCTGGTCCCGATCCTTCAGGATGACCTCACCACCCTCCAGACGCACGCCTACAAGGCCTACGCGGACATCCCCCTCCCGGAGTACGTCGTCCAGGACGCGGACCTGTATGGGCAGCTGGAGTTTGGTTGGGCCTGGGTTGTCGAGGACGCGACCGGCGCTTGGGTGGTGTCCGCATGAGCCCCGAAGACTACACAGAGGCCCTTGTTCTCATCGCAGCGGCGCGGGCCACCTTGACCCAGGCGCTTCCGGCTCAGGCGGGTGAGGCCGATGTCTGAGCACCTAGACGGAGGTACCCCAGAAGACACAGAAGACTATGGCGACATCACGAGGGAGGCTCGGGCCGCGTTGGAATGGGCGGCGGCAAGGCGCGGCGGGCTTCCGGCCTGGGATACACCCGAGGCGCATGCCCGAGTGGCTGAGAAGCTGGACGCCATCCAGGCCAACACCCCCGAACAGAATGACGCTCTACTTCGAGAGGAGCTAGTAACCGGAGCCGACGCCGCGGAATTTGAAACGGCGGTCAGGGCGGAGACATTCAAGCTGAAGGTCCGCGAGGAGGCTCAGCGCCGCCACTCCGGCATCGCCAAGGCGGAACTGACCCTTGTGTCTGAGGCCGACATCCTGGCCCGGCCTGCACCGGACTGGTGGATTGATGGTCTTCTTCAGAAGGGCACGGTGGCTGTTTTCGCTGGCGAGGCGGGAATCGGTAAGAGCTTCATGTCACTTCATATGGCCCGGTGCATCGCGACCGGCCAGCGGTTCTTCTACCGCGACACCAGCAAGGGGACGGTGCTCTACGTCGTAGCTGAGGGCGCGAGCGCGTTCGGCAAGCGAGCGCGAGCTTGGGACTCTGCCAACTACACCACGCCGCCGGAGGGCTCCATGAACTACCTGGAGTCCGGGGTCAACCTGTCAGACCCTGAGTCGGTGCAACGCCTCGGAGCCCTCCTGGACGACCTCCAGCCCGACATCGTCATTCTGGACACCCTGTCGCAGCTGGGGGGAGTCGAGAACGAGAACGATGCGGGCCAACTCTCCAAGGTCTTCCGCACCGCGAAGGAGCTACGAGACCACAAGGAGGGTTCCACCGTCATCCTGGTTCACCACGTGAACAAGTCCAGCGGAGGCGTCCGGGGATCATCGGTCATCCGCGCCAACGCTGACACTGTAATTGTGGCCAAGTCATCCAAGGGCGGCTTTTGTCTCTCGACCGAGGTATCCGACGATGGCAAGCAGAAGGACGGTGCGCCCCTCAAGCTAGAGGGCTTCTACCTTGATGACCACGCAGGGTCGGCGGTTGTTCGGCAGGCCAACACCGTCGAATCAGACACTGATTGGAACATCGTGCGAGATCTTCTCGCGGATGCCTCGGCCAAGTCGAAGGCTGACCTTCGCATCGCCTGCGGCATCCCGAAGGCCACGGCGACTGACTCCGCCTACAAGGCTTGGAGTCGGAAGTGGAAGCGCTGGACGGCGGCGGACGGCCCGCTGATCGTGTCGGCGGACGGGAAGACAGTAACCCTGGCCGGGATCACTACGCCGACAGCCGAGGCCGCTTGATATGAATGGAAGGCCCTCCTGTTGCGCCGGGAGGGCCTTCCGTTATGTTCGACACATGGCTAATGAGACTGCTGAACTCCGCTACCACGATGAGGACCCGGGGTGGCGGCTGACCGTGACCGGCCACCCGGCTAATCCGCTAGGGGGTTTCGCAGGCGAACCCCTCGACCCGGCCCCGCACTACGGTGTCGCCGAAGGGATTCTGGAGATGGCCGGTTACACGATTACCGAGACCTGGGAGCCCGCCCAGGGCTACGCGTTCGCTCGGGTCACTCGGCCGGGTCCGACGATCATGAGTGGCGGGCGGTAGCCGCAATCTCGAACCGGTGTGCACCCTTGCCGTGATGCACCGTGACGGTGAACATCGACTGCACCAGCGCGCGTTGCTTGTCGATCGGCAGCGCTCGCAGTGCCCGGTCAATCGAGGGGGCGAGGTCCTGAACTTGGACCCCGCTGAGCATGGCATCCCGGATCCCGGCGAGGACTCCAGATCGCGCATCGGCCTCTGCGATGGCGTCGCGCTCCACGATCAGAGCCGCCTCCTCTGTTTGTAGCTGCTCCGCCTGTCGGCTGGTCGCGAGAATGTCGAATCCGGGCATGGCAGCGAGTGCTAATAGATTCGCGCGGGCCTCGCGGATCTCAGCGAGCCGCACCTCGATCCGGTCGCGGGCAGGGCCGTTCGGGTCCTTCGGGAGTCGGGGCTTGACGTAGACGGCGACAGCACCTGAGGGGTGCTCCACCTCTTGGAGGTCCGGCTTGATGTACTCCTCATGGAAGACCCGCACCACTTCGGACAGGACGGCGGTGTCCAGGTCATCGCGGCGAGCGGTGGTGTGCCGCCGACCATCGTTCTCGCGTTGATCGGTCTTGCTTGAGCACCGGTACTGCGCCGTCTTGATGCCGTTCTTCGAGGCGGAGGCTGATCGCATCACCTCTCCGCAGATCCCGCATCGGGCGACCCCGGCAAGTAGGAAGGTGGTGTTGGCCCCGTGGCTCTTGCGGCGGGCAGGATTGGCCAGGATCTTGTTCACGGACTGCCAGCTGGGGAGGTCGACGATAGCCTCCCAGTCGCCCTCTTGACCGTCCTGGATAACACCATAGGACTCCACCAAGCGAGCGTTCCGCGGACGCTGAAGGATGTCCCGGATCGCTCCGCCGTTGAATGGCTTGCCGGTTCGTGTTGTGTGCCCGGCGTCGTTGAACCGGCGGGCGATTGAATAGAGGGTCTTGCCTTCGAGAACGTCGGCGTAGGCCTGCGTGACCAGCGGGCCCTCCTCGGGATGCGCGGTGTGACGGTCCGAGTACCCGAACGGGACGCGTCCCCAGAGGGGTGAGCCTGCGGCCCTTGCGGTGGTGATGCGAGCGCGGATCTTTTGCGACTTCGATGCGCTCTCCATGTCGGCAAGCACCTGGAGCATCCCGGCCATGGCTACGGAGGACGGATCCTGGCTGTCCACCTTTCCATTCGCGATGGTGTGCACAAGCGCCCCCGACCGCTGGCAGGCAACCTTGAGGGCTAGCCAGTCGGTGTCGTTGCGGGACAGGCGGTCCTGCGCCACTGCTACGACAACGTCAATCTCTTCGGCCGTGACTGCCGATAGAAGGTCGAGAAAGCCGGGACGTTCCTTCCCGGACCATGCGGAGATACCATCGTCCGTGAAGATGCGGGTGACGGTGTAACCCTCGCGGTCTGCGAACTGCTGGCAGCGGTCAAGCTGAGACTCGACCTTGTCGAAGGACTCGTCCTTCTGGGAGATGCGGGCGTAGATGGCGGCTCGTGTCATGAGTGTCACAGTACGGATACTCTAACCCGTCACTGCACACCATTCTGCGGATCGCCGGGGCGCTGAACCTCAACCCCGCCGTGCTGATCGACGGGATGACGCCCGACATGCTGCCCGAGCGGCCGCACAAGGTCACGGTCGCCGACCTCATCCGCGCCCGCGAGACCGGCGGAACTCCCTAGCCGGAGGCGCAGTACCCCGCCGGCGGGCGAGCCCGCTCAGAAGCTCACCCGCCAGAGGTACTCGTCGCCGTTCGGCCGGAACCAGCGCACGACCAGCACCGCCGTGAGCGGCAGCGTGGCACCGCGGATGCCCAGCCGCACCTCCTGGCCCGGAGCGAGCAGGAGCGGAGCGGTGGCCCGCATGAGACCGGCCCCGAGCAGGCTGAACGAGAGCCCCCGGAGCGGCTCGTCGCCGACGTTGCGGAGGAGGTAGCGGTTGGGGGCGCCGCGGCGGTCGAGGCGGAGCGGGACCTGGTAGGCGAGACGGCCGGTTCCGGGGCGAGTGATGGGTGTGGGGCGGGTGATGGGTGTGGTGGTCATGGGTCCACCACACCGGGTGCCACTGACGGTGGGGGCGGTCGGGGGCCGTGGGGGCGTGCTTGTGGAGAGAACGTGGAAGTGCACAGGCAGTTGCAGGAGGAGTCGACCCTCAGGCCGTGTCGGCCGCGTACCGCCCCAGCGCCTCGTCGATCGGCCCGTCGAACACCAGCCGCCCCTTGTCGAGGTACAGCCCACGGGTGCAGAAGCGCCGCAGGTCCCGCTCGTTGTGCGACACGAAGAACAGCGTGCGGCCCCCGGCGAGCAGCTCCTCGATGCGCCGGTAGCACTTCTCCCGGAAGCCCTTGTCGCCCACCGCCAGCACCTCGTCGACCAGGATGATCGGCTCCTCGAGCTGCGCGATGACCGAGAAGGCGATGCGCACGCGCATCCCGCTCGACAGATGCTTGTACGGGGTGTCGAGGAAGTCGCCGATCTCGGCGAACTCGATGATCGAGTCGAAGCGGGCGTCGACCTCCTTGCGCGTCATGCCGTGCAGGCCCGCGGTGAGGTAGACGTTGTCGCGCACCGAGAGGTCGTCGACGAAGCCGCCGGTGATCTCGATCAGCGGCGCCACGCCCTCGAACACGCCGACGCGGCCCTCGTCGGGCAGCACGACCTCGGCGACGAGCTTCAGCAGCGTCGACTTGCCCTGCCCGTTCCGGCCGATGACGCCAATCGCCTCGCCCTGCTTCACCGTGAAGCTCACGTCGCGGAGCGCCCAGAACTCGTCGGGCCGCGAGCGGCGGCTGCGGCCGGCGAACAGGTCCTTGAAGCTGCGGCGGGCACGGCGGTTCCGTTTGAAGCGGATGCCCACCTTCTCGACCGCGATCACGTCGTGGTCCGTGCCGACCGCCCGATCCATACCCCCGGCCATCAGATCTCCTTCAGCACCGAGCGCTCCGAGCGCTGGAAGACGAGCACGCCGATCGCCAACAGCACGAGCGACATCAGCGCGCCGATGCCGACCTGGTACCAGTCGAGCTGGTCGGGGAAGAACCCGGCCCGGTAGAGCGAGAAGATGCCGCTCAGCGGGTTGAAGGCCGCCCAGCTCTGCAGCTCGGAGGGCAGGTCGTGGGTGCCGTAGATGATGGGCGAGGCGTAGAACAGGAAGCGCAGGGCGAGCTTCACGGCCCGCTCGAGGTCGCGGAAGAACACCACGAGCGGCGCGACGATGAGCGTCACTCCGACGGTCAGCACGGCCTGCAGCAGGATGCCGAGCGGGAACCAGACGAGGTCGACGTCGACGGCGGCGCCCGAGAAGATCGCGAAGAAGGCCAGCACCGGGATGCTCGCCACGAACTCGATGCCCTTGGAGAGCACGAGGCGGTTCACCCAGATCGTGCGCGGGATCTTCGTCGAGCGGATGAGCTTCGCCTCCCGCAGGAAGGCGCGGGTCGAGTCGGAGACGGAGCCGTTGAACCACATCCACGGCAGCAGCGCCGAGAGCAGGAAGACGATGTACGGCTCGGCGCCGACGGGCCGCTGGAACACCTGGGTGAAGACGAACCAGTAGATTCCCGCCATGACGAGCGGGTCGAGGATAGACCAGACGTAGCCGAGCGCCGAGGTGGAATAGCGCACCCGCAGATCGCGGCGGGTCAGGAGCCAGAGCGAATGACGGTACCGCGACCATCCGCCGCCCTTGCGCGCCGGCGGCAGCTGTGTCGCTGCGCTCACGGATGGTGCCCTTTCGTCGCCTGAGGGCTCAGCCTAACGCCCCGCGCCCAGCGGGCGGAACCCAGCACGCCGCCGACGCTCGCCGAAACGATTTCGGCGGCGAGGACGCCGAAATCAGAGATCAGACAAAAAGGTTCGCGCGCTCCAGGTCTTCCGCGAAGTCGACCTCGACCGCGTAGAGGTCACTGATGTCGATCGGCTCGACCAGCACGCCGTCCTTCTCGATGGCGAGCTCGAGGCCGCGCTCGAAGTAGTCCTGGTCGTTGACGCGCTGCAGGTGGCGGATGAACGCCGCCTTGTCGCGCGAGGAGATGTAGTTGATGCCCACGGCCTCGCCGAGCCCGCCCACGACGGTCTTCGACAGCTCGTCGATGTAGCCCTCGGCGGTGGTCGTGTACTTGACCTCCTCGTCGGACACCTTCGCGGTGTTGACGGTGACGAACGACTGGTCGCGTGCGATCAGCGGCACGGTGCGGTCGAGCACGCTGGGGGAGAAGACGACGTCGCCGTTCATCCAGAGCACCCCGCCGGAGGTCGACGCCTGGAGGGCGCGCAGCAGGCTCTTCGAGGTGTTCGTCTGGTCGTACTCCTCGTTGTAGACGAAGGACGCGTCGGGGAACGCCTCGATGATGTGCTCGAGCTTGTAGCCGACGACCACGGTGACCTTGGCGGCGTTGCCGAAGGTGTGCCGGATGTTGTCGAACTGCTGCCCCATGATGGTGCGCCCGTCGCTCAGCTCGGTGAGCGGCTTCGGAAGTGAGCGGCCCAAGCGGCTGCCCATGCCGGCGGCGAGAATGACGACCTGCGTTGTCATGTTTTCTCCTCTGGTCGATGGGTTCGACCAGTTCTCAGGCCTGGTTAACCTCATGGTCATGTTCCAGACACGTCTTCATGCCTCCTGACAGCGTACTATGAGCCCTTTTTCGGGCAAGGGGAAACCCGTGTATCGTTTCTCTTTCGTGATGCGTCGGCGGGGGCCGAGGGTGTCAGACTGGGGGCTTCGTGAACGTGCGCCTGGGGCCGGTGCGGCGTCTCGACGGGATTGATAGGTTGGTGCGGTGAGCTCAGAGTCAGACACTCCAGATGCTGGGGGAGCGCGCTCGGGTGATCAGCGCGCACCTCGCAAGGCGCCGGCCACCTCGGCCGCCGGCACGAGCTCCGCAGCGCCCCGCAAGCCGGTGAAGCGCACGCCCGCCGCAGCCAAGACGGCTGCAGCGCGCACGACCGCAGCCAAGACCTCCGCGGCGAAGACCACGGCATCCCGTGCGGCGACCGCCAAGGCCACCGACCCGACGACGATTCAGGATGCTCAGGCCGCCCCCGAGGCCACACAAACCTCCGAGGCCACACCGGCCTCCGAGGCCACCACCGCCTCCGCGCCCGCCGCGAAGGCCCCGGCGAAGAAGCCCGCCAGCCCCCGCAAGCCGGTGCAGCGCAAGCCCGCGGCCGGAGCCGCCGCGGCCGGAACGGCACCCGCGGCCGCCACCACCCCGGCCGCCCCCCGCACCCCCTCGAAGCCCCGCACCCCGGCGCGCCGCCCGGCCCAGCGCTCCGCTCCGGCATCCATCGTGCGCGACCTCGACCCGAACCGCATCAGCCTCTCCATCTCGGGCCTGACGAAGAAGTTCGGCAGCACCACGGCCGTCGCGGGCATCGACATCGACGTGCCTCAGGGCTCCTTCTACGGCATCGTCGGCCCGAACGGCGCCGGCAAGACCACCACGCTCTCGATGGCCACCGGCCTGCTCCGCCCCGGCGGCGGCTCCATCACGGTCTTCGGCCACGACGTCTGGCGCGACCCGGCAGCGGCGAAGCGCCTGATCGGCGTGCTGCCCGACCGCCTCCGTCTGTTCGACCGCCTCACCGGCCGTCAGCTGCTGCACTACTCCGGCACGCTCCGCGGCCTCGACTCCGCGACGGTGCGTCAGCGCGCCGACGACCTCACGGTCGCCTTCGGCCTCGAGGACGCGATCAACCGCCTGGTCTCCGACTACTCGGTCGGCATGACCAAGAAGATCGCCCTGGCGAGCTCGATGATCCACTCGCCGCGCATCCTGGTGCTCGACGAGCCGTTCGAGTCGGTCGACCCCGTGTCGGCGTCGAACGTCGTCGAGATCCTCGAGCGCTATGTGGCCGGAGGCGGCACGGTCGTGCTCTCCAGCCACAGCATGGACATGATCCAGCGCGTCTGCGACCGGGTCGCGATCATCGTCGAGGGCCGGGTGCTCGCCAAGGGCACGGTCGACGAGGTGCGCGAGGGCGGCACGCTCGAGGAGCGTTTCATCGAGCTGGCCGGCGGCCGCAAGAGCGCGGAAGGCATGGAATGGTTGCTGAGTTCCTCCGACTGAGACTGCGGCTGCTCGGCAACGCCGGGCGGCGTCCGGCATCGCAGCTGGTGGGGGTGCTGATCGGCCTCGCCTACGCGGCGGTCATGACGATCGCCCTGGTGGCCGGCCTCGTCACCCTGCGTGACGCCGATCCCGAGCTCGCCCGCACCGTCGTCGTCATCTCGGGCAGCGTCGTGGTCGCCGCCTTCTGGCTGGTGCCCGTGGTGTTCGGCCTGACCGACCGCCTCGACCCGCGCTCCTTCGCCCTGTTCGGCGTCACCGACGGGCGCCTCGCGATCGGCCTGCTGGTCGCCGCCTTCCTCGGCGTTCCCGCCCTCGTCGTCACGATCGTCGGCCTCGCCACCGCCGTCACGTGGTCGCAATCGCCCGGGTCGACCTTGCTCGCGATCGTCTCGGGCCTGATCGGCGCGATCACCTGCGTGCTCGGCGCCCGCATCTCGATCTCGCTCGGCTCCTTCGCCTTCACCAGCCGCCGCGCCCGCGAGGTGGGCGCCGTGGTCGGCGTGCTCGCCGTCGTGGTGCTCGTGCCCGGCCTCCTGCTTCTCATGATCACCAGCTGGGGCGGCAACGCCTCCGCCGGCGACGGCGTGCTGCCGGCCCTCGCGGGTGCCCTCGGCTGGACGCCGCTCGGCGCCGCCTGGGCGGTCCCCGCCGACGCGGTGAACGGCCAGTGGGTCTACGCGGTGCTGAAGCTCCTGATCGCGGTCGCGACCGTGGGCCTGCTCTGGCTCGCGTGGCGGGGCCTCGTCGGTCTGATGCTGGTCTCGCCCGGCACCCGCGACGACGAGACGCGCGACGAGGCGGGCCTCGGCTGGTTCGGACGCACCCCGTCGACCCCGACGGGCGCCATCGCGGCCCGCGTGCTCACCTACTGGGCCCGCGACCCCCGCTACTTCGCCCAGCTCGTCATCGTGCCGGCTCCTGCGGTGCTCGCGGTGCTCGTGTTCGCGTTCGTCGGCGTGCCGATCGAGTACCTGGCCCTGCTGCCGCTGCCGATGATGTGCGTCTTCCTCGGCTGGGTCGTGCACAACGACACGGCGTTCGACAACACCGCCGTCTGGCTGCACCTCGTGGCCGGCAGGGTCGGTCTCGCCGACCGCATCGGCCGCATGATCCCGATCGTGCTGATCGCCGTTCCACTGATCGGCATCGGCTCGTTCCTCAGCGTGCTCTTCGCCGACGATCTGGATGCGCTGCCTGCCGTGCTGGGCGTCTGCACCTGCCTCGTGCTGACCGGTCTCGGCCTCGGCAGCATCTTCTCGGCCCGCTTCCCCTACGCGGCCACGCGCCCGGGCGACAGCGCCTTCACGCAGCCTCAGTCCACCGGCCCGACCTCGGTGCTGGCGCAGCTGTTCTCGCTCTTCGGCACCATCGCGCTGTCGACCCCGGCACTCGTCTACGGCGTGCTCGGCGTCTTCGTCGACCCGATGTACCTCTGGGTCTCGCTCTGGACCGGCCTCGGCGTCGGCGTCGTGGTGCTCGTCGTCGGCGTCATCGCCGGTGCCCGCATCTTCGACCGCCGCGGTCCCGAGATCCTCGCCGCGGCCCAGCGCAACTAGCCCCGAACGATCACTCGTCGAGCAGGCGCTCGTAGATCTCCTTGCAGGTGGGGCAGATCGGGAACTTCTCCGGGTCGCGGCCCGGGGTCCACTTCTTGCCGCAGAGCGCCTTGACGGGCTTGCCGGTCATGGCCGATTCGAGGATCTTGTCCTTCTCGACGTAGTGCGAGAAGCGCTCGTGATCGCCCGGATCGATGTTCTCGGTGTTGAGAAGCTCCTCGAGCTCGCGGTCGAGTGTCGTGGTTCCACCACCGCCGTCGGGGAGGTCGCCGGGTTCGGAGGTGCGCGCGAGAGGATCGGACATGGAGACGATTCTAGAACGCGTCGCGGGGTGCTCGGCCCGTACCGGAGCAGCTGCTCAGACGGTCTCGTACACGGTCGGCACGACCGGCTCCCCGGCCGCCAGCCGGAACGCCTCACCCGGCAGCTCCGCGACGGCCGAGGCGTGGTGCGCACGAGCGGCCCGCACCCCCTCGGCACCCGTGAACCCGTCCTGAACGACCCCCTCCACGACGAGCGGCACGTGCAGTGCCCGCCCCGAGTCGAGCGCCGAGGCCGGTGCCGCGTCGCCCACGTAGATCGTCTCCGACACCGCTGTCCCGGATGCTCCGAGGAGCCTCACCGGATGCTTCCGCCCCCCGTGCGTGGCCTTGTCGGCCGACTTCTTGGCGACCGACACCCAGGCCCCGTCCGCCCCCTGCCGCGCCACCAGCTTGTAGACCATCCCGGCCGCCGGATGGCCCGAGCCCGTCACCAGCGAGGTGCCGACCCCGTAGGAGTCGACCGGTGTGGCCGCCAGCGCCGCGATCGCGTACTCGTCGAGGTCGTTCGTGACGGTGATCTTCGTCGAAGTCGCCCCGAGTGAGTCGAGCTGCTCGCGCACCTCGTGCACCAGCGTCAGCAGGTCGCCCGAGTCGAGCCGCACGGCGCCGAGCGAGGTGCCCGCGACGCGCACGGCGGTGGCGACGCCGGCCGGCACGTCGTAGGTGTCGACGAGCAGCGTCGTCGAGGGTCCGAGCGCGTCGACCTGGGCGCGGAACGCCTCCTCCTCGGAGTCGTGCAGCATCGTGAAGGCGTGGGCGGCGGTGCCCATCGTCGGGACTCCCCAGCTGCGACCGGCCTCGAGGTTCGAGCTGGCGCCGAACCCGGCGATGTACGCGGCACGGGCGGCGGCGACCGCCGAGCGCTCCCCGGTGCGACGAGATCCCATCTCGGCGAGCGGACGTCCTCGCGCGGCCGACACCATCCGCGCGGCGGCGCCCGCGACCGAGGAGTCGTAGTTCAGCACGCTGAGGATCAGCGTCTCGAGCACGACGCCCTCGGCGAAACTCGACTCCACGACGAGCAGCGGGGAGCCGGGGAAGTAGACCTCACCCTCCCGGTAGCCCCGGATGGTGCCGGTGAACCGGTAGTCGGCCAGCCAGTCGAGGGTCGGTGCGCTCACCACCTCGTTCGCGCGCAGCCACTCGAGCTCGTCGTCGCCGAAGCGGAACCGCGCGATCAGCTCGAGCAGCCGCCCGGTGCCCGCGACCACCCCGTACCGCCGGCCCCGGGGCAGCGAGCGGCCGAAGGCCTCGAAGACGCTCGGCCGGTCGTGCGTGCCGGCCCGCAGCGCGGCATCGACCATGGTCAGCTCGTAGCGGTCGGTCAGGAGGGCTGTGGAAGCAGCGGAGGAGGTCACGGCTCGAGCTTAGAACGGGCGGGGCTAGGCTGGTCTACCGTGAGTGACGCGCCGATCGGGATCTTCGACTCCGGAGTCGGCGGCCTGACCGTCGCCCGCTCGGTGCGCGACCAGCTCCCGCGCGAGTCGATCCTCTACGTCGGCGACACCGCCCACTCTCCCTACGGCCCGAAGCCGCTCGCCGACGTGCGCCGCTACGCGCTCGACGTGCTCGACGACCTCGTCGCCCAGGACGTGAAGATGCTCGTGATCGCCTGCAACACGGCCTCCGCCGCCATGCTCCGCGACGCCCGGGAGCGCTACGACGTGCCGGTGATCGAGGTCATCCAGCCGGCCGTCCGCACGGCGGTGACCGTCACCCGCAACAACCGCGTCGGCGTCATCGGCACCGAGGCGACGATCACCTCCCGCGCTTACAACGACGCCTTCGCGGCGGCCCCCCACCTCGAGCTGTTCACGCAGGCCTGCCCCGAGTTCGTGCAGCACGTCGAGGCCGGCGACACCACGAGCCGCGAGCTGGTCGCCCTCGCCGAGCGCTACCTCGAGCCGCTGGTCGAGCAGGGCATCGACACCCTCGTGCTCGGCTGCACCCACTACCCGTTCCTGAAGGGCGCCATCTCCTACGTCGTGGGGGAGGGCGTGCGGCTCGTCTCGAGCGACACCGAGACCGCCAACGACGTCTACCGCACCCTCGTGCGCACCGGCATGGAGCGCACGAGCACCGAACCTCCCGAGTACCGCTACGAGGCCACCGGCACGAGCGCGCAGGAGTTCCTGCGCCTGGCCGAGATGTTCCTCGGCCCCGAGGTCTCGCGGGTCGAGCTCGTCGAGACCGGCGTCATCCCCATCCCCCATCCCGCAAGGAGAGCACCGTGACCGATTCCCCGACCACCGGCCCCCGCAAAGACGGCCGCACGGCCGACCAGCTGCGTCGCGTCACGATCGAGCGCGGCTGGAGCGACCAGGCGGAGGGTTCGGCCCTGGTGTCGTTCGGCAAGACCAAGGTGCTCTGCACCGCATCCTTCACCAACGGCGTGCCGCGCTGGAAGTCGGGCTCGGGCAAGGGCTGGGTGACGGCGGAGTACTCGATGCTGCCCCGCGCCACGAATTCCCGCACCGACCGCGAGTCGGTGAAAGGCCGCATCGGCGGCCGCACCCACGAGATCTCCCGCCTGATCGGCCGCTCGCTCCGTGCGGTGGTCGACATGAAGGCGCTGGGCGAGAACACCATCGTGATCGACTGCGACGTGCTGCAGGCCGACGGCGGCACCCGCACCGCCGCGATCACCGGCGCCTACGTCGCGATGGTCGACGCCATCGAGTGGGCCCGCCAGAAGAAGTTCATCGGCCAGAAGTCGCAGCCGCTGATCGATTCGGTCTCGGCCGTCTCGGTGGGCATCATCGACGGCACGCCGATGCTCGACCTCGCCTACGTCGAGGACGTGCGGGCCGAGACCGACATGAACGTCGTCGTCACCGGAAGGGGCCTCTTCGTCGAGGTGCAGGGCACCGCCGAGGGCGCGCCCTTCGACCGCACCGAGCTGAACGCGCTGCTCGACCTCGCGCTGCACGGCACCGCCGAGCTCGCGACGCTGCAGACCGCGGTGCTGACGGATGACGCGGCCGGGGAGACCGCCTGATGCGCGTGGTGCTCGCGACCCACAACGCCCACAAGGTCGAGGAGTTCCAGAACATCCTCGGCCAGGCCCTGCCCGAGCTCGAGATCGTCGCCTACGACGGCCCCGAGCCCGTCGAGGACGGCGTGAGCTTCGCCGAGAACGCCCTGATCAAGGCCCGCACGGCGGCCGAGCACACCGGGCTGCCGGCCCTCGCCGACGACTCCGGCATCTGCGTCGACGTGCTGGGCGGCGCGCCCGGCATCTTCTCGGCGCGCTGGGCCGGCCACGGCAAGGGCGACCGCGCGAACGTCGAGCTGCTGCTCGACCAGCTCGCCGACGTGCGCGACGAGCACCGCTCGGCGAGCTTCGCCTGCCACATCGCGATCGTCGTGCCGGCCACCGGCTTCGAGCAGGTCGTCTCGGGCCGCTGGCCCGGGCGACTGGCGCGCGAGGCGGCGGGCGCCGGCGGGTTCGGCTACGACCCGGTGTTCGTGCCCGAGGGTCTCCAGGTCTCGGCGGCCGAGCTGAGCGCCGCCGAGAAGAACGCGATCAGCCACCGCGCGCGCGCCTTCGAGGCCGCCATCCCGGTGTTGAGAATGAACGTCATTCCCGACTAGCCGAATCACGCCACGGGGCTCCCGCGGGCCGTTACGGTGGTCGGTATGACGGATGCACGGGGCACTGCCGAGGGCCACTCCCACGGTCACTCGCACGGCGCCGGCGCGAACCGCCGCCGTCTGACCGTCGCCATCGCGATCGTCTCGACCGTGCTCGTGGTCGAGGCCGTCGGTGCCGTGCTGTCCGGATCGCTGTCGCTGTTCGCCGACGCCGGCCACATGCTCTCCGACCTGATCGGCCTGATCGTCGCGCTGATCGCCACCGTCGTGGCCGCCCGGCCGGCGAACGAGCGGCATAGCTACGGCTACCAGCGCGCCGAGGTGTTCGGCGCACTGATCAACAGCCTGATCCTGATCGTCGTGGCGGTGTTCGTCACCGTCGAGGCCGTCGGCCGGCTGCTCTCCAGCGAGCCGGGTGAGGTGCAGGGCGCGCTGATGCTGGGCGTCGCAGCCGTGGGCCTCGTGGCGAACTTCGCCTCGCTGATGGTGCTGCGCGGGGGAGCGAAGTCCTCGATCAACATGCGCGGCGCCTACCTCGAGGTGCTCGGCGACCTGCTCGGCTCGATCGCCGTGATCGTGGCGGCCGTCGTCATCCTGACCACCGGCTTCGAGAAGGCCGACGCCATCGCCTCGCTCGCGATCGCCGCGATGATCGTGCCGCGGGCCGTGTCATTGCTCCGCGACGTGGTGCAGGTGCTGAGTCAGGCGACGCCGTCGAGCATGGACGTGGCGGGCATCCGCTCGCACATCATGGACGAGCCCGGCGTGGTCGAGGTGCACGACGTGCACGTCTGGGCCATCACCTCGGGCCGCTACGTGTTCTCGGCCCACGTCGTGGTCGAGCCGGTGGTCTTCCAGCGCGGGGAGACGGGGCTGCTGCTGGATTCCCTGGGCGAGTGCCTCGAGGGGCACTTCGACGTCGAGCACTCGACGTTCCAGCTGGAGCCGGTCGAGCACGCGCGGCATGAGGAGAACCCGCACCGCTAGAAGCGGGCAGCGGGCAGCGGGCAGCGGGAAGCGGCCCGCGGGTCGTCAGCCCTTCGGCTTCGTGTCGACGTCGCCGCCGAACACCTCGGGCTCGAGCGTCAGCCGCTCGGCCGCACCGGTGATCTCGACCTCTTCGGCCTCGGCCTCGAGCAGGTCGCGCTTGGCCTTGCGGGACTCGCGGATGTAGTGGAACACGGTCGGGATGACCGTCAGCACCACGACGGCGATCAGCACGATGTCGAGGTACTTCTCGGTGAACTCGCGCACCGGTTCGATCTGGCCGAGGGCGAAGCCGAGCAGCACGATGCCCGAGCCCCAGATCAGCGCTCCGATGGCGTTGTAGAGCGAGTACTTCTTGTAGTTCATGTGGCCGACGCCCGCGGCGATGGGGGCGAAGGTGCGGACGATCGGCACGAAGCGGGCCATGATCACGGCGAGGGCGCCGAAGCGCTCGAAGAAGGCGTTGGTGCGCTCGACGTTGCGCACGCTGAACAGCCCAGACTCCTTGCGCTCGAACACCCGCGGGCCGAGCTTGTGGCCGATCAGGTAGCCCACCTCACCACCGAGGAACGCGGCGAACGAGATGGCGAGGCAGACCCACCAGATGTCGATGCCGAACTTGCCGCCGACGGCCAGCACGCCGGTGAAGAACAGCAGCGTGTCGCCCGGCAGCAGGAAGCCGACGAGCAGGCCGGTCTCGGCGAACACGATCGCGCAGACGACGAGCAGGGCTACGGGGCCGAAGACGCCGCCGAGCAGCGTGTTCGGATCGAGCCAGGGGATGAGGGCGGCAGGTGCGGCGGCGATCACAGTCTTCTCCAGTCGTCGGGGCGGATGCCCGCCCGGCGCAAATCGATGAGAGTGCGGGAGAAGGGACTTGAACCCTCACGCTCGAAAGCACAGGAACCTAAATCCTGCGTGTCTGCCAATTCCACCACTCCCGCAGACGCAAATCCAGTGTAGGGGGTGGGTCGTCGGCGGCCTGTCAGCGAACGGGCGGGGCGGCCTCGAGTGCGGCCGCACGCCCCGACTGCGGCAGGTAGCGGGGGATCGCCCGGATCAGGATGCCCGCACCGACGATGCCCACGACGCCGACCAGTCCGGTCGCCAGCGGCAGCGACGCGATCGCCACCACCGCCGAGACGCCGAGCGGGGCGAGCGCCGCGCCGGCGTCGGCCGTGAAGCGGAAGGCGCCGAGGAAGGGTGCCGGGTTCTCCCGCGGCGCGAGATCGGCGCTGAGCGTCATGATGATGCCGCTGCCCACGCCGTTCGCCACTCCCATCACGATCGCGATGACGACGAACCACTGCTCCGCGCCGCCGAGGTCATGGGTGAACGAGAGCGTGATCAGGGCGGCGCCCATGCCGACCATCGAGGGCACGACGCTCCAGAGCCGCCCGAAGCGGTCCATGATCCAGCCGCTGGTGTAGAACAGCGCGAAATCGGCGGCCCCGCCGAGGCCGATCACGAGCGCGGTCGTCGAGGGGGAGAGGCCGATGCTCACCGCCCAGAGCGGCAGGATGGCCATCCGGCTGGCGCGGAGGGCGCCCACGACGCCGGCTCCCGATCCGACGCGGAGCAGCACACCGCGGTTGTCCGCGATGGTGCGGAACAGTCCCTTCGCCTCGGCCCCGACGAGCGTGCGGCCGGCATCGGGCTGCGTGAGGCGGGCGGTGGGGTCGGGCATCCGGAGCAGGATGATCACGACGGCCACGAGGCAGACGATGTGCACCCCGAAGGCGGTCCAGACGCTGCCGGTCAGCGTGATCACCGCGCTGCCGAGGAACGGCCCGACGAACCAGCCCGCCCGGAAGGCGCCGCCGAGCGTCGACAGCGCACGGGCCCGGATGCGCACGGGCACGAAGCTCGTCATGAACGCCTGCCGGGCGAGCGCGAACACCGCGGCCGAGAGCCCGAGGAGGAAGATGCCGACCCCGAACAGCACCGCGTTCGGCGCCAGCATCGCCAGCACGACGGATAAGAGGGAGAGGATGCCCGCCGCGATCATCGAGCGCCGCTCGCCGATCCTCGACACCAGCCAGCCGCTCGGGATGTCGCCGACCAGCTGGCCCACCACGATCATCGCCGCGATCAGGCCGGCGCCTGCGAGCCCGGCACCGAGGGAGTGGGCGATGCCCGGGATGATCGGGATCACCGCGCCCTCTCCGATCGCGAACAGGAGGGAGGGCAGAAGGGCCGGGAGCGCGATCGAGCGGAACCGGAAGGTGTCGGTCTGTGCGTCGCTCATCACCGATTAGTTTACCCCTGCTAACGATTGGCCCGCCCGGTAGACTTCTCGCATAATGCTCGACTTAGACCTCAGTGACCAGATCGCCCAGCTGCGAAGCACCTTCGCCGACATCCGGACGGTGGTCGACGTCGACGGCCTGCGGGCCGAGATCGCCCGCCTCAGCGAGGAGGCCGGTGTGCCCGATCTCTGGGACGACACCGAGAAGGCGCAGAAGATCACGAGCGCCCTCAGTCACCGGCAGGGCGAGCTGGCGAAGATCGAGTCGATCGAGTCGCGGCTGGACGATCTCGAGGTGCTGATCGAGCTCGCCAACGAGGCGGGCGACGAGGAGTCGGCCGAGGAGGCCCGCGCCGAGCTCGTCTCGCTGCAGAAGGTGCTCGGCGACCTCGAGGTGCAGACGCTGCTGAACGGCGAGTTCGACGCCCGTCCGGCCGTCATCACCATTCGCGCTGGAGCGGGTGGCGTCGACGCCTCCGACTTCTCCGAGATGCTGATGCGCATGTACCTGCGCTGGGCCGAGAAGCACGGCTACTCCAGCACCGTCATGGAGACGAGCTACGCCGAGGAGGCGGGCATCAAGTCGGCCACCTTCGAGATCGACGCGCCCTACGCCTTCGGCACGCTCTCGGTCGAGGCGGGCACGCACCGGCTGGTGCGGATGAGCCCGTTCGGTGCGGCCGGCAAGCGCCAGACCAGCTTCGCCGCGGTCGAGGTCATCCCGCTGCTGGAGGAGGCCGCGGTGATCGAGATCCCCGAGAACGACATCCGCGTCGACGTCTTCCGCTCCTCCGGCCCCGGCGGCCAGTCGGTGAACACCACCGACTCCGCGGTGCGCATCACCCACCTCCCGACGGGCACCGTCGTCTCGATGCAGAACGAGAAGAGCCAGATCCAGAACCGCGCCGCGGCGATGCGGGTGCTGCAGTCGCGTCTGATGCTGCTCCAGCGCGAGCAGGAGGCGGCCCAGAAGAAGGAGCTCGCCGGCACCATCACCGCGAGCTGGGGCGACCAGATGCGCAGCTACGTGCTCGCGCCGTACCAGATGGTCAAAGACCTGCGCACCGACCACGAGGTCAACAACCCCTCGGCGGTGTTCGACGGCGACCTCGACGGCTTCATCAACGCGGGCATCCGCTGGCGCAAGCGCAAGCAGGACTAGCGCCGGGCCCAGGCGGGTGGCGCGCCGCTTCATGTGGATCCTATGAATCGGCGCGTCCAGCGAGTCGCGCGCTGGGATCGCGGGGGGCTCTGCTTAGAGTCATCACGTCATGATTCGGTTTGATCACGTATCCAAAACCTACCGGGGCACCAAGCGTCCGGCACTCGACTCGATCGACCTCGAAATCCTCCGGGGCGAGTTCGTGTTCCTCGTCGGCGCCTCCGGTTCGGGCAAGTCCAGCTTCCTCCGCCTCGTGCTCAAGGAGGACCGCCCCACGGGCGGCAACATCCACGTGCTCGGGCAGGACCTGAACGCGATCTCGAACCGCAAGGTGCCCTACTTCCGGCGCAACCTCGGTGTCGTGTTCCAGGACTTCCGCCTGCTGCCCGGCAAGAACGTCTTCGACAACGTCGCGTTCACCCTCCAGGTCATCGGCAAGTCCCGTGGCTTCATCCAGGAGGCCGTTCCCGACGTGCTGCAGATGGTCGGTCTCGCCGAGAAGGCGAACCGCCTGCCGCACGAGCTGTCGGGTGGTGAGCAGCAGCGCGTGGCCATCGCCCGCGCGGTGGTCAACAAGCCCGCCATCCTGCTGGCCGACGAGCCGACCGGAAACCTCGACCCCTCCACGAGCGCCGGCATCATGACCGTGCTCGAGCGCATCAATGCCGGGGGCACCACCGTCGTGATGGCTACCCACGACAACGCGATCGTCGACCACATGAAGCGCCGCGTCGTCGAGCTCGTGACCGGCCAGATCGTGCGTGACGAGGACCAGGGCGGCTACGGCATGACCGCCGAGATCGCTCTGCAGGACTCGGGCCTCACCGCCGAGATCGCCCTCTCCGAGGGTCTCGTGCGGCCGACCGGTCCCGCCCAGCCGCACACGGCGCCGGTGCGCCAGGTTCCCCCCATGCCTTCCGCGACCGCGGCGACGCCCGTCGTGAGGCCGGCCGAGCCCGAGCGCGAGCGCGTCACGGTGCCCCCGGCAGCCGAGCAGGCGACGGATGCCCAGGAGCAGGCAGCCCGTCAGCAGCGCGCCACCGCCCAGCAGCAGGCCGCCGCGCAACAGGCCGCCGCCCTCCAGCAGGTGCAGCAGAACCGGGCCGCTGCAGCCGCAGCCGCCGCGCCGCCGATGCCGCCGCAGGGCCCGCCGCACGATCCCCGCGACCCGGCCACCGAGTCGCTCACCCTGGCCGAGAAGCTCGGCCTCCGGGCTCCCGGTGCCGCCGCCGACCCGGCGAACGACCAGAACGTGGGGCCGACGACGTGAGATTCGCACTCATCCTGGGCGAGGTCGGCACCGGCCTTCGCCGCAACGTCTCGATGGTCATCTCCGTCGTGCTCGTGACCTTCATCTCGCTCACCTTCGTGGGAACGGCCATCCTGCTGCAGATGCAGATCGGCCAGATGAAGAACTTCTGGTACGACAAGGCCCAGGTCGCCGTGTACATGTGCACCGCGACCTCCGGCGGAGACAACTGCGCCGGGGGCGAGGCGACGCCCGACCAGATCGCGGCCGTGCAGGGGCAGCTCGAGTCGCCCACCCTCGCGCCGTTCATCGACCGGTTCTACTTCGAGGACCACGACCAGGCCTACGAGAACTTCCAGAAGCAGTTCGCCGGCAACCCGGTCACCGAGTACGTCACCCCCGACCTGCTGAACCAGACCTACTGGGTGAACCTCGTCGACCCGACGCAGTCCGACGTGCTGGTCGAGAGCCTCTCGGGCCTCGCCGGAGTCGACAGCGTCACCGACCAGCGCAGCTACCTCGAGCAGATCTTCTCGATCCTGAACGCCGCCAGTTACACGGCGATCGGCATCGCCGCCCTGATGCTCGTGGCCGCGGTGCTGCTGATCGCCACGACGATCCGGCTCTCCGCGTTCTCGAGACGCCGCGAGATCGGCATCATGCGGCTCGTCGGAGCCTCGAACAGGTTCATCCAGACGCCGTTCATCCTCGAGGGGGTGATCGCCGCGCTGATCGGATCGATCCTCGCGGGCGGCGCGATCGTCGCGATCGTGCAGTTCTTCGTGCGCGACTTCCTCGTGCCCGCGCTGCCGTTCACCTCGTTCGTGAGCATCGGCGACGCTCTGCTGGTGGCGCCGATCCTGCTGGTGGTGGGCGCCGTCCTGGCGGCCTTCTCGGCGAAGTTCGCGATCACGCGCTACCTGAAGGTCTGACCATCCCCGGCCGTCCGACCGGGTAGACTGGTGGGCTGCCGCATCCGGCAGCTGATCGATCCGAACCCCAGGAGAAGCCCGTGCCCCGCGAACGCGGAGAGAAGGTCGTCGCGACCAACCGCAAGGCGCGCCACGACTACACCATCGAAGACACCTACGAGGCCGGCCTCGTGCTCACCGGCACCGAGGTCAAGTCGCTGCGCGCCGGCCGCGCCTCGCTCGTCGACGGCTACGCCTTCATCGACGGCGGGGAGGCCTGGCTCGACGCCGTGCACATCCCCGAGTACAACGAGGGCACCTGGAACAACCACCCGCCCCGGCGCAAGCGCAAGATGCTCCTGCACAAGGAGCAGATCATCAAGATCTCGCACAAGACCAAAGAGGGCGGCTACACGCTGGTGCCGCTGCGGCTCTACTTCCTCGACGGTCGCGCGAAGGTCGAGATCGCGGTCGCCAAGGGAAAGCGCGAGTACGACAAGCGCCAGACGCTGCGCGAGCGCCAGGACAAGCGCGAGGCCGACCGCGCCATGGCCGGCCGCCGCAATCTCGGCGACTGAGCCTCGCCTCCGCCCGGGCGGCCTCTGCGGGGCGTCGGGCGCCCTTGGTCAGACCGGGTAGCGGATGCCCGTGAGCTCCTCCGTGGCGGCCCACAACCGCTCGGCGACGGCGCGGTCCCGCGCGTACGGCTTCGCGGCCACGATCGCGGGGCGGCCCTTCAGCTGGCGCCAGCCGCTCGGCCCCCAGTACTGCCCGCCCGCGGAGCGCGGATCGACGGCGGCTGCCACGAGCGGCAGCGCCCCGGCGTCCTTGCCCTGCGCGCCGACGCGGTAGCCGGCCCGCACGAGAGCGCCCGCCGTCTTGGGCGTCGGCAGGATGTCGCGCGAGGGCGTGAGCTCGTCGACCGCGAACCCCGGATGCGCGACGAGGCTCGCCACGTCGGCCCCCGCCGCGCGCACCCGCCGGTCGAGCTCGAAGGCGAAGGTCATCACGGCGAGCTTCGATCGCCCGTAGGTGCGGAACTCCCGGAACCGTCCGCGTTCGCTCTGCAGGTCGTCGAGGTCGAGCCGGAAGAACTCGTGGCTGATCGAGCCGAGGCTCACGATGCGGGGAGCAGCCTGCCCGGGTGCGCGGCCGGGCTCGAGCATCCGGGGCAGCAGGCGCCCGATCAGGGCGGAGTGGCCGAGGAGGTTCGTGCCGATCATCGACTCGAAGCCGTCGGCGGTGACCTGACGGCCGTCGCTCGAAAGCACGCCCGCGTTGGCGATCAGGGCATCGATCGGCGGGAGCCCGGCCAGTTCGAGGGCGGCGGCCTCGACCGACGCGAGGTCGGCGAGGTCGAGTCGCACGAAGCGGGCGTCGGCGCCGGGGACGTGCTGCGCGAGGGAGGCCAGCGCGGCCGCGCCCTTCTCGGGGGAGCGGGCCGCGATCACGACCGAGGCGCCCCGGGCGGCCAGCTGCTCGCTCGCCCAGTAGCCGAGCCCGCCCGTGCCGCCGGTGACGACGACGTGGCGGCCGCGCAGCTCGTCGCGCGACCCGCCGGCGGGAGAGCCGGCCGTGGAGTCGGTCATCGGGAGACCGGGGGAGCGGCGCTGAAGCGCGCGTGCACCGAGGCCTCGATCACGATGGCGTTCGGCCGCAGCTCGATGCCTCCGCCGCCGGAGGACTTGGCCATCGCGAGCATGCGCGGCTGGCCTCCGCCGGAGGAGCCCGCCGAGGGGTCGTCGAGCAGCCCGGGGTCGCTCAGCGAGAGCGCCGTGACCGTGCCGAGCCCCAGGGCGTCGGCGTACTCGCGGGCCTTGGTCAGGGCATCCTGGATCGCGGCCTGGCGCACCTCGCGCTGCAGCACGGCCTCGGTGTCGGGGGCGAGACGCCACTCGATGCCGTCGACCGCGATGCCGTCGCCGGCCGAGACCACGTCGATCCACTCGGAGAGCGCTTCGAAGTCGCCGAACTCGGCGTCGACGAACACGGCGCTGTGGAACTCGACGGGCAGGCGCGAGCCGTCGGGGCTGTAGGGGCGCTGGCCCCAGACCCGGATGTCCTCGGAGGCCCAGTCGATGACGGGGCCGCCGTCGGGGTGCAGCAGGGTGACGAGCGAGCCCGTGACCGACTCGTGGGCGGCGCGGGTGGCGGCGAGCACGCTGTCGCGCTTGGACCCCTCGAAGCCGATGCCGATGCGCACCTTCGCGCGTTCGGGGGTGCGGCGCAGCCGGCCGGTGCCGGCGACGGTGATGATGGTCTCTGGCATGCCTTCACGCTAGTCCATGACCCTGGTGGCGCACCGTGCCGCCGCTGACGTATACTAGAGGGCTGCAGCGGATGAGCATCCGGTGCATTTGGAAACTCAACAGCGTACGACAACGGCCCATCGCGGGGATGATCGGTTTCGACACTGCCTGCGAAACTGCGAGAAGCGGGTCGAGGATGCGGGGTTATCTCGTTAACGCCCTCCGCAAAACATAAGTGCCAATTCAAACAGCACTGTTGCGGCCAAGAAGGCCACCTTCGCCCTCGCGGCCTAGGTCTTCCTTCCTAGCTAAATAGCAACTGTCGGTCCGGGAATGCTCTCTACCCGGGTTCCGGCATTATCTAGAGAGATTGCTGCGTGACTGTGTCTCAGGGTCACGTGGGACTTGCACTGTGACTGGGCCCGTCGACCTAGATGCCTGTGGCAAAGGTCGGGGCCGAGCAGAACGCCTGCACAGGCTACGCCCGTAGAAGGCGCGGAATCACAGTAGTGGACGGGGGTTCAATTCCCCCCATCTCCACCAGCGCCGTTGTCGTACGCTGTTGCCCCTCTCTCGGGGTGACCTCTGGCCGTGACCTCTTCCGGACATGTCCGCATCCGGGCGTGCTCCGGCGCGTAGCGTTCTGGTATGCCTGAACCCGAACCTCGCACCCTCACGCGCCGAACGCTCGTCGGCGCCGCCTGGGCCGCCCCCGTCGTCGTCGCCGCCGTGGCGACCCCGCTCGCCGCCGCCAGCACCGGGGAGCCCTCGCTGAGTTCGACCTTCGCCGGACCCACCAGGGACGGCGGCGGGGGAACCTTCTACCAGGTCTACTTCAAGAACGAGGGCCCGTACTCCCTCGCGCCCACCGAGCTCACCGTGTACATCCCGACCTCGGGCCAGGGCTGGACCTGGCAGGGCTTCGGCGGCTCCGGCTGGAACTACGCCTCGGGCGGCATCACCCCCACCTCGTACACCTTCCGCTACGAGGGCACCGTGAATCCGGGCAGCAACGCCGGGATGCTGTACTTCATCGTGTCCAGCGCCAGCCCCGGGGTCGAACCGTTCCCCACCGCGACGCTGACCGCGATGGCGCCCGGGTACCCGTCGACCACGCTGTCGCTGCCGGTCCCGTACTAGCCGGCCGGTTCCTGCGCCGGCGCCTGCGCTAGAGCGGGGCTTCGCCCGTGGGGTCGGGGGCCGCCGGGTCGTCGAGCGCCGCGCCGCCGAGCGGTTCGCCCGCCCACTCGACGCAGACCCAGCCGCCCTCGGGGGAGCCCTCCAGCACGACCACCGCGGTGTTGTGCAGCTCGAGCGCGAGGGTCGTCGACTCGTCGATGTTCTCGGAGAACCAGGCCGCCCAGGTGCGGATGGCGGCGCCGTGGCTGAACACCGCGACGGTGCCCTCCGGATGCGCGGCCCACAGCTCGGCGACGGCCGCCGAGTAGCGCTCCACGAACTCGGCGCCGTTCTCGCCGCCGGGGATGCGGGCCTCGATGTCGGTCCACCACGACAGCAGCGTGCGCATGTAGGTCGTGACGGACTCGCGGTCGCCCCGGCCCTCGAGGTCGCCGGCGGAGATCTCCTGGAGGCCCTCGAGTACGACGGGGTCCAGGCCGAGTGCCGCGGCGAGCGGGGCGGCGGTCTCCTGGGTGCGGCGCATCGTCGAGACTGCGATCGCGTCGATCGACTCGGAGACGAGGGCGGCAGGTACGGCAGCGGCCTGCTGCCGGCCGAGCTCCGTGAGCCCGGGGCCGGGCACGACCGTGCCGATCTCGCCCTTGACGTTGTCGATGGTCTGGCCGTGTCTGATCAGGAGGAGTCGCATCCCCACCAGCCTACGACCGACCGCCCGGCAGTGGGCGCGCGGCCTACGGCCGACCGCCGGGCAGCGCCTGCACCCGCTCCCGCAGGCGTTCGGCGTCGAAGGGCGCGTGGCCGGCGGCGTCGTTGTCGAAGTACACCACCACGTCACGGGGATCGCCGTCGGGGGTGCCGGTGCCGTCGAGCCAGCGGCCGATGCGCCGGGCCCAGTCGTCGAGCTCCTCGTCGGTGTAGCCGCTGGTGTACAGCTCGCGCGAGCCGTGCAGCCGCACGTAGACGAGGCTCGAGGTGATCGCCTGCGGCTCCACCCAGCGTCCGGCCGTGTCGGCGATCACCAGGCCGATACCGTGCGCCCGCAGCAGCGCGGCCGGCCGGTCGCCGAGGAACGACCCGTGCCGCACCTCGAGGCTGTGCCGGAGCGGGGTGTCGCCCTCGATCTCGAGGTGCGCCCGTCCCTCCAGCCGCTCGTCGTGCCCGCGGGCGAGTGTCAGCGCCTGGGAGGTGCTGCGGGGGAGGAGGTCGAAGAACCGCTCGAGCAGCGCCTCGTCGAACTCCTGGCGCTCCGGCAGCTGCCAGAGCACCGGGCCGAGCTGCGGGCCGAGGGCGAGCACCCCCGAGGCGAAGAAGTTCGCCAGGGCCGTCTCGACCCCGGCGAGCCGCTTCATGTGCGTGATGAAGCGGCCGCCCTTCACGGCGAAGACGAAGCCGGGCGGCACCTCCGACCGCCAGCGGCGGTGGCTCTCCGGTCGCTGGAGAGAGTAGAACGAGCCGTTCAGCTCGACGCTGTCCATCCGCTCGGCGACGTAGGACAGCTCCCGGCGCTGCGCGAGCCCCGTCGGGTAGTAGTCCCCGCGCCAGCGCGGGTAGCGCCAGCCGGAGATGCCGACGAGAGCCCGCGCCGTCATGCCCCGCAGATCCTTGTGCTGCGGACCGCGGCTACTTGGCCGCGCCCTTCAGCGTGCCCGAGACCTTGCCGTTCGGGTCGCCGATGAGGCACGAGACCAGGCGGTCGTCGCCGTCGGTCCAGGAGCCCTCGGTGGGGGTGAAGTAGGTGTAGCCGAGCGCCGAGTCGTCGTAGGAGATGCCCACGAAGCTCTCGAAGGCGGTCAGGCACTCCGCATCGGCCTGGGTGTTGATCTCGTCGGTGCCGGGGAACTCGTCGCCGGTGAGCTCGAAGTCGGAGTAGACCTCGAAGTCGTGCTCGTCGGCGCAGTCGACCAGCGGAACCTCGCTGACCTCGGTGCCGTCGGTGTCGTTCAGGCACTGGCCGACGCTCAGGGCGAAGACGTCGGTGTCGGTCTGCTCGATCTCCTCGCCCGTGGAGGAGTCGGTCGCCGGCGGGGCCGAGCTCGGGAACAGCGCGGTGCAGCCCGTGAGGGACAGGCCGGCGATGAGCAGCGCGGCAGCGGCGAGAGAGAGTCTGGACGGGGAAATCGCCATGGAGGCCTCCGAGGTAGGGATGGAACGCCGAGGCACCGCCCCCGGCTACAGCACCTGGGAAACGGCTGTGCAGGCCCCCGCGTCACCATTATGGCCCGAGTGTGCCCATTTCGGGGGCGCGCTCCTCGAGCGTCACGCCCGCTCCGCGAGGGTCACGCCCGGAGGGGTCGCCCGACCAGCGCCAGAGCGGCGTCGTGCAGCACTCCGTTGCTCGCGAGGGCGCTGCCGCTCCACGGCCCGTCCACACCGTCCACGGAGGTGAACCGCCCGCCCGCCTCCTCGACGATCGGGGCGAGCGCCGCCATGTCGTACGGCTTGAGGTCGAACTCCGCCGCCAGCTCGAGCTGGCCCTCGGCCACCATCATGTACGACCACATCTCGCCGTAGGCCCGCGTGCGCCAGACCGAGCGCGAGAGGGCGACGAGCTCGTCGAGCCGGCCCTCTTCGTCCCAGCCCTTGAGGCTGTTGTAGCTGAGCGACGCGTCCTCGAGCGAGGAGATGCCCGAGGTGCGGATCGCCCGGGGCCCGTCGCCCCGGGCATCCAGCCGGTCGGTCGTGAAGGCGCCGAGGCCCGTGGCGGCCCACCAGCGGCGGCCGAGTGCGGGCGCCGAGACCACACCCACGACGGGCACGCCGTCGATCGCGAGCGCGATCAGCGTGGCCCACACGGGCACCCCGCGCAGGAAGTTCGCGGTGCCGTCGATGGGGTCGACGATCCACTGGCGGTGGGGGTGGGCTCCGGATGCGCGACCGCTCCGTCCGGCATCGGCGGCGCCCGGCGCCCCTCCCTCGTCGGCCGTCTCGTCGGGGTCGGGCTCGCCCGCCGTCTCCCCGTACTCTTCGCCGAGGACCGCATCGCCCGGGCGCGCGTTCGCGAGCCCGTCGCGGATCGACCGCTCGACGGCCTGATCGGCATCCGTCACCGGCGTGCGGTCGGGCTTCGTCGTGACGTGCAGGTCGTGCGCGCGGAAGCGCTGCTGCGACAGCGCGTCGGCGGCATCGGCCAGCGCCAGGGCGAGGGCGAGGTCGTCGGAGAGGTCGGTCAGGGACTCGGGGCGGGGGGTCGCGGAGCTCACGCGACCAGGCTAGCGGGCGCGCCGTGCTCAGCCGGCGGTCCGCGCGGCGTGGGCAAGCGATGCCGTCGGCCCCGAGCCGCGCTCAGGCGGTCGTCTGAAGCAGCTTCTGCAGCGACTCGAGCCGCGCCCGCCCGCTCTCACCGAGCTCGCCGGCCTCGACCCGGTCGACGATCTCCCAGTCGTGCGCCTCCGTCAGGGGGATGCCCCCGGGCGGCTCGCCCTCGGGCACCCGCGCGGTCTGCGCGAACGACCGCAGGATGTTCGCCGGATCGACGTGACCGAGACCGAAGGAGCGCACACCCGGGGTGTCGATGATCCAGCCCGTGCGACCGTCGGCGGCGCGAAGGCGCAGGCACAGCGTCGACGACGAGGTGTGCCGGCCGCGCCCGGTGACGGTGTTGACGACGCCCGTCGCGCGGTCGGCACCCGGCACCAGCTCGTTCACCAGCGTCGACTTGCCGACTCCCGAGTGGCCGACGGTCACCGTGGTGTGGCCGACCAGCAGATCGGTCAGCTCCTCGAGCGGCACCTCGTCGCGCGACAGCGTGATCACCCGGATGTCGAGGCAGGCGAACTCGGACAGCAGTTCGCTCGGGTCGGCGAGGTCGGTCTTGGTGATGCAGAGGATGGGGGTGATGCCGGCGTCGAACGCCGCCACCAGGTAGCGGTCGATCAGTCGCGCCCGAGGTTCGGGGTTCGCGGCGGCCACCACGATCAGCATCTGGTCGGCGTTGGCGACGATCACCCGTTCCACGGCGTCGGAGTCGTCGGCGCTCCGGCGGAGCAGCGTCGAGCGCTCCTGCACCCGGACGACCCGTGCCAGGCTGCCCGGCTCACCGCTGACGTCGCCCACCAGGTCGACGCGGTCTCCCGTGACGATGGGCGTGCGGCCGAGCTCCCGAGCCCGCGAGGCGGTGATCTCGTGCTCCTCGGGGGTGTCCTCGCCGATCAGCACGGCGAAGCGCCCACGATCGACGGTCATGATGCGGCCGGTGACCGCGTCCTTGTGGTCGGGGCGCTGCTTCGTGCGCGGGCGGTTGCCCTTCGGGTTCGGGCGGATGCGCACGGTCGACTCGTCGAAGTCGCCCTCGTCGTCATCGTCGTCGGCCGAGTCCCACCAGCTCATCCGCGCCCCACAGCCGGCTGCTCGGGAGAGGTGCCCCCGAGCATCGACGCCCAGAGCTCGGGGAACTGCGGCAGCGTCTTGGCGGTGGTCGCGATGTCGTCGACGAGCACGCCGTCGACGGCGAGGCCGATCAGGGCACCGGCCGTGGCCATCCGGTGGTCTTCGTAGCTCGACCAGAGCCCGCCGTGCAGCGGCCTCGGCGTGATCTCGAGGCCGTCCTCCAGCTCCGTCACATCGCCGCCGAGGTTGTTGATCTCGGTCGCGAGCGCGGCCAGGCGGTCGGTCTCGTGGTGCCGGATGTGGCCGATCCCCGTGATGCGGCTGGGCTCGTCGGCCAGCGCGGCGAGGGCCACCAGCGGCGGCGCCAGCTCGCCCCCGGTCGACAGGTCGATCGACACGCCCCGGATGCTCGAGCCCCCGGTCACCGTCAGCCGGTCTCCCTCGCGCACGACGGTGGCGCCGAACAGCGGCAGCAGCTGCTCCAGGTCGGCCCCGACCTGCGTGGTCGACTCCGGCCAGCCGGTGATCGTGACGCTGCCGCCCGTGACGAGCGCGGCGGCGAGGAACGGTGCGGCGTTCGACAGGTCGGGCTCGATGTCGATCTCGATACCGGCGATCGGGCCGGGGGCGACGCGCCACCGGCCGCCCTCCTCGGACTCGGCGTCGACGCCGCGACGCACCAGGGCGGCGACGGTCATGTCGATGTGCGGCTGGCTCGGCAGCCGGGAGCCCTCGTGCTGCAGCTCGAGACCGTTCTCGAAGCGGGCGGCCGCGAGCAGCAGCCCGCTGACGAACTGGCTCGAGGCGGACGCGTCGATGGTGAGGGGCCCGCCCTCGATGCGGCCGGAGCCGTGCAGGGTGAAGGGGAGGGCCGCACGGCCGTCGTCGGCGATGTCGGCGCCGAGCGCCCGGAGCGAGCTGATCGTGGTGGACATCGGGCGACGGCGGGCGCCCTCGTCGCCGTCGAAGGTGACGGGGCCGAGTGCCAGGGCGGCGACCGGCGGCAGGAAGCGCATGACGGTTCCGGCGAGTCCGCAGTCGATCGTGGTGCTGCCGACGAGCTCTGCGGCGGGCGTGACGAGGAGGTCGGGGCCGAAGGCGCCGTCGCCCGGTGTCTCGACGATGGTGGTGCCGAGGGCTCGCAGAGCATCCGTCATCAGGGAGCTGTCACGGGAGTGCAGGGGGGAACGCAGCCGCGACGGGCCGTCGGCCAGGGCCGAGAGCACGAGCTCGCGATTGGTCAGCGACTTCGAGCCGGGCAGCGAGAGCACGGCCGAGACGGGGCCGCTCGCGCGCGGCGCGGGCCAGTGCTCGTCGACCGCCTGCGGGGAGTCGTCGCCGTAGGGGTTGAACTGCGGAGCGGAATATCTCTGGACAGGCATCGGTTATCAGAATAGTCGCCCGCAGCATCCGCTGCCGGTGCAGCAGAGCCCTCTGGAGGAGCGATTTGACCGCGACCGCCGTGTTGGACCGCCCGGTCGTAGACTGGCCGGTGATGAGTGATACCACCCCTGATCCGCGCGCCCTTTTCGAAGAGCAGGCCATCCCGTTCCTCGATCAGCTCTACGGCGCTGCGCTGCGCATGACGCGCAACCCGAGCGACGCCCAAGACCTCGTGCAGGAGACCTTCGTCAAGGCCTACGCCGCGTTCGGGCAGTTCGAGCAGGGCACGAACCTCAAGGCGTGGCTGTACCGCATCCTGACGAACACCTTCATCAACACCTACCGCAAGAAGCAGCGCGACCCCTACCAGGGCTCCACCAGTGAGATGGAGGACTGGCAGCTGGGCACCGCCGAGTCGGTGACCGCGAGCATGTCGAGCCGCTCGGCCGAGGCCGAAGCGATCGACCACCTGCCCGACAGCGACGTCAAGGAGGCGCTGCAGTCGATCCCCGAGGACTTCCGCCTGGCCGTGTACCTGGCCGACGTCGAGGGATTCTCCTACCAGGAGATCGCCGACATCATGAAGACCCCCGTAGGAACCGTGATGAGCCGCCTGCATCGAGGCCGGCGGCTGCTTCGCGGACTACTGACCGATTACGCGCGGTCGCGCGGCCTCGAGGTCGCCACCGCCACTGCCAAAGGGAGCAAGAAATGAGTGACTGCGGCTGCGACAAGGCCCGCGCCGAGCTCGAGGAGTATCTGCGCAACGAGATCTGCACGACCGACGCGAAGGACATCCGCGACCACCTGGAGACCTGCGAGGGCTGTCAGTCGGAGCTGCACATCGGCGTGGTGCTGACCCAGACGGTGCAGCGGGCCTGCAAGGAGACCGCTCCCGAGGAGCTGCGCGACCAGCTGCTGGCCCGCCTCCGCGCCGTCCAGACGCACTAGCTGTCGCACCCGATTACTGAGAAGGGCCCCGCTCGGCAACTGCCGGTGGGGCCCCTCCTCGTTGCTCGACCTAGCTCAGTGCGCGGGCGATCAGTGCCGCCTGCTCCGTGGCGTGGCGCTTGGCGCTGCCGGCGGCGGGGGAGGCCGCAGCCGGGCGCGACACCACCGAGACGGTGCGGCCCTCGAGGTGACGGGCCAGCTCGGTCAGGATGAACGGCCAGGCGCCCTGGTTCTGGGGCTCGTCCTGCACCCAGACCAGCTCGGCGTTCGGGTAGCCGGCGAGCGTGGCCGTGATCTCCTCGATCGGCAGCGGGTAGTACTGCTCGAGCCGAACCAGGGCGATGGCCTCGTTCGGGTTCTTCTGCAGCTCGCTGGCGAGGTCGTAGTGGATCTTGCCCGAGTGCAGCAGCACCTTGGTGACGGCGCCCTTGTCGGTGATGCGGCCGTCGTCGATCACCGGCTGGAAGCGACCCGTCGTCAGGTCCTCGACCGAGCTCGTCGCTCCGCGCAGGCGCAGCATCGCCTTCGGGGTGAAGACGATCAGGGGCTTCCGGGGCCGGGCGTACGCCTGGCGGCGCAGCAGGTGGAAGTACGACGCGGGGGTCGAGGGGCGGGCGACCGTCATGTTGTCCTCGGCGCACATCTGCAGGTACCGCTCGATGCGGGCGGAGGAGTGGTCGGGGCCCTGGCCCTCGTAGCCGTGCGGCAGCAGGAGCACCAGCGACGAGCGCTGGCCCCACTTCTGCTCGGCCGAGGAGATGAACTCGTCGATGATGATCTGGGCGCCGTTGGCGAAGTCGCCGAACTGGGCCTCCCAGAGCACGAGCGCGTCGGGGCGCTCGACCGAGTAGCCGTACTCGAAGCCCATGGCCGCGTACTCGCTGAGCAGCGAGTCGTAGATCCAGAACCGGGCCTGCTTGTCGCTGAGGTTCGCCAGCGGCAGCCACTCCTGGCCGTTCTCCCGGTCGTGCAGCACGGCGTGGCGCTGCACGAAGGTGCCGCGACGCGCATCCTGACCCGCGAGGCGCACGGGGGTGCCCTCGTTCAGCAGGGAGCCGAGCGCCAGCAGTTCGCCGAAGGCCCAGTCGATGCCGCCGTTCCGGCTCATGTCGACGCGCTTGGTGAGCAGCTGCTGCAGCTTCGGGTGCACGGTGAAGCCGGCGGGCTTGTTGTCGAAGGCGTCGCCGATGGAGTGCAGCGCGTCGAGCGAGACGGCCGTCTCGAACGGGGCCGTCGTGCTGTCGTCGCGCTGCGCCTCGGGGCGCTCCAGGTCGGAGACCGCCTGGGTGTCGGCCGTGATCACCGGGATCGACGCGGTCTGCGCCGCGTGCGTCTCGGCGAAGGCGCGCTCGAGGCGGTCCTGGAAATCGCGGTGCGCGGCCTCGTACTCCTCTTCGGTGATGTCGCCGCGGCCGACGAGGGCCTCGGTGTAGAGCTTCCGCACCGAGCGCTTGGCCTCGATCAGGTTGTACATCAGCGGCTGGGTCATCGAGGGGTCGTCGCCCTCGTTGTGCCCGCGGCGGCGGTAGCAGATCAGGTCGATGAAGACGTCGCGGTGGAACTTCTGGCGGTACTCGAAGGCGAGCTGCGCCACCCGCACGACCGACTCCGGGTCGTCGCCGTTCACGTGGAAGATCGGTGCCTGGATCGTCTTCGCCACGTCGGTGGAGTACACCGAGCTGCGCGACTCGCTGGGCGGGGTGGTGAAGCCGACCTGATTGTTGATGTTCACGTGGATGGTGCCGCCGGTGCGGTAGCCCCGCAGCTGCGACATCTGCAGCGTCTCGACCACGACGCCCTGGCCCGCGAGGGCGGCGTCGCCGTGGATCAGGATCGGCAGCGTCGAGAACGTGCCGATCGGCTTCCGGTCCTGCTTGGCGCGCACGATGCCCTCGAGCACGCCGTCGGCGGCCTCCAGGTGCGAGGGGTTGGCGGCGAGGTAGACCGGGATCTCCTTGCCGTCGGAGGCGGTGAAGGTGCCCTCGGTGCCGAGGTGGTACTTCACGTCGCCCGAGCCCTGCACGGTGCGCGGGTCCTGCGTGCCCTCGAACTCGCGGAAGATCTGGCCGTAGGTCTTGCCGGCGATGTTCGTCAGCACGTTCAGGCGGCCGCGGTGCGCCATGCCGATGGCGACCTCGTCGAGGCCCTCCTCGGCGGCGCCCTGGATGATCGCGTCGAGCAGCGCGATGGTGGACTCGCCGCCCTCGAGCGAGAAGCGCTTCTGGCCGACGTACTTGGTCTGCAGGAACGTCTCGAAGGCCTCGGCCTCGTTCAGCTTCTCCAGGATGCGCATCTGCTCGTCGTGGCCCGGCTTGGCGTAGGGGCGCTCGATCTTCTCCTGGATCCACCGACGCTGCGCCGGGTCCTGGATGTGCATGTACTCGATGCCGATCTTGCGGCAGTAGGAGTCGCGCAGCACGCCGAGGATGTCGCGCAGGTAGGCCTGGCGGGTCAGCCCGAACTCGCCGGTGACGAACTCGCGGTCGAGGTCCCAGAAGGTCAGCCCGTGGGTCGCGATGTCGAGGTCGGGGTGCGTGCGCTGGCGGTACTCCAGCGGGTCGATGTCGGCCATCAGGTGGCCGCGCACGCGGTAGGCGTTGATCAGCTCCTGCACGCGGGCCGTCTTGTCGATGGCGCTGGCCTCGTCGACGGAGATGTCGGCGGCCCAGTGGATGGGCTCGTAGGGGATGCGCAGCTCGGCGAAGATGTTCTCGTAGAAGCCGCGCTCCCCGAGGAGGAGCTCGTGCACCTTCTTCAGGAACTCGCCGGAGCCGGCGCCCTGGATGACGCGGTGGTCGTAGGTGCTGGTGAGCGTGATGATCTTGCCGATGCCGAGGTCGGAGAGCACGCGAGGCGAGGCGCCCTGGAACTCGGCCGGGTACTCGAGGGCGCCGGCGCCGATGATCGCACCCTGCCCCTTCATCAGGCGCGGCACCGAGTGCACCGTGCCGATGCCGCCCGGGTTCGTCAGCGAGATCGTGGTGCCCTGGAAGTCGGTGGCGGTGAGCTTGTTGCCGCGGGCGCGGCGCACGAGGTCTTCGTAGGCGGCGAGGAACTCGTTGAACGACATCGTGTCGGCGCGCTTGATGCCGGGCACCAGGAGGGCTCGGGTGCCGTCGGGCTTCGGGATGTCGATCGCGATGCCGAGGCCCACGTGGGCGGGGGCGACGACCGAGGGCTTGCCGTCGACCTCGTCGTAGTAGACGTTCTGGCTCGGGAACTCCTTCAGCGCCTGCACGAGCGCCCAGCCGATGAGGTGGGTGAAGGAGACCTTGCCGCCGCGGGCGCGGCGCAGGTGGTTGTTGATCACGATGCGGTTGTCGATCAGCAGCTTGGCCGGGATCGAGCGGACGCTCGTGGCGGTGGGCACCGTGAGGCTGGCGTCCATGTTCGTGGCGAGGGACTTGGCCATGCCGCGGAGCGGGCTGACGACGTCCTTCTCGGCGTCGGCGGCCGCCTGGTCGGCGGCCTCCTCGGCTGTGCTCTTGCGGGTCGAGGGCGCCTCCGCCGGGATGGGCTGCGGCTTCGCCTCGATGCTGGTGGTCTTCGCGACCGGCTGGGTCGCGGCGCGGGCACCGGAGGCCTCGGCGACCTGGGCCGACTCGGTCTGCGGCACGGGCGCGGTGGTCTCGGCCGGGGCGGCGCCCTGGTCGGCCGCCGGCGCGGCTGCGCCCGACTTCGCCTGCTGGTGCGAGCGGTAGCTCTCGAGCACCGGCCACCACGACTTGTCGACCGAGTCCTTGTCGGCGAGGTACTGCTCGTACAGCTCGTCGACGAGCCATTCGTTCGCGCCGAACTCGCCCGACGCGCCCTCGTCTGTATTCGTACCCGTCAATTGGCTAGCCAAAGCCGATCGCCCACTTCCCGTTGCCTCGTGATGGCACGTGCCGGTGTCTGCTTCGCTGCGTGTTCACGCGCGGACACGTGCACCTTCAACCCTAAACCTTTCCCGGTGCCGTTCGGGCGGCTGTAGAGTCAGGGAGACAATGGCTCTCGAATGGATCTTGCTCGGTGTCGGGCTGCTGCTCACGGTCGGCACGGGGTTCTTCGTGGCCAGCGAGTTCTCGCTCGTCAACCTCGACCGCTCCGATCTCGAGGCGCGCTCCGCCCGCGGTGAGAAGGGCCTCCAGCCGGCCATCACCGCGCTCCGGCACACCTCGACGCACCTCTCCAGCGCGCAGCTCGGCATCACCCTGACCACGCTGCTCACGGGCTACACGATGGAGCCCGCCGTCTCGAGCCTGCTCGAGGCCCCGCTCACCGGGATCGGCATCCCCGAGGGCGTCGTGCCCGCCATCAGCGCCACCGTGGGCATCCTGTTCGCCACGCTGCTCTCGATGATCGTCGGCGAGCTCGTGCCGAAGAACTTCGCGCTGGCGCTGCCGCTGAAGACGGCGCGAATCGTGGTGCCGTTCCAGCTCGCCTTCACGATGGTGTTCCGCCCGGCGGTGGCCCTGCTGAACAACAGTGCGAACGCGCTGCTGCGGCTGATCGGCATCGAGCCGAAGGAGGAGCTGTCGGGCGCGCGCACCGCCGAGGAGCTCTCCTCGCTCGTCCGCCGCTCCGCGGTGCAGGGCAGCCTCGACGTCGACACGGCCACGCTGCTGAACCGCACGCTCCTGTTCTCCTCCCACGACGCCTCGGACGTGATGACACCGCGGCCGCGCATCGTGAGCGTCAAGCGCGACGAGTCGGCGTGGGCCGTGCTCGAGCTCGCCCGCACCACCGGCCACTCGCGCTTCCCGGTCGTCGACGACGACATCGACGACATCGTCGGGCTGGTGCACGTGAAGCAGGCGGTCTCCATTCCGCGCGACCGGCGCGGTGACGTGCCCGCCGTGGCGATCATGACCGAGACGGTGCGCGTGCCCGAGACGATGACCCTCGACCTGCTGCTCGGGGAGCTCCGCGGGCAGGGCTACCAGATGGCCGTCGTGATCGACGAGTACGGCGGCACGGCCGGGGTCGTCACGCTCGAGGACCTCGTGGAGGAGCTGGTGGGCGAGCTCGTCGACGAGCACGACCGCTCCCGCGCCGGCGTCGTGCGCACGCGGGCGGGCACCACCTTCCCCGGCATGCTGCGGCCCGACGAACTGGCCGACCAGGCCGGAATCGCTGTGCCCGAGGACGGCCCGTACGAGACCGTCGCCGGCTTCGTGATGAGCGCGCTCGGCCGGATGCCCGTGGTGGGCGACACGGTCGCCCTGCCCGACGGCGCGCTGCGGGTCGAGCGGCTCGACGGCCGTCGCATCGACCGGCTGCGCTTCGTGCCCTCGCCCGCCGAGCCCGGCAGCCCCGGGCGGCAGGCGCCCGACGGCATCGCCCCGGAGAACCCCGCCCCCGAGAACCCCACGCATCAGAACCAGGAGGTGCCCCGTGGCTGACTGGCTCGGGATCGTCTGGCTGATCGTGCTGCTGGCCGGCAACGCCTTCTTCGTCGCGGCGGAGTTCGCCGTCATCTCCGCCCGCCGCTCGCAGATCGAGCCGCTGGCCGAGCAGGGCAAGGCGAGCGCGAAGACGGCGCTGTGGGCGATGGAGCACGCGACGCTCATGCTCGCCACCACGCAGCTCGGCATCACGGTGTGCTCGCTGCTCATCCTCAACGTCTCCGAGCCCGCCATCCATCATCTGCTCGAGGGCCCGTTGCACCTCGTGGGGCTGCCCGAGGAGGCCAGCGGCGCGGTCGCCTTCGTCATCACGCTCGTGCTCGTGTCGTTCCTGCACGTCGTGCTGGGGGAGATGGTGCCGAAGAACATCTCGTTCTCGGTGCCCGACCGCGCGGTGCTCCTCCTCGCGACGCCGCTCGTCGCGATCGCCCGGGTGCTGAAGTTCGCCATCGTCGCCCTGAACGCCACCGCCAACGGAGTGCTCCGACTGTTCCGGGTCGAGCCGAAGAGCGAGGCGGCCAGCGCGTTCACCCTCGACGAGGTGTCGACGATCGTCGCCCAGTCGCAGAAGGAGGGCGTGCTCTCCGACACGGCCGGCACGCTCACCGCGGCGTTCGAGTTCACGGCCAAGACGGTCGCCGACGTGGCCGTCCCCCTCGACTCGCTGGTCAGCCTGCCGCCCGATGCGACCCCCGCCGACGTCGAGCGGGCCGTGGCGAAGTACGGCTTCTCGCGCTACGTGCTGCTGGATGACGAGGGGATGCCCGCGGGCTACGTGCATCTCAAGGACGTGATCGACCTCGATGACGACGAGTTCGACGACCCGATCCCCGCCAAGCGCGTTCGCCAGCTGCCCTCCCTGTTCGAGAAGACCGAGCTGGAGGACGCCCTGGCGAGCATGCGCAAGTCGGGCGCCCACCTCGCCCGCTCGTTCACCGAGTCGGGCCTGACGACGGGCGTGCTCTTCCTCGAGGACATCATCGAGGAGCTGGTCGGCGAGGTGCACGACGCCACCCGGCGCGTGCGCTAGATCTCCTGCCGCGGCGGCGGGTCAGCCGGCTGGCGGGTCAGCCGGCTGGCGGGTCAGCCGGCTAGTGGGTCGGGCGCGCCCGCACGTACTGCGGCGCCCAGTAGTCGATGTCCTCGCCGAGCTCCTCGGCGGCGCGCAGGGCGAAGTGCGGGTCGCGCAGCAGCTCGCGCGCGAGCATCACGGCGTCGGCGCGCCCTGACGCCACCACGTCCTCGGCCTGCTGCGGGGTCGTGATCAGACCGACGGCCGACACCGGCACGCCCGACCCGTCCTTGACGGCCTCGGCGAGCGGCACCTGGTAGAGCGGGCCGACCGGGATGCTCTGATGCCGCACGTTCCCGCCGCTGGACACGTCGACCAGGTCGCCGCCGGCGTCGCGCACCCACCCCGAGACGATCGCGGTGTCCTCCTCGTTCCAGCCGCCCTCGGCCCAGTCGGTCGCGGAGAACCGCACGAACACCACCAGATCCTCGCCGACGGCGGCCCGCACGGCGCGCACGACCTCGAGCACGAGACGCGCCCGGTTCTCCAGCGAGCCGCCGTAGGCGTCGGTGCGCGTGTTGGAGAGGGGGGAGAGGAACTGGTGCAGCAGGTAGCCGTGGGCGGCGTGCACCTCGAACACCTCGAAGCCGGCCTCCCGGGCGCGGCGGGCCGCGTCGCCGAAGGCGGTGACCAGTGCGGGCAGCTCGGCGGCGTCGAGTGCGCGGGGCTCGGCGTAGTCGCCGAACGCGATCGCGGACGGCGCGACGGTCGGCCAGCCGCCCTCCTCGGCGGGCACCGTGCCGCGCCGGGCGTCCCACGGGCGGAAGGTCGAGGCCTTGCGGCCGGCGTGGGCGAGCTGGATCGCGGGAACCGCCCCCTGGGCGCGGATGAAGGCCGCGATGCGGGCGAGGGCGTCGCGCTGCCCGTCGTTCCAGAGGCCGAGGTCCTGGGGGCTGATCCGGCCCTCCGGCACGACCGCGGTGGCCTCGGTCATCACGAGACCCGCGCCGCCGGCCGCGAACTGGCCGAGGTGCATCAGGTGCCAGTCGGTGGGCACGCCGTCGCGCGCCTCCACCGAGTACTGGCACATGGGCGCCACCCAGACCCGGTTGCGGGCGGTGACGGAGCGCAGGGTGAACGGACGGAACAGAGCGGTCTGGGGCACGTATCGTGGAACCATGTCCGACCCCGCCGCTATTCCCGACGACCGTGACGACGCCCCGCGCGATGCCCGCGCCGATGCGACGGATGCCCGCGACGACGCCCCCGTGCAGTGGCGCGACTGGACCGAGCTCGCCGCCTCCGAGAGCATCGCGGTGCCCGGCCCCGACGACGACAAGTACAGCCGGGGAGTGCTCGGCGTGGTCACCGGCAGCGACGAGTTCCCCGGCGCCGCGGTGCTCGGTGTCGACGCCGCGGTGCGCACCGGCGTCGGCATGGTGCGCTACCTCGGTGCGGCCCGCGCCGCCGACCTGGTGCTGCGGCGCCGGCCCGAGATCGTGACGGCCCCGGGCCGGGTGCAGGCGTGGCTGATCGGCTCCGGCCAGAGCTTCGACAAGCGGGACGAGGAGACGACCGCCGCCCTCGAGCACGCGATCGCCGACGGGGTGCCGCTCGTCGTCGACGCCGGCGCCCTCGACCTCGTCGACCGCCTCGATGCACCGGCCGTGCTCACCCCGCACGCGGGCGAGCTGGTCACGCTGCTGAAGAAGGTCGGCACCGAGGTCGACCGCGCCACCGTCAGCGCCGACCCCGAGCGCTGGGCCGCCCGCGCGGCCGACGCCACCGGGCACGTCGTGCTGCTCAAGGGGCGCACGACCCACGTCTGCGCGCCGCTCGCCGGCGCCGGCCCGCGGGTCGGAGCGCGGGTGCAGGCGCCGTCGAGCTGGGCGGCCACCGCGGGCAGCGGAGACGTGCTGGGGGGGATCGTCGGATCCCTCGTCGCGACGCACTCGGACGAGGTGCTCGCCGACCCCGAGCTGCTGGTCGCCCTGGCGGCCACGGGAGCGTTCGTGCACGCCTGGGCGGCGGAGCGCGCATCCGATCGCGGACCCATCGCGGCCCTCGACATCGCCGAGGCCGTGCCCCGGGTGATCGCCCGCCTGGTCAGCGGCGTCGCGAACTGAGGCGAGCAGCGAGCAGCGAGCAGCGATCAGCCGGCAGTTAGCGACGAGCACCAGCACCGGCCCCCGTCAGTTCGCGGGCGCCGCCACCAGGTCGATGTCGATGTGCGCCGTGTCGGAGGCGCCCACCACGGCCAGCGCGGTGCTCGAGAAGCCGTAGTCGGAGAGCGCGATCGGGATGCTGCCGGTGAGCGTTCCCGACTCGCCGTCGAAGCCGATCTCGGCCTGCGCCTGCACCTCATGACTGATGCCGCGCACCGTGAGCGTGCCCGTGATCGTCGTCTCGACCGGATCGCCGCCCGCCTCGGGCAGGGCCACCGGGTCGGAGAGCACGAACGAGGCCGTCGAGTTGCCGCCGGTCGCCGCGAGCAGGGCGCTCAGCACCGCATTGCGCGGCCCGCCGTCGCCCGCGAGCGTCGCGAGGTCGACCATGAACTCGGCCGTGGTGATGGTGTCGCCGGTGCGGGCGATGACGCCCGAGATCTCGTCGGTCTCGGCCGAGACGAGGTCGTCTCCCGAGGAGCTCTCCATGCGGTAGCCGATGGAGGAGGAGCGGTCGATCGAGAAGCTCGTCGACTCGTCCGCACCGTCGAGCTGGTCGTCGGGGGTGCCGAAGACGGTCGGCATGACGGCCTGCACCGTGGCGCTCTGATCGAGCGTCATGCTGCGCGCGAGGATCGGCACGGCGACCAGGGCGACGGCGCCGATGGCGGCGACCGAGGCCATCAGGGCGACGGCGGTCTTGGCGGATCTGTTCACGAAGGACTTCCGGTTCGGTGGGAGTGACTCCAGTGAACCAAGGAAAGGTGGTTGCGGGCTGAGAACCACCGGTGCGCGCCCTGGGCCGCGGTTCCCGGCCCGGCCGCACGGCCCACGCACACGGCCCGCGCACACGGGCCACTCACGGGGCACACCCTAGGATGACCCTCGTGCTGACACGCCTCCACCGCCTCGCGGCCAACCCCCTCGTGCTCTGGGCGGCCTTCCTCGCCCTCCACGTCTGGCTCGGCTACGACGGTCTCACGCACCCGAACCAGCCCTTCGGCGACGTCACCAGCGTCTACAAGGGCTGGGTGGAGCAGTCGCTCGACGGCTACCGGCTCGGCATCGACGGCCCGTGGGTCTACCCGATCCTCGCCTTCGTGCCGATGCTCGCGGCGATGGCGCTCGGCCCCGGCCTCTACGGCATCGGCTGGATGATCGTGGTCGGCATCGCGAACGCGGCGATCTTCGCCTACCTCGTCACCCGCCGCCGGAACGGCCACGGTGCGGCCCCGCGCCCGCTCGAGACAGGGGAGCGGCTGCGCCTCGCCGCCGCGTGGTGGTGGCTGCTCTTCCTGCTGCTGCTCGGGCCCGTCGCGGTCGGGCGCATCGACATCGTCACCGTCGACATCGTGATCGCGGGGCTGCTCGTCGCCCGCAACCGTCCGGTGCTCGCGGGTGTGCTGCTCGCGATCGCCACCTGGGTGAAGGTCTGGCCCGCGGCGATGATCGCCGCCGTCGTCATCACACTGCGTCGACGGATGCGCACGGCCGTCGCCGCAGCCGTCACCCTCGTCGCGGTGCTGGCCGTCGCCCTCGCGCTCGGCGCCGGCCTGAACGCCTTCAGCTTCGTCTCCGAGCAGACCGGCCGGGGCATGCAGGTCGAGGCCCCGGCTTCCGTGTTCTGGCTCTGGTCGGCCTACGCGGGCGGCAGCTCCGAGGTCTACTACGACATGGAGATCCTCACCTTCCAGGTGACCGGTCCGGGCAGCGACGTCGCCGCCATGCTGATGACCCCGCTGCTCGTGGTCGCGGTCGCCGCGGTGCTGCTGTTCGCCGTGTACGTGGTGCGGAAGGGCGCTCCTGCGACGCACGTGCTGCCGCCCCTCGCTCTCGCGCTCGTGATGGCCCTGATCGTGTTCAACAAGGTGGGCTCGCCGCAGTTCATGGTGTGGCTGTCGGCCCCGATCATCCTGGGCGTCGTGACGCAGGGTCGGCGGTTCTTCTGGCCGGCCGTGCTCGCGTTCGTGATGGCCGGGCTGACCCAGGTGATCTACCCGGTCGCCTACGACGCCATCCTCGGGCTCGACCCGGTGATGCTCGGGGTGCTCACCCTGCGCAACCTGCTGAGCATCACGATGCTCGTGATCGCCGTGGCGATGCTGTGGCAGAGTAGACGCGGATCGGGAAAGGCGGATCAGCATGCTCGTGGCGTTTTCGGTGGCACCGTCGGGCGGGGCCTTCCCCGCGGGTGAGGGCGACGGGGCGAGCGTGCACGACGCCGTCGCCGCCGCGGTCGAGGTGGTGCGGGCATCCGGACTGCCGAACTCGACCGACTCGATGTTCACGACGATCGAGGGCGAGTGGGACGAGGTGTTCGACGTCGTCAAGCGGGCGACCGAGGCCGTCGGCGCCTACGGCTCGCGGGTCTCGCTCGTGCTGAAGGCCGACATCCGGCCCGGGCACTCGGGAGAGCTGACCGGCAAGGTCGAGCGTCTCGAAGCGGCGCTCGAGCGCCGCAGCTAGCTGGGCAGCACGCCTAGCTCGGCAGCACGCCTAGCTCGGCAGCACGTCGTCCTCGAAGTCCTCGGCGCTCTGGTTGCCGAGGTACTCGTCGCGGGGCAGCAGCCCGTCCTGGATCGCGCGCTTCCGCAGCGCCACCTTGGTGCCGACGTCGATGCCCACGAGGCGGTACTTCTCGCGGATGCGCTTGAGGTAGGACTTCGCCGTCTCCTCCGAGATGTCGAGCGCCTTCGCGACCTGCTTCACGGGCTCGCCGCCGCCGTACAGCGCCATCACGCGGCGTTCCTGGGCCGAGAGGCGCGGTGAGGAGTCGAGGTCGTCGGCCGCCAGGGCGAGGTCGAGCTCGGTGGAGATGAAGCTGTCGCCGGCCGAGGCGGCGCGGATGGCCTCGACGATCATGTCGGCCTCCTCGCTCTTCACCAGGTAGCCGAGGGCGCCGGCCGCGATGGCCTCGCGCACCACGACGGGCTCGGAGTAGGTGCTCATCAGCACGGTCTTCACGCCGGCCGACTTCAGCGCGCGCAGCTTCACCGAGACCGGCAGGTTGTCCTTCAGGTCGAGGTCGAGCAGCACGACGTCGACCGGGAACTCCGGGTGGGTGAGGAGGTCGGGCCAGGTGGTCACGGCCGCGACCATGGAGATGTCGTCGGCGGCGCCACGGATCCACTCGGTCAGGGCGCCGAGGAGCATCCGGTGGTCGTCGACGATGGCCAGTCGGATCGGTTCGCGTGTGATCGTCACCACAGGTCTCCTTCTGTCCGGCTCACCGTGAGGCGTCCGGCACGACAACGTGGGCGTCGACACTGACCCGGAGGCGGCCGGTGCGGCCGTCGACGGAGTACTGGCCGACTCGGGATAGTGCCGACCAGACAGCCGGGTCGATGCGGCGCCGGGGGATGCCGCCGACCGACATGGCTATCGGGAGCACCATCCTATCCAGAGCGTCGGGTCCGCTGAGGGAGCCGGGCCGCCCGATCTCGACATCGATGGTGGGCGTGTAGCGGCCCGATTCGTCGACGATCAGCCAGACCGTCGAGAGCAGTCCGTCGCGCTGGCCGGCCTCGAGGTAGCCGGCGAGCCCGTCGGGGTCGGTCAGCCGCACGGCGGAGGCGAGGTACTCGGAGTCGGCGACGGCGTGATGCAGCCAGGTCTCGCGCCGCCCCGCGACGAGCAGGCGGCGCAGGTCGGTGGCGAGTCCGGATGCGGTGGCCGCCTCCGAGCGGTCCAGCGGCAGGGTCGTGCGGCCGCTGGCGACATCCTGCAGCAGCTCCTCGGCGGCGAGGTCGAGGCGGGCCAGCTCGGCCGAGGCGAGGAGCCCCAGACCGTAGCGGGGGGCCGTGATCGTGCTCTCGGCGACGGTGCGGTCGAGTTCGCGCTGCACCAGGCGGCCGAAGGAGCGCACCACGATCACGCCGGCGAACAGCGGGGCGACGGCGAGGGACACCTGCTGGCCGGTGTAGGCGACGCCGTCGGGGTCGATCAGGGCGACCACCACGATGTTGCCGAGCTCGACGACCGTGAGCCCGATGGCGGCCAGCAGCACCTGGTTCACCGGGCGGAAGGTGGAGCAGGCGAGCAGGGTCGCACCCACCCCGATCGGCACGGAGACGTAGTTCGTGTCGGGGGAGTTCCAGACGGCGACGTGGTCCAGGGTCAGGGCGACCGCGCCGGCCGCGAGCAGCGCGATCCACGCCGCCGACGGCAGGCTGCCCCGGGTGCGCCGCGCGATCACCACGGCCGCGGCGAACGAGCCGATCACGATCAGCCAGCCCGCGATGCTGAACCCGACGAGCTCGTTGCGGTCGTAGGTCCAGCCGAACGAGAACAGGCCGCGCAGCACGAGCAGGGCGCCGATGATCACGGCCCCGATGCCGAGGTAGCCGATGCCGAGGCGCGAGTCGCGGGCGATGCCCTGGCGCACTGCGTCGACCGCGTCGGGGCCGAGGCGCCTCGCCCGCACGAGCTGGGTGAGTGCTCCGTCGGGGTCGGCGCTGCGCATGCGGCTGCGCGTGCCGGCGCCGGGCGTGAAGGTGACGGGGGTCGGGCGCACCGGCTGCTGCTGCTCCGCCTGATCCTGATCCGTCACTTCGGCACCTCCAGCACCACGGTCGTCCCGGCGCCCGGGGAGGAGAACAGCCGCACCTTGCCGCCCACGTCGCGCACCCGGGCCATCACCGATTCGGCGAGGCCCAGCCGCTCGATGTCGACGGTGTCGAGGTCGAAGCCGACCCCCGCATCCGTCACCATGGCCCGCACGGAGGTGTCGTCCTCGGAGATGGTGACGTCGGCCGAGCCCACCTGGGCGTGCCGGCGCACGTTCTCGAGGCATTCGGAGAGCGAGAGCAGGAAGGCGTCGAGCACGTGCGAGGGCAGCAGGATCTGGCCGCTGCCATGCCAGGCGACCTGCAGCCCCATCCGCCCGAAGCGCTGCTTGACCGACTCGAGCGTGTGGCCGAGGTCGCCCGTCTCGACGTGCTCGAGCGTGTAGCCGCCCGAGGAGCGGGGCATCGGGGTGCCGCCGAGGCGGAGCTGACGGAGCAGCCGGGCGTCCTCACCGGCCTGCTTGCGCAGGGCCTCGGGCTTCACGCCGATGCCCGAGTGCGCCAGAAGCGTCAGGGTCGCGAGCACGGTGTCGTGCAGCAGGCGGGCGCTGCGCCGGCGCTGCGCCTCGAACTCGCTCGCCTGGCGCTCCACGGCGTGGGCCCGGCCGAGGCGGGCCATGCCTCCGAAGGCGCGACGGAGGCTCGCGGACAGCCAGGTCGCGGTGATGAACAGGGCCACCCAGCCGGCGACGATCGACACGATCACGAACGGCGCCCGGCCGGTCGGCCAGGTGATGACGGTCGTGATCGCGAGCACGGGGAGGTAGGCGGGCACGACGATCCAGAGCAGGCGGCGCGTGGTCGCGACGGTGAGGATGAGCGTGGGGATCGCCGTGGACGCGAAGAACGTCACGGCGCCTGTCGTGGCCACGTCGGGGATGAGGGTGTCGGAGAGGGCGAAGCTCCCGAGCGTCAGCAGGCTGAGGCCGTAGACGATGCCCGGCCAGAGCAGGGAGCGGGCGCTGCCGACGAGGTAGAAGCCGAGCCCGGTCAGGGCGAACAGCACCACCGGAACGGCGATCTGCTCGAGCCGGCCGAGGTTCGCCAGCACCACCGATCCGAGCGAGGCGCCGGTGAACAGGATGCCGAGATCGCGCGCCGACCGGGTGAGGAGCTTTCGCCGTTCACGGTCGGTCCTGGGCACAGTCTGAATAGTACAGGCGGGCCTCCCCACAACGGGGGCGATGAAGAAGTCGACACTTGTCGCTAAGCTGGAGGCAGTTCCGGGGGGAAATGCACCGGGGGTCGCTGAGGCGGCCCCCGGTTTTCTCTGCTCAGGGGGTCGCTGCGGCGGCCCCCGGTTTTCTCATGCCGCCAGCAGCCTGGCGATCTCCCGCCCCACCACGTCGAACTCGATCAGGAACCCGTCGTGGCCGAACTTCGACTCGATCACCACGGGCCGGTCGCCGTCGAGGGTGTTCGGCAGGTGCCGGGCGATCAGCTCCTGGTCGGCGACGGGGAACAGCCGGTCGCTGTCGATGCCGACCACGAGCGCCGTCGCCCGCACCGACTCGAGGGCGGCCTGCACGCCCGCCCGGCCACGGCCGAGGTCGTGCGAGTTCATCGCCTCGACGAGCGTGATGTAGCTGTTGGCGTCGAACCGCCGGGTGAACTTGTTGCCGTGGAAGTCGAGGTAGGACTCGACCGCGAACCGGCCGCCGCCGCCCAGCGGGTCGAGGCCGCTCTGCCAGCTGCGCCGGAACCGGTCGTTCAGCTCGCTCGGGCTCCGGTAGTTCAGCAGCGCCATCCGTCGGGCGAGCGCCAGTCCGTGGTGCGGCCCGTCACCGTCGGCGGCGTCGTAGTAGTCGCCGCCGTTGAAGGCGGGGTCGGCGCGGATGGCCTGCACCTGCACCGAGTTCAGCCCGATCTGGTCGGCCGAGCTGAAGGCCGGCGCCGCGATCACGGCGATCCGCTCCATCGCCTCCGGGTAGCGCACCGCCCACTCGAGCACCTGCATGGCGCCCATCGAGCCGCCCACGACGGCCGCCCAGCGGTCGATGCCGAGCGCCTCGGAGAGCGCGTGCTGCGCCCGCACCTGGTCGACGATGGTGGTGAACGGGAAGCGCGCGCCCCACTCGGCCCCGTCGGGCGCCATCGACGAGGGGCCGGTGGTGCCCTGGCAGCCGCCCAGCATGTTCGGGGCGATCACGAACCAGCGGTCGGTGTCGATCGGCAGGCCCGGCCCCACGAGCCCCGGCCACCAGCCGTCGGTCGGATGCCCGGGCTCGGCCGGATGGTTCAGGTTGCTGTCGCCCGTGAGGGCGTGCAGCACGAGCACCGCGTTGTCCCGCGCGGGGGAGAGAGTGCCGTAGCTCTGATACGCGATCTGCACGTTCGGCACGGTCTCACCGGTCTCGAAGACCACGTCGCCGATCGCCGCGAACGAGCGCCGGCCCACCGGGTCACCGACCCGCCACGCCCCGGAGGCGGGCGGCTTGCCGAGCACCGACCGGATCTGGGCGTCGGTGACGAAGCCGCTCGGAACCGTGTCCTCGTTCGTCTGCCAGTCCATGTCGTTGTCGATTCTGCACGAGAAGGGGGCCCGGCGCGCGATTGTTACGCGCGCCGGGCCCCCGGTGGGAGATGACGGTCAGACGGCGTTGGCCGCGACCACCTGGCGGGCGGCCTCGAGACCCTGCTCGAGGTCGGTCTTCAGGTCGTCGATGTTCTCCAGGCCGACCGAGAGCCGCACGAGGCCGGGGGTCACGCCCGCGGTCAGCTGCTGCTCCGGCGTCAGCTGCGAGTGCGTGGTCGATGCGGGGTGGATGACGAGCGAGCGCACGTCGCCGATGTTCGCCAGGTGGCTGAACAGCGACAGGCTCTCGACGAAGCGGGCCCCGGCGTCGACGCCGCCCTTCAACTCGAAGCTGAGCACCGCACCCACACCCTTTGGGGCGTACCTGTTGGCAGCCGCGTACCAGGGGCTCGAGGGCAGGCCGGCGTAGTAGACGGTGGCCACGTCGGGGTGGGCGTCGAGCCACTCCGCGATCTCCTGGGCGTTCTGCACGTGCCGCTCGATGCGCAGCGACAGCGTCTCGATGCCCTGGATCAGCTGCCAGGCGCTGGCCGGCGCGATCGAGGCGCCGAGGTCGCGGAGCAGCTGCACGCGCGCCTTGATGATGTACGCGATCGGGTCGCCCAGGGCGCCGGTGTAGCTGACGCCGTGGTACGAGGGGTCGGGCTCGGTGAGCGCCGGGAACTTCTCGGTGTTCTTCGACCACTCGAAGCGGCCTCCGTCGACGATGATGCCGCCGATGACGGTGCCGTGACCGCCGAGGAACTTCGTGGCCGAGTGCACGACGATGTCGGCGCCGTGCTCGAACGGACGGATGAGGTACGGGGTCGCGATCGTGTTGTCGACGATCAGCGGCACGCCGCTCTCGTGGGCGACGCCCGAGACCAGCTCGATGTCGAGGATGTTGATCTTCGGGTTGCCGATCGTCTCGGCGAAGAACAGCTTCGTGTTCGGGCGCACGGCGCGACGCCACTCCTCGGCGTCGTCCTGGTCCTCGACGAAGGTGGTCTCGATGCCGAGCTTCGCGAGCGTGTACTTGAACAGGTTGTAGGTGCCGCCGTAGATCGACGACGACGAGACGATGTGGTCGCCCGCCTGCGCGATGTTCAGCACGGCGAAGGTCTCGGCCGCCTGACCCGAGGCCACCAGCAGCGCTGCCGTGCCTCCCTCGAGTGCCGCGACCCGCTGCTCCACGACGTCCTGCGTGGGGTTGTGGATGCGCGTGTAGATGTTGCCGAACTCGGCCAGGGCGAACAGGTTCTTCGCGTGGTCGGCATCGTTGAAGACGTACGAGGTGGTCTGGTAGATCGGCGTCGCCCGTGCGTTCGTCGTCGGGTCGGGCTGCGCGCCGGTGTGGATCTGCTTGGTCTCGAATTTCCAGTTCGCTGCGGAATCGCTCATGTCTTGGAGAGTAGGGCCGCCGCGACCCGCGATCAATCGCGCGTGACGCGGGGCGTAACGAACAGCCAGCGGGCGCGCGGCTCGACGAGCGGCCGGGTGACCCGGCGCACAGGCTTCGAGGCCAGCAGGAGGGTGAGGAGGATGCTGAACACGATCATCCCGAGCAGCAGCAGGTCGCTCTGCGGGCCGCTCAGGAAGCCCGACTCGCGGATGGGGTAGAGCACGAACGAGTGCAGCAGGTAGACGTACATGGTCGCCTGGCCGAGCGGTGAGAACCAGGTGGCGCTCCGGGGCATCAGCACGAGGAAGGCGAAGATCAGGATGCCCGCCAGGGCGATCACGCCGAGCCGCACCGCCCCGGCCCACCACTCGTCGTAGCCGAAGGCGGGGTAGGCCTCCTCGAACAGCAGGAAGCGCCGCAGCTTGATCTCACGGAGGAGCGGAACGTTCAGCGCGATCACCAGCGCCAGCAGGGCGAAGACGAGGATCGCCCCCGCCCGCACCAGCCGCACGGTGCCGACGGACGCCCGCAGCCAGATCGCGGTCAGCGGGAGCTGCCGCAGCCGCCAGCCCAGCACGAAGAAGGGCAGCAGCGTGAGGGTGCGATCGAGCGCCAAGACGCCGCCGATGCCCGGTAGGTAGCCCGAGGCCACCGAGATGGCGATCGCGATCAGCAGCGGATGCTTCAGCAGGGCGAGGTAAGGCAGCGAGACGCGCCAGATGATGAGGGCCAGCAGGAACCACAGCGTCCACGAGGGCACGACGTAGTCGAAGGAGAGCGAGCCGGAGACGATCGAGTGGATGACCGACCAGATGGTCTCGAAGATCAGGTACGGCAGCACGAGGTCGGTGACGATGCGGCGCAGCTGCTTCGGGCCCGGAGCATCCGACTTGGCGAAGTAGCCGGCCACGGCCACGAAGACGGGCACGTGGAAGGCGTAGATGAAGAGGTAGACGCCGTAGGCCGTGTCCGACTCGGCGATCAGCTTGAGGATCGCGTGACCCGTCACCACCAGCAGGATCGCGACGAAGCGGGCGTTGTCCCAGAGCGGCTCGCGCTTGGGCCGGGAGGGGGCCCGCTCAGCAGGGGTGGCAGGAAGAGTCACCCTCTTCACACTACCTTTGTAGGCACGGAAGGGACCGGGGCGGTCCCGGTCGGAGAGGTTCGCTGATGAAGCGCGCGGTAGTGACAGGGGCGAGTTCGGGCATCGGGGCGGCGACGGTGCGCCGGCTGCGTCAGGACGGCTGGAGCGTCGTCGGAGTGGCCCGCCGGGCCGACCGGCTCGAGGAGCTGGCGGCCGAGACCGGCTGCGAGGTGTTCGTCGCCGACCTGACGGAGGCTGCCGACGTCGACGCACTGCGGGACTTCCTCGCCTCGACCGGGGGCGTGAACGCGCTGGTCAACAACGCCGGTGGGGCCATGGGCCTCGACAGCGTCGAGAAGAGCGACGCCGACGACTGGCGGTGGATGTTCGAGATCAACGTGCTCGCGGTCAAGCGTGTCACGGCCGCTCTGCTGCCGCTCCTGCGGGCCGGCGTCGAGCCGGGAGGCTCCGCCGACATCCTGATGGTCTCCTCGACCGCCGGGCACTTCTCCTACGAGGGCGGCGGCGGGTACAACGCCTCCAAGTTCGCGGTGCACTCGATGGTCGACGTGCTGCGGCTGGAGCTCAGCGGTGAGCCGATCCGCGTGCTCGAGGTCGCCCCCGGCATGGTGAAGACGGAGGAGTTCTCGCTGAACCGCTTCCGCGGCGACCAGGAGCGCGCCGACTCGGTCTACGACAACGTGGCCGACCCGCTGAGCGCCGACGACGTGGCGGCCACCATCGCGATGATGCTCGGGATGCCCGCGCACGTCAGCCTCGACCTCGTGATCGTGAAGCCGGTCGCCCAGTCGGCGGTGCACAAGATCGCCCGCGGCGAGCTGAAGGTCAAGGAGAGCTGACCGGGGCGACCGCCGGCCGCGCATCCGGAGCCGGATCGGCGAACGCCAGCTTCGGCACGAAGAACAGCAGCACCGCGGCCGCCAGCGCCCCGCCGGCGCAGATCGCCCAGACCACGAGGTAGCCCGAGAGGCTCGACGCGGTCGACCCCACCACCGTCGACGCCCCGTGGAACAGCACCACCGCGAACACGGCCGAGGCGAACGATCCGCCGATCGTCTTGGTCGTGTTCGTCAGCCCGGCGGCGATCCCCGTCTGCCCCGCTGGTGCAGCGGCGGCGGCCGCGGCGGGCAGCGCCCCGACGAGCGCGCCCGAGCCGAGCCCGGCGATCACCATGTTCGTCACCACCTGCCAGGTCTCCTGGTGGAACGGCAGGAAGAGGGCGTAGCCGATCGCCACCAGGAAGGTGGCCCCGATCAGCGCCACCCGCGGGCTCGACCGCTTCGACACCAGGGGGAACAGCAGCGCGCCGACGATCATCGAGAGCAGGTAGGCGCCGATCAGGATCGAGCGGCTCGTGGCGGCGAGCCCCAGGCCGTAGCCGTTCGCCGGATCGGTGCCGGCGAAGGTGCTGAGCGGCGCCTGGGCGCCGAGCAGACTGATGCCCACAAGGCCGGCCGTGAGCTGCACGGGCCACATCGACGGCTGGCGGAGCACCCGGAGATCGATCGCCGGATCCTTCTGCCGCAGCTCCCAGCGCCCGAACGGGATGAACGCCAGCACCCCCGCGAGCATCAGCGCCCAGACCCACCAGGCCCCCGGGCCGTTGACCCGCAGGAAGGTGAGACCGCTCGTGATCAGCAGCAGGCCGATGGTGAGCATCGTGAAGCCGACCACGTCGAGGGTGCGCTTCCCGGGCTCCGGCGTCGACTCGGGCACGCCGAACAGGATGACGAAGAACACCAGGGTCACGGCGATCGCGGGGATCATCAGCGTGAGGCCGACGTCGCCGCCGAGGGCGGTGAACACGACGCCGCCCGCCAGCGCCCCGACGATCGCCCCGGTCTCCAGCGCGACGACGAGGAGGCCGGCGGCCCGGCGGGTCTGGGAGGCAGCCCGGCCGGAGCGGCGCCCGCGGTCGAAGATCAGGGCGACCTCGAGCGGCAGCCACACCACGTAGAAGCCCTGCAGCGCCCAGGCGACGAGGAAGCTCGTGAAGTCGTTCGCGACGACGAGCCACCAGCTGGCGCCAGCGGTCACCACGGTGGCGACCAGCAGCATCCGCTTGTGGCCCGTCATGTCGCCGAGCTTCGCCAGCACCGGCACCACGAGGGCCGAGAGCAGCAGCTGCGCCGCCTCGAACCAGTTGAAGTCGGCGTCGCGGATGCCGAGATGCTGCACCAGGTCGGAGATCAGTGGCACGTAGTAGCCCTGCAGGATGCCGCTGGTCAGCTCGACCGCGAACAGGAAGCCGATCAGGGAGGCCGAGACGCCCAGCGCGCCGCGGGCGGAGGGGGCGGCGGGAGTGACGGCGCGGGTCATGAACGGATGCTAGCGGCCGGGTCGTCCCGGTGGGCGGATTACCGATAGCGTTGCCTCCATGAATTCGGCCTCAGACGACGTGTCCCTCGACGAATCGGCGGCCGTCACGGCCGCCCCGGCCGCCGAGGAGGCCCCGGCCGCTCCCGAGCGGGAGGTGCTCGGCTGGCTCGAGTTCGGTGACGCGTCCCGCTCGCTCGCCCGCGACATCGTCGAGAGCGGCTTCGAGCCCGACTTCGTGATCGCCATCGCCCGCGGCGGCCTCATCCCCGGCGGCGCGCTCGCCTACGCCCTCGGCGTGAAGAGCTGCGGCAGCCTGAACGTGGAGTTCTACTCCGACGTCGAGGAGACGCTGCCCGAGCCGATCATCCTGCCCCCGCTGCTCGACAACGAGCCGCTGATCGGCAAGAACGTGCTGCTCGTCGACGACGTCGCCGACTCGGGCCGCACCCTGGCCCTCGTCGTGGAGCTGCTCGAGAAGGTCGACATCACCGTGAAGTCGGCCACCCTCTACATCAAGCCGCGCTCGGTGATCGCGCCCGACTTCCACTGGAAGACCACCGACCGCTGGATCGTCTTCCCCTGGTCGGCGCACCCTCCCGTGGGCGACGAGCGGTCGCTCGAGGCGTGAGCATCCACCTGATCGGCGGCGGCTGGCCGGTCGAGGACGAGGGCGCGGTGTACCGCCCGTTCTTCGACGAGCTCGCCGCCCACGCCGAGGCGGCCGGCAAGCTCGAGGGCGCGAAGCTCGCGATCGTGCTCGTGCGCGACGGCGACGCCCCCGAGAAGTACGCCGAGCTCGTGTCGGCCTTCGAGCTGCTCGGCAAGATCGAGCCGGTCGCCGTGCTGGCCCCCGAGAACGCGCCCATCGCGCCGGCTTCCTTCGCCGACGTCGACGGCATCGTCGTCTGGGGCGGCCTCACGCCCGCCTACCGCCAGTCGCTCGAGCCCTCCTTCCTCGAGCTGCGGCGCCTCGTCGCCTCGGGCGTGCCCTACCTCGGCTTCTCGGCCGGTGCCGCGATCGTGGCCGAACGCGCGATCGTCGGCGGCTGGAAGATCGACGAGGTCGAGATCGGGGCCGAGGAGGCCTCCGAAGACCTCGAGCAGCTCACCGTCGCCGAGGGCCTCGGCCTGATCGACCTCGCGGTCGACGTGCACGCCGCCCAGTGGGGCTCCGTCTCGCGCCTGATCGCCGCCACCGAGGCGGGTCTCGTCGACGGCGGCGTGGCGATCGACGAGCACACCGGCCTCGTCATCGGCGAGGGCCCCCTGCGGGTCGTCGGCCGCGGCAGTGTCTGGAAGGTCACGCCCGACTCGGGCAGCGTGCGCGTCTCGACGGCCGGCGCCGACCGGGCGTGAGCGCTCACGGGCAGTCGCTCGGCGAGCTGGCCGAGCACGGACTGATCGACGCGGGCTGGGCCGAGGCCCTCACGCCCGTGGCACCGCGGATCGCCGCGATGGGCGACTTCCTCCGCGCCGAGGTCGCGGCCGGGCGGCCCTACCTCCCGGCCGGCGACGACGTGCTGCGGGCCTTCCGCGCGCCGCTCGCCGGAGTGCGGGTGCTCATCGTGGGGCAGGACCCGTACCCGACGCCCGGGCATCCGATCGGCCTCTCTTTCGCCGTCGAACGCCACGTGCGCCCGGTGCCGCGGAGCCTCGCGAACATCTACCGGGAGCTCCACGACGACCTCGGGCTGCCGCCCGCCGAGCACGGCGACCTGTCGTCGTGGGGCGAGGCCGGCGTGATGCTGCTGAACCGGGTGCTGACGGTGCTGCCCGGGGAGCCCGCGTCGCACCGCGGGAAGGGCTGGGAAGAGGTGACGGAGCACGCCATCCGGGTGCTGGCGGGTCGGGGCACGCCGCTCGTCGCGGTGCTCTGGGGGCGGGACGCGGCCCGGTTGGAGCCGATGCTCGAGGGGGTGCCCGTGGTCTCGTCCGCGCATCCGAGCCCCCTGTCGGCCTCGCGCGGCTTCTTCGGCTCGAAGCCGTTCAGCCGGGTGAACGCGCTGCTCGAGCAGCAGGGTGCCGCGCCCGTGGACTGGACGGTGCGCTGAGCTGCTCGGTACCAGGCGCTCGGTAGGCTGAACGACATGTTGGAAGAGGAGTACCAGCCGCGCCGTCAGCTGCCCCGCGCGCTGCGCCCCGCCCCCACCGAGAAGCCCCCGCTCGAGGTGCCGTTCGAGTACGAGCTGCGGGATGCGGTGGCGAGCGATCTGCCGTACATCCGCGAGATCTACAACCACTACGTCGCCAACACGGTCGTGACCTTCGACGAGGACGCCATGACCCTGAAGGAGTGGCGGCACAAGTTCGCCTGGACGCAGAAGGCGAACTACCCCTTCATCGTGGCGGTCTCACCCAGCGGCACCCTGCTCGGCTTCGCCTACGTCTCGGCCTGGAAGCAGAAGGCGGCCTACCGTCGCACGGTCGAGGACTCGATCTACCTCGGTCCGGCAGCCACCGGCAAGGGTCTCGGGAAGGTGCTGCTCGGCGAGCTGATCGACCGGTCGAAGAAGGCCGGCATCAAGGAGATGCTCGCGGTCATCGCCGACCAGGGCGCCGAGGCGTCGATCGCGCTGCACGAGCGCTTCGGCTTCAAGGAGGTCGGGCGGCTCGGCCGGGTCGGCTTCAAGTTCGAGCACTGGCTCGGCACGGTGCTGCTGCAGAAGTCGCTGAAGTAGGGGAACTCGTGCCCACGCAGATCCATGAACTCGGTGCCCTGCAGCAGTACCGGCTGCTGCAGCGCCGCGAACTCGGGGTGCTCGAAGCCGTCGACCACTACCTCGAGCGCATCGAGCGCCTGAACCCGTCCCTCGGCGCGTTCCACACGGTCACGGCCGACGCCGCACGCGAGCGGGCCCGGATGCTCGACTCCTCCGACGACCGCACCGCGCTGCTCTGGGGGCTCGCCCAGGCCGACAAGGACCTGGTGCGCCGGGCCGGCGTGCGCACCACCTTCGGCTCGCGCCTGTTCGAGCAGTTCGTGCCGTCGGAGTCGGACGAGCTCGCGCTGCAGCTCGACGCCGCCGGCACGGTGAGCCTCGGCAAGACGGCGACGCCCGAGTTCGGGCTGACGGGCTACACCGAGAGCAGCGTGGCGCCGCCCGCCCGCGACCCCTACGACCTGGCGCTCGGCGCCGGCGGTTCGAGCGGGGGAGCGGCCGTGGCGGTCGCGGCCGGCCTGCTGCCGTTCGCGCCGGGCTCCGACGGCGGCGGCTCGATCCGCATCCCGGCGGCCGCCTGCGGGCTGGTCGGGCTGAAGCCCTCGCGTGGCCTCGTCCCGGCCGGATCGGGGCAGGACTCGCTCGCCGGGCTGCCGGTCGCCGGCCCGATCGCCCGCACGGTCGTCGACGCCGCCCTGCTCCTGGACGGCATGATCGCCCGCACCGGCGACCGCATCCGCCACACCCACACCCTCCGCCCGCCCGCCTACGACGACGGGCTCTTCCTCGGTGCCGCCGTGCGGGGCGAGGGCCGCTTCAGCATCGGCGTCACGACGAGCACCCCCTGGGAGCTCGTGCAGGAGATCCGGCTCGATCCGGCGGCGACGGATGCTCTCGCCGTCGCCCGCGACACGCTGGCCTCGCTCGGGCACGGCGTGGAGGAGTTCGCGCTCGAACCGGCCCCGGACTACGGGCCCGCGTTCCGCACCATCTGGCAGGCCGGGGCTTCCACCCTCCCGGCCGACGAGACCACCGAGCATCTGCTCGAGCCGCTCACCCGCTGGCTGATGCACCGGGGTCGCGCCCTGCCCACGTCGGAGCTCGTGGCGGCCCTCGCGACGCTCTCGCGCTTCGAGCGCTCGATCGTGCGCCAGTTCGACCGCTTCGACGCGGTGCTCACACCGACGCTCGCGCTCACGCCCCGGCCGGTCGGCTGGTACGACCGGGAGGACGGGGAGCGCAACTTCGCCCAGCAGGTCGAGTACGCGCCCTTCACCTCCTACGTGAACGTGGCGGGGCTCCCGGCGATCACGCTGCCCGTGCACCGCACGGAGGGTGGCGTCCCGATGGGGGCGCAGCTGATCGGCCGGCCCGGGGGAGAGGCCACACTGCTCGCGCTCGGCGCGCAGCTCGAGCGCCGGCTGCGGTGGGGGCGTATCCACCCGCCGCAGTGGTAGCCGGGGTGCTCCGGCGCCTGCATCCTGTACGAACGCCGTAGGTGTGGCAATCCTAAGTAAGGCATGCCTATACTCATCAGGACATGTACTCGATCGCCTCTGACGCCACCCTCGTCTCCCGTGCCTCCGGCCGCGTGCTCCTCGCCGGAACCGAGGCCGACCTCGACGCCCTGAGGGCCCTCGTCGCCACCCTCGGCCACCGCGCCCGCGGGCAGGTCTTCGTGGAGGTGCCCACCGCCGCCGAGATCGACCCGATCGCGACGCCCGAGCGCGTCACCGTCACCTGGCTGCCGCGCGACGTGCGCAGCGGCGCCATGGGCACGGGCCTCGCCTGCGCTCCCGGTCAGGCCCTCGGCCGCGCGGTCACCGCGTGGATCGGCGAGATGTCGACGGGCGAGCTCGAGCTCGACGGCGACGAGATCTGCGTCTGGCTCGGCCAGGCCGTGCCGGCGGAGCACCTCGCGGTTTAGTTCTTCTTCGGGCGCGGCAGGTAGTTGCCGTCCTCGAGGCCGGCCTCGATCTCGAAGTGGTTGTGCAGCGGGTCGCTGCCGGCCAGGGCGTAGAGCAACGGGAACATCAGCCCGTACTTCTTCCACTGGTGGCGGTGCACCGCCTCGTGCCGCAGCACGTGCGGGGCATCGTTGCGGTCGGTGAGGTAGACGCCGCCGACGCAGGTTCCGCCGCGCTTGAAGGCCCACTTCGGCAGCCCGGTGCAGACGATCAGGCCGTCCTCGACCCGGCGCACGCGCCCGGTGCCGAGCACGGTGCCGTAGGTCGCGGCGACCGCGGTGGCGTACAGATACCCCGCGCGGGCCACCGGCGGGTAATACAGGATGCTCCGCACGCGCTCCATGATCGGCCCGCCGGGTGCGGTCCCGGTCTCGGCGGCCCCGGTGGTGGAGGTGCTCTCGCTGGCCGTCATGCGCTCTTCCGTCCGTAGCCCTCGAGGAGGCGCAGCCACACCTCGCTGATCGTCGGATACGACGGCACCGCGTGCCAGAGCCGCTTCATCGGCACCTCGCCCACGACGGCGACGGTCGCGGAGTGCAGCAGCTCCTGCACGTCGGGCCCCACGAAGGTGGCGCCGACGATCACCTGACGGTCGTCGTCGACGACGATCCGGGCGGTTCCCTTGTAGCCGTCGGTGTGCACCGCGGCGCCCGCGACGCTGCCGATCTCGTAGTCGACGACGGTGGTGGTCAGCCCCGCCTCCTCGGCGGCCTTCGCGGTGAGCCCGATCGAGGCGACCGCCGGATCGGTGAAGGTCACCTGCGGCACTGCGCGGTGGTCGGCGGTGGCGACGTGCCGGCCCCACGGGGCGTCGTCGACGGTCTCGCCCTTCGCGCGGGCGACGATCACGTCTCCGGCGGCGCGGGCCTGGTACTTGCCCTGGTGCGTGAGCAGCGCGCGGTGGTTCACGTCGCCGGTGGCGTAGAGCCACTCGCCCTCGAGGGGAGAGCCGTCGGCGCCGAGCACGAGCATCGTGTCGTCGACGTCGAGCCACTCGTCGGGGGTGAGTCCGATCGTCTCGAGCCCGAGGTCACCGGTGCGGGGGAGTCGACCGGTCGCGATCAGGATCTCCTCCGACTCGATGGTGCTGCCGTCGGAGAGCGTGGTGCGCACGACGCCGTCGTCGTCGCGCTCGATGCGCTCGGGGGAGTCGCCGAGGCGCAGGTCGACGCCGAGCTCCTTCAGGGCATCCGCCACCAGCTCGCCCGCGAAGGGCTCCTGGTTCGCCAGCAGGCCGCTGCGGGCGACGAGGGTGACGCTCGAGCCGAGCGTCGCGTAGGCCGTGGCCATCTCGACCGCGACCACGCCGCCGCCGACGACCGCGAGGCGGGGCGGGACCGTCTGGGCGCTGGTGGCCTCGCGGCTCGTCCACGGCGCGGCCTCCGCGAGCCCGGGGATGTCGGGCAGCAGGGCGACCGAGCCGGTCGAGACCGTCACGGCGTGGCGGGCGCGCAGCTCGGTGGTGCTGCCGTCGCCGGCGGTCACGGCGAGCGTCTTGACGCCAGTGAAGACCGCGTGGCCGCGCACGAGGTCGATGCCCGCGCCCTTCACCCAGTCGACCTGACCGCTGTCGTTCCAGTCGCTCGTGAACGAGTTGCGGCGGGCCAGCACGGCGGCGGCGTCGACCTCGCCGGTCACGGCCTCCTTCGCTCCGCCCACGGCCCGGGCGGCGCGCACGACCTCGCCGGCGCGCAGCAGTGCCTTCGACGGCATGCAGGCCCAGTAGGAGCACTCGCCGCCGACCAGCTCGGCCTCGACGAGGGCCACCGAAAGGCCGCCCTGGGCGGCGCGGTCGGCGACGTTCTCGCCGACGGCGCCGGCTCCGATGACGATGAGGTCGTATTCCTGGGTCACAGCTGCTCCTGGTGCTTCTCGGGTCGTGCGTCTGATGGTGCGGGTCGCACCTCGGTCGGTGCGGAGGGTGCGGCGGGCTGGTGCCTGGCCGGTGCTGCTCAGCGCACCAGCGCCGAGACGATGCGGAGGATGGCCGGCAGGTCGTCGACCGCAGCCTCCGGGGTCGACGGCGCGAACTCCGTGATGCCGGCGCCCGTGAGCGGGAACCGTTCACGCACCGCGCGGATGGCCGTCACGAGCTCCGCGACCGGCAGCCCGAACGGTTCGGGGAACTGCACGCCCTCGATCTCGCCCGGGTCGATCACGTCGAGGTCGACGTGCAGGTACACCTCGGTGGCACCGGAGGCCACGAGGGTCTCGACGAGGGCGGCGGGGTCGGCGAGCTCGGTGGGCCCGAGCATCCGGATGCCCGCTTCGGCGACGTACTCGGCCTCGGCGTCGTCGAGGGCACGGGCCCCCGCGAGCACCACCTGCGCGGGTTCGAGCACCGGTGCGACGGCACCCGTGCCGGACGGGTCGGAGAGCTCGGCCGGCCCGCCGCCGAGGAGCGCCCGCAGCACCATGCCGTGGAACGCGCCCGACGGCGAGCTCTGCGGGGTGTTGAGGTCGGCGTGCGCGTCGAACCAGACCACCGCGAGCCGGGCGTCGGGCGACCGGCGGGCGACCGAGGCGGCGTGCCGGATGCCCGCGAACTCGACACCGCAGTCGCCGCCGACGAGGATCGGTGTGCCCGGGGCGTCGGCGAGCACGGCCTCGGTGGCCTGCGCGATCGCGGCGATCGACGAGAAGCGGTGCACGCCGGTGTCGAGCGACTCGCCCGCGCCCTGCGGCACCTCGACGACGCGGGTGGCGGCGGCGGGCAGGTCGCCGCGCACCGCCTCCGCGCCGTCGATCAGCCGCATGGCCCGGCTCGAGCCGGAGCCCTGCCAGCTCGGCACGACCACGAAGGTCGCGCTCACGACCGCCACCCAGCCCGCGTGCTCACCGCGATCGCCGTGCCTACTCGCCGCTCGTGACGGCGCGCGACCCGCTGCCCGAGCCCGCCTTCAGCGCCGCGAGACGGGCCTCGACCTCGGTCAGCTCGCCGAGGTCGTCGAGGCTCTCGAACTGGGCGTCGACGCTGGAGGCGTTCAGCTCCTCCTGGCCACGCACGCGGGCCTCCTCGCGACGGATCTTCTCCTCGAAGCGGCCGAGGTCGCTGGTGGGGTCGAGCACGTCGATGTTCTTCAGCGCCGACTGCACCTGGCTCTGCGCTTCGGCGGTCTTGGCCCGGGCGACGAGGTTGTCGCGCTTGGACTTCAGCTGGTTGAGCTTCTCCTTCATCGCGGCGAGGCCCGACTTCAGCTTCTCGACCGACTCGGTCTGGCTGGCGATCGACGGCTCGGCGTCCTTCGCCTCGTTCTCGGACTGCAGCTGGCGGGTCAGCGCGACCTTGGCGAGCGCGTCGAACTTGTCGGCGTCGACGGTGTTGCCGGCGCTGCGGAACTCGTCGGCCTTCTGGCTCGCGGCGAGGGCCTTGCGGCCCCAGTCGGAGGCGGCCGCCACGTCTTCGCGGTGGTCGTCCTCGAGCAGGCGCAGGTTGCCGATGGTCTGAGCGATGGCGCTCTCGGCGTCGGCGATGTTCGTGGTGTAGTCGCGCACGAGCTGGTCGAGCATGAGCTGGGGGTCTTCGGCCTGATCGATCAGCGCGTTGATGTTCGCCTTGGCGAGCTGCGCGATGCGACCGAAAATCGACTGCTTGGACATCCTGTCTCCTTCTGGTGGTGCCGATGGATTCTGATACTGCAAGAGCTAGAAGCGACCGCCGCCGCCGCGCCGGCCTCCGCCGCCGAAGCTGCCGCCGCTCGAGCGCCGGCTGCCGCCGCCGAAGCCGCCGCCCCCGAAGCCACCGCGCCGCGACGAGCCGCCGCCGAAGCCGCCGCGGTACGAGGAGCCGCCTCCGCCGCCCCCGCCGAGCATGCTGCCGATGATGCCGCCGAGCAGGGCCCCGCCGAAGTCGTCGCCGCCGCCGCTGCGCCGGCTGCCGCTGTTCGACCAGCTGCCGCCCCCGCCCCAGCTGCTCTCGCTGGACTGCGCCCACGACACGTCCTGCTGGGCCGACGCGGCCGCGCGCGTCGCGAGCTCGGCCGCGGTGGTCGCCTCGCGGAGCGAGCCCTCGGGGTCGGTCGTGGCGAGGGCGTGCGCCTGGTCGAGGTGGCGCTGGGCCTCCGAGAGGCGGGTCCGTGCATCCGGCCCCACCGCGCCGCGGCGCGTCTCGAGGAACTGCGCCGTCGACGCGACCTGGCTCTCGGCCGAGCTGATGGCCCGGTCGCGCTGGCTCAGGATGCGCGCCTGACGCTCGCGCTCGGTGCGTTCGGCGGCCAGCGCCTGATCGAGCGGCGCGTCGGCACGCTCGAGGGACTGCCGGGCGTTCAGCGGGTCGCGGGCGCCGGTCGTGCGCGCCCGCTCGAGCTCGACGCCCACCGCGGCCGACAGGCCGGCGATGCCGGTGCCGGGGCGGCTCGCCTCGAGCTGCGCGGCGGCGGCGAGGTCGGACTCGGCGTCGGCGATCGCGGCGGCGAGCCCGGCGGAGGCCTCGCGGAGGTTCTTCTCGAGCGTGAGCACGGCGAGGGCGAGCGTGCGCACCTGCGCCGAGGCCTGGCGTGCGGCGCGGATCTGCACCGCGGCCTCGCCCGTGCGGCCGGCCGCGATGGCCTGCTCGGCCTCGGACAGCTGAGCAGTGGCGAAGGCACGGAGCTTCTCGATCTGCTCGGCGCTGCCCTCGACGGTGCCGAGCGCGGCGGGGTCGTAGCTCGCGCCGAGTGCGGTCAGACGCTCCCGCACCTCGGCCGGGGCAGTCTCGGAGTCGGCGAGCTCGCTCCGCGCCTCGGCGAGGGCCGGCGCGGGGTCGCGCTCGACGTCTCGCAGGGCGTCGAAGGCCTCGGCCTCGGAGTCGAGCCGTGCATCCGCCTTCTCGCAGATTTCGATGATCTCGAGCGACCAGGCCCGGCGCTCCTCATCGGTGTCGGGCTCGGCGTCGTCGAGCTTCTGCTTGATGGTGAAGGCGCGGGACAACTCGGTCTTGACCTCGGTGAGCGCGGTCTGGAAGGGGGCCGTGGCCTCGGCGCCGAACTGCGCCACGGCGAAGCCGAGCTCCTCGGTGCTCGAGGTGACGGCGTCGTCGAGCTCGACGAGCAGGGCGCCGACCTTCTGGTCGAGCTCCTTCTGGCTCGGACCGGCGGCCTGCGCCTGGGCCGTTACGGCCTTGTCGAGGGTGCGGCGGCGGCGCAGCACGAGCGCGATCACGACGGCGCCGACGAGCAGGATGACGAGGATCGCGACCACCCAGATGAAGCCGCCGAGGAGGCCAGCCCCGTCGCTGTCGGCGGTGCCGTCGACCGATCCGCTGCCGCCGAGCGCGCCGTCGAGACCCTGGGCGGCCGCCACGGCGGCGCCGGCCCAGTTGCCCTCGCGCAGCTGCGGCACGATGTCGTCGGTCTCGATGCTCTGCAGCTGCTGGTCATCCAGCGGGAAGCCGGAGTCGACCGAGAGCTGGTAGAGCCGGTCGTCGACGGCGACGGCGAGCAGCACGTCGTTCGTGCCGAGCTGGTTCAGCTGGGCGGTCTCGCTGGCCCACTGCTGCCGGTCGGAGGGGTTCTCGAAGCTGTCGGTGTAGATGACGAAGAGGTTGACGCCCTGCTCGGTGGCGAGGGTGTCGATCGCGTCCTGCACCTCGGCGGTGGAGCCGCCGAGCACACCCGCCTCGTCGACCACGTAGCGGCCGTCGAGCGACACCGGGTCGCCGGCCAGGGCGGGCTGGGCCGGGGCCATGACGAGGGCGAGCGCGGTGAGGGCGATCGCGCCGGCGGAGGCGCCGATCCGGGCGAGGAGGCGGTGCGGCGCTCGCGCGGACGCGTGGGCCGGGAGGGGCTGTCTCATTGCGTGAAGTCTAGGAGGGAGGGGGCCGGGGCCGCTACGAATCCGTGCGCTGTCCGAGAGATTCCCGGGAGCCTCCCGGGTGGGTCGGAGCGCGGCGGCAGGTGACATCCGATCCCCTCCAGTCGCATGCGGTGCTCGCGACGAACTCCCTGTGTTGCGCCGCATGACACGAGCGGATGCACGTGCCGCCGCCACTCGACAGGATTGAGCCATGACCACCGCCCGCACCCTCAGCATCGTCACCGTGACGGCCCACCGGCCGCACGCGCCGGAGTACCACGCGTACTCGACGATGCTGATGCGCCGGGCCGTCGCCGTGTCCCAGGCCTCGGGCTGGACGGTCGAGGTCGTCGCGGCCGAGGACACCTCCGTGGTCGAGACCCTCGCCCGCACCGATCGCGCCGACGCCGTGGTGCTGCTCGGCGGCGAGGACATCGCGCCGGAGTACTACGGCGCCGCCCGCGGCTACCGTGCCGAGGGCCGGCACGCCGAGCGCGCCGACGAGGCGCAGCTCACGATCGCCCGGCGGGCCGTCGACCGTGGCACGCCGCTGCTCGGCATCTGCCGCGGTCACCAGATCATCAACGTCGCGCTCGGCGGCACCCTCGTGCAGGACCTGGGGGAGGGCTCGTCCCACCGCCGCGACGGCGAGCCCATCGAGCGCGTGATGTCGACCCACGACGTGGAGCTGACCGCCGGCACCGTGCTCGCCGGGTCGCTGATCGACCGGCTCGGCCGGGTCGTCTCGACCCAGAGCGCCCACCACCAGGCGGTGGCGCGGCTCGGCAGCGGACTCGCCGTGGCCGCCGTCGCGCACGATGGGCTCGTCGAGGCGATCGCGCACCGCGAGGCGCCGGTGCTCGGCGTGCAGTGGCACCCGGAGGACCCGGGAGCGGTGCGCGGCCAGTTCGGCGCCCTGCTCGCCGCGGTCACCGAGCCCGCCCTCGCCGTCGCGGCCTGAGCGCCCTGCGGCACCCGGCGGCATCCGCGGGCCGGCACCGCCTGAGCACCTGCCAGCCGGCGCCGGCCCGAGCGCCGAACCCTACGTCCGCCCTGCCCTCCGGACTGTCATTGTCGTCGGCGTGTTGCTACTGTGATCGAAGTTGTTGATGTTGCGTGTGTGACTGGAGTTACTCGAGTCGACGCGTCACCCGATCATCAGAGGTCCTCCCATGCCGCTCGACCCCACGTCCGCCCGTCGCCGCCGGGCGCCCGCCGTCGCGGCCCTCGCGACCGCTGCCGCCCTCGCCACGAGCCTGTTCATCGCCTCGCCGGCCGCCGCCACCGACTACCCGTCGTGGAACGACGTCGTCGCCGCGCGTGCCAGCCAGAGCGCCACGCAGAGCAAGGTCGCCGAGCTCGAGGGCCTGATCACCGGCCTGCAGACGCAGGTCGACCAGGCCAAGGCCGCGGCCGACGAGGCCTGGGCCGCCGACAAGGCCGCTCAGGATGCGCTGGCCGACAAGACCCGGGCCGCCGAGTCGCTGAAAGCCCAGGCCGAGCAGGCCGCTGCCGACGCCGAGGCGTCGAAGAAGCGCGCCGCCGGCCTCGCCGCCCAGTTCGCCCGGAGCGCCGGCAACGACCTCACCTCGCAGCTGATGGTCTCCGGCTCGGGCAGCGACGACCTGCTCTACCAGCTCGGCACCATGTCCAAGCTCTCCGAGACCTCGCAGGAGGTCTTCACGGCGGCCAAGCAGGACCAGAACACGGCCACGGCACTGACCGAGCAGGCCGAGGTCGCGGAGGCCGAGCTGCAGAAGCTCGCCGACGCGGCGAAGGTCTCGCTGCAGTCCGCGATCGACGCGCAGAAGGCCGTGCAGTCGGCCCTGCTCGAGCAGGAGGCCCACCAGGCCGAGCTCACGGTGCAGGTGAAGGTGCTGAAGGCCGCGGCCGACACCACCGAGTCGCAGTACAACGACGGCGTGGAGGCCGAGCGTCAGCGGCGCATCGCCGAGGAGCAGGCGGCGGCCGCAGCGGCGGCGGCCGAGGCCGCGGCGCAGCAGGCGGCCGAGGAGGCAGCGCAGAACGCCGGTGGCTCGGGTGGCGGCAGCGGTGGCGGCTCCGACGAGGGCGGCTCGTCGTCCGGCGGTGGTGGCGGGTCGTCCAGCGGCGGCTCCGGCGGCTCCGGCGGGGGCGGTGGCGGTGGCGGCGGCATCGTCGTCAGCCCGCCCGCGCAGTCCTACAGCGGCGCCGCCGTGGTGGCGTACGCCGAGCAGTTCGTCGGCGTGGTGCCCTACGGCTGGGGTGCGAACCCCAACGACTCCTTCGGCTGCGACGGCCTGACCCAGTACGTCTACGGTCAGTTCGGCATCTCGCTGCCCCGCATGGTGAGCAACCAGGCCGCCATGGGCGTGCGGGTCTCGGCTCAGGACGCCCAGGCCGGCGACCTGGTGGTCTGGCCCGGCGCGCACATCGGCATCTACGACGGCAGTGGCGGAGTCATCCACTCGCCCGACTGGGGCCGCTACGTCACCCATGCCACGGGCCTCTGGGGCAGCTACTACTTCGTGCGCCTCGTCTAGAGCGAGCGCAGGCCCGGAAAGCGAGAAGTCCGCCGCAGCGATGCTGAGGCGGACTTCTGGTTTCCCGAGGGTATCTGTGCCCCCAGTAGGATTTGAACCTACGGCCTTCTGCTCCGGAGGCAGACGCTCTATCCCCTGAGCTATGGGGGCCCGGGGTGCCTGAACAGATTAGCAGGCAACAGCCGTCACGTCCGCCACACGCCACACCGGTACCGCCACCGCCACACCTCCCCGACCCGAGAGGAACGACGCATGCAGCGCTCCGTCACCGCCGCGATCGACGCCACCATCGATCGCGCCACCACCGTCGTGTTCTCGATCGCCGCCGCCGAGGGCGCCGAGCTCTCCCGCGAGGTGATCGAGTACCGCCTCGACGGCGAGCCCGTCGACTTCGAGACGGTGCTCGACCAGCACGGCACCCGACTGCACGTGTTCGACGTGCAGCCCGGCAGCTTCTCCGCCCGCTACGAGGCCACCGCCGAGGGCCGCACGGTGCCGGCGCCGACCGAGACGGTCGACCTCATCCGCTACCTCCGCCCCAGCCGGTACTGCGAGAGCGACACCCTGCTGCCGACCGCACAGGCCGAGTTCCGCGGTCTCGCCGGCCGCGACCTGCTGACCGCGGTGAGCTCGTGGGTGGGGGAGGAGCTCAGCTACGTGCCCGGCTCCAGCGCTCCCACCGACGGAGCGGTGCAGACCCTGCTCCTGCGCCAGGGCGTCTGCCGCGACTACGCCCACCTCGTGATCGCGCTGCTGCGCGCGCTCGACGTGCCGGCACGCCTCGCCTCGGTCTACGCCCCGGGCCTCTATCCCATGGACTTCCACGCGGTCGCCGAGGCGCACATCGACGGCGAATGGCAGGTGGTCGACGCGACCACGCTGGCGCCCCGCGACTCCCTGCTGCGCATCGCCACCGGCCGCGACGCGAGCGACACCGCATTCCTGACGAACCACGGCGGCTACCTCAGGCTCGACCGCCTCGAGGTCTCGGCCGTCGTCGACGTGCTGCCGAACGACGACATCGACCGCCTGGTGCAGCTGGGCTGAGCATCCGTCGCCGCACGCGGTGACCTGCGCGGCCGGGCTCGATCAGTCCGGAACCGCCCCGGGCGGTAGGATCGTACGCCGTGACTCCTGAAGCCCTCTCCGCCGCTCTGTTCGCCATCGTGAGCGACCGCCTGGCCGGTGTGCCCGACGTGTCGATCACCGAGTCCGACACCACTGTGGAGCGCCCCCGCAACCGAGACCACGGCGACTGGGCCTCGAACATCGCGATGAAGCTGGCCAAGCGCCTCGGCACCAACCCGCGTGACTTCGCCCTCGAGCTGGCGCCGCTGATCCAGCGCATCGACGGCGTCTCGGCCGTCGACGTCGCCGGCCCCGGCTTCATCAACATCACCCTCGACGCGGCCGCCGCCGGCGAGATCGCGCGCACCGTCGTCGAGGCGGGCGAGTCGTTCGGGCACAACGCCGTGCTCGCCGGCCACACCATCAACATGGAGTTCGTCTCGGCGAACCCCACCGGGCCGCTGCACATCGGCCACACCCGCTGGGCCGCTCTCGGCGACTCGATCGCGCGCGTGCTCCGCGCATCCGGTGCCGAGGTCACGACCGAGTACTACATCAACGACGCCGGCAGCCAGATGGACACCTTCGGCCTCTCGGTGCTCGCCGCCGCCAAGGGCCTGCCGACGCCCGAGAAGGGCTACCCGGGCCCCTACATCCAGACCCTCGCGCAGCGCGTGCTGGCGGCCGTGCCCGACCTCCTCGACAAGCCCGACGACGAGGCGCTGGCCATCGCCCGCGATCTCGCCTACGAGTACCAGCTGGCCGAGATCAAGCAGTCGCTGGCGAACTTCCACGTGCACTTCGACGTGTTCTTCTCCGAGCGCACGCTGCATGCTCCGGATGCGCAGACCGGCCTGACCGCGATCGACGACGCCGAGGCGCGCCTCCGGGCTCAGGGCCACGTCTTCGAGGCCGATGACGCCGTCTGGGTGCGCACGACGGACTTCGGCGACGACAAGGATCGGGTGCTCACCCGCGGCAACGGTGTGGTCACCTACTTCGCGGCCGACGCGGCCTACTACCTCAGCAAGAAGGACCGGGGTTTCGGCGAGAAGATCTACCTGCTCGGCGCCGACCACCACGGCTACGTGGGCCGCCTGAAGGCCCTCGCGGCAGCCGCCGGCGACGACCCCGACACGCTCACGGCGCTGATCGGCCAGCTGGTGAACCTCAACGGCGCGAAGCTGTCCAAGCGCGCGGGCAACATCATCGAGCTCGACGACCTGCTCGACTGGCTCGGTGCCGACGCGCTGCGCTACTGGCTCGGCCGCTACCCGGCCGACTCGCCGCTCTCTCTCGACGGCGAGAAGCTGCGCTCGCGCACCAACGACAACCCCGTCTTCTACGTGCAGTACGCGCACGCCCGCACCCGCTCGGTCGCCCGCAACGCGGCGGACGCCGGGGTCACCCGCGCCGACTTCGCGCCGTCTCTGCTCGTGCACCCCACCGAGACGGCGCTGCTGGGTGCGCTGCAGGAGTTCCCCCGGGTGGTGGCGCACGCCGCCGAGCTGCGCGAGCCGCACCGGGTCGCCCGCTACCTCGAGGAGCTCGCGGGCTACTACCACCGCTGGTACGACGCCTGCCGGGTGCTGCCGTTCGGCGACGAGGAGCTCGCGCCGATCCACGGCACGCGCCTCTGGCTGAACGACGCCACCGGCCAGGTCATCCGCAACGGCCTCGAGCTGCTCGGCGTCTCGGCGCCCGACCGCATGTAGTCAGCCAGGTCATCCGCAACGGCCTGGAGCTGCTCGGCGTCTCGGCGCCCGACCGCATGTAGTGGTGCGGCGCCGGTGCCCGGAGCGCCGGGCAGGCGCGCATCGGGTCGACCGGGCAGTATGAACTCATGACCACCGAGACGTTGCCCGGCGAGACCGCGCCCGCCCCCCGCCGCCGCCGCCGCTGGCCGTGGGTGCTCCTCGCGGTGCTCGTGCTGCTCGCCGTGGCGCTCGTCGTCGCCGACATCGCCTTCCGCGCCTACGCCCAGAACGAGGCGGCGACCCAGATCGAGGAGCAGCTTCCCGAGAACGTCGACGGCGACGTCGACGTGTCCATCGCCGGCTTCTCCTTCCTCGCCCAGGTGGCCGCCGGCCGGCTCGGCGAGGTCACGCTGGATGCTCCGTCGCTCACGGTCAGCGGCATCCCGATCGCCGCCCACGTCGTGGCGACCGGCGTGCCCACCGACCTGACGCAGCCCGTCGAGGACATCCGCGCCTCGATCTCGCTCGACCAGTCCGCGGTCGACGCGGTCGTCACGCTTCCCGGCGACGCGCAGCTCGCGCTCGGCGACGGCGACGTCTCCTACGAGGGCAGTGTGGACGTTCTGGGGCTGAGCGTCGGCTACCGCGTGACCGGGCAGGTCAGCGCATCCGGAACCGACGTCACGATCACCCCGCAGGACGCCGAGCTCACCCAGGGCGGCAACTCGCTCGACCTCGGTGGCCTGCTCGAGGGCGTGGCCGGGCAGCCGATCACGGTCTGCGTCGCGTCGTACCTGCCTCAAGGGGTTTCGGTCGACTCGCTCGACGTCGCCGACGGGGGAGCGACCGCCACGGCCTCGGCCCAGGACTTCGTGGTCAACGAGCAGAGCCTCCGCACGCTCGGCACCTGTTCCTGACCCCCGGCTCGCTGCCGCGCCTGCGCACCCCGGCCGCAGTTCGTCACGAACGCCGCGCCACCCCGGGCACCCGCTAGAATCGGGGGCACGCGCGGGTGTTCACGCCTCGCGCGACGGCTTCAGGGACCAAGCCAGGTCCGCTCGCCCCTGCGCCGCACCGCGGCCGCCGCCCGGATCGTCGCCGTCCCCTCTGGCCCTCAGCCTGCCCGAGACCGGCGCCGCTCCCTCCAGCACGCCGCTTCCTCCAGCACTAGGGATCAGCCCATGACCGTCAGCCCCATCGCCCCCGCCTGGCTGCAGCACCCCGACGACGCGAACGCCCTCGATGCCGCGGTCTGGCCGCAGAACGCCGCCCGTGACGCCTCCGGTGAGATCACCGTAGCCGGCGTCTCCGCCTCCGCCCTGGCCGAGCGCTTCGGCACCCCGCTCTACGTCATCGACGAAGCGGATGCGCGGGCGCGCGCCCGGGGTATCCGCGACGCCTTCGCCGCCGAGGCCGCCGCGATCGGCACCACCGCCACCGTCTACTACGCCGCCAAGGCGCTGCTCACGGTCGACGTCGCCCGCTGGATGGCCGAGGACGGCCTCTGGATCGACGTCTGCTCGGGCGGCGAGCTCGCCGTCGCCCTCGCGGCCGGCGCCGACCCCGCGCGCCTCGGCCTCCACGGCAACAACAAGTCCGTCGCCGAGATCGACCGCGCGGTCGGCGCGGGCATCGGCGTGGTCGTCATCGACAGCGCCATCGAGATCGAGCGGGTCGCCGAGGCGGCCGCCCGGCACGGCCGCGTGCAGGCCGTGCGCCTGCGCGTCAACAGCGGCGTGCACGCGCACACCCACGACTTCCTCGCCACCGCCCACGAAGACCAGAAGTTCGGCGTGCGGCTCGACCAGGCCGTCGAGTACGCCTCGACCATCCGCTCGCACGACTCCCTGCGCTTCCTCGGCCTGCACTGCCACATCGGCTCGCAGATCTTCGGCTCCGACGGCTTCGCCGAGTCGGCGGCCCGCCTGCTCGAGGTGCACGCCGAGCTGCTCGCGGGCGGCGAGGTGCCGGGCCTCAACCTCGGCGGCGGCTTCGGCATCGCCTACACCTCGGCCGACGACCCCACCCCGGTCGCTGAACTCGCCCACGCCATCGTCGGCTCGGTCGCCCGCGAGTGCGCGCGTCTCGGCATCCCCGTGCCGGCCCTCGCGTTCGAGCCCGGCCGCTCCATCGTCGGCCCGGCCGGCGTCACCCTCTACGAGGTCGGCACGATCAAGGACGTTCTCGTCACCGTGCCGGGCGAAGACGCGGCCCCCTCCACCGAGGCCGTCCGGCGCTACGTCAGCGTAGACGGCGGCATGAGCGACAACGCGCGCACCGCGCTCTACGGGGCCGACTACTCGGTGCGCCTGGCGAGCCGGGTGACGGATGCGCAGCCCGCCCTCGTCCGCATCGCGGGCAAGCACTGCGAGAGCGGCGACATCGTCGTGAACGCCGACTACCTCCCGGGCGACGTGCGCCCGGGCGACCTCGTCGCGGTGCCCGCGACCGGCGCGTACTGCTTCTCGCTCTCGAGCAACTACAACTACCTCACCCGGCCGGCCGTCGTGGCCGTGGCCGACGGCGAGGCCCGGGTGCTCGTTCGCCGCGAGACCGAGCACGACCTGCTGGCGCGCGACGCCGGCTACAGCGCCCCCACTTCACCTGCCGACAACGGAGCCGACCGATGATCGAATACCGCAACCTCCGCATCGCCCTGCTCGGCGCCGGCTCCGTCGGCTCGCAGGTCGCCCGACTGCTGCTGGAGCACGGCGACGAGCTCGCCGCCCGCGTGGGCGCCGGCCTCGAGCTCGTGGGAGTCGCCGTGCGCGACGTCGACGCGAAGCGCGACGTCGACATCCCGCGCGAGCTGCTGACCACCGACGCGCTGACGCTGATCCAGTCGGCCGACGTCGTGATCGAGCTGATGGGCGGCATCGAGCCGGCCAAGCAGTACATCCTCGCCGCCATCAACTCCGGCGCCGACGTCGTCACGGGCAACAAGGCGCTGCTGGCGACCCACGGGCCGGAGCTCTTCGCCGCCGCCGAGCAGGTGGGCGCCCAGCTCTACTACGAGGCGGCCGCCGGCGGTGCCATCCCGATCATCCGGCCCCTGCGCGACTCGCTCGCGGGCGACCGGGTGAAGCGCGTGATGGGCATCGTGAACGGCACGACGAACTTCATCCTCGACCGGATGGACGTGCAGGGCGACAGCTTCGAGAACGCCCTGGCCGTGGCCACCGAGCTCGGCTACGCCGAGGCCGACCCCACCGCCGACGTCGAGGGCTATGACGCCGCGCAGAAGGCTGCGATCCTCGCGAGCCTGGCCTTCCACACGGCGGTGCCGGTCGAGGCCGTGCACCGTGAGGGCATGACCACGGTCACCGCCGCGCAGGTCGAGGCGGCCGAGAAGGCCGGCTTCGTGGTCAAGCTGCTCGCGATCTGCGAGCGGCTGACCGACCCGGAGACCGGTGTCGAGGGCGTCGTCGCGCGCGTGCATCCGGCCCTGATCAGCCGGCGTCATCCGCTCGCCGCCGTGCACGACGCCAAGAACGCCGTCTTCGTGCAGGCCGAGGCCGCCGGCGACCTGATGTTCTACGGCGCAGGAGCGGGCGGCACCGAGACCGCGTCGGCCGTGCTCGGCGACCTCGTCTCGGCCGCGCGCCGCCACGTCGCCGGAGGCCCGGGCGTGGGGGAGTCGGTGCACGCGAACCTGCCGGTGTTCGGCATCGGCTCGGTCACCACCCGCTACCAGCTCACGCTCGTCGTCACCGACAAGCCCGGTGTGCTCGCTCAGATCGCCGGCCTGTTCAGCGAGCACGGCGTCTCGGTCGAGGCCCTGCAGCAGACCGTCGCGAGTGCCGCGGCGGGCCGGTCGGGCGATCAGCCGCTCACCGCTACCCTTGTGATCATCACGCACGAAGCCACGGAGGCCGCACTCGCGGCCACGGTGGCCGCTGTCTCGGCCCACGACGCCGTCGTTCGGGTCGAGTCAGTGCTACGAGTTGAAGGAGACACGCCCTAGTGGCCGACACCACCGCCCGCATCCCCTCCCACGGCATCGAGTCACGCGGCATCGAGTCACGCCAGTGGCGCGGGGTCCTGCGCGAATACGCCGACCGCCTCGACATCACCGACGCGACGCCCGTCGTCACGCTCGGCGAGGGTGGCACTCCTCTCATCCCGGCCCCGGCACTGTCCGCCCGCACCGGCGCGAAGGTCTACATCAAGTACGAGGGCATGAACCCCACCGGCTCGTTCAAAGACCGCGGCATGACGATGGCCATCTCCAAGGCCGTCGAGCACGGTGCGAAGGCCGTCATCTGCGCCTCCACCGGCAACACCTCCGCCTCGGCCGCCGCCTACGCCACCCACGCCGGCATCACCGCCGCCGTGCTGGTGCCCGAGGGCAAGATCGCGCTCGGCAAGCTCAGCCAGGCCATCGCGCACAACGCGCAGCTCATCCAGGTGCAGGGCAACTTCGACGACTGCCTCGACCTCGCCCGCGAGCTGGCCACGAACTACCCGGTGCACCTCGTCAACTCGGTGAACCCCGACCGCATCGCCGGTCAGAAGACCGCCGCCTACGAGGTGGTCGAGGTGCTGCAGGATGCGCCCGACTTCCACCTGCTGCCGGTCGGCAACGCGGGTAACTACACCGCGTACTCCCGCGGCTACACCGAGGAGCTGGAGCGCGGCGTCACCACGAAGCTGCCGCGCATGTTCGGCTTCCAGGCCTCGGGCAGCGCGCCCATCGTGCTCGGTGAGATAGTGCGCAACCCCGACACCATCGCCAGCGCCATCCGCATCGGCAACCCGGCGTCGTGGGAGCTCGCGATCGCGGCCCGTGAGGCCACCGACGGCTACTTCGGTGCCATCAGCGACGAGCACATCCTCGCGGCGCACCGCCTGCTTTCGGCCGAGGTCGGCGTGTTCGTCGAGCCCGCCTCCGCGATCGGCGTGGCCGGACTGCTGGAGCGCTCCGAGGCCGGGGTCATCCCCGCCGGTGCGACCGTCGTCATCACGGTCACGGGTCACGGCCTGAAGGACCCGCAGTGGGCGCTCCGCACCGCGGACGGCGGCGAGGTCACCCCGACGATCGTCCCCGTCGACGCCGCGGAGGTCGCGGGCGTGCTCGGGCTGCAGAAGGCGGCCCTGTGAGCGCGGCTGCAGAAGGCGGCCCTGTGAGCGCGGCTGCAGAAGGCGGCCCTGTGAGCGCGGCCGTCTCGGCCGGTCCCCAGGTGGGCACGACCGTCACGGTGCGGGTTCCGGCGACCACCGCGAACCTCGGCCCCGGCTTCGACACGCTGGGGCTCGCGCTCGCGCTGTACGACGAGCTCACGGTCACCGTGCGCCCCGAGCCCGGGGTCTTCGTCGACGTGCACGGCGTCGGCGCGGGGGAGGTGCCCACCGACGAGTCGAACCTCGTGGTGCGCGCCATCGCCCACACCTTCGCGGCGCTCGGCCAGGAGATGCCGAACCTCCACCTCGAGGCGCATAACGTCATCCCGCACGGCCGGGGGCTCGGCTCCTCCGGTGCGGCCATCGTCTCGGGCATCATGGCGGCCAAGGGCCTGCTCGAGGGCATCGTCGAGATCGACTCGCTCGGTCTCCTCGCGCTCGCGACCGAGCTCGAAGGCCACCCCGACAACGTGGCTCCGGCCCTGTTCGGCGGCCTCACCATCGCGTGGGTCACGCCCGAGGGCCCGCAGTCGAAGAAGCTGATCGTGCACCGCGGCGTCTCGCCGCTCGTGCTCGTGCCGCACGAGACCATGTCGACGGCGCTGGCGCGGAGCCTGCAGCCCGAATCGGTGCCGCACGCCGACGCCATCTTCAACGTCTCGCGCTCGACGCTCCTGATCGCCGCCCTCATCCAGAGCCCCGAGCTGCTGCTCGCGGCCACAGAGGACAAGCTGCACCAGAGCTACCGGGCGAGCGCCATGCCCGAGACCGACCGGCTCATCCGGGCGCTGCGGGCGGAGGGCTTCCCGGCCGTCGTCTCGGGTGCCGGGCCGAGCATCCTGGTGCTCTGCAGCGACCCCGGACAGCGTCAGGCCGCCGCCGATCTGGTGGCCTCGAAGGCCGCGACACCCTGGGAATCGCTCGTTCTGGCCGTGGACTTCAAAGGTGCTACAGTGGTCGTGCACCCGGAGAATCAGAACTAGCCTCAGTTTTCGCAGATCTGAATACCTGCGCATCTGATGTCTTGTGCATCTGATCACCATCCCTGGTCGCATTTCCTCAACTCATTTCCTGCCGCGTGCAGAGACGTATCCGGCTCGTGTTGCATCCCACCGCATCTGCAGTGTGATTCCTCGCAGCTGTCTGCGTCCCCCTTCCGCAGCAGTTCTCTGCCTCGCCTCTGATGCCGGCAGGGGAAGGACACCATCTCCGTGACTGACGTCAACACCACCCCCGAGCTCTCGACGCTCAAGGTCTCCGAACTGCAGGCCATCGCCGCGCAGCTCGGCATGGCCGGCGCCTCGAAGCTCCGCAAGGGCGAGCTCGTCGAGGCCATCCGCCGTGTGCAGCAGGGCGACGACCTGCCCGCTGCCACTGCGGCCACGCTCGACCTGCCCGTCGATGCGCTCTCCTCCGAGGCCCCCGCTGCCGAGGCCCCCGCGGCTGAGGTCGCTGCCGCCGAGGCGCCGGCCGCTGGCGCCGACGCGCCGGCTGCCGACGCCGCTGCTCCGGCTGCCGAGGCGCCTGCCGCCGAGGCGCCCGCCGCCGAGGCCCCCGCCGCTGAGGCGCCGGCCGCCGATCTGGCCGGCCCGATCATCCCCGACGAGCTGCTCCGTGCGGCTCCTTCCACCGGATCGGCCCCCAAGGAGCCGATCGTGATCGAGCTCCCCGAGGGCCCGGTCTCACCCAAGCGCCGCTCGCGCCGGGTGAGCACCGAGCGGGTGAGCACCGAACGGGTGAGCGCCGGCGGTCACGCCAACCACGAGAGCGCCGAGGCGCCCATCCTCCCCGCTGACACCGCAAGCACCGAGGCTCCGGCCGAGGGCGGCAACGCCGCTGGCTCCGCGGAGCAGGGTGAGCAGTCCGAGCAGACCGAGCAGGCACCCCGTGAGGGTCGCGGCCGTGGTCGCAACCGCCGTGGACGCGGTGGCAACGCGGCTGAGAACGCCGACGGCTCTGCCCAGAACGGTCAGCAGCAGAACGCTCAGCCCGCTCAGAACGGCCAGGCTGCGCAGAACGACCGCCAGAACGGTCAGGCCGCGCAGAACGACCGCCAGAATGGTCAGGCCGCGCAGAACGGTCAGCAGAACGACCGCCAGAACGACCGCGGCAACGATCGCGGTGACCGCCAGAACGGTCAGCAGCAGAACGACCGCGTTCAGAACGATCGCGGCAACGACCGCGGCGACCGCCAGAACGATCGCGCCAACGACCGCGGCGCCGACCGCAACGATCGCTCAGACCGCACCGACCGCACCGACCGCTCAGAGCGCAGCCAGGGCGAGCCCAGCGAGGCCCGCCAGCAGGAGCAGTTCGACGAGCGCCGCAACGGCGAGCAGGGCGACCGCAGCGAGCGGGGCGCCCGCAACCGCTACCGCGACCGCAAGCGTCGCGGTCAGACCGGCGGCGACGACGTCGAGCCCGAGATCTCCGAGGACGACGTGCTCATCCCCGTCGCGGGCATCCTCGACATCCTCGACAACTACGCCTTCGTGCGCACGAGCGGCTACCTGCCCGGCAACAGCGACGTCTACGTCTCGCTCGGCCAGGTCAAGAAGTACAACCTGCGCAAGGGCGACGCCGTCGTCGGCTCGATCCGTCAGCCGCGCGAGGGCGACTCGAACGGCCGCCAGAAGTACAACGCGATCGTGCGCATCGAGTCGATCAACGGCCTGCCCGTCGACGAGGCGCAGAACCGCGTGGAGTTCGGCAAGCTGACCCCGCTCTACCCCCAGGAGCGCTTGCGCCTGGAGACCGAGCCCGGCAAGCTGACCCAGCGCATCATCGACCTGGTCGCCCCCATCGGCAAGGGCCAGCGCGGCCTCATCGTCGCACCGCCCAAGGCCGGCAAGACCATCGTGCTGCAGCAGATCGCCAACGCGATCTCGACCAACAACCCCGAGGTGCACCTCATGGTCGTGCTGGTCGACGAGCGGCCCGAAGAGGTCACCGACATGCAGCGCACCGTCAAGGGCGAGGTCATCGCCTCGACCTTCGACCGTCCGGCCGAAGACCACACCACGGTCGCCGAGCTCGCCATCGAGCGCGCCAAGCGCCTGGTGGAGCTCGGTCACGACGTCGTCGTGCTGCTCGACTCGATCACCCGACTCGGCCGCGCCTACAACCTGGCGTCGCCGGCCTCGGGCCGCATCCTCTCGGGCGGTGTCGACGCCTCGGCGCTCTACCCGCCGAAGCGCTTCTTCGGAGCCGCGCGCAACATCGAGAACGGCGGTTCGCTGACCATCCTCGCCACCGCGCTGGTCGAGACCGGCTCGAAGATGGACGAGGTGATCTTCGAGGAGTTCAAGGGCACCGGCAACTCCGAGCTGCGCCTCTCGCGTCAGCTCGCCGACAAGCGCATCTTCCCGGCGGTCGACGTGAACGCGTCGAGCACCCGCCGCGAGGAGCTCCTGATGGGCGCCGACGAGACCAAGATCACCTGGAAGCTTCGTCGCGCCCTCGCCGGGGTCGACCCCCAGCAGGCGCTGGAGATCGTGCTCGGCCGCCTCAAGGAGACCTCCTCGAACGTGGAGTTCCTGATGCAGGTGCAGAAGTCGATGCCCGCCCCCGCGCAGGGCCACGGCAACCACAGCGCGTCGAACCACAGCAACGGCTTCGGCGCCCACAAGGGCGAGTGATGTTCGAGTCGGTGGCCACGCTGCAGGCCGAGCACGACGACCTGCAGCGCCAGCTGAGCGATCCCGAGCTGCACGGCGATGCGGCGCGCTCCAAGCGCGTCAACCGCCGCTACGCCGAGCTCAGCCGCATCGTGGCCGCGCACACGGCCTGGGAGCAGAGCGTCGACGACCTCGAGGCGGCCCGCGAGCTGGCTTCGGAAGACCAGGCGTTCGCCGACGAGGTGCCGGCGCTCGAGGCGACGGCCGCCGAGAACGAGGAGCGCCTGCGGCGCCTCCTCATCCCGCGCGACCCCGACGACGCCCGCGACGTGATCATGGAGATCAAGGCCGGCGAGGGCGGAGCGGAGAGCATGCTCTTCGTCGCCGACCTGCTGCGCATGTACCTGCACTACGCCGAGTCGAAGGGCTGGAAGACCGAGCTCCTCGAGCGCACCGAGAGCGATCTCGGCGGCTACAAGGACGTGCAGGTCGCCGTCAAGGGCCGCTCGACCGACCCCGCCGAGGGCGTCTGGGCGCACCTGAAGTACGAGGGCGGCGTGCACCGCGTGCAGCGCGTGCCGGCCACCGAGTCGCAGGGGCGCATCCACACCTCCGCGGCCGGCGTGCTCGTCTTCCCCGAGGTCGACGAGCCCGAAGAGGTCGAGATCAGCCCGAACGATCTCAAGATCGACGTCTTCCGCTCCTCCGGACCCGGCGGCCAGTCGGTGAACACCACCGACTCCGCCGTGCGCATCACCCACCTGCCCACGGGCATCGTGGTGTCGATGCAGAACGAGAAGAGCCAGCTGCAGAACCGTGAGGCCGGCATGCGCGTGCTGCGCGCCCGCATCCTCGCGAAGCAGCAGGAGGAGATCGACGCCGAGGCCAGCGCCGCGCGCCGCAGCCAGATCCGCACGGTCGACCGCTCGGAGCGCATCCGCACCTACAACTTCCCCGAGAACCGCATCGCCGACCACCGCACCGGGTACAAGGCCTACAACCTCGACCAGGTGATGGACGGCGCTCTCGAGCCGATCATCCAGTCCGCCATCACCGCCGACGAGGAGAGCCGTCTGGCCGCCCTCGGCGGCGAGGCGTGACGAACGAGCGACCGACGATGACGAACGAATCCCGGACGACCGCGCGATGACCCTCATCGACACCGCGACCGGCGCCCCCGCGACCGTGCGCTCGATCTTCGAGCGCTCGAGTGCGATCCTGCGCGCCAGCGGGGTCACCGACCCCGAGGTCGACGCGGAGCTCCTGATCGGCCACGTTCTGGGCGCCTCGCGCGGCCGCGTCCAGTCGCTCGTGGTGACGGATGCGGCGCTCGGCGCCGAGGACACCGTGGCGATCGCCGAGGCGGTCGAGCGCCGCGTCGCCCGCGAGCCGCTCCAGCACATCACGGGGGTCGCCTGGTTCCGCTCCCTCGAGCTCGCGGTGGGCCCCGGGGTCTTCGTGCCGCGGCCCGAGACCGAGTTCGTGGCGCAGCTGGCGATCGACGCCCTGCGCGCCGTGGTGCCCGCGGAGGGCGCGCATCCGCTCGCCGTCGACCTCGGCACGGGCAGCGGGGCCATCGCCCTGTCGCTGGCCACCGAGGTGCCGCACGCCGAGGTCGTGGCGGTCGAGAACTCGACGGCCGCCTTCGTCTGGGCGAAGCAGAACCTGCGCTCGGTGGGCGCCGAGAACGCCCGCATCGTCTTCATCGATCTGGCGGATGCGCTGCCCGAGCTCGACGGCACCGTCGACGTGGTGGCCTCCAACCCGCCCTACATCCCGGTAGGCGCGATCCCTCGCGACCCCGAGGTGCGCCTGCACGATCCCGAGCACGCGCTCTACGGCGGACCCGACGGACTCGACGTGGTGCGCGACGTCTCCGCGACGGCGAAGCGCCTGCTCCGCCCGGGCGGAAGCCTCGTGATCGAGCACGGCGACCTGCAGGGTGCCGAGATGCGCGCGCTGCTCGGGGCCGACGGCTGGCGGGCCGTGGCCACCCACCGCGACCTCACGGGGCGCGACCGGGCGACCACCGGCATCCGCTGAGTCAGCACCCCCTAAGCCGGCACCCCCTGAGCCGGCACCCCTAGAATTCCAGCATGGAACCCATCAGCTTCACATTCGGCATCGTCGGCCTGATCGTCTTCATCGTGACGGTCGTCTCGATCGTCAAGAACCCCAACCACGGCGGGCTCGGCAAGTTCATCTGGATCCTGGTGGCGTTCTTCCTGTCGATCCTCGGCTCGATCCTCTGGCTGATCTTCGGCCGCGGGCGCGTCCCCAAGCGCTGAGCGCCTCCCGGGCCCTTCCGGGCGACCCAGCTATCATTGGTCCTGCAATGGCTTCCCTTTACGACTGCTCCGTGTCCACCGAGCTGCTGAGCGGCATGCGCCTCGCCCGTGCCGCGATCGCGCGTGGCGAACTCGCCGTCATCCCCACCGACACGGTGTACGGGCTGGCCGCCGACGCGTTCCAGCCCCGTGCGGTGCAGCGTCTGCTCGACGCCAAGGGCCGCACCCGCCAGTCGCCCCCGCCCGTGCTCATCCCGGGATCGCCGACGCTCGACGCCCTCGCGGTCGGCATCCCCGCCTCGGCGCGCGACCTCGTCGACGCCTTCTGGCCCGGTGGCCTCACCCTCATCCTCCGGGCGACCCCCTCCCTCGCCTGGGATCTCGGCGAGACCGGCGGCACCGTCGCGCTGCGCATGCCGAACGACCCGATCGCCCTCGAGCTGCTCGCCGACACCGGCCCGCTCGCGGTCTCGAGCGCGAACCTCACCGGGCAGCCCGCCGCCGCCACGGCGCAGCAGGCGCTCGACATGCTCGGCGACAGCGTCACGGTCTACCTCGACGGGGGAGAGCGGGCGGATGCGGTGGCCTCCACCATCGTCGACGCCACGCGCCCCGACGGCACGCTCCGCGTCGTGCGCCACGGGGCCGTCTCCGAGGAGCGGCTGCGCGAGGTCGTCGGCGAGCTGCTCATGCCAGGGCCCGGCGCCTGACGTGCGCTTCTACCTCCTCGTCGCCCTCGTCTCGGCCGTCGTCACCTTCGGTCTGACCTGGGTCATCTACAAGCTCAGCCACCGCTACCGGCTGTACCCGAAGATCCGCGAACGCGACGTGCACACGCGGCCGACGCCCCGGCTCGGCGGCATCGCGATGTTCCTCGGTGTCGTCGTCGCCATCGGGGTCGCCTCGCAGATCAGCTGGTTCCGGCTGGTGTTCGCCGAGCCCGGCAAGGTCTGGGCCATCCTCGGCGCCGCCCTGATCATCGTGGTCATCGGCGTAGCCGACGACATCTGGGACCTGGACTGGCTCACCAAGCTCGCCGGTCAGATCCTCGCGGCCGGGCTCCTGGCCTGGCAGGGCGTGCAGATCCTCTCCCTGCCGATCGGCGACACCCGGGGGATCGGCTCGCCCGCGATGTCGCTGATCATCACGATCCTCGCGGTCGTGCTGGTGATGAACGCCATCAACTTCATCGACGGGCTCGACGGGCTCGTGGCCGGCGTCGCGCTCATCGCGAACGGCGTGTTCTTCCTCTACAGCTACCTGCTGGCCCAGGAGACCTCGCCGACCGACTACTTCAACCTCGCCTCGCTCATCACCGCGGTGCTGATCGGCGCCTGCGCCGGCTTCCTGCCGCTGAACTTCCACCCGGCGAAGCTGTTCATGGGCGACGCCGGAGCGCTGCTCGTCGGCCTCCTGATGGCCACCAGCGCCATCGCGGTCACCGGCCAGGTCGACCCCGCGCAGCTCGGTCGCTCGGAGCTGCTGCCGGCGTTCATCCCGATCCTGCTGCCCTTCGCCATCCTGATCATCCCGCTGCTCGACTTCAGCCTCGCGGTGATCCGTCGGCTGCGGGCGGGCAAGAGCCCGTTCAGCGCCGACCGCAAGCACCTGCACCACCGCCTGCTCGACATGGGCCACAGCCACCTGCAGGCCGTGCTGATCTTCTATGCCTGGACGGCCGTCATCTCGATCGGATGTCTGCTCTTCTTCGTGCTCGACCCGTACTGGCCCGCCTTCATCGTGCTCGGTCTCGGGATCGCGGTCTGCACGGTGCTGACGCTGTCGCCCCTCAGCCGTGCCAAGCGACGCGAGTTCGCCGCCCAGTCCGCCGACGCGGGCACCCTCGAAGCCCGTGCCAAAGCCGGCGACGACCCGCTCGACGCGGCCGCCGACGACATCAAGGAGTCCACCCCGTGACCGTCAACGAACCCGCACCCGCTCCCACCCCCGACCCGCGGGGCAACTACCCGACGCCGTCCTCGACGGGGGTGTTCTCGACGATCCTGAAGTGGGATGCGGTGCTCGCCCTGGTCATCGCCGTCGTCGGGGGAGTGGTCGGCTACCTCGTCGACGGCTGGACGGGGGCGATCAGCGCCCTCATCGGCACGGTGATGGTGCTGGTGTTCGCGGGGATCACCGCGGCGAGCATCCTGGTGGCCAACCGCTTCGCCGCGTCACCGCTGTTCACGACGCTGTTCTTCGTGATCGTGCTCGGCTCGTGGATCGTCAAGTTCGCGCTGTTCATCGTGCTGGTGGTGCTGCTGCGCGGCGCCGACTTCACGAACGACGTCGTGCTGTTCCTCAGCATCGTCGTCGCCGTGATCGGCACCCTCGTGGTCGACGTGGTCGTCGTGGCACGCAGCCGGATGCCCTACGCCTCCGACGTGCGGCTTCCCGGTGGGCAGTGAAGGGCTTCACGATTCGTCAGGATGCCCTAACTCTTGATAGGGTTGTCAAGATCGTTCCGCCGCGGGACAATGCCTTCGCATTCTCCCTGCAGCACCCCTCCCACCCGCTCGTCGTCGCGAGAACTATGAACAGTTCCACGCCCCGAACAGGAGATAGCGCTGATAGCTAACGCTGTGCACCTGCTAGCCCCCATGGCAACCTCCGATGACGGCGGTTTCCACGGCCCGTCCATCGAAGAGTTCTTCCCCGAAGTCATCTTCTTCGCCGGAACCGATTTCGAGATCAACCGCATCATCCTGATCCGCTTCCTCGCGGTGCTGGCGATCGTGCTGATCTTCTGGCTCGGCACTCGGCGCATGAAGGTGGTGCCCGGCCGCTTCCAGTCCATCGTCGAGATGGGGCTCGACTTCGCGCGGGTCAACATCGCCGAAGACCTCCTCGGCAAGAAGGACGGCCGTCGCTTCCTGCCGCTGATCACCACCATCTTCTTCATGGTGCTGTTCATGAACATCACGGGCATCATCCCGTTCCTGAACATCGCCGGAACGTCGGTGATCGGTGTGCCGCTGGTGCTCGCGGTCGTCGCGTGGTTCGCCTTCATCTACGCGGGCATAAAGAAGCACCCCGGTGCCTTCTTCAAGAACGCGCTGTTCCCGCCCGGAGTGCCGAAGGCGCTCTACATCATCGTGACGCCGATCGAGCTGGTTTCGACCTTCATCCTCCGCCCGGTGACGCTGACGCTCCGACTGCTGATGAACATGGTCGTCGGCCACCTGCTCCTGGTGCTGTTCTTCTCGGCCACGCAGTTCTTCTTCTTCACCGCGACGCAGACGAACTTCTTCTACTCGCTGTTCGGCGTCGGCACGCTGGCCTTCGGCTTCGTCTTCACCCTCTTCGAGGTGCTGGTCGCGGTGCTGCAGGCCTACGTCTTCGCTCTTCTCACCACTGTCTACATCCAGCTCGCGCTGGCTGAGGAACACTAAGCGGTTCAGGCGTCCGCCCGAACCACCATCACGAAAGGGAACACAACGTGGCAGATGTATCGATCCTCGCTGAGGTCACCGGCAACGTCGCGACCATGGGCTACGGCCTCGCCGCCATCGGCCCCGCCATCGGCGTGGGCATCGTGGTCGGCAAGACCATCGAAGGCGTCGCCCGCCAGCCCGAGCTCGCCGGCCGTCTCCAGGTGCTGATGTACATCGGTATCGCGTTCACCGAGGCGCTCGCGTTCATCGGTATCGCGACGTACTTCATCTTCACCTCCTAGTAGCCCATCTTCGATCGATAAGGAGGCTGGAATGCTGAACGCAATTCTGGCTGCTGGCGAAGAAGGCACGAACCCGCTCATCCCGGCGCCATATGACATCATCTGGTCGGCCGTGTGCTTCGTCGTCATCCTCTTCTTCTTCTGGAGGCTCGTGCTTCCGCGCATGAAGAAGCTCCTCGACGAGCGGTCCGCCGCGATCGAGGGAAACATGGAGAAGGCCGACGAGGCCCAGCGCGAGGCGGAGGCTGCCCTCCAGCAGTACACCGCCCAGCTGGCCGAGGCACGCGCCGAGGCCGCGAAGATCCGCGAGCAGGCCCGTGTCGACGCCCAGCGCATCGGCGCCGAGGTCACCGCTCAGGCTCAGAACGAGGCCGAGCGCACCAAGGCGAACGCCCAGGTCGCGATCGAGGCCGACCGTCAGGCGGCCCTCGTGTCCCTGCGCTCGGAGGTCGGCTCGCTGGCCATCGACCTCGCATCGGGTGTCGTGGGCGAGTCCCTCTCCGACGACGCGAAGGCGACGGCCCTGGTCGACCGCTTCCTCGCCGACCTCGAGGCCGACACCTCGGGAAAGAAGTAGCACCATGGGTAGCGCGACCAGAGAAGCCCTCGCCGGCGCCACCGCTCGTCTGTCGAGCGTGGCCGGCGCGGTCGATCTGGCCACGGGAGAAGAGCTCTTCGCCGCTGGTCGGATCATCGGAGATTCGTCGCACCTGCTGGCAGCCCTCTCCGACCCCGGAGTGGAGCCGGCGGCCAAGGCGACGCTCGTGCGCCGCCTGTTCGGCACCGGCTACAGCGCGACCACGGTCGACCTGCTCGACACCGTGGTCGCCAGCCGCTGGTCGTCGAAGAACGACCTGCTCGCGGGCATCGAGGAGCTCGGCATCCGCGCCGTGGCCTTCTCGGCGCCCTCGTCGATGTCGATCGACCGTGAGCTGTTCGAGTTCGCCCGTGCGGTGACGAGCGACTCGTCGCTCGAGCTGGCGCTCGGCTCGAAGCTCGGCTCCACCGAGCAGAAGCGCGGCCTGGTCGAGCGCCTGCTCGGCGGGCGTGCCTCGGAGCAGACCGTCGCGATCGTCCGTCAGCTGGTCACCCAGCCGCGCGGCCGGCGCATCGGCGAGCTCATCCGCTACGCGTCCACGATCGTGGCCGACGAGGCCGGTTCGCGGGTTGCGACGGTCACCGTCGCGGCTCCGCTGAGCTCCGACCGCATCGCTCGGCTCGAGAAGGCCCTCACCGGCAGCTATCGGGTGCCGGTGCGGATCAACCAGGTGATCGACCCCTCGGTGGTGGGCGGCGTCCGCATCCAGATCGGTGACGACGTCATCGACGGGAGCGTCGCGACGCGCATCAACGATTTGAGACTTCAGCTCGCTGGCTAATCAGAGGGCACAGGAACACACTGGGGGCATACCCCATCAGAAAAGGGAAAACGATGGCTGAACTTACGATCCGCCCCGATGAGATCCGCGACGCTCTCAAAGACTTCGTCGCCGCCTACGAGCCCGGCAAGGCCTCGACGACCGAGGTCGGCTACGTCATCGACGCCGCCGACGGCATCGCGCACGTCGAGGGCCTCCCCGGTGTGATGGCCAACGAGCTGATCCGCTTCGCCGACGGCACGCTGGGCCTCGCCCAGAACCTCGACGAGGACGAGATCGGTGTCATCGTGCTCGGTGAGTTCACCGGCATCGAAGAGGGCCAGGAAGTCACCCGCACCGGCGAGGTCCTCTCGGTCCCCGTGGGCGACAACTACCTCGGCCGCGTCGTCGACCCGCTCGGCAACCCGATCGACGGTCTCGGCGAGATCGTCGCCGAGGGTCGCCGCGAGCTCGAGCTCCAGGCGCCGGGCGTCATGTCCCGCAAGAGCGTGCACGAGCCCATGCAGACCGGTATCAAGGCCATCGACGCCATGATCCCGATCGGCCGCGGCCAGCGTCAGCTGATCATCGGCGACCGCCAGACCGGCAAGACGGCCATCGCGATCGACACGATCATCAACCAGAAGGCCAACTGGGACTCGGGCGACGTCAACAAGCAGGTCCGCTGCATCTACGTCGCCATCGGCCAGAAGGGCTCGACCATCGCCTCGGTGCGCGGCGCCCTCGAAGACGCCGGAGCGATGGAGTACACCACCATCGTCGCGTCGCCGGCCTCCGACCCCGCGGGCTTCAAGTACCTGGCGCCCTACACCGGCTCGGCCATCGGCCAGCACTGGATGTACGGCGGCAAGCACGTCCTGATCATCTTCGACGACCTGTCCAAGCAGGCCGAGGCCTATCGCGCCGTGTCGCTGCTGCTGCGTCGTCCGCCGGGACGCGAGGCCTACCCGGGTGACGTCTTCTACCTGCACTCGCGTCTGCTCGAGCGCTGCGCGAAGCTGTCCGACGAGCTGGGCGCCGGCTCGATGACCGGTCTGCCGATCATCGAGACCAAGGCGAACGACGTCTCGGCGTACATCCCGACCAACGTGATCTCGATCACCGACGGCCAGATCTTCCTGCAGTCCGACCTGTTCAACGCCAACCAGCGCCCCGCTGTCGACGTCGGCATCTCGGTCTCGCGAGTGGGTGGCGACGCCCAGGTCAAGTCGATCAAGTCGGTCTCCGGAACGCTGAAGCTCGAGCTCGCCCAGTACCGCTCGCTCGAGGCCTTCGCCATGTTCGCGTCCGACCTCGACGCCGCGTCGCGCCGTCAGCTCGCCCGAGGTGCCCGCCTCACCGAGCTGCTGAAGCAGCCGCAGTACTCGCCGTTCCCCGTCGAGCAGCAGGTCGTCTCGATCTGGGCCGGCACCAAGGGCAAGCTCGACGAGGTCCCGGTCGAGGACATCCTCCGCTTCGAGGCCGAGCTGCTCGAGTTCGTCGGTCGCACGACCGACATCCTCACCACGCTCCGCGAGACCAACAAGCTCGACGACGACACCGTCGCGGCGCTGGACAAGGCGGTCGACCAGTTCAAGCTCGAGTTCCAGACGGGTGAGGGCAAGCCGCTCGCCTCGGTGGGCAAGGAGCAGTTCCAGGCGACCGACAAGGCCGACGTCGGCCAGGAGAAGATCGTGAAGGGTCGCCGCTAAGCATGGGCGCTCAGCTCAGGGTCTATCGGTCGAGGATCAAGTCGGCCCAGACGACCAAGAAGATCACGAGGGCGATGGAGCTGATCTCCGCCTCGCGCATCCAGAAGGCGCAGCAGCGCGTGGCCGCCTCGGCCCCGTACTCCCGTGCCATCACGCGAGCGGTGTCGGCGGTGGCGACGTACTCCAACGTCGACCACCCGCTGACCAGCGAGCGCGAGAAGCTCGACACCGCCGCCGTGGTGGTCTTCACCTCCGACCGCGGTCTCGCCGGCGCCTTCTCCTCCTCGATCCTGAAGGAGGCGGAGCAGCTGGCCGAGCTCCTGCGGAGCGAGGGCAAGAACGTCGTCTTCTACCTCGTCGGCCGCAAGGCGGTGGGCTACTTCAGCTTCCGCAAGCGTGCCAGCGTGAAGGCCTGGACGGGCGGCACCGACCAGCCCCAGTTCGAGATCGCCAAGGAGATCGCCGACGCGGTGGTCGAGGCCTACAACCTCGACGACCAGGAGGGCGGGGTCGACGAGATCCACCTCGTCTACAACCGCTTCGTGAGCATGGTCAGCCAGGTTCCCGAGGTCGTGCGTCTGCTACCGCTCGAGATCGTCGAGGGCGAAGCCCCCGTCGAGCCCTCGAACGAGGTCTACCCGCTGTACGAGTTCGAGCCCGACGCGGCCACCGTGCTGGATGCACTGCTCCCGATCTACGTCGAGAGCCGCATCTTCAACGCGATGCTGCAGTCGGCCGCCGCCGAGCACGCCGCACGTCAGAAGGCCATGAAGTCGGCCTCCGACAACGCCGACAACCTGATCCGCGACTTCACGCGACTGGCCAACAACGCCCGCCAGTCCGAGATCACGCAGCAGATTTCCGAAATCGTCGGCGGGGCCGACGCCTTGGCTTCGGCCAAGTAAGCGTCCCGGCCTCCGCCAGTAGTCACAGAGCCAAGTAGACACAGAGAAAAGAGAGCACAATGACTGACACTGTCATCGCGCCGACCAAGGCGGAGGAGACTCCGCAGGGAGTCGGCCGCGTCGCACGCGTCACGGGTCCGGTGGTCGACATCGAGTTCCCGCACGACTCCATCCCCGAGGTCTACAACGCCCTCAAGACGACGATCGTCATCGGCGAGCACCGCGCCGAGATCACGCTCGAGGTCGCTCAGCACCTCGGCGACGACCTGGTGCGCGCCATCGCCCTGAACCCGACCGACGGTCTCGTCCGCGGTCAGGAGGTGCGCGACACCGGTGCCGCCATCTCGGTTCCCGTCGGTGACGTCACCAAGGGCAAGGTCTTCAACGTGATCGGTGAGGTGCTGAACGCAGCTCCCGGCGAGAAGATCGAGATCACCGAGCGCTGGCCCATCCACCGCAAGCCCCCGGCCTTCGACCAGCTGGAGTCGAAGACCTCCCTCTTCGAGACCGGCATCAAGTCGATCGACCTCCTGACCCCCTACGTGCTGGGTGGAAAGATCGGACTCTTCGGTGGTGCGGGCGTCGGCAAGACGGTCCTCATCCAGGAGATGATCCAGCGTGTGGCCCAGGACCACGGTGGTGTGTCGGTGTTCGCCGGTGTCGGTGAGCGCACCCGTGAGGGCAACGACCTCATCGCCGAGATGGAGGAGGCGGGCGTCTTCGACAAGACCGCCCTCGTCTTCGGCCAGATGGACGAGCCGCCGGGAACGCGTCTCCGCGTCGCCCTGTCGGCCCTGACGATGGCGGAGTACTTCCGCGACGTGCAGAACCAGGACGTGCTGCTGTTCATCGACAACATCTTCCGCTTCACGCAGGCGGGCTCCGAGGTGTCGACGCTGCTCGGCCGCATGCCGTCCGCGGTGGGCTACCAGCCGAACCTCGCCGACGAGATGGGTGTGCTTCAGGAGCGCATCACCTCGACGCGTGGCCACTCGATCACCTCGCTGCAGGCGATCTACGTGCCGGCCGACGACTACACCGACCCGGCTCCGGCGACCACGTTCGCGCACCTCGACGCCACCACCGAGCTCTCGCGTGAGATCGCGTCGAAGGGCCTCTACCCGGCCATCGACCCGCTCACCTCGACCTCGCGCATCATGGACCCGCGTTACTTGGGCGCCGACCACTACCGTGTCGCGACCAACGTGAAGCAGATCCTGCAGAAGAACAAGGAGCTGCAGGAGATCATCGCGATCCTCGGTGTCGACGAGCTCTCCGAGGAAGACAAGATCACCGTGTCGCGGGCTCGCCGCATCCAGCAGTTCCTGTCGCAGAACACCTACATGGCGAAGAAGTTCACCGGTGTCGAGGGTTCCACGGTTCCGCTGAAGGACACGATCGAGTCGTTCGACGCGATCACCAAGGGCGAGTTCGACCACGTGGCGGAGCAGGCGTTCTTCAACGTCGGCCCGATCACCGACGTCGAAGAGAAGTGGGCTCAGATCCAGAAGGAGAACGGCTGATCATGGCTGCTCCCCTGAACGTCAGCGTTGTCTCGGCCGACCAGCAGATCTGGGCCGGCGAGGCCTCGATGGTGGTCGCCAAGACCGTCGAGGGCGAGATCGGCATCCTGGCCGGTCACGAGCCGATGCTCGCGATCCTCGCTGCCGGTGAGGTGCGCGTCAACGCGACGAGCGGTGAGCGCCTCGTGGCGCGTGCCGACGACGGGTTCCTCTCGGTCGAGAACGACACCGTCACGATCGTGGCGCGCGACGCCGAGCTGATCAAGTAGTCACTCTTCGAAGGCCGCCGGTCCCGCTCCTCGTGAGCCGGGCCGGCGGTCTTCGGCATTCCCGCCGCGCTTCGTGTGCAGAAAGATTCCGGATGCTCGTCCTGCTCCCGCCCTCGGAGACCAAGCACGACGGGGGAGACGGCCCCCCGCTCGATCTCGCCGCCCTGTCGCACCCGGGCCTCACGCCGACCCGCCGCGCCACCGTGCGTCGCTTGAAGCAGCTCAGTCGCGACCGCGAGGAGTCGCTGAAGCGCCTCAAGCTCGGCCCGAAGCTCGCCTCCGAGGTGGAGCGCAACCGGGCCCTGACGGTCTCGCCCACGCTGCCCGCGATGGACCGCTACACGGGCGTGCTCTACGAGGCCCTCGACGCGCCCTCGCTCGACGCCTCCGCCCGCTCGTTCGCCGCTCGGCACGTGCGCATCCACTCGGCGCTGTTCGGTCTCGTCGGCGCCGGGGACCCCGTGCCCGCCTACCGCCTCTCGCACGACTCGCGCCTCGAGGGCGACAGCCTGAAGGCGACCTGGGGAGCACCGATCTCGAAGGCGCTGCTGGCCCACCGCGACGAGCTCGTACTCGACCTGCGCTCGGAGGCCTATGTTCATCTCGGCCCCGTGCCCGCCGCGGTCACCCATGCCCACTTCCTGCGCGTGGTCAGCGAGGGCCCGGACGGCGTCAAGCGCGCCCTCAACCACTTCAACAAAAAGGGCAAGGGGGAGCTCGTGCGCGCACTCGTGGAGCACGGCACCGACTTCGCGGAGGTGGACGAGTTGATCGCGTGGGGAGCAGCGGCCGGCCATCGCCTCTCGCTCGCGCCCTCGGGCGAGCTGGTGCTGGAGGTCTGAACTCGGTCTCGGAATCTGAGGCTGGTCTTCGGGGCCTCGACACGGTCATCGCCGTCAACCCCCCGCGAACGCGATTGACTCGTGGGACAGCAGCCAGGCCTTGGTCGGGACGCCCTCGCCGTGGCTCCAGCCGGTGATGCGCCCCGCCACCGAGAGCACCCGATGGCAGCCGACGAGCAGGGGTGTCGGGTTCAGCGCGACCGCCCCGCCGACCGCGCGCCCGGCCCCGGCCTTGCCGACCGCCCGGGCGATGGCCCCGTAGTCGGTGGGCTCACCCCAGCCGAGCGCGGCCAGCTCCTGCCACACTGCTACCTGGAACGGCGTGCCGCGGTGCGCGAGCGGCACCGTGAACCGCTGCCGGCTGCCCTCGAAGTAGTCGAGCAGCTGCGCGATCGCCTCGTCGGCGACCGTGTCGGAATCGAAGACGAGTCCGTCGTGCGGCAGCGCCCCGGCCGCCTCGAGTGCGACGCGGGTGACGGCCTCGCCGTCGCTCACGACCTCGACCCGGCCGATCGGGGTCGTGCAGCGCTGCAGGAACGGCGCGGCAGCCCGCAGCTGAATCAGAGTGTCCATGCCGTGAGGGTAGGACGCCCTCGTGGGCCGCTCCGGCGTCGGGCTGCGATCTGTGGAGAGGGACGAGCATCCGTCGCTCTGTGGAGGAGGGATGACGGGAGTTGTGCACAGGTGCAGCGGCCGATGTGAGCGGGTCGGCGGTGCTGGCTAGACTCGGTGCGTGCCTACTCGCCTGTCCAACTACTTCCTCCGCACGCTGCGGGAATCGCCCTCCGACGCAGAGGTCGCGAGCCATGTGCTGCTCGTGCGCGCCGGCTACATCCGTCGCCAGGCGCCGGGCATCTTCGCCTGGCTGCCGCTGGGGCTCCGGGTGAAGGCGAAGATCGAGGCGATCATCCGCGAGGAGATGGAGGCCGCCGGCGCCTTCGAGGTGCACTTCCCCGCGCTGCTGCCCAAGGAGCCCTACGAGGTCACCGGCCGCTACACCGAGTACGGGCCCGGCATGTTCCGGCTCTCCGACCGCAAGGACGCGGGCTACGTGCTGGCGCCCACGCACGAGGAGGTCTTCACCCTGCTCGTGAAGGACCTCTACAACAGCTACAAAGACCTGCCCCTGTCGATCTACCAGATCCAGGACAAGTACCGCGACGAGGCCCGGCCCCGTGCCGGACTCCTGCGCGGCCGCGAGTTCACGATGAAAGACGCGTACTCGTTCGACTACACCGACGCCGGGCTCGACACGAGCTACCAGGCCCAGCGCGACGCCTACGAGCGCATCTTCACGCGCCTCGGCCTCGAGTACGTGATCGTGAAGGCCGACGCGGGCGCCATGGGCGGCTCGAAGAGCGAGGAGTTCCTGCACCCCACGCCGGTCGGTGAAGACACCTTCGTGCGCTCGGCCGGCGGCTACGCGGCCAACGTCGAGGCGTTCACCACCCTCGCACCCGAGCCCCGCTCGTTCGAGGGCCTCACCCCGGCCGAGGTGCACGACACCCCCGAGACGCCCACCATCCAGACGCTCGTCGACGCGGCCAACGCCTCGCATCCCCGGCCCGACGGCCGGTCCTGGACGGCGGCCGACACACTGAAGAACGTCGTGCTCGCCCTCGTGAACCTCGACGGTACCCGCGAGGTCGTCGTGGTCGGCCTCCCCGGCGACCGCGAGGTCGACCTCAAGCGCGCGGAGGTCGCCTTCGCGCCCGCCGAGGTCGAGCCGGCCACGGAGGCCGACTTCGCCAAGAACCCGGGCCTGGTCAAGGGCTACATCGGGCCCTGGACGCCCGAGGGTGCGGTGCTCGGCGACGAGTCGAGCACGGGCATCCGCTACCTCGTCGACCCCCGTGTGGTCGACGGCAGCGGCTGGATCACCGGCGCGAACGTGCACGGCAAGCACGTGTTCGGCCTCGTGGCCGGGCGCGACTTCGCCGCCGACGGCACCATCGAGGTGGCCGAGGTGCGGCCCGGCGACCCTGCTCCCGACGGATCCGGGCCGGTGGAACTCGCCCGCGGCATGGAGATCGGTCACGTCTTCCAGCTCGGCCGCAAGTACGCCGAGGCACTGGGCCTCAAGGTGCTCGACGAGAACGGCAAGCTCGTCACGGTGACGATGGGCTCCTACGGGATCGGCGTCACGCGCATCCTGGCCATCATCGCGGAGCTGAACAACGACGAGAAGGGCCTCATCTGGCCGCCCTCGGTCGCCCCCTTCGACGTGCACGTCATCGCGACGGGCCGGGACGCCGAGATCTACCAGGCGGCCGAGTCGGTCGTCGCCGACCTCGAGGCGAAGGGCCTCGACGTGCTCTTCGACGACCGCCCCAAGGTGAGCCCCGGCGTGAAGTTCGGCGACGCCGAGCTGATCGGCGTGCCGCGCATCGTGATCGTCGGCCGCGGGGTCGCCGAGGGCGTCGTGGAGCTGTGGGATCGGGCGACGGGGGAGCGCACCCAGGTCGCGCTGGATGACGTCGCCGCGAGCTTCGGGTAGTCTTTCCGTTTGACCGCCGGAGACATCGGCGGCGACAGATCTGAACAGAGGAGGCCGGAAGTGGACATCGACCTCAGCGTCTTACGCCTCTTGGAGCGTGAACGAGAGATTCCCTTCGAGGAACTCGTGGGAATCATCGAGCAGGCGATCCTGACCGCATTCCTCAAGCACACCGACCGCCCGGCGACCACGGAGGACGGCACCGACTCGGCTCGCGTGCACCTCGACCGCAAGACCGGTCACATCGGCATCTTCGTGCCCGAGCTCGACGAGGACGGCGTTCTCATCGGCGAGGCCGAGGAGAACCCGAGCGACTTCGGCCGCATCGCCGCCTTCGCCGCGAAGCAGGTCATCAACCAGCGGCTGCGCGACATCGGTGACGACAAGGTGCTCGGCGAGTTCAAGGGCCGCGAGGGCGACATCGTCGCCGGCGTCATCCAGCAGGGCCCGAACCCGCGGATGATCCACGTCGACCTCGGCACCATCGAGGCCATCATGCCGCCCGAGGAGCAGGTGCCGGGCGAGGTCTACGCGCACGGCTCGCGCATCCGCGTGTACGTCACGAGCGTCGCCAAGGGGCCGAAGGGCCCGGCGATCACCGTCTCGCGAACGCATCCGTCGCTCGTGCGCAAGCTCTTCGCCCTCGAGGTGCCCGAGATCGCCTCGGGCGTCGTGGAGATCGTCTCGCTCGCCCGCGAGGCCGGCCACCGCACGAAGATCGCGGTGCGGGCCACCGAGCCCGGTGTGAACGCCAAAGGCGCCTGCATCGGCGAGCTGGGCCAGCGCGTCCGGGCCGTCACGTCCGAGCTCGGCGCCGAGAAGATCGACATCGTCGACTACTCGGAAGACCTGCCGACGTTCGTCGCCAATGCGCTCTCGCCCGCCAAGGTCTCGAGTGCCTTCGTGATCGATCAGGCCACCAAGGCCGTGCGCGCCCTGGTGCCCGACTACCAGCTCTCGCTCGCGATCGGCAAGGAGGGCCAGAACGCCCGACTCGCCGCGAAGCTCACGGGCGCGAAGATCGACATCCAGCCCGACAGCATCCTCGACGGCGACTGATCGGCGCACTTCCGGAGCGGGCCCCGACGGCCGCTCCGGGAATATGGAGTACCATGGAACCCGTTAGAACGTGCGTCGGATGTCGTGCGCGCGCCTCACGGTCCTCTTTGCTGAGGGTCGTCGCCAGGAACGTCGTTCCTGTTGGACAAGCTCTGGTCGTCGATGAGACGGCCACACTTCCCGGGCGAGGCGCATGGTTGCATCCGACACTCGCGTGCTTTCACCTCGCGGTCACGCGTCGCGCTTTCGGGCGTGCGCTCCGGGTGGACGGAACACTCGAGACGACAACATTAGAGAACAGGCTGAACGGCACCGTGAACCATGAGTGACAACTGATGAGCGGCTCGAAATGAGACCCGTCCGCTACTAACGGCCTGCCCTGTCTGGGTGGGCCATCCAGACAGGAGAATTGTGGCTGCAAAACCACGTGTACATGAAGTCGCCGCCGAGCTCGGTGTCGACAGCAAGGTCGCCCTTGCGACGCTCAAAGAGATGGGTCAGTTCGTCAAGGGCCCCTCGTCGAGCATCGAGCCCCCCGTGGCTCGTCGCCTCAAAGAGGCACTGATCAAGGCCGGCGCCGGCGCCGCCTCCGGCGGCTCGACCGCTCCGGCTGCCGGTTCGTCCTCGGCTGCGCCGAAGTCGTCGTCGTCCGGGCCCCGCCCCGGTGGCGCTCGTCCCGGCGCTCCGGCTCCCGGCCCCTCGGCCGGCCGCACCTCGACGCCGGCACCCGCCGCGCCTGCTGCTCCGGCCGCACCCGCCCCGGCCCCTGCCGAGCGCGCTGCTGCCGCCGCTCCCGCCACTCCGGCGGCCGCTGCTCCGGCTGCGCCCGCCGCCGCTGCCCCGGCACCGAAGTCCTCGACCGACGCCCCCGCGGCGTCCGGCTCGGCGACGCCTGCGGCTCCGGCCGCTCCGGCTGCCTCCGGTGACTCCGCTGCGCCCCGCCCCGGCGGACCGCGTCCCGGCATCCCGCGCCCGGGCAACAACCCGTTCGCCAGCCAGCAGGGCATGCAGCGCCCCGGTGCGCCGCGCCCGGGCAACAACCCCTTCGCCAGCCAGCAGGGCATGGGTCGCAGCGGTTCGGGTGGTGGCGCCGGTGGCGCCATCCCGCGTCCCGGTGCTCCTCGTCCGAGCGCTCCGCGTCCCGGTTCGCCCCGTCCGGGTGCTCCTCGCCCCACGGGCTTCCAGCGCCCCGGCACCGGTGCGGGCTTCCGCCCCGGCGCTCCTCAGGGTGGCGGCGCTCGCCCGGCTCCCGGTTCGCCCGGGTTCCGTCCCGGTGGCGCCCCCGGCGGCTTCGCGCCGCGTCCGGGTGCCGGCGGTCGTGGCCGTGGCCCCGGTGGTGGAACCGCCGGTGCGTTCGGTCGCGGTGGTGGCAAGAGCAAGGCCCGCAAGTCCAAGCGGACGAAGAGGGCCGAATTCGAGCTGCGCGAAGCCCCGTCGCTGGGTGGCGTCAGCGTCCCCCGCGGCGACGGCAACACCGTCGTCCGCCTGCGTCGTGGTGCCTCGATCACCGACTTCGCCGACAAGATCGACGCGAGCCCCGGCAACCTGGTGACCGTGCTGTTCCACCTCGGTGAGATGGCGACGGCGACCGAGTCGCTCGACGAGGCCACCTTCCAGGTGCTCGGCGAAGAGCTCGGCTACAAGATCATGATCGTGTCGCCGGAGGAAGAGGATCGCGAGCTCCTCGAGGGCTTCGACATCGACCTCGACCAGGAGCTGGAAGACGAGACCGACGAAGACCTGGAGATCCGTCCCCCGGTCGTCACCGTCATGGGTCACGTCGACCACGGTAAGACGCGACTGCTCGACGCCATCCGCAACGCGAACGTCGTGGCGGGCGAGGCCGGTGGCATCACCCAGCACATCGGTGCGTACCAGGTGGTCACCGAGCACGAGGGGATCGAGCGTCCGATCACCTTCATCGACACCCCCGGTCACGAGGCGTTCACCGCCATGCGTGCTCGTGGTGCCCAGGTCACCGACATCGCGATCCTCGTGGTGGCGGCTGACGACGGCATCATGCCGCAGACGATCGAGGCGTTGAACCACGCCCAGGCGGCCAACGTGCCGATCGTGGTCGCGGTCAACAAGATCGACAAGCCCGACGCCAACCCGGCCAAGGTGCGCCAGCAGCTGACCGAGTACAACCTGGTCGCGGAGGAGTACGGCGGAGACGTCATGTTCGTCGACGTGTCGGCGCGCAACGACATCGGCATCCAGGACCTGCTCGACGCAGTGCTCCTCACCGCCGACGCCGGTCTCGACCTGCGGGCCAACCCGAACAAGGATGCGCGCGGCGTGGCGATCGAAGCCAAGCTCGACAAGGGCCGCGGTGCGGTCGCGACCGTGCTCATCCAGTCCGGAACGCTCCGGGTCGGCGACGCGATCGTGGCGGGAACGGCTTACGGCCGTGTCCGTGCGATGGTCGACGAGAACGGCGAGACCGTCACCGAGGCGACTCCGTCGCGTCCGGTGCAGGTCCAGGGCCTCTCCAGTGTTCCGCGAGCCGGTGACACCTTCCTCGTCACCGAGGAGGACCGCACGGCCCGTCAGATCGCTGAGAAGCGTGAAGCCGCCGAGCGCAACGCCTCGCTGGCCAAGGCCCGCAAGCGCATCTCGCTCGAGGACTTCACCCGTGCACTCGAAGAGGGCAAGGTCGAAGCGCTCAACCTCATCATCAAGGGTGACGTCTCCGGTGCCGTCGAGGCACTCGAGGAGTCGCTGCTCAAGATCGAGGTCGACGACAGCGTCCAGCTGCGCATCATCCACCGCGGTGTGGGTGCGGTCACCGAGAGCGACGTCAACCTCGCCACGGTCGACAACGCCATCATCATCGGCTTCAACGTGCGTCCCGACACGAAGGCGCGCGAGCGCGCCGCTCGCGAGGGTGTGGACATCCGCTTCTACTCGGTCATCTACAACGCGCTCGACGACATCGAGTCGTCGCTGAAGGGCATGCTGAAGCCGGAGTTCGAAGAGGTTCAGTCGGGTGTCGCGGAGATCCGCGAGATCTTCCGCTCCTCGAAGTTCGGCAACATCGCCGGTGTCATCGTGCGGTCGGGAACGATCACGCGAAACGCCAAGGCGCGTGTCATCCGCGAGGGTGTCGTGGTCGGGGACAACCTGGCCATCGAGTCGCTGCGTCGCTTCAAGGACGACGTCACCGAGGTGCGGACGGACTTCGAGGCCGGTATCGGTCTCGGCAAGTTCAACGACATCCAGATCGGCGACGAGATCGAGACCATCGAGATGAAGGAGAAGCCGCGCGTCTAGCCTCGGCTGGAGCAGCGTGAGCTGACGGAGGAGTGGTGCGGCGATGTCGCATCACTCCTCCTCCCATATACAGAGATCCCGTGTTCGGAGATCTCGGATTCAGAGAGAGGGATGATCATGGCTGATCCGGCTCGTGCCGCCAAGATGGCGGACCGCATCAAGGTCATCGTGGCGAAGCGCCTCGAGAAGGGCATCAAAGACCCGCGGCTCGGGTTCGTCACCATCACGGATGTGCGGGTCACGGGTGACCTGCAGCACGCGTCGATCTTCTACACGGTCTACGGCGACGACCAGGAGCGGGCCGACTCGGCTGCGGCTCTGAAGTCGGCGACCGGCATGCTGCGCAGCGAGGTCGGCAAGAACATCACGGCTCGGCTGACTCCGTCGCTGGAGTTCATCGCGGACGCGCTGCCGGAGAACGCGAAGGTGCTCGGCGATCTGCTCGCTCAGGCGCGCGCTCGTGACGCCGAGGTCGAGGGCCTGGCGAAGAAGGCGCAGTACGCCGGCGACGAGGACCCCTACGTGAAGCCGAAGGTGATCGAGGAGGACTAGCTTCTCCTCTGCACCCCGGTGCATTCCGGTGCACCCCGGTGTGAATGGCCCTGCCTCGAGAGAGGTGGGGCCATTCGTGGTTCCGGGCGCGACGACGCGCCGAGGTGCAGCGGGGCGCTGGGGGAAACCGCGGGCCGGCGTGGTCGAGCGGGGTCGTCAGTGTGGGGGTGGGTCGGGGGGTTCCGCGGTGAGGGAGTGGAGTTCGGGGGTGGTCGTGTAGGTGGCGCCTCGGGGGCTCGTCCAGTGGAGGGCGCGGGTGCCGTCGCGGGAGGGGGTGACGTGCCAGCCGCCCTCGTGCTTGAGGTGGTGGTGGCGGGAGCAGAGGTGCGCGAGGTTGTCGGGGGTGGTGCGGCCGCCCTCGCTCCAGGCGTGGGTGTGGTCGAGTTCGCAGCGGTCGGCTCGACGGCCGCAGCCCGGGAAGCGGCAGGTCTCGTCGAGCAGGGTGAGCACGGTGCGCACCACCGGGGAGGCGCTGTAACGGTGTTCGGCATCCTGAGGGTCCGGGCCGGCGGTCGGGTGCGTGGGGGAGACGGAGTTGAGGGTGGGGGTGATGTTCGTCGCTCCACCCGCTCCGTCGGACGCGGTGCTCCGGCGGCGGTGCCGCGTGACGATCGTGGTGGCGGCGCCGCCGGTGCTGCTTCCGGTGCTGCTTCCGGTGCTGCTTCCGGTGCTGCGGGCGGCGGTGGGTGCCGCGGCATGGAGGAGGGTGGGAGCGAGGCGCGCCAGGCGACGGGCGGTGCGAGGGTCGATGGGGCCGTAGCCGTGGAGGGAGGCGGGGGCGTCGTCGGAGCCGTCGAGGGTCGAGGCCGCGATGGTGACGAGCACCGTGGGGACCAGCGTCGGGCGGTCGCCGCGGGCGAGGACGAGGTCGGTGAGGGCGTCGCAACGGCGCTGGGCATGGGTGCGGCCGTCGTCGTCGGAGCGGGCGGCTCGGGCCACGCGGTCGATCAGGTCGTCGATCGCCAGGGCGTCGACCGCGGGCAGATGGTGCAGGATCGTCGCCATGCCGTCGCACTCGGGGGTGACCGCGACGTATCGTTCCTCGAGGGCGGCGCGGGTGCGCGTGACGATCGACTCGGGGTGCAGGCGTTCCCGTAGGCGGCGGGCGCGGTCGTCGAAGCGGTGAGCGGGGAGCGACTCGGCGTGGGGGAGCACCTCGCGCTCGAAGGCGGCCCGGGCATCCGCGGGAATCGTGAGGGCGTGGGCCACCAGCGACTTGGCGTGGGCGTACGAGATGGCACCCGAGGCGAGTCGCGACAGTGTCAGGGGGAGTTCGGTCACGAGGTGCTCGGCGTCGTCGATCATTCGGGCGACCGTGCGTTCGCTGCGCTTGGTCGCGCAGGCCACTTCGACGACCAGGCGGCGGTGGGCCCACTCCCGGCCGGCGGCGGTGGCGGCGCTGCCGTCGGCGCGCGACATCTGCTCGGCCAGCTCGGCCACCCGGGCAAGTCGGCGCACGCGGAGCGCCTCGGCCGCGGCGATCTGAGCATCGGCGGCTCGAACATTCTGAATCGCCGCATCGAACTGAGCACCCAGCGAGTCGACGCGCGGGGCGTCGAAGGCCGGGGCCTCAGTGAAGGCGACGGACGAACTGTTCATGAGGTTAATTCAATCAGAGACCACCGACATTGGACTCTGTGACCCGGCCATGATCCTCGAGGGCAAGCGCGGAGCGCGCGGCAGCACCTAAGACTGCCGCGCGCTTCGCGCTTGCCGACGATGGGCATGGGTCGCCTTCCAAGGGACAGCGCGACCAGGAGGAACTAAGGGAGGGCGTAGACGTCGTCGGAGTGGGTGATCAGGAGGCCGTCGGACAGGAGGCCGGACAAGGCGCGGCCTAGGCGAGCGGAGTCGGGGAGGGCATCACTCAGAGCGGCGTGCGGAACCGGGTCGGGGGAGGCTCTGAGGACGCCGAGGACGATGCCGCGTGCCTGGCGGTCCGAGCCCTCGTACTTCTTCTGCACCGGTCGGCGCGCGACGGGCGACTCGGGGTAGCCCGCCGCCCGCCAGGAGCACAGGTGCGCCACGGGGCACTCCGAGCAGCGCGGGGCGCGAGCCGTGCAGACGAGGGCCCCGAGCTCCATCATCCCGGCGTTGAAGCGCGCCGCGGACGAGTCTGACTCAGGCAGCAGCGCCGTCATCGCCGGCAGGTCACGGCGGGCATTGGGGGCGGCGGCATCCGGCGCACCCTCGATGGCCCGCGCGATCACCCGGCGGATGTTCGTGTCGACCACGGGGTGCCGGTCACCATACGCGAACACGGCCACCGCCCGCGCCGTGTAGTCACCGACCCCGGGCAGCGACAGCAGCGACGGCACGTCGCGCGGCACCACCCCGTCGAACCGGGTCGTGATCGCCACCGCGCACGCGTGCAGGTTCAGCGCCCGTCGCGGATAGCCGAGCGACTGCCACGCCCGCACCGCATCACCGGCGGGAGCTGCGGCCAGCGCAGCGGGCGTCGGCCACCGCTCGAGCCACTCCTCCAGCCGCGGGATCACCCGCACCACCGGCGTCTGCTGCAGCATGAACTCGCTGACGAGCGTGCCCCAGGCCGTGAATCCGGGCCGTCGCCAGGGCAGGTCCCGCGCCGCGGTCGCGAACCACGAGACCACCGCCGTCGAGAACGGTGTCGGGGAGGGCATCCTGACAGCCTAGATCGAGGCGCGAGCCCGGGGCGTCAGCAGCTGTCGGCGAAGCTGCGACGCGGATGCTCGGGCGAACTCACATCGATGATGGCGCTCGCCCCGAACCGTGGCCCGGCCTCGGCCTGGTACAGCGCATCCGCCCCGAGCACCTCGGGCGGCAGCTCGGCGTTCCGCCCCTCGAGGTAGGCGGTGAAGTTGAGCTGCCCCCGCAGGCCCGGACGCTGCAGGAACGGCCCGTCGAGCACCAGCACGGCATCCGCCGGAGCCGTCAGCCAGCGCGCCTCGGCCGGAACGTCGCGCGCCGCGTCGAAGGCGGTGGTCTGGAAGCCGGTGCTGCCGGCCATCCGGAACGGCTCGATCAGCACCCGCTTCAGCGTGTCGACGTCGTAGCGGTCGAGGTAGTAGCCCTCGGGGGAGTCTGGGCCGAGGCGGAGGCGCTCGGAGCGGGGCCGCTGGAAGTCGTCGAGCGAGGCCCGCACCGCATCCACCCCCGCGCGCTCGAAGGCGGCGGCGAGCTCGTCGGCGAAGCCACGGGTGTGCTCGACGCCGTCCACCCCCACGATCACCCGTCCGAGGCGGTAGTTGTGACGGATCTCGGCCGCGAGCGTGTCCGCGTAGACGCTGGCCGGGGTAGCGGGTTCAACCATGCTCCGAGCCTACGCTCGCGCACCTGTTAGCGTGTCAGCGTGAGAAAGCCCCAGGTGTGAAGAGTCCGACGAGCACGGCCAGCGGCATCCTCCTGGTCGACAAGCCGGCCGGCCGCACCAGCCACGACGTCGTCGGCCGCACCCGGCGCCTCGCCCAGACGCGCAAGGTAGGCCACGCGGGCACTCTCGACCCGATGGCCACCGGGCTGCTGATCCTCGGCCTGAACAGCTCCACGAGGCTCCTCACCTACCTGGTGGGCCTCGACAAGGAGTACCTCGCCACCATCCGCCTCGGCGCCTCGACCACCACCGACGACCGCGAGGGCGAGCTCGTCGAGCGCGCAGCAGCCCAAGCCGTCCAGGGTCTCGACGACGAGCAGGTCGACCGCGCCCTCGACGCCCAACGCGGCACGATCGAGCAGGTGCCGAGCTCGGTCAGCGCCATCAAGGTCGACGGCCAGCGCGCCTACGCCCGGGTGCGCGCGGGGGAGGACGTGGTGCTGAAGAGCCGCACGGTCACCGTGTCGGAGCTCGAGGTGCTCGGCAGTGGACGCCGAGGGGCCGACGACGACGGGCATCCGGTGCTCGACGTCGACGTGCGGGTGGTCTGCTCCTCGGGCACCTACATCCGCGCGATCGCCCGCGACCTGGGCGTGGCCCTCGGTGTCGGCGGTCATCTCACCAGCCTCCGGCGCACCCGCGTGGGCCCGTTCTCGGTGACGGATGCTCCGACCCTCGACACCCTCGACGCCCTCGTGGAGGCCGGCGAACCGCTCCCGCTCCGCGCACCGGCCGACGTGGCCCGCTCCCTGTTCCCCGTGCTCGACGTGGACGGCCCCGCCGCCGCCGCCCTCGGCCACGGGCAGCGCATACCCGTGGGTGACGACGTGCCCTCGGGCCCGGTCGCCGCCGTCACCGCCGAGGGGCGCTTGGTGGGCCTCGTCGAGCGCGCCGGGGCCTCGGCCAAGAGCATCGTGAACTTCCCGCCGGACGAGTACGCACCCACGCCCGATGAAGCCCCCAGCCCCAGCCTCACCCCCAGCCCCAGCCCCAGCCCCAGCCCCAGCCCCAGCCCCAGCCCCAGCCCCAGCCCGACCGAGGAGACCCCGTGATCGAGTGGTTCACGATCGTGCAGGTGGCCGTGGCCGTGCTGGCGGGCATCCTGTGCGTGGTGCTCGGTCTGGCCGGACGGAAGCCCACCGACCTCACGATGGGCGCCACCGCCCTGGTCGAGGTGCTGCTGATCGTGCAGCTCGTGATCGCCATCGCCGCCCCCGCCTTCGGCAACACCCCCTCCGGCGACCCGCTGGAGTTCTGGGTGTACCTCGTCTCGGCGGTGCTGCTGCCCGTCGCCGGCGGCTTCTGGGCGCTGGTCGAGCGCAGTCGCTGGAGCACGGTGATCCTGGGCGCGGTCTGCCTCGCCGTGGCGGTGATGGTCTACCGCATGAACGTGATCTGGTTCGTGCAGGGAAGCTGACCGGGTGCCATAAACTTCTAGAGCCATGGCTCACGACACCCTCGCCCCGACCCCGCCCCGCACCCGAGCCCGCGGCATCGGCCGGGTGCTGATCGCGGTCTACGCCATCCTGGCGCTCGGAGCGACCGGCCGCTCGGTCGTCGAGATCATCGGCAAGTTCGACCAGGCGCCGTTCGCCTACACGCTCTCCGCGGTGGCCGCCGTGGTCTACATCATCGCCACCGCCGCGCTGATCATCCCGGGGCGGGTCTGGTACCGCATCGCCTGGATCACGATCACCTTCGAGCTGATCGGCGTGCTCACCGTCGGCACCCTGAGCCTGTTCCTGCCCGAGCTGTTCGCGAAGGCCTCGGTCTGGTCGTGGTACGGCGCCGGGTACCTCTTCATCCCGCTCGTGCTGCCGGTGCTCGGCATGCTGTGGCTGCGGCGCACCCGGTGAGGGCCTACCACTCGCTGGCCGAGGTGCCCGAGGGCTTCGGTCCGGCCGCCGTCACGATCGGCAAGTTCGACGGGGTGCACGCCGGCCACCGCGCGGTGATCGCCGAGCTGATCGACGTGGCGGGCAGCCGCGGCCTGACGAGCGTCGTGATCACCTTCGACCGCCATCCGCTCGCCCAGCTCGACCCGTCCCTCCGGCCCGAGGCGCTGCTCGGCAACGCCCAGCGGCTCGAGCTGCTCGAGGAGACGGGCGTCGACGTCACGATCTTCCTGCCCTTCGACGAGGCGCTCGCCTCGATGACCCCGCGCGAGTTCGTCGAGACGGTGCTCGCCGGCGTCTGCCGCACCGAGGTCGTCATGGTGGGGGAGGACTTCCGCTTCGGCGCCAAGGGCCGCGGCACCATCGACACCCTGCGCGAGCTCGGGGGCGAGTTCGGCTTCGACGTCGACCTGATCCCCGACGTGCGGCCCGCCGAGGAGCGCAAGGTCTCCTCGACCTGGATCCGCGAGCTCCTCGCCGAGGGCGACGTCGAACGCGCCTCCGAGCTGCTCGGCCGCGCCCCCACCGTGCGCGGCATGGTCGTGCACGGCGCCAAGCGCGGGCGCGAGCTCGGCTTCCCGACCGCCAACCTCTCACCCGAGTCCGAGGGGCTCATCCCCGCCGACGGCGTCTACGCCGGCTGGTTGACGGATGCCGGGCGGCGCTACCCCGCGGCGATCTCGGTCGGCAACAACCCCACCTTCGACGGCGTGCCGCAGAAGCAGGTCGAGGCCTACGTGCTCGACGAGGACCTCGACCTCTACGACCACGTCGTCGACGTCTCCTTCGTCGCGCGCATCCGCGGGCAGGTCAAGTTCACGGGCATCGACCCCCTGATCGCCCAGATGGACGACGACGTGCTGAACGCCCGGCGCCTGCTCGATGACGCCCGCTGACCGGGGCGCCGCCGGTGTGCGGCCGCTCTGGCAGGGCCGCACCGTCGCGCTCCTCGCCGTGGTGCTCGTCGGGCTGAACCTCCGCACCGCCGTCGCCGCGCTGTCGCCCATCTACGACCGCATCGGCCAGGACTTCGCGATCGGCGCCATCGGCATCGGCTTCCTCGGCACCCTGCCGCCCGTGAGCTTCGCCGTGGTGGGGCTGTTCGCCCCCGCCCTGCACCGGCGGTTCGGCGTGGAGCGGGTGATGGTGGTGGCGATCGTCGCCATCCTGCTCGGGCACCTGGTGCGGGCATCCTCGGGCTCGTACCTGGTGCTCGTGCTCGCGAGCGCCGTGACCTTCGCGGGCATGGGCGTGGCGAACGTGCTGCTGCCCCCGCTCGTCAAGACGTACTTCCCCGACCGCATCGGGCTGCTGACCGCGCTGTACGCGACGATCATGGCGATGGGCGCGACCCTGCCGCCGCTGGTCGCCGTGCCGGTCGCCGACGCCAGCAGCTGGCGGGTCTCGGTGGGCATGTGGGCCGTGTTCGCGGTGCTGGCGCTGGTGCCGCTCGTGACACTGCTGGCGAGACGGATGCGCGATCGGCGCGATGCCGCAGACGGCGCCGCCCCGGCAGACGCCGCAGGCCGGCCCGGGCCCGTCGATGTGCCCGTCGAGCGCCGCAAGGGCTTCGGCCGCGTGCTCCGTTCGCCGGTCGCCTGGTCGCTGATGCTCGTCTTCGCCCTCACCTCGGTGAACGCGTACGCCATGTTCGCCTGGCTGCCGAGCATCCTGACCGACGTCGCCGGGGCCTCCGAGGCCGAGGCCGGTGCGCTGCTGTCGCTGTTCTCGGTGATGGGGCTGCCCGCCGCCCTGCTCGTGCCGATCCTCGCGACGAGGATGAAGACCGTCGGCCCGCTGATCGCCGCCGGCGTCGTGTTCTACCTCGTGGGCTACGGTGGACTGCTGCTCGCCCCCGGCGGACCGCTCTGGCTCTGGGTCGCGTTCATCGGGCTCGGGCCGCTGCTGTTCCCGCTCTCGCTCGTGCTGATCAACCTGCGCACCCGCACGCACGAGGGATCGGTGGCGCTGAGCTCGTTCGTGCAGTCGATCGGCTACGGCATCGGCGCCCTCGGGCCGCTCGTGGTCGGCGTGCTGCACGACACCACGGGCGGCTGGACCGTGCCGCTGCTGTTCCTGGTCGGCACCGCCCTGGCGCTGACCGTCAGCGGTATCGTGGTGGCCCGGCCGCGCATGCTCGAGGACGAGTGGTAGCACGACCGGTCGCAGCGCGGTGATTCGCCGCGCATCCGGTGGTCATGCAGGGCCACATGAGAGAATCGACGGATGCGGCACGACCGGACGGGTCGTGGCCGCGAAGGATTGGGAAGTGACCTCGTGACGATAGAAAGAGCGGTCAGCCCCGCGCAGCGCGCCGTGGAGGTGCTCGGCGGCGACCTGACCGAAGCCACCCTCAAGCGGTACCTCGACGGCCTTCCCGGCGTCGATACCGTCGGACTCGAGCAGCGCGCCGCCTCGCTCGGCACGCGCTCGATCAAGACCACGTCGAAGGCCTGGGCCCTCGACCGCATCATCGAGCTGATCGACCTCACCACGCTCGAGGGCGCCGACACCCCCGGCAAGGTGCGCTCGCTCGTGGCCAAGGCCCTGGTTCCGGATGCGGGGGACAACTCGACCCCGCGGGTCGCCGCCGTCTGCGTCTACGGCGACATGGTGCCGTACGCCGTCGAGGCGCTGGGCGACGCCCACGCCGCCGGCCGTGTGACCGAGCCCGGCGACGGGCTGATCAACGTCGCCGCCGTCGCGACCGCCTTCCCCTCGGGCCGCGCCTCGCTTCCGGTGAAGCTGGCCGACACCGCCGACGCGGTGGCCGCCGGGGCCGACGAGATCGACATGGTGATCGACCGCGGTGCCTTCCTCTCCGGCCGCTACGGCCAGGTCTTCGACGAGATCGTCGCGGTGAAGGAGGCCTGCCGCCGGGCCGACGGCTCGTTCGCGCACCTCAAGGTCATCCTCGAGACCGGGGAGCTGAACACCTACGACAACGTGCGCCGGGCATCCTGGCTCGCCATCCTCGCGGGCGGCGACTTCATCAAGACCTCGACCGGCAAGGTCGCCCCGGCCGCCACGCTGCCTGTCACGCTGCTGATGCTCGAAGCCGTGCGCGACTGGAACCGCCTCACCGGCGAGAAGATCGGCGTCAAGCCGGCCGGCGGCATCCGCTCATCGAAGGACGCCATCAAGTACCTCGTCACCGTCGCCGAGACGGTGGGCGAGGAGTGGCTCCAGCCGCACCTGTTCCGCTTCGGGGCCTCGAGCCTCCTCAACGACGTGCTGCTGCAGCGGCAGAAGCTCAGCTCCGGGCACTACTCCGGCGCCGACTACGTCACGATCGACTAGGACCACACGATGTCATTCCTCGAATACGCCCCGGCCCCGGAGTCGACGGCGATCCTCGACCTCAAGCCCGAGTACGGCCTGTTCATCGACGGCGAGTTCACCCCCGCCGCCGGAGAGTCGTTCCTGACGATCTCGCCCGCCACCGAGAAGCCGATCGCGCGCATCGCCAACGGCACCGAGGCCGACGTCGACCGCGCCGTGGCCGCCGCGCGCAAGGCCTACGAGAAGACCTGGTCGCGCATGTCGGGCCGCGACCGCGGCAAGTACCTGTTCCGCATCGCGCGCCTCGTGCAGGAGCGCGCCCGCGAGCTCGCCGTCGCCGAGTCGCTCGACAACGGCAAGCCGATCAAGGAGAGCCGCGACGTCGACGTGCCGCTCGTGGCGGCCTGGTTCTTCTACTACGCCGGCTGGGCCGACAAGCTCGAGTACGCCGGCGTCGGCGCGAACCCGCGCTCGCTCGGCGTCGCCGCCCAGGTCATCCCGTGGAACTTCCCGCTGCTCATGCTGGCGTGGAAGATCGCGCCCGCCCTGGCCGCCGGCAACACGGTCGTGCTGAAGCCCGCCGAGACCACGTCGCTCACGGCGCTGCTGTTCGCCGAGATCCTACAGCAGGCCGACCTCCCGGCCGGTGTCGTCAACATCGTCACCGGTGCAGGTGAGACGGGCCGCGCGCTCGTCAACCACCCCGACGTGAACAAGGTGGCTTTCACCGGCTCCACCGCGGTCGGCCGCGAGATCGCGCGCTCCACCGCGGGCACCGGCAAGAAGCTCACCCTCGAGCTCGGCGGCAAGGCGGCGAACATCGTCTTCGACGACGCGCCGATCGACCAGGCCATCGAGGGCATCGTCAACGGCATCTTCTTCAACCAGGGCCACGTCTGCTGCGCGGGCTCGCGGCTGCTGGTGCAGGAGTCGATCCACGACGAGGTCGTCGAGCGCCTGAAGTCGCGCCTCGAGACGCTGCGCGTCGGCGACCCGCTCGACAAGAACACCGACGTGGGCGCCATCAACAGCGCCGAGCAGCTGGCGCGCATCCGCGAGCTGAGCGAGATCGGCGAGGCCGAGGGCGCCGAGCGCTGGAGCCCGGCGTGCGAGCTGCCCGAGAACGGCTTCTGGTTCGCCCCCACGATCTTCACCAACGTGTCGACCAGCCACCGCATCGCCCGCGAGGAGATCTTCGGCCCGGTTCTCTCGGTGCTGAGCTTCCGCACCCCGGCCGAGGCGATCGCCAAGGCCAACAACACCCCCTACGGCCTCTCGGCCGGCATCTGGAGCGAGAAGGGCAGCCGCATCCTGGCCGTGGCCGACAAGCTGCGCGCCGGCGTGATCTGGGCCAACACCTTCAACCGCTTCGACCCCGCGTCGCCCTTCGGCGGCTACAAGGAGTCGGGCTACGGCCGCGAGGGCGGCCGCCACGGTCTCGCCGCATACCTGAAAGAAGGCGCACGATGAGTGGCCACGTCTCCGTTCCCAAGACCTACAAGCTCTACGTCAACGGCGCCTTCCCGCGCAGCGAGTCGGGCCGCGTCTACGAGGTGGTCGACTCCAAGGGCCGCTTCCTCGCCAACGCCGCCCAGGCCTCGCGAAAGGATGCGCGTGACGCCGTCGTGGCCGCACGCGCCGCCGTCGGCGGCTGGTCGGGCGCCACCGCCTACAACCGCGGCCAGGTGCTCTACCGCGTGGCCGAGGTGCTCGAGGGCCGCCGGGCGCAGTTCGAGGACGAGATCGTCAAGCAGGAGGGCGTGTCGGCCTCCGCCGCTCGTGCCCAGGTCGACGAGGCCATCGACCGCTGGGTCTGGTACGCCGGCTGGACCGACAAGTACGCGCAGGTCGCCGGCAACGCGAACCCGGTCTCCGGGCCGTACTTCAACCTCTCGGTGCCCGAGCCCACCGGGGTCGTCGCGATCGTGGCGCCCCAGGACTCGGCTCTGCTCGGCCTCGTCAGCGCCGTGGCGCCCGCGCTCGTCGCCGGCAACACCGTGGTGGTCGTCGCGAGCGAGGCGCATCCGCTCTCGGCCATCACCCTCGGCGAGGTGCTCGCCACGAGCGACCTGCCGAAGGGCGTGGTCAACGTGCTGACCGGATCGCCCGCCGAGTTGGCGCCGTGGCTCGCGAGCCACGCCGACGTGAACGCGCTCGACCTCGTCGGTGCGTCCGCGCTGGAGTGGATCGACCTCGAGATCGCCGCGGCCGAGACGCTGAAGCGCGTGCTGCCGCCCGAGGAGGGGCCGGACGCCGCCGCGCCGAGCCTCGCCCGCATCGGGGCGTTCACCGAGATCAAGACGGTGTGGCACACGAAGGCGCTGATCTAGCGCTGGGCTGATCCGACGCGGCCCCTCGTGGGGCACCGGGGCGAGCGGCCGCTGACCGTTCGCCCCGAGGGCGGCGCCTCCGGCCCGCCGTGGCCGTGCGAGGTCTAGCGTGGGCAGCATGACCTCCCCACGCTTGGCCCTCGTCACGGGCGCGACCGGCTACATCGGGGGGCGTCTCGTTCCCCGCCTGCTCGACGCGGGCTTCGACGTGCGCGTGCTCGTGCGCACGCCCGAGAAGCTGCGCGACGTGCCCTGGGCCGGGTCGGTCGACATCGTCAAGGGCGACCTCGGCGACGCCGAGTCGCTCCGCGCGGCGGTCGAGGGCGTCGACGTCTTCTACTACCTCGTGCACTCCATGGGTGGCACGGGCGACTTCGAGAAGGCCGAGGAGGCCTCGGCGAAGAACGTGGCCGCCGCGGTCGCCGACGCCGGCGTGAAGCGCGTCGTGTACCTCGGTGGGCTGCACCCGGAGGGCGGGAAGCTGTCGCCGCACCTGCGGTCGCGGGTCGCCGTCGGGCGCATCCTGCTCGACTCGGGTGTGCCCACCGCCGCGCTGCAGGCGGGCGTCGTGATCGGCTCCGGCTCGACCTCGTTCGAGATGATCCGGCACCTCACCGACGTGCTTCCCTACATGCCGGCACCGAAGTGGGTGCGCAACCACATCCAGCCGATCGCCGTGCGCGACGTGCTCTACTACCTCGTCAAGGCCGCCGAGCTGCCGCCCGAGGTGAACCGCACCTTCGACATCGGCGGCCCCGACGTGCTGCGCTACGGGCAGATGATGAACGGCTACGCGCTCGAGGCGGGGCTCGCCCAGCGGCCGATCGCCGCGCTGCCCGTGCTGACGCCCTGGCTCGCCTCGCAGTGGGTGAACCTCGTCACGCCCATCCCGCGCGCTCTGGCCATCCCGATCATCGCGTCGCTGCAGTTCGACTGCGTGACGCACGAGCACGACATCCGCGGCTACATCGACGACCCCGAGGGCGGGCTCACCCCGTACCGCCGGGCCGTGCGGCTCGCGCTGGGGAAGATGAAGGCCGGCGAGGTCGAGACCAGCTGGCAGGACGCCTTCGTGCCCGGTGCCGTCAGCGACCCGCTGCCGAGCGACCCCGACTGGGCCGGCCACACCGTGTACCTCGACGTGAAGCAGCGCACCACGCCGGCGCCGGCCGACGAACTCTGGCGCGTGATCGAGGGCATCGGCGGCGAGAACGGCTGGTACTCCTTCCCGATCGCCTGGGCCGTGCGCGGCTGGATGGACAAGGTCGTCGGCGGAGTCGGCCTCCGCCGCGGCCGCCGGAGCCAGACCGAGCTGCACACGGGCGACGCGCTCGACTTCTGGCGCGTGGAGCAGATCGACCGCGGGTCGTTCCTGCGGCTGCGCGCCGAGATGAAGGTGCCGGGCGGCGCCTGGCTCGAGATGCGCGCCACGCCCTCCGACGACGGCGGCTCGATCTACGACCAGCGCGCCATCTTCTTCCCACGCGGGCTCGGCGGTCGGCTGTACTGGTTCGCGATCCTGCCGTTCCACGGTGTGATCTTCAACGGCATGGCCAACCGCATCACCGAGACCGCGCTCCTCGCGGCGCGGAAGGACGCCGCGAAGGCCGGTTCGGTGAAGTCGGCCGGAGCGGGGATCGTCGCCCCCGGCTAAAATGGGGATCTACTTCACCTGGAGGTGCGGATGTCCGGAAAGCCCAAGACCGTCTTCGTCGGAGACAGCCTGATCGAAGGCGGCCGCTGGCAGGAGTGGTTCCCCGAGCTGGAGGTCGTGAACCTCGGCGTCGGCGGAGACACCACCGAGGGTCTGATCGCCCGGCTCGACGAGGTGGCGGCCGAAGACCCCGACACCGTCGTGCTGCTGATCGGCACGAACGACGTGGCGAACCGCCGCGGTATCGAGCAGGTCGTGCGCGGCATCGAGACCGCGCTCGCGAACATCCGGGCCGCGCTGCCCGACGCGCGCATCCTGGTGCAGTCGGTGCTGCCGCGCGGCGCCGAGTACGCCGAGTTCGTCAAGGAGATCAACCGGCACGTCTGGCAGTTCGCCGCCACCGTGCGCGCGCACTACCTCGACCTCTGGCCCGTCATGGCCGTCGAGTCGGGCGAGCTCAACCCCGACTTCACCGAAGACCGCCTGCACCTGAACGAGGAGGGCTACAAGGCGTGGCTCTCCGAGCTCGAGCCCGCTCTCGAGCGGGTGCACGACCTGCCGCCGTCGAGCCGGCCGATCCGGCTGCCCGAGCTGCACGCGCAGATGGCCGCCGAGCAGGCGAAGCGGGCCGAGCAGTAGCAGTAGCAGCAGCAGCAGCTGCGGCGCGGGCGATGGCCTGCGCTAGAGCCGCCTCAGCAGACGCTCGAAGAAGCGGATGCCCGTGAACCACGTGTGCACGTGCATCCGCTCGTTCTTGGCGTGCAGCGTGGCGCGCTCCTCCGACGACATCTCGAACGGGCTGAACCGGTACACCGAGCGGCTGAGCGGGGAGAACCACCGCGAGTCGGTCGCCCCGGTCTGCACGTAGGGCGTGACGACGGTGCCGGGGTAGCTCGCGACGATCGTCTCGGCGAGCAGGTCCCAGTCGGGCCCGTCCATGCGGGAGACCCGGGCGGGGCCGTTCTGCATCGTGGTCTCGACGCGCACCAGCGGGTCGGCGATCGAGCGTTCCAGGTGCCGCCGGGCCTCGTCGACCGTCGAGCCGACGGCGATGCGCACGTTGACGACGGCCTGGGCTCGCTCGGCCAGCGCGTTCGCGGCCGGTGACCCGGAGAGCTGCGTCACGGCCATCGTCGTGCGCACCATGGCGGCCGTCTCGTCGCTGAGCCGCGCGAAGACGGGCACGATCAGTGGGCGGAACAGCCCGACCCGGGTGAAGACCGTGCGCAGCGGGTTCGCCGCGTGGGCGCCGATGGTGGCGATCATGCGGGCCGTCACCGGATTCAGGCCCGCCGGGAACGGGTGCTTCTGCAGGCGCGTGATGGCCCGGGCCAGCCGGTTCGTGGCCGTGTCGGCCGGGGGAGTGGAGGCGTGTCCGCCCGGCTGCTCGACCGTGAGGGTGAAGTTCGTGGTGCCCTTCTCGCTCACGCCGACCACGGCGACCGGCACCTCGACCGTGGGGAAGGCGCGCTCGATCACCGCTCCGCCCTCGTCGAGCACGAGACCGATCTCGACTCCCCGGTCGTGCAGCAGGCGGGAGGCCGCCTCGGCGCCGGTGCCCGCCGTCTCCTCGTCGTGCCCGAACAGCAGGAAGACGTCGTGCTCGGGGGTGACGCCCGCGGCGAGCGAGCGCTCGACGGCTTCGAGAACGGCGACCACCGAGCCCTTGTCGTCGAGCGTCCCCCGTCCCCAGAGCACGCGGTCGGCGCCGTCGCCCGTGACCTCCGCGGCGAAGGGCGGATGCTCCCAGCCCTCGTCGGTGGCGACCACCACGTCGTAGTGGCCCATCAGCACGGCGGCGCGGCCTCGGGTGCGACCGGGCCAGCGGAAGAGGAAGGTGCGGTCGTGCATCCGCTCGAGCTCGAGGTGCTCGTGCACGAGAGGGTAGAGCTCACGGACGGCGTCGGCGAAGGCGTCGAAGGCGGCCTCGTCGCGCTCGGCCGGCGGCAGCGACATCGTGGGGATTCGGATCAGGGTTCGCAGGCGCTCGAGGGCGGCCTCGTCGTCGGGGGCGGAGCCGGCGATCACACCGGCACCGTCTCGGTCGCGGTCACCGGCTCGGGCCGGCCGGCGACCGGGGGGCGGGCGCCGAGGCGCTGGATCGCGATGGCCGCGCAGCGCACGCCCTCGCGGGCCGCACGCTCGAGTCTGGCCTCGTCGATCGCCTCGGCGACCACGGATCCCCCCGTGAGCAGCGCGTGCACGAAGCCGGCGCTGAAGGCGTCCCCCGCGCCGGTGGTGTCGACCGGGTCGACCAGCAGGGCCGGCACGCGCACGACCAGCGGATGCCCGTGCGCCCGCCTGACCGCGGCGAGCACCCCGCCGCGCCCCATCGTCAGCGCCACCACCGGTGCGTGCGCGAGCAGCGCGGTCGCCACCTCCTCCGGATCGGCGGCTGAACTGCCCGGAGCCGCCGGACCGGCGGACGCGATCAGCGCGCGCCCCTCGTCCAGGTTCGGCAGCAGCACCGTGGCGCCCCGGGAGGCGTCGAGCACCGTATCGGCACCGTGGTCGGCGATGAAGCCGGCGGAGCCCGGGTTCACCGAGATGGTCATGCCGGCCGCGGTGGCCGCGGCGATCAGGGCGGCGCAGGCGCGCACGGCGCTCATGCGTTCAGTGCCGGGCACGTCGTTGAAGAGCGAGTAGCCGGTGAGGTGCAGGTGCGCACCCGGCGCGAGCAGGGCGCGGTCGACGTCGGCGGGGCCGGTCAGCACGTTGGCGCCGCGCTCCGTGAGCATCGTTCGGGTGCGGTCGGGCTGCAGCACCACCACGATCGTGCCGGTCGGGCGCTCGGTGTCGGCCAGGAGGTGGGCCGCCACGCCGGCGTCGGCCAGCTCGGCGGCGTGCCGGTCCACGTCGGCCGCGCCGACCCGGCCGAAGAAGTGCGATTCGGAACCGAGGTGGCCGAACCAGGCCGCCGCGTTGGCCGCCGATCCGCCCGAGCGCCGCTCGATCGTGGCCGCCGTGTCGGTGTCGGGCCGGATGTCGCCGGCCGGGGTGACGATGACGTCGTCGAAGACGTCGCCGAACGCGATCACCCGCGGGGCGGCCAGGGGGACGATCACCCGGGGGGCGGCCAGGGGTGCGATCACCCGCGGGGCGGACAGGGGCGGGATCACCCGCGGCACGGGCATCCGCGGGTCGGTCACGGGCTAGGCCGCAGCGCTGTTCAGTGCGCTCCAGGAGAGCGCGATGCCGCCGGCGAGCCGCACGTTGTTGCGGGCGATGTCGAGGTTGACCTCGAGGCTGCGGCCGCCCGACTCCTCGACGATGAAGCCGAGCAGGAACGGTGTGACCGCCTTGCCCGAGACCCCGGCGGCGTCGGCCGCGGCGAAGGCGGTGGCCAGCACGCGGTCGTGCTCTGCCGGGTCCCACTGCTGATCGGCCGGCAGCGGGTTGGCCACCACGATGCCCTGGCCGTGGCCGAGCAGGTCCTGGCCGCGCATGACGCGGGCGATCTCGTCGGTGTCCTCGACCGACCAGTCGATCGTGTAGCCCGAGGTGCTGAGCCAGAAGCTCGGGAAGTCGGTGGTGCGGTAGCCGACCACGGGAACGCTGAGGGTCTCGAGGCGCTCCAGGGTGGCCGGGATGTCGAGCACCGACTTGACGCCCGCCGAGACGACGGTGACGCCCGAGAGCGCCAGCGCCGAGAGGTCGGCCGACTCGTCGAAGGTGTCGGAGGCGCCGCGGTGCACACCGCCGAGGCCGCCCGTGGCGAAGACGCGCACCCCGGCGCGGCCGGCGAGGTAGGCGGTGGCCGCGACGGTGGTCGCACCGCTCGCGCCCTTGGCCGAGAGGATCGGCAGGTCGCGGACGCTCGCCTTGGTCATGTCCTCCTCGGCGATGCGCCGCACGCCCTCGTCGTCGAGACCGATGCGGGGGATGCCGTCGAGCACCGCGATGGTTGCGGGCGTGACGCCGGCGTCACGGAGGATCGCCTCGAACTCCCGGGCCGCCTCGAGGTTGCGGGGGCGGGGGAGCCCGTGCGAGATGATCGTCGACTCGAGAGCCACGACCGGACGCCCGGCGGCGAGGGCCTCGGCGACCTCGTCGGAGACGCGGAAGGCCTCTGTCTGTGCCGGTGCCTTCGGGTTGCCGTCCGCCGCCATCAGTGGAGCCGCGCCTTGAGCGCGACCACCGGGTCGGCGGCGTTCAGGATGCCCGGCCCGAAGCGGAGCATCGTGACCGTGTGCGACACCGGGCCCCCGCCGATGCCCGAGCCGGCCGAGAGCCGCACCGCGACCGTCGCGCGCTCCCAGGTGAGGATGGCCTCCTGCGCCAGCTGCACGGTCAGCCCGAGAGGCTGCGTGTTGCCCGAGCGCACATCGGGCAGCGAGTAGCCGCCGAGCCCGGCGAGGGTGGAGTAGACCTCCGACACGTCTTTCTGCGGCAGCGGCACGGCGCCCTGCCCGGCGAAGACGGTGACGAACAGCCGCGCGGCGAGCTCCTCGGGATCAGCTGTCCAGAGCCCCTCGGGGCCTGCGAAAAGGGGGGTCGAAGCACCCGACGTGAATGACATGGCTTCACCCTACCGAGCGCCGCGTAGGATTGGCGAGACATGAGCGCGCGACAGACCACCCCCGACTTCACCCGTCCCGCACTCGCCCCCGGGCTCCTCGGCGCGATCGCCCTGGTGGCCTTCCTGGCCGTCATCGGCGACGACGGCTGGTTCACCGTGGCCCGCTTCGTGATCGCCATCCTGGCGCTCATCATGCTGGTCTTCGCGGTGCAGGCGAAGCAATGGTGGTGGCTCCCGCCGCTCGCCGCGATCGCCGTGCTCTGGAACCCGGTGCTGCCGATCGACCTGCCGCTCGTCGGCTGGCAGATCGCCCACGGCGTCGGCGCGATCGTGTTCGTCGCCAGTGGACTGCTGATCAAGGTGCATCGCTGATCAGGGTGCATCGCGTACACTGACCTTGCCACGGGATTTCCCGCTCCTCGCGCCGACCGCGATTTTATCGCCTTGCTCGACCGCCCAGGCCCCGTGCACTCCGCCTCACTCCCCAGGAGAACGATGTCAAGGTCCGGCAACCGCCGTACGCGCACCGCAGACAACACCGGTCTGATCCCGATCCTCGCCCGCAAGGTGCGCGAGGTCGAAGCCGCCGCCCAGCGCGGCAAGGTCGCCCCCGCCAACCGCACGAAGTTCCTCGTGGTCGCGCTGCTCATGCGCGAGGAGCGCGCGAGCATCAAGACCGACACGACGATCACCGACGCCGAACGCGCCGAGCAGCTGAAGCGCCTCGACGGCATCGCGTCGATCCTCGCGCGCACCGCCGCCCGCGACACCTCGCTCATCGCGCTGCTCGAGAACGACGCCCCGCTCTCGCCCGCCGCCCGGAGCCTCCGCCGCGAATACCTCGAGGACGCCGGCTACGAGGTGCCCGACGACGAGCCCGAGGCGCCCGCGCCCACCGCCACCGTCGTGCCGCCCGAGCTCGCCGAGCGCCAGGTCGTGCCCGTCTCGGTGAAGTCGCGCCAGCTGGCGAACCCGTTCATGGCTCCCGACCTCACGCCCGCGAAGCCGCACGGCGTCGGCCGGCTCTCGAACTGGGAGCTGCTCGGCCCGCTCTACCGCGCCTTCGAGTACGGCGCGGGCGGCAAGGCCGCCAGCATGGAGCTTCCCGAGGCCCCCACCATCGACCGCCTCTCGCCCCCCGGCCACGAGCTGATGGTGCACCAGTCCCGCTTCCTGCAGAGCGTTCAGGCCGGGCACCGCACCTTCCTGCTCGCCGACGAGCCCGGTCTCGGCAAGACGGCGCAGTCGCTCTTGGCCGCATCCGTCGCCGACGCCTACCCGCTGCTGGCCGTCGTGCCGAACGTGGTGAAGATGAACTGGGCGCGAGAGGTCGAGCTCTGGACCCCGCACCGCCGGGCCACCGTCGTGCACGGCGACGGCGAGACGCTCGACGCCTTCGCCGACGTCGTGGTCGTGAACTACGAGGTGCTCGACCGGCACCTGTCCTGGCTCGGCAGCATGGGCTTCCGCGGCATGGTCGTCGACGAGGCGCACTTCATCAAGAACATGACCTCGCTGCGCTCGCGCAACGTGCTGGCGCTGGCCGACCGCATCCGGCACACCGCCCCCGGCGGCAACCCGCTGATGATGGCGCTCACCGGAACGCCCCTGATCAACGACGTCGACGACTTCCGTGCGATCTGGCAGTTCCTCGGCTGGATCGACGGCGACAAGCCGGGCCCCGAGCTGATGGAGCACCTCGAGGAGATCGGGCTCACCCCGGCCGACGCGGGCTTCTTCGCCGAGGCGCGCGAAGCCGTCATCGACATGGGCATCGTGCGCCGCCGCAAGATCGACGTGGCCGCCGACCTGCCCGCCAAGCGCATCGTCGACCTTCCCGTCGAGCTCGACGACGACTTCGGCCGCTCCATCCGCGAGGCCGAGCGCGAGCTCGGTGCCCGCCTGGTGACGCGATATCGCCGCCTGGTCGCGGCCCGGGCCAACGCCCGCGGCGACGAGGTCGACGAGCTGCCAGACGACGACCTGATGCGCCTCGTCGCGCGGCAGGAGCTCGAGGACACGCAGGCCAACGAAGACGGCCTGAACGTCTTCACGATGGTGCGCCGCATCGGCACGGCGAAGGCCGGCCTTGCCGCCGACTACACCGCGCAGCTCGCCCGCTCCGTGGGCAAGGTGGTCTTCTTCGCCAAGCACATCGACGTGATGAACGCCGCCGAGGAGCTTTTCGCCAAGCGGGAGCTGAAGACGGTGTCGATCCGCGGCGACCAGTCGGCGGCCCTCCGTCAGCGCGAGATCGACGCCTTCAACAACGACCCCGAGGTGGCCGTGGCCGTCTGCTCGCTCACCGCGGCGGGCGTCGGCCTCAATCTGCAGGCCGCGTCGAACGTGGTGCTGGCCGAGCTGTCCTGGACCGCTGCCGAGCAGACCCAGGCCATCGACCGCGTGCACCGCATCGGCCAGGCCGAGCCGGTCACCGCGTGGCGGATCGTGGCCGCGCAGACGATCGACACCCGCATCGCCGAGCTGATCGACTCCAAGCAGGGCCTCGCCGCCCGCGCGCTCGACGGCTCCGACCAGGCGATCGGCTCGACCGACAGCGTGCAGCTCGACGCCCTCGTGGGGCTGCTGCGCTCGGCGCTGGAGGACTAGACCCGGGCGGTCTTTCGCTCGCCCTGCCGCATGTGTACGGTGTTCACATGCGATTCCTGATGTTCGTGATGGGCGACGAGACGCCCGACGTCGAGCCTGACGAGAGCGACGTCGACGTCTGGGTCGACGAGCTCGAGAGCGCCGGGCAGCGGGTGCTGGGCGACATCCTCGACCCGGGCACCGCCCGCGGGGTGCGGGTGCGCGCGGGCGAGACGATCGTCACCGAGGGCCCGCTCGTCGGCGTCACCGACGCGATCTGGGGCTTCGACCTGCTCGAGGCCCGCGACCTCGACGAGGCGACGGCGCTGGCAGCCCGGCATCCGATGGCCAGGAACGGCCGCCTGGAACTGCGGCCGTTCCCCGAAGGCTGACGCGGGCGACCGGCCCGGTCGGCCCGGGCGGCGCTGCTACGCGCGACCGAGCACGTCGAGCATCCACGCGTACTCGTACGACACCTCGCGCCACCGCTCGTACCGGCCCGACACGCCGCCGTGCCCAGCCGACATCTCGGTCTTGAGCAGCACGGGCGCGCCGACGTCGCGGAGCCGCGCCGTCCACTTCGCCGGCTCGACGTAGAGCACGCGGGTGTCGTTCAGGCTGGTCACGGCCAGGATGCGCGGGTACTCCTGCTCGGTCACGTTCTCGTACGGCGAGTACGACTTCATGTACGCGTAGACCTCGGGGTCGTGCAGCGGGTCGCCCCACTCGTCCCACTCGATCACGGTCAGTGGCAGCGAGGGGTCGAGGATCGACGTCAGCGCGTCCACGAACGGCACCTGAGCGAGGATGCCCGCGAACAGCTGCGGCGCCAGGTTCGCCACCGCGCCCATCAGCAGGCCGCCGGCGCTGCCGCCCTGCGCCACGAGCGTCGACGGAGCGGTGAAGCCCAGCTCGATCATCCGCTCGGCCGCGCTGACGAAGTCGGTGAAGGTGTTCTTCTTCGTCAGCGTCTTGCCGTCTTCGTACCAGTGGCGGCCGAGCTCGCCGCCGCCGCGCACGTGCGCGATCGCGAAGGCGACGCCACGGTCGAGCAGCGAGAGTCGGGCGACCGAGAACGACGGGTCGATCGAGGACTCGTAGGAGCCGTAGCCGTAGAGCACCAGCGGCGCCGGAGAACCGGTGCCGAGTACGCCGCGCCGGGCCACCAGCGAGATCGGCACCCGGGTGCCGTCGGTGGCCGTCGCCCATTCGCGGCGCTGCTCGTACACGTCGGGGTCGTAGCCGCCGAGCACCGCCTGCTGCTTCAGCAGCGTCGACGTGCCGGTGGCGATGTCGTGGTCGAACACCGAGGAGGGCGTGACGAACGAGGTGTAGCCGAAGCGGATGGTCGGCTGCTCCCACTCGGGATTGCCCGAGGTGCCCACCGAGAACAGCGGCTCGTCGAACTCGAGCTCGGTGAAGTCGGCTCCCGCGAGGCTCGTCGTGCCGGCGTCGAGGGGCAGCAGCGCGATGCGGGTGAGGCCGTCGCGCCGGTAGTCGATCGTCAGGTGGCCGGCGAAGGCGTCGACGTCCTCCAGGCGCACGGCCTCGTCGTGGGCGATCACGGTCTCCCACGACGAGCGGTCGAGCGGATGCGCGGGGTCGACGGCCACGAGCTCGAAGTTCAGCGCCTGGTCGTTGTGCAGCACCAGCAGCCGGTCGCGGCCGCCGACCACCGCGTGCTCGACGGCGTACTCGACGCCCTCACGCCGCGGCCAGACGACCTGGAAGCCGGCCTCTGGGTGCTCGGTGTCGAGCAGCAGCACCTCGCTGGTGATCTTCGAGCCGACCGCGATCTCGAGGTAGCGGCGGCTGCGGGTGAGGCCCACGCCGACCCAGAAGCGCTCGTCGGGCTCGGTGAAGACGACCTGGTCATCGGTGCCGCTCGTGCCGACGACGTGCTGCCAGATGGTGTCGGGGCGCCAGGCGTCGTCGACCGTGGGGTAGTAGACGCTCGAGCCGTCGCCCGAGAAGACGGCGCCCGGGAAGGTGTCGGCGACCTCGTCGGGCAGGTCCTCGCCGAGTTCGAGGTCGCGGATGCGCAGCGTGTAGCGCTCGTCGCCGACGACGTCGACGGCGTAGGCGAGCATCCGCCCGTCGGGGGAGACGTCGAAGGAGCCGAGCGAGTAGAACTCGTGGCCGGCGGCCTGCTCGTTGTCGTCGAGCACGACCTGCTCGCCGTCGATCGGCACGCCCGGCTCGATCGACGGGGGAGTCCAGTCGTCGGGGCCGGCGATGGGCGCGCGGCAGTGCACGCCGTACTGCGAGCCCTCCGCCGTGCGGGTGTAGTACCAGTGGCCGCCGTCGCGCACGGGCACCGAGAGGTCGGTCTCCCGGGTGCGGCCCTTGATCTCGTCGAAGATCTCCTGGCGGAGCGGTGCGAGGTGCGCGGTCGCCTCGTCGGTGAACGCGTTCTCGGCCTCGAGGTAGGCGAGCACCTCGGGATCCTCCTTGTCGCGCAGCCACTCGTAGGGGTCGGAGACGGTGTCGCCGTGGTGCACACGATCGAACGGGACCTTGCGGGCGCGGGGAGGGAGCGATGCCATGCCTCCAGCGTAGATCGCCCGTGAACATGAACGGCGGGTGAACGAATAGGGTTGCAGGGTGGATCTCACCGTCGTCGTCGTGCTCGTCATCGCGCTGGCCCTGTTCTTCGATTTCACGAACGGCTTCCACGACACGGCGAACGCCATGGCGACGCCGATCGCGACCGGTGCCCTGAAGCCCAAGGTGGCCGTGGCACTGGCCGCCGTGCTGAATCTCGTGGGCGCCTTCCTCAGCACCGAGGTCGCCAAGACCATCTCGGGCGGCCTGATCAAGGAGGGCGACGGGGGCGTCCAGATCCTGCCGGAGATGATCTTCGCCGGCCTGATCGGCGCGATCGTCTGGAATCTGCTGACGTGGCTGTTCGGGCTTCCCTCCAGCTCGTCCCACGCCCTGTTCGGCGGCCTGATCGGCGCGGCCGTGGTGGGAGCCGGGTTCGGGGTCGTCGACTACGGCGTGCTCATCTCCAAGGTCATCCTGCCCGCGCTCGTCGCGCCTCTGGTCGCCGGGCTGGTCGCCTTCGTCGCCACCCGACTGGCGTACGCGATCACCCGGATGCCGAGCGACAGCACGCAGGCCGGCGTCCGCGGCCGGTTCCGCTACGGCCAGATCTTCTCCTCCTCGCTCGTGGCACTCGCGCACGGCACCAACGACGCGCAGAAGACGATGGGCGTCATCACGCTCACACTGATCGCGTCGGGGCTGCAGCCCACGGGCTCGGGGCCCGAGTTCTGGGTGATCATCACCTGCGCGCTCGCGATCGCGCTCGGCACCTACATGGGCGGCTGGCGCATCATCCGCACCCTCGGCGCCGGTCTCACCGAAGTGAAGCCCGCGCAGGGCTTCGCCGCCGAGACCAGCACGGCCGCCACCATCCTGGCGTCGAGCCATCTCGGCTTCGCGCTCAGCACCACCCAGGTCGCCTCGGGCTCGGTGATCGGCTCGGGCCTCGGGCGGAAGGGCGCGTCGGTGCGCTGGCGCACGGCGGGCCGGATCGGCCTCGGCTGGCTGATGACCCTGCCCGCTTCGGCCGTCGTCGGCGCCCTCGCCGCGCTCGTCGTGGGCATCGGGCCGGTGGGCCTCGTGATCGACCTGGTCGCGGGCGTCGCCGTCATCGTCACGATCTTCGTCCTCTCCCGGCGCAACAACGTCGACTCCAAGAACGCGCTGAGCGAGGTCGACGCCGCCACCATCGCGGTGCGCACGCCGAAAGCCACCCGCCGCAAGCGAAAGGCCGTGAAGTGATCGACTGGGGAGCGTTCCTGATCGTGGCGGTGGCCTCGCTGGTGTCGACCGCCGTGGTGGTGAGCCTGTACTCGTTCGGGCTGAGGTTCCAGAGCCTCACCCACCTCGACGCGGCCACGGGTGAGCCGGTGCGTCCCCGGTGGGCCCGGGCGCTGGCCTACTTGTGCTTCGGCCTGAGCGTCTGCGCGGTGCTCTTCGGCATCTATCTGATAGTGCCATTTCTGCACCGCTGAACCTACGATGTCGCCATGACCTCCGATCCGATCATCGCGCCCCTCACCCCCGTGGTCCCCGTGCTGCGCTCGGGCTTCGACGAGGGGGTCACCCGGTCGCTGCGCTGGCGCACCGCCCAGCTGACGGCCATGAAGCGGATGCTCGACGAGAACTCCGCCGCGTTCGAGGACGCCCTCTTCACCGACCTCGGCAAGAACCCCACCGAGGCGGCGCTGACCGAGCTGAACGTCGTGGTCGCCGAGATCCAGCACACGCTGAAGCACCTCCGCGGCTGGCTGCGCCCGCGCCGCGTGCCCGTGCCGCTCGCCCTGGCGCCTGCGAGCGCCTCCACGATGCTGGAGCCCCTCGGCGTCGTGCTCGTCATCTCACCCTGGAACTACCCGCTGCAGCTGCTGCTCGAGCCCGCCGTCGGAGCCCTCGCCGCCGGGAACGCGGTGCTGCTGAAGCCGAGCGAACTCGCTCCGGCCACCTCGGCACTGCTGGCCGAGCTGGTGCCGCGCTATCTCGACGAGCGGGCCGTCGCCGTCGTCGAGGGCGGGGTCGAGGTCACCACGCAGCTGCTCGCCGAGCGGTTCGACCACATCTTCTACACCGGCAACGCCGCGGTCGGCCGCATCGTGATGACGGCCGCCGCGAAGCACCTCACCCCGGTCACACTCGAGCTCGGCGGCAAGTCGCCCGTCTACGTCGACGACACCGTCGACCTGGCGGGCGCCGCCCGGCGGATCGCCTGGGGCAAGTTCCTGAACGCCGGCCAGACCTGCGTGGCCCCCGACTACCTGATGGCGACGCGGGAGGTGGCCGACGCACTCGTGCCGCACCTGGTCGAGGCGATCGCCGAGCTGTACGAGGGCGATCCGCGCTCGAGCTCGAGCTACGGCCGCATCGTGAACGACAAGCAGTACTCGCGGTTGAAGGGCCTGCTCGACGGCCCCACTGTGCTGAGCGGCGGGCGCACCGACGACCGCACCCGGTACATCGCCCCGACCCTGCTCGGCGACGTCGCCCGCGACGCGCCCGTGATGCAGCAGGAGATCTTCGGGCCCCTGCTGCCGATCGTCTCGGTGTCGGGGCTCGACGACGCGATCTCGTTCATCCGTGCCGGCGAGAAGCCTCTGGCGCTCTACGCCTTCACGAGCGACCCGGTCGCGCAGCGGCGCATCCTGACCGAGACCTCCTCGGGTGCCGTCGGCTTCGGCGTGCCCGTCGCGCACCTCACTGTGCCCGGACTGCCTTTCGGCGGCGTGGGCGAGAGCGGCATGGGCGCGTACCACGGGCGGCGCAGCATCGAGACGTTCAGCCACGAGAAGGCGGTGCTCAGGAAGAGCCTCGTGCCCGACACGATGAAGCTCGTCTACCCGCCGTACACCGAGCGTCGGGACGGCTTCGTGCGAGGGCTGCTGCGCCGGTTGAGCTGAGCGCCCGGGGAACGGAGCCCGGAGTAGAGTCGATGCCGTCCCGCCACGAACGGGACGACACGACACGAGCAATGGAGCCCCACCCGTGACCACCACCGTTCCCACCGGAACCGCTTCCCCGACCGCAGCCGACGAAGCGGTCGGCGCCACCCGCACCGAGACCGACAGCCTCGGCAGCGTCGAGATCCCCGCCGAGGCGTACTGGGGCGTGCACACCGCCCGGGCGCTGGAGAACTTCCCGATCAGCCGCCGGCCGATCTCCGTCTACCCCGACCTCGTCAACGCCCTGGCCATCGTGAAGCAGGCCGCCGCCCGTGCCAACGCCGAGATCGGCGTGCTCGACCAGGCCAAGGCCGACGCCATCGAGGCCGCCTGCGAGCGCATCCGCGCCGGGGAGTTCCACGACCAGTTCGTCGTGGGGGTGATCCAGGGCGGGGCCGGCACCTCGACGAACATGAACGCCAACGAGGTGATCGCCAACGTCGCGCTGGCGGCGGGCGGGCATCCGCTCGGCTCGTACGACATCCTGCACCCGCTCGACGACGTCAACCGCAGCCAGAGCACCAACGACGTCTACCCGACGGCGGTCAAGCTCGCGATGGTCTTCTCGCTGCAGCGGCTGATGGTCGAGCACGAGCAGCTGCGCGACGCGTTCGCCGCGAAGGGCGTCGAGTTCGGGCATGTGCTGAAGGTGGGCCGCACCCAGCTGCAGGACGCCGTGCCGATGACGCTCGGGCAGGAGTTCCACGGCTTCGCCACCACCCTCACCGAAGACCTCGAGCGACTGCGGCACACGATGCCGCTGCTCTGGGAGATCAACCTGGGAGCGACCGCGATCGGCACGGGAATCACGGCCGACCCGAACTACGCCGCCACCGTCTGCCGGCACCTCCGCGACCTCACGGGCTTCGAGCACGTCACCGCCGCCGACCTCGTCGAGGCGACGAGCGACGCCGGCGTCTTCATGACCCTCTCGGGCGTGCTGAAGCGCTCGGCCATCAAGCTCTCGAAGATCTGCAACGACCTGCGGCTGCTCTCCAGCGGCCCGCAGGCCGGTTTCGGCGAGATCAACCTGCCGGCGCGCCAGGCCGGCTCGAGCATCATGCCGGGCAAGGTCAACCCGGTCATCCCCGAGGTCGTGAACCAGGTCGCGTTCTCGGTCGCCGGTGCCGACGTCACGATCACCATGGCGGCCGAGGGCGGGCAGCTGCAGCTGAACGCCTTCGAGCCCGTGATCGCGCACTCGCTGCTGCAGAGCCTCGCCTGGATGACGCAGGGCTGGCGCACCCTCCGGGTGAACTGCATCGACGGCATCACGGCGAACCTCGACCGGCTCGACACGATGGTGTCGACCTCGGTGGGCGTGGTCACGGCGCTCACCCCCTACATCGGCTACACGGCGGCCTCGGCGCTCGCGAAGACCGCGCTGCTGACCCACCGCAACATCGCCGACCTCGTCGTCGAGGCCGGGCTGATGAGCCGCGAGCGGGTGATGAAGCTCATCTCGCCGGCGCGCCTGTCGGGCATCGAGGCGATCACGGCGGCGATCGACGTGGTCGAGATGGACGAGCTGGCAGATGCGCCAGGAGAAGGAGAGCGATGAGCACGGTGACGGATGCGCGGGCGGCAGGCCCGGGCGAGACGGGGGCCGGGGCATCCGCTCTGCGTCAGCTGATCGAGCAGCTCGGCGACCGCGTGATCGTCGACCCCGCGGCGCTCGACGCGCTGCGCACCGACCGCTCGGGCTGGTGGTCCGACGGTGGTGCCCTCGCTCTCGTGGAGGCCCGGAGCGTCGAGGACGTGCAGGCCGTGCTGCGGATCGCCAGCGCCCACCGGGTGTCCGTCGTGCCGCGCGGAGCGGGCACGGGCCTGGCCGGGGGCGCGACCGCGACACCCGGTGCGATCGTGCTGAGTGTGCGCGAGATGGACCGGATCCTGGAGATCGCGCTCGACGACGAGATCGCGGTCGTGGAGCCCGGCGTCATCAACGCCGCGCTCGGGGAGGCTCTCGAGCCGCACGGCTACGCGTTCTCGCCCGACCCGGCGTCCAAGGCCATCTCGACGATCGGCGGCAACATCGCCACGAACGCCGGCGGTCTGATGTGCGCCAAGTACGGCGTGACGCGCGAGGCCGTGCTCGGGCTCGACGTGGTGCTCCCCGACGGCAGCCTGCTCTCAACCGGGCGGCGCACCGTGAAAGGCGTCACGGGCTACGACCTCACCGCGCTGTTCACCGGTTCGGAGGGCACGCTCGGCGTGATCGTCGGAGCCACGGTGCGCATCCGGCCCATCCCGCCCGGCCAGCTCGTGACCATCGCGGCCTTCTTCTCCGACCTCACCGCCGCCGCGGCGGCCTGCGCGGCGGTCACCGCCTCGCGCGTGCGGCCCGCGGTGATGGAGCTGATGGATGCCCTGACCGTCGCCGCGGTCACCCGCTACCTCGGCACGACCGAGCGGGCACCCGGTGCGGCCTTCGTGCTCGTGCAGACCGACGGGGCGGGAGCCGCCGAGGAGGGCGACGCCATCGCCCGGGTGCTCCGGGAGGCCGGGGCGTTCAGCGTCGAGCAGTCCGCCGACCCGGTCGTCGCCGCCGAGCTGCTGGCGTTCCGGCGCAGCATGCACCCGGCGCTCGAGGTGCTCGGCGAGGTGCTGATCGAGGACATCTGCGTGCCGCGCTCGGCGCTGCCGGCGATGTTCGCCGAGATCGAGCGGATCGGCGCGGCATACGGGCTCGACATCCCCACCGTGGCGCACGCCGGCGACGGCAACCTGCACCCGAACTTCGTGGTGCCGCCGGCGCTCGTCGACGCGCCGGGCGGCGAGGTCGTCGAGGGAGCGCCCGACATCGTCTGGCAGGCCGCCGACGAGCTGTTCGAGTCGGCCCGCCGGCTCGGGGGCACCCTGACCGGCGAGCACGGTGTCGGTGTGCTCAAGCGGCGCTGGCTCGAGGGGGAGCTGGGGGAGAGCGGCCTCGAGCTGCAGCGTCGCCTCAAGGCCGTGTTCGACCCGCTGGGCATCATGAACCCGGGCAAGGTGTACTGAGCGGCAGGGTGTACTGAGCGGGCACGCCAGGGGAGCATCCGCCCGGGATGCGCAACGGGGTGCTGGGTGTCGCCGGTTCGCGCTACGCTGAGAATCCCCTACCGTGAGGAATGCTCGTGACACTCTTCGACCCCCGCCACCCGGCGTCGGCCGTGTCCGCCCCCGCGCTGGCTCAGGCCCCCGATGCCGGGCCGGCCGCCGCGCTGCCGCCGCTCCCGGCGCTCGGGGCGCCCGCCCGCCGGCAGACCGGCTCGACCGCCTCGCTCGTGCTGCTGATCGTCGGCATCATCGTGCTGGCGTTCGTCTTCCTCGCGGTGATCGGGTACCTCGTGCTGGGCCTCGGCCCCGTGGCCGTGGTCATCTGCGCGATCATCGCGCTCATCCCGCTGGCGGTCGTGATCACGGCGATCACCGTGATCGACCGCTGGGAGCCCGAGCCACGGCCCGCGCTCTGGTTCGCATTCCTCTGGGGCGCGGCCGCGTCGGTGGCGATCGCCCTGATCGTCGACCTAGGCGTGCAGGTGATCGTCGCCACGGCGAGTGACGGGCAGGCGACGACGAGCGATCTGTGGAGCTCGGTCATCCAGGCCCCGGTGGTCGAGGAGAGCGCCAAGGCGGCGGGCGTGCTGCTGCTCGTCATCATCTTCCGACGGCAGTTCGACGGCCCGGTCGACGGCCTCGTCTACGGGGCGACGGTGGCGGCCGGGTTCGCCTTCACCGAGAACATCCTCTACTTCGGCCAGTCGCTGATCGAGTCGGGCGGCGTGGGGCTCGGCTTCACGTTCGTGCTCCGGGGCATCATGTCGCCGTTCGCGCACGTCATGTTCACCGCCTGCACGGGCGTCGCCCTGGGCTTCGCCGTGCGGCAGAAGCACTGGTTCGCGGCGGTGGCCGTGTTCCTGCTGGGCCTCGTGCTCGCCATGGGTCTGCACGCGCTGTGGAACGGGTCGACCTTCCTGGTCGAGGGCCTCGACGGGTACTTCCTGCTCTACTTCGTGGTGCAGGTGCCGCTGTTCGTGCTCGCCATCGTCTTCGTCGTGCTGCTCCGTCGCTCGGAGCGCCGGCTCACCCACGCGCGGCTGAGCGAGTACGCGGCGGCGGGCTGGTTCAGCCCGACCGAGGTGGAGATGCTCTCGACCGGCGCGGGCCGGCGGGCGGCGCGCCGCTGGGCGCGCACGCTGCCGGGCAACGGCGAGCCCGCCATGCGGGCGTTCACCCGCGACGCCACGCGGCTCGCGTTCGTGCGGCAGCGCATGCTCGCGGGGCGCTCCACCGCCGCACCACGCCATGACGAGGCCGCGCTGCTCGAGTCGCTGCTCGCCGATCGTCTCGCCCTCGCCGGGGCGGCGGGCGGGCATCCGCTGACCTGAGCGAGCCGTGTGACGCCGGTCGCTTTTGCCATGCATCGGCAGGTGGGCTTGGATGGAGTCATGACTGATTCCACTGCTTCGAAGCCCGAGATCGACTTCCCCGAGGGCCCCGCGCCCACCACGCTCGTGATCGACGACATCGTCGAGGGCACCGGCAAGGAGGCGACCCCTGGCGCCACCGTCGAGGTGCACTACCTCGGCGTCGAGTACGAGACGGGTGACGAGTTCGACTCCTCCTGGGGCCGCGGCGAGACCATCAGCTTCCCGCTGAACGGCCTGATCGCCGGCTGGCAGGACGGCATCCCCGGCATGAAGGAGGGCGGCCGTCGCAAGCTGACCATCCCGCCGCACCTGGCCTACGGCCCGGCCGGCTCGGGGCACTTCCTCGCGGGCAAGACGCTGATCTTCGTGATTGATTTGATTTCGGTGCCGTAGGCACCTGTGCGCCGCCGCCCCTGCGGCGCACTTGGCGGGTGATATTCCCGCCACCACCTCGAGGCCGCTCCGGCTCGGGAGGAGTGCTGCTCCTTCCGGCCAGATGCGGCCTTCGACGTTCCCGCGACGAGTAGAATTGCTTGCCGGGTTTCGGGAGGTTCTGTGGTCAACGAGGAATTGGCGCGCGAGCGCGAGTACGTGTCAGGGCTGTACCAGCGGCTCGACGGTCTGCGCGCCGACGCCGAGCGCGAGCTGGCCGCCGTGCGCCGCGAGAGCGTCGGCGGCAACCACCAGAGCCGCTCGGAGCGCGACGCCTTCGCCCGCGCGTACGAGGATCGCATCGGGCAGCTCCGCGAGGTGGGCGAGCGCCTGGCCTTCGGCCGGCTGGAGCTGGCCGAGGCCGACGACAACGGCAGCACCCACCACTACATCGGCCGCATCGGCCTGCGTGACGAGAACCTCGAGCCGCTGCTGCTCGACTGGCGTGCGCCCCAGGCCCGGGCCTTCTACCAGGCCACCGCCGCCACCCCGCTCGGCGCCCGTGCCCGGCGCCACCTGACGACCCGGGGTCGCGAGGTCGTGCGCATCGAGGACGAGGTCTTCGACGCCGAGCTGCTCGACGAGGAGGGCACCGCCCTGCAGGGCGAGGGCGCCCTGCTCGCCGCCCTCTCGGCCCAGCGCACCGGCCGCATGCACGACATCGTCTCGACCATCCAGGCCGAGCAGGACAGGGTGATCCGCTCCGAACTGCAGGGCGTGCTCGTCGTGCAGGGCGGCCCCGGCACCGGCAAGACCGCGGTGGCGCTGCACCGCGCCGCCTACCTGCTCTACACGCACCGCGAACGGCTCGGCGCGAGCGGCGTGCTCGTCGTCGGCCCGAGCCGTGCCTTCCTGCAGTACATCAACGCCGTGCTGCCGAGCCTCGGCGAGACCGGCGTCGTGCTGGCGAGCCTCGGACAGCTCTACCCGGGCGTCGAGGCCACCGTCGACGACGAGCCGGCCGTCGCCGCCCTGAAGGGCTCCGCCGAGATGGCGGCCCTGATCCGCCGCGCCGTGCGCTCGCGCCAGCGGGTCCCCGAGGAGCCGCAGACGCTGACGATCAACGGCGAGACCCTGGTGCTCCAGCCCTCCGCCGTCGCCGACGCCATCGCGAAGGCCCGCGAGTCGGGCAAGCCCTACAACGAGGGCCGGGTCTCGTTCGTGAAGAACCTCCTGGGTCAGCTCACCAAGCAGCTCGCCGAGCAGCTGCGCCGTCGCGGTTCGACCGTCGACGACGCCGACCTGGCCTACCTGCGGGAGGACATCCGTACCGCCTACGACGTGCGGGTCGCGCTCAACACCGCGTGGATCCCGCTGACGCCCGAGAAGCTGCTCGACGACCTCTACGCCCGCCCGCAGTGGCTCGCGTCGCTCACCTCGCACTGGTCGAAGGCCAAGCGCGAGCTGCTGCGCCGGGAGCGCGGCTCGGCGCTGACGGTCTCCGACGTGCCGCTGCTCGACGAGGCGGCCGAGCTGCTCGGCGAGTACGACCCGGGTGACGCCGCCCAGAAGCGCGCGGAGAAGCAGCAGCGCAAGCGCGACCTCGAGAACGCCCGCACCGCGATCAGCAACATGGACGTCGACGGCCAGGTCTCGGCCGAGACCGTCGTGGCCGGCTTCGCCGAGCAGGACGCGGTGCTCACCACCGCCGAGCGCGCCGCCTCCGACCGCAGCTGGACCTACGGGCACATCGTGGTCGACGAGGCGCAGGAGCTGTCGCCGATGCAGTGGCGCGTGCTGCTGCGGAAGGCCCCGCTGCGCTCGCTCACCATCGTCGGCGACGTGGCCCAGGCCAGCTCGGCCGCCGCCTCGACCAGCTGGGAGTCGACGCTGTCGCCGCTCGTGGGCGAGAACTGGCGGCTCGAGGAGCTCACGGTCAACTACCGCACACCCTCCCAGATCGTCGACGCCGCCGAGCGGGTGGCCGTGGCGAACGGGCTGCGGGTCACCCGCTCGCGCTCGGTGCGCACCACCGAATGGCCGGTCGACGCGGTCGAGACGGCGGCGGATGCGGCGCTCGGCGAGGCGGTGCGCGACCGCGTCGCCGAGATGGTCGAGCAGGGCGGCACCACCGCGGTGATCGCCCCGGCCTCGCGGCTGGCTGCGCTTTCGTCGACGCTGTCCGATCGGTTCGGCGACGACGTGGGGGTCGGGGTGCGGGGGCTCTCCCGTCCGATCGCGCTGCTGTCGCCGGCCGAGGCGAAGGGCCTCGAGTTCGACTCCGTCGTGGTGGCGTCGCCCCAGGGTGTCGTCGCCGAGAGCACGCGCGGAGCATCCGCTCTGTACGTGGCCATGACGCGGTCGACGCAGCGGCTGAGCCTGGTGCTGGCGCCGGGGGAGCAGGCGCCGGCGGGGCTGTAGCGCGAAGCCGAGCCTGCAGCCACCGCGGCCCTCGGCTTCCGGCAGCTGCGGCTACGGCTTCGGGTCGTGCGCGTCGTACGCGCGGAAGCTGTGCACGAAGCGCAGGATGACGCCGGCCGCCACCACGATCGCGAGGCCGCCCACGAGCGGCGGCAGCCAGAGCGCCGCGACCACCGAGAGGGCGCCCACGTAGAGGTCGCCGATGCGCGGGCCGCCCGTGACCACCACGGTGAACACGCCCTGCAGGCGGCCCCGCATGTTGTCGGGCACGGCCGTCTGCAGCATGGTCGAGCGGAAGATCGCGCTGATCTCGTCGCTCACCCCGGCGCCCATCAGGGCGAGTGAGGCGAGCGCGAGGCCGGTCAGGTCGACCGCGTCCCAGCTCTGGCCGACCGCGCCGCCCGTGACCGACGCGACGAGCAGCACCACGCCGAAGAGCGCCGTGAAGACACCGTAGGACTGCACGGCGCGAGCGATCGCGCGGCCCTGCCAGCGCACCTGGCCGAGCCGGCCCGAGAACACGCTCGCGAGCAGCGAGCCGATCGCGAAGGCCGCCGTCAGCACGCCGACCGTGACGGGGCCGCCGCCGAGCACGAGCACGCCGACGGCCGGGAAGAGCACGCGCGGCTGGCCGAAGGTCATCGCCGCGATGTCGATCAGGAACGAGGCGCGGATGTTCGGCGCGCGCCTGAGGAAGGCGAAGCCGTGACGCAGCGACGCGAGCCCCGGCCGGTGCACCTCGCCCTCGGGCAGGATGCGCGGCAGGCTCGCGATGCCGAGGAACGCCGCGACGAAGAGCACGACTTCGACGGAGTAGGTCCAGCCGAAGCCGACCGACGCCACCAGCACACCGGCGAGGGCCGGACCGACGGTGACCATCACACCGGTGGTGATGCCGCTGAGGGCGGCTGCGGCGGGCAGCAGCTCCCGGGGCAGGATGCGCGGGAAGATCGCCGAACGCGTGGTCTGCACCACCGTCGCCGAGACGGCGTTCACGGTGGCCAGGGCGTAGAGGGCGCCGACGCTGTCGGCACCCGTCCAAGCGAGCACGGCGAGGAGCGCCGTCGATACCCAGGCGATCACCGCGGCGAGCAGGGCGACGCGGCGGCGGTCGAAGGCGTCGGCGAGCATCCCGCCGTACAGGCCCGCGACGATCATGGGCACGAGGGCGAAGAGGGCCACCCCGGCGACGGCGAGGGTCGAGGAGGTGAGCCGGTAGACGTCGAGGCCCACCGCCACGACCGTCATCTGGCTGCCGATGCCCGAGATCGCCTGGCCGGCCCAGAGGCGGGCGAAGGCGGGGCTCGCCCTGAGCGGCGTGATGTCGACGAACGCCGAACGGCGGCGGGCCGGCTGCGGGACGAGATCGTCTCCGGCCGGTCCGCCGCCGCTCGGGCGGGGGTCGCTCACTCCTGGGTGTTCTGCGCGGCGGCGGCCGCGTTCTTCTCCACGAGGTCGGCGTGGTGCTTCGCGGCCACGTCGGGGTGCGCGCGCAGGCGGCTCTTCAGGGCGTTCTCGCCGTAGGTGGTGAAGATCGGGTTGCGCGGGTCGACCGTGATGCCCTTGGCCTCGGCCTTCAGCTCCTCGGGCAGCGGTAGCACCGGGATGGTGGCGTCGAGCGCCGGGCTGTAGAAGAAGGGGATGGAGACGCGGTCGTCACCGATGCGCGGCGAGATCACACGGTGCACGGTGGCCTTGAGGTAGCCGTTGGTGGCGACCTCGAGCAGCTCGCCGATGTTCACCACGAAGGCGTCGTCGATCGGAGGAGCGTCGATCCACGCGCCGTCCTTCTCGACCTGCAGGCCGCCCTTGCCGGGCTCGACGAGCAGCAGCGTGAGCACGCCCGAGTCCTTGTGGGCGCCGACGCCCTGCTTGGGCTCGGGGTCGCTCTTGCCGGGGTAGCGCACGATCTTGATCAGGGTGGAGGGGCGCTCGGCGAAGGCGGCGTCGAAGACGTCCTCCTCGGCCCCGAGCGACACGGCCCAGGCGCGCAGCAGCGTGAGGCTCACGCGGTTGAGCTCCTCGTACCACTCGCCGACGACCTCCTGCAGCTCGGGCAGAGCCGCCGGCCACTGGTTGGGGCCGTCGAGGCGCATGTAGTCGGGGGTCTCGTCGGAGACCGGCACGGGCTCGCGCTCCACGCCGATGTCGATCTGCTCGCGCCAGTCGACCTTGCCCTGCGTGAGCTCGCCGCCCACGCGGGTGTAGCCGCGGAAGTGCGGGCTGTTCAGGTTCTCGATCGCGAGCTTGTCGGCCTCGGGGAGGGCGAAGAAGCGCCTGGCCGTCGCCATCACGCGCTCGATCAGCTCGTGCGGCACGCCGTGCCCGACGAGGTAGAAGAAGCCGTAGTCGTGCGTGGCCTCGCGGAGCTCGAGGCGGAAGGCCTCCGCGTCCGTGGCGTCGCCGTTCAGCCGGCTGAGGTCGAGCACCGGCAGGGTCGCGGTGCTGAGGGGGGCTGTGCCCAGGGTGTCTGTCATGTCGATCCGTCCGTTCCGTGTTCTGCAACGCACCTCTACTATCCTGTGTTCCCGACTCGGGGGCGAACTGGACAGCGAAGTGTTACGGGCGTGTTTCTGGTAAGCTCTTCAGGTTGCCGTGTGAACGGCCGCGGACAAAGAGAGCCACAGCATCAGGCTGACTGGCACCGCGCAACGAGAGAAAGGGGATCCCATCTATGGCACTCGAAGCAGACGTCAAGAAGGCGATCATCGACGAGTACGCTACCCACCCCGGTGACACCGGATCCCCTGAAGTGCAGGTCGCCATGCTGACCCGCCGCATCAAGGACCTCACGGAGCACCTCAAGGAGCACAAGCACGACCACCACTCGCGTCGTGGTCTGCTGCTGCTCGTGGGCCAGCGCCGTCGACTGCTCGGCTACCTGCAGGACATCGACATCGACCGCTACCGTTCGCTCATCGAGCGCCTCGGGCTGCGTCGATAGATTCCTGGGTTCGCCCTTCGGGCGAGACCACGTACCGCTCTGGACGGGCCGTCACCTTCGGGTGGCGGCCCGTTCTGCGTGCGGGAATACGATCCCTGCCCTCGTCGTTGAGACGGTTACATGCAAACGCATGAAGTTCTCGGAGGGATCCCCACATGTCGAACAACCCGGCCATGTCGAAGAAGCTCGTCGTCGTCAGCGCCGGCCTCAGCCAGCCCTCGAGCACCCGGCTGCTCGCCGACCGCCTGAGCGAGGCAGTCCTGGCCGAGCTCGACCTCCGCGGAGCATCCGTCGACCTCGAGGTGATCGAGCTGCGCGACCTCGCCCAGGACATCACGAACAACCTGCTCACCGGCTTCGCCAGCCCCCGGCTGCAGAGCGCCCTCGACGCCGTGAGCCGCGCCGACGGCCTGATCGCCGTGACCCCGATCTTCACCGCGAGCTACAGCGGCCTGTTCAAGTCGTTCTTCGACGTGATCGACAACGCCGCCCTCACCGGGCTGCCCGTGCTGATCGCCGCGACCGGTGGCACCTCGCGCCACTCGCTGGCGCTCGACCACGCCGTGCGGCCGCTGTTCTCCTACCTCCGCGCGATCGTGCTGCCCACCGCCGTCTTCGCCGCGAGCGAGGACTGGGGCGGGGGAGCCGACGTCACCGGAACCGCCTCGCTGCCCGACCGCATCCGCCGCGCCGGGCGCGAGCTCGCCGCCCAGGTCGCGGTCTCGACCCGCTCCGCGGAGGTCGTCGACCCCTTCGCCCTGGACGCCTCGTTCGACCCGTCGGGGATGTTCCCGGCGCGCTGACACGAGCCGCCCGGGGTGTTCCCGGCGCGCTGACGCAACCCCGGGGCGGGGCCCAGCCGTTCGTGCTTGGATGAGCAGATGGCCGCGAGCATCCGATCCATCCAGACGGCCGTGCCCCGAACCAAGCTCGCTCAGGAGCGGGTGCGCGACCTCTTCGCCGCGCAGCCCGGCCTGACGAGGCTCGGGCAGCGACTCGTCGCCACCTCCTTCGACTCGTCGGGCATCCGCACCCGGCACACCGTGCTGGACGAGCTCGCCGCCGACGGCCGGGCCCCCACCGAGCTCTTCGTCGATGCGGAGACCAAGGCCTTCTCGTCGCCGTCGACGGGGGAGCGCAACCGCATCTACGTCGAGCAGGCACCCGGGCTCGCGGTGACCGCGGCGAAGCGGGCCCTCGACGCGCTGGCTCCCGGCATCACCGCGGCCGACGTCACCCACGTCGTCACCGCCTCGTGCACCGGCTTCTTCGCACCCGGCCCCGACTGGGCGCTGCAGCGCGAACTGGGGCTCTCCGACTCGGTGCAGCGCCATCACGTGGGCTTCATGGGCTGCTACGCCGCCTTCCCCGCGCTGCGCATCGCGAAGGCGTTCTGCGAGGCCGACCCCGAAGCCGTCGTGCTCGTCGTCTGCGTCGAGCTCTGCACCCTGCACGTTCGGTCCTCGAACGAGCCCGACCAGATCGTGGCCTCCTCCGTGTTCGCCGACGGGGCGGCCGCGGCGGTCGTCACGGCCCGCGAGACGGGCGCCTCCGCCTACCCGACGCTCGCACTCGACGAGTTCGCCAGCGCCATCGTGCCCGACGGCGAGGCCGACATGGCCTGGACCATCGGCGACCACGGCTTCGAGATGGTGCTCTCCAGCTACGTGCCCAAGATCATCGAGCAGAACATCCGCACCGCCCTGTCGCCGCTGCTCGGGTCGGCAGGGGCGGAGGCCGCGATGCACTGGGCGATCCATCCCGGTGGGCGGAGCATCCTGGACCGGGTCGAGCAGACCCTCGGCCTCACGCCGACCCAGCTCGCGCCCTCCCGAGAGGTGCTGCGCGACTACGGCAACATGTCGAGCGCCACGGTGCTGTTCGTGCTGAAGAGCATCCTCGACCAGGCGCTCGTGACGGGCACGATGGATGCGCGCCCCGCCGCCTCGCGCCCGCTCGAGCGGGTGTGCGCGATGGCCTTCGGCCCGGGGCTCACCGTCGAGTCGGGCCTGTTCACCCTGAGGCCGGCGGGCTGATGGCCCGGCTCGAGCGCAAGCCCCCCGGCGCGCGGCCGCTCAGGAAGCGCGCCGTCGACGCGCGCGAGCTGATGGACCACGACGACGCCGACCCCGAACTGCTCGCCCGCACCTACCGGCAGTTCCGCACCATGAACCGGCTCGTCGCCGGCTGGCGCGGCACCTACACCGAACGCATCAAGCCGCTGCTCTCGGCCACCGAGCCCTCGACCCTGCTCGACGTCGGCTGCGGCGGCGGCGACATCGCCCGGGCCCTCGCGCGCTGGGCGAAGCGCGACGGGCTGCAGCTGACCGTGGTCGGCATCGATCCGGATGCGCGGGCGATCGCCGCGGCCCAGGACGCCCCCAACCCCGACGACGTGCGCTTCGCCCGCGCGAACAGCTCCCAGTTCGTCGACGTCGCCCAGCGCTGGGACTTCGTCATCTCGAACCACGTGCTGCACCACCTGACGCCCGTGGAGCTCGAGGACCTGCTGATCGACTGCGAACTGCTCACCCGCGGGCTCGCGATCCACAGCGACATCCGCCGCAGCCGGGGGGCGTATGCCGCCTACTGGCTTCTGACCGCGCTGCCGGTGCCGGTGTTCCGCAACTCGTTCCTCAGGGAGGACGGGCTCACCTCGATCCGCCGCAGCTACACCGAGGGCGAGCTCGCCGTGGTCGCCCGGCGCGGCTGGAGCGTGGAGTCGCAGTCGCCCTACCGCCTGCTGCTGAGCTACGCCGCGAAACCCGAGGCCGCCGGTACGGCAGAGTAGAGGCATGGAAGCCCGTCGCCGATTCAAGCCGCTCTGGCGCTGGGAGGCGCTGCTGTTCGCCGTCGTGCTCGTGGCGGCCATGGCCGCCAGCCTCGTCGCCCGGCCCTCGCTGCCGGTCGTCGGCCCCATCGCCTCGGTGCTGCTGCTCGCGATCGCCGTCGCGGCCGCGCTGGCGCTGATCGTGCCGCTGCTGCGCAAGAAGGGGCACGACAGCGAGAACTCGCGGCACGACCTGGGCGGCGTCGAGCTCGTGCCCTTCCCGGGGCTCGGGGAGGTGCCGGTGACGACCCGGGTCGTCGAGAGCGAGCGGCGGCAGACCGCGATCGAGGCGGCTCTGGCGAAGTCGCGCGCCGTGCAGGCCGTGCTGACGCCCGACGCGAGCCGGTGGCTCGGCCGCGAGCTGCGGGTCGCCGTCGATCTGGTCGACGACGCCGGGGCCGCGCACCGGGTGGGGTTCGTGCCGCGCGACGTCGACGCCCGGGTCGACGAGGCGCTCCGCACGGTCACGGCGGACTCCGGGCGGGCGGCGACCGTTCCCGTCACCGTCGTCGGCGCCGAGCGTCCGCGGCGCGTCGAGATCGTGCTCTAGCGCGTCACCGCTGCGATCCAGGCCCTGACTGATAGACTCTCAAGGTCGAGAGCAGGCCGATCTTCGTATGATCGAGCGGCTGGTCCTCGGTGGTGGCGTTCCGGAGTGCATCCGGAGTCCTTCTACTGGTGACCAGCTGTGCTGGTGAACAGCAGGTGCTGGTGAAAAGCATGGCTGCTCCGACGCGAGGAGTCGTGGCCCACACGGGGCTGCGACGCTAAACAAAGGAGAAAGACCTCTTGGAAGGTCCTGAGATCAAGTTCGCCGAAGCCGTCATCGACAACGGCAAGTACGGCAAGCGCACCGTCCGCTTCGAGACCGGCCGCCTCGCGCAGCAGGCCCAGGGAGCCGTCGCCGCCTACCTCGACGACGACACCATGCTGCTGAGCGCCACGAGCATCGGCAAGCACCCCAAAGACAACTTCGACTTCTTCCCGCTGACGATCGACGTCGAGGAGCGCAGCTACGCCGCCGGCAAGATCCCCGGCTCGTTCTTCCGTCGTGAGGGCCGCCCCTCCACCGAGGCGATCCTCGTCTGCCGTCTGATCGACCGGCCGCTGCGCCCGTCGTTCATCACCGGCCTCCGCAACGAGGTGCAGGTCGTCATCACCGTGCTGAGCATCGCCCCCGACGAGTTCTACGACTCGCTGGCCATCAACGCGGCCTCCGCGTCGAGCCAGATCTCGGGCGTGCCCTTCTCGGGCCCGATCGGCGGCATCCGCCTCGCGCTCATGCCGGGCTACGGCACCGAGCCCGACCAGTGGGTCGCGTTCCCCAAGTTCTCGCAGCTGCAGGATGCGGTGTTCGACCTGGTCGTCGCCGGCCGCGTGGTCGAGAACAAGGACGGCTCGTCCGACGTCGCCATCATGATGGTCGAGGCCGAGGCCACCGAGAACAGCTGGAACCTGATCAAGGGCGGCGCCACCAAGCCGAACGAGGCCGTCGTGGCCGAGGGCCTCGAGGCCGCCAAGCCCTTCATCAAGCAGCTCGTCGAGGCGCAGAAGTCGCTCGCCGACCAGGCCGCCAAGGAGATCAAGGAATACCCGATCTTCCTGCCGTACACCCAGCAGGCCTACGACGCGGTCGCCGAGCTCGCCTACGACGAGCTGGTGGGCATCTACCAGATCGCCGACAAGACCGAGCGCCAGAACGCCGACGACGCCCTCAAGGAGCGCGTCAAGGCCGCCATCCAGACCAAGGTCGAGGCCGGCGAGCTCGGTGGCGACGTGCCCCCGATGGTCTCCGCCGCGTACAAGTCCGTCACGAAGGTGGTCGTCCGCGGCCGCATCCTCCGCGACGGCGTGCGCATCGACGGGCGCGGCCTGGCCGACATCCGCCCGCTCGACGCCGAGGTCGCGGTCATCCCGCGCGTGCACGGCTCCGCCATCTTCCAGCGCGGCGAGACCCAGATCCTGGGTGTCACCACGCTGAACATGCTGAAGATGGAGCAGCAGATCGACTCGCTGTCGCCGATCACGCACAAGCGCTACCTGCACCACTACAACTTCCCGCCCTACTCGACCGGTGAGACCGGCCGCGTGGGTTCGCCGAAGCGTCGCGAGATCGGGCACGGCTTCCTGGCCGAGCGCGCCCTCGTGCCGGTGCTGCCGTCGCGCGAGGAGTTCCCCTACGCCATCCGTCAGGTGTCCGAGGCCCTCGGGTCCAACGGCTCCACCTCGATGGGCTCCGTCTGCGCGTCGACCCTGTCGCTGCTGAACGCCGGTGTGCCGCTGCGCGCACCCGTCGCCGGCATCGCGATGGGCCTCGTCTCCGACGAGGTCGACGGCGAGACCCGCTACGCGGCGCTCACCGACATCCTCGGCGCCGAAGACGCGCTCGGCGACATGGACTTCAAGGTCGCTGGCACCAGCGAGTTCGTCACCGCGATCCAGCTCGACACCAAGCTCGACGGCATCCCCACCGCCGTGCTCGACGGTGCGCTGAAGCAGGCGAAGGCCGCGCGCGACGCGATCCTCTCCGTGCTGAACGCCGCCATCGACGAGCCCGACGAGCTGGCTCCCACCGCGCCGCGCGTCATCTCGGTGCAGATCCCCGTCGACAAGATCGGCGAGCTGATCGGCCCGAAGGGCAAGACGATCAACGCGATCCAGGACGAGACCGGCGCCGACATCTCCATCGAGGAGGACGGCACCGTCTACATCGGCGCCGTCGACGGCCCCTCGGCCGAGGCCGCCCGCCAGCAGGTCAACGCCATCGCGAACCCGCAGAACCCCGAGGTCGGTGAGCAGTTCCTCGGCACCGTCGTGAAGCTCGCCACCTTCGGTGCGTTCGTCTCCCTGCTCCCGGGCAAGGACGGCCTGCTGCACATCTCCGAGGTGCGCAAGCTCGCCGGTGGCAAGCGCGTCGAGAACGTCGAGGACGTGCTCGGCGTCGGCCAGAAGATCCTGGTGCAGATCACGAAGATCGACGACCGCGGAAAGCTGTCGCTCGCTCCGGTGATCTCCGAGACCGCCGACGGCGAGCCCGTCGAGGTCCCCGCCGAGGCCTGATAGCAGCTGCAGCTACCACATGAATGCCCGTCCCGGTTCGCCGGGGCGGGCATCCGTCGTTCTCCCGGCGCACAGGGGGCCGTCGTTCGGGGTGCGCACGGGAAGGGCGGGATAGGGTGGCAAGGATGAACAGCGCCGTGAACCTCCCGCTCGACCTTCCGGAACTCTCGATCGGCACCGCCGCCGAAGGGCTGGTGCGGCGAACGATCCTCCCGAGCGGCGCGCGCATCCTCACCGAGCACATCCCGGGCTCGCGCTCCGCGACCATCGGGTACTGGGTCGCCGCCGGTTCGCGCGACGAGCTCGGCGCCGTCGGCACCACCCCGTCGCGCTACGGCTCCACCCACTTCCTCGAGCACCTGCTCTTCAAGGGCACGCCGACCCGCACGGCGCTCGACATCGCCATCGCGTTCGACTCCGTGGGCGGCGAGCACAACGCCGTCACCAGCAAGGAGTACACCTGCTACTACGCCAAGGTGCGCGACGCCGACCTGCCGATGGCCGTCGACGTGCTCTCCGACATGGTGACCTCCGCGCTGCTGGATCCGGTGGAGTTCGAGACCGAGCGCGGCGTCATCCTGGAAGAGCTCGCCATGGCGGAGGACGACCCCTCGGACGTCGCGGGGGAACGGCTGTTCGAGGCCGTGCTGGGCGAGCATCCGCTCGGCCGGCCCGTCGGCGGAACCCCCGAGGCCATCCGCGCGGTGACGCGCGAGGCCGTCTGGGAGCACTTCAAGGCCGCGTACCGCCCGAACGACCTCGTCGTCTCGGCCGCCGGAGCCGTGGACCACGATGAGCTCGTGGCCCGGGTCGTCGCCTCGCTCGCGCGCTCGGAATGGGACCTTGACAGCCCAGCCACCCCCCGTGCGCGCCGCTCGACGACGCCCGTCGCGCTCGACGTGGGCCATCCGCTCACTGTCGTCACCAAGCCCACCGAGCAGGCCAGCGTCATGGTCGGCCTGCCCGGACTCGTCGCAACCGACGACCGGCGCACCGTGATGGCCGTGCTCAACTCGGTCTTCGGCGGCGGCATGTCCTCCCGCCTGTTCCAGGAGGTGCGCGAGCGCCGGGGACTCGCGTACTCGGTCTACTCCTACGCACCGAGCTACTCCGACGCGGGCATCTTCCTGATGTACGCCGGATGCACGCCCGGCCGTGAGGGCGCGGTGACCGAGCTCATGCTGTCCGAGCTCCGCCGCCTGGCCGACGACGGCATCACCGCCGACGAGCTGCGCCGCGCCTCGGGCCAGCTCTCGGGCTCCGCCGCGCTCGCCCTCGAGGACAGCGACACCCGCATGTCCCGCCTCGGCCGCTCCGAGCTGACGATCGGCGAGTTCGTCGACCTCGACGAGAGCGTGCGCCGCCTGTCCGAGGTGACGGCCGACGACGTGCAGCAGCTCGCGGGCACCATCCTCGAGGGCTCGGTCAGCATCGCGGCGGTCGGCCCGATCACCGACGACGCGTTCGCGGCGACGGTGGGCGCCTGATGGGTCACACGCTCTACCTCGTGCGGCACGGCGAGCAGCTCGACGCCGAGCATGGCGTCGCCGACGGCCCGCTCTCGCCCCGCGGCCAGCGTCAGGCGCGGCTGATCGCCGACCGGCTCGGGGGAGTGCCCTTCGACTCCGTGCGGCACTCGCCCCTGCAGCGTGCCGAGCAGACCGCGCAGATCATGTCCGAGCACCTGCCCGCCCTCGACCCGCAGCCGAGCGCGCTGCTGTTCGACTGCGTGCCCACGGGCTACTCGCCGCAGATGCCGCACACCTTCGAGCCCTTCTTCAACTCCGTCACCGACGACGAGGTCGAGGCGGGCCGCGCCCAGATGGCGGATGCGGTGGCCGAGTTCTTCACCCCCTCCCGCGACTCCACCCACGACCTGCTGATCACGCACAACTTCGTGATCGCCTGGTTCGTGCGTGAGGCGATGGATGCTCCCGAATGGCGGTGGGCCGGCCTGAACGCGGCCCACGCCGGGCTCACCATCCTGCGCTGGAAGACCGGGCGACTGCCCGAGCTCGTCGCCTTCAACGACCTCGGTCACCTGCCGGTCGAGCTGCGCACCGGCATGAACGACCCGCAGCCGTACTGATGCGCATCCGCTCGGGAGACGTGTCGCAGCCGGCCGAGCAGCAGCTGCTGCGCGACTACTTCGGCTACCGCGCGGCCGCGTTCCCGCAGGCGGGCGGGTACACGGTCACCCTGCCCGACCCGTCGCAGTTCGACGGCGTGCGGGGGGTCTTCCTGGTCGTCGACGACGATTCCGGCGTTCCGGTGGGGTGCGGCGGCATCCGGATGCTCGCGCCCGACCCCGCCCGTGACGGCGGCGCCGTGCGCGCCGAGGTGAAGCACGTGTGGCTCGACCCGTCCACCCGGGGCCGCGGCTGGGCCGGGCGGCTGCTCGACGCCCTCGAGCAGAGCGCCGTCGCGCTCGGAGCCACCGAGCTCGTGCTCGACACGCACCACACGCTGGAGGCGGCGGCCCGGCTGTACGCCCGAACCGGCTTCGTGCCGACCGAGGCCTACAACGACAATCCCAATGCGACGAGGTGGTACCGCAAGCCGCTGGGCGTCCTCGGGCCGGGCGGCTCCCGGTAGGTTGGAGGGATGAGCGTGAAGGTGGCCGTCGTCGGCGCAACGGGGAAGCTGGGCCGGCTGGTCGCGGGGATCGTGTCCGAGCATCCGGAGTTCGAACTGGTGGCCTCGCTCGGCTCGTCGAGCGAGCTGTCGGAGATGCTGGCCGCCGACGTCGTGGTCGACGTCACCGTGCCCGGCGTGAGCCAGAAGGTCGTCGAGTACGCCCTGACGAACGGGCGGAACGTGCTCGTCGGAACCTCGGGCTGGTCGGCCGAACGGATCACCGGCCTGAAGCGCCTGCTGGGTGACGAGCCGTCGAACGGGGTCGTGGTCATCCCGAACTTCTCGCTGGGGTCGGTTCTCGCCACCTCGTTCGCCACCATGGCCGCACGCTTCTACGACTCGATCGAGATCGTCGAGGCGCACGCCGCCCGCAAGGTCGACTCGCCCTCGGGCACCGCCGTGCGCACGGCCGAGCTGATGGCCGCGGCGCGCGCGACGCGCGGGCCCGTCGCCGCGCCGCACACCGACCAGCGGGCGCGGGGGCAGCAGGTCGCGAGCATCCCCGTGCACAGCCTGCGGCTCGCGGGGGTCGTGGCCAAGCAGGACGTGATCTTCGGCGGAACCGGCGAGGTGCTGACGCTGACGCACGAGACGATCTCGCCGAGCTCGTACACGCAGGGCATCCTGGTGGCCCTGCGGGCGGCGGCGACGGCGCGCGGGGTGACGGTGGGGCTCGAGAGCCTGATCGACCTGGGGCTGCCGGGCGGGGCTGCGCCCGGTGCACCTGCCTCGCCGGCACCCCCAGCCGCTCCCGAGAACGTCTCGGGCCAGGCGGCCACCGCCACCACCGTGACCCCGTGAAAGGGCGCATCGCCGCGATCGTGATGGCGGTCGTGCTCGCGATCTACCTCGTGCTGGTCGGCCAGCGGGCCGTGATGTTCGTTCTCACCGGGGAGCCGATCGCCGTCGTCATCGGGGTGACCCTGATCGCCCTGCCGCTCGTGGGCGCCTGGGCACTCGCCCGCGAGCTCTGGTTCGGGGTGCGCACCGAGCAGCTCGTCGAGCGGATGGACCGCGAGGGCGAACTGCCCCCCGACGACCTCCCCAAGCGCACCAGCGGCCGGCCCGAGCGGGAGGCCGCCGACGCCGACTTCGCCCGCTGGAAGGACGCCGTCGAGCAGGACGAGACGAGCTGGCGCGCCTGGTTCCGGCTGGGCCTCGCCTACGACGCCTCGGGCGACCGCCGCCGCGCCCGCGCCGCCCTCCGCTCGGCGGTGCGCCTCGAGGGCGCCGAACGGCGGGCTGAGGCCGGCTGAAGCTCCGCGCCGCTGCGCCGTCGCATAGCGGTCAGATGTGGCTGAGGGCCGCCTCGATCGTGCCGTCGCGGAAGGTGAAGCCGTTGAACAGCAGCTTCTGCGCCGAGACGTCCTGGTCGGCGAGCAGCAGGTCGCGGCCCGCGTCGGCGAGGGCCGCCTTGAGCGCCCAGGCCGGGGCGGGCAGCCAGTAGGGGCGGTGCAGGTCCTCGGCGAGGGTGCGGACGACCTCGGAGGCCGGCGCCGGGCGCGGGCCCACGAGGTTGACCGGGCCGGAGAGGTCGGAGGTCAGGAGATACCGCAGGGCGGCGGCCTCGTCGTAGAGGCTGATCCACGGCCAGATCTGCTCGCCGCTGCCGACCGGGCCCGCGAGTCCGAGTTTCGCGAGCAGGGTCAACGGCTTGAGCGCGCCGCCGCCCTTGCCGACGACGAGGCCGGTTCGTGCCGTGACGAGCCGCGTGCGCGCGGCGGCCGGTGCGGCGGCGCGCTCCCACGCATCCGTCACCTTGGCCAGGAACCCGGTGCCGAGCGGTGACGCCTCGGTGAGCGTCTCGCCGGGTCGGTCGCCGTAGAAGCCGACGGCCGAGCCCGAGATGAACACCGACGGCGGGTTCTCGGCCCGGGCGATGGCGTCGGCGAGGGTGCTGGTCGCGAGCACGCGCGACTGCAGGATCTCGCGCTTGTAGGGCAGGGTCCAGGGCAGCTTCGAGATCGAGGCGCCGGAGAGGTTGACGATCGCGTCGGCGCCCTCGACGACGGCCGAGGGGATCCAGCGGGCCTCCGGGTCCCAGGAGCGCTCCGTGGGGGTGCGCGCGGGCCGGCGCACCAGGATGAGGACGGTGTGGCCCTCCGCGCGCAGCTGACGGGTGAGCTCGGTGCCGATGAAGCCGGAGCCCCCGGCGATCAGCACGGTCTGGGCGGCGCTCACGCGAGGCTCGCTTCGAGGGTGATCGGGATGCCCGTGAGCGCCTTCGAGACCGGGCAGCCCGTCTTGGCCTCCTCGGCGATGCGCTGGAAGTCGGCCTCGTCGATGCCGGGCACGACGGCGCTGACCAGGAGGTGGCTGCCGGTGATGCCGTGCGCGGGGTCGAAGGTGACCGCCGCGGTGGTCTGCAGCGACTCGGGCGCGTGCCCGCCGCGGGCGAGCGCGGCGGCGAAGGCCATCGAGAAGCACGAGGCGTGCGCGGCACCCAGCAGCTCCTCGGGCGTGGTGACGCTCTCGGCCCCCTCGGAGCGGGCCCGCCAGTTCACGGCGAGGCTGGCCGCACCCGAGCTGTCGAGCGTGGTCGTGCCCGATCCGCTCGCGAGATCACCCCGCCAGACCGTCGTCGACTCACTGGTCACAGCCATGGACAACCTCCCGTGTCGGTGCCGTCAGCCTACCGCGGGCCCCGCGGCGCCCCCAGGGTCCCGCGCCGTCCCGCGCGTGCCGGGCCTCGGGCTCACGCTCCGCCCGCGGCCTGCCGGGCCGGCCGCAGCCGCACGAGCACGAGGTACAGCTGGCAGCCGATGCAGTAGCCGACCGCGGCGTTCAGGAACGCGGCGACGAAGGCGATCGCAGCGGCCGCGGGCACCGCGTACGGCACTCCGACGGCGGCCAGCAGCACTCCGGCGAAGGTCACCGCGAAGCCGACGGCCTGGGCGAAGGTCGAGGGCTTCGGGTCCTCCAGCTCGGCGGGCGGTGCGAGGCGCGGCCGCACCAGCGCCCGGAACAGCAGCCCGTACGGGTGACGCTGCACGCCGGCCGCCGCGCCCCAGAGGAAGAGCAGGCTGACGGCCACGAGCAGCACGAAGGCCGGGTCCAGGATGCGCGACAGCGCGTCTCCCGTCGGCGGCGCACTGAGCCCCAGCAGCACGACGCCCGCGAGCAGCACGGCGGTGATCGCGGCGCCGAAGCGCGGGGAGCGGGGGTCGATCATACGAGTGCCTCCAGGCGTTCCTCGACGACCGAGCGGCGCACCGAGCCGCCGATGCGCGTGCGCACCACGCCGTGCCGGTCGAGGATGAGGGTGGTCGGAGTCTGCAGGATGGCGAAGCGGCGCACCAGGTCGGCCCGCTCGGTGACGTCGACGTCGAGGTAGGCGATGCCGTCGCCCCGCGCCGCAAGCTCGTGCAGCACGCGGCGGGTGGCCGGGCATCCGGAGCAGAAGGCCGTCGAGAACTGCACCAGGGTGCCACGGGTGCCGAGACGGGGGAGGGAGCCGGGCGCGGCGAGCAGGGCCAGGTCGACGGCGTCGGTAAAGGCGACGGCGTGCGCGGCTCCCTGGCGACGGCGCCAGAGCAGGCCGGCGAGCAGCGTCACGACGACGAGGCCGGAGAGCAGGAGGAGGGCGAACAGGGGATGCATGGTGCTCCGAGGCTAGGGCGACGGGGGGACGGGCATCCGGTTCATGACGAATGTGACGAGAGGGGCGGTTCGGGCGGCCTCTGGCCGGGGCGGGGGATCGTGCTAATCTGGGCGCGTGCTGTTCGGTCTGCTCCTTCTTAGCTGCCGCGACGAGTCCTAGTTCATCAGGCCTCCCTCGTCGCGGAGTTCGCCCATGGCTGACCAGATTCTGACGAAGGAACGCACGACATGAAGAACAATCAGGCCGCTTCGGCCATGCCGATCCACAAGTACCGGCCCTATCACGAGCAGTTCGCCGTCGAGCTGCCCGACCGCACCTGGCCCGCGAAGCACATCACCGTGGCGCCCCGCTGGTGCGCGGTCGACCTCCGTGACGGCAACCAGGCGCTGATCGATCCGATGAGCCCCGAGCGCAAGCGGATCATGTTCGACCTCTTGGTGCGCATGGGCTACAAGGAGATCGAGGTCGGCTTCCCGAGCGCCTCGCAGACCGACTTCGACTTCGTGCGCTCGCTGATCGAGGAGAACGCGATCCCCGACGACGTGACGATCCAGGTGCTGACCCAGGCGCGCGAGCACCTGATCCGTCGCACCTACGAGTCGATCGCGGGCGCCAAGCAGGCGATCGTGCACCTCTACAACTCCACCAGCGTGCTGCAGCGAGACGTGGTGTTCCGCACCGATCGCCAGGGCATCGTCGACATCGCCCTCGAGGGCGCACGCCTCTGCCGCTCCTTCGAGAGGCTGGTGCCCGAGACGCAGGTCTACTACGAGTACTCGCCCGAGAGCTACACCGGCACCGAGCTGGAGTTCGCCGTCGACATCTGCAACCAGGTGCTCGAGGTCTTCGAGCCGACACCCGATCGCAAGGTCATCCTGAACCTGCCCTCGACCGTCGAGATGGCGACCCCGAACGTCTACGCCGACTCGATCGAGTGGATGGGGCGGCACCTGAACCACCGCGAGAACGTCATCATCTCGCTGCACCCGCACAACGACCGCGGTACCGCCGTGGCCGCCGCGGAGCTCGGCTACCTGGCCGGCGCCGACCGCATCGAGGGCTGCCTGTTCGGCAACGGGGAACGAACCGGCAACGTCGACCTGGTCGCCCTCGGCATCAACCTGTTCACCCAGGGCATCGACCCGCAGATCGACTTCAGCGACCTCGACGAGGTGCGCCGCACGGCCGAGTACTGCAACCAACTGAAGGTGCACGAGCGGAGCCCCTGGGCGGGCGATCTGGTCTACACCGCGTTCAGCGGCTCGCACCAGGACGCGATCAAGAAGGGCTTCGAGGCCATGGCCGCCGACGCCGCCTCCCAGGGCAAGGAGGTCGACGACCTGGTCTGGGCCGTTCCCTACCTGCCCATCGACCCGAAAGACCTGGGGCGCTCCTACGAGGCGGTCATCCGCGTCAACTCCCAGTCGGGCAAGGGCGGCGTCGCCTACCTGCTGAAGACCGACCACGCGCTCGACCTGCCGCGGAAGCTGCAGATCGAGTTCTCGGGCGTCGTGCAGGCGAAGACCGACGCCGAGGGCGGCGAGGTCACGAGCGAGCAGATCTGGGCGGTCTTCCAGGACGAGTACCTGCCCTCCTCGGCCGCGGAAGAGAAGTGGGGTCGCTTCGAGCTGCACCGCACCCGCACCTCGAGCGACCTGGGCGGATCGGTGGCGCTCGACGTCACCCTGCGCATCGGCGAGGACGTGATCGAGACCTCGGCCTCGGGCAACGGCCCGATCGCCGCGTTCCTGAACGTGATGACCGAGCAGGGCGTCGACATCAAGCTCTACGACTACGTCGAGCACGCCCTCAGCGCCTCGGGCGACGCCCTGGCCGCGGCGTACGTCGAGCTGCAGGTCGACGGCAACCGCCTCTGGGGCGTGGGCATCGACGCCGACATCTCGACCGCGTCGTTGAAGGCCGTCGTGTCGGCGGTCAACCGGGCGATCCGGGTGCGGGATGCCGAGCGGGAGCTCGTCTCGGCGTAACTCTGCGGACATCCGCTGGTGGGGTGGCGCGCGAGCGGGGTCTCGGCGTCGCCTCACCGGTCGCGCCTGGCCGGGCATCCGGCCGGGCGCGGGATAATGGGCTGTGCCCGTTTACCGTGATGACGCCGTGGTGCTGCGCACCCACAAGCTGGGTGAGGCCGACCGCATCGTCACCCTGCTGACCCGGCATCACGGCAAGGTGCGGGCCGTCGCCCGCGGGGTGCGCCGCACCGCCTCGAAGTTCGGCGCCCGGCTCGAGCCGTTCATGGTCGCCGACGTGCAGTTCTACGAGGGCCGCACCCTCGACACCATCACCCAGGCCGTCACCATCGGCTCGTACGGCGCCGAGATCACGGCCGACTACGCCAGCTACACCGCGGCCAGCGCCATGGTCGAGACCGCCGACAAGCTCACGGAAGAGGAGCCCTCGCTGCAGCAGTACCTGCTGCTGGTGGGTGCCCTCCGCTCGCTCGCCCGCAATGAGCACGGGCCGAACGCCACCCTCGACTCGTACCTCCTGCGGGCGCTGTCCATGGCCGGCTGGGCACCGAGCTTCCACGACTGCGCCGTGACGGGGGAGCCGGGCCCGCACTCCGCCTTCGTGGTGCAGCTCGGCGGGGTGGTGGCCGAGTCGGTCGCCCCGCCCGGCACGCCGCGCCTGGACACCAGCACCCTCGAGCTGCTGACCGCCCTGCTCACGGGCGACTGGACGACCGCCGACGCCGCCGACGGCCCGGTGCGCTCACGCGCGAGCGGTATCGTTGCGGCGTACACCCAGTGGCACCTGGAACGCGGGCTCCGATCGCTCGAGCACGTCGAACGGGGGCCGGGGAAGCCGGAGAAGAAGGTGCAGCCGAGTTGAGTCCCGTTCCGTTCACGTCGCCGAAGGCCGAGCCGTTCCGCCCCCTCGACTGGACGGGCCTGTACCCGCCCGCCGTGCCCGCCGCCGCGGTGCCGAAGCACGTCGCCATCGTGATGGACGGCAACGGCCGCTGGGCCAACCAGCGCGGCCTCACCCGCATCGAGGGCCACCGCGCCGGCGAGGCGGCGCTGCTCGACGTGGTGGCGGGAGCCGTGCAGATCGGCGTGAAGCACGTCAGCGTCTACGCCTTCTCCACCGAGAACTGGAAGCGTTCGCCCGACGAGGTGCGCTTCCTGATGGGCTTCAACCGCGACGTGCTGCACCGCCGGCGCGACCAGCTGAACGAGTGGGGCGTGCGCATCCGCTGGGCCGGCCGCCGGCCTCGGCTGTGGGCGAGCGTGATCAAGGAGCTGCAGTTCGCCGAACGGCTCACCGCTCACAACAGCACCCTCACGCTGACGATGTGCGTCAACTACGGTGGCCGCAACGAGATCACGGATGCGGTGCGCGCGATCGCCGATGATGTCGCGGCCGGCCGCATCCGCCCCTCGGCCGTCTCGGAGAAGCTCATCCAGCGCCATCTCTACGTGCCCGAGCTGCCCGACGTCGACCTGTTTGTCCGCAGCTCGGGGGAGCAGCGCACCTCGAACTTCCTGCCCTGGCAGTCGGCGTACGCCGAGATGGTGTTCCTCGACCGGCTCTGGCCCGACTTCAGCCGGGTCGACCTGTGGCAGGCGATCGAGCACTATGCCGGACGCAACCGGCGGTTCGGCGGGGCGGTCGACGCGCCGGCCGCCGAGACGTCGTCGACCGAGGCGGAATGAGCGGGCATCCGTTCGCGTTGCCGATGAGGTGACTGATTCTTCAACGCCCGAGGCCATCAAGATCGACATCTGGAGCGACATCGCCTGCCCGTGGTGCTACATCGGCAAGCGCAAGCTCGAGTTCGGCATCGAGGAGTACGCCTCGACCGAGGGCTCCGTTCCCGTCGAGATCGAGTACCACTCGTTCGAGCTCTCGCCCGACACCCCCGTCGACTTCGACGGCGACGAGATCGAGTTCCTCTCGGGCCACAAGGGGATCCCGGCCGAGCAGGCGTCGCAGATGCTCGAGCGCGTGACCGGCATCGCCTCCTCCGTCGGGCTCGACTACGACTACGACGCCCTGAAGCACACCAACACCGTCAAGGCGCACGAGCTGATGCACTACGCCAAAGCGCACGGGCTGCAGCTCGAGATGAAGGAACGCCTGCTCAAGGCCTACTTCGTCGAGGGCCGGCACGTCGGCCGCATCGAGGACCTGGCCGACCTGGCCGCCGAACTCGGACTCGACCGCGCCGACGTCGTGCGCTCGCTCGAGTCGGGCGAGAACGTCGACGCCGTGCGGGCCGACCAGCGCCAGGCGCAGGAACTCGGCATCCAGGGCGTGCCGTTCTTCGTCTTCGAGGGCAAGTACGGGGTCTCGGGCGCTCAGGATCCGGCGACGTTCGCCCAGGTGCTGGCCCAGGTGGCCGGCGAGCGGGTCGAGGTCGGCTCATGACGGCGACGGATGCTCGTGCCGAGGCTCCGGCCGGGGCGACCGGTCCCGTTCCCGCCGTCGCACCCCCGCTGACCGTGCTGGGGGCTCCCGGGGCGAGCTGCGAGGGCGACTCCTGCTCGTTCTGAGCCGGACGCGGTGGTGGGCCCCGCCGGCGCGGCGGGCCCGGTCAGCGCGGCGGCAGCGGTTCGCTGATGTCGGCGACCGTCGCGCCGAGGGCCGCGGCCAGCGCATCCGCGTCGACGTAGGCGCTGTGGCCGTGCGCACCCGCACCCATCGCGATGCGGCGGCCGGCCAAGGACTCGTCGAGGTAGACGGGCCACGCGGTGCTGCTGCCGAGCGGGGTGATCGTGCCGCGCTCGTAGCCGGTGGCGGCCAGCGCGACGTCCTGGTGGGGCATCGAGAGCTTGTTGACTCCGACGAGGGTGCGCAGCTTCGGCCAGCTGATCTGGCGGTCGCCCGGGATGAGGGCGAAGAGGAAGTCGCCGTCGTGGCGTTTGACCACCAGGCTCTTGGCGATGTCGCCGGGCGCGAGCTCGAGCAGCCGCGCGGCCTCCTGCAGGGAGCCCGCTTCGGGGCGCTCGACGACCTCGACCTCGAGGCCGAGTCGGCGGGCGTGCTCGCGCACGCGCTCGGTGCCCGCGGGCCGGTCTGCAGCCGGGGTGTCCGTCTTGTCCGTGTTTCCGGTCTTGTCCGTCTTGTCCGTCACAGTCGGAAGAACCACCGAACCGTCCACAGGATTCCCGGCCGCGTCGCCGTGGCCGCCCACGTCTGGGAGAATTGACCCGATGTCCACTTCAACCCTCACCCCCGACCGGCTGGCCATCGGGCCCATCCAGCTCGACGTGCCGGTGGTGCTCGCGCCCATGGCCGGCATCACGAACACGGCGTTCCGCCGGCTCTGCCGCGAGTTCGGCGCCGGGCTCTACGTGAGCGAGATGATCACGAGCCGGGCACTCGTCGAGCGCAACGAGGCGACCTTCCGCCTCATCACCCACCACCCGAGCGAGACGCCCCGCTCGATCCAGCTCTACGGCGTCGACCCCGCCACCATGGCCGAGGCCGCCCGCATCCTGGTCGACGAAGACCGCACCGACCACATCGACATGAACTTCGGCTGCCCGGTGCCCAAGGTCACCAGGAAGGGCGGGGGAGCCGCGCTGCCCTGGAAGCTCGACCTCTTCCGCGAGATCGTCGAGTCGGTCGTCGAGGCCGCGGGCGACGTGCCCGTCACGGTCAAGATGCGCAAGGGCATCGACTCCGACCACCTGACCTACCTCGAGGCCGCGAAGGCGGCCGAGGGGGCGGGCGCCGCGGCAATCGCGCTGCACGCCCGCACGGCGAGCGACTTCTACAGCGGTCAGGCCGACTGGTCGGCCATCGCGACGCTGAAAGAGACCATCACCTCCATCCCGGTTCTCGGCAACGGAGACATCTGGTCGGGCGAAGACGCCATCCGCATGGTCGACGAGACCGGGTGCGACGGCGTGGTCGTCGGGCGCGGCTGCCTCGGCCGGCCGTGGCTGTTCGGCGACCTGGCCGCCGCGTTCCGCGTGCGCGCGGGCGAGCTCTCGGCCGAGGAGGCGGCGGCCCTGCGGGCGGCGCCGTCGCTCGGCGTGGTCGCGCAGACCCTCCGCCGGCACGCCGAGCTGCTGGTCGAGTTCTACGACGACGAGGGCCGCGCCTGCCGCGACATCCGCAAGCACGTCGCCTGGTACCTCAAGGGCTATCCGGCGGGGCACGAGGTGCGGGCCGCGCTCAGCACGGTGCAGAGCCTCGAGCAGATGGACGAGATCCTGGCCGAACTCGACTGGTCGATGCCCTACCCGGGCGCCGACGCCGAGGGCCCCCGCGGCCGCGCCGGCAGCCCGAAGCGCCCCTCGTTGCCCGACCGCTGGCTGGAGTCGCGCTCGCTCGAGACCGCGGGCCGCGCCGAGGTCGCCGCGGCCGAGAAGGAGAACAGCGGTGGCTGACGCCCTCGACCTGCAGACCTTCGCGCCCACGAAGGGCTACGCCGAGTCCGACGCCGAGCGCATGCTGCCCGAGGAGCACTACACCCGGCGCAGCGACTTCCAGCGCGACCGGGCCCGCATCCTGCACTCCTCATCGCTTCGCCGCCTGGCGGCCAAGACGCAGGTGCTGAGCCCCACTGTCGTCGCCGACTTCGCCCGCAACCGGCTCACCCACTCGCTCGAGGTGGCGCAGGTCGGGCGGGAGCTCGCCTCCAGCCTCGACCTCGACCCCGACGTCGTCGACTCGGCCTGCCTCGCGCACGACCTCGGGCATCCGCCGTTCGGTCACAACGGCGAGAAGGCCCTCAACCAGTGGGCGCAGTCGATCGGCGGCTTCGAGGGCAACGCCCAGAGCCTGCGCATCCTCACCCGCCTCGAGGCGAAGGTGTTCGACGACAGCGGGCACGGCTACGGCCTCAACCTCACGCGGGCGAGCCTCGACGCGAGCTGCAAGTACCCGTGGGCGGCGTCCGACCCCGTCGAAGACCCGAGCGGCCGGCTGAAGTACGGCGTCTACGACGACGACGCGCCGGTGTTCGACTGGTTCCGGGCCGGAGCGCCGGCCCGGAAGCTCTGCGTCGAGGCCCAGGTGATGGATCTCAGTGACGACATCGCCTACTCGGTGCACGACTTCGAAGACGCCGTGCTGAACGGCTACATCGACGTGCGGGTGCTCGGCCGGCGGGTCGACCACGCCGATCTGGTGCGGAGCATCCACGCCCGCGCCGGCGGAGGGTTCTCGCTCGACGAGTTGAGCGAGGCGTTCGAGCGCCTCGACTCGCTGCAGGTCTGGCTCTCGGAGTGGGACGACTCGCGCCGCGCCCACGCCAAGCTGAAGAACCTCACCAGCCAGCTGATCGGGCGCTTCGCCGGAGCGGCCACACGGGCCACCCGGGAGTCCTTCCCGACGCCGAGCATCACCCGCTACGGCGCCGACGTCATCGTGCCTGACTGGGTCGCCGCCGAGATCGCGACGCTCAAGGGCATCGTCTCGGTGTTCGTCATGTCGAACGACGCCAGGCAGCCGCTCTACCAGCAGCAGCGGGGGCTCCTGATGGAGCTGGCCGACCGGCTCTGGGAGAGCGACGGGGCGGCACTCGACCCCGCGTTCGCCGACGACTGGCGCACCGCCGCCGACGACCGGGCCGCCCGCAGGGTGGTCGTCGACCAGGTCGCCAGCCTCACCGACCAGACGGCCCTGTCGTGGTACGAGCGCCTCTGCGCACCGGCCGATGAGGGCAGCCTGGGAGAAGAGCTGCTCGCGGCCGAGGGGCCCAGGCGGGCTCTATCCTAGGAGGACCGGTGGGCGAGATGGCAGGGCGGGTGACATGGCAGGACTGATCCGTCGCAACGACATCGACGAGGTCCGGTCGCGCATCAACATCGCCGACGTGGTCGGCGACTTCGTCACGCTGAAGAGCGCGGGCGTCGGCTCGATGAAGGGGCTCTGCCCGTTCCACGACGAACGCTCGCCGAGCTTCCACGTGCGCCCCCAGGTGGGCTACTACCACTGCTTCGGCTGCGGCGAGGGCGGCGACGTCTTCACGTTCCTGCAGAAGATGGACCACGTCACCTTCTCCGAGGCCGTCGAGCGGCTCGCCGCCAAGATCGGCTTCCAGCTGCACTACGAAGACGGGGGAGCGGCGGCCGACCAGGGCAACCGGGCCCGCCTCCTCGCGGCGAACGAGGCGGCTCGGGAGTACTTCGCCGAGCAGCTCACCTCGCCCGGTGCCGAGGCCGGCCGCGCCTTCCTCGGCCAGCGCGGCTTCGACGCCGCGGCGGCCGCGCGCTTCGGCGTGGGCTACGCCCCGCAGGGCTGGGACAACCTCGGCAAGCACCTCCGTGGCCGCGGCTACACCGAGCAGGAACTCACGGCGGCGGGCCTTCTCAGCCAGGGCGACCGCGGCACCTACGACCGCTTCCGTGGGCGGCTGATCTGGCCGATCCGTGACCAGACGGGGCAGACCGTCGGCTTCGGCGCGCGCCGGCTGTTCGACGACGACAAGGGCCCGAAGTACCTCAACACCCCCGAGACGATCGTGTACCACAAGGCGCAGGTGCTCTACGGGCTCGACCTCGCCAAGCGCGACATCGCGCGCAGCCGCCAGGTCGTCGTGGTCGAGGGCTACACCGACGTCATGGCGGCCCACCTCGCGGGCGTCACCACCGCAGTGGCGACCTGCGGCACGTCGTTCGGCGTCGACCACATCAAGATCATGCGGCGGGTGCTCTCCGACGACTCCGCCGGCCTCGGCGAGGTCATCTTCACCTTCGACCCCGACGCCGCGGGCCAGAAGGCGGCCCTCCGCGCGTTCAGCGAGGAGCAGCGCTTCGCCGCGCAGACCTACGTCGCCGTCGCGCCCGACGGCCTCGACCCCTGCGACCTGCGTCTGGCCAAGGGCGACGACGCCGTGCGCCGCCTGATCAAGAGCAAGAAGCCGATGTTCGAGTTCGTGATCCGGCAGAAGCTCTCGGCCTACGACCTCGACACGGTCGAGGGTCGCGTGGCCGCGCTGCGGGATGCGGCACCGATCGTCGCCGACATCCGCGACTCGGCGCTCCGGCCGGCCTATACCCGGCAGCTCGCGAAGATGCTCGGCACCGACCTCGACGTGGTGCAGCAGGCGGTCGAGCGTTCGGTGCGCAGCGGCGGCTCGGGTGCGGGGCAGGGCCACGGACACGGGCAGGGCAACGGCGGCGATCGTGGCGGTGCGCCGGGTGGCGACCGCGGAGCGCTGCGGCCGGGCGGCGGTGTGCAGGACGGCCGAGGCGGTCAGGGTGGCCAGGCCGGTCAGGGTGGCCAGGCCGGTCATGGTGGTCAGGGAGCATCGGGCGGCCAGGGCGGGTACCGGCCCTCGCCGGCGGCCGACCCCCAGGTGGCGTCGGTGACGACCCTCGAGGCCGTGCCCGCCCAGGTGCCGGCGGTCTCCCTCACCGAGCTGCCCTCCACCACCACTGTTCGCCGGGAGCGGGATGCGCTGATGGCCATGCTGCAATCGCCCATCGTGATCGGTGCCGAGCTCCTCACCAGGTCGACCGGCTGCGGCTTCGCCAGCGCGCCGCTGGCCGCCGTGCGTGACGCGGTCGCGCGGAACGTCGAGCACTTCGACCAGCCCGACTTCGTGCAGACGGTGCAGGCCGACGTGCCGCCGGAGTACCGCACCCTGGTCGAGCAGCTGGCGGTCGCGCCCATTCCGGAGCGACCCGAGCGCGCGCCCGAGAACTACCTGCGCGGAGTCGTGCGCGCCCTCGTCGAGCGCGATCTCAGCCGCCGCAAGGACGAGCTCGTGCTGCGGCTTCAGCGCACCGACCGGGTGGCGGAGCCCGTGCTCTACCGCGAGATCCAGATCCAGTCGGCGCAGCTCGAGGCCGACCGGCGGGCCTTCGTCGGGGAGTAGCGCCCGATCGCACCGCGCCTGAGCGAGCGGTGGGCCCGGTCGCGCAATCTCCGAGCATCCGCCGTGCCGTCGGGGCCGGCGCGACTTCGCGCCTAGGCTCGAAGCCTGATGGTCGAACGAAACGTGCTCTCCGCCTCCGACGTGACGATCGAGTACCCCTCGCACAGCGTCAGTCCCGCCTTCACCGCCGTGAAGGGGTTCACGCTCACGGTGGCCCCCGGGGAGATCGTGGGGCTGGTGGGGTCGAGCGGCTCCGGCAAGTCGACGCTCGCGCACGTGGCGTCGGGGCAGGCCGCCCTGCGGGCCTCGAAGGAGTCGTCGCCGCGCATCATCGGCGGCAGTCTCGAGGTGCTCGGTTTCGAGATGCGCGGCATCCGCCGCGGCAAGCTCGGCAAGCTCACCCTCGGCGTCGGCTACGTGGCGCAGGACGCCGGGTCGAAGCTCACCTCGAACATGACCGTGGCCGAGCTCGTCGCCGAACCGCTGCTGCTCCGCGACAGACGCTACGACCGGCACGAGGCGGGCCTGAAGGCCGCCACGCTCGTCGACGCGCTGCTGCTGCCCGTGGGTTCGATGATGAAGCTGCCGCACGAGCTCTCCAGCGGGCAGCGGCAGCGGGTGGCGGTGGCGCGCGGACTGATCCTCGACCCGGTGCTGCTGATCGCCGACGAGCCGACCGCGGGCGTCGACGTCTCGGTGCGGAGCGCGGTGGTCGACGTGATCGCCGGCCTGCAGCGGGCCCGTGGTGCCAGCGCTCTGATCGTCAGCCATGATCTCGACACGCTGCGGCGGAGCGCCGACCGGGTCGCCGTCATTCATGAGGGCGTCGTGGTGGGCCTCGGGCCGATCGACGAGGTGCTGGCCGACCCGCGGCACCCGTACGTGGTCCGCCTCGCGGAGGAGCTGAACGGCGACGGGCTCGACGACGACGAGTTCGACGAGGACGACGACGATGACGAGTTCGACGAGGACGCCGACGAGGGCGACTACTCCCGCGCCGACGCCGACGCCGCCAATGACCCGGCCGGCCCGCTGAGCCCGAACGACGACGAGACCCGAGGAGCCCGATGACGCCCCGATCCCGATCCTTCGACGGACGCCACCGCGAGGTGCTCGCGGTCGCCGCCGACGCCCTGCCCGCCGGCGAGCGGCCCGAGCCCGGCCCGATCACAGTGCTGCCCGAGGCCGATCCCACCTTCGTCGAGGCCGTCGAAGCGGCCGGCGGCACCGTCGCCCCGCTCGGCGACGACACCCGGGGCATCGTCTGGCTCGCCCACGACCGCCCCGAGCAGTTCGACGAGATCATCTCGACCCACCCCGGCATCGGCTGGGTGCAGCTGCCCTGGGCGGGAGTCGACGCCTTCGCCGAGTCCATCCGCGACCACGACCGCCCCGGCCTCGTCTGGACGAGCGCCAAGGGCGCCTACGCCCAGCCCGTCGCAGAGCATGCGCTGACGCTCGCGCTGGCGCTCCTCCGCGAGCTGCCCACGCGCATCCGTGCCACCAGCTGGGGGCCGAAGATCGGATCCTCGCTCTACGGGCTGAACGTCGTCATCATCGGCGCCGGCGGCATCGCCCTCGAGCTGCTGCGGCTCCTCGAGCCGTTCGGTGTGACGGTCACCATCGTGCGCCGCTCGGCGGACCCGGTCGAGGGCGCCCACCGCACCGTGCCGGTCGAGCAGCTCGACGAGGTGCTGCCCGAGGCCGACCTGCTGGTCGTCGCCGCCGCGTTCACCGCCGGCACCGACAAGCTGATCGGCGCCCGCCAGCTCGAGCTCCTGCCCGAGACGGCCCACCTCGTCAACATCGCGCGCGGGGGGCTCGTCGACACCGAGGCGCTCGTCGCCGCCCTCGAGAGCGGTGGCATCGCGGGGGCCGCCCTCGACGTGACCGATCCCGAGCCGCTGCCCGACGGGCATCCGCTCTTCTCGCTCGACACCGCGATCGTCACCCCGCACTCGGCGGACACGCCCGAGATGATTGCGCCGCTGCTGGCCGCGCGCGTGCGTCACAACGTGCGCGCGTTCCTCGAGACCGGCGAGTTCGCGGGGCGCGTCGACCCCGCCGCGGGGTACTGACGCCGAGGTGTCAGGAGCGCCGCGAAAGTGGTGGTAATGTATTGAGTGCTGTTCCGGCAGCACCATTCCTCGATAGCTCAATTGGCAGAGCAGCCGGCTGTTAACCGGCAGGTTCTTGGTTCGAGTCCAAGTCGGGGAGCGAAGGCCTCGCGGCTCCACCCGCGAGGCTTTCCTTCTTTAAGCCGCGGTTCGGGCTGAACTCTTCACGCCGCGCTTCGTGCCGAATTCCGGGCCGAGGCGTCAGACTCCGCGTCGAGGCGTCGGGCTCCGCGTCGAGACCTCAGACGGCGGTGCGCTTCTCCGCCTGCGCCACCGGTGCCCGGCCCACCTCGATGCGCCGCACGGCGATCGGTACGCGAGGCCCCACCAGCAGCAGGTCGACCCCACCGCGGTGCAGCAGCGGCACCAGTTCCGTGTCGCCCCGCGCCACGATGTCGGCCGCAGCCGCCTCGAAGATCTCGGCCATCGTCTCGGTGGCGAAGAACGTGCGCCCTCCGTGGTGCACCACCCGCCCGTATTCGTGCTCAATCATCGTCGATCGTCCGTTCCCACAAGCCTCGTGCGTCTTTCGCACCCTACGCTCGCCCTCCTGGGGCGGCCAGGGCTTGCGCGCCGCTCACGGCCGGTTCCCGGATTGCTCCCACCCTCTGGCAGGATCGAGGGATGGCCGAGCAGCGCACCCCTGGGCCGCGCACCCCCGGGCAGCGCACCCCCGAGGAGCGAGCCGCCATCCGCTCCGGCCTCGCCGTCGGCCTCGCCACCGCCGTCTACGGCATCTCCTTCGGTGCCCTCGCCACGCTCTCGGGCCTCGACGTCTGGCAGACCTGCTTCCTCAGCCTCGTGATGTTCACCGGCGGCTCGCAGTTCGCCCTGATCGGCGTGCTCGCCTCGGGCGGACTGGCGGCCGGCCCCGCCGCGATCACGAGCGCCGCACTGCTCGGTACCCGGAACGTCTTCTACTCCATCCGGATGGCCCCCGTCGTCGGCCGCGGCTTCTGGCGCCGGGCGGCCGCCGCGCAGCTGACCATCGACGAGTCCGTCGCCGTCTCGACCGCTCAGACCACGCCGGCAGCGCAGCGCGCCGGCTTCTGGGTGACCGGCCTCGCCATCTACCTCGGCTGGAACCTCACCACCCTCGTCGGCGCCCTGATCGGCGACCTGCTCGGCGACGTCAGCGCCTACGGGCTCGACGCCGCCGCGGCAGCAGCCTTCCTGGGGCTGCTCTGGCCGCGACTGAAGGAGCGCCAGACGCACGCCGTCGCGGTGGCCGCCGCCGTGGTGGCCACGCTGCTCACGCCCGTGCTGGTGCCCGGCCTGCCCGTGCTCGTGGCGGCGGGAGTCGCCCTCGTGGTGGGCGGCTTCAACCTGTTCGCCGCGAAGCCGCCAGCCGGGCCGCCAGCCGGGCCGCCGGCCGGACCGCCGGCCCAGCCGAGCCCGCCGGCGGGAGGCGAAGCGTGACCGCCTGGCAGATCGTCCTCCTCGCCTCGATCGTCTGCGCCGCGCTCAAGGTCGCCGGCTACCTGATCCCGCCGAAGGCATTCGAGCACCCCACCGTCGCCCGCGTCGCGAACCTGATGACGGTGGCGCTGCTGGCGGCCCTGATCGGCGTGCAGACCTTCGGGGCCGGTCAGGCCGTGCAGCTCGACGCGCGGGTGCCGGCCGTGCTGGTGGCCGCCGTGCTCTATGCGCTGCGCGTGCCGTTCGTCGTGGTGGTGATCGCCGCGGCACTGGTCGCCGCGGGCATCCGGATGCTCACCTGAGCACCATCGCCGCGCAGACCTTCAGGAACCGGCACTTCAGGAACCGGCCCTTCAGGAACGGGCGAGGCGTGAACCCCTAGGCGTCGAGCTCGTCGACCCCGGGCAGCCAGGCCAGCCCCGGCACGCCCCAGCCCTTCTTGCGCTCGATCTTCCGCGCCACCTTGGCGTACACCGGGTCGATGCGGTCGACGTAGAGCAGCCCGTCGAGGTGGTCGAACTCGTGCTGGAAGATGCGCGCGAGCCACCCCTCGGCCTCGATCTCGTACGGTCGGCCGTCGAGGTCGGTGGCCCGGAGGATGGCCGCCGCGCCCCGCACCAGCGGGAACCGCTCGCCGGGGAACGACAGGCAGCCCTCCGACTCGGTGTCGGGGTCGGCCGGCTCGACCGAGGTGGGGGAGATGTAGAGCTCGGGGTTGATGGCGACGCCGCGGTACTCGCGGAGGGAGCCGGTGTCCTCGCCCTCGTCGTCGCCCGTGTCCTCGGTGTACGAGAAGACGAACAGCCGCAGCGGCACGCCGACCTGCGGGCCGGCGAGGCCCACTCCGGGCGCCGCGTCCATGGTCTCGAACATGTCGGCCACGAGGGCGCGGAGCTCGTCGTCGATGGCGACGACGGGGGAGGCGGGCGTGTGCAGCACCGGATCGCCGGAGATCCGAATCGGGAGAACAGCCATTCGCTAAGCCTAACCGCGGTACCCGCACGGTACTGTCGACGGGTGCCTCTCGACATGCTTCAGCTGACCGAGCCGATCGCTCTCGACCCGAAGCAGTTCATCGGCATCCCGATCGCCCTCGTGGGCGCGGTCTTCCTCAGCCTGGGCGCCCAGTTCCAGCACCGCGGGGTCGCGAAGGTCGAGGCGAACACCAATCAGGCCGAGAAGGGCCTGAACGCCCGCCAGATGATGGCGCTGCTCGGCCGCCCGTCGTGGGTGCTCGGCACCGTGATGCTCGGTCTCGCGATCGTGTTCCAGCTCACCAGCCTCGGCTTCTCGCCGATCATCGTGGTGCAGCCCCTCGGCGCGGTCGCCCTCGTGATCACGGCCGTGCTCAACTCGCGGGTCAGCAAGGTCAAGCTCAACCGCAGCTCGATCATCTCGATCGTGCTCTGCGTCGGCGGCGTCGGCCTGTTCGTGCTCGTCGCGGCCTTCACCGCGGTCGACAAGCCCGTCGGCACCCGCGAGCTGATCGTCATCCTGATCATCCTCGCCGTCGTGCTGGCCCTGTTCGCAGTGGGCTTCGCCTTCCTGCGCCGCCGCTTCAAGGCCATCGCCTACATCGTCGGCGCGGGCGTGCTCTACGGCTTCGTCGCCACCCTCGCGAAGGTCGTGATCAGCCGCATCTTCCAGGCCGACTTCGAGTGGCTCACCGTGCTGGCGCTGATCGGCCTGCTCGCCGCCGCGGCGCTCGGCGGCTACTTCGTGCAGAACGCCTACTCCTCCGGCCCGCCCGACCTCGTGATCGCCGGCCTCACCGTGATCGACCCGCTCGTCGCCGTCGGCATCGGCATCCTGGTGCTCGGCGAGGCCTCGCAGGCGCCCCTGTGGGCCATGTTCGCATTCATCGCCTGCGGTGCGATCGCGGTCGTCGGCGTCTTCGGGCTCGCGCGCTACCACCCCCAGGCGCAGCACTAGGGTAGTTTTCTCCTCAACCCGCGGTATCCGCCGACGTGCGGCCCGCCCCCATTCCAAGGAAGACGACGGTTTGACTGACTCCCGTGATCCGAACACCGCACCGGATGCCCGGCCGGCACCCGGAACGACGGACCGGCCGCTGCGCATCCTGATCGGCGCCGACACCTTCTCGCCCGACGTCAACGGCTCGGCCCGCTTCTCCGAGCACCTCGCCTCCGGTCTCGCCTCGCGCGGACACGACGTGCACGTCGTGGCCCCCTCCGCAGGCCGCAAGCACGGCACCTGGAAGGAGGTCTACGACGGCCAGGTGATCACCGCGCACCGCCTCTACAGCTGGCGCTGGTACCCGCACGACTGGCTGCGCTTCGCGATGCCGTGGCGAATCCGCCAGAACAGCGCGCGGATCATCGACGAGGTGCAGCCCGACGTGGTGCACTTCCAGTCGCACATCATCATCGGCCGGGGGCTCTCGACCGAGGCCGAGAAGCGTGGCATCCGCATCGTCGGCACGAACCACTTCATGCCCGAGAACATGCTGGCCTTCACCGGCATCCCGAAGTTCCTGCAGAACTGGGCGATCGGTCTCGCCTGGGCCGCGGCTCGCCGCTCCTTCGTGCGCGCCGACGCCGTCACCGCCCCCACCCGCCGCGCGGCCGACTACTTCGAGAAGGAGACCGGCCTGCACGACGTCTACGCCATCTCCTGCGGTGTCGACGCCTCCCTGTTCGTGCCCGACTTCGCGCCGCACACCGAGAACCGGGTGATCTTCGTCGGCCGGGTGACCGGTGAGAAGCACCTCGACGTGCTGCTGAAGGCCATCCAGCTGCTGCCCGACTCGCTCGACGTGAAGCTCGACATCGTCGGCGGCGGCGACCAGCTGAAGAACCTGCAGGCCATGGCCCAGCAGCTCGGCATCGGCGACCGGGTCACCTTCACCGGCTACGTCACCGAGGAGGAGAAGCAGCGCCTCTACACGCGCGCCACCGTCTTCGCCATGCCCTCGATCGCCGAGCTGCAGAGCATCGCCACCATGGAGGCGATGGCGAGCGGACTGCCCGTGGTCGCCGCCGACGCCATGGCGCTGCCGCACCTCGTGCACGACGGCGAGAACGGCTACCTCTTCGCCCCGGGCGACGCCCAGCAGCTCGCCGACCGGCTGGAGCGCGTGCTCACCCTGCCGCAGGAGGAGCTCGACCGCTTCAAGAACGAGTCGCTGCACATCGTGGAGGCCCACGACATCCAGCGCACGCTGACGACGTTCGAGCACATCTACCGCGGGGAGGCCGTGCCCGAGGCGCCGCACCCCGTGTCGAGCACGCCGCCAGCCTGAGCAGGGGCCGCCCGCGTGGGCGCGCCTGCGTCGAGCGCCTGAACGGGCCGCGGGTCAGGGTATCGTTGTCTCGATTCCGCGGCTGCCCGGCCGCGGTCTCGGGGCGGTAGCTCAGCTGGTCAGAGCAGCGGACTCATAATCCGTCGGTCACGGGTTCAAGTCCCGTCCGCCCTACCGACGCCCTGCGCCCCTGTGACCAATCCGGGGGACAGGTCGCTCCGAAGACCCGATGACGGGAGGGGCCCGTCACACGGGACGAGCGGAGGGGCGCATGCCTGATCGAGACCCGAAAAGGGACTTCCGTCGGCCTGAGCTGTCGACGCCGTGGCAGCGGCTGTCGGGGCACCGGGCGTTCGCGCCGGTCGTCGTCGTCGCAGCCCTGCTCCTCACCAGCTTGCTCGTCTATCTCGCCCTGCAGCGCTTCCTCTGAGCGCCGCCGTGCGCGATCCCGCGTGTGAGCCGCCTATGCAGGCCCTGAGTAAGGGGTGAAATTGTCGGCCCTGGCGCTTATCGTGATTGTCATGCGCGTGCCCACCCCGGCCCGACCCTGCATCGCCGCTGATCGAGGAGACCTCCGCCCGTGACATCCGAAGCCCTCACCTCCTCGCCTGTGGCCACCCCGGCCGGCGCGGGAGCCCCGCTCAGCCTCGACGAGTTCGGGCGGTACACGGGCGCCATCCTCGACAACCTCGAGCGGGTCATCGACGGCAAGACCGAGGCCGCCACGCTCGCTCTCATCGTCCTCATCGCCGAGGGCCACCTCCTCGTCGAAGACGTGCCGGGCGTCGGCAAGACCACCCTGGCGAAAGCACTCGCCACGAGCGTCGGATGCACGGTCAGCCGCATCCAGTTCACCCCCGACCTCCTGCCGTCCGACGTGACCGGCGTCTCCATCTACAACCAGGTCGACCACGCCTTCGAGTTCAAGCGCGGAGCCGTGTTCGCCAACATCGTCATCGCCGACGAGATCAACCGCGCCTCGCCCAAGACCCAGTCCGCCCTGCTGGAGTGCATGGAGGAGCAGCAGGTCTCGGTCGACGGCACCACGCATCCGCTCGAACCGCCGTTCATCGTGGTCGCCACGCAGAACCCCATCGAGATGGAGGGCACCTATGCCCTGCCCGAGGCGCAGCGCGACCGCTTCATGGCGCGCATCTCGATGGGCTACCCCGATGCCGCCGCCGAGCTGTCGATGCTGCACCACCGCGAGTCGCGGAGCCCGATGGAGAGCCTGCGGGCCGTGGTCGACAAGCACCGGCTCGCCGAGCTGATCGACACCGCCCGCGCCATCTACGTCAGCCGCGCCGTCGAGTCGTACGTGGTCTCGATCGTGCAGGCCACCCGCACCCACCCCGAGTTCCGGCTCGGCGCGAGCCCTCGCGGCACCCTGCACCTCGTGCGCGCGGCCAAGGTGCTCGCCGCCCTGCGCGGCCGCGAGTTCGTGGTGCCCGACGACATCAACGAGCTCGTCGTGCCGATCCTCGCGCACCGCATCGTCGCCACCCGTCGCGCGGCCAGCGACACCCGCGGGGGCGGCACCGAGGCGATCGCCACGGCGCTCCGGGGGAGCGTCGCGGCCACGCCGGTGCCGCTGAACCGCTCCCGCCCGTCGGCCTGACCGTGCCCGCTCCCCGACCCACCCGCTCCCTGCCGCGCCTCACCGTGCGCGGCTGGGGCTTCGTCGCAGCCGGCGTCGTCGTGCTCGTGCTCACGCAGCTGTTCCGCCGCCAGGAGCTCGCCTACCTCGCCTGCTTCCTGCTCGCCGTTCCGCTGCTGTCTCTCGCCTGGGTGGCGCTCCGCCGCATCGCGATCACCGTTCGACGGCGGTTCAGCCCCGAGTCGGGCACCGTCGGCCAGGCGGTCACCGTGTCGATGTTCCTGCAGAACTGGGGAAGCCTCCGCACGCCGGCGGCCGCCTGGCGGGAGCGCACGGCCCCGCCGCTCGAGGCCGCTCCTCCCGCGCTCTTCCCGCCGCTCGAGCGCTACTCGTCCTCGACGCTCGACGAGCCGCCGACGCAGCGCCTCGACTACCCGCTCGACACGGGGCGGCGGGGCGAGCATCCGATCGGCCCGCTCGAGCTCACGCTCACCGACCCCTTCGGCTGCGCCACGCGGCGGCTCGGCTTCGGCGGCACCGACACCGTTCTCATCACCCCGACGGTCTACGAGCTCGCCCGCGTCGACCTGCGCCTCTCGACCGGTGACGGCGCCGAGCAGGTCTCGCGCCGCCTCGTGGGAGCGGGGGAGCAGGACGTCATCGCCCGCAAATACCTCCCCGGCGACTCGATGCGCCGCGTGCACTGGCCGGCCACCGCCAAGCACGGCGAGCTGATGGTGCGGCAGGACGACCAGCGCAACGATCAGGATGCGGTCATCCTGCTCGACGCCCACTCCTTCCTGCCGGGCGACGGCTTCGAGTGGGCCGTCAGCACGATGGCGTCCATCGCCGTGCACCTGATGAACGAGGGCTTCGGTGTGCGGCTCGTCGGCCATGGCACGGGCGACGGCGCCGAGGTGCTGGTCGCACCGTTCGGAGCCGCCCGCGCGGTGCGCGAACTCGCCCGCACCGGCCCCGACGCCGTGCACGACCCGAGCGACTTCCGGGCGGCCGTCGACGAGGCGGCGCTCACCTCGCCCGACGCCCCGCCCGTGTTCGCGGTCGTGTCGAACGCGCCGGGGGCCGCCGACCGCATCCGGGGGCTGGCCGCCATGTCGTCGCACGCCGTCGTGTTCGTGGTGGGGGAGACGGATGCTCGGGCCTCCGCCCCTGGGACCGCCGCCCCCGTGTCCGCCGCCCCCGTGTCCGCCGAGCTCCGCTCGTCGGGCTGGACCGTGGTCGACTGCTCACCCGACGAGAGCCTGCCGGCCCTGTGGCGATCGCTCGGCGAGGCGCGGGGGCTCGCATGAGCACCGTGCTGCGTCCTCCCGTGTCGCCGGCGGCCCCCGAGGGGTCGCCGAGCGGACGTCAGCGCGCGACCGGAGCGGTGGGCGACGGCGGCCTGAACGGCCGGCCGACGAGCGGGCGCGGGCGCGCATCCGCTGCCCGCCGCCGGGAGCGCTCGGGTGCCTGGACGACGACGCTCGCCGTCGGCCTGACCATGGGCTTCGCGCTGTTCAGCCTGTCGCCCCTGCTGCAGGGCATCGGCTGGTGGTTCGCCACGATGGCGATGGTCGTCGTGCTGCTCGGCGTCTCGGCGCTGCTGCGGGCCCGCGGGCTGCCCGAGGTGGTGGTCATCGGGGTGGCCGTGCTGCTCTGGGTCGCGATCGTCGTGCTGCTGTACGCCCCCGGCACGACCTGGCTCGTGCTGCCGACCCTCGACACGGTCGCCGACATCTCCTCCGATCTCGCCGCTGCGCGGGAGTCGATCGCGGTGCAGGAGGTGCCCGCCGTCGCGGTGCCCGAGCTGACCCAGCTGCTGGTGATGTCGATCGGGCTGATCGCGCTGGTCAGCGACGAGCTGGCCACGGGGCTCCGGGTGCCGGCGCTCAGCGGCACGGGTCCGCTGGCCGTGCTCACGATCGCGCCTCTCGTGCGTCGCGACGACCCGCAAGTGCTCGTGTACGTGCTCACCGGGCTCGCCTTCCTGCTCGTGCTCTGGACGGGGGCGCGCATCGGGTCGGGCGGGCGGGCGGGGCCGACCACGCGCATCCGGCCCACCGCCGGGGGGAGGAACGCCGGCCTCGCCCTGGGGCTCGCCGCCGCGGCCGTCGCGGCGATGGTCGTGCTGCCCACCGTCACCCCCGGTCTCACCTCGCGCGACCTGGCCGAGCAGGGCGACGGAACGCCGTTCGCGTCGACCTACGCCACGGGCGTCGACCCGACGATCCAGCTCGGCCGCGACCTGCGCCGCAGCGACCCGGTGCTCTCGCTCACCTATTCCACCTCGTCGGAGGAGGGCCTCTATCTCAAGATGGTCAACCTGAGCGACTTCTCCGGCGGCACCTGGGAACCCGAGGCGCCCTATGACGGCGTCTCGTACGAGGGCCAGGAGTTCGGCACGCCGCCCGGGCTCGCACCCGAGGTGCCGGTCACCGACGTGACCACCACCGTGTCGATCGCAGGCCTCCGCAGCGACTGGCTGCCGCTGCCCTACCCGAGCCAGCAGGTCGACTCGCTGAGCGGCAATTGGTTGATCACGCCGAACACCTTCACGATCACCGACCTGCAGGGCGACACCCGGGGCATCAACTACCAGGCCACGAGCCTCGCGGTGGCGCCGACCGCCGAGCAGCTGGCCACCGCCGGAGCCACGGTGCCCGACAATTTGGCGGGCTATCTCGGCCTGCCCCCCGACCTGCCCCCGGTCATCGCCCAGGAGGCGTCGACCATCACCGCCGGGGCGGCCACGAACTACGACCGGGCCGTCGCGCTGCAGGAGTACTTCCGCTCGGGGCAGTTCCGCTACTCGCTCGCGGCTCCGGCCTCGAACGGCTACGACGGCAGCAACGCCGAGATGATCGCCGCCTTCCTCGACAAGAAGGAGGGCTACTGCGTGCACTTCTCGGCCGCCATGGCCGTGATGGCGCGCACCCTGGGCATCCCCTCGCGCATCGCCGTGGGCTATGCACCGGGCCAGACCGCTGACAGCACGGCCGACGGGCAGCCGGTCTACGAGGTCTACACCGACCAGCTGCACGCGTGGCCCGAGCTCTACTTCGAGGGCATCGGCTGGCTGCCCTTCGAGCCCACCCCCGGCCTCGACATCACCCCTCCCGACTACAGCCTGCCCGACTACGCGCAGCAGTCGGCGACCGACTCGTCGGCGCCTGCTCCGAGCTCGACCTCGACGGCGACCAACTCCGCGGGGCCTGATCGCGGCGACGTCGGGGCGGTGCAGTCGGCCGAGCAGCAGGTGCTCGCGCAGGTGCGCGGCTGGTCGATCTTCGCCGGGGTGCTCGCGGTCGTCGCGCTCATCGTGCTGGCGCCGTTCGCGGCCCGGCGGTTCGTGCGGCGCGGGCGCATCCGCCGGCTCGCCACCGACCCGCAGCCGGGCACCCTCGCCTGGCTCGAGCTGGAGGACACCCTCGACGACCACCGGCTGCAGCGCTCCCACGGCGACACGCTCTCCGACGTCGAGCGGCGGCTCGCGGCCGAGAACATGGTGCCGGTCGACGCCCTCGGCCGGCTGAGGATCGCTGCCGAGTTCGAGCAGTACGCCCCGCCCGGCAGCGCGAGCGACGAGACGCGGGCGCGCATCGGGCGCGACCTGCTCGCCGTGATCAGCGGTCTGGACGCGCAGGCGCAGCCGCGCGACCGTGCGTTCGCCCGCTACCTGCCCGTGTCACTCTGGCGCCGTCGCCGGTCGGCGGCCTCGACGGGGGCGCTCGTTCCGTAGCGGGATGACGAGCGCCGCCGGCCCGCCCGGGAGGGCCTCGAGGTCGTCGAGCCAGTCCAGGGCGGCGGTGGCGAGCCGCCGGCGCGCGAGGTCTCCGGGGGAGCGGCCCTCGGCGGCGTCGGACGCCTCGCGCCGCCACACCGCCCGGTAGCGCTCGAGCAGCTCGGGCACCGCCGGGTGACCGAGGCTCGTCGCGAGCAGCACCTTGAAGGTGGTGTCCCCCCAGGGGTCGGCCCCGTCGATCGACGCGTCGGCCAGCCAGGCCTCGGCGGCGGCGCTGCCCTCGTCGGTGAGGCCGTAGAGCGGCAGCCCGTCGTCGGTGGCTCCGGATGCCCGCACGAGCCCCGCGGTGACGAGCCGGTCGAGCGTGGAGTAGATCTGCCCGACGTTCACCCGGCCCACCCGCTCGGTGCGCTCCTCCAGCTCGCCGTGCAGCTGCAGGCCGTAGGCGTCGGTCGCCGTGAGCACGGCAAGGATGCCCGATCGGATCGACATGGCCCTCCTCCCGCTGCGCTCGGCTCGGCGCGCAGCTGCACGCGCACATCGCGCAATTGTTCACTCCGTAGACAATCGCGAGTCTAGGCTGTGAGCTTCACGAACAGCGGATGACACGGTTGTGATTCGGGGATCGGCACTGGCACAATGAGACTCACAACTGGATAGCACCGCCATTACTGCGTTCACAGGCCGTTGGGGAAGACGTCCCTCACGAACGGAGAAGAAAATGGCGGCGAACGGTGCTCGCGGAGTGGTGTACGTCCACTCCGCCCCCCGCGCGCTCTGCCCCCACATCGAGTGGGCCGCAGGTCGCGCTATCGGTCGTGCGGTGAACTTCGACTGGATCGAGCAGCCCGTGCTGCGCGGAACCCAGCGGGCCGACTTCTACTGGGAGGGTGTGCCCGGTACGGGCGCCGCCATCGCCTCGGCCCTGCGCGGCTGGGAGCACCTGCGCTACGAGGTCACCGAGGAGCCCAGCGAGGGCACCGACGGCGGCCGGTGGATGCACACGCCCGACCTCGGCGTCTTCTACGCGCAGGTCGACAGCGCGGGCAACACCGTCATCCCGGAGGACCGCATCCGGAGCGCCATGGAGTCGGCCGGCACCAACGCCCTCGAGCTGCACCGCGAGCTGCGGCTCGCCCTCGGCCAGGCGTGGGACGACGAGCTCGAGCCCTTCCGCTACGCCAGCGACATGTCGCCCGTGGTCTGGCTGCACCGCTCCTTCGGCTGACGCCCGCCCGTGAGGGGCGGGGCATCAGCTCACACGACTCAGGCCGTCTTGAAGGCGATGACGGCGTTGTGGCCGCCGAAGCCGAAGGAGTTGCTGATCGCCAGGAGGTCACCCTCGGGCAGGGTGCGCGGCTCGCGCACCACGTCGAGGGGGATGGCCGGGTCGGCTTCGGTGAGGTTGATCGTCGGGGGTGCGGTGCGCTCGTGCAGCGCCAGCACCGTGAAGATCGCCTCGATGCCGCCGGCGCCACCGAGCAGGTGACCCGTGGAGGCCTTCGTGGCCGACACCGGGATGCCCGCCAGACGCTCGCCGAACACGTGCTCCATCGCCTTGTACTCGGCGATGTCGCCGACCGGGGTCGAGGTGGCGTGGGCGTTGATGTGCGCCACGTCGTCGAGCGAGTAGCCCGCGTTCGAGATGGCCGCGATCATCGCGCGGGCCGCCGCCGAGCCCTCGGGGTCGGGAGCGGTGATGTGGTAGGCGTCGCTCGTGACCGCGCCGCCGAGCAGCTCGGCGTAGATGCGTGCGCCGCGGGCCAGCGCGTGCTCCTCGGTCTCGAGCACGAGGGCGGCGCCGCCCTCGCCGAGCACGAAGCCGTCCCGGGTGAGGTCGTAGGGACGCGAGGCCGTCGCGGGGTCGTCGTTGCGCTTGGACAGCGCCTGCATCGACGCGAACGAGGCGATCGGCAGCGGGTGGATGGCCGCCTCGGAACCGCCGGCGACGATGATGTCGGCGAGGCCCGCCTGCAGGTGGTCGTAGGCGTTCGCGATCGACTCGGTGCTCGATGCGCAGGCCGAGACGACGGTGCGCGCGCCGGCGCGGGCACCGAGCGACATCTCGATCGCGGCGGCCGGGCCGTTCGGCATGAGCATCGGAACGGTCATCGGGAGCACGCGGCGCGGCCCCTTCTCGCGCAGGGTGTCCCACGCGTCGAGCAGCGTCCACACGCCGCCGATGCCGGTGGCCCAGTCGACACCGAAGCGCTCGGGGACGACCTCGGGGGAGCCGGCGTCCGCCCAGGCCTCACGGGCTGCGATGAGGGCGAACTGGCTGCCCGGGTCGAGGCGCTTGGTCTCGATGCGCTCCAGCACCTCGGAGGCGGGGACGCGGGCCTGAGCGGCGAAGGTCACGGGCAGCTGGTTCTCGGCCACCCAGCTCTGCTCGAGGGTCGACGCGCCGGACTGGCCGGCGAGGAGGTTCTGCCACGACTCGCGGGCGGTTCCGCCGAGGGGCGAGGTCGTGCCGATTCCGGTGACGACGATCTTCTTCGTGCTCATGGTGAAACTTTCTGTGGGTGGTCAGTCCAGGATGGAGGGGCTCGCAGTTCGCCGGGGCCGGGGCGCCCGGGTCACCCGGTCACCGGCGCGCCGGAAAGGCGCGGTGCGGAAGCGCGGTGCGGTCGGCAGGATCGCGGTTGCGGCGATCCTGCCGACCAGCGCACGGGTGTCAGCCCTGGGCTGCGACGATGAAGCTGACGGCGTCGCCGACGGTCTTCAGGTTCTTGACCTCTTCGTCGGGGATCTTCACGTCGAACTTCTCTTCGGCGTTCACGACGATGGTCATCATCGAGATGGAGTCGATGTCGAGGTCGTCGGTGAAGGACTTGTCCAGCTCGACGGTGTCGGTGGCGATGCCGGTCTCGTCGTTGATCAGCTCGGCCAGGCCGGCCAGGACTTCTTCGGTGGACAATGCCATTGTTCTTCTCCTTGGGGGTGTGATTTTGACCGAGTCTCAGTGTAGTCGGGCGCCGGACTACGGCAGCACGACGACCTGAGCGCCGAACACGAGACCGGCGCCGAAGCCGATCTGCAGGGCCAGCCCGCCCGAGAGCCCGGGCTGCTCCTCGAGCAGCCGGTGCGTCGCGAGCGGGATGGACGCGGCCGAGGTGTTGCCGGTGGTGGCGATGTCACGGCCGATGGCGACCGTGTCGGGGAGCTTCAGCTGCTTGGCGAACTCGTCGATGATGCGCATGTTCGCCTGGTGCGGGATGAACGCGGCCAGGTCGTCGACGGTGATGCCGGCGGCCTCGATGGCCTGGTTGGCGACCTTGACCATTTCCCAGACGGCCCAGCGGAACACCGCCTGGCCGTTCTGGCGGAGCGTCGGCCACTCGGACTCCTGGTCCCGGAAGCCGATGTTCGTGCCCGTCATGTAGATCTCGTCGCGCTTCGTGGCATCCGAGCCCCAGATGGTCGGGCCGATGCCGACGGAGTCGCTCGGGCCGATGATCGCGGCGCCGGCACCGTCGCCCAGCAGGAACGAGATGGAGCGGTCGGTCGGGTCGACGAACTCGGAGAGCTTCTCGGCGCCGATCACGAGCACGTACTCGGCGAGGCCGGCGCGGATGAGGGAGTCGGCCTGGCCGATGCCGTAGGCGTACCCGGCGCAGGCCGCGCTGATGTCGTAGGCGGCGGCCAGCGGCGCGCCGATCCGCTCGGCCACCTGGGTCGCGAGCGACGGGGTGATGACCGGGTTGGAGATGGTCGAGACGAGGATCGCACCGATCTGGGAGGGGGCGATGCCCGCGCCCTCGATGGCCTCGAGCGAGGCGCTCTGCGCGAGGTCGACGGCGAGCACGTCGTGCGAGGCGCGCTTGCGCTCGATGATGCCGGTGCGCTGACGGATCCACTCGTCGGAGGAGTCGATCGGGCCGACCAGGTCGTCGTTCGGCACCGTGATGTCGCCGCGGGCGGCGCCGATCGCGTAGATGCGGGTGAACTGCGGTCCGGTGGACTGCTTCAGGGTGGGCGTGGTCATGCGGGTGCGCTCTGCCTTTCCGTCTGTGATGCGGTCGCTCAGGCGGCCTGGTCGATGAGCTCGATGGCCTGCGGCAGGTCGTCGGGGGTCTTCACGGCGACGGCGGGCACGCCCTTGAGCCCGCGCTTCGCCAGTCCGGTGAGGGCGCCGGCGGGGGAGACCTCGATCAGCCCCGTGACGCCGGCCGCGGCGAAGGACTCCATGCACAGGTCCCAGCGCACGGGCGAGGAGACCTGGCCGACGAGGAGCTCGACGAAGCGGGAGCCGCTGGTCACGGCCGAGCCGTCGTTGTTCGTCCAGATCGGCAGGGTCGGATCGGCCGGCGTGAGCGTCGCGGCGACGGCCGCGAGACGCTCGACGGCCGGAGCCATGAAGTGGGTGTGGAAGGCGCCGGCAACCTGCAGCGGGATGACGCGCACGCCGCGGGGGGCCCGCTCCGTCAGGGCGGCCAGGGCCTCGGGAGCGCCGGCGACGACGATCTGCCCGCCGCCGTTGTAGTTGGCCGGGATCACGCCGACCTCGTCGAAGAGCTCGAGCAGCACGGCCTGGTCGCCGCCCACGACGGCGCTCATGCCGGTGGTGGTGAGGGCGGCCGCGTCGGCCATCGCGCGGCCCCGCTCGCCCACGAAGCGCATGGCGTCGGTCTCGCTCAGGATGCCCGCCCCCGCCGCCGCCGTGATCTCGCCCACGGAGTGGCCGGCGATGCCGCCCACCTTCTCGCGGCGCCCGTCGGCGAACAGGGTGCGGAGCGTCAGCAGCCCGGCCGCGACGATCAGCGGCTGCGCCACCGCGGTGTCGCGGATGGTGTCGGCGTCGCTCGTGGTGCCGTGCGCGACGAGGTCGGACGACGCGGCGGCGCCCAGCTCGGCGAGCGTGTCGCGGAAGGTGGACTCGGCGATCCAGGGCTCGAGGAAGCCGGGGGTCTGGGACCCCTGGCCGGGGCACACGACGACGATCATTGCTTCAGTCTCCCAGGTGTTCGGTCGGAGGCCGTGTCGACGAGGGCCAACACTCGCCGAGATCCATTGTCGAAGGTATACAGAACCGGCGGCGCTCAGCGCCGATGGCCCGGCGAGTCGTGATCGTTCATCGATCCGAGGATGAGGGCCGACTGGAGGATCAGCGCCTCCCGCGCGCCCGTCGCGTCCCAGCCGATCACCTGCGTGACCCGCTTGAGGCGGTACCGCACAGTGTTGGGGTGAACGAAGAGCTCACGAGCGGTCGCCTCGAGCGAGCGGCCGTTGTCCAGATAGCACCAGAGGGTGGTCATGAGCTCGGGCGACTGGTCCTGCAAGGGCCGGTAGACGCGGTTGACGAGGGTCGACCGGGCCAATGGGTCGCCGGCCAGGGCGCGTTCGGGCAGCAGGTCGTCGGCGAGCATCGGCCGCGGGGCGTTCCGCCAGGCGCGGGCCACGGCGAAGCCGGCGAGGGCGGCCTTGGCGCTGCGCGAGGCGTCGACGACGCTCGGCACCTCGTGGCCGAGCACGAGGTAGCCCGGTCCGAAGCCCGGTTCGAGCTGCGTGGCGATGTCGAGGAAGGAGAGGATCGGTTCGGCCGGGGCGGTGTCGCTGGCGGGATCGCCGGCCTGCGCATCCGGAACCTGGTCGTAGGACGAGGCCGGCTGGGCACGCCCGATGACGAGCACGAGCCGCCCGCCCTGCACGCCGATCAGGAGGTCGGCGTTGAGGTGCCGGGCCGTGCGGCGCAGCTGGTCGACGTCGAGCTGGCGGGGCGTGGTTCCCACCAGCACGCTGACCTCGCCGTGGCCGTGCCAGCCGAGGGCCGCGATGCGGGAGGGCAACTCGTCGTCGTACTCGCCGCTCAGGATGCTGTCGACCACCAGGGCCTCGAGCCGGGCGTCCCAGAGGCCGCGGGCCTCGGCCGCGCGGGCGTAGACGTCGGCGGCGGCGAAGGCGATCTCCCGCGAGTAGAGCAGGATCGCCTCGCGGAGGGAGGCGTCGGCCCCGCGCACACGCTCCTCGACCACCTCGACGACCACCCGGATGAGCTGCAGCGTCTGCTGCAGGCTCACCGAGCGGAGGAGCTCGCGGGGAGCGGAGCCGAACACGTCGGCGGCGATCCAGGTGGTGGTCGTGGGGTCGTCGTACCACTGGATGAACGACTTGATGCCCTGCTGGGCCACTAGCCCGACGGCCGAACGCCGCCCCGGCGGCATGTCGCCGTACCAGGGCAGCGTGGCGTCGAGCTTCTTGATCGTCGCGGTCGAGAGCTCGCCCGAGATGGTGCGCAGCCACGCGAGTGTCTGCTCCTTGGTCTTAGGCATCGGCGCCTCCCGGGCCGAGGCCCGCCGAGCCGCAGCTCAGCGGGCCGGGGCCCTTGACCGCGATCGATCGTGTGGTCATCTGCTCCGGGTCAGCTCTCGCCGCCCGCCGAGCCGGAGGTTCCGGCGGTGACGTCGTAGAGGCGGTACTTCTCGATCGCCCACGAGGGGGCGTTCTGGTCGACCTCGCCGCGGGCCGCGAGCTGCTCGAGCACGCGCACCACGACCGAGGGGCCGTCGATCTTGAAGAAGCGACGGGCCGCCGGACGTGTGTCGGAGAAGCCGAAGTCGTCGGCGCCGAGCGTGGCGTACTCGCCGGGGACGAACTGACGGATCTGGTCGGGCACCGCGTGCATGTAGTCGGTGACGGCCACGAACGGACCGTGCGCATCCTGCAGCTTGGTGGTGACGTAGGCCGTCTGGCGCTCCTCGGTGGGGTGCAGGAAGTTGTGCGACTCGGCCCGGAGGCCGTCGCGCCGCAGCTCGCCCCAGGAGGTGACCGACCACACGTCGGCCGACACACCCCAGTCGTTGGCGAGCAGCTCCTGCGCCTCGAGGGCCCACGGCACCGCCACGCCGGAGGAGAGGATCTGGGCCTTGGGGCCCTCGATCCAGCCCGACTTCAGGCGGTAGATGCCGCGCACGACGCCGTCGACGTCGAGACCCTCGGGCTCGGCCGGCTGCACGTGCGGCTCGTTGTACACCGTGAGGTAGTACATGACGTTCGGGTCGTCGTGCTGGCCGCCGTACATGCGCTCGAGGCCGGCCCGAACGATGTGGTTCAGCTCGTAGCCGTAGGCCGGGTCGTAGCTGACCACCGCGGGGTTGGTCGAGGCGAGCAGGGGGGAGTGGCCGTCGGCGTGCTGCAGGCCCTCACCCGTGAGGGTGGTGCGGCCGGCGGTCGCGCCGATCACGAAGCCGCGCGCCATCTGGTCGCCCGCCGCCCACAGGGCGTCGCCCGTGCGCTGGAAGCCGAACATCGAGTAGAACACGTAGATCGGGATGAGCGGCTCGCCCTGGGTGGAGTAGCTCGTGCCGATCGCGGTGAACGACGCCATGGCGCCGGCCTCGTTGATGCCCACGTGGATGATCTGGCCCTGGGGGCTCTCCTTGTAGGCCAGGAGCAGCTCCCGGTCGACGGAGGTGTAGGTCTGGCCCTTGGGGTTGTAGATCTTGTTCGACGGGAAGAACGCGTCCATGCCGAAGGTGCGCGCCTCGTCGGGGATGATCGGCACCACGCGGTTGCCGAAGTCCTTCGAGCGGGTCAGGTCCTTCAGCAGGCGCACGAACGCCATCGTCGTCGCGATCTCCTGCGTGCCGGAGCCCTTCTTGAGGGTCTGGTAGCTGGAGTCGTCGGGCAGCGTGATGGCGGTGTGCTTGGTGCGGCGCTCGGGCAGGTAGCCGCCGAGCGCGCGCCGGCGCTCGTGCAGGTACTGGATGGCCTCGTCGTCCTCGCCCGGCTTGTAGTAGGGCGGGAGGTAGGGGTTCTCCTCGAGCTGCGCGTCGGAGATGGGGATGTGCATCTCGTCGCGGAACATCTTGAGGTTGTCGAGCGTCATCTTCTTCATCTGGTGGGTCGCGTTGCGGCCCTCGAACGACGGTCCGAGGCCGTAGCCCTTGATCGTGTGCGCCAGGATGACGGTGGGCTGGCCTTTGTGCTCGGACGCCGCCTTGAACGCCGCGTAGACCTTGCGGTAGTCGTGGCCGCCGCGCTTGAGGTTCCAGATCTCGTCGTCGGAGTAGCCCTCGACGAGCTTCAGGGCCCGCGGGTCGCGGCCGAAGAAGTTCTCGCGCACGTAGGCGCCCGACTCGGCCTTGTAGGTCTGGAAGTCGCCGTCGGGAACCGTGTTCATCAGGTTCAGCAGGGCACCGTCGGTGTCGCGGGCGAGCAGGTCGTCCCACTCGCGGCCCCAGATGACCTTGATGACGTTCCAGCCGGCACCGCGGAAGAAGCTCTCGAGCTCCTGGATGATCTTGCCGTTGCCGCGCACCGGGCCGTCGAGACGCTGCAGGTTGCAGTTGATCACGAAGTTGAGGTTGTCGAGACCGTCGTTGGCGGCGACCTGCAGCTGGCCGCGGCTCTCGACCTCGTCCATCTCGCCGTCGCCGAGGAAGGCCCAGACCTGCTGGTCGGACGCATCCTTGATGCCGCGGTTGGTGAGGTACTTGTTGGCCTGGGCCTGGTAGATCGCGTTGATCGGGCCGAGGCCCATCGAGACCGTGGGGAACTGCCAGAACTCGGGCATCAGCCGCGGGTGCGGGTAGGAGCTGAGGCCCCCGCCCGGGTGAGACTTCTCCTGACGGAAGCCGTCGAGCTGGTTCTCGTCGAGCCGGCCCTCGAGGTAGGCGCGGGCGTAGGTGCCGGGGGAGGCGTGGCCCTGGATGAAGATCTGGTCGCCGCCGCCCGGGTGGTCCTGGCCGCGGAAGAAGTGGTTGAAGCCCACCTCGTAGAGTGCGGCGCTCGACGCGTAGGTCGAGATGTGGCCGCCGACGGCGATGCCGGGGCGCTGCGCACGGTGCACGGTCATGGCCGCGTTCCACCGGATCCACGCCCGGTACTTGCGCTCGAGCGCCTCGTCGCCCGGGAAGGGCGCCTCGTTCTCGGGGGCGATGGTGTTGATGTAGTCCGTCGTCGGAACCATCGGGACACCGAGGTGCAGTTCTTTCGAGCGCTTCAGCAGGCTGAGCACGATGTCGCGTGCTCGGCCGTGGCCGCGGGCTTCGACGAGCGCGTCGAGCGACTCGTTCCACTCGGCGGTCTCTTCGGGATCGGAGTCGATGTGCCCCGAGGAGTACGGGTCCTGGTCGTTGACAGTCACCGGCGACCTCTCTTCTGTTGTTTACAGATCTGTTCTCGTCGGGCGCCCTTGCCAGGATGGGGTTCGGAACGCCACCGACAAGCCTACTGACTTAAACCGGGGATACCGCGCCGTTCGGCGAGCCCATAGCGCAGGCGGTTCGCATGAGGACGGTTGGAGTCTGAGCAGGAGGGGTCTAAGATTGCTTGCGCGTTTGCCGAGAGACACCCGGCATCGGAAAGGCAGCCGATCATGGCTTTGGAGAACGACACCCTCGCTCCCGATTTCGACCTCCCCAACCAGTACGGGGAGCGCATCCGGCTCAGTCAGTTCCAGGGCAAGAAGCCCGTGGCGCTGGTGTTCTTCCCGCTCGCCTTCTCGGGCGTCTGCACCAGCGAGCTCTGCGCCCTCGAGGACAACATCTCGCTGTTCGACGACGCGAACGTCAAGCTCATCGGCATCTCGGTCGACTCGAAGGCCACGCTCCGCGCCTGGGCCGAGAAGGAGGGCTACGACTTCGACCTCGTGGCCGACTTCTGGCCGCACGGCGACGTCGCCAAGGACTACGGCGTGTTCCTGGAAGAGAAGGGCTTCGCGAACCGCGCGACCTTCCTGATCGACACCAACCGCATCATCCGCGCCTCGTTCATCACCGCGCCCGGTGAGGCCCGCTCGATCGCCGCCTACCGCGCCGCCCTCGAAGACCTGCTGCCCGCCCGCGTCTGAATAAGCCAGCACCTTATATTCTCGAAATATAAGCGCTAGACTTATGCGATGGCCCCAGAACGCGCAGCGGTGATCGTGGACATCGTCGACTCGAAGAAGCTCGTCGATCGGCCCGCCGCCCAGGCGGCCATCGAAGGGGCCTTCGCGGGGGTCGACGAGCTGATCGCCCGTGATGTGCCGTCATCCGGCACCGAGCCCCTCGTCGCCACGGTCGGCGACGAGTTCCAGGCCGTCTATCCCACCCTCGGATCCGCGCTCGAGGCGACCCTCGCCGCCCGGCTCGCCCTCCCCGAGGGCATCGACTGCCGCTTCGGCATCGGCTGGGGCGAGCTCCGCGAGGTCGGCCGCGGCACCCGCGGCGCCGTGCAGGACGGTTCGGCCTGGTGGCTCGCCCGCGCCGCCATCGAGGAGGCGCACGACCGCGAGGATTCCCGCACCCCCACGCTCCGCAGCTGGTTCGCCACCGACGGCGACGTGCGGCTGGCCTCCGCCGTCAACGCTTACCTGCTCACCCGCGACCACCTCGTCAGCGCGATGAGCCCGCGCGCCCGCCGCCTCACCTACGGCACCATGCGCGGCCGCCTGCAGGCCGAGCTGGCCGATGCCGAGGGCATCTCGCAGGGAGCGGTCTCTCAATCCCTCCGGCGATCGGGCGGTATGAGCGTGCTGACCGCCACCGCCGCGCTGAAGGCGGCGCTGTGATCCTCGCGGCGGTGCTGCTCGCGCTCATCGGCAGTGCCGACATCGCTCGCGCGGGGTTGGTTCCGGATGCTCGGCCGCGCGCTCGCGCCGGTGTCACCGTGGTCGTCGTGGTGATCTGGGCCGTGCTGCTGGGGCTGGCGGCCACGGGGCTCGGCGTGCCTCCGCTCTGGCTCGCGCTGCCCCTGGTGCTCGCAGTGGGGTGGCTCGTCTCGACCGCGGCCGATGCCGGCGCCCGGCCGGCGGGGAGCCCGGCGGTCGCCCCGTCGCGGCACCCCCGGCTGCGCATCCTGCCCGCCATCGCCGTGCTGGTCGTCGTGGCCGGGTCGTTCTTCTGGAACCCGCTCGCCGGGCCGTCCGGGTACCTGGTCGACGGGCTCGCGCAGTCGCCGGTGCGGGCGGTGGCGGGGCTGGGGGTCTCGACGGTCGTGCTCGGGGCGGGCATCCTGCTGTTCCTCGTCGAGAGTGCGAACATCGTGGTGCGGTCGGCGCTGCGGCCCGCGCTGTTCGACGGGATGGAGGCAGCCGAGGAGTCACCGGTCGACGGGGGCGGACGGACCCTCGAGGTCGAGACGCCGGGGCCGTTCTTCTCGCGCAGCCGGGTCGTCGTGCGCGAGGGGGAGTCGGCGGGGTCGGTCGTGCCGACGGTCGCCGACCTGCGCGGCGGCCGCCTGATCGGGCCGCTCGAGCGCCTGCTGATCGTGGCCCTTTCTCTGGTGGGCGCGCTGCCGATCGTCGCCGGGTTGCTCGCGGCCAAGGGCATCGTGCGGTTCCCCGAGATCTCGAACGACCGGGCGGGCGGGTCGAAGGCCGAGTACTTCCTCGTGGGCAGCTTCGTCAGCTGGGCCCTGGCGCTGCTGGCGGCCGGGGCGCTCTGGCTATCAGCCCACAGCTGATAATCGCACGATATCAGCTCCAGGCTGATGTTTCAGCCCAGCAGGCTGACCCCACGGGCGATCACGAGGGCCAGCAGCACGAAGCCGGCGAGCGCCTCGAGGCCCATCAGCAGTTTGGTGCGATGGGTCAGCGGCATCGTGTCCGTGGGGCTGAAGGCCATCGAGTTCGACAGCGAGAAGTAGAGGTAGTCGACGAAGCCGGGGCGCCAGTTGCTCGACTTGGAGGAGTGGGCGGCGACCTCGTCGATGGCGTCGTCGTCCTCGTCCTGCGGGAAGCGGAAGTCGGCAGGCGGCAGCTCGCGGCGTGAGCGCTGGGTGCGCACGACGGGGCCGCCGCGGTCGAGCTCCCAGTAGAGCAGCGCGAAGCCGATCACGTTCGTCAGCCAGATCTCGAGGGCGCCGAGCAGCAGCGTCGGCCCGTCCTCGGAATTCTGCACGAGCATCGAGATCAGCACCACGAGCAGCACCTGGTTCGTCAGCCCGATCACGAGGGTCAGCGCGAGCCCGAGCCGCCGCGACATCGCCGTCTCGCGCACCAGCCGGTGCGGGTTGATCACGACCACCGCCACCAGCAGCGCCACGCAGAGCGCGATCACGCCGTAGCGCACGGTGCCGAACAGGCTCGGCGGCAGCAGCGCGTAGCAGCTCAGGATGACCAGCACCCCGATCGCGGCCGGCCACCGGTGCTCGGCCTGCGCCTTCTCGGTCTGCGCCTTAACGCCTGAGGCGCTCTCGCCCCCGTCATCCGTCACGCTCCGCAGTCTAGGCGGCTAAGCTTGCAGTGCCTGCCCACGCGCGCAGGGGCCTTTAGCTCAGTTGGTAGAGCGCCACGTTTACACCGTGGATGTCATCGGTTCGAGCCCGGTAGGGCCCACCCCCCCCACGCAGCGTGTCGACGGTGTTCGAGCACCACGAGGCGCCGCCATGGAACTGACGCTCCGGCAGCCGCACGAACTCTAAGACGACCACGTTCCAAACTTCGCGCCGACTGAGTCGACCTCGCCGGTGTCGAATTGCGGTGAAGGCTGCGCGGCCGACTCGGGGGATTGGGGCTCGAGCGGCGGAGAGGTCGCGCGGCATTGATGCGCGAAGAGGTGTTCACCTGAGGCGAAGTCGAGTCAACTGCCGAGACTGCGTTCGGCACGGACGGTGCGGTGAGCTCGAACACATAGCTTCGCCGACCGTACCGTCACATAGACGCTCAATCCGAGGACAAGCAGAACGAAGAACTGCCGCCGCCCGTCTTGCACGAAGAGGACGACGCTGACCACCCCGACAAAGACGGTGAGCGTGGCGCTGAAGACCGTCAGCACGGCCAGCCAGAGCGTTCCCCACACGCAGCCGACGGTACCGCATTCGGCGGGCTCACCGTGGCGGCGAGCACGTTCGGCCTCTCAGGGAATTGAATCCGGCCCGGCCCGCTTCGGGCATAGGTGAGGCCCCTGCTCCGGGTCGGCGCGGAACAAACCGCCCCGTGCCACCGCAGCCGCAAATCCGTGTTACTGATTCAACGCTTCACTCGTCCCTGAGTCGGTTGTGCTTCTTCGCGTACTCCATGGCTCTCGCCAGTCGGCGTGGGCTCTTCTCGAGCCGACGTGCGCCATGGTCGCCCAGCCAGTCCATCACCCCGAGAGCATCCATCGAGGAGCCGGGTAGCAGCGTCGAGCACGTACCGAACAGCAGTGCGCCGGCCAGGCCGACGAGGACGGCGTCATCCTCTGAGACGGGCACATTGGAGCTCACGGAGACGACGCACGTCCACATGGCTCCGAGGGAGCACAGGAGGGCGGCAGTGATGGCGACGCCGATTGTGATCTTCACCACTCGTCCGGCAGGGGCCATCGCCGCCATCTGAGGGGCTCTCCTGATTTCGAATCCAAGGATGAGGATGCCGATGGGCAAGAGGGTCGCGATCAACGCGGCGCCTTCGGTGCTGATCATGCCGCCGACTCTATCGCTCGGCGTTGGCCCCGAACGGGGTCACGTATGGGGGGCGATGCACCTGCCGATGACGCTCGCTTCGTTAGCGCAGCGGGACAGGCGCATCCAATACCGATTCGTCGAGCAATCTCGACCCAGTGGGGTCAAGCTGCGCAGAGAACCAAGGAGTAGGCAGATCTCCACGCTGCCACGCAAGGAGACGATCGACTGCATTGCCCGCACGACGAATCAGGGCGTCTGCCTGCGGGCGCACGTCCGGAGGGGCGCCGAAGTAGCCTTTCGCTTGGTATTCGACTACAGCCACCCAAAGTGCCTGCTGCTCCCGAAGAACTACGCCATAGACGCTCATGGCCCAATGTGCGATCGGCCGATCCGAAGCGACGAGGTTGGAATGGACGTCGATGATGAAGTTGGTGGCCTCCTGACCAGACAACCGATCCGGCGACGTCTGGCCCAGCGTCCCGAGCGAGAATCCGATCCGCGACGTCTCCACGATCAGGTTCGCAGCAGCCTTCACACCCACACCACGCCGCTCGTCCACTCGATTCGCCTCGGAGCGACGCATCTGCAACACCACCACGTACGCGGCCGCAGCCGCGGCAGCCAGCGGCACGATCAACGCCTTCACGAACTCCCAAAGCGCTGCGCCGAAGGACGTCAGGAGCTCCCAGACCAACCAATACCCCGTCATGCCGACACCATAGCTGGGTGCCGAGCAAGGACGAGCCATCGGACGTCCCGACCACGTCAGCCAGGCCGTCGGCCACCACTCACGTCGTCGAGGACGAGGAGATCTGGGCACCCCGCGGATTATGCCTGCGGTGCCAAGGTGGGGGGATGGGTGCGGAGCGGGTCGTCGTCGTGACCGGGGCGAGTTCGGGGATCGGGGCCGTGGTCGCCGAGCAGGCCGCCGGGCGGGGCGACCGCGTCGCCGTCGTGGGGCGGGACGCCGGGCGCACGCGAAGCGTCGCCGAGAGGGTGGGCGGCGAGGCGTTCGTCGCCGACTTCGCGCGGCTCGACGAGGTGCGGGGGCTCGCGGATGCGCTGCAGCAGCGCTACGGCACGGTCGACGTGCTGCTGGCGAACGCCGGTGGCCTCGTCTCGAAGCGCGGCACCACGGTCGACGGGCACGATCTCGGCTTCCAGGTGAACCACCTCGCGCCGTACCTGCTGACGCGGCTGATGCTGCCGGCGCTGCGCGGAGCCGCGGCCGAGGGGCGCGACGCCCGGGTCGTCGCGACGGCGAGTGCCGCGAACCGGTGGGGGCGCATCCGCTTCGACGACCTCGAGGGGCGGCGGAGGCCGTGGCTCGGCGGATGGCTGCCGTACTGCACCGCGAAGCTGGCCGTGGTGCTGACGATGAAGGAGCTAGCGCGGCGCGAGAGCGCCGTGCAGGCGTTCAGCGTGCATCCGGGAGCCGTGGTGACGTCGTTCGGAAGCGACTCGGTGCTGATCCGGGTGGGCACGGCGCTGACCGGCGGACACTGGGGCACGACCCCCGAGGCGGGCGCGGCACCGCTCGACGCGCTCGTGTCCGACGGGCCGGTGCCGGCGGCGAGCGGCACGTACTTCGACGGCCTCAAGGCCGGCGGACGCACGGCGAGGCAGGCCGACGACGCCGAGGTGGCCCGCGAGCTGTGGGAGCGGTCGGCCGAGCTCGTGGGTCTGCCGTCCCGGTAGGGCGAGGGCGCCCCCGGTAGACTCGCAGGCGTGCCGACCTCGCTTGCCGATCTGAACGCCGCCGTCGAACGGCTGTGGCCCACCGAGTTCGCCGAGGGGTGGGATGCGCCTGGCCTTCTGAGCGGCGCTCCGAGCGACGAGGTGCGGCGCGTGCTGCTCGCGGTCGACGCCGTGTCGGACACCGTCGACGAGGCCGTCGACACGAACGCCGACGTGCTGCTCGTGCACCACCCCCTGCTCCTCCGCGGTGTGACCACCGTCGCCGAGACCGGGTACAAGGGCGCCCTGCTCGCCCGGCTGATCCGCGCCCGCTGCGGCCTCATCGCCGCCCACACCAACGCCGACATCGTCGACGACGGCACCTCGTCGGTCATCGCCGCGAAGCTCGGCCTCGTCGAGACCCGGCCGATCGTGGCCGGCGCGCGCGAGGGCACCGGCCTCGGCCGGGTGGGGCGGATGCCCGAGCCCACCACCCTCGGCCGCCTGGCGCTCGCCCTCGGCGACGTGCTGCCCGCTACGGCCACGGGAGTGCGGGTCGCGGGCGACTACGACCAGCCCGTCGCAACCGTCGCGCTCTGCGGGGGAGCGGGCGACTCGCTGCTCGGCGACCCCGCCGTTCGCGGCGCCGACGTCTACATCACCTCCGACCTGCGGCACCACCCGGCCTCCGAGTCGCGCGAGCAGACGCTCGTCGCAGGCGGGCCCGCGCTCATCGACGTCTCGCACTGGGCCAGCGAGTGGCTCTGGCTCGAAACCGCGGCCGCCCAGCTGGCCGAAGCGCTGCCTGACGTCGTGTTCGCTGTGAGCGAACTGCGCACCGACCCCTGGGACTTCGTGGTGACCCAATGAACTCCGACCTCCAACGAACCCCGAAGGACACCCGATGAAGGCTCCCGCCGCCGAACAGCTCAAGCTCCTCGACCTCCAGGCCGCCGACAACCAGGTGGCGCAGCTCGAGCACTCCCTCCGCACCCTCCCGCAGGAGAAGCGCCTCGCCGAGCTGCAGCGCGACTCCGCGGCCGCCCGCGCCGAGTACGCCTCGGTCAGCGGCGAGCTCGAGAGCGCGCAGAACGAGATCAGCCGCGTCGAGGCCGACATCCACACCGTCACCGCCCGCGAGAAGCGCGACAACGAGCGCCTGCAGGCCACGTCGTCGTCGAAGGACATCCAGGGCCTCGAGCGCGAGCTCGAGTCGCTCCGGGTGCGCCGGCTGAACCTCGAGGACACCGAGTTCGCGGTGATGGAGCGCGTCGAGGAGATCGAGGTGCGGCTCGCCGCCATCACCGCCCGCCGCGACGACATCGCGACTGAGGAGCGGATGCTCGCCGGTGCCCGTGACGAGCAGAGGCAGCGCATCCTGAAGCAGCTCGAGATCGCCCGCTCGGCCCGCGACGCGGTGGCCGGCGGAATCGTGCCCGAGCTGCTGGCGCTCTACCAGAAGCTCCGCGAGCGCTACGGCGTGGGTGCGGCACTGCTGCAGCGGCGGGTGTCGCTCGGCAGCAACGTCGAGCTGACGGGCACCGACCTGGCGGCCATCCGCGCGGCGGCGCCCGACGACGTGGTGCTCGACCCCGAGAGCACCTGCATCCTCGTGCGCACCGACGAGTCGGGGCTGTAGCAGCGGCTGTGGCTCCTGCGCAGGGTCCCGGATGCCCGGCGGCGCGCTCCCGCCGGGTGAGGTGAATGGGCCGGCGATACGCCGGGTTCTGTAGGGAGCACGCTCCCTGACGGCCATCTATCTAGGAGCTGCGTCACCGCAGCCCTCGAGCGGTCTACCCGGAAGCTCCGCGAGCAGCCTCAACGCTTCCTGTCTGACCTTGCTCCGGGCGAGGTTTACCGAGCCGACCGTGTCACCACGGTCGCTGGTGGTCTCTTACGCCACCGTTTCACCCTTACCACGGGCCTGAGCCCTTGGCGGTCTGCTTTCTGTGGCACTGTCTCGCGGGTTGCCCCGGGTGGGTGTTACCCACCGCCCTGCTCTGTGGAGCCCGGACGTTCCTCGGCACCGCCTGGGCCGGAGCCCAGAACGGTGACGCGACCGTCTGCCGGCCCATTCACGTTGTCGAGTGTAGCCGTCTACTCCAGGAACGTCGTGCGCATGGTCGACAGGCTGGCCGCACCCAGGATGCCCGCGTTGTTGCGGAGCGTCGCGGGCACGATCGGCGTGCTGAGCTTCAGCAGGGGAAGAAACTCGTCGTGGTGCTTCGACACCCCGCCGCCGACGATGAAGCCGTCGGGGGAGAACAGGGCCTCGAGGCGCTCGTAGTAGACCTGCAGGCGCTCGGCCCACTTCTTCCAGCTGAGGTCTTCGCGCTCCTTGGCCGAGTAGGCGGCCTTCGTCTCGTAGTCGACGCCGCCGATCTCGAGGTGGCCGAGTTCGGCGTTCGGGGTGAGCACGCCGTTGTAGATGAGCGCGGTGCCGATTCCGGTGCCGAGGGTGGTCAGGATGATCAGACCGCTCTTGCCCTTGGCCGCGCCGTAGCGCACCTCCGCGAAGCCCGCGGCGTCGGCGTCGTTGACGAAGGTGATGTCGCGGCCGAGCGTCTTCTCGAACAGCTTCTCGGCCTCGAAGCCGATCCACTTCTTCGACACGTTCGCCGCCGACATCGTGACGCCGTGACGAACGACGGCCGGGAAGCAGATGCCCACGGTCGCTGACGCCGGGACGTCGCCGAGCGACTCCATCAAGTCGGTGACCGTCTTGGCGATGTCGTCGGGCTTGCCGCCCTCGGGTGTGGCGAACTTCTTGCGGTCGGTGAGCAGCTCGCCCGTCGTCACGTCGACGATGGCGCCCTTGATGCCCGTGCCGCCGATGTCGATGCCGACGGCGACGGTGTCGGGCGTGTTCTCCGTCACCGGTTGTCGTTCGCGTCGTCTTCGGCCCACTTCGCGCTGTTGGCGCGGAGGGTCTCGAGCGCGTGCTCGGCCTCCTCGTGGGTCTCGAACGGCCCGACGCGGTCGACGACCGAGGACACGTAGCCCTTCTCGACCTGGCCGGTCTTCATGTTGTACCAGTACTGCGTCGACGGATCGTCGCTCATCGTGTCCTCCGTGGGGCTCGGTTGTCAGGGGGGAGTGAAGGTGGGGAAAGACTATTCGTAGCTGTGCTCGGGGCCGGGGTACGCGCCCTCGGCGACGTCGCTGCGGAACGCGGTCACCGCATCCGTCAGCGCACCCCGCAGGTCGGCGTACTGCTTGACGAACTTCGGCACGCGGCCGGTGGAGAAGCCGGCGAAGTCGGTCCAGACGAGCAGCTGCCCGTCGACGTGGGGGCCGGCCCCGACACCGATGGTGGGGATGCGCAGCCGCTCGGTGACCCGGCGGGCCGCCTCGGCCGGCACCATCTCGAGCACCACGGCGAACGCCCCGGCCTCCTCGACCGCCAGGGCGTCGTCGATCAGGGCCGCCTCGCCCTCGCCGCGGCCCTGGATGATGTGGCCGCCGAGCCCGTGCTCGCTCTGCGGCGTGAAGCCGATGTGCGCCATCACCGGGATGCCCGCGTCGACGATGCGGCGGATCTTGTCGGCGCTGCGCACCCCGCCCTCGAGCTTCACGGCGTGCGCTCGGGACTCCTTCATGAAGCGCACCGCGGTGTGCAGAGCCTCCTCCGCGCTGTTCTCGTAGGAGCCGAACGGCATGTCGGCCACGACGAAGGCGCGGGACACGGCGCCCGCCACGCCGCGCGCGAGCGGGATCAGCTCGTCGACCGTGACCGGCACCGTCGTGTCGTAGCCGAGCACGTTGTTGCCGGCCGAGTCGCCGACCAGCAGGAAGTCGATGCCGGCCTCGTCGAAGATCTGCGCCGAGAGCATGTCGTAGCTGGTCAGACCCGTGATGCGGATGCCCGAGTCCTTCGCCGTCTGGAAGTGGCGGGTGCGCACGCGCTTGGAAACGGGCTTCTCCGACGGCGTCGTCTGCTCTGGCATGTCACCAGTCTAGTTCCGCGGGTTCGGCGGGCGGATGCGTTAGGTTGAGGGTCACGTAACCCGAATGCGTGATTCTCGCACTTGGCCGAAGGGGAGTCGTGGCCCGTCGTATCACCGTTCCGATCGCGGCGGCGACCGTACTCGCCGCCCTCATCCTCTCGGGGCCGGTGCTCGGTCAGCCGCCTGCCGCCCAGGCCGCGTCGATCGCCGAGCGCAGCTGTGAGGACGGGCTTCCCGACCGTGCCGTCTGCGGCACGCTGAGCGTTCCCGAGACCCGCGGCGACCCGGCCAGCCGGGCCATCGACCTGCCGTACGTGGTCATCCCGGCCGAGACCCAGCCTCCGACCGGCAGCCCCGTCGTCACCATGGCGGGCGGCCCCGGGCAGAGCTCGACCGCGATCGCCGAGGCCCTCGCGGCCGACCCTCGGATCGGCGGCACCCGCGACATCATCGCCTTGGCGCAGCGAGGCGGCCTCGAGTCGAGCGCGCCACTGGACTGCCCGGCCGCCTCGGCCGCCTACGTCGACACCTTCACCGACGACTCGAGCCCCGCGGCCGAGATGACGACCGTGGCCGTCGAGCTGAAGGACTGCCTCGCGGCCTTCGCCGAGCAGGGCGGCAACGTCTCGGCGTACACGCGCACCGAGACCGCCGCCGACCTGGTCGAGCTGCGCACCGTGCTGGCCTACCCGAGCTGGACCCTGTTCGGCGACACCTGGTCGACGAAGGTCCTGCAGACGGTCGCGACGACCGACTCGGCCGGTGTCGACGCGGTCGTGCTGAACGCGTTCAGCCCGATCGACCGCGACATCAAGGGCGATGCCTACGCGGCGCTCGAGAACGCCCTGCGCACGCTCTCCGAGCGGAGCGGCGGCGAGTACGCCGACCTGAACACCGACCTCGCCGACACGGCCGCTCTGTTCAGCGACGAGCCGGTGAACGGCCTGCTGACGAACCCCTTCACGAACCGGCAGCGCTACTACTCGCTGACCGGCTCCGACGCGGTGACCATCGTGCAGCAGGCGCTCTACGACCCCGAGACGGCTGCGGCCGTGCCGTACCTGCTGCAGCGCCTCGCCGACGGGGAGACGGATGCGCTCAACCCGATCGTCGATCCGGTGCTCGAGAACCTGTCGCGCACGAGCCTCGCCCAGTACTGGGTCGAGGCCTGCCGCGACGAGCAGCCGTTCTGGTCGGCCGACCCGCTCGAGCCCGTCGCCGAGGGGTCCGACGAGGAGCCGACGCCCAAGCCGGTGCTCACCTACCTGACGGCCGCCGACCAGCTCTGCGGCCCGCTCGGGCTGGCGGCATCCGCGGGGGAGACCCGCACGATCGTGCCGCAGCAGCAGCCCGCGCTGATCTTCGGCAGCGACACCGACCCGCTCGTGCCGCTCGCCGTGGTGCAGAGCGGCACCGGATCGTTCCCGAACAGCCAGGTCGTGACGCTGCAGGGCGCGGGCCGGGCCGGTGTGCTGGCCGACCCGTGCGGCATGGATCAGCTGGCGGCGTGGCTCGCTCAGACCGGCATCCCGGTCGAGACGACCTGCTCCGACCTTGCGGAGGCGAACCCGGCGATCTCGGCCGACGAGGTGCATCCGACCTCGCGCTTCGACTCGGTGGTCACGGCGGTCGAGGATCAGGAGCCGTTCCCGCTGACGATCCCGCTGATCTTCGGTGGCTTCGCGGGGCTGTGGTTCCTCGGCTGGCTGATCGCGGTCATCGTGCAGGCGGTGCGGCGCGAGTCGATCGCGCTGCTGATCGCGACCGGTATCGCGCCGGTGACCGGGGTGGCGTTCCTCGCGGCGCTGTGGGTGACGGTGTCGTCGGCGCTGGCGTCGAGCCCCGCGTTCACACTCGTGGGGGTGCCGACGGTGACGCCGTGGCTCGGCATCCTGCTTGGGGTGGGCTTCCTCGGGATCATCCCGGTCTGGCGCCTCGGCGGTCGCGCGGCGGCCACCCTGGCGGCCGCGGCCACCATCATCTGGCTGGGCATGATCGTCTGGTTCGTCTGGGTGGCAGTCCTCCCCAGCTGACCGGTGGGCGGCGCCGCACAACACCCGGCGCCGCCCATGCCGACCGTGCTCTGCTGACCCCTTGGTGATCGGACACGCCGCACGTACCGGGCCGCTCCCACCCGGCCCGCGGAATCTACAAGCTCGGCCGGTACGTGATCGGCAGCCGCCGGTCGCGACCGAAGGCCGTGCGCGAGATCTTCGGCCCGATGGCGCTCTGCCGGCGTTTCCACTCGGCGCGGTCGACGAGCGTGGTGATGCGCTGCACGGTGGCGGTGTCGAAGCCGAGCTCGACGATGTCGGCGATGCTGAGCCCGCCGTTGATGTACGCCTCGAGGATGGCGTCGAGCTCGTCGTAGTCGGGCAGTGAGTCCTGGTCGGTCTGCCCGGGTCGCAGCTCGGCCGACGGCGGCTTCGAGATGGAGTTCTCGGGGATCGGCGGCGTCAGGCCGAGCGACTCGGCGTGGGAGTTCCGCCAGCGGGCGAGCTCCCAGACGAGCATCTTCGGCACGTCCTTCAGCGGCGCGAAGCCGCCGACCGAATCGCCGTAGATGGTCGAGTAGCCGACCGCGAGCTCGCTCTTGTTGCCGGTGGTGAGCACGAGGTGCCCCTCCTGGTTCGACAGCCCCATCAGGATGACGCCACGCGTGCGCGCCTGCAGGTTCTCGGCGGCGATGTCGGTGAGCCCGAGCTGGTTCTCGAACGGGATGACGAGGTCGGCGATCGCCTCGGTGCGGTAGTGCAGCCCGATGCGCTCGGCGAGGTCGTCGGCGTCGGAGCGGGAGTGGTCGGACGACCAGCGCGAGGGCATCGACACGCCGAACACGCGCTCGGCCCCGATCGCGTCGGCCGCGATGGCCGCGCAGACGGCGGAGTCGATTCCGCCCGAGAGCCCGAGGATGACCGACGGGAAGCGGTTCTTCTCCACGTAGTCGCGGAGCGCCAGCACGATAGCGTCCCAGATCTGCTGCCGGTCATCCGGGAGCTCGGCGACGTCGGCGGCGATCGACGGCTTGGCGGAATCGAGGGCACCGGGGGAGAGCTCGATGCGCCGCACGTCGTCGGGCAGCTGCGCGTGCGTGGCCGCCTCGGGCTCGAGGTCGACGACGAGCAGGTGCTCGCGGAACTGCGGAGCCCGGGCGAGGATGCCGCCGTCGCGGTCGACCACGACGCTGTCGCCGTCGAAGACGAGGTCGTCCTGGCCGCCGACGAGGTTGACGTAGGCGACGATCGTGTCGGTCTCGGTGGCCCGGCGGGTGACGAGCGGCAGGCGCACCTCGTCCTTGTCGCGCTCGTAGGGCGAGCCGTTGATGACCACGAGGAGCCCCGCATCGGCCGTCAGCACCCTACTGACCGGGCCGCCGTCGCGCCACAGGTCTTCGCAGATGAGCAGGGCGACATCGATGCCCTTCAGCCGGATGACGAGCAGCTCGTCGCCCGGGATGAAGATGCGGTACTCGTCGAACACCGAGTAGTTCGGCAGGTGGTGCTTCGCGTAGCGGGCCACGACGCGCCCGCCCTGCAGCACGCTCGCGGCGTTCTGGGCGATGGCGGTGGGGGCGTTCGAGGTGCCGAGCAGGCGCGGCTCGAAGGGGCCGTCGGGATGCCCGACGATGACCGGCACGTCGCCCAGCCCGGCCTCGGCCAGCTCCAGGGCCAGGCGGTCGACCCGCTCGTGCGCGGCGGCGAGGAAGCTCGGCCGCATCGCGAGGTCTTCGATGGGGTAGCCCGAGATGGCCATCTCGCCGAACGCGACGAGGTCGCTGCCCGCCTCGGCCGCCTCCCGGGTCAGGCGGATGATCTCGCGGGAGTTCCCCTCGAGGTCTCCCAGCACGGGGTTCGTCTGGGCCAACGCTAAGCGAAGTCTCGGCATAGCCACTAGCCTAATAGGGGCATGAGCGTGTGCCGGAGAGAGGGTCTGTCCGCCTGATGGATAAGCAACGGGACTTCGTTCTTCGTACGATCGAGGAGCGGGGCATCAAGTTCGTTCGGCTCTGGTTCACAGACGTCGTCGGCACCCTGAAATCCGTCGCGATCGCCCCGGCCGAGGTCGAGGGCGCGTTCGCCGAAGGCCTCGGTTTCGACGGCTCCGCGATCGAGGGCCTCACCCGCTCGTTCGAGGCCGACGTGCTCGCGCACCCCGACCCCACGACGTTCCAGATCCTGCCCTGGCGGGGCGAGATCGACCCCACGGCGCGCATGTTCTGCGACATCACGACGCCCGACGGCCAGCCCGCCGTCGCCGACCCGCGCAACGTGCTGAAGCGCACCCTCGCGAAGGCCGCCGACCGCGGCTTCACCTTCTACACGCACCCCGAGATCGAGTTCTACCTGCTCAAGTCGTCGCAGTACGGCCCCGACGGCCCCGAGCCGGTCGACTCGGCGGGCTACTTCGACAACGTGCCCGGTGGCACGGCTCATGACTTCCGTCGCCGTTCGGTGCGCATGCTCGAAGACCTCGGCATCTCGGTGGAGTTCAGCCACCACGAGGCGGGCCCGGGTCAGAACGAGATCGACCTCCGGTACGCCGATGCGCTCACCACCGCCGACAACATCATGACCTTCCGCACGGTGATCAAGGAGGTGGCGATCGAGCAGGGCGTCTATGCGACGTTCATGCCGAAGCCGCTGTCCGGGCATCCGGGATCGGGCATGCACACCCACCTGTCGCTGTTCGAGGGCGACGCGAACGCGTTCTACGAGCAGGGCGCCGAGTACCAGCTCTCGAAGATCGGCCGCAACTTCATCGCCGGGCTGCTGAAGCACGCCCCCGAGATCACCGCGGTGACGAACCAGTTCGTCAACTCCTACAAGCGCCTCTGGGGCGGCGACGAGGCCCCGAGCTTCGTCTGCTGGGGTCACAACAACCGCTCGGCGCTCGTGCGCGTGCCGCTGTACAAGCCCAACAAGGGCCAGTCGTCGCGTATCGAGTACCGCGCGATCGACTCGGCGGCGAACCCGTACCTGGCCTACTCGCTGCTTCTCGCCGCAGGGCTCAAGGGCATCGAAGAGGGCTACGAGCTGCCGCCCGAGGCGGAAGACAACGTGTGGAGCCTCACCGACGCGGAGCGCAAGGCGCTCGGCTACGACGCGCTGCCGGCCTCGCTCGACCGCGCCATCAGCCTGATGGAGGAGTCGGAGCTCGTCGCCGAGACCCTCGGCGAGCAGGTCTTCAACTACGTGCTGCTGAACAAGCGGCAGGAGTGGAAGGCCTACCGCGCCCAGGTCACGCCGTACGAGCTGAAGTCCAACCTCGAGATCCTGTGAGTGCGGCCGCCCGGCCCCGTGCCGGGCGGCGGCTCCGCTGAAACGCGCCTGATGCCCCGTTCCAAGACCGCGCTGACCGATCTGGCGCGCCTCGGCTTCGCCCGGCTGAGCTGGGCGGCCGAGGAGCTGCCCGCCCTCGCCGAGGCGAGCGGTGTGCCGGTCGAGGAGCTGCTGCCCGCGTTCCAGGCCGCGGCCGACCCCGATCAGGCGCTCGAGGGCGTGCGGCGCTTCGGTCTGCGGTCGCCCGCGGTGCTGCAGCAGGCGTTCGCGGATGCCCGGCTGCGCACCCGCGTCATCCGGGTCTTCGGGGCATCCGCCGGTCTCACCGACTTCTTCACCCGGCACCCGCGCGAGCTCGCCGCGCTCGACGTCGAGATCCTGCGCCTGCCCGACGCCGAGGAGGCCGGACGGTCGCTGCTGGAGTCGGTCGGCGCCGTCGACGGCTTCTCGGCACTCGTCGGGGAGGACGCCTGGACGGCGCTGCGGGTGCGCTACCGCGTGCTGCTCGCCCTCGTCACCGCCTACGACCTCGAGCAGCCCGACCCGGTGGCGGGTGTGCCGCTCGTGGCCGCCGCCCTCGCCGACCTCGCGGCCGGCGCGCTCGAGGCGGCCCTCTCGGTGGCTCGCAGCCAGATCTCGACGAAGGGCAACGGCCTCTGGCAGTTCCCGGCGGAGGACGTGCGCGCGACCCGCCTCGCGATCATCGGCATGGGCAAGGCCGGCGCGGGCGAGCTGAACTACGTCAGCGACGTCGACGTGATCTTCGTGGGCGAGGGCTCGGGCGCGCTGCCCACGTCGAGCGCGATGGAGATCGCGACCCGCCTGGCGATGGTGACCATGCGCGGCATCGGCGAATCCGGTCTGGAACCCGGCCTCTGGGAGGTCGACCCGAACCTGCGCCCCGAGGGCAAGGCGGGCGCTCTCGTGCGCTCGCTCGAGTCGCACGCGGCCTACTACGACCGCTGGGCGAAGAACTGGGAGTTCCAGGCGCTGCTGAAGGCGCGTCCGCTCGCCGGCGACCTCGCGCTGGGCGAGGAGTACACGCGGCTCGTGGCGCCCCAGGTCTGGTCGAGCGCCTCCCGCGAGAACTTCGTCGAGTCGGTGCAGCGGATGCGCGAGCGGGTCACCGAGCACATCAAGAACGACGACGTCGAGTACCAGCTGAAGCTCGGCCCCGGTGGCCTCCGCGACATCGAGTTCACCGTGCAGCTCCTGCAGCTCGTGCACGGCCAGACCGACGAGACGGTGCGGCAGCGCGGAACCCTGCCGGCGCTCACCGCACTGGCCGACGCCGGTTACATCGGCCGCGTCGAGGCCGTCGAGTTCGGCCAGGACTACCGCATCCTGCGTCTGCTCGAGCACCGCCTGCAGCTGCGTCAGCTCAGCCGCACGCACCTGATGCCCCGTGACGAGTCCGAGCAGCGTGTGCTCGCCCGCGGCACGGGGCTCGCCGGCAGCGCCGCCGACCTGGTCACCCGCTGGACCGCCATCAAGGTGCGCGTGCGGAGCCTGCACGAACGCCTCTTCTACCGTCCGCTGCTCGCCGCCGTGGCCGCCCTCTCGCCTGACGAGCAGGCTCTCACGAGTGCGCAGGCCGAGGCCCGGCTCGCGGCGATCGGCTTCCAGAACCCGGGCGGCGCACTCGGCCACATCCGGGCGATGACGGCGGGTGTGTCCCGGCGGGCGCAGATCCAGCGCACGCTGCTGCCCGTGATGCTGCAGTGGTTCGCGAACGGGGCCGACCCCGACTACGGGCTGCTGGCGTTCCGCCGGCTCTCCGACACGCTGGGGGAGACCTACTGGTTCCTCCGGATGCTCCGCGACTCCTCGGGCGCCGCCGCACGGCTCACCCAGGTGCTGTCGGGCTCGCGCTTCGTGGGGGAGCTCCTGGAGCGCATCCCCGAGGCCGCCGCCTGGCTCGAGAACGACGAGGAGCTGCGCCCCCGCCCGCGCGCCGTGCTCGACGACGAGATGCGCTCGATCGTGGCCCGCCACGACACCCCCGACGCGGCCGCGATGGCCCTCCGCACCGCTCGCCGGCGCGAGGTGCTGCGACTCGCGATCGCCTCCATCCTCGGCATGGTCACCGTGCAGGAGCTCGGCAAAGGGCTGACCGACGTCACGACCGTGCTGCTCGAGGGCACGGTGGCGGTCATCCGCCAGTCGGCCGCCCTCGCGCACGGCGACGGCATCGAGTTCGCGATCATCGGCATGGGCCGCTACGGTGGCGGCGAGCTCGGCTTCGGCTCCGACGCCGACGTGCTCTACGTCTTCCGCCCGGTGCGCGTCGACACGGCGACGGGTCAGTCGGTGGCGCAGTTCATCGTGAACGAGCTGGTGCGCCTGACCGAGGATGCGCGGCTGCCGCTCGACCTCGACATCGATCTGCGTCCCGAGGGCAAGAACGGCCCCGCGGTGCGCTCCTTCGCGTCGTACGCCACCTACTACGAGCGCTGGTCGCTGACCTGGGAGGCGCAGGCGCTGCTCCGCGCGAACGGCGTGGCCGGCGACCGCGCGCTGATCGAGGACTTCCACGCCCTGGCAGACACCGTGCGCTACCCCTCGACGCTCTCGGAGACCGAGGCCCGCGAGGTCAAGCGGATCAAGGCCCGGGTCGAGAAGGAGCGGCTTCCGCAGGGTGCCGACCCGGCTCGGCACCTGAAGCTCGGCCGCGGCTCCCTGAGCGACGTCGAGTGGTACGTGCAGCTGCTGCAGCTGCAGAACGCCTCGCCGATCCCGTCGCTCCGCACGACGTCGACGCTGCTCGCCCTCGCCGCCGAGGAGGCGGCCGGGCTGATCAACCACGACGACGCCCGGAAGCTGCGGGAGGCCTGGATCTTCGCGTCCCGGGCGCGCTCGGCCATGACCCTCTGGACGAACAAGACCTCCGACGTGCTGCCGTCCGACCGCCGCTCGCTCGAGGGCGTCGCGCGACTGCTGGAGTACCCTCCGGGTTCGGCGTCGCAGCTCGAGGAGGACTACCTCGGGGTCACCCGCCGCTCGCGCACGGTGTTCGAGCGGCTGTTCTACGGGCAGTAGGGGTTCGCGGCCGCGCCGGGGCTCGGTGCCGTGGCGTCGTGACGGCTCGGGGCGCTGCCGCGCATCCCCCCGCCCGCTGCGACGACAAGGGCCGCACCCTCGCGAGAGGATGCGGCCCGTGATCGTGCGGAGTGCTTAAACGCCGTAGTAGAGCTCGAACTCGAAGGGGTGCGGGCGCTGGGCGATGGGCTTGATCTCGTTCTCGCGCTTGTACGAGATCCAGGTCTCGATCAGGTCGGGAGTGAAGACGTTGCCCTTGGTGAGGAACTCGTGGTCGGCCTCGAGCGCGTCGAGCGCGGCATCGAGCGTCGCGGGAACCTGCGGGATGTTCTTCGCCTCCTCGGGGGGAAGCTCGTACAGGTCCTTGTCGACGGGCTCGTGCGGCTCGATGCGGTTGGCGATGCCGTCGAGGCCCGCCATCAGCTGCGCGGCGAACGCGAGGTACGGGTTGCCCGAGGCGTCGGGCGCACGGAACTCGATGCGCTTGGCCTTGGGGTTGGTGCCCGTGATCGGGATGCGGATCGACGCCGAGCGGTTTCCGGCCGAGTAGACCAGGTTCACGGGGGCCTCGAAGCCGGGCACCAGGCGGTGGTAGGAGTTCACCGTCGGGTTCGTGAAGGCGAGCACCGCGGGGGCGTGCTTCAGCAGGCCGCCGATGTACCAGCGCGCGAGGTCGCTGAGCCCGCCGTAGCCGGCCTCGTCGTAGAACAGCGGGGTGCCGTCGTTCCACAGCGACTGGTGGGTGTGCATGCCCGAGCCGTTGTCACCGAAGAGGGGCTTCGGCATGAACGTCGCGGTCTTGCCCCAGAGGTTCGCCGTGTTCTTCACGATGTACTTGAACTTCAGGATGTCGTCGGCCGCGTGCACCATGGTGTCGAAGCGGTAGTTGATCTCACCCTGGCCGGCGGTGCCGACCTCGTGGTGCGAGCGCTCGAGGATGAGGCCGGCGTCGATCAGCTTGAGGCAGATGTCGTCGCGCAGGTCGGCGTGCTGGTCGACCGGGCTGACGGGGAAGTAGCCGCCCTTGTAGGGGGTCTTGTTGGCGAGGTTTCCACCCTCCTCCTCGCGACCGGTGTTCCACGCGGCCTCGCTGGAGTCGACCGAGTAGAAGCTCGAGTTCTGCTTCACCTCGTAGCGCACGTCGTCGAAGATGTAGAACTCGGCCTCGGGGGCGAAGAACGCGGTGTCGGCGATGCCGGTGGACGCGAGGTACTTCTCGGCCTTCTTGGCCACCTGACGCGGGTCGCGCGAGTAGATCTCGCCGTTCCGCGGGTTGTAGATGTCGAAGACGATGATGAGGGTGCGCTCGGCCCGGAAGGGGTCGACGTAAGCCGTGGAGACGTCAGGGATGAGCTGCATGTCCGACTCGTGGATCGACGCGAAACCGCGGATCGACGAGCCATCGAAGAGCTGTCCGACCGCGAAGAACTCCTCGTCGACGGTGGAGGCGGGGATGTTGAAGTGCTGCTGGACCCCGGGAAGGTCCGTGAATCGGATGTCGAGGAACTTGACATCCGTGTCCTTGATGAACTTGAGCACCTCGGAAGAATCACTGAACATGTGAGAGATCTCCAAATGGCTTGGTACAGAAAAAGCTGCAGATGCAGCCACTCGTCAGGATAGAGGCAGGGGGTTGCCCGACTGTGTCGCGGTTGTTTCCGGGATGTTACGGCTTCACCGATTGTGGGCGGATGCGCGTGCTCGGCGGGCTGGGCATCCGTTCACCCTTCGCCCCTAGGCTTGTGCGGTGACGTCTTCTGCACCACTCCCGCCCGGCGGGGCCGCCCCGAGCGACTGGCCGGGGGAGCGCCTCGGCCTGAACCGCGAGGGCCACGGTTCGATCGCCCGCCCCGGCCGCCGGATCGCCGCCCTCCTGATCGACTTCGCGCTCTGCTACGTGATCTACTTCGCGTTCTTCTTCGGCAGCGACTGGGCGAGCCTGTTGATCTTCCTGGTCGAGCAGATCGTGCTGCTCATCCTGCTCGGCGGGGGCGTCGGGCACCTGCTGCTGGGGCTGCGCCTGGTGCGGCTCGACGGGAGCTGGGCGGGGCGGTGGCGGCCGATCCTCCGCACCGTGCTGCTCGTGCTGATCATCCCGGCCGTGATCTGGGACTCGGATCAGCGGGGGCTGCACGACGTGTTCGCGGGGACGATGCTGATCAAGCGCTGAGCGGCTGGTTGTCCTACGACGAAGGCCCCGTCATGTGACGGGGCCTTCGGTCGTTCGGGGATGCGCGCTCAGCGGCCGCGCTGCGGGCGCATGCGCATCGGGTCGATGCCCTTGGGGATCGGCAGCGGCGACGACGACAGCGACGTCAGCCGGTTCGACACGGCGAGCACCTCGGGCTTGGTCAGCGTCGGCTTGATCTTCGCGAGGGTGCGCGGCACGCGGTGCAGCGGCACGGTGCCGGCGTCGGGGCCGACGTTGATGAAGGTCACGGGCACGTTCGGGAGGATGCGCAGCACCTTGCGCCGCTCGTCCTCCTGCATCTTGGTGGTGCGGGTCTTCGAGCCCTCGCCGATCAGCACGACACCGCCGCGGCCGACGGCACGGTAGACCGCATCCTGCGTCTTGCCGTTGACGGCGATGGGCATCTCGCTGCCGGTCCAGCTGCGGCGGAGCGAGCTGCGGAGCACGGCACCGACGGCCCCCGGCTGCCCCTCGATCTGCTTGTAGGCGGCCCGCTCGGCACGGCGGCCGAGGATGATCAGGGCGGCCAGCAGACCGGCGAGCACGCCCGCCAGGATCCACATCACCATTCCGAAGACGTTGCCGCCCGCGAGCACGAGCGCCAGCACGACGCCGACGATGACGGGCAGGGCGAAGCCGAGCGCCATGATCCACACCGCGTGGGAGTCGTAGCGGCGGGTCATCTTGAAGACCTGCCACATCTGCTTCAGACGGCCGGGCTCTTTGGGCTTCTTGGGGGTCTTCTCGGTGTTGCGTGCCATGACTCCAAGGATACGGGTTGGCACCGATGTCGGGGGCCACGTTCTCTGCGGGCGTGCGCGCTTCCTGCACAGGTGGCTCCGGATGCTCGTTCCTCCCCAGATCTCCCCGCAGCCATCGCGGCTGCCGAGTGCTGCGGCACGCTTCTGGCATGACCTCACTCGCACCACCCCTCGTCCCCGGCTACCGTCTCGCCGAGCTCGTGGCGGTGGGGGAGCGGGCGAACGTGTTCCGGGCGCATTCGGTGGCCGACCCGCGGGCGACGGTGATCGTCAAGGTGTGGGTTCCGGATGCCCGGGCCGCCTGCCGCGCGGAGTGCGAAGTGCTGGCGCGGCATCCGGTCGCGGCCATGCCGACGCTCGTGGCGTGCCTCCGCACCGCGCACGACGACCCCGTCACGGTGATGTCGCTCGTGCCGGGCCGCCCGACCGACCCGTCGGCGCTGCCCCCGGTGGCTGCGCGCTCCCTCGCCCGCACCGTCGCCGCCCTCCACGCGATCGGGATCGCGCACGGGGCGCTCGACCGCTCGACCCTGCTGGTCGACGCTTCCGGCGGGTTGGGCGTCGTGGGGTTCGGGCACTCGGTGATGCTCGACGGGCCTGAGATCGCACGGACGGGCGCCGGGCGCGCGGACTACGAGGCTGCTCGGGCGGCCGACCTGCGGGTGCTGCTCGCGGTGGCGCGGGGCGGTGCGAGCGGAGTCCGTGATGCGGGAGCCGAGCCCAGCGCGGAGGTCGGTAGCGCGGCGGTGGGTGGGGCCGGCCGTGATCCGTGGCGGCCGGTCGTGGTGGAGCCGGGCGAGGCACCTGAGCTGCAGTTCGTCGAGACGCTGGAGCCGGCCGTGCTCGCGGTGCGGGAGACCTGGGCGGCCGTACGGCGTTCGGTGCGGTCTCGCGGGAGGCGTGCAGTGGAGGGCCGCCACCGGCGGATCGCACTGGTGGTGGGTGCGATGGTGGCGGTGGCCGCGGCGGTGGTCGCGATGCTCCTGCCGCCCGGAGACGGGGGAGCCACTGCCGTCACCGGTTCAGCACCGACCCCGTCGGTGGAGCCCCCGGCCGCGATCGCCCGACCCTCGGCCGAGAACGGCGACCGTGTGAGCGAAGACGGAGCCGGCTACGCCGACCCGTCCGCGGATCCGGTGGCTGCCGCGATAGCGCTGCTGTCCGTCAGGGCGGCGTGCCTCGGTGCGGGGGCAGGGGCGGACGAGTGCCTCACGGACATCGAGAGTCGCGATTCACCGGCGTTCGCCCGGGACCGAGCCCTCGTCGCGACGGTGGGCGGAGCGGACCCGCTGGCAGGAAGGGTCGGCGAGGTCGAGGTCGTGCAGGACTTCGGCGGGCTCGTGCTGCTGCGAGCCGTGGTGACCCGCGGGGCCCCGGGTGTGGCTGCCGGGGCGGGCGCGGGTGGGGCGGGAACGGCGAAGCCGGTCTCGCTCCTCGTGGTGAGGGGCGAGACCGGCTTCAGGATCCGCTCGTACGAGCTGAGCGCGACCGCGGGGTCAGATGCCGAGGTCGGCCTGGAAGGCGCCCTCTTCGAGGCGGTTCTTGACCGCGCTGAGGAAGCGGGCGGCGTCGGCGCCGTCGACGATGCGGTGGTCGTAGCTCAGGGCGAGGTACACCATCGAGCGCACCGCGATGGCGTCGGCTCCGTCGACCTTCACGATCGCCGGCTTCTTCACGACCGCGCCGGTGCCGAGGATGGCGACCTGCGGGAGGAAGACGAGCGGCGTGTCGAACAGCGCGCCGCGCGAACCGGTGTTGGTGAGGGTGAAGGTGCCGCCGGCCAGCTCGTCGGGCTTCAGCTTGTTGTCGCGGGTGCGCGCAGCGAGGTCGGCGATCTGGGCCGCGAAGCCCGCGATGTCGAGGTCGCCGGCGTTCTTCACCACGGGGGTGAGGAGACCGCGCTCGGTGTCGACCGCGATGCTGATGCTCTCGTGGTCGGGGTAGACGATGCTGTCACCGTCGACCGTGGCGTTGATGATCGGGAACGCCTTGAGCGCCTCGGCCGCGGCCAGGGCGAAGAACGGCAGGAAGGAGAGCTTCTGTCCGGTCTTCTCCAGGAACGAGCCCTTCACCGAGTCACGGAACGCCGCGACCTTGGTGACGTCGACCTCGACCACCGTGGTCAGCTGCGCCGACGCCTGCATCGAGGCCACGGCGCGCTCGGCGACGACCTTGCGGAGACGCGACATCGGCTGCGTGGTGCCCCGCAGCGGCGAGGTCTCGAGCTTGGTGCTCGGGGCCGGCGCCTCGGTGGCGGCCGGAGCGGCAGCGGGGGCCTTGGCGGCCTCGGCCGCGGCGAGCACGTCCTCCTTGCGGATGCGGCCGCCGACGCCCGAACCGGTGACGGTCGAGAGGTCGATGCCCTGGTCGTGGGCGAGCTTGCGCACCAGCGGCGTGACGTAGCCGGCGTTCGGACCGGACGGCGCGGCGGCCGCCTCGGCCGGAGCAGCGGGTGCCGGGGCGGCGGCAGGAGCGGGCGCGGCGGCGACCGGAGCCGGGGTGGCAGCGGGAGCCGGGGCAGCGGCGGGAGCGGCGGCGACCGGGGCGGGCGCCGGGGTCTCCTGCACGGGCTCGGGAGCGGACGGAGCGGGCTCCTCGGCGGGGGCCGGCGCGTCGACGGAGGGCGTGACGACCTCCTCGGGCTTCTCCTCGGCGGGAGCAGCCGGAGCCGGCTCCGCGGGAGCAGCTGCCTCGGCGGGGGCCGCAGGGGCCTCCTCGGCGGGAGCCTCGGCCGGGGCCGGGGCGGCGTCGCCGCCACCGGAGCCGTCGCCGATGCGCACCAGCGCGGTGCCGACCTCCACGGTCTCGTCCTCCTGGACGAGGATCTCCTCGATCACGCCCGCGACGGGCGACGGGATCTCGGTGTCGACCTTGTCGGTCGAGACCTCGAGAAGGGGCTCGTCAACTTCGACGCGATCGCCGACGTTCTTGAGCCACCGGGTGACCGTTCCTTCGGTGACACTCTCACCGAGTGCGGGAAGGTTGACGGATTCGCTCATGACCTTTGTCTCCTTATGGAACAGTTCGTATTCAGCCTAGTCGGCACGGTGGTTGGGGGCACGTGCCCGGTCGGCGTGGCCCGGAGGCCCGCTCGATCAGATCGCGTGCAGGGGCTTTCCGGCCAATGCGAGGTGCGCCTCGCCGAGCGCCTCGTTCTGCGTGGGGTGCGCGTGCACCAGCGAGGCGACGTCTTCGGGGTAGGCCTCCCAGTTCACGATCAGCTGGCCTTCGCCGATCAGCTCGCCCACACGGGCGCCGATCATGTGGATTCCGATGACGGGGCCGTCGTTGAGACGCACGACCTTCACAGATCCGGTGGTGCCGATGATGTGGCTCTTGCCGTTGCCGGCCAGGTTGTAGTCGTAGGACGAGATCTTCTCGTCGCCGTACTTCTCCTTGGCCTTGGCCTCGGTGAGGCCGACCGAGGCGACCTCGGGGTCGGAGTAGGTGACCTTGGGGATGTTCACGTCCTCGACGACCTGCGGCTTCAGGCCCGCGATCTCCTCGGCCACGAAGATGCCCTGCTGGAAGCCGCGGTGGGCGAGCTGCAGCCCGGGCACGATGTCGCCGACGGCGTAGACGCCGGGCACGCTGGTCTGCAGGCGGTGGTCGGTGATGACGAAGCCGCGGTCGACCTTCACGCCGGCCTCCTCGAAGCCGAGCCCGGCGGTCGCCGGGCCGCGCCCGACGGCGACGAGCAGCAGGTCGCCCTCGAAGGTCTTGCCGTCCTCGAGCGAGACGACGACGCCGTTCTCGTCCTGCGTGACGCCCGAGAAGCGGGTGCCGAGGTTGAAGGCGATGCCACGCTTGCGGAAGGCGCGCTCGAACTGCTTCGAGATCGCCTCGTCCTCGTTCGGCACCAGGTGGGGGAGCGCCTCGACGATCGTCACGTCGACGCCGAACGACTTCCAGACGCTCGCGAACTCGACGCCGATGACGCCGCCGCCCAGGATGACGACCTTGTTCGGGATGAAGTCGAGCGCGAGGGCCTGCTCGGAGGTGATGACCCGGCCGCCGATGTCGAGGCCCGGCAGGGTGCGCGAGTAGGAGCCGGTGGCGAGCACGATCTTGCCGCCCGTGATGGTCTGGTCGCCGACCTGCACCGTGGTGGGGGAGGTCAGGCGGCCTTCGCCGGCGATCGTGGTGATGCCGCGGGCCTTGACGAGCCCCTCGAGGCCCTTGTACTTCGAGGCGACGATGCCCTCGCGGTAGGCCGTGACCGCTGCGATGTCGATGCCGCCGAAGGTGGTGTTCACGCCGTACTTCGCCGACTCGCGCGAGACGTCGGCGACCTCGGCCGAGTGCAGGAGCGCCTTGGTCGGGATGCAGCCGCGGTGCAGGCACGTACCGCCCACTTTGTCCTTCTCGATCATCGCGACCGTGAAGCCCAGCTGGCTGGCCCGCAGGGCGGCTGCATAGCCACCGCTGCCGCCGCCGAGAACCACAATGTCAAAATTCTGTTCCGACACCTAGCAACTCCCTCGTGCATAGAGATCCAGGCCCGCATGCGTGGGTGGGCATGGAAGAAGGGCGATTTTTTTCGCCCTTACGACCTTACTACGCGCGGGAGAAGGCCTCGGCAAGGCGGAGCAGGGTGCGGACCGTCACACCGGTCGGGCCCTTGACGGTGTAGCCGTAGCCGCCGTCCTTGTTCTGGGCGGGGCCGGCGATGTCCAGGTGAGCCCAGGGGATCGTCACGCCGGCGTCGTCCTTGCCGACGAAGTCCTTGAGGAACACACCGGCGACGAGCATCCCGCCGGCGGTGTTGCCCGGCTTGACGTTCGCGATGTCCGCGATGTCCGAGGCGAGCAGCGGGCGCAGCTCCTCGGGCAGCGGCATCGGCCAGATCTTCTCGCCGGCGGCGTCGGCCGCCTGCAGCACCTGGTCGATCAGGCGCTCGTCGCCCATGGCGGCGGTGTAGCGGTTGCCGAGGGCCACGACGGCGGCCCCGGTCAGGGTCGCGACGTCGATGATCGCGTCGGGCTTCTCCTCGCTCGCGGCGACGAGTCCGTCGGCCATCACGAGCCGTCCCTCGGCGTCGGTGTTGAGCACTTCGACGGTGCGCCCGCCGCGGATGGTGAGCACGTCGCCGGGGCGGATCGCCACGCCTGAGGGCATGTTCTCGGCCAGGCAGAGCCACGCGGTGAGCCGCACGGGCAGATCGAGCCGGGCGGCGGCGAGCACCGCCGCGAGCACCGTGGCCGATCCGGCCATGTCGTACTTCATGCCGATCATCGACACCGGCGGCTTCAGCGAGAGCCCGCCCGTGTCGAAGGTGATGCCCTTGCCCACGAGGGCGATGTGCTTCTCGGCCGCAGCCGGGTGGTACGAGACCTTCACCAGGCGCGGCGGCCGGGCGGAGCCCTGGCCGACACCGGCGATGCCGCCGAAGCCCTGCGCCACGAGCTGCTCCTCGTCCCACACGGCGACCTCGATCGGCAGGCCCTCGACGAGCTCCTGTACCTTGTCGGCGTAGTTCGCGGGGTAGAGGTCGAGCGCCGGCACGTTCACGAGGTCGCGCACGAGCTCGACGGCCTCGGCGGACGTGCGGGCCCGCTCCAGAGCCGTCGCCGCGTCCTCCGCGGCGAGCGCACCGTGCACCACCTCGATGCGGCGGGGAGCCACCGGCTCCTCGGAGCTGGTGCCGGTTCCCCGGTAGTCGGTGTAGTCGTACGAGCCGAGTCCCGCTCCCTCGGCGACGGCCTCGAGCTCCGCGGGGGTCTCGACACCGAAGTCGAGCACGACGGGCGCGGAGCCGGTGGCGCGACGGCCCGCGACGCCCGCGGCGTAGCGAAGGGCCTCGAGGTCGGGTTCGGCGGTTCCCAGGCCCACGACGGCCACGGCCTTCGCCGTGACGCCGGCGGGGGCAGGCAGCCGCACGAACTCGTCCTTCTTGCCCCCGAAGGCCACCGCCTCCAGCGACGCCTCGAGGGCGGCCTCGATCTCGGTGCCGAACGAGGCGCCGAGCGAACCGCGCACCGAGACCTCACCGTCCGCGGTGGAGGCGGCGACGACGAGCACCTCCTCCTCGGTGAGCTGCTGGTCGGGGGAGCGGAGGGAGATCGAGGCCGAAGTCATCCCGCCAGCCTAACCGGGCTCCTCCGGCTATTCCCGATCCGTGTTCGCTCTGGGCATGCGACCCGCGCCCGAGCCGCGCGAGCGCTCCCGATTAGAGTTGGGGCATGGAAAATCCGAGCGGTCTCTATGACGTCGTGGCCGAACCGGGTCTCGTGCCCGACGGGCTCCAGCTCGTCGCCGCTCTGTCGGGCTTCACCGACGCCGGCGGCGCCGTGGCGCAGTTCGGCGAGTACCTCCTCGACACGCTCGAGTCGACGGTCGTGGCGGAGTTCGACCCCGACATCCTGCTCGACTACCGGGCCCGACGCCCGATCATCACCTTCGATCAGGACCACATCAGCGACTACCAGCCGCAGGCCCTCCGCCTGCACCTGATGACCGACGAGATCGGCCAGCGCTTCCTGTTCCTCAACGGCTTCGAGCCCGACTTCCAGTGGGAGCGCTTCTCGGCCGCCGTGATCGAGCTCGTGCACCGCTTCTCGGTGAGCACCACCACGTGGGTGCACGCCATCCCGATGCCCGTGCCGCACACCCGTCCCGTGCGCGTCACGGTCAGCGGCAACCGGAGCGAGCTGATCGACGCCCTCTCGGTCTGGAAGCCCACGACCCAGGCGCCGGCGAACGCCCTCCACCTCGTGGAGTACCGCCTGCAGGAGCTGGGGCATCCGATCGCCGGCTTCGTGCTGCTCGTGCCGCACTACCTCGCCGACACCGAGTACCCCACCGCCGCGCTCGTGGCGGTCGAGAGCGTCAGCGCCGCCACCAGCCTGATCTTCCCCACCGACCGTCTCCGCGAGGAGGGCCGGGTGTTCGTCGGCAAGATCGACGAGCAGGTGCAGTCCAACACCGAGCTCGCCCGCCTGGTGTCGACGCTCGAGGAGCGGCACGACACCTACATGGAGGGCAACGGCACGCGCTCCCCGCTCACCGACGTCGACGGCGAGCTGCCCTCGGCCGACGAGATCGCCGACGAGCTCGAGCGCTTCCTCGCGGGCAACCGCCTGGGCGACGACGACACCCGCTCCGCCTGACGCGGCCCCGCTCCGCCCGACGACGACACCCGCTCCGACTGAGCCCTGACCGCTCCGGAGTAGCATTGGCGCAGTGAACTCCCGCCGCTCCTGGATCGTCTTCGCGGTCGGCGTGTTCGCCTACATGGCGGCGGTGCTCCAGCGCTCCACCCTCGGCGTCGCCGGGGTCGACGCGGCCGAGCGCTTCGAGACCTCCGCCGCCCTGCTCTCGGCCCTCGCCGTGCTCCAGCTGGTGGTCTACGCCGGCCTGCAGATCCCGATCGGGCTGCTGATCGACCGCGTCGGCCCGAAGCTCCTGATCACCACCGGCTCCGCGATCATGGTGATCGGCCAGCTCGTGCTCGCCTTCGCTCCGTCGATCGGCATCGCGATCGCCGGGCGCATCCTGGTCGGAGCCGGCGACGCCGCGGTCTTCATCTCGCTGATCCGGCTGATCAACTCGTGGTTCCAGGGCCGCAGCGTTCCGCTGCTGTCGCAGTGGACGGGCAACATCGGGGCGATCGGCCAGATCCTGAGCGCCCTGCCCTTCGCGTGGGTGCTGCACAACGTCGGCTGGACCCCGGCCTTCGCGGCCGCCGCGTCCCTCTCCTTCGCCGGCTTCGTGCTCGGCGTCGCGTTCCTCGCCGACCGTCCGGCCGACGTGCCCGAGCAGCCCCGTGTTGCCTCGGTGAAGGATGCGGTGCGCGGCCTCGGCACGACCCTCAAGCGACCCGGCACCCAGTTGGGCTTCTGGTCGCACTACGTCACCCAGTCCTCCGGCACCGCGTTCGCGCTGTTCTGGGGGTTCCCATTTTTGGTGTCGGCCGTCGGGATCGCGCAGGGCACCGCATCCGTTCTCTTGGTGGTGATCGTGCTCACGGGGCTCGTGGCCGGGCCGATCCTCGGCATCCTCACCGCGCGCTTCCCGCTGCGTCGCTCCAACCTCGTGCTCGGCATCACCGCGACCCTCGGGCTCGTCTGGGCGGCCGTGCTGCTCTGGCCGGGCGTGCCCCCGTTCTGGCTGATCGTGCTGCTCGTCGTCTCGATGGGCGTCGGCGGCCCCGGCTCCCTGATCGGCTTCGACTTCGCCCGCTCGTTCAACCCGATCCGCTCGCTCGGCTCCGCGAACGGGATCGTCAACGTGGGCGGCTTCACCGCGAGCTTCGTGATCATGTTCCTGATCGGCGTCATCCTCGACGCGCAGTTCGACGCCGGTTGGAGCGGTTCGCTCTACGACCTCGACGCCTTCCGGCTGGCCTTCTCGGTGCAGTACCTCGTGATCGGCTTCGGGGTCGTGATGCTGCTCCGGGCGAGGCGTCGTACCCGCCGCAAGATGGAGGAGGACGAGGGAATATCCGTGGGCCCCATCTGGGTTGCACTCCTCAGGAAGTGGAAGCGGAGAGGGTGAACCGTCGGGGGCGAGACGGTGAGCGGTCTTCCGTTTCCGTGCAATAATTGATATGAAGACCCGTTCCTGTGCACGGTCGCAGCGCCTCCTCCGGCTGCGAGAAACCGGCACTTGACATGGGTCTTAGTACTGTCCAAAAACATCTTCACGCAGTGGGCCCCTCCGCCCGGAGCCACGAGCTCGATCCGCCCGCCGCGTGGCGTGAAAGGTGAACTAATGGCCACCCCCAAGTCCGCAGACACCCTCGAGAAGGCGACGACGCCCGACGAGGTCGAGACCGCGGCTCCCGCCGCCAAGCGGCCCGCCGCGAAGGCGAAGCCGGCCACCAAGGCCGCCGCGAAGCCGAAGACGGCGGCGAAGGCTGCGCCCAAGCGCGCCACCAAGGCCAAGGCCTCCGACGACGACGAGGCCGAGCCCGACGAGGAGACCGAGGTCGAGGTCGACGTCGAGGCCGACACCGAGGTGGTCGCCGAGGGCGACACCGAGGCCGGCGACACCGACGGCGACGACGACAAGGCCACCAAGCCCGCCGCCGCCGAGGAGACCCTGCCGACCGGCGCGCTGGTGCTCTCGCTCGTCGACGACGAGGACGAGGTGCCGGTCTACTCCAGCACCATCACCGGCGCCACCGCCGACCCCGTCAAGGACTACCTGAAGCAGATCGGCAAGGTCGCCCTGCTGAACGCGGCCGAGGAGGTCGAGCTCGCCATGCGCATCGAGGCGGGCCTGTTCGCCGAGGACAAGCTGGCCAACACCGACAACCTCAGCCCGCAGGCCAAGCGCGAGCTGCAGTGGGTCGCGAAAGACGGCCAGCGCGCCAAGAGCCACCTGCTGGGCGCCAACCTCCGCCTCGTCGTGTCGCTCGCCAAGCGCTACACCGGTCGCGGCATGCAGTTCCTCGACCTGATCCAGGAGGGCAACCTCGGCCTCATCCGTGCGGTCGAGAAGTTCGACTACACCAAGGGCTTCAAGTTCTCGACCTACGCCACGTGGTGGATCCGTCAGGCCATCACCCGCGCCATGGCCGACCAGGCCCGCACCATCCGCATCCCCGTGCACATGGTCGAGGTCATCAACAAGCTCGCCCGCGTGCAGCGCCAGATGCTGCAGGACCTGGGTCGCGAGCCCACGCCCGAGGAGCTCAGCCGCGAGCTCGACATGACGCCCGAGAAGGTCGTCGAGGTGCAGAAGTACGGCCGCGAGCCCATCTCGCTGCACACGCCCCTGGGTGAAGACGGCGACAGCGAGTTCGGCGACCTGATCGAAGACACCGAGGCGGTCGTGCCGGCCGACGCGGTGGGCTTCACCATGCTGCAGAAGCAGCTGGAGTCGCTGCTCGACTCGCTCTCCGAGCGCGAGGCCGGCGTCATCCGCATGCGCTTCGGCCTGGGCGACGGCATGCCGAAGACCCTCGACCAGATCGGCGACACCTTCGGGGTCACCCGTGAGCGCATCCGCCAGATCGAGTCGAAGACCATGGCCAAGCTCCGCCACCCGTCCCGCTCGCAGTCGCTCCGCGACTACCTCGAGTAGGCCGGTGACAGTCCGCACCACGGCCGCCGTCCTCGTCGGACGGGCCGTCCGGGTCGCCGCACGCCTCCGCGGCGGCGGCTCGGCCATCCCCGGCAACATCGCCCTGCGCATCGATCCGGGCTTCCTCGAGCGCACCATCGCCGCCATCCCCGACGGCGTCGTCGCGGTGTCGGGCTCGAACGGCAAGTCGACCACCACGAACATGCTGGCGGCGATCATCCGGGCACACGGCCTGAAGGTCTTCACCAACCCCTCGGGCGGCAACCTCCCGCAGGGCATCGCGTCGGCCCTCCTCTCCAAGGTGTCGGTGGGCGGCCGGCTCGACGCCGACATCGCGATCCTCGAGGTCGACGAGGGCTACGGCACCCGGCTCGCCGAGCTGCTGAAGCCCAAGACCGTGCTGCTGCTGAACATCCAGATCGACCAGCTGAACCGCTACCACGAGCCCGACCGCGTCGCCGCGATGCTGGCCCGGGTCGCGGCCACGTCCACCGACGGTCTCATCCTCAACCGGGAGGACAACTTCCTGGTCGACCTCGACACCCGCATCCCCGCCTACTTCGGCCGCGCGGTGTCGTTCTTCGGCGGCCTGCCCGAGCTCGTCGAGCCCGCCAGCCACGGCGTCGCCTCGGCCGACCGCTTCGGCGACACCGGCGCGAAGCCCGGCTCCCGGCCGGCCGCGGTCGAGGTGGTGGCCCTCACCGGCAGCCGCGCGACCCTGGCCATCGAGAAGGCGACGCTCGACGCGAGCCCCACAGCGCCTTCGGCGGGGTCGACGGATGCGGTGGCCGGCCCGTACGACGATCGCACCCTGATCGAGGTCAAGCTCCCGTCCCGCGGGCTGCACTACGCACTCGACGCGGCCGGTGCCGCCGCCACCGCCCGCAGCGTGCTCGGCGACCGCTTCCGGCCGGAGCTCGTCAGCCAGGCGCTCGACTCCCTCGCCACGGTCTACGGGCGCGGGGAGATGCTCGTCGTCGACGGCGAGCAGATCGAGATCATCATGATGAAGAACCCGGCGAGCCTGCAGCTCAACCTCGACTCGCTCGAGTCGGCGCCCGAGCAGGTCTTCCTCGCGGTCGACGAGGGCACGCCCGACCCGTCGTGGATCTGGGACATCGACTTCTCGGCCCTCGACCACGTCGACGGCATCACGGGCTCGAAGGCCTGGCAGTTCGCCACGCGTTTCGGCTACCTCGGCGTCCCCGTCGGCTCGGTCGACCTCGACGTGCGCGCGGCGCTGAAGGCGTTCCTCGCGCTTCCGAAGCCGGCGACCGGACACAAGGTGATGATCCTGAACTACGAGCAGATGATGGGCATCCGCAAGATCCTGGGCTTCAAGGAGCTCGAGGGCGGGGGAGCGGCATGAGCGCGGCCTCGAAGGGCGCTCTGCGCATCCTGCACCTGTTCCCCCGGCTGCTCGGCCTGAACGGCGAGGGCGGCAACGTCGAGATCCTGAGACTCCGCGCCGAGTGGCGCGGGCTCCCCGTCGATGTGCTGAGCTACGACGGCCCGGATGACGGCGCCGTGCGAGCGCGGTTCGACGACGCCGATCTGGTGTTCATCGGCAGCGGCCCCGTCTCGGCCGAGCTGATCGCGCATCCGCTCGTGCAGGGCATCGCCGGTGACCTGCGGGCGCTGGCCGACGACGGCCGGCCCTTCCTCGCCGTCGGCGCAGGCTTCCAGCTGCTCGGGCAGACCATCGCGCTCGAGTCGGGCCAGGTGCTCGAGGGCGCCTCGGTGTTCCCCGTCGCGACCCGCCACGGCGGAACCCGCGTGGTGGGCGACTTCGTGCTCGAGTCGCCGCGGATCGGCCCCATCGTGGGCTTCGAGAACCGCGGCTCCTTCGTCGACGTCGGCCCGCACGGCACCCTGGGGCGCGTGGTCTACGGTCGCGGAAACACCGAGACGCCGGGCGAGGAGGGCTTCTGGGAGGACAACCTGCTGGGCACCCACCTGCACGGACCGGTGCTGGCGAACAACCCGGCCCTCGCCGACTCGCTGCTCGACACGGCGCGCCTGCGCCGCGGCCTCGAGTACACCGACCCGGCTCCCGAGTCGCTGCGTCTCGTCGACGAGCGCGCCCGCAGCGCCCGCGCCACCATCGCGGCCGCCCCCCTCTCCGAGTAGAACCTCCCTCCTGGCGAGTCGCCGAAAACCGTCCCATCCGGCGCGGGTGAGGACGGTTTCTGGCGAGTCGCGAGGAGGCCGGGCTCGGGTCAGACGTCGATGCGGTCGCGGGAGAGCTTGTCGGAGCCCGCGATGATGAACTCCTTGCGCGGCGGAACCTCGTCGCCCATCAGCAGCTCGAACATCCGCTCGGCCACGGCCGCGTCGGCCACGTTCACCCGGCGCAGGGTGCGGTAGCGCTTGTCCATCGTGGTCGAGGCGAGCTGATCGGCATCCATCTCGCCGAGGCCCTTGTAGCGCTGGATCGGGTCCTGATAGCGGCGGTTCGACTTCTTCAGCTGCGCCAGCACACCGTTCAGCTCGGCCTCGGAGTAGGTGTAGATCGTCTCGTTCGGCTTCGAACCGGGGTTGATCGCGACCACGCGGTGCAGCGGGGGCACGGCGGCGTACACCCGGCCGTCCTCGATCAGCGGCCGCATGTAGCGGAAGAACAGCGTCAGCAGCAGGGTGCGGATGTGCGCCCCGTCGACGTCGGCGTCGCTCATCAGGATGATCTTGCCGTAGCGCGCGGCCGAGAGATCGAACGAGCGGCCCGACCCGGCGCCGATCACCTGGATGATCGACGCGCACTCGGCGTTCGAGAGCATGTCGGCGATCGACGCCTTCTGCACGTTCAGGATCTTGCCGCGGATGGGCAGCAGCGCCTGGAACTCGCTCGAGCGCGCGAGCTTCGCGGTGCCGAGCGCCGAGTCGCCCTCGACGATGAACAGCTCGCTCTGCGCGACATCGGAGGAACGGCAGTCGACGAGTTTGGCCGGCAGCGACGAGCTCTCGAGCGCGTTCTTGCGGCGCTGGGTCTCCTTGTGGGCGCGGGCCGAGATGCGCGACTTCATCTCGGCGACGACCTTGTCGAGCACCAGGGAGGCCTGGGTCTTGTCGTCGCGCTTGGTCGAGGAGAAGCGCTCGGAGAGGCCCTTCGTGACCACCTGCGAGACGATGTTCCGCACGGCGGGGGTGCCGAGCACCTCCTTGGTCTGGCCCTCGAACTGCGGCTCGGGCAGGCGCACGGTGAGCACCGCGGTGAGGCCGGCCAGCACGTCGTCTTTCTCGAGCTTGTCGTTGCCGACCTTGAGCCGGCGTGCGTTCGCCTCGACCGTCTGCCGCAGGAACTTCAGCAGCCCGGCCTCGAAGCCGGTCTGGTGCGTGCCGCCCTTGGGCGTCGAGATGATGTTGACGAAGCTCTTGAACGAGGTGTCGTAGCCGATGCCCCAGCGAAGGGCCAGGTCGACCTCGCACTCGCGGCGCAGCTCGGTCGGCAGCATCGCGCCCGACTCCGAGAGCACGGGCACCGTCTCGGTGAAGGTGCCGGAGCCCTGGATGCGCCAGACGTCGGTGACCGGGGCGTCGGCGGCAAGGTGCTCGACGAACTCCGAGATGCCGCCCTCGTAGCGGAACGACTCCCGGCGCGGCTCCTCGCCGCGCTCGTCGTCGATCTCGATGGCGAGGCCCGGCACGAGGAACGCGGTCTGCCGCGCCCGCACCACCAGGTCGTCGGTCTGGAACTCGGCGCCCTTGGTGAAGATCTGCCGGTCGGCCCAGTAGCGCACCCGCGTGCCGGTGACGCCGCGCTTCACCTTGCCGACCACGCGCAGCTCGCTCTGCTTCTCGAACGGCGTGAACGGCGCATCCGGGCTCGGCTCACCGCCCTGGTCGTCGAAGATGCCGGGCTCGCCCCGGTGGAACGACATCGCCCAGACCTTGCCGTCGCGGTCGACCTCGACGTCGAGCCGCTCCGAGAGGGCGTTCACGACGGATGCTCCGACGCCGTGCAGCCCGCCGGACGCCGCGTAGGAGCCGGAGCCGAACTTGCCGCCTGCGTGCAGCTTCGTGAACACGACCTCCACGCCCGAGAGCCCCGTCTTGGGCTCGATGTCGACGGGGATGCCGCGGGCCGTGTCGCGCACCTCGACGCTGCCGTCGCCGCGGAGCACGATGTCGATGGAGCTGCCGTGCCCGCCGAGGGCCTCGTCGACCGCGTTGTCGATGATCTCCCAGAGGCAGTGCATGAGGCCGCGGGAGTCGGTGGAGCCGATGTACATGCCGGGGCGCTTGCGCACGGCCTCGAGCCCCTCGAGGACGGACAGATGCCGGGCAGAGTAGTCGGACGGTGTGGCCACCGGGTCTCCTTCGTGGTTCGCGGAGAGCACGTCGGCCTCCTCATCCAGCGTAATCGCTGGGCATCGCCCTCCTGCCGCGCCACACCAGGCCCCTCAGACCTGACGGCCCGAGCTCCGGATGCACGGTACGCGCAGAGCGAAACACGGGGCATTGGCGACGAGGCCACCGGAATCGGTGCTTTGATTGCAGATAACCCGATCCGCCCGAGCAGCTAAGGAGCAGAAGATGCAGTCAATCGCCGACACCGAGGCTGTCTCCGACATCGAGAACGCCTACCAGCTCACCGCGGCCGACCGCTGCGACAGCTGTGGCGCCCAGGCCTACATCCGAGTCGACATGCCGTCCGGCGGAGAGCTCCTGTTCTGCGCCCACCACGGCCGCAAGTACCAGGAGAAGCTCTCCCAGGTCGCGACCGGCTGGCACGACGAGTCCGCGAAGCTGCTCTCGAAGTAGCAGCCGCCTCGTCAGCTCGCTGAGCGCTCGGCCCCGACCGACCCCACGACGCCGCCCAGACCCACTCCCGACGCATCGCGCCGGGCCCCGACCTCGGGGAGGGTCCGGGCGGCGCCGTCGTTGGCGACGGCGAGCGCCGGAGCCGGCCCCGCCCACGCGACGGTGAGCACGTCCTCGCCCTTCAGGAAGCGGTGCGCCCGAACGCCGCCGGTCGCCCGGCCCTTGGGCGGGAACTCGGCGAACTCCGAGACCTTGCCCGTTCCCGGGTCGGTGCCGGCGAGGGTCGCGGTGCTGCCGGCGATGGTCACGACGACGGCGTCGCCCGTGTCGGGCACCGAGCCGAAGTAGATCACCGAGGCGCCGGATCCGAGGTTGATGCCCGCCATGCCCCCCGCGGTCACACCCTGGGGCCGCACGCTCGCCTGGAAGAAGCGCAGCAGCTGCGCATCCGAGGTGATGAAGACGAGCTCGTCGTCCTCGGAGTGCTGCGCGACGCCCACGACCTTGTCGCCGGGCTTCAGGGCGATCAGCTCGAAGTCGGGCTTCGCCGGGTACGCGCCGGGTGCCACGCGCTTGACGACGCCCTGGGCCGTTCCGAGCGCGATCGGCACGGGGGAGGTCAGCGACACGAGGCCGACGATCTTCTCGCGCTTGGCGTCGAGGGCGAGGTAGTCGCTGATGCGCACACCGGCGCCGAGCTGCACCGAGTTGAGAGGTGCGGCGGGGAGGTCGAGCACGGGCATCCGGATCAGTCGGCCCGTGTCGGTGATCGCCCCGACCTCGGAGCGCCGGGTCGTCGTGACCTCGCTGCGGATGGCGTCGTGCTTGCTGCGGCGCAGGGCTGCGCCGGAGCCGGAGCCGGCCGGTGTGCCCGGGCCGCCGTCGCCTTCGGCGCTCTCCTCGCGGTCGACCCGCAGCACCCGCCCGGTCGTGCTGAGATACACGGTGCAGGGCGAGTCGGCCACCTCGAGCACGGGCTGCGAGCGGCGTGAGGCCGGCGCCTGCGGCCGCGCCTCGGTGAGCAGGGTGCGGCGCGGGGTGCCGAACTTCTCGGCCACTTCCTCGAGCTCGTCGGAGACGGCCCGGCGGATGAGCGCGGGGTCACCCAGCAGCGCCTCGAGCTGCGCGATCTCCTCGCGCAGGCGGTCGCGCTCGGCCTCGAGCTCGATCAGCGAGAACTTCGTGAGCCGGCGCAGGCGCAGCTCGAGGATGTAGTCGGCCTGCAGCACGCTGAGCTCGAAGACGTCGATCAGGCGCGCTCGCGCGGCCTCGCTGTCGTCGCTGGTGCGGATGACCTGGATGACCTCGTCGATGTCGAGGATGGCGATCAGCAGGCCCTCGACGAGGTGCAGGCGCTCGTTGCGCCGGGCCAGACGGAAGCGGGTGCGCCGCGTGACGACGTCGATGCGGTGGTTGATGTAGACGATCAGCAGCTCGCGGAGGCCCAGCGTCAGCGGCCCGCCGTCGACGAGCGCCACGTTGTTGATGTTGAAGCCGTCTTCGAGCGGGGTGAGCTTGTAGAGCTGCTCGAGCACCGCATCCGGGTTGAAGCCCGTCTTGATGCCGATCACGAGGCGCAGGCCGTGCGTGCGGTCGGTGAGGTCGGTGACGTCGCTGATGCCCTGGAGCTTCTTCGAGGTCACCCCGTCCTTGATCTTGGCGATCACCTTCTCGGGGCCGACGAGGTAGGGCAGCTCGGTGACCACGAGGCCGACCTTTCGTGCCGTGAGGTTCTCGACCGAGACCTTCGCGCGCGTCTTGAAGGCGCCGCGGCCGGTCTCGTAGGCGTCGCGCACACCGGCGAGGCCGACGATGGTTCCGCCGCCCGGCAGGTCGGGGCCCGGGATGAACGACATCAGCTCGTCGAGCGAGGCGTCGGGGTGCTCGAGCAGGTAGCGGGCTCCGGCGACGACCTCGATCAGGTTGTGCGGGGCCATGTTGGTGGCCATGCCGACCGCGATGCCGGTGGTGCCGTTGACCAGCAGGTTCGGGATGGCCGCGGGCAGCACGTCGGGCTGGGTGAGCTGGTTGTCGTAGTTCGGCACGAACTCCACGACGTCCTCGTCGAGGTTCTCGACCATCGCCATGGCGGCCGCGTCGAGGCGGGCCTCGGTGTAGCGCGAGGCGGCGGGGCCGTCATCCAGCGAGCCGTAGTTGCCGTGGCCGTCGACGAGCGGCACGCGCATGGTCCAGGACTGCGCGAGGCGCACCAGGGCGTCGTAGATGGCGGTGTCGCCGTGCGGGTGCAGCTTGCCCATCACCTCGCCCACGACGCGGGCGCTCTTGACGTGCCCGCGGTCGGGGCGGAGGCCCATGTCGCTCATCATGTAGAGGATGCGGCGCTGCACCGGCTTCAGTCCGTCACGGGCGTCGGGCAGGGCGCGGGAGTAGATGACCGAGTACGCGTACTCGAGGAACGAGTCCTGCATCTCCGTCGAGACGTCGACGTCGAGGATCTTCTCGACGACGGCTTCGGACGGATCGTTCTTCGCTGCTGTCATTCCATGGTTTCTCGTGGAGCCGCGCGCGCCCGGATGCAGGGGCGGGGCTGGAGGTCGTGTGCCAGACTTGGCCGAATGGTCACCATGCTACCGACGCGCGCGGCGGGGGAGCTGACGCTCGCCGACGTGTTGCCGAGTTGCACGCGGGCACTGGCCGGCGAGCCGAACCCGCTGGAGCTCCCCGCGGCCGAGCGCGTCATCGTGGTGCTGGTCGACGGGCTGGGCACCGCCGCCCTCCGGGCCCGGGCCGGTCACGCCCGGTCGCTCACCGCCGCGCTGACCAAGCGCTCGAGCCTCGTCAGCGGCTTCCCGACCACGACGGCCGCCGCGCTCTCGTCGCTCACCACGGGCACGCGCCCCGGCGAGCACGGCATCGTCGGCTACACGGCGCTCGTGCCGGCAGCGAACGCCGTCGTGAACCAGCTCTCCGGCTGGTCGGAGGCCATGGATCCGGCCACCTGGCAGCGCCGCCCGACGGTCTTCGAGCAACTGCGCGAGGCGGGCATCCCCTCGAACACCATCGGGCCCGCCAAGTACGCCACCTCAGGGCTCACCCAGGCCATCCTCCGCGGCGCCGAATACGTGCCGGCCGGCTCGATCGCCGAGCGCTTCGCCGCCGCCCGCCGCCTGTTCGACCAGGGCGGCCGCCGGCTGGTCTACCTCTACGTGCCCGAACTCGACCAGCTGGCGCACGCGAAGGGCTGGGAGTCCGACCGCTGGCTCGCCACCCTCGAGACCCTCGACCAGGCCTACGGCGGCTTCGTGTCGCAGCTGCGGCGCGGTGAGGGGCTGCTGCTCACCGCCGACCACGGTGTCGTCGACGTGCCCGTGACGGGGCACGTGCTGTTCGGCGACGTGCCGTCACTCGTCGAGGGCGTACGCCACATCGGCGGCGACCCGCGCTGCGTGCAGCTCTATCTCGACCCCGCCCTGTCGGTTCAGGATGCCCGCGCCGCCGCCGACCGCCTGGCCGACGCCTGGCGCGCCGCTGAGGGCTCCCGGGCGTGGATCGCGACGCGCGACGAGGCGATCGCGGCGGGCTGGTTCGGCCCGGCCGTCGACGACGAGGTGCGGCCGAGGATCGGCGACGTGATCGTCGCGGCCCGCAAGCTCGTCGCCTACTACGACGGACGCGGCGGCGACACGGCCGGCCAGTCGATGATCGGCCAGCACGGCTCCCTCACCGACGAGGAGACGCTCGTCCCGCTCCTGCGCGCCGGCGCCTTCGCGCGCTAGACCGGGCGTCGGCGCTAGGCCGGGTCGTCGTCGCTGCGGGCGCCGAAGACGATCTCGTCCCAGCTCGGCATCGACGCGCGCTGGCGCTTCGCCCGCGGCTGCGGTCCGGTGCCTCCGCGCCCGCCCTTGCCGGCCGGCGCGTCGGCCAGCTCCGAGCCGAGGCCGTCGAGCGGGGTGTCGGTCGCGTCGGGGCCGAACAGGTCGGCCACCTCCTGGGCGTCGTCGCGCTCGCGCTCGCCCGAGCCCGAGCCCGTGGCCGCGGGTGCCGTCGAGCGGTCGAGGGCGCGGGGCCCGCCGAACACCGGATGCTCGGCCGTCTCCTCGGGCTCGGACGCCGCCGCCTCGCGCTCGCCCCGCCGGCGCCGCAGCGCCTCGAGGAGGTCGGCGGTCTGGTTGTGGTCGGCCGGCTCGTCGTCCGAGCGCTTCACCGCGAAGGCGTCGAAGGGGCGGTTCTCGGCGCGTCCGGCCGCCTCGCGGGAGGGGTCGCGCAGCAGGCGGCTGGCTCCCACGACCGTGGTCGGGGTCTCGGACGGGGTGTGCGCCGCTGCTGCCTCGGGCTCGGCATGAGCATCCGGAGTCGTCTCGGAGTCGGCACCCCGGTCGTCGAGCGGGTCGAATGCGCCGCTGTCGAAGCGCTGGGCGTCGTTCGCCGACACCGCGCGCAGCCGGGGGATGAGCCCCTCGGTCAGCTCGCCGTGGCGGGACAGCGTGGTGGCCTCGTTGTTCAGCGGGGTGAGCACGTGCCGCTTGGGGTCGAACTGCCAGCGGGCGTCGTGCTCGATCTCGCGGGAGGAGAAGGTGAGCTTGACGATCCAGCCCGACTCGTCCTTCCAGCTGGCCCAGCGGATGTCCTTCGCGTCGAGACCCTCGAGGCGCTCCTCGAGCGCGTCGCCGAAGGTCGACAGCGGCTCCTCGCCGAGCGGGTCGGCGGGGGAGGTGGGCTGCACGGGCACGCGAAGCGCCGAGTCGACCATGAACTGGCGCTCGGCGAGCACGGGGCCCTCGAAGCGCTCGACGTACTCGACGTCGGCCCCGGTGAGCTCGGCCACCTCGACGGCCGAGAGCCCGGCCCGGATGTGCATCTGGATCTCGCGCGGCGAGACCTTCTTTCCGCTCTGCGCGGACGCGATGCTCGCACGGAGCCGGGACTGGAGCACGTCGTCGATGACGATGCGGAAACGCTCCCCGCCGTCGCTCGAGACGATCAACGCCCCGTTCTCGACTCCGATTACCGATAGATCCTGCATGGTGGAAGGCCTCCAGAGGTCACTGTTCGCTGACAGGATGCCATGCGGCGCCCCCTGCACCGGGGAATGTTCCGGGCGTGCCGGAAGTTGATGGCGCCATGAGTATTCATTGCTCATTCGACGGTTTGCTATTCGGGCATCAATGATGCAAACTAACGCCGCCGATTTGGTTAAACGGCTGTATTCAAGAAGTGGATGGGCATGGCGACTGATTACGACGCACCGCGCAAGACCGACGACGACTCGGACTCGATCGAAGCGCTGAAGGAGCGAGTTCCGGACAAGATGTCCGGCGTCGTAGATGTCGATGACGCCGACAACCCGGGTGGTTTCGAACTCCCCGGGGCCGACCTCTCCGACCTCGACCTGGATGTCGTCGTCCTGCCCCCGCAGGCCGACGAGTTCACCTGTGTGAGCTGCTTCCTGGTGAAGCACCGCTCGCAGATCGATCACGAGGAGAAGCTCGGCGCCATCTGCGTGGAGTGCGCCTCCTAGAGGCCTTTCACGCGAGGCGCGCCTAGCGCACCGTCACCGCATCGATGAGATCGCCGGGACGCCGGCTCGACACCAGCCAGTAGGGTGTCGGGTCCAGCGGATCGGCGATTCGCATTTTGACGACCGGCTTGATCCAGCCCCTGATGCAGAGGAAGGCGCGCGCGTCGAGACGGGTGCCCCGTTCGGCGAAGGCCTCGGGGCCCTCGTAAGCCGTGCATCCGCCGAGAAGATCGAGGGCGATGGATGCGCGGCCGACCCTGAGCCGGCCCCCCGACACCTCGATCACCGGCGCGGTCGCGACCAGCACGGCCAGCACCCCCGCGTAGAGCACGAGGCCGACGGCGGTGCCCACGACGAGTCCGGGCACAGCGGTCACCGGCGCGAACACCAGGATGCTCGCGGGGATGACGAGGGCGGTGGCCACGAAGACCCAGAGCGACGGGGTGAGCCGTTCCCGATAGTGCGACATGGCTCTATTCGATCATCCTTTCCCGGGGAGGCCCGACAGCCCGGCGGCGGATGCCCTAGCCTCGTCTCGTGACTTCCACCACCGAGATCCTGATCACCGCGCCCGAGGTGCCGGAGTACGCCCACCCCGGGGACGCCGGGGCCGACCTCCGCTCCGCCGAGGCGCTCACCCTCGCCCCCGGTGAACGGCGGCTCGTCGGCACGGGCGTCTCGATCGCTCTGCCCGACGGCTTCGCCGCCTTCGTGGTGCCGCGCTCGGGGCTCGCCGCGAAGCACGGCATCACCATCGTCAACTCCCCGGGCACCGTCGACGCGGGCTACCGCGGCGAGATCAAGGTCGCCCTCCTGAACACCGACAGCGCAGTGCCGTACGATATCGCCGTCGGCGACAGAATCGCGCAACTGATCGTGATGCCGGTGACACGAGCCGTGTTCGTGCCCGTCGAGACGCTCCCCGGGAGCGATCGCGGACAGGGCGGCTTCGGGTCGACCGGATACTCGTCGCCCACGAACGGAAACCAGTCATGACCGACAACGAACTCGTGCCAGAAGAGCCCACCGAGGGCGAGCTGGCGACCACCGACGGCACCACCGCCGGCACCGACGGCACCACCGCCACCGGCGACGACGCCGCGGAGGTCGTCGACCGCGACGCCAAGTCCGCTCCCGCCGATCGCGCGACCGACGGCCCCTTCGACGCCACCGAGGCCAACCCCGCCCGGCCCTACGTCGACCTCGGCGGTCTCAAGATCCTGCCTCGCGAGGGGCTTCACCTGCGCCTGGAGGTGGAGGAGGGCACCAACCGCGTCGTCGCGGTGGGCCTCGACTACGCCGGATCGACGCTGCAGGTGCAGGCGTTCGCCGCACCCCGCTCCACCGGGCTGTGGCACGAGATCCGCGAGCAGATCGAGGACCAGATCCTCAAGCAGGGCGGCAAGAGCACCGCGCAGGTGGGCCCGTTCGGCCCCGAGCTGGTGGCCGGCGTGCCCGCCACGGCGCCCGACGGCACCCAGGGCATGCGCATCGCGCGGTTCATCGGCGTCGACGGCCCGCGCTGGCTGCTCCGCGGCGTGATCGCCGGCGAGGCCATCCAGAACCCCACCGCCAAGACGGCCGTCGAGGAGCTGTTCCGCAGCGTCGTCGTGGTGCGCGGCACGCAGCCGATGCCGCCGCGCGACCTCATCCCGCTGAGCATCCCGAAGACCGCGGCCTCGGGCGGCGCGGCGCCCGCCGGCAGCTGATCCGGTGAGCGACGCCGGCCCCGGGCGCGATGCAGAGCGCCAGCCCACCTTCCACGAGGCGTTCGCCCAGGCGGCCCGGAACGCCGGCATCGGGCAGGTGAAGCCGGGAGAGACCCCGTCGGGCTCCTCGCTGCTGCGGGCCATCGGCGGCGTGCGCGGCCTGATCGAGTCGATCCTGCCCGGGCTCGCCTTCCTCGTGATCTACACGTTCACGAAAGACCTGGTCCTCGCGGTCGTCGCGCCGGTGGCCGTGTCGGTCGTCTTCGTGCTCGTGCGGCTCGTCACCCGCAGTGCGCCGATGCCGGCCGTCGCCGGGCTGCTCGGCGTGGGCATCTCGGCGGCCCTGGCGCTGTTCACGGGGCGGGCCGAGGACAACTTCCTCGTCGGCATTGCGATCAACACGGTCTGCCTGATCGTGCTGCTGATCTCGCTGATCGTGCGCCGGCCGCTGATCGGCGTGATCGTGGGCCTCCTGGCCAACGACCCGGCCGGCTACCGCACCGATCCGGCCAAGGGTCGCGTCGTGCTCGTCGCCACCTGGTGCTGGGTCGGTCTGTTCGCCGCGCGGCTGCTGTTCGAGCTCCCGCTCTACCTCGCGGGCGAGACGACACTGCTCGGCTCGGTGAAGCTGATCATGGGAGTGCCGCTGTACGCGGGGCTGCTCTGGGTGACCTGGCTGCTCGTCCGGGCGGCGTATGCGAAACCGGCGGTCGACAACGACGCCGCGCCGTCCGGGTCGGCCGGCTAGTGGCCGCGCCGGGGGAGCGCGTCGGTGCGGGGGAGGCACCGGGGCTGAGCGCCGAGGAGGTCGCCGAGCGGGTCGCCCGCGGGCAGACGAACGAGCAGGACTCCTCGCTCTCGCGGTCGGTGTCGAGCATCCTGAGGGAGAACGTGCTCACGTTCTTCAACGGCATCCTCACCGCCTGCTTCATCGCCGTGCTGCTGCTCGGCGACCTCGGCGACGGTCTGTTCTTCGGCATCGTGGTCGTCAACTCGCTGATCGGCATCGTGCAGGAGCTGCGCGCCAAGCGCAGCCTCGAGCGCCTCGCGCTGCTGTCGGCCCCCGAGACCGCCGTGCGCCGCGGAGGGGCGGTCGTCGTGGTGCGCCCCGAGCAGATCGTGCTCGACGACCTCATGCTGCTGCGGCCGGGCGACCAGGTCACCGCCGACGCCACCCTCGGCAGCGCCAGCGACCTGCTGGTCGACGAGTCGATGCTCACCGGCGAGTCCGAGCCCGTCGCCAAGCACGCGGGCGACACGGTGCTCTCGGGTTCGCTGGTCGTGTCCGGCACCGCCGAGGCGACCGTCACGGCGGTCGGCGCCGACTCCTACGCCAACACGCTGACCCGCGAGATCAAGCGCCACTCCGTGGTGTACTCCGAGCTCAGGGCCGCCACCACGCGCATCCTGGTGTACCTGACCTGGCTGCTGCTGCCGATCATCGCCATCGTCGTGATCGGGCGGGTGATCGCCTACAGCGGCGACGGCACGAGCCCGGAGGACTTCCGACAGGCCGGCATCGACACGGTCGCCGCCGTGGTCGGCATGATCCCCGAGGGGCTGGTGCTGCTGACGAGCCTCGCGTTCGGGGTCGCGGTGATCCAGCTCGGGCGGCAGAAGGTGCTCGTGCAGGAGCTCGCCGCCGTCGAGGTGCTGGCCCGGGTCGACGTGCTCTGCCTCGACAAGACCGGCACGCTCACCACCGGCGAGATCGGCTTCGAGCGGCTCGTCACGATCGAGCCGCCCGCGGGTGAGCCCCCGTTCGCCGACGCCGAGCTCGACGCGGTGCTAGGCCTGATCGCCCACGACGTCGCCGCCAACCAGACCGCCCTCGCCCTGCGCACGCACTTCGACGCGGACGGCGGCACCGTTCTCGAGCGGCTGCCGTTCAACTCGCGCCGCGCCTTCAGCGCCGTCACCTTCGACCGCGACGGCATTCGCGAGACCTGGTTGCTCGGCGCCCCCGAACGCCTGCTCGAGGGGTTCCCGGATGCTCTGGCCGCCGCCCAGGGCATCGCCTCCGGCGGACGCCGTGCGCTCGCCCTCGGCCGCGGTGCCGGCCTCGCCTCCGACTACTCCGAGCGGGTCACCCCGGGCGAGGGCTTCCGGCCCGCGGCGATCGCGGTCTTCCACGAGACGGTGCGAACGGATGCGCGGCCGACGCTCGACTACTTCGACGAGCAGGGCGTGCGGGTCGTCGTGCTCTCGGGCGACAACCCCGTGACCGTCGGCGCGATCGCCGGAGAGCTCGGCCTGCCCGGCCCGGCGCGGGACGCCTCCACCCTCGTCTCGGACGAGGAGCTCGTCGAGGCCCTGGGCGGCACCAGCGTCTACGGCCGGGTGGCCCCCGAGCAGAAGCGCCGGGTCGTGCACCAGCTGCAGGCCGACGGCCACACCGTCGCGATGACCGGCGACGGCGTCAACGACGCCATGGCCGTGAAGGACGCCGACCTCGGCATCGCGATGGGCAACGCCACCCCGGCCACCCGGGCGGTCTCACGCATCGTGCTGCTCGAGGGCCGCTTCGACCGGCTGCCGACCGTTCTCGACTACGCCCGCCGGGTGATCGCCAACGTGGAGCGGGTGTCGAACCTGTTCCTGACGAAGACGGTCTACGGCATCGTGCTGGCCGTGGTGGTCGCCGTTCTGCTCTGGCGCTTCCCGTTCCTGCCCCGGCAGATGACGCTTGTGTCGACGCTGGCCATCGGCATCCCGTCGTTCTTCCTCGCCCTGGCGCCAAACCGTCGGCGCTACCGCCCCGGGGTGCTGAAGCGCATCCTGAGCTTCTCGATCCCGTCGGGACTGATCGCCTCGGCTGCCGTGATCGCCTCGTTCGCGGTGCTGAGCGAACTGCTGCCGCTCGACGAGACCCGGAGCCTCGTGACGATCACCCTGTTCATCGTGTCGCTCTGGGTGCTGAGCGTGCTCGCGCGGCCGTTCTCGAAGGCGCGGCTCGCGCTGATCGGATCAGTCACGCTCGCCTTCGCCGTGTCGTTCACGATCCCGATCGCGCGCGACTTCTTCGCCCTCGAGGTGCCCGGGCTGCCCGGTCTCGGCTTCGCGGTCGGCGTCGGCGTGGTGGGCGCGGCCGGCATCGAGCTCTGGTACCGGATCGCCCGCTCGAAGGGCCTCGTCTCCGACCGGGAGTGAGACGGCGACCGGGTGCTATATTTATCTTGACGTCAAGATAAATCAATCAGGCGTGAACCGGCTTCCGGGGCCTTTTCGGTAAGGGTTCCCTTGCTAGCCATTCACCCTTCTCACGCACAAGGATTGTCGTGAGTCAGCGAAGGTGAGGTCGACGTGTCGGCAGTCAACAGTTTCGGTTCGAAAGACACTCTGAAGGTCGGAGACGCCTCGTACGAGGTGTTCCGCATCGATCAGGTGCCGGGCCACGAGAAGCTTCCGTTCAGCCTCAAGGTGCTGCTCGAGAACCTCCTCCGCACCGAAGACGGTGCGAACATCACGGCCGAGCACATCTCGGCCCTCGGCGACTGGGTTCCCACGGCGGAGCCCGACACCGAGATCCAGTTCACGCCCTCGCGCGTGGTCATGCAGGACTTCACGGGCGTGCCGTGCATCGTCGACCTCGCCACCATGCGCGAGGCCGTCAGCGCCCTGGGCGGCGACCCGGCGAAGATCAACCCGCTGGCGCCCGCCGAGCTCGTCATCGACCACTCGGTCATCGCCGACCTGTTCGGCACCGAGAACGCGCTGCAGCGCAACGTCGAGATCGAGTACGAGCGCAACGGTGAGCGGTACCAGTTCCTGCGCTGGGGCCAGACGGCCTTCGACGACTTCAAGGTCGTGCCGCCCGGAACGGGCATCGTGCACCAGGTCAACATCGAGTACCTGGCCCGCGTCACCTACACCCGAGAGGTGGGCGGGGTGCTCCGCGCCTACCCCGACACCTGCGTCGGCACCGACTCGCACACCACGATGGTCAACGGCCTGGGCGTGCTCGGCTGGGGCGTCGGCGGCATCGAGGCCGAGGCGGCCATGCTCGGCCAGCCCGTGTCGATGCTCATCCCCAAGGTCGTGGGCTTCAAGCTCTCCGGCTCCATCCCGCCCGGTGTCACGGCGACGGATGTGGTGCTCACGATCACCGAGATGGTGCGCAAGCACGGTGTCGTCGGCAAGTTCGTCGAGTTCTACGGCGAGGGCGTCGGCCAGGTGCCGCTCGCGAACCGCGCCACCATCGGCAACATGAGCCCCGAGTTCGGCTCGACCGCCGCCATGTTCCCGATCGACGACGTCACCCTCGACTACCTGCGCTTCACCGGCCGCAGCGCGGAGCAGGTCGCCCTGGTCGAGGCCTACTCGAAGCTGCAGAAGCTCTGGCACGACCCGTCGCAGGAGCCCGAGTTCAGCGAGTACCTCGAGCTCGACCTCAGCACCGTGGTGCCGTCGATCTCGGGCCCGAAGCGCCCGCAAGACCGCGTCGAGCTCAGCGTCGCGAAGGAGACCTTCGTGCGCGACCTCGCCGACTACGCGACGCAGGACCTGTCCCGCGTCGACGCCGCGGTGGAGGACACCTTCCCGGCGTCCGACCCCATCGGCTTCACCCCGCAGGACGAGGACACGGCCCACGAGGTCTCGCACTCGCACGTCAGCCACGCCCCCGGCGATCTGTCGAAGCCCACCCGGGTCGAGACCCCCGCCGGAGACAGCTACACGCTCGACCACGGAGCCGTCGCGGTCGCCGCGATCACCTCGTGCACCAACACCTCGAACCCGAGCGTCATGCTCGCGGCGGGCCTCCTGGCGCGCAACGCGAACAAGCTGGGCCTCAAGGCCAAGCCGTGGGTCAAGACCACGCTGGCCCCGGGCTCGAAGGTCGTCACCGACTACTACGCCAAGGCCGGCCTCACCGACGACCTCGAGGCCCTCGGCTTCTACACCGTCGGCTACGGCTGCACGGTGTGCATCGGCAACACGGGCCCGCTGATCGACGAGGTCAGCGCCGCCATCAACGACAACGACCTGGCCGTCACCGCGGTGCTCTCGGGCAACCGCAACTTCGAGGGCCGCATCTCGCCCGACGTGAAGATGAACTACCTGGCGTCGCCGCCGCTCGTCATCGCCTACGCGCTGGCCGGCTCGATGAACTTCGACTTCGAGGTCGACCCGCTGGGTCAGGACTCGCAGGGGAACGACGTGTTCCTGAAGGACATCTGGCCCGACGCGGCCGAGGTGCAGGCCACGATCGACTCCTCGATCGACACCGGCATGTTCACCCACCAGTACTCGAGCGTCTTCGAGGGTGACGAGCGCTGGCGGTCGCTGCCGACGCCCACCGGCCCCACCTTCGAGTGGGACGCGCAGTCCACCTACGTGCGGAAGCCCCCGTACTTCGAGGGCATGACCCTCGAGACCACCCCGGTCTCCGACATCGTCGGCGCCCGGGTGCTCGCGAAGCTCGGCGACTCGGTCACCACCGACCACATCAGCCCGGCCGGCAACATCAAGGCCGACAGCCCCGCCGGCCGCTACCTCGACGAGCACGGCGTCGACCGCAAGGACTACAACTCCTACGGCTCGCGTCGCGGCAACCACGAGGTGATGATCCGCGGCACCTTCGCGAACATCCGCCTGAAGAACCAGCTCCTCGACGGCGTCGAGGGCGGCTACACCCGCGACTTCACGCAGGAGGGCGGCCCGCAGTCGTTCATCTACGACGCCTCCGAGAACTACCAGGCGGCCGGGACGCCGCTGGTGATCTTCGGCGGCAAGGAGTACGGCTCCGGCTCGTCGCGCGACTGGGCGGCGAAGGGCACCTCGCTCCTCGGCGTGAAGGCCGTCATCGTCGAGAGCTTCGAGCGCATCCACCGCTCGAACCTGATCGGCATGGGCGTCGTGCCGCTGCAGTTCCCGGCCGGCGAGAGCTGGGCGTCGCTCGGCCTCGACGGCACCGAGATCGTCTCGATCGCGGGCATCGAGGAGCTCAACTCGGGCAGCACGCCGAAGACGGTGCGCGTCACCGCCGAGCCCAGCGAGTCGTCAGCCCCCGGAAAGTCGACGATCACCTTCGACGCCGTGGTGCGCATCGACACCCCCGGTGAGGCGGACTACTACCGCAACGGCGGCATCCTGCAGTACGTGCTGCGCAGCCTGGTCTGATCAGTGCCCTGAAGCGAGCGGTGGGAGCCTCCGGGCCCCACCGCTCGGTCGTTTCCGGTGCGTCCCCGGGTGACGTTTCCGAGCGGCGTAGACTGCGAATTCAGCTGGGCGTGGGAAGGTGGAAGGTATGAGCCTGCTCGAACAGATCCGGGGTCCGCGTGATCTCGACGCCCTCTCGACCGAGGAGCTCGAAGTCCTCGCGGCCGAGGTGCGGGCGTTCCTCGTGGCCGAGGTCTCCAAGACCGGCGGGCACCTCGGGCCGAACCTCGGGGTCGTCGAGACGACCATCGCCATCCACCGCGTCTTCGACTCGCCGCGCGACGCCATCGTGTTCGACACGGGCCATCAGTCCTACGTGCACAAGATGCTCACGGGTCGCCAGGACTTCTCGATGCTGCGGCAGAAGGGCGGCCTCGCCGGCTACCCGCAGCGCTCCGAGAGCCCGCACGACGTCGTGGAGTCCTCGCACGCGTCGAGCTCCCTCTCCTGGGCCGACGGCATCTCGCGCGCCTTCGAGATGACCGGCCAGACCGATCGGCACGTCGTCGCCGTCGTCGGCGACGGCGCCCTCACCGGCGGCATGACCTGGGAGGCGCTGAACAACATCAGCGACGACAACTCCCGCAACCTCGTCATCATCGTCAACGACAACGGCCGCTCCTACGCGCCGACCATCGGCGGCATGGCGCGATACCTCAACGGCGTGCGCACCGCATCCAAGTACCAGCAGCTGCACCAGTCGAGCCGTCGCCTGTTCGACCACCTCGGCGCCCCGGGACGCGCGCTCTACCGCGGCGCCCGCGGCGGCCTGCACGGGTTCCTCAGCCGTCTGACGAACAACGCGGCGCTCTACGCCAACCTCGACATCAAGTACGTCGGCCCCATCGACGGGCACGACGTGCGGGCGATGGAGGAGGCCCTCCGCCAGGCCAAGGACTATGCAGCGCCCGTCATCGTGCACGCCATCACCGAGAAGGGCCGCGGCTACGAGCCCGCCCTCGCCGACGTGGCCGACCAGTTCCACGCCGTCGGGCAGATCGACCCCGAGACGGGCGAGCCGATCGGCTCCTCGGGCGCCCAGTCCTGGACGGGCGTCTTCGCCGACGAGATCGTGGTGCAGGCCGAGAACGACCCGACCATCGTGGGGATCACCGCGGCGATGCTGCGCCCGACCGGGCTGCACAAGTTCGCCGAGCGCTTCCCGTCCCGCGTGCTCGATGTCGGCATCGCCGAGCAGCACGCCGTCACCTCGGCCGCCGGGCTCGCCTTCGGCGGCCTGCACCCGGTCGTCGCGCTGTACGCCACCTTCGTCAACCGGGCCTTCGACCAGATCCTGATGGACGTCGGGCTGCACCAGGCCGGCGTCACCTTCGTGCTCGACCGGGCGGGCGTCACCGGGCCCGACGGGGCGAGCCACCACGGCATGTGGGACCTCGCGATCCTCCAGGTGGTGCCGCGCATCCGTCTCGCCGCCCCGCGTGACGCCGAGCGTCTGCGCGAGGAGCTGGCCGAGGCCGTGCGTGTCACCGATGCGCCGACCGTCATCCGCTTCCCGAAGGGCTCCGTAGGGCCCGAGCTTGTAGCGCTCCGCCGCACGGGCGACGGTGTCGACGTGCTGCGCGAGGGCGAGTCGAAGGACGTGCTGATCGTCGCCGTGGGCACCATGGCCACCATCGCCCTCGACGTGGCCGAGCTGCTCGCCGAGCAGGGCATCGGCTGCACGGTCGTCGACCCGCGCTGGGTCGTGCCCGTGCCGTGGAGCATCATCGAGCTGTCGGATGCGCACCGCATCGTCGTGACGATCGAGGACGGCGTGCGGGTCGGCGGCATCGGCACGCGCATCCGTCAAGACCTGCGCGAGGCGGGCGTCGACACGGCCGTCACCGAGCTCGGACTGCCCGACGAGTTCCTCGAGCACGCGACGCGCGAGCAGATCCTCGAGCGCGTCGGGCTCACGCCCACGCAGATCGCGGAGGACCTCGTGGCCCAGGTGCGCGGCAACAAGATCCCGATCGCCCGTCCCGTCAACTCCCGCCCCGCCTCCGCGGGCCCGTCCTCGTCGCACCCCGACTCGGCGGCTCCTTCGGCCGACACCGGCTCGACCCCGTTCCACCCCGCCAGCCGCTGAGCGCGGCTGCGCCTGCTCAGGTGCGGGGGAGGGCGTAGCGCGTGGTGATCGCGCCGCTCGGATGCACCTGCGTGCCCGAGACGGTCAGAACGCCGCTCGTGGCCGCGACGGGCAGGAGCGGCGTGCCCGCGCCGAGCACCACGGGCATCGTCGTCAGCACGATCTCGTCGAGCAGCCCCGCGTCGGCCACCTGTGCCGCCACGACGCCCCCGCCCACGATCCAGATGTTGCGGCCGCCCGCCGCCTCGACCCACTGGGCGTGCAGCTCGGCGACGTCGCCGCGGGCGAACCGCAGCTCGCCCTCCTGCACCTCGGGCACGGGCAGCGGACGCGAGCTCAGCACCCACGACACCTGCTCGGGATAGGCCCACGGCCCACCCTCGGCCAGCACGAACTCGTAGGTGGCCGACCCCATCACGACCACGCCCACCTCGGCCAGGAACGCGTCGTACCCGCCCTGGAACTCCTCGAACCCGAACTGCAGCAGCCACTCCAGGCCGCCCTCCCGATCGGCGATGAACCCGTCGACCGAGGCCGCCACGTAGTACTGCGTCTTCCCGCTGTTTCCGGTCACCATGCCCCCACCATAGAAGCGGCCACCGACACCCGGGAGAGTGCGGTGGCCGCTTCGAGGGGTGAGAGCCGAGGGGCTACTCGACGCCCTTGATCAGGGGGTGGTGGAAGGTGTCTCCGAAGGCGCGCTCCGAGGCGCCGACCCGGTCGAGGTAGGGCGTCAGGCCGCCCATCTGGAACGGGTAGCCGGCGCCGAGGATGAGGCAGAGGTCGATGTCCTCCGCCGCGTGCACCACGTCGTCCTCGAGCATGCGGTGAACCTCGTCGGCCAGGCCGTCTTCCACGCGGCGGGCGATCTCGTCCTCGGTCATCGGCGTGCCGGTGCCCTTGGGCGGGGTGACGATCTTGACCGCGGTCTTGTCGAAGCCCTTGATCTTGCCCTTGTCGTCGCGATCGAAGATGCGACCGTGCTCGGCCAGCGCGTGCAGGTTCGAGCTCTCGAAGAAGCGGTCGGGGAACGCCGCGTGGTGGGTGTCGAGCACGTGCGCGCCGACCTTGAGGCCCACCAGCTCGAGCAGCTCGAACGGGGTCATCGGCAGGCCGAAGCGGTCGAGCGCCCGGTTCATCACCTCGAACGGGGTGCCCGTGTCGACCGCGTGCATCGCCTCGCCCAGCACCTTGGCCAGCACGCGGTTGACCACGAAGCCGGGGGTGTCGCGCGTGATGACTGCCGTCTTCTTCAGCTTCGCCGCGACGCCCATGGCGGTCGCCAGGGTGGCCTCGTCGGTGGCCGGGGCGTTCACCACCTCGATCAGCGGCATCACCGCCACCGGGTTGAAGAAGTGGAAGCCGACCAGCCGCTCGGGGTGGGCGAGCTTCGCCCCGATCTGCTCCACCGAGAGCGACGAGGTGTTCGTGGCGAGCACCGCGGTCTCGGAGACGTGCTTCTCGATCTCGGCGAAGACGTCCTGCTTCACGCCGAGCTCCTCGAAGACGGCCTCGATCACCCAGTCGGCGTCGGCGAACTCCGCCTTGTCGGTGGTGCCCGAGACCAGCGCGTTCAGACGGTTCGACTCGTCGCTCGAAATGCGGCCCTTGGACAGCAGCGTGGCGATCTCCCCGCGGATGTACTCCAGGCCCTTGTCGACCCGCGACTGGTCGAGGTCGGTGATGACCACCGGCACCTGCAGGCGGCGCACGAACAGCAGCGCGAACTGGGAGGCCATCAAGCCGGCGCCGATGACGCCCACCTTCGTGACCTTCTTCGCCAGCGCCTTGTCGGGGGCTCCGGCCGGCTTCTTGGCGCGCTTCTGCACCAGGTTGAAGGCGTAGATGCTCGCGCGGAACTGGTCGCCGGCGATCAGCTCGGCCAGCGCCTCGTCCTCGCGCTCGAAGCCCTCCTCGGGCGTGCCCGACTTCGCGGCCTTCAGCAGGTCGAGCGCGCGGTACGGCGACTTCGCGACGGTGCCGATGCGCGACTCCAGCATCTTGCGGGCGATGCCGACCGCGGCGTCCCACTTCACCAGCCGCTCGACCTTGCCCGGCTCGTTCGGGCGCTTCACCTTCACGGCGCCGGTGAGCACCCCGTCGGCCCACTTCAGCGAGTCCTCGAGGTAGTTGCCCGGCCCGAAGATGGCATCGGCGATGCCGAGGTCGAAGGCCTCCTGGCCCTTGAGGGTGCGGTTGTTCTTGAGCGGATTCTCGATCACGACCTTCAGGGCGTTCTCGATGCCGATCAGGTTCGGCAGTAGGTAGGCGCCGCCCCAGCCCGGGATGATTCCGAGGAACACCTCGGGCAGTGCGAGCGCGGGCGTCGAGGAGTCGATGGTGCGGTAGTCGGCGGCCAGGGCCACCTCGACACCGCCGCCGAGCGCGAGCCCGTTGACGAAGGCGAAGCTCGGCACGCCGATCTTCTTCATCTCACCGAACGCGTAGTGGCCGAGCTGGGCCATCTTGCGCGCTGCGTCCTTGCTCGGGATCTCGCCGACCTTGCTCAGGTCGGCGCCGGCGGCGAGGATGTACGGCTTGCCGGTGACGGCCACCGCGTCGATCTCGCCGGCCGCGGCCCGCGCGCGCAGGCCCTGCAGCGTGTGCAGGTACTCCAGCAGGCCGACCGGCCCGAGCGTGTTCGGCCGGGTGTGGTCGCGCCCGTTGTCGAGCGTGATCAGCGCGAGCGTCTTGCCGCTCGGCAGCGGCACGTCGCGCACCAGCGAGTGCGTGACGACCTCGTCGACCGAGAAGGCCTCGAGATCGGAGAAGTCGATCGTTGCGTAGTCGGTCATCGCGCTGCCTTCGCCTTCTTGTTCCAGTTCGGGTTCTCCCAGATGACGGTGCCGCCCTGGCCGAGGCCCACGCACATCGCGGTGAGGCCGTAGCGCACCTCGGGGTGCTCCTCGAACTGCCGGGCGAGCTGGATCATCAGGCGCACACCCGACGAGGCGAGCGGATGCCCGAGCGCGATCGCGCCGCCGTATTCGTTCACCCGCGGGTCGTCGTCGTCGATCGCGAAGTGGTCGAGGAAGGACAGCACCTGCACGGCGAACGCCTCGTTCAGCTCGAACAGGCCGATGTCGTCGATCGACAGCCCGGCCTTGCGCAGCGCCTTCTCGGTGGACGGCACCGGGCCGATGCCCATGATCTCGGGCTCGACGCCGGCGAAGGCGAACGAGACCAGCCGCATGCGCACGGGCAGGCCGAGCTCCCGGGCCGCGGTCTCGCTCGCGATCAGCGAGGCGGTGGCGCCGTCGTTCAGCCCCGAGGAGTTGCCCGCGGTGACGCGGCCGTGCGGGCGGAACGGGGTGCGGAGGCCGGCGAGGCCCTCCATCGTGGTCTCGGGGCGCGGCGCCTCGTCACGCGTGGCGAGCCCCCAGCCCTCACCGCTCCGGATGGCGACCGGCACCAGGTCGGGCTGGATCTTGCCCGCCTCATAGGCCGCCGTGACCTTCTGCTGGCTGCGCAGCGCGTAGCGGTCGGAGCGCTCCTTGGTGAGCTGCGGGAAGCGGTCGTGGATGCGCTCGGCCGTGTTGCCCATGTTGAGCGCCTCGCCGCTGACCAGCCGCTCCGCGAGGAAGCGCGGGTTCGGGTCGGCGTTGAAGCCCATCGGGTGCCGGCCCATGTGCTCGACACCGCCCGCGATGGCGAAGTCGTAGGCGCCGAAGGCGATCGCCCCGGCCACCGTGGTGACGCTGGTCATGGCACCGGCGCACATGCGGTCGATCGCGTAGCCGGGCACCGAGAGCGGCAGGCCCGCGAGGATGGCGGTGGTGCGGCCGAGGGTCAGCCCCTGGTCGCCCTGCTGGGTGGTCGCCGCGATGGCGACGTCGTCGATGCGGTCTTTGGGGAGCTGCGGGTTGCGCTCGAGCACTCCGGTGATCGCCTTGACCGCAAGGTCGTCGGCGCGGGTCTGCCAGTACATGCCCTTCTCGCCCGCGCGCCCGAAGGGGGTGCGCATTCCATCGACGAAAACGACTTCAGTTCTTTCGGCCACAATGCCTCCTGGTTGGGAACGTCTCGATCGTAGAGGGGCCCCCTGACAGCCAGGAATCGTTTGATTCTTCCTACGAATCGGCTTTCTCGGCCGGATCGGCGCTTTGGTGGGGTTCCACAAAGGCTTGCAGGATCGGCTGTGCAGTGAGTTCAATCTGCCACGGGCGCGCACCGAGCTCGGCGAGGGCGTCGGAGAGGCTCTCGAGGGTGAGCGGCGACGGCGGATTCCAGGCCACGCGGCGCAGGAAGTCGGGCGTCAGGAGGTTCTCGAGCGGGATGGCGCGGTCGGCGGAGAGCTCGGCGAGGGCCGTGCGCGCGGTCTTCAGCCGCGCATCCGCTTCGGGATTGCGGTCGCCCCAGCTGCGCGGGGGAGGGAGGGCGTCGGTGCCACGGCGCTGCACGGGGATGTCGTCGGTCGTCAGTGCGCGCTCGATGGCGGCCCACCAGCGGTCGATCTCGCTGCGGCTGGCGCGGCCCGAGAACTGCTTCAGCGAGGCGAGCTCCCGGCGCGAGGTGGGCAGGGCGCGGGCGGCGACCATCAGCGAGGCGTCGGGCACGAGACGCCCGGGAGCGGTGTCGGTGGCCCGGGCGAGCTCGTCGCGGGCGAGCCAGAGCTCGCGGGCGGCGGCCAGGTGCCGGTCGGCCCGCAGCGCCGAGATGCCGGTGAGGCGGCGCCACGGCTCGGCGAGCGGCGGCTTGTCCTCCTTCGCCACGACGGCGGCGAACTCCTGCGCGGCGATCTCGAGCTTGCCCTGCTCCTGGAGGAGCACGGCCATCGAGTCACGCAGGTCGATCAGCAGCTCGACGTCGAGGGCGGCGTACTCGAGCCACGAGGCGGGCAGGGGGCGGGTCGACCAGTCGGCTGCCGAGTGCTCCTTCGCCAGGTGGATGCCCAGCAGCTCCTCGACCACGGTGCCGAGCCCCACCCGGGGGATGCCCAGCAGCCGCGCGGCGAGCTCGGTGTCGAAGACCGTGCTCGGCTCGAGGCCCACCTCCCGGAGGCAGGGGAGGTCCTGACTGGCGGCGTGCAGCACCCATTCGATGTCGCCGATCACCGACTGCAGGGGAGCGAACTCCTCGATCGCGGGCGGGTCGATCAGGAAGGTGCCCGAGCCGCGCCGGTAGAGCTGGATCAGATAGGCCCGCTGGGAGTAGCGGAAGCCGCTCGCGCGCTCCGCGTCGACGGCGATGGGGCCGTGGCCCGCGGCGATGGCCTCGACCGCGTCGTGGAAGTCGTCGACCGTGGTGATGACGGTGCGCGCCGGGACGGCGATGGGGGCGGGGGATGAAGCCGGTGTCTCGATGGGGTCCTCAGTCACGTCGTGCTCGCCTGGTCTGCAGCATCGTCACCCCGTCGACCACGGGGGGAAGGCCGGCCAGCATGCACAGCAGTTCGCTCCAGCCCTCGACGTGGGCCTGGATGTTGTGGTCGGTGGGGGTCCAGGATGCGCGGAGTTCGATCTGGGCCCCGTCACCCTGTGCCTGCAGCTCGCCGAAACCGGTCGAGATGATCTTCGTGGCGGTGCCCGAGGCGTTCAGGTAGTTGGCGCCGCGCGCGTCGAGCGCGTCGACGAGCCACGACCAGGCGACGTCGGCGAGGAACGGGTCGAGCCCGATCTCGGTCTCGAGCGGGGCCTGCGCGAAGCAGACCACCCGGAACTCGCCGCCCCAGGCCTCGGGGCGCTCCTCGTCGTGGAGCAGGATGAACCGCCCCGTGCCGAGCTCGGAGTCGGCGCCGTGCCGGGCAGGCGTGACGTCGGCCGCGAGCGCCACGGCGTTGGGGGCCAGGTTGCCGGGGGCGGGGATCTCGTGCACGACGAGCTCCTCGCGCGTGTCGGCCCGGCGCAGCGAGTCGAGCGCCGCGCCGAACGCCGCCGGAATGTCCGGGCTGAAGGGAGAATCGGGCACGTCTGCAGACTAGAGTTCTTTGCGTTCCACCCGGCGACGGCACGCCGGGTGCCGCCCGAAGGGAGAGCCCGCGTGAGCCCTGCGTCGACCCGGCCGAACGTCCGGCCGAACGTCCCTGTCTGGGCCGTGGTCGCCCTCGCCGCCGGAACCGCCGCCACGGTGGTCACCGCCGCGGGCGCCGTGGTCGCCGCCCTGACCTCCCGCGCGATCGTGACCCCGTCGCTCCCGGTCGACGACGTGCGCATCCTGGGCTACGACGAGGCGGGCGGCACGGTCGACCTCGCCGTCACGGCCGATTCGATCCTGCCCGGGCTCTACAGCCTCCGCTTCTCGGCCGACACCGGCCACGCGCGGATCGGTGAAGTGCTCTCGGTCTCCGACGGCGTCGTGCGGCGCTCGGTGCTGACCGTCGACTACGGCGACCTCTCCCGCGCGCGGAACGGCCGGATCAGCGGCTGGTACTACATCCACCCGAGCGAGCTCGGCGTGGCCGTCGAGGAGGTCGGCGTCCCGACCGCGGTGGGGCCGGCGCCCGCCTGGTACGTACCGGCGGTCGATCCCGCGTCCACCAAGTGGGTGGTGCAGGTGCACGGGCGCGGGGTGCGGCGCGGCGAGACCATCCGGGCGCTGCCGGTCTTCCACGAGCACGGCTACCACGTGCTGCACATCTCCTACCGTAACGACGGCGAGGCCCCGCGCTCGGCCGACGGCCGCTACGCGCTCGGCGACACCGAATGGGAGGACCTCGACTCCGCCATCACCTGGGCGGTCGAGCACGGCGCCCGCGACGTCGTGCTGATGGGCTGGTCGATGGGCGGCGCGATCTCGCTGCAGGCGATGGGGCGGGCGCGGCACCGCGAGCTGATCCGGGGAATCGCCCTCGAGTCGCCGGCGGTCGACTGGCGCGAGGTGCTGCGCTTCCAGGGGCGGGCGCGCCGGGTGCCCGAGCTCGTGGGGGATGCGGCCTTCGCCACCATCACGCACGCGCCGGGGCGCCTGGTGACCGGGCAGCAGCATCCGCTCGATCTCGACCGCCTCGACTTCGTCAAGCGCTCGGACGAGGTCGACGTGCCGGTGCTGCTCATGCACAGCGACGACGACGGCTACGTGCCCTCGGGCGCCTCCCGCAAGCTGGCCGAGGCCCGGCCCGACCTCGTCACCTTCGTGCCCTTCTCGATCGCCCGGCACACGAAGCTCTGGAACTACGACCGGGTGAAGTGGAACCGCGCGATCAGCGACTGGCTGACCGCTAACGGGCTGTAGCGGCCGCGCAGAAGCGGCTGCGGCTCAGGCCGCGACGCGCTCGCGCAGCTGCCGTTTGGTGCGGCCGAGCATGGCGGTCATGCCGCGGATGCGCAGCAGCGACACCGCCTCGGTCAGACCGATCGTGTTCGGGAAGTCGTCGGGGATGCCGAGCACCTCGTCGACGGTCAGCCCGTCGATGCCCTGCACCAGGATCGAGGCGAAGCCGCGCGTGGTCGGCGCCTCGCGCGGCGCGGTCGCGTAGAGGTGCACGACCCCGTCCTCGACCTCGACGAAGATGAACACCGGCGACTGGCACTCCTCGACCCGCTCCAGCAGATCGGGGTGCTCGCTGTAGCGCGGGGGCAGCTCGGGTAGCTCGTTCGCGAACTCGAGCAGCATCTCGAGCCGCTCGCGCTGTTCGAGGGCGAGGAAGTCGTCACGGATCTCGGCGAGCGTCGCCGGCAGCTGGTTCTCGGTCATCCCTTCAAGTATGCGCGCCGCCGGGGCGACCGGCGCCCCGGGCGGGCCGGAAGCTCAGCGCGCGGGCACCTCGCCGGGCTCGGCGCCCTTGACGATCGGCACCCGCACGGTGCTGCCCCACTCGGTCCACGAGCCGTCGTAGTTCCGCACGTCCTCGAAGCCGAGCAGGTGCGTCAGCACGAACCAGGTGTGGCTCGACCGCTCGCCGATGCGGCAGTAGGCGATCACCGGCTCGCCCTCGGTGAGGCCGGCGCCCTCGCGGTAGATGGCGTCGAGCTCGGCGACGGGCTTGAAGGTGCCGTCCTCGGCCGCGGCCTTCGCCCACGGCACGTTGGCTGCGCTCGGGATGTGGCCGGCGCGCAGGGCGCCCTCCTCGGGGTAGGCGGGAGCCGTCGTGCGCTCACCGCTGTACTCCTCGGGGGACCGCACGTCGATCAGCGGGTGGCCGAGGTGGGCGAGCACGTCGTCCTTGAAGGCGCGGATCTCGGCGTCGTGACGCTCGACGACCGGGTAGTCCACCGCATCCGGAACCGTGCGCTCGGTGGTGAAGGGGCGGTCCTCCGCGATCCACTTGTCGCGGCCGCCGTCCAGGAGGCGCACGTCCTCGTGGCCGAACAGGGTGAAGACCCAGAGGGCGTAGGCGGCCCACCAGTTGTTCTTGTCGCCGTAGATCACGACGGTGGAGTCGCGCGCGATGCCCTTGCCGCCGACGAGCGCCGCGAAGGCCTCGCCGTCGATGTAGTCACGGAGCACCGGGTCGTTCAGATCGGTGTGCCAGTCGATCTTGACGGCGCCCGGGATGTGGCCGGTCTCGTAGAGCAGCACGTCCTCGTCGGACTCCACGACCACGAGTCCCGGCTCGCCGAGGTGGGCCTCGAGCCACTCGGTCGACACGAGGCGCTCCGGATGCGCGTAGCCGGCGAACTTCGGAGCGGAATCGGTCTCGACAGTCATTTCACAACCTCCAGTTAGGGTAGGTGACACCCCCTACGAATCTAGGTCCTCCCCGGCCGGCTCTGCACGCCGGAGGTCACAGTTCGAGACACGGCGCCCGTCCAGACGCGGCGCACCCGAGACACAGGATGATCCGATGACAGCCGAGCAGCAGGCCGTGGCGCCGCGCCTCACCGAGCGGAGCCCGTCGATGTCGGCGGCCGAGCTCGCCGCGACCCTGGTGCCGCCCCGCCAGTTCGACACCGCGTCGTTCGAGAGCTACCGACCCGACCCCGACTACCCCTCGCAGGCCGAGGCGCTCGAGAAGATCACGGCCTTCGCCGGAAGCTGGAAGCCCGCCGCGAAGTCGGGCGGCTTCTTCAGCCGGGCGAAGAAGGGGCCGGCGACCAAGCCCGGCATCTACCTCGACGGCGGCTTCGGCGTCGGCAAGACGCACCTTCTCGCGGCCCTCTGGCACGCGGCGCCCGGCCCGAAGTACTTCGGCACCTTCATCGAGTACACCGCCCTCGTCGGCGCGCTCGGCTTCAGCGAGGCCGTGAAGCTGTTCCACGGCGCGCGCTTCATCGCCATCGACGAGTTCGAGCTCGACGACCCGGGCGACACCATGCTGATGACCCGCTTCCTCGGCGAGCTCGTCGCCGGCGGCACGCGCCTGGCCGCCACCTCGAACACCCCGCCGAACGCGCTCGGCGAGGGCCGCTTCGCCGCTGCCGACTTCCTGCGCGAGATCCAGGCCATCGCCGACCGCTTCGACATCGTGCGGATCGACGGCCTCGACTACCGCCGCCGCGACATCGAGGGCCACGCCGTCGCGTTCGGCAGCGACGCCGAGCTGCTCGCCGCCGTCGGGCGCCGGGTCGCGGCGGGGGAGTCCATCACCCTCGACCCGTTCGCCGAACTCGTCGAGCACCTCGGCAGCATCCACCCCTCGCGCTACATCAAGATGATCGAGGGTGTCGACGTGATCGCGCTCAGCGACGTCGCGCCCCTGCTGAATCAGACGGATGCGCTGCGGCTCGTCGCGTTCGTCGACCGCGTCTACGACGCTCAGATCCGCATCCTCGCCTCCGGCACCCCGCTCGACGAGGTCTTCGCGGGCGACATGCTGAACGGCGGCTATCGCAAGAAGTACCTGAGGGCCACGTCCCGGCTGATCGCTTCGGCGTCGCTATAGCTGCACCGGCCGCAGCCCGGGCATCCGCTCTGATCCCGAAAGCGCGGGATCGTGCATCCGCTCTGCAGATTCTGCGCGCCCCGTAACACCGAATTTACATTCGGCCCCGCCGTGTAACACGGCGTACACAGAACACGCCTCCCGGCGAAACGTGCTGTCGACAGACTGCACCTGCCTGCAATTGCGCCCCCGGCGTCGTGCTCGCCCTCGGCATCACAGCAATTCCAGTTGTACCCGCCCAGCACGTTATAGAGAGGTAACCATTCATATGGAAGAAGTAACCGGCAACCTGAACTCGTTGTGGTTGCTCGTTGCAGCCGCCCTCGTGCTCCTCATGACCCCTGGTGTCGCGTTCTTCTACGGCGGCATGGTCAAGGCGAAGTCCGTCATCTCGATGATGATGATGAGCTTCGGAGCAATGGGCCTCGTGGGCGTCCTCTGGGTGCTCTACGGCTACGGCATGGCCTTCGGCACCCCGCTGATCCCGGGTCTCCTCGGAAACCCCTTCGACGGCTCGATCGGCCTCGGCAGCCTCCTCGGCATCGACGAGTCGGGCGCCATGAGCCCGGACCTGGCCGGCCTCGCCTTCGCCGGCTTCCAGGCGACCTTCGCGATCATCACCGTCGCGCTGATCTCCGGAGCCATCGCGGACCGCGCCAAGTTCGGCGCCTGGATGGTCTTCGCCGGAGTCTGGGTCACCGTCGTCTACTTCCCCGTCGCCTTCTGGGTGTTCAACCTGGCTGAGGGCTGGGCTCCGGTCTGGGGCGTCAACGACTTCGCCGGTGGCACCGCGGTGCACATCAACGCCGGTGCGGCGGCCCTCGCTCTCGCCCTGGTGCTCGGCAAGCGCGTCGGCTTCCAGAAGGGCATCCAGAAGCCGCACAACGTGCCGCTGACCCTCCTCGGCGCCTCGCTGCTGTGGTTCGGCTGGTTCGGCTTCAACGCCGGCTCCGAGGCCGCTGTCGACGGCGTCGCCGCCATCGCCTGGATCAACACCCTCGCCGCTCCCGCCGCCGCCATCATCGGCTGGCTGATCGTCGAGAAGATCAAGGACGGCAAGCCCACCTCGATCGGTGCCGCCTCCGGTGCCGTCGCGGGCCTCGTCGCCATCACCCCGGCCTGCAACATCCTGACCCCGGGCTGGGCGATCGTGCTCGGCGTCATCGCCGGTGCCGTCTGCGCCCTGGCGATCGAGCTGAAGTTCAAGCTCGGCTTCGACGACTCGCTCGACGTCGTGGGCATCCACCTCGTCGGCGGCATCATCGGAACGCTCTACATCGGCATCTTCGGCGCCGGCATCGGCCTGCTCGACACCGGTTCGCTGGAGCAGCTCGGCAAGCAGGCAGGCGCGGCCGCGGTCGTGCTGGTCTACTCCTTCGTGATGGCCTTCATCATCGGCTGGATCATCCAGAAGACGATGGGCTTCCGCATCAAGAACGAGGACGAGGTCGCCGGCGTGGACACCACGGTGCACGGCGAAGAGGGCTACGCCCTCGAGACCGTCTGATCCGTCTCTCCTGCATCACCCCGTGAGCGGGGCGTCACCTCACAGGTGGCGCCCCGCTTCGGCGTTCGCGGTGCGGGCCAGGCGGGTGGCGCCGGCGACGGCGGCCGGCATCGCGACCACGGCACCGAGCGGGATGAGGAACACGAGGTAGGCGGCGACGCCGAAGCCGAGGGTGCGCGCGCGGCGGTGGCCGAGCATCCGTCGCCGTTCTTTGAGGGGGATGTCGCGGGCGTCGAAGGCGAAGCCGGTGAGCTCGAGCGCGAGCACCCAGCCGCCGAACAGGGCGCCGAGCACCGGGCCGGCGATCTGGCCCACCACCGGGATGAGGCCGACCGCGAACAGCAGCAGGCCGATGCCGAGAGCGAGCAGCAGCAGTCGCAGGGCGTTCAGGATGCCGCGGGCCAGCTGCCCCCAGAATCCGCCGGCGGGCTCCCCGGGGGCCTCGCCCAGGGTCTCCTCGGTGGCGCGCCAGATGCGCTCGTAGAACGGGTCTCCGACGGCCAGGGTGATGGCGGTGTAGGTGAAGACCACGAGCAGCACGCCGAGGCCCACGAGGGCGAGGGAGGCGGCGGCGCGGGTGATCTCGCGCCACGGCTCGTCCCAGCGGTCGGCGAAGGGCGTCGCCCAGTCGGCGAGGGCGGGGGAGTAGACCACCAGCAGCACGATGCCGGTCACGTAGACGGCACCGACGATGGCGGCGGGGACGGCGCCGAGGAGCATGAGGCCGGGGCGGCTCAGCCAGAAGCCGAGGCCGCGGCCGAACAGGCCGACGCCTTCGAGGAACGAGCGGATCATGCCCTGAGCTTATGAGGACTGCGCCTGTGAGGACTGCGCCTATGAGGACTGCGCCTATGGTGATGCGGAGGTTTCTGGTGGGCGATACCGGACTCGAACCGATGACCTCTTCCGTGTGAAGGAAGCGCGCTACCAACTGCGCCAATCGCCCGCGGTTATCGATAGTAGCGGACGAAACGGGGTGCTCGTGAACACCCGGGGGCGCGACACGCTGTTCCGGTGACGATTTGGCAATCGCCGAAAGAGTCGGCTAGTGTCTAATCCGTTCGCAGGAATGCTGAACGAAATGCGGATGTGGCGCAGTGGTAGCGCATCACCTTGCCAAGGTGAGGGTCGCGAGTTCGAATCTCGTCATCCGCTCGAGTGAAGTTACTCGGTTGTGAGAGCTCCGGTTCATCCGGAGCGATCGCAGTGCACGAACTGGGTGGCGTGGCCGAGAGGCGAGGCAGCGGCCTGCAAAGCCGTCCACACGGGTTCAAATCCCGTCGCCACCTCCACTCCACCACCAGAGGAGCCCGTCTCCACTGGGCGATTGGCGCAGCGGTAGCGCGCTTCCCTGACACGGAAGAGGTCACTGGTTCGATCCCAGTATCGCCCACAACGAAAACCCTCGGCCCGCACAGCATCTCCGGCCGAGGGTTTTTCTGATTCTGCACGCCGGTTCGCCCTCGAAAGGACTCCCGACATGGCCGACACCCAGATCTTCGATGCGGATGCCCGCGCGATCCCCTTCTCCGACGAGGGCGTGGGCCCGGCCGTCGTGATCGTCGCCGAGCGCGGCGAGGAAATCGGCTACCTCGCGCCGCTCGCGCACTCGCTCGTCGAGGAGGACTTCCGCGTCGTGCTGATCGGCCACCGCGCCGGTGCCGAGGCGCCCGACGCGGTGACCGCCGCGCAGGACGTCGAGGACCTGCTCGACCAGCTCGAGCTCCCCGCGGCCTGGATCGGCGGCCACGGCTTCGGCGGCTCCGCCGCCCGGCACATCGCCCACCGCCGGCACGACCACGTCGACGGCGTGCTGCTGTTCGGCGTGGAGGCCGGAGACGAGCTCCCGGCTCCCGCCGAGGGCATCCCGATGCTCGTCATCCAGGGCGACGCCGACGAGGTCACCCCGCCCGCCAACGGCGAGGCCCTCCGCGAGGCCGCCCCCGGGCTCGTCAGCATCGTGGCCGTCGAGGGCGGCGGCCACCGTTTCCCGGCCACCCACGTCGGCGCCACCTCCTGGGCCATCGAGGACTACCTCGACTGGGACTGATCTCCCAGCCCCTCGGGCTAGCGTCGTCGCATGACCGATGAACGCACCCCCGGAACCGCTCGCGTGGCCGCGGGCAAGGCTCGTGAGCTCATCCGCCGCAATCCCCGTGTGAACCGTGTCTACCGCACCGGCGTCGGCGTCGTGGGGGCCGGAACCGTCGCGCTCGGCGTCGTGATGATCCCGCTGCCCGGCCCGGGCGCGCTCGTGGCCGTCGGTGGTCTCGCCCTGCTCGGCACCGAGTTCGAACCCGCGAAGCGCGCCAGCACGAAGGCGAACGCCGTCGCCAAGAAGGCGTACGCGAAGGCCAAGGAGGTCAGGGCCGACCGCACCCCCTAGCGCCGGTAGAGTTGGTTCGTTCTGCACCGACAGCTAGGGAGCATGCGAGCGTGGCAACTGGATTCGACCTCTTCACCGACCGGGCCGTCGTGGCCCTGCGCGTCAACGGAGAGCTGAAAGACCTCGCCACGACCGTGGGCGACGACGACACCGTCGAGCCCGTCACGATCGACAGCCCCGACGGCCTCGCCATCCTGCGGCACTCGGCCGCCCACGTCGCCGCGCAGGCCGTGCAGGCGATCAACCCCGAGGCGAAGCTCGGCATCGGCCCGCCGGTGACCGACGGCTTCTACTACGACTTCGACGTCGCCGAGCCCTTCACCCCCGACGACCTGAAGGCCATCGAGAAGGGCATGGAGCGCATCGTGCGCGCCGGCCAGCGCTTCGTGCGCCGCGTCGTCACCGAGGACGAGGCCCGCGCCGAACTGGCCGCCGAGCCCTACAAGCTGGAGCTGATCGGCCTGAAGGGCGGCTCGGACGGATCGACGGACGGCGACGCCGAGCTGAACGGCGACAACGAGTCGGTGGAGGTCGGCGGCGCCGAGCTCACCATCTACGACAACGTCGACCCGAAGACCGGCGAGACCGTCTGGAAGGACCTCTGCCGCGGCCCGCACCTGCCGAGCACACGGATGATCGGCAACGGCTTCGCGCTCACCCGCCTCGCGGCGGCGTACTGGCGCGGCTCCGAGAAGAACAAGCAGCTGCAGCGCGTCTACGGCACCGCCTGGCCCACGAAGGACGAGCTGCGCGCCTATCAGACCCGTCTCGAGGAGGCCGCGAAGCGCGACCACCGCAAGCTCGGCGCCGAGCTCGACCTGTTCTCCTTCCCCGACGAGATCGGATCGGGCCTCGCAGTCTTCCACCCGAAGGGCGGCATCATCCGCTCCGAGATCGAGGACTACCTGCGCCGCCAGCTCGTGGCGAACGACTACGAGCTCGTCAACACCCCGCACATCACCAAGGCGCACCTGTTCGAGACCAGCCAGCACCTGCACTGGTACAAGGAGGGCATGTTCCCGGCGATGCACCTCGACGAGGAGCAGGACGCCGAGGGCAACATCACCCGCCAGGGCCAGGACTACTACCTCAAGCCCATGAACTGCCCGATGCACAACCTGGTCTTCCGGGCGCGCGGCCGCAGCTACCGCGAGCTGCCGCTGCGTCTCGCCGAGTTCGGCACCGTGTACCGCTACGAGAAGAGCGGAACGCTCTCGGGCCTCACCCGCGTGCGCGGCCTCACCCAGGACGACGCGCACATCTACGTCGCGCCCGGCGAGGTGCGCGAGGAGCTCACCCGTCAGATCGACTTCATGCTGGAGGTGCTCCGCGGCTACGGTCTCGACGACTTCTACCTCGAGCTGTCGACCCGCGACCCCGAGAAGTCCGTCGGCACCGACGAGATGTGGGAGACCGCGACCGAGACGCTCCGCGAGGTCGCCCTCGCCTCGGGCCTCGAGCTCGTGCCCGACCCCGGGGGAGCGGCGTTCTACGGCCCGAAGATCTCGGTGCAGGCGCGCGACGCCATCGGCCGCACCTGGCAGCTGTCGACCATCCAGCTCGACTTCAACCAGCCCGAGCTGTTCGAGCTCGAGTACACCGCGCCCGACGGCTCCCGTCAGCAGCCCGTGATGATCCACCGCGCCCTGCTCGGCTCGATCGAGCGCTTCTTCGCGATCCTGCTCGAGCACTACGCGGGGGCGTTCCCGGTGTGGCTGGCACCGGTGCAGGTGGTGGGCATCCCGATCTCCGACGACCACGCCGACTACCTCGCCGAGGTGATCAGGCGGCTGAAGAAGCGCGGCATCCGCGCGCAGCTCGACGACTCGGGCGACCGCATGCAGAAGAAGATCCGCACCCACACCAAGGACAAGGTGCCGGTGCTGCTCATCGCCGGCGGCGAGGACGTGGCGGCGGGCTCGGTCAGCTTCCGCTTCCGCGACGGCTCGCAGGAGAACGGCGTCGCCGCCGACGAGGCCATCGAGCGCATCGTGGCGAGCGTCGAGAAGCACCTGCAGGTCACCACCGCCGGCCAGCTCTGATGGAGCAGCACGAGCACGGCGCGCACGACGAGCTGCAGAGCGCGGCCGAGTTCGCCGGGGTCCCCGACGCCTTCCAGCGCCTCTGGACCCCGCACCGCATGGCCTACATCGAGGGCGGCCCGCAGCCGCACATCGACGAGTGCCCGTTCGACCGCGCGCCCACGCTCTCCGACGAGGAGGGCCTGATCGTCGCCCGCGGCGAGCACGCCTACGTGCTGCTGAACCTCTTCCCCTACAACTCCGGCCACCTGCTCGTCTGCCCCTACCGGCACGTGTCGACGTACGACCTGGCGACGGATGCCGAGGTCGCCGAGATCGCGAGCCTCACCCAGACGGCCATGCGCGTGCTCACGGCCGTGTCGAACTGCGACGGCTTCAACATCGGCATGAACCAGGGCCGCGTCGCCGGCGCCGGCGTCGCCGGGCACCTGCACCAGCACATCGTGCCGCGCTGGGCGTCGGATGCGAACTTCTTCCCGATCATCGCCCGCACGAAGGCCCTGCCGCAGCTCCTCGGCGACGTGCGCGCGATGGTCCAGGCGGCCTGGCCCGCCCCCGCTGCACGGTAGGATTCTCCTGCTTCCCGAAAGGACATGATGAGCGACACCACCAACCACCAGCTCGGCTCGAGCCGCGTCAAGCGAGGCCTCGCCGAGATGCTGAAGGGCGGCGTCATCATGGACGTCGTGACCGCCGAGCAGGCCCGCATCGCCGAAGACGCCGGAGCGGTCGCCGTGATGGCGCTCGAGCGCGTCCCCGCCGACATCCGCTCGCAGGGCGGCGTCGCCCGCATGAGCGACCCCGACCTGATCGAGTCGATCATCGCCGAGGTGTCCATCCCCGTGATGGCGAAGGCCCGTATCGGCCACTTCGTCGAGGCCCAGGTGCTGCACGCGCTGAACGTCGACTACATCGACGAGTCCGAGGTGCTGAGCCCCGCCGACTACGTCAACCACATCGACAAGTGGAACTTCACCATCCCCTTCGTCTGCGGTGCCACCAACCTCGGCGAAGCGCTCCGCCGCATCACCGAGGGCGCGGCCATGATCCGCTCGAAGGGCGAGGCCGGCACCGGCGACGTCTCCGAGGCGACCAAGCACATCCGCACCATCAAGCAGGAGATCGCTCGCCTGTCCAGCATGTCCAAGGACGAGCTGTACGTCGCCGCCAAGGAGCTGCAGGCGCCCTACGACCTCGTGGTCGAGGTCGCCGAGACCGGCTCGCTCCCCGTCGTCCTCTTCACCGCGGGCGGCGTCGCCACCCCGGCCGACGCGGCCATGATGATGCAGCTCGGCGCCGACGGCGTGTTCGTCGGCTCCGGCATCTTCAAGTCGGGCAACCCGGCGGCACGCGCCGCGGCCGTCGTGAAGGCGACCACCTTCTATGACGACCCGAGCGTCATCGCCGAGGTGTCGCGCGGTCTCGGCGAGGCGATGGTCGGCATCAACGTCGCCGACGTCCCCGCCCCGCACCGCCTCGCCGAGCGTGGCTGGTAGTACGCCGCCGGTCGGGGTGCTCGCCCTGCAGGGCGACTTCCGCGAGCACCTCGCCGTGCTCCGCGGCCTGGGTGCCGAGGCCGTTCCGGTGCGCCGTCCCGAGGAGGTCGAGCTCGTCTCGGGCCTCGTCATCCCGGGCGGCGAGTCGAGCGTGATGGACAAGCTGTCCCGCGCCTTCGGCGTGGCCGAGACGCTGAAGCGCCGCATCGGGGAGGGCCTGCCCGTCTACGGCACGTGCGCCGGCCTGATCATGCTGGCCGACCGGGTGCTCGACGGCATCCGGGGTCAGCAGAGCCTGGGCGGTCTCGACGTCGCCGTGCGCCGCAACGCCTTCGGCTCGCAAACCGACTCGTTCGAGGCCGAGCTCGACGTGCCGGTGCTGGGGGAGCCGCCGATGCACGCGGTCTTCATCCGCGCACCGGTGGTCGACTCGCTCGGGCCGGGGGCGCGGGCCCTCGCCACGCTGGCCGACGGCACCGTCGTGGCGGTCGAGCAGGGGAGCCTCCTCGGCACCTCGTTCCACCCCGAGATGACGGCCGACTACCGCTTCCACCAGTACTTCCTCGACAAGGTCGCCGCGCGGTCCTCCCGCTCCTGAGAGCGCCCTCGCGTAGACTTGTCACCGACTTCCGAAGGAGAACCTCGTGTCCGGACACTCTAAATGGGCGACCACCAAGCACAAGAAGGCCGTCATCGACGCGCGCCGTGCCAAGTCGTTCGCGAAGCTCATCAAGAACATCGAGGTGGCCGCCAAGATCGGCGGTGCCGACATGTCGGGCAACCCCACTCTCGTCGACGCGGTGCAGAAGGCCAAGAAGACCTCGGTGCCGAACGACAACATCGACCGCGCCATCAAGCGCGGAGCCGGCCTCACCGGTGAGGTCATCGACTACCAGACCATCATGTACGAGGGCTACGGCCCGAACGGCATCGCCCTGCTGATCGAGTGCCTCACCGACAACAAGAACCGCGCCGCGGCCGACGTGCGCACCGCCATGACCCGCAACGGCGGCACCATGGCCGACCCCGGCAGCGTGGCCTACAACTTCAGCCGCAAGGGCGTCATCACCGTCGCCCACGCCGGCGAGCTCACCGAGGACGACGTGCTGATGGCGGTTCTCGACGCCGGCGCCGAGGAGGTCACCGACCGGGGCGAGACGTTCGAGGTGCTCACCGATCCCTCGCACATGGTCGCCGCGCGCACCGCGCTGCAGGAGGCCGGCATCGACTACGACTCGGCCGACGTCGAGTTCGTCGCGAGCCTGCAGGTCGAGGCGGACGCCGAGACCGCCCGCAAGGTGTTCCGGCTGATCGACGGCCTGGAGGACTCCGACGACGTGCAGAACATCTACACGAACATGGACCTGACGCCCGAGGTGCAGGCCGAGCTCGAGGACGAGTCCGACTGATCCGGGTGGTCCCGAGCTGATCCGGGTGGTCCCGAGCGGTCGGAAGGGCGACGCATGAGGGGTGTGGCATGAGAGTGCTGGGTATCGACCCCGGGCTGACCCGTTGCGGTGTGGGCATCGTCGACGTCTCGCCGACCCGCACCGCGGTGCTGGTTCACGTCTCCGTCATCCAGACCCCGCCCGAGATGCCGCTCGAGCTCCGCCTCCTGGCCGTCGCGGCCGGAATCGAGGCGGTGCTCGACGAGCACCGTCCTGACCACCTCGCGGTGGAGCGGGTCTTCGCCCAGCACAACGTGCGCACCGTGATGGGCACGGCGCAGGTCAGCGGCATCGCCCTGCTCGCCGCGGCGCGCCGTTCGCTGCCGGTCGGGCTGCACACCCCGTCCGAGGTGAAGGCCGCCATCACCGGCTACGGCCAGGCCGACAAGAAGCAGGTCGGCACGATGGTCGCCAAGGTGCTGAAGCTCGCCGAGATCCCGCGCCCGGCCGATGCGGCGGATGCGCTCGCCCTGGCGATCTGCCACGCCTGGCGTCTTCCTCCCGCGGGTCCGGTCACCGCATCCGGAGCATCGGGCCTCACCCCCGCCCAGCAGGCATGGCGCGCCGCCGAGCAAGGGACGAAGTCGCGGGTGGCCGCCCGTAGGCTGGCCTGATGATCTCTGCCTTGCGCGGCACCGTGCTCTCCCTCTCGGGCGGTACCGCCGTCATCGACGTGGGCGGTGTCGGCTTCTCGGTGGCCGTCACGCCGCGGCACGCCCTCAGTCTCCGAACCGGTTCGGAGACGACCGTGCTGACCACGCTGATCGTGCGGGAGGACAGCCTGTCGCTGTTCGGCTTCCCCGACCAGGACTCGCTCGACATCTTCTCCGCGCTCGTCGGGGTGACCGGTGTCGGGCCGAAGTCTGCGCTCGGTGTGCTCGCCGAGGTGACGCCCTCCGAGGTCGCGTCGGCCGTCGCCCGCGAGGACGACGCCGTCTTCCGCAAGGTCTCGGGCATCGGCCCGAAGACCGCGAAGCTCATCGTCGTCTCGCTCGCCGGCAAGCTCGCCCTGCGTCACGCCCCCGCGCCCGAGGAGCCGGCCGCCGGCACCTCGCCCGTGGTGCGCGGCAACGTCGAGCGCGCGCTGGTCGGCCTCGGCTACCCCGAGCGCAGCGCCACCGCAGCCCTCGACGAGGTGCTCGAAAGCGCCTCCGCGGTCGATGCCGGCAACGTGCAGACCCTGCTGCGGCTCGCCCTCGCGGTGCTCGGCCCGGCCAAGAACACCGGGGGAGCGCGATGACCCCGGCCTTCGACGGCAACGAGGTCGTGAACCCCGAGGTCGAGGGCGATGCCGAGGTGGCCTTCGAGGGCGCCCTGCGCCCCAAGTCGCTCGCGGAGTTCGTGGGCCAGCGCAAGGTGCGCGGTCAGCTGCAGCTGCTGCTCGACGCGGCCGCCATGCAGGACCGCACGCCCGACCACATCCTGCTCGCCGGCCCGCCCGGGCTCGGCAAGACGACGCTCGCGATGATCGTGGCGCACGAGACCGGCCGTCCGCTCCGGATGACGAGCGGACCGGCCATCCAGCACGCCGGCGACCTGGCCGCGGTGCTCTCCTCGCTCGTGCCGGGCGAGGTGCTCTTCATCGACGAGATCCACCGGATGGCGCGCTCCGCCGAGGAGATGCTCTATCTCGCGATGGAGGACTTCCGCATCGACATCATGGTGGGCAAGGGGGCGGGGGCGACGAGCATCCCGCTCGACCTGGCGCCGTTCACCCTGGTCGGCGCGACCACCCGCTCGGGCCTGCTGCCGAACCCGCTGCGCGACCGCTTCGGCTTCACCGCGCACCTGGAGTTCTACGAGACCGAGGAACTGGTTCGCGTGCTGCACCGGGCGGCGGCCCTGCTCGGCGTCGAGATCGAGGAGGAGTCGCTGCGCGAAATCGCGTCGCGCTCCCGGGGCACGCCCCGCATCGCGAACCGCCTGCTGCGGCGCGTGCGCGACTTCGCGCTCGTGGCAGGCACCGATGCGACCCTCTCCGCCGTCCGTGCCGCCCTCGAGCTCTACGACGTCGACGAGCTGGGCCTGGACCGCCTCGACCGCGCGGTGATGACCACCATCCTGCAGCGCTTCGACGGCGGCCCCGTCGGGCTCAGCACGCTCGCCGTGTCGGTCGGCGAGGAGGCCGAGACCATCGAGGCCGTGGTCGAGCCGTTCCTCGTGCGGATCGGCCTGATCTCGCGCACCCCGCGGGGCCGGATCGCCACGAAGGCGGGCTGGGCCCACTTCGGCCTGGAGCGCGATTCCGCGGCCCTGTTCGGCGATGACCTATAATTCAAGCTGGTCTTCAGGCTCAGCACCCTAAGCTGTTCCTCGCTCAACAACCCCCACCATCTGGAAGGCGCCGTTTTTCATGGCATTCGATCCGTTAACTATCGTCATGCTGGTCGTTCTGGCCGTCCTGGTGATCTTCATGTTCCGCAACAGCCGCAAGCGTCAGCGCGAGGCCCAGGAGCTGCAGAGCAAGGTGGCGGTGGGCGCCGAGGTCATGACGAACTTCGGCGTGTACGGCACCGTGCTCGAGATGGACGAGGAGGAGAACCAGGTCCTCCTGGAGACCACTCCCGGCACCGTGCTGAAGGTTCACCGGCAGACGGTCACCCGCGTGGTCACCCCTTCGCCGCTCGCTCCGATCGACGACGAGACGGTCGCCCTCGACGGCGAGCCCGCCTATGGCGAGCGCCTCGACGACGCCGACGCGAGCGCGACCCCGCTGCTCGACGGCCCCACCACCCGCATTACGGATGCCCCCGACTCCGCCGCAAAGTCCGACAAGAAGGGCGACGAGTAGCAACTCGTCCGACCTCTGACTCACGCTCGTCGCGATGGCGCTCGAGCGTACAGAAAGCTGAGTAACTGGTGGCACAATCGACCGCCGTGAAGAAGGCGTGGAAGACGCTGATCTGGCTCGGAGTGATCTTCGCAGTCCTGATCGGAACGATCGCCGGAGGGGTGCTGTTCAGCACCGCCACATGGACCCCGAAGCTCGCCCTCGACCTCGAGGGCGGCACGCAGATCATCCTGACGCCGAAGCTGGAGTCGGGCCAGGAGGTCTCCTCCGAACAGCTCGACCAGGCGGTGTCGATCATCCGCCAGCGCGTCGACGCCAGCGGCGTCTCCGAGGCCGAGGTCACCACCCAGGGCGCGCGCAACGTCGTGGTGTCGATCCCGGGCCAGCCCGACGACGCCACGCTGAACCGCATCGAGTCCTCGGCGAAGCTCGACTTCCGCGCCGTGCTGCTCGCCGGGGTCGCCACCCCGTCGGCCAGCACCTCGCCGAGCGCCTCGCCCGACCCGAGCCTGTCGACCGTCCCCACGGCGACGCCCACCAACGGCAGCGACCTGGCCTACGTCACCCCGGCCCTGCAGGCGCAGTTCGACAGCTTCGACTGCGCGTCCGAGGCCGCTGAGGACGCGGGCCAGGCGCCCGCCGACCAGCCGCTCGTCACCTGCGACGACAACGGCGTGAAGTATCTGCTCGGCCCCGTCGAGATCGAGGGCGCCGACATCGCCGACGCCTCGGCCGGAGTGGCGACCACCCAGCAGGGCGCCTCCACCGGCCAGTGGGTCGTCGACATCTCGTTCAACGACGCCGGCACCGCGAAGTTCGCCGACGTCACCACCCGCCTGTTCGGGCTGCAGGGCGTGCAGAACCAGTTCGCCATCGTGCTCGACGGCAAGGTGATCACGGCCCCCACCACGGGCGGCGCCTTCACCGACGGCAAGGCCCAGATCTCGGGCTCGTTCACGCAGAACTCGGCGCAGTCCCTGGCCGACCAGCTGAAGTTCGGTGCCCTGCCGATCGGCTTCGAGACGCAGTCGTCCGAGGCCATCTCGGCCACGCTCGGCTCGACGCAGCTGCTCTCCGGGCTCATCGCCGGCGCCATCGGCCTGATCCTCGTGGTGATCTACTCGCTGCTGCAGTACCGGCTGCTCGGCACGGTCACCATCGCCTCGCTGGTCGTGGCGGCGGCGCTCACCTACCTCCTGGTCACGCTGATGTCGTGGCGCATCGACTTCCGCCTGTCGCTCGCCGGCGTCGCGGGTCTGATCGTCGCGATCGGCATCACGGCCGACTCCTTCATCGTGTACTTCGAGCGAATACGCGACGAGCTGCGTGACGGTCGCGCTCTGAACTCCTCGGTGCAGGCCGGCTGGAAGCGCGCGATCCGCACGATCACCGCCTCCGACGCGGTGAACTTCCTCGCCGCCGCCGTGCTCTATGTGCTCGCCGTCGGCAACGTGCGCGGTTTCGCGTTCACGCTCGGCCTCACGACCATCGTCGACATCGTCGTGGTGATGCTGTTCACGCATCCGCTCATGACGCTGCTCGCCGAGCTGCCGTTCTTCCGCGACGGCCACAAGCTCTCGGGCCTCGACCCGCGGGCCCTCGGCGCCGTCTACCGTGGCCGGGCGCAGTTCCGGGCACCGGCGGCGAGCGTCACCGCGGCCAAGAAGGGCTCCTCCAGCCGTGAGGCCGTGAAGCGCCAGACGATCGCCGAGCGCAAGGCCGCCGAGCTCGCCTCGAGCGGCACCGGCGCCGGCTCGACCCGTACGACCGACGAGGGGAAGAACTCCTGATGGCCAGCTTCTCCCAATTCGGAAACGACCTCTACTCGGGCAAGCGCTCGATCGACTTCGTCGGCCGCCGCCGCATCTGGTACATCGTCTCCGCGGTGCTCGTGCTGATCGCCCTGATCGGCCCGTGGCTGCGCGGCGGCTACGAGTTCGGCATCGAGTTCCGCGGCGGCTCGGAGTTCACCGTGTCGCAGGTCTCGAGCATGGATCAGACACTGGCGACGGATGCGGTGAACGACGCGGCCCCGGGTGTGAACCCGCGCGTCAGCACCCTCGGCGGCGACTCGGTGCGCGTGCAGACCGACGAGCTCGACAAGACCCAGACGTCGACGGTTCAGGATGCGCTGGCCTCCGCCTACGGTGTGCCCTCCGACGACGTCACCACGTCGTTCATCGGCGCGACCTGGGGGCAGGACATCACGACCCAGGCCATCCGCGGTCTGGTGATCTTCCTCGTGCTCGTCGCCGTGTTCATGGCGCTGTACTTCCGCACCTGGAAGATGGCGGCCGCGGCGCTGATCGCGCTGCTGCACGACCTCGTGATCACGGCGGGCGTCTACGGCCTCACGGGGCTGGAGATCACCCCGGCGGCGGTGATCGGCTTCCTGACCATCCTCGGCTACTCGCTCTACGACACGGTGGTGGTGTTCGACAAGATCCGCGAGAACACGGCGGGCATGACCGAGCGCGGCACGCAGACCTTCCCCGAGATGGTGAACCTCGCGATCAACCAGACGCTGGTGCGCTCGATCAACACCTCGATCGTGGCCGCGCTGCCCGTGGCGTCGATCCTGATCATCGGGTCGTTCGTGCTCGGTGCCTCGACGCTCCGTGACATCTCGCTGGCCCTGCTGATCGGCATCATCGTCGGCACCTACTCCACGATCTTCGTGGCGGCGCCGCTGTACGTGCAGTTCCGGGAGAAGGAGCCGAAGATGCGCAAGCACGACGCCCGCGTGGAGACCGACCGGGAGCGCGCGGCGAAGACCGCCGTCGCCGCGGACGCGACCGCCTCGGCCTGACGTCATCCGGCAGCCCGGCCGGCCCCTCGATCGGTTCGTCCGGGTCGCCGGTCGGCCCGCCTGCTCGCCCTCGGCGCAATCGCGCCGGGGGCGTGCGTGCATCCGGCCCTCCGCGCTGGGGGATAATCGTCGTGGAGGCCTGACATGACCGAGACGAGCACCACCTCGACCGCGACGCTGCGACGTCTCGTTCCGCGCCTGTTCTCCCGCGCCCAGCCGGCCGGGGCCGTCGACGAGCTGCTCCGCACGGTGCGCACGAACCACCCCAAGGCCGACCTCACCATCCTCGAGCGGGCCTATGCCTCGGCCGAGAAGGCGCACGACGGCCAGAAGCGCCGCAGCGGCGAGCCGTACATCACGCACCCGCTCGCGGTCGCTCAGATCCTCGCGGAGCTCGGCCTCGGTTCGAAGGCCGTCGCGGCGGCCCTCCTGCACGACACGGTGGAGGACACCGACTACTCGCTCGACATGCTGCGCCACGACTTCGGCGACGAGGTCGCCATGCTCGTCGACGGTGTGACGAAGCTCGACAAGGTCAAGTACGGCGACAGTGCGCAGGCCGAGACGGTGCGCAAGATGATCGTCGCGATGTCGCGTGACATCCGCGTGCTCATCATCAAGCTCTGCGACCGGCTGCACAACGCCCGCACCTGGGGCTTCGTGCCCGCCGAGTCGGCGGCCCGCAAGGCCAAGGAGACGCTGGAGATCTACGCCCCGCTGGCGCACCGCCTTGGCATCCAGTCGATCAAGTGGGAGCTCGAGGACCTCTCGTTCGCCGTGCTCTACCCCAAGCTCTACGTCGAGATCGAGAACCTCGTCCGCCAGCGCACCCCGCAGCGTGAGGAGTACGTGCAGCAGGTCATCGACGCCGTGGGCGACGACCTCAAGTCGGGCAAGATCCGCGGCAAGGTCGTCGGGCGCCCGAAGCAGTACTACTCGATCTACCAGAAGATGATCGTGCGCGGCCGCGAGTTCGACGAGATCTACGACCTGGTGGGCATCCGTGTGCTGGTGAACACGGTGCGGGACTGCTACGCGGTGCTCGGCTCGATCCATGCGCGCTGGAACCCGATCCCCGGCCGCTTCAAGGACTACATCGCGACGCCGAAGTTCAACCTGTACCAGTCGCTGCACACCACGGTGATCGGCCCGGGCGGGCGTCCCGTCGAGATCCAGATCCGCACCACCGAGATGCACCAGCGCGCCGAGTTCGGTGTCGCGGCGCACTGGAAGTACAAGGAGCGGATGAACGGCGGCAAGTCCTCCTCGGCCGCTCCCACCGGCATGCCCGACACCGACATGGCCTGGCTCGCCCGCATCAGCGACTGGCAGGCCGAGACCGTCGACCCCGGTGAGTTCCTCGACTCGCTGCGCTTCGAGATCGGCGCGAAGGAGGTCTACGTCTTCACGCCCAAGGGCAAGGTGATCGGCCTGCCCGCCGGCGCGACCCCCGTCGACTTCGCCTACGCCGTGCACACCGAGGTGGGGCACCGCACCATGGGCGCCAAGGTGAACGGGCGGCTCGTGCCGCTGGATTCCACCCTGGGCTCGGGCGACGTCGTCGAGGTGTTCACCTCCAAGAACCCCGACTCCGGCCCCTCGCAGGACTGGCTGAGCTTCGTGCAGAGCCCCCGCGCGCGCAACAAGATCCGCCAGTGGTTCACCAAGGAGCGGCGTGACGAGGCCATCGAGCAGGGCCGCGACGCCATCGCCCGGGCGATGCGCAAGCAGAACCTGCCGCTGCAGAAGCTGATGAGCCAGGACTCGATCGCCGATGTGGCCTCGCAGCTGCACTACGACAACGTCTCGGGCCTGTACGCGGCCATCGGTGAGGGTCACATCTCGACCCAGTCGGTGATCGAGAAGGTGCTCGCCTCGCTGCAGACCGAGGTCGAGAGCGACGACTCCGACGTCGACGTCTTCGTGGGCAACCGGCCGCGGGTGACGCACAGCGACTCCGGCGTGCTCGTGCGGGGGGCTCCCGACATCCTGGTGAAGCTCGCCAAGTGCTGCACCCCGGTGCCGGGCGACCCGATCGTCGGCTTCGTGACCCGGGGCTCGGGCGTCTCGGTGCACCAGTCGGACTGCCACAACGTGGCGTCGCTGCTGAACGAGCCCGAGCGCATGATCGACGTGGAGTGGGCGCCGTCGTCCAAGAGCGTCTTCCTGGTGCAGATCCAGGTCGAGGCGCTCGACCGCTCCGGGCTGCTCTCCGACGTCACGCGGGTGCTCTCAGAGCATCACGTGAACATCCTCTCCGCCTCGGTCAACACCTCGAGCGATCGTCTCGCGATCAGCCGCTTCGTCTTCGAGATGGGCGACACCACCCACCTCGACCGGGTGCTGAACGCCGTGCGACGCATCGACGCCGTCTACGACGTCTACCGCGTCAGCGGCGGCTGAGCGAACACCGGCCGCCGCTCGAGCGCCCGCCGTGGCTTGGGTCCTCGGCACCGCTCGGGGTCCCGGCGTCGGGTGTGTCCGGCGTGGGCGGGGTCAGAGCTCCAGGGCCGCCAGGCGGTCGAGCGCGCGCTGCTTGTGCGGCAGGTGCGGTGAGCGGTGCAGCACGGCTTCGGCCCGCTCGCGGCCGTGGGACTGCATCAGCAGCAGAGTGACGATCGCGCTGCGGTGCCGCCGGTCGAAACCGCCGTCGGGCTGCAGGCGCAGCAGGTCGAGCGCCGTGCGGAGAGGCGTGGTGCTGAGCACGCCCCGCACGAGCAGCAGCTCGTCGGGCCGGAGCACCGCCTGCCTCAGCGTCCACGCGACGTTCGGCCCCACGCGCACCCGGTGATCGCTGCGCAGGCAGAGCTCGAGCGGGGCCGGCGGTGCCGCCCAGGCGCCGTGCAGCCACGCGGCGGTGCGCCGTTCGACCACGAGGCCGGCCGGCAGCCGGGGTACCAGGGCCAGCGCCCTCAGCTCGCGCGCTCCGCGCAGGTCGACCGTTCGGGCGATGTCGGGGGGAGAGAAGCGGTCGCCGACTCCGACGAGCTCGCCGTCGAGGCGGGCGGCGTGGAGTTCGGCCAGCGGGAGCTCGGCGGGGCCGAGGAGGAAGGGCAACGAGGGGGGCATGCCCCGATGGTGCCAGGAGACGGGAAAGGCCGGGTCGCGCATCCGGAATCTGTGGATGAACGACCCGGCCTTCGGGCCGGTGGAGGAGAAGATCAGCCCAGGGGCTATCAGCCCAGGGACGATCAGCTCAAGGAAGATCAGCCCAGCGCGTCGAGCCAGACCTTGCGCGCGTCGAGCGCCTCCTGCAGTTCGGCCGCCTTCTTCGCGTCGCCGGCCGACTTCGCGTCGTCGATCTCGCGCTGCAGCTTCTCGATGGCGCCGGTCAGCTGCGAGGCGAGGCCCTCGCTGCGGGCCTTCTTCTCGGGGTTGTTGCGGCTCCAGTGCTCCTCGTCGAGCTTGCGAACGGCGGCCTCGACGCGGCGCAGGCGGTCTTCGACCGTCTTGACCTGCTCTCGCGGCACCTTGCCGATCTCGTCCCAGCGACGCTGGATCGAGATCAGGGCCTCGCGGGCCTTGGTGCGGTCGGTCTCCTTCAGCAGCGGCTCGGCCTCCTCGAGGAGGGCGAGCTTCGCGGTGAGGTTCTCGCCGAACTCGGATTCGTCGCGGGCGACGACCTCGCTGCGGGCGGAGTACAGCACGTCACCGGCGGCCTTGAACCTGTCCCAGAGCGCGTCGTCGTACTTCTTGCCGGCCCGGCCGGTGGCCTTCCACTGCGCGAGCAGGTCGCGGTAGGCGGGGATGCCGTCGGAGCCGCGGGCCTCGAGCGCCTCGGCCTGCTCGACGAGCGCCTGCTTGCGCGTGCGCGCGTCGCGGTGCACCTGGTCGAGCTCGGCGAAGAACGCCTTGCGCTGCGTCTCGAGCGTGGTGCGGGCCTCGCGGAACCGCTTCCACAGCTCGCCGGCCTCGGTGCGGGGGAGCCGCGGGCCCTCCTGCTGGTGCTTCTGCCAGCGGCCGAAGAGCTCGTCGATCTTCGCGGTGACGTTCTTCCACTGCGCCTTGGCCGGATCATGACCCGCGAGGGTCTCCATCTCGACCACGATCTCGGTGCGGTCGATGATCGCCTGGTCGACCAGCGCCTTGTCTTCGGCCGACTGCTTCTCGGTGATCTCGGAGACCGTCGACTGCAGCGCCTCGACGCGCTTCTGCAGGGCTGCGAGGTCACCGACGGCGTTGGCCGAGGCGACCGAGGCCGACAGCGTCTTGACGGTCTTCGCGATGTCGGCCGCCGGAGCGCCGCGCTTGGCGCGCTGCTCGAGCAGGGTCACCTGCCCGGCGAGATCGGTGAACTTGCGCTCGAAGTAGGCGATGGCTTCTTCTTTGCTGCCATCGGGATACTGGCCGACGAGACGCTCGCCCTCGGCCTCACGGACGTAGACGGAGCCGTCGTCGTCGACTCGCCCCCACGGGTGCTGATCTGAATCGGTCACGGAACCATCCTGTCGACGATGTCTGGAGTACGGCCACAAGCCTAGAGCACGGGACGCCCCGAGCACCGGCCGTGGTGGGCTACTGGACGGTGACGTCGGTGATGACGGCCGCTGCGGCGGGCTTGCCGTCGGGCGCACCGTCGACGGCACCGGCCGCGATCACCGAGGAGTCGAGCTGGTCGAGCCCCGAGGTGACCTGTCCGAGCACGGTGTAGCCGCCCGCGGCGTCGGAGGGGATCGTCGAGTCGTCGTAGACGATGAAGAACTGGCTGCCCATGCTGTAGCCGTTGCCGCCCTGCCGGGCCATGGCGAGCGTGCCGGCGGGGTAGACGTCGTCGGCGGGGGCGTTCTCGACCGGGCCGTAGCTGTAGCCCGGGCCGCCGGTGCCCGTGCCGGTGGGGTCGCCGCACTGCAGCACGAAGATGCCGCTCGTGGTGAGGCGGTGGCAGGAGGTGCCGGTGAAGAAGCCCGACTGCGCCTGCGAGATGAAAGCCGAGACCGCCTGGGGCGCCGCGGCCCCGTCGAGCGTGATGCCGAGCGGGATATCGTTGATCGTCATCGTGCCGGTCCAGTCGCGGCCCTCGGCGACGCTCGTCGGCGGGACGTCACCGGTGTTCTGGCCCTCCGACGCGTCGTCGCCGTCGGCGGGGGCGTCGGTCGCGGCCGGCGTCGCGGTGGGGGCCGAGGAGGCGGCGGGCGCACCGGGGCCGCCGCTGAAGTAGAACAGCTGCGCGACGGTGACGCCGGCGATCAGCACGACCACCACGACGGCTGCGATCACGTTGTCGCGGGTACGTCGGCGGATGCGCTCGGTGTGCGCCTGCTGCCGAGCCTGGTACTCGCGCAGACGGGTGCGGGCCTCACGAGCAGCACGCTCCTGGTTGCTGGGTGCCACAGGTCCTCCAGTGTCATCGTTCCGCCGGGCGCTGTCGGCCCATCACAGTACCCTAGACGCATGGCTCTTCAGCAACCGGGACTCCACTCCGGGGCGGTCCCTCTTGCGGTGCGCATGCGCCCCAGAAGCCTCGACGAAGTGGCCGGTCAGCGCCACCTCCTCCGGCCGGGTTCCCCCCTCGTCAACCTCGCGACCGACCGCACCGGGGCGGCGGGTTCCGTCTCCGTCATCCTCTGGGGGCCGCCCGGCACGGGCAAGACCACGCTCGCGCAGGCGATCGCGCACTCCTCGGGCCGCAAGTTCGTCGAGCTCTCGGCCGTCACCGCCGGCGTGAAAGACGTCCGGCAGGTGATGGAGGACGCGTTCCGCAACCGCGACCTCTACGGCCTGTCGACCGTGCTCTTCCTCGACGAGATCCACCGCTTCACCAAGGCCCAGCAAGACGCGCTGCTGCCCGGCGTCGAGAACGGCTGGGTCATCCTGGTCGCCGCGACCACCGAGAACCCCTCCTTCTCCGTCATCTCACCGCTGCTCTCGCGCTCCCTCCTGCTCACCCTCGAGCAGCTCACCGACGACGACCTCGGTGTGCTCATCGATCGTGCGGTGACGGATGCGCGGGGCCTCGCCGGCACGGTCGAGCTCGACCCCGAGGCGCGGGCCGCCATCATCCGCATGGCCTCGGGTGACGCCCGCCGTGCCCTCACGGCGCTCGAGGCGTCGGCCGGCACGGCGCTGGCGGCCGCGGAGGGCGCGGGAGCCGCGGGCCACGAGGACGACGACGAGGACGACGACGAGGACGATGAGGAGGGGGACGAGCATCCGCTGCCCGTCATCACCCCCGAGGTGCTGGAGCAGTCGGTCGATCGGGCGCTGCTGCGCTACGACCGCAACGGCGACGAGCACTACGACGTGATCAGCGCGTTCATCAAGTCGGTGCGCGGCAGCGACGTCGACGCCTCGCTGCACTACCTCGCGCGCATGTTCGAGGCGGGGGAGGACCCGCGGTTCATCGCGCGCCGGGTGATCATCCTCGCCGCGGAGGACATCGGCATCGCCGACCCGCAGGCGCTGCCGATCGCGGTGGCAGCGGCCGAGGCCGTGCAGATGATCGGCATGCCCGAGGGGCGGCTGCCTCTGGCTGAGGCCGTCGTCTATCTGGCCACCGCGCCGAAGTCGAACGCGGCGTACATGGGAATCAATGCCGCCATCGCCGACGTCAAAGCGGGCAACTTCGGCCGGGTGCCCAAGCACCTCCGCGACGCGCACTACGCGGGGGCCAAACGGCTCGGGCACGGCAAGGGCTACAAGTACCCGCACGACAGCGAGGTGGGGGTCGTGCGGCAGCAGTACTTGCCCGACGAACTGGTCGGGAAGGTCTACTACGACCCCACCGATCACGGGCACGAGCGGGAGGTCTCGGCGCGGCTCGCGAAACTCCGCGACATCACGCGGGGAACGCCGGGCTGACGGCATCCGCTGTGCTATTCTCGTAGACGCCTAATCAGCGTCATTTCGGAGCGGCTGCCGATCGATGTTCGATGACGGGATCGCGTTCTTTAGCCGAACCGCCCGGCGACACCCTCTTACTTGGAACCCTGTGGGTTCACGCGCACTCGTGTGCGCAATTCATCTTGTAAGAACTTCTACGAAAGGACGTAAGTGGCTACCAAGTCGCGTACGCGCAGCAAGACCCGCCTCTCGCGGGCACTCGGCATCCCCCTCACCCCGAAGGCGGCCAAGTACCTCGAGAAGCGCCCCTACGCTCCCGGTGAGCACGGCCGCACCAAGCGCAAGCAGGACAGCGACTACGCCGTCCGTCTGCGCGAGAAGCAGCGTCTGCGTGCCCAGTACGGCATCCGCGAGAAGCAGCTGACCATCGCCTTCGAAGAGGCCCGCCGCGCGAAGGGCCTGACCGGTGAGAACCTGGTCGAGCTCCTCGAGATGCGCCTCGACGCCCTCGTGCTGCGTGCCGGCTTCGCCCGCACCACCGCGCAGGCCCGTCAGATGGTCGTGCACCGTCACATCCTCGTCGACGGCCAGCTCGTCGACCGCCCCTCGTTCCGCGTGAAGCCGGGCCAGATGATCCACGTCAAGCAGCGCTCCGAGGGCACCGAGCCCTTCCAGGTCGCCGCCGCCGGTGGTCACATCGACCTGCTCCCGAAGACCCCGGCCTACCTCGAGGTCGAGCTCGACAAGCTCCAGGCGCGCCTCGTCGCCCGCCCGAAGCGCGCGCAGGTCCCCGTGACCTGCGAGGTCCAGCTCGTGGTCGAGTACTACTCGGGCCGCTAGCAGCACGAGTCACGACATACTAGAGAGCGGGTCGCCCACGGGGTGGCCCGCTCTCGTCGTATCCGGCCCCGTCCGGGTCGCTTTCCTGAAGGAGTCACCGTGACCGGTGGAGATATCGCAGGCCTGATCGCCGCCGGAGTGTTCGCCGTGCTGGTCGGCCTGATCGCCGTGCCCCTGCTGAAGCTCGGCGGCGTGTTCGACCAGACCCGCGACTCCATCAAGGACGTCAGCGACGGCATCACGCCGATCCTCGCCGAGTCGACGGTGACTGTGCAGGAGGCGAACAAGCAGCTCGCCCGCGTCGACGTCATCACCCGGAACGTCGAGGAGGTGACGGGCAACGTCACGTCGCTCGTCGCCCTGTTCGCGGCCTCAGTCGGCGGGCCCCTGATCCGCCTGGCGGGCTTCAGCGCCGCCGTGCGCGCCGGACTCACGAGCCTCCGGGCCGCGAAGGAGGCCGACGACGTCGTCTCCCACAAGAAGCCTTCGAAGAAGCGCTCGTCGACGTCCGGCTCCAACAAGAAGCGCTAGCCCGCTTCTGCACCCCGCACGGGGGAGTTGTGGTCGGGGGAGCGCGCCGATAGTTTTCTCGACGGGGCAGGCGGGGGACGCCGGCTCTGCTCGGGCAGCACCGCTCGTCGACCCGGGGAGACCACGTGCCTCTGCACCTGCGCGTCGCGCGAATCCGCCGAACCATCGCGGGAGCCCTGCTGACCACAGCGTTGCTGGGCGGGATGCTCGGCGGCGCAGGAGCGGCGGTGGCGTCGACTCCCACACCGACTCCCACGCCCACGTCGACGGCCGCTCCGGCACCGGTGCACACCTCCACTCCGTCACCGTCACCGTCACCGTCTCCGACGCCGGTGCCATCGACGGGACCGGTACCCACCCCGGCACCCACGCCGACTCCGACCGCGGCGCCGACGCCGACGTCTGCGCCGACACCGACTGCTGCGCCGACACCTCAGCCCACGCCTACGAAGACTTCAGTGCCGACGCCGGCCGCGACGGAGCCCCCGGCCCAGCGCGCCGCAGCGGTGGGAAGCATCTCCGGTGTCGTCCGCAACGCGGGCACCGGCGCAGTGATCCCGAACACCTTCGTCTCCGCTTCGCAGCGCAATGGAACGGGGTTCTGGGGCTACACCTACACCGATGCGCAGGGTGCCTACCGCATCGACTCGGTCCCGACCGGGGACTACGTCCTCTCCTTCCAGAACCAGCCCTCCTACGTCAACGAGTACTGGAACGACACGACCGACTTCCTCTCGGCGACGCTCCTCCGGGTGGACGGCTCGGACGTGACCGGCATCGACGCCGGCCTCGTGCGCACGGGTGCCGTGAGCGGCACGGTGACCGACGCATCCACGGGCCGGCCCCTGGCGGGTGTCAGCGTGCAGGCCCGACCGAAGAGCGGCAGCTACACCTTCGGGCAGACCGCCGTCACCGACGCCGCCGGGGCGTACCGGATCACCGGTGTCGCCCCGGGTGCGACGACTCTCTCGTTCGACGCGTCGGCCGAGTCCGCGTACATCGACGAGTGGTGGAACGACCGGGCATCCCAGAGCGAGGCCACGTTCTTCACCGTCTCGAGCGGCAAGACCACCGTCGGCCGTGACGCCGCTCTGGCACCGGGCGGCAGCATCAGCGGCACGATCAAGGGCACCGGAGGTGTCCCGCTGCAGTACGTCAGCGTGCAGGTCGTGAACCCCGACGGCAGCATCGTCGGCTGGGCCAACACGAACGCCGCGGGTGCCTACGTCATCGGCGGGCTCCGTTCGGGCAGCTATCTCCTCGGCGTCGATCTGTCACCGTCTGCGGACTACACCCCGCAGTGGTGGAAGGGGAAGCCGACCCGCGAGACCGCGACGCCGATCGCGGTCACCGCCGGCCAGGCCGTGACGAAGCGGGACATCACCCTCACCCGCGGCGCGACCGTGAGCGGCACGGTGACATCCGCGACCACCGGCGCCCCGCTGTCGATGGTGACGGTCTCGGCCGTCGACGCCTCCGGCTTCAGCTCGAAGAGCGGCTACACCGACGCCGGCGGCGCCTACACGATCACCGGTCTCCCGGCCGGAAGCTATTCGTTCAAGTTCGCCCCGAGCTCCGCCGCCGACAGCGCCGCCTACGCCTACCAGTGGAGCGGTGGTGCCGGCCTCCGCTCGGCCGCGACGACCACCACGGTCGCCACCTCCCAGGTCGTGACCGGCGTGAACGCGTCCCTGACGAAGGGTGGCTCGATCTCAGGCATCGTGAAGGATGCACAGACGCTCGTGCCCCTGCCCCAGGCCAACGTGAACGTCTACGACGCCGATGGAGCGTATGCCGTTTACACCTACACCTCGGGCAAGGGCGCCTACACCGTGCGCTCCCTTCCGGCGGGCACCTACCGCATCTCGTTCAGCACCCTCGACGACCACGCACTGCAGTGGTGGAGCGGCAAGTCGATGCTCAGCAATGCGAACCCCTCGGCACTGCCCGCCGGTGGCGCGCTGACCGGGCGCAACGCGCTGCTGAAGACCTCCGGCACCGTCGCCGGGCGGGTGACGGATGCGGCCGGCGCCCCGATCAAGGGCATCTGGGTCACCGGCTGGCTGTTCGACTCGACCGGCACCGCGGCCGCGTCGAGCACCACCACCGACGCCGACGGCCGGTACACCCTGCTCGGTCTCCCGCCGGGTCAGGTGAAGATCGGCTTCAGCGACCACCACTGGACCGAGCCCAGTACGAAGGGACGCTACGTCGACACCTTCTGGTCGGGCGCGGCGAGCGTCGACGCCGGCACCCCGGTCACGGTGACCGGCGGGGGCGTCGTACCCGATGTCTCGACATCGATGACCCTCCGGCCCAAGCCCTTCACGACCAGCCCCGTCCCGACGATCACGGGCACCGCGGCCGTCGGCAGCATCCTGAAGGCGGTCACCACGGGCTGGTCGCCCGCCCCGGCGTTCGGCTACCAGTGGCTGCGCTCCGGGACCCCGATCCCTGGAGCGACGGCATCCTCCTACCGCCTGGTCAAGGCCGACGCGGGAGCCACGATCTCGGTCGCCGTGACGGGCACCCGGACCGGGTACACGACGACGACCCGAACCAGCTCCGCGACCGCCGCGGTGCTGGCCAAGCTCAGCGCGACGCCGACCCCGACCATCAGTGGGGTGCCGGCCGTCGGCACGACGCTGACGGCACAGCCGGGTGCCTGGGCCCCCGCACCCGTCGCACTGAGCTACCAGTGGCTTCGCGACGGCGTGCCGCTGACCGGCAAGGTGAAGTCGGTGTACCTGCTGAGCGCCGCCGACACCGGGCACAGCATCTCCGTCGCCGTCACCGGCACGAAGCAGGGCTACGCCATCGTGACCCAGACGTCATCGCCCGTCGCCATCCGCACAGCAGGCTGATCGGCGGCCTTCGCGAGCGCCGCCGGACCGGCGGGCTAAGCTTGACGAAGGCTTGATCGGGCGCCGCCGTGCGCCCGGAACGAACGAGGAGAACGCAATGAAGAAGATCCTGTGGCTCGTCATCGGCATCGGCGTCGGTTTCGCCGTCGCCCACCAGGTGAACCAGACCAAGAGCGGCAAGGAGTTCTTCTCCGAGCTCGACCGCAAGACCAAGGAGTTCAGCGACTCGCTCGTCGACGGCTACCGCGAGCGCGAGGCCGAGCTCCGCGACGCCATCTCCGGCGCCGGGGACGCGCTCTCCAAGTAGCCGGGCCCGGGGTCCGGTCACACGCCGGTGCCCCGCCCGAAGATCCGAACTCCGCGCCGATCCGAACCGGGAACACCACTTCACCCATGCTCACCGCTGACATCCGCAACCGCTGGCTCGACTTCTTCGGCGATCGCGGCCACACCGTCGTGCCGTCCGCCTCGCTCGTCAGCGACGATCCGTCGCTGATGTTCACCGTCGCCGGCATGGTGCCGTTCATCCCGTACCTGTCGGGGCTCGTGCCCGCACCGTACCCGCGCGCCACGAGCGTGCAGAAGTGCATCCGCACCCTCGACATCGAGGAGGTCGGCAAGACCACCCGGCACGGCACGTTCTTCCAGATGAACGGCAACTTCTCGTTCGGCGACTACTTCAAGGAGGGCGCGATCGGGTACGCCTGGGAGCTGCTCACCACGCCCGAGTCCGAGGGTGGCCTGGGCCTCGCCGAGCGCGACCTCTGGGTCACCGTCTACGAGGACGACGACGAGGCGATCGACATCTGGAAGCGGGTGGCGGGGGTTCCGGATGCACGCATCCAGCGCTTCGGCAAGGAGGACAACTACTGGTCCACCGGCCAGCCCGGGCCGGCCGGCCCCTGCTCGGAGATCTACTTCGACCGCGGCCCCGCCTACGGTGCCGAGGGCGGCCCCGCGGCCGACGAGAACCGCTACATCGAGATCTGGAACCTCGTGTTCATGCAGTACCTCCGCGGCGAGGGCACCTCCAAGACGGAGTTCGAGATCCTCGGCGAACTGCCGCGCAAGAACATCGACACCGGCATGGGCCTCGAGCGCGTCGCGTTCCTGAAGCAGGGCGTCGAGAACCTCTACGAGATCGACCAGGTGCGCCCGGTGCTCGACCGCGCCGCCGAGATCTCGGGCCGACGCTACGGCGCCGACCACGACGACGACGTGCGGATGCGCGTGGTCGCCGATCACGTCCGCTCCGCCCTCATGCTGATGAGCGACGGCGTCACGCCCGCCAATGACGGCCGCGGCTACGTGCTGCGGCGCCTCCTCCGCCGCACGGTGCGCTCGATGCGCCTGCTCGGCGTCGACACCGCCACCATGCCCGAGCTGCTGACCGCGTCGCGCGACGCGATGAAGGCGGCCTACCCGGAAGTCGAGACCGACTTCTCCCGCATCTCGCGCGGCGCCTACGCCGAGGAGGAGTCGTTCCTCCGCACGCTCACGGGCGGCACGACCATCCTGGACACCGCGGTCGCCGCCGTGAAGCAGAAGGCCGGCGCCTCGGGCACCGATGCCGCCCCCGTGCTCGCCGGCGACACCGCGTTCCTGCTGCACGACACCTACGGCTTCCCGATCGACCTCACGCTCGAGATCGCCGAGGAGTCGGGTCTCGCCGTCGACCGCGTCGCGTTCGAGTCGCTGATGGCCGAGCAGAAGCAGCGCGCCACGGCCGATGCCAAGGCGAAGAAGCTCGGTATCACCGACCTCACGGTCTACAGCCAGTTCCGCGCCCTCGGCGAGACCGTGTTCCGCGGCTACGACGAGCTCGAGGCCGAGTCGCCCGTGCTCGGCCTGATCGTCGACGGCGTCTCGGTGACGTCGGCCGTCGCGGGGGAGCAGGTCGAGGTGATCCTCGCCGAGACCGCCCTCTACGCGGAGTCGGGCGGCCAGGAGGCCGACGCCGGCACGATCGTCGGCGACGGCTTCGAGCTGACCGTGCTCGACGTGCAGAAGCCCGTGAAGGGGCTGATCAGCCACCGCGTCGAGGTGACCAGCGGCCAGGTGGCCGTCGGCGACCAGGCGCGCTCGGTCGTCGACCCGTCCTGGCGTCGCGGTGCGACCCAGGCGCACTCGGCGACGCACCTCATCCACGCGGCGCTGCGTCAGACGCTCGGCGAGGAGGCCCACCAGGCCGGCTCGTACAACAAGGCCGGCTACATGCGGCTCGACTTCTCGTGGAACCAGCCGCTCTCGGCCGCGACCCGCACCGAGATCGAGGAGATCGCCAACACCGCCATCCGCGACGACCTGCCGGTCGTCACCCGCGAGCTGCCGCTCGACGAGGCCCGCTCGATGGGCGCCATGGCGCTGTTCGGCGAGAAGTACGGCGAGGTCGTGCGCATGGTCGACATCGGGGGCCCATGGTCGCGCGAGCTGTGCGCCGGCACCCACGTCTCCACCAGTGCGCAGATCGGCCTGATCAACCTGCAGGGCGAGTCGTCGATCGGCTCGGCCAACCGCCGCGTCGAGGCTCTCGTCGGGCTCGAGGCGTTCCGCGAGTTCGCCGCCGAGCGGGCGCTCGTGTCGCAGCTGACCTCGTCGCTGAAGGCGCCGCGCGACGAGATCGCGACGCGCGTCGCCGACCTGGCCGCGAACCTCAAGGCGGCCGAGAAGAAGATCGCCGCGTTCGAGGCCTCGCAGCTGTCGACGCGCATCCCGGCCCTGGCCGCCGCCGCGCGCCCGGCCGGCGCCGTGTCACTCGTCGCCGCCGACCTGGGGGAGCTGCGCTCGCCCGACGACGTGCGGCAGCTCGCCACCGGTGTGCGCGAGGCCCTGGTCTCCAGCGGCTCCGCCGCCGCGGTCGTCGCCCTCGCCGCCGCCGTGAACGGCAAGCCCGTCGTGATCGTGGCCACCACCGACGGCGCCCGCGCGGCCGGCGTGAAGGCCGGCGCCCTCGCCAAGATCGCCGCCGGCGTGCTCGGTGGCGGCGGAGGCGGCAAGGACGATCTGGCCCAGGGCGGCGGCACCGACGTCGGCGCCATCCCCGCGGCGCTCGAGGCCATCGGCCGGGCAGTGACGGCCGAGTGAGCATGCGCAGCGGGGTGCGGGTCGGCGTCGACGTGGGCAGGGCCCGCATCGGTGTCGCCCGCACCGACCTGCACGGCATGCTCGCGACCCCGGTCGAGACCGTGCCCCGCACCGCTCCCGGCGAGGTGCCCGAGACCGGGCCGAGCGCCGACGTCATTCGCATTCTGGACATCGCCGACGAGCTCGACGCCCTCGAGTTCGTGGTCGGTCTACCCCTGTCGATGAGCGGTGCCGACACCGCCTCGACCCAGGATGCGCGGGACTTCGCCGCCCGTCTCGGCGCGGCATCGGGCCGCCCGGTGCGGATGATCGACGAGCGGCTCAGCACCGTCTCGGCCCAGGCCGCCCTGCACCGGAACGGCCGGAACACCAAGAGCTCCCGCCCCGTGATCGATCAGGTCGCCGCGGTTATACTCCTTCAACATGCCCTCGACAGCGAGCGTGCCACAGACAGACCCCCCGGCATCCTCCTCGACCCGAGTCAAGGAAAAGGCAGTGACTGACCGACAGCCCGCACAGGACCATCCGTTCGCCGAGTTCTTCCGACAGGAGCCGGCGACGCCGCCGAGCCCCGCGGAATCGCCCCGGCGGGCCGCCCGAGAAGCCGCGACACCGACGTCCGCGAGCCCCACCGCCGCGGCCCCGGCAGAGCCGGCACCCGCGACCCGCGCGTCGATGAACCGCTCGTCGACCCGCACCGTCGACGACGACGTCGAGCACGTGGGCATCGAGCACTTCGGGCTCGGCGGCGACGACGCCGCCCACCCCGGCGGCCCGGGCTCCGGGTCCGGCGGCTCCGGCCGCACGGGCGGCGGCAGCGGCGGTTCGGGCGGCAGCGGCGGCTCCGGCGGCGGACGCCGCTCGTCCGGCGGAGGCCGCCCCCCGCGCGAGCGCCGTCGACGTCGCTGGATCACCCCGGTCATCGTGCTCGTCGTCATCCTCGGCCTGATCGCCGGTGCCGGCGTGTTCGTCTGGAATGTCTTCGGTGAGCAGGTGCAGAGCCTGATCGCCGGCAGCCCCTCAGCCGACGACTACCAGGGCAGCGGCGAGGGCGAGGTGATGTTCGTCGTCAACGACGGCGACGTCGGCGAGACCATCGGCGACAACCTCGCCGAGGCCGGCGTCATCGCCAGCTCCCGCGCCTTCTACGAGCTGCTGCTCGACCAGGACCCGGCGCCCGTCTTCCAGGCCGGCACCTTCCGGCTGGCCGAGAAGATGAGCGCCCAGTCCGCGCTCGACGCCCTGCAGAGCCCCGACTCGAAGGTCGACTTCACCGTCACCATCCCCGAGGGCTCGAGCGCCAAGGGCATCTACCAGGAGCTGGCCGACGTCACGGGCATCCCGATCGAGGAGTTCCAGGCCGTCGGCGCGAACTACGCGGCGCTCGGCGTGCCGGCGAACGCCCCGACCATCGAGGGCTTCCTCTTCCCGGCGACCTACGTCTTCCAGCCGGGCGAGACCGCGACCGACATGATCACGACCATGGTGAACCGCAGCTTCCAGTCGCTCGACGCCGCCGGCGTCGCTCCCGACGACCGCCTCCGGGTGCTCTCGCTGGCCGCGCTGATCCAGAAGGAGGCCGGCAGCGTCGAGGACATGGCGAAGGTCTCCCGGGTCTTCACCAACCGCCTCGACCAGGGCTGGAACATGGAGTCCGACGCGACGGTCGCCTACGGTGCCGGCCACAGCCGGGTCGAGACGACCCAGGCCGAGCGCGAGGACGCGAACAACATCTACAACACGTACTACTACCCCGGCCTGCCGGTCGGCCCGATCTCGAACCCGGGCGACGACGCGATCAACGCGGCGCTGCACCCGGCCGACGGTCCGTGGATGTTCTTCGTGACGGTCGACCTCGACACCGGCGAGACGGTCTTCTCGACCACCGCCGACGAGCACGCCGCCGCCGTGGAGCGCCTGCAGGCCTGGTGGGCCGCCCACCCCGACGTGGAGTAGCGGCACGGTGTCCGAGACGTTCGTGGGCGACGAGGCCGACGGCCTGGTGCTAGAGCGGCGCCTCGGCGTGCTCGGCTCGCCGATCGCGCACTCGCGGTCGCCGCTCCTGCACCGCACCGCCTATCGCGCGCTGGGTCTGCCCTGGCAGTACGACGCGCACGAGGTGACGACGGATGCGCTGCCGGCCTTCATCGACGGCCTCACGGCCGAGTGGCGCGGCCTCTCGCTCACCATGCCGCTGAAGGAGACGATCCGGCCGCTCGTCACGAGTGTCGACGCGGTGGCCGAGGCGAGCGGAGCCGTGAACACCGTGCTCGTCACCGAGCACGACGGACGCCGGGAGCTCAGCGGCTTCAACACCGACGTGCACGGCATCCGACAGGCGCTCGAGCGTGCCGGGGTGACCGAGGCGCGTCGCGTGATGATCGTCGGGGCCGGCGCGACCGCCCGCTCGGCCGCCGTCGCGGTGGCCCAGCTCGGCGCCGAGCACGCCGACATCGTGCTGCGGAGCCCGGGCAAGGCGGGCTCCGTCGTCGAGGCGGCCCGCGCCGCCGGGCTCAGCACCGAGGTGGTCGCCCTGCACGATCCGGGGATGCGGTTGATCGAGCCCGACCTGACGATCAGCACCCTGCCCGGCGGGGTCGGGGTGGGCGTGAACTTCGTCGACGCCGCGGCACCGCGCAGCTCGAGCATCCTGGACGTGGCCTACCACCCGTGGCCGAGTGAGCTCGCGACGATCTGGCAGGGGGCCGGCAGCCTCGCGGTGCCGGGGCTCGCGATGCTCGTGCACCAGGCGGTCGCCCAGATCCGCGTGTTCGTGCACGGCGACCCGCTGGTGGTGCTCGACGGCGAGGAGCGCGTCCTCGCGGCCATGCTCGACGCCGTGGGGCTCGACGCGGCGGGGCGACTCCGCGACTGAGCCACCGGCGGCGACCGCGTCGAGGAGCCGGTGGGCGCCGGGGCTGAGCTGAGGAGTCCTCCGTCTGTGGGAGGATCGTAACCATGCTTCGTTGGCTCACCGCCGGGGAGTCCCACGGTCAAGAACTCGTCGCGATCGTCGAGGGCCTTCCGTCCGGCATCCCCGTCACACTCGATCAGCTCCGCACCGACCTCGCTCGGCGGAAGCTCGGCTACGGCCGCGGCGCCCGCATGAAGTTCGAGCAGGACGAGCTCGCCATGACCGGCGGCGTCGTGCACGGCCGCACCCTCGGCAGCCCGGTCGCCGTGCGCATCGGCAACACCGAGTGGCCGAAGTGGACCGAGGTGATGGGCGTCGAGCCCCTCGACGAGGAGCTCCCCGGCCGAGGCCGCAGCGCCCCGCTGACCCGTCCCCGCCCGGGTCACGCCGACCTGGTGGGCATGCAGAAGTACGACTTCGACGAGGCCCGTCCCATCCTGGAACGCGCGAGTGCCCGGGAGACCGCGGCCCGCGTCGCGCTCGGCGCCATCGCCCGCGCCTTCCTCGGCGAACTCGGCATCACCCTCGTCAGCCACACCCTGTCCATCGGCCCGGTGCGCGTGCCCGAGGGCGCCGCCCTGCCGAAGCCCGGCGACGTCGACGCGCTCGACGCCGACCCGGTGCGCTGCTTCGACGCCGCCACCAGTGCGCTGATGGTCGCCGAGATCGACGACGCCCACAAGGAGGGCGACACGCTCGGCGGTGTCGTCGAGGTGCTCGCCTACGGCCTGCCCCCGGGGCTCGGTTCGCACGTGCACTGGGACCGTCGGCTCGACTCCAAGCTCGCGGCCGCGCTGATGGGCATCCAGGCCATCAAGGGCGTCGAGGTCGGCGACGGCTTCGAGACCACGCGACGCCGCGGCTCGGCCGCGCACGACGAGCTGTACCGCGAAGGTGACGAGATCACGCGCTCCACCGACCGCGCGGGCGGCACCGAGGGCGGCATGTCCACGGGCACCGTGCTGCGGGTGCGCGCCGGCATGAAGCCGATCGCGACCGTGCCGCACGCCCTGCACACGATCGACGTGGCCACGGGGGAGGACGCGGCGGCGCACCACCAGCGCTCCGACGTCTGCGCCGTGCCCGCCGCCGGCGTCGTGGCCGAGGCCATGACGGCGCTGGTGCTGGCCGACGCCGTGCTCGAGAAGTTCGGCGGCGACTCGGTCGGCGAGACCCGCCGCAACCTCGAGGGCTACCTCGCCGCCATCCCCGAGGCACTGCGCACCGGCATCGCCCGCGCATGAGAGTGGTGCTGATCGGCCCGCCGGCCTCGGGCAAGTCGCGCATCGGCAAGAAGCTGGCGCGGATGCTCGGCACCGGCTTCGTCGACACCGACCGCCTCGTGGTGAAGGAGCACGGCCCGATCCCCGAGATCTTCGCCGATCACGGTGAGGCGCATTTCCGCGCCCTGGAGCGGGCGGCCGTCGTCACGGCGCTCGAGAGCGACGGGGTCGTCGCCTTCGGGGGAGGCGCGGTGCTCGACCCCGACACGCAGCGCGACATCGCGTCGTGGCCGGTCGTGCTGCTGAGCGTGCATCCGGATGCCGTCGCCGGCCGCCTCGGCAACGGCAAACGCCCCACCGTGCCCGACGTCGAGACCTGGAAGGTCGTCTACGAGCGCCGCCGCGAGCTCTACGAGAGCCTCGCCGACCACACCGCCGACACCAGCTCGCTGCCCACCGAGAGGGTGGCCGCCGAGATCATGGAGTGGCTCGGCAGCGCCGACGCCGCGAACATCACGAAGCAGAAGGAGATCGAGCGATGAGCGCCGAGCCCACCGTCATCCCCGTCACCGGAGAGAACGGCTACGACGTGCTCGTCGGCCGCGGCATCCTGGGGCGGGTCGCCGAGGGCTTCGGGCCCGGGGTGAAGAAGGTGCTGATCGTGCATCCGCCGACCCTCGGCCAGGCGGCCGCGAGCCTGCGCGAGAGCCTGCTCGACCGCTACGAGGTGCTGCTGGCCGAGATCCCGGATGCGGAGGCCGGCAAGCGCATCGAGGTCGCCTCGTTCTGCTGGCAGGTGCTCGGGCAGGCCGACTTCACCCGCACGGATGCGGTCGTCGGCTTCGGCGGCGGAGCCGTCACCGACCTGGCCGGCTTCGTCGCGGCGACCTGGCTGCGCGGGGTCACCCTTGTGCAGGTTCCGACGACGCTGCTCGGGATGGTCGACGCGGCCGTGGGCGGCAAGACCGGCATCAACACCAACGAGGGCAAGAACCTCGTGGGCGCCTTCTACGCGCCGTCGCTCGTGGTCGAAGACCTGGACACGCTCGCCCCGCTGCCGCGGAACGAGATCCTCGCCGGGTTCGGCGAGGTCGTGAAGTGCGGGTTCATCGCCGAGCCCGAGATCCTCGACATCATCGAGGCCGACGTCGACAAGGCCACCGACCCCACCTCCGACGAGCTTCGGCGGCTGATCGAGCTGTCGGTCGCCGTGAAGGCGCGGGTGGTGAGCTCGGACTTCAAGGAGGCGGGCCTCCGCGAGATCCTGAACTACGGACACACCCTCGGGCACGCGATCGAGCACGCCGAGCGGTACCAGTGGCGGCACGGCGCGGCGGTGGCCGTCGGCATGATGTTCGCGGCCGAGCTCGGCCGCCTCACCGGGTCGCTGTCGGACGAGGTCGTCGACCGGCACCGCCGCATCCTGACCTCGCTGACGCTGCCCACCGAGTACCCGGCCGGGCGCTGGCAGACGCTCCTCGCCACCATGCAGCGCGACAAGAAGTCGCGCGGCGGGATGCTGCGGTTCATCGTGCTCGACGACCTGGCGCGGCCCTCGGTGCTCGCCGGTTCCGAGACCTCCCTGCTGTTCGCCGCGTACCAAGAGATCGCCTCCTAGGAGCTCGCATGTCGTCTGTCCTCGTCCTCAACGGCCCGAACCTCGGGCGTCTCGGCAGCCGCGAGCCCGATGTGTACGGGTCGCAGGACCTCGACTCGCTCCGGCAGCTGCTCGAGACCGACGCGGCCGGCCGGCTCTCGATCGACCTGCGGCAGACCAACGACGAGGCCGAGCTGGTGTCGTGGCTGTACGAGGCCGTCGACACGGCGACCCCGGTCATCCTGAACCCCGCTGCGTTCACGCACTACTCGTACGCGCTGCGGGATGCGGCCGCGCTCGTGACGAAGGCCGGGGTGCCGCTGATCGAGGTGCACATCTCGAACCCGCACGCGCGGGAGACATTCCGGCACACCAGCGTGATCTCGGGGATCGCGACCGGGGTGATCGCGGGGTTCGGGTTCGGGTCGTACCGGCTCGCGCTCGCGTCGCTGCTCTGGCGCTGACCGCGCGGGCCTGAGCGGCCGCCGAGGCTGACCCGGTACACTCTTCGAGGACCTTCGCGACCGACATGCCGGTCGCACCTCATTCTTCGAACGGAACATCTCCTCCATGGCTTCAACGAACGACATCAAGAACGGCACCGTGCTGGACATCGACGGCCAGCTCTGGAACGTGATCGAGTTCCAGCACGTCAAGCCGGGCAAGGGCGGCGCCTTCGTGCGCACCAAGATCAAGAACGTGCGCACCGGCAAGCTCGTCGACCGCACCTTCAACGCCGGAGCGAAGATCGAGACGGCCAACGTCGACCGCCGCGACTTCCAGTACCTGTACAAGGACGGCGAGGACTTCGTGTTCATGGACACGAGCGACTACGACCAGATCACCATCCCCGGCACGATCGTCGGCGACGCCGCCAACTTCCTGCTCGAGCAGCAGACCGCGACCATCGCGCTCACCGACGGCGAGCCGCTCTACGTCGAGCTCCCCGCCTCGGTCGTGCTCGAGATCACCTACACCGAGCCGGGCCTGCAGGGCGACCGCTCGACCGGCGGCACCAAGCCCGCCACCGTCGAGACCGGCTACCAGATCAACGTCCCGCTGTTCCTCGAGATCGGCACCAAGGTCAAGGTCGACACCCGCACGGGCGACTACCTCGGCCGGGTCAACTAGGCCCCGTCGTTGAGCGCACGCACGAAGGCCCGCAAGCGGGCCCTCGACATCCTCTACGCCGCCGACGTGCGGCAGATCCCGATCACCGAGGCCCTCGCGGCCGAGGCGGGCCGGGCGGCGAGTGAGCCCGACCGCCAGAACTCGTGGCTCTACGCCCGTGAGATCGTCGACGGCGTCGTCGACCGCTTCAGCGAGATCGACGAGACCATCGAGAGCTACGCCCAGGGCTGGACGATCGCGCGCATGCCGACGATCGACCGCGCTCTGCTGCGCATCGGCGTCTGGGAGATCCTCTACAACGACGAGGTGCCCGCGGGCGTCGCGATCGCCGAGGCGGTCGAGCTCGCCAAGACGCTCTCGACCGACGATTCGGGCGGCTTCGTGAACGGCGTGCTCGGCAAGGTGGCCCAGGCGGCCTAGCCCGCCCCGGGGATGCGCATGCGACGGTTCGTGCCCGGGGTCGTGCTGGCCGTCGTCTCCGTCGTTCTGAGCGGATGCACGGCCGAGGCCCCGGCTGCACCGGCCTCCGACGCGCCACACGCCTCTCCACCCGCCTCCGCCGTCGGCGCCGCGACCGGTCCCGAGGTCTGGGGGAGCGTGTCGTTGTGGGTCTCCCCGGAGGGCGAAGTCACTGTCTGCCAGGTGCCGTTCACCGACGGCGGATGGGGCGAGCCGTCCGTGTGCGACGACGGGCTGCGGGTGGAAGGGGACGGTGTCACGGAGCTCTCCGAGTCCGCCCCACGGGGACGGTGGAGCTGGTCGAGCCACGCCATCACCGGGCACGTGGAGGGTGCGCGTTTCCGGCTGACCGGCATCGACACAGCCGAGGCGATCGCCCTCCAAGACGCCGCCTCGGCGCCGCCCGTCCCCTCCGAGCCGCAGCCGAGCTACTCGACCGACGAGGAGAAGTCGGCGGCGCTGTTCGCGCAGGCCGATCCGGAGCAGTACGGCTGTGCGGAACCCGAGGGCGGGTGGCGTGACGCGGGCGACCTGGAGGGGCTGATCGGCCCGTACACCGCCGGATACCCGGGGCAGGTCGTCGGCTGGGCCCCGCTGTACGTCGCCGACGGCGTCAGTGTCGCCTTGATCGGCGCCGCGGCCGAGGCCGACCTAGGCGCCGTGCGCACGGGCATGCAGAAGCTGTTCCCCGATGCGGCCTGCATCGTGACCTCATCGGTCTCGGCGATCGAGCTGCAGAGCGCACTCGACGAGCCGCTGTTCGGCCCCGACCCGGTGCTGATCCGCACCGGATCGGATGCGGCCGGTCGCACCACGGCCGATCCCTACCTCGCGATCTTCCGCGCCGCACCGAGCGACGAGCTCGACGCCGCCATCGCGCGGTACCCCGCCGGCATGGTGCACCTCTGGACCTGGTTCCACCGGCTGCCCTGAGCGATCGGCTCAGGGCAGCCGGGGGTGCGGTCAGGCGCGGCGGCGCAGGCGGCGGGTGAGGTAGGCCGCGAGGGCTCCCGCGCCGACGAGGAACGTCGCCAGGGCGGCGAAGCCGGCCGCGTCGGAGCCGGTCGCCGCGAGGGCGGGGCCAGGAGTCGAGGGTGCCGCGCCGGGAGCGGGAGCCCCGGGAGCAGGAGCTGGCGCCGGGGCGGTCGACGTCGGGTCGGGGATCGGCGCCGGGCCGGCGGTCGAGCTGACGGCGAAGGCCGTCGTGGTGCCCGAGACCTCGTTGCCCACGAGGAGCATCGGGGCGCCCGTCGGGGAGTCGGCGGCCGGGACGAAGGCGAGGCCCTCCGGGCCGAGGTCACCCGAGGCCGCCAGGGCCTCCGGAGACTCGGACGGGTCGGTCACCGAGAAGTCGCGGTTGTTCACGTAGGTGACGAACTGCGCCGCAGCCGGGTCGGTGATGTCGTAGACCATGACGCCGCCGACGCGTTCGAGGCCGATGAAGGCGTAGCGCCGGCCGTCCACCTCGCCGAGGGCGAGGCCCTCGGGCTCCGGACCCTTGTCGTCGCTCCGGGAGTCGAACGCGACCTCGGTGTGGTCGGAGTTGAAGGCGCCCTCCGGCAGGGCGGCCGCGGTGATCTCCTCGAAGTCCGAGCCCGAGTCGAACACCTGCTGCCCATCCGACGACCAGATCGAGAACGAGCGTCCGCCGAACGAGTACAGCGAGGAGTAGCAGCCCGCGGCCTCGTCGAAGCCGTCGGCCGTGGTGACCTTCAGCCGGCCGAGCTGCTCGTCCGTGACGAACGGCGCCAGCGGGGCGCAGACGTCGAGGTCCTCGACCCGCGCCTCCTCCGAGTAGCCCTCCCAGTCGCGGCTGTCGCCCTCGTTCGCCGAGACCACGTAGCTCTCTCCGCCGACGGTGTAGCTGCCGATCGCATCGGGTTGGTAGAGGCCGCGCACGGGCCAGGTGGTGATGTCCACCGCGTCGTCCTTATCGGAGGCGTCGAACGGCGTGACCGAGAAGTCCTGATAGCCGAGCGGGTGGATCTCGGTGACCGTCGCCGAGGCGATGTCGACGACGGCGATGGCGTTCGCCTCCTGCAGCGACACGTACGCCGTGCCTCCGGAGACGGTCACGTACTCGGGCTCCAGGTTCTCGGAGACCGGGTTCACGGCGCCGTCGCGCACGCCGAAGACGCGCACGCCCTCGGGCAGCGTCTTCGGCCCGCCCGCCTCGAAGTCGTGGAAGCCGGCGCTCCGCACCGCCGACTGGGCGGGCGCGGTCACGGTCGACGGAACGGCCACGATCGAGACGGTGCCTTCGGGGTCGGCGCTGTAGTCCTCGGCCGGCTCGCCCTCGTTCGCCACCAGTGCGGTGGCACCGTCGGGGGAGAAGGTCACCATGTCGGGCAGGGCGCCGACGCGCACCGCCCCGAGCGCGGTGCCGCTGCCGGCCGCGTCGAAGAACACCAGCCAGCCGTCGGCCGTCTTCGGGTCGGCCTCGACGGCGAGCGCCACCAGCCCGTCGGCGCGCACGGCGACCGAGTTGGCGACGGCGGTGGCCGGGATGGTGGAGCCGTCGGCGGCGACCACACCGGCGGTGGCGAGGTCGAACATCCGCTCGGGCGCCGTGGGATCGGAGAGGTCGAGCACCTGGGCGACGCCGGCCTGCGCGTTCACCACGAAGGCGCGCTTGGTCGCGCCGTGGAACTGCACGATCTCGGCGGCGCTCTCGTCGAACACCCCGGTCGAGAAGCTGCCGAGCGGGCTCAGGCCGATCGCGGCCTCCGGCGCCGAGGCGACGACGGGGGAGAACGGCGCGGTGGGGTCGGGCTCGAGGACGGCGTTCGCGGCGGCCGGCCCGAAGGCGACCCCCGCGACGATCGTGCAGGTGGCCAGGGTGGTGCTGGCCAGGGCGGTGAAGGCGGCGCGGCGGCGCATGGGGCTCCTCGGGAGGGGTCTCGGCGTTCGGATGCCCCAGCCGACCGCATCCGTGTGAACGACGGGTGACGCGGGCGTGAACGGGACGATCCGCAGCACTGTCCCGAAGGCCCTATGATGAGGATAGCTCGAGCCTGCGGACAGCTCGGGCGAGCAGCTCGAGCAGGCTGCTAGAGTCAAGGGGTACACAGGCATCCTTTAAGGCCGTCCGGGAGGCGGGGAAGGAGGTCGGTCGTTATGGCACGCACCGTGCTGCAGCAGGCTGACATAGCCCGGGCGTTGACTCGGATCTCGCACGAGATCCTCGAGTCCAACCGGGGAGCGGACGATCTGGTGATCCTCGGGATCCCGACACGCGGGGTGATCCTCGCCGAGCGGATCGGTGCGCTGATCGCCGGCATCGAGCCCGGCAGCGATCCCGCCGGCATGGTGGGCGCGCTCGACATCACGATGTACCGCGACGACCTGGCGAAGCACCCCACCCGTACGCCGCACCCGACGCAGGTGCCCCGGCAGGGCATCGACGGCAAGACCGTCGTGCTGGTCGACGACGTGCTGTACTCGGGCCGCACCATCCGGGCTGCGCTCGACGCGCTCAGCGACCTCGGCCGCCCGCGCGCCGTGCGACTCGCCGTGCTGGTCGACCGGGGCCACCGCGACCTGCCGATCCGGGCCGACTTCGTGGGCAAGAATCTGCCGACGTCCCGCTCCGAGCGCATCAACGTGCGCCTCGCCGGGCTCGACGCCACCGAGGAGGTGACGATCGAAGGATGAGACACCTCCTCTCCACGAAAGATCTGAGCCGCGACGAGGCCGTCCGCATCCTCGACATCGCCGAGGACATGGCCGACGTGCAGAACCGCGAGGTCAAGAAGCTGCCGACGCTCCGCGGCAAGACGGTCGTGAACCTCTTCTTCGAGGACTCCACCCGCACCCGCATCTCGTTCGAGGCCGCCGCCAAGCGGCTCTCGGCCGACGTGATCAACTTCTCGGCGAAGGGCTCGAGCGTCTCCAAGGGCGAGAGCCTGAAGGACACCGCGCAGACCCTCGCCGCGATGGGCGCCGACGGCGTCGTCATCCGCCACCACGCCTCGGGCGCGCCCCAGGTGCTGGCGCAGAGCGACTGGATCGACGCGGGCGTCGTGAACGCGGGCGACGGCACGCACGAGCATCCGACCCAGGCCCTGCTCGACGCGTTCACCATGCGCCGGAGGCTGCACGCCGAGGCGAGCCGCGGCAAGGCGCTCGACGGCGTTCGCGTCGTCATCGTCGGCGACATCCTGCACTCCCGCGTCGCGCGCTCGAACCTCTGGCTGCTCGAGACCCTCGGGGCCGAGCTGACCTTCGTCGCGCCCGCCACCCTGGTGCCCGTCGGCGCCGAGACCTGGCCCGCCGCGGTGGGCTTCGACCTCGACGCCACGCTCGCCGCCGTGCGTCCCGACGTGCTGATGATGCTGCGCATCCAGAGCGAGCGGATGAACGCCGCCTACTTCCCCAACGCCCGCGAGTACGCGCGGCAGTGGGGCCTCGACGACGAGCGGATGGCGGCCTTGCGCCTGGATACGATTGTGATGCACCCCGGACCGATGAACCGCGGCCTCGAGATCTCGTCGGGCGCGGCCGATTCCGCGCAGTCGACCGTGCTCGAGCAGGTCGCGAACGGGGTGTCCATCCGGATGGCAGTGCTCTACCTGCTGCTGTCCGGCGAGCGAGGCGAGCGAGAGGCCCTGAGTTGAGCGAGCAGAGCTACCTGCTGAAGGGCGCGACCCTGCCGAACGGTGCCGGCGCCGACATCCTGATCGAGGGTGGCCGCATCGTGACGACCACGACCGGCGCGAGTGCAGCGGGCGCCACGGTCGTCGACGCCGAGGGCCTCGTCGCCCTGCCCGGCCTCGTCGACCTGCACACGCACCTCCGCGAGCCCGGCTTCGAGCAGAGCGAGACGGTGCTCACCGGCACCCGCGCCGCCGCGGCCGGCGGCTTCACCGCCGTGTTCGCCATGGCCAACACGCTGCCCGTCAGCGACACCGCGGGCGTCGTCGAGCAGGTGCAGGCACTCGGCCGCGCCGCCGGCTACGCGACCGTGCGCCCGATCGGCGCCGTCACCGTGGGCCTCGGCGGCGAGCGCCTCAGCGAGATCGGCGCGATGGCCCAGTCGCGCGCCGGTGTGCGGGTGTTCTCCGACGACGGCAAGTGCGTGCACGACTCGCTGCTCATGCGCCGCGCGCTGGAGTACGTCAAGACCTTCGACGGCGTGATCGCCCAGCACGCGCAAGACCCGCGGCTCACCGAGAACGCCCAGATGAACGAGGGCGCCCTGAGCAGCGAGCTGGGCCTCAAGGGCTGGCCGGCCGTCGCCGAGGAGTCGATCATCGCCCGCGACGTGCTGCTCGCCGAGCACGTCGGCGCCCGCCTGCACATCTGCCACCTCTCCACGGCCGGCTCGGTCGACGTGATCCGGTGGGCGAAGGCCCGGGGCATCCAGGTGACCGCCGAGGCGACCCCGCACCACCTGCTCCTCACCGAGGAGCTCATCCGCAGCTACGACGCCCGCTACAAGGTGAACCCGCCGCTCCGCCGTGACGAGGACGTGCAGGCGCTCCGCGAGGCCGTGGCCGACGGAACGATCGACATCATCGCCACCGACCACGCCCCGCACCCCCGCGAGGCGAAGGAGTGCGAGTGGGATGCGGCGGCCTTCGGCATGGTCGGGCTCGAGTCGGCCCTGCCCGTGGTGCAGACCGCGCTCGTCGACACCGGGCTCCTCGACTGGGCCGGCGTCGCCCGGGTGCTCTCCCAGGCCCCTGCCGCGATCGGTCGCCTGGAGCGTCACTCCCACGCCTTCGAGGACGGCGCCCCCGCGAACGTCACGCTCGTCGACCCGACCGCCTCGAGCGTCTTCGACCTCGAGCGCCTGCACGGCCGCAGCCAGAACTCGCCCTACCTCGGCGCCACCCTCTCGGGCAGCGTGCGCTGGACCTTCCACGAGGGCTTCGCCACCCTCCGCGACGGCGTGCTGGCTCCCGTGGCCGAAGCGGCCGAATCGGCGGTGCGCTGATGGAGCGGATCGTCCCCGGGGTGCTCGTCACCCTGTTCGCCGCTCTCGTGCTCGGCGCCATGGTCTGGGCCTGGCGGGCGAGGCGCCGCCGCCAGTCGGCGTTCGGCCGGGCGACGGATGCTCCGGCCGAGGCCGCGCGCGGCCGGGAGCTCGCCCGGGCATCCGTTCTCTACGTCGCCACCACCGCGGCGGGCGACCCGCTGAACCGGCTGACCATCCCGGGTCTCGCCTTCCGCGGACGCGGCGTGCTGACGGTGCTCGAGACGGGTCTGTCGCTCGTCGTCCCCGGCGAACCCGAGACCTTCATCGCCCGCGAGCGCCTGCGCTCGGTCGGCACCTCCACCTGGACCATCGATCGCGTCGTCGAGCCCGGCGGGCTCGTGCGCATCGACTGGACCTACGACTCCACCACCGGCCCGGCCGAGGTCGAGAGCTACGTCCGCGCCACCGATCTCGGTGACGCGGGCCGGCTGATCGACGCCGCCGGCGCCATCATCCCGAACAACACCCCTCAGGGAGGAACCTCGTCGTGATCACAACCGAACCCGCCGTGCTCGTGCTGGAAGACGGTCGGCGCTTCGAGGGCCGTGCCTACGGAGCCCGCGGGCGCACCCTCGGCGAGGCCGTCTTCGCCACCGGCATGACCGGCTACCAGGAGACGCTGACCGACCCCTCCTACGCCGGCCAGATCGTCATGCAGACCGCGCCGCACATCGGCAACACGGGCGTCAACGACACCGACAAGGAGTCGGCGAAGATCTGGGTCGCCGGCTACGTCGTGCGCGACCCCTCCCGCGTCGTGTCGAACTTCCGTGCCCAGCGCAGCCTCGACGACGACCTCGAGACCGACGGGGTGGTGGGCATCTCGGGCATCGACACCCGCGCGGTCACCCGCCACATCCGCAGCGCCGGCGCCATGCGCGCGGGCATCTTCTCGGGTGCGGAGTACGAGCTCTCGGCCACCGAGCAGCTCGGCGCCGTGCGCGCCGGTGCCGAGATGGCCGGCCAGAAGCTGTCGAGCGTCGTGTCGACCCGCGAGCGCTACCAGGTGCCGGCCATCGGCGAGCGCGTCGGTTCGGTCGCGGTGCTCGACCTGGGCGTCAAGACCTCCACCCTGAACTACCTCGCCGAGCGCGGGCTCGACGTCGAGGTGCTGCCCGAGTCGGTCACGGTCGACGAGGTGCTCGAGATCGCTCCGGATGCCCTCTTCTACAGCAACGGCCCGGGCGACCCCGAGGCCTCCGAGAGCCATGTCGAGCTGCTGCGCGAGGTGCTGAAGAGCGGCGTGCCCTACTTCGGCATCTGCTTCGGCAACCAGCTGCTCGGACGGGCGCTCGGCTTCGGCACCTACAAGCTGCCCTTCGGCCACCGCGGCATCAACCAGCCCGTGCTCGACAAGCTCACCGGCCGCGTCGAGATCACCAGCCAGAACCACGGCTTCGCCGTCGACGCGCCCCGCGAGGGCGTCGTCGACTCGCCCGCCGGCTTCGGTCGGGTCGAGGTGAGCCACCTCAGCCTGAACGACGACGTGGTCGAGGGCATCCGCTGCCTCGACATCGACGCCTTCTCGGTGCAGTACCACCCCGAGGCCGCCGCCGGCCCGCACGACTCCATGTACCTGTTCGACCGCTTCCGCGAGATGGTGCTCGCACGCCGCGAGTCGCCGGCCGGCCAGCTGCCCACCGCTTCCTCCGAAGGAGACCACGAGTAATGCCACGCAGAGACGACATCCAGAGTGTTCTGGTCATCGGCTCCGGCCCGATCGTCATCGGTCAGGCCGTCGAGTTCGACTACTCGGGAACGCAGGCCTGCCGCGTGCTCCGCGAGGAGGGCGTGCGCGTCATCCTGGTGAATTCGAACCCGGCCACGATCATGACCGACCCCGACTTCGCCGACGCCACCTACGTCGAGCCGATCACCTGGCAGGTCATCGAGACCATCATCGCCAAGGAGAAGCCCGACGCGATCCTGCCGACCCTCGGCGGCCAGACCGCGCTGAACGCGGCGATCCAGCTGCACGAGCACGGCATCCTCGAGAAGTACGACGTCGAGCTGATCGGCGCGAACTTCGAGGCGATCAACAAGGGCGAAGACCGGCAGATCTTCAAGCAGCTCGTGATCGACGCGGGCGCCGAGGTCGCGCGCTCCTACATCGCGCACACCGTCGAGGAGGCCGTCGGCTTCGCCGAAGACCTCGGCTACCCGCTGGTCGTCCGCCCCTCCTTCACGATGGGCGGGCTCGGCTCGGGCTTCGCCTACACCGAGGAGGAGCTGCGCCGGATCGTCGGCGACGGCCTGCACCAGAGCCCGACCACCGAGGTGCTCCTGGAGGAGTCCATCCTCGGCTGGAAGGAGTACGAGCTGGAGCTCATGCGCGACACCGCCGACAACACGGTGGTCGTCTGCTCGATCGAGAACGTCGACCCGGTCGGCGTGCACACGGGCGACTCGATCACGGTGGCGCCCGCGCTCACCCTGACCGACCGCGAGTACCAGAAGATGCGCGACATCGGCATCGACATCATCCGCGCCGTGGGAGTGGACACCGGCGGCTGCAACATCCAGTTCGCCGTCGACCCGGCCAACGGTCGCATCATCGTGATCGAGATGAACCCCCGGGTGTCCCGCTCCAGTGCGCTCGCGTCCAAGGCCACGGGCTTCCCGATCGCCAAGATCGCCGCGAAGCTCGCGATCGGCTACCGGCTCGACGAGATCCCGAACGACATCACCAAGGTGACCCCCGCCTCCTTCGAGCCCACGCTCGACTACGTGGTCGTCAAGGTGCCTCGCTTCGCGTTCGAGAAGTTCCCGGCCGCCGACCCCACCCTCACCACCACCATGAAGTCGGTGGGCGAGGCCATGGCCATCGGCCGCAACTTCACCCAGGCGCTGCAGAAGTCGTTGCGCTCGCTCGAGAAGCGCGGCTCGTCGTTCCACTGGGACGGGGAGCCCGGCGACAAGGACGAACTGCTGGCGATCGCCGCCGTGCCGACCGACGGCCGCATCGTCACGGTGCAGCAGGCCCTCCGCGCGGGGGCAAGCATCGAGGAGGCCTTCGAGGCCACCAAGATCGACCCCTGGTTCCTCGACCAGATCGTGCTGATCAACGAGGTCGCCGAGGCGATCACGGCTTCCGAGAACGCCGACCACGCCATGTTCACCCTCGCCAAGGAGCACGGCTTCTCGGATGCCCAGATCGCCTCGCTCCGCGGCTTCGGCGAGAAGGACGTGCGCGAGGTGCGCCACATCCTGGGCATCCGCCCGGTCTACAAGACGGTCGACACCTGCGCCGGGGAGTTCCCGGCGCTCACGCCGTACCACTACTCCAGCTACGACCTCGAGACCGAGGTGGAGCCGTCGGACGCCCGAAAGGTCGTCATCCTCGGCTCCGGCCCGAACCGCATCGGCCAGGGCGTCGAGTTCGACTACTCCTGCGTGCACGCCTCGTTCGCCCTGCACGACGCCGGGTACGAGACGATCATGATCAACTGCAACCCCGAGACGGTCTCCACCGACTACGACACGAGCGACCGGCTCTACTTCGAGCCGCTCACGCTCGAGGACGTGCTCGAGGTCATCCACGCCGAGTCGCAGTCGGGCGAGCTCGTCGGCGTCGTCGTGCAGCTCGGCGGGCAGACCGCCCTCGGCCTCGCCAAGGGGCTGAAGGAGGCCGGCGTGCCGATCCTCGGCACCACCCCCGAGGCCATCGACCTCGCCGAGGAGCGCGGACTGTTCTCGGGCATCCTCGACCAGGCGGGCCTTCTCGCCCCGAAGAACGGCATCGCGGTCGACTACGAGACGGCCGTCGCCGTGGCCGAGGAGATCGGCTTCCCCGTGCTGGTGCGCCCGAGCTACGTGCTCGGCGGCCGCGGCATGGAGATCGTCTACGACACCCCGTCGCTCGCCGACTACTTCGAGCGGATCGCGGGCCAGGGCATGGTCGGCACCGCCAACCCGCTGCTGGTCGACCGCTTCCTCGACGACGCGATCGAGATCGACGTCGACGCGCTCTACGACGGCCACGAGCTCTACATCGGCGGCATCATGGAGCACCTCGAAGAGGCCGGCGTGCACTCCGGCGACTCGAGCTGCTCGCTGCCGCCCGTGACGCTCGGCCGCTCGCAGATCGACGCCGTGCGCGACGCCACCCTCGCCATCGCGCAGGGCATCGGCGTGCAGGGGCTGCTGAACGTGCAGTTCGCCATCGGTGCCGGCATCCTCTACGTGCTCGAGGCCAACCCCCGCGCCTCCCGCACCGTGCCGTTCGTGTCGAAGGCCCTGGGCATCCCGCTCGCGAAGGCCGCCTCGCGCCTCATGGTCGGCGTCACCATCGCCGAGCTGAAGGCCGAAGGCATGCTGCCCGAGCAGGACGGCTCGCGGGTTCCGCTCGACTCGCCCGTCGCCGTCAAGGAGGCCGTGCTGCCGTTCAAGCGCTTCCGCACCAAGGAGGGGCTGATCGTCGACTCGGTGCTCGGCCCGGAGATGCGCTCGACCGGTGAGGTGATGGGCATCGACCGCGACTTCCCCCGCGCCTTCGCCAAGAGCCAGGAGGCCGCGTACGGCGGCATGCCGCTGACGGGCACGGTGTTCGTCTCGGTCTCCGACCGCGACAAGCGCGCGATCGTGCTGCCGGTGCTGCGGCTGCAGCAGCTCGGCTTCGAGATCCTGGCCACCAGCGGCACGGCCGAGGTGCTGAACCGCAACGGCATCCACGCCGGCATCGTCGGCAAGTACTCCGAGAACGCGGCCCAGAACGCCGCGGACGGCGACGGCGAGCCGGTCGAGACGATCGTCGACCTGATCAACGCGAACAAGGTCGACATCGTCATCAACACGCCCTCCGGCCGCTCGGCCCGGGTCGACGGCTACGAGATCCGGGCCGCCGCCGTTGCGGCCGACAAGCCGCTGTTCACGACCATCGCCCAGCTGGGCGCGGCCGTGGCCTCCTTCGACGCCCTGAAGGACGGCTTCGAGGTGACCTCGCTGCAGGAGTACGCCATCGCCCGGAACGCCCGCCGGTGAGCGGCGCTCCCTTCGGCGCCCGTCTCGACGGGGCGTTCGCGGCGCACGGGCACCTGTGCGTCGGCATCGACCCGCACCCCTACCTCCTCACGGAGTGGGGCCTCGGGCGCGACGCCGCGGGCGTCCGCGACTTCGGCCTGCGGGTCGTCGAGGCGGCCGCGGGCCGGGTCGGCATCGTCAAGCCGCAGGTGGCGTTCTTCGAGTCGTTCGGCTCGGCGGGCTTCGCGGCGCTCGAGGACGTGCTGGCCGCGGCCCGCGCGGCCGGCCTGCTCGTGATCGGCGACGCCAAGCGCGGCGACATCGGCTCGACCAACGACGGCTACGCGGCGGCCTGGCTGACCGCGGGCTCGCCGCTCGAGGTCGACGCACTGACCGTCACCGCCTACACCGGCATCGGCGCCCTCGCCGGTCTGCTCGACACCGCCGAGGCCGCCGGCAAGGGGGCCTTCGTGCTGAGCGCGACCTCCAACCCCGAGGCGCGCGTGCTGCAGACGGCGACGACGGATGCGGGCGACACCCCCGCGCGCACGGTCGCGCGACTCGTCGCCGACGAGGTCGCCGCCCGCAACACCGACCGCACCCGCCTCGGCGACCATGGCCTGGTGCTCGGCGCCACCCAGCGCCTCGAGGACTACGGGTTCACGAGCGACGCCAGCCGCACCCTCTCGACCACACCGGTGCTCGCGCCGGGCTTCGGCTTCCAGGGCGCCTCGTTCGACTCCATCCCCACCGTCTTCGGGCAGCTCGCGCCGAACGTCGTGGTGAGCGTGTCCCGCTCGGTGCTCGCACTGGGCTCCGCCAGCCCCGCCGGGGCCGCCGGCCTCGCCGAGGCGATCGAACGCGAGAGCGCCGCTCTCGGGGAGGTGCTGCGATGAACCCGCCCGATGTGGACCGTGTCGCCGCCAGCCGTGCGGCCGTCGCGGCACGCCGTGCCCGCGCATCCGTCAAGCGAGCTGTCACCGAGCGCCGGCTGAGCGCCGTCGCCGTGCTCGAGACCGCTCTCGGCAGCACCGAGAGCATCGAGGCCGGCATGCGGGTGCGCGATCTGCTGATGGCGATCCCCGGCCTCGGGCCCGTGCGCATCGAGCGCGTGATGGACTCGCTCGGCATCGCGACGTCGAAGCGACTGTCGGGGCTCGGCGTGCACCAGCAGCAGCGGCTCCGGGCGTATCTCGAGCGCCGGGCGCCCAAGGTCGCGGCCACCGGCGACAGCCGCCTGGTCGTGCTGGCCGGACCCACGGCCGTCGGCAAGGGCACCGTGTCCACGTACATCCGCGAGAACTACCCCGAGGTGCACCTCTCGGTCTCGGCCACCACCCGGGCTCCGCGCCCGGGCGAGGTCGAGGGCGTCAGCTACTACTTCGTCTCCGACGAGGAGTTCGATCGGATGATCGAGGCGGGGGAGTTCCTCGAGTGGGCCGTGGTGCACAACAAGTCGCGCTACGGCACACCGCGCACCCCGATCGACCGCGCCCTCGCGGCCGGGACGAGCGTGCTGCTCGAGATCGACATCCAGGGCGCGCGCCAGGTGAAGGCGGCCGAGCCGAGCGCCACGCTGGTGTTCCTGCTGCCCCCGACCTGGGACGAACTGGTGCGCCGGCTGATCGGCCGCGGCACCGAGACCGCCGAGGAGCAGGAACGCCGACTGACCACCGCGAAGGTCGAACTGGCGGCCCAGGACGAGTTCGACTTCCGCGTCGTGAACCGCGATGTGCAGGCCGCGGCGGCGGAGGTCGTAGAATTGATGCAGATTCAGAAGGCGACTGACCTTCCCAGCAAGGAGTGAACACCGTGCCCACCAACAAACTCGGCATCATCGACCCGCCCATCGACGAGCTGCTCTCGAAGGTCGACTCGAAGTACGCCCTGGTGATCTTCGCCTCCAAGCGCGCTCGCCAGATCAACGACTACTACGCCGACCTGCACGAGGGAAGCCTGTTCGACAACGTCGGCCCGCTGGTCGACTCGACCATCGACGACAAGCCGCTCTCCGTCGCCATGCACGAGATCAACGAGGACAAGCTGACGATCCGCCCCGCGGCGCCCATCGAGTAGCACCTCCGTTCGTCCTCCTCTCATCGGAGCGCAATTGAACATCGTCGTCGGGATCACGGGTGGCATCGCGGCCTACAAGGCCGTGAACGTCATCCGTGGTCTCGTTCTGCGTGGGCACGACGTGCACGTGGTCGCCACCGAGCATGCCCTGAAATTCGTGGGGCGGCCGACGCTCGAGGCGATCTCGCGCAACACGGTCTCGACCGACCTGTACGACGGCGTCGCCCAGGTGCGGCACGTGGCCATCGGCCAGGCCGCCGAGCTCATCGTCATCGCCCCGGCGACCGCGAACACCATCGCGAAGCTCGCCGCCGGGCTCGCCGACGACCTGCTCGGCAACACGGTGCTCGCCAGCCGGGCGCCGCTCGTCATCGCGCCCGCCATGCACACCGAGATGTGGCAGAACCCGGCCACCGTCGCGAACGTGGCCACGCTGCGCTCGCGCGGGGTGCACCTCGTGGGGCCCGTCAGCGGGCAGCTCACCGGTGCCGACTCCGGGGTGGGGCGGATGGCGGAGCCCGACGAGATCGTGGCCGCGGCGCTCGAGATCGCAGCGGGGACTGCCACGACGACGGTGCCCGATCGTTCCGGCATTGGTGACGGCGCGGCGCGCATCCGGGACCTGGAGGGCCGGAGGGTTCTCGTGACCGCGGGAGGCACCCGCGAGCCGCTCGACCCGGTGCGCTACGTCGGCAATCGCTCGAGCGGCAAGCAGGGCGTGGCGATCGCCGCCGCCGCCCGCGACCGCGGCGCGCACGTGACGCTGATCGCCGCGCACGTCGAGGTGGGGCTGCCCGAGGGCGTCGACGTCGTGCGCGTCGAGACCGCCGCCGAGCTGCTCGATGCCACGACCGTGGCGGCGCCCGAGAACGACCTCACCGTGATGGCGGCCGCCGTGAGCGACTACCGGCCCGTCTCGGTCAGCGACTCCAAGATCAAGAAGACCGCCACCGGCGAGCGGCTCACGCTCGAGTTGGTGCAGAACCCCGACATCCTCGCGACGATCTCGGCCGGGCCCCGCGACGGGCGCCTCGTGGTCGGCTTCGCCGCCGAGACCGCCGACACGCGCGAGGAGCTGCTCGAGCTCGGCCGCGCGAAGATCGCGCGCAAGGGCTGTGACTTCCTCGTCGTGAACGGCGTCGGCTGGAGCACGGGCTTCGCCACGGAGAGCAACACGGTCCTGGTGCTGGATGCCGCCGGGGATATAGTCGTCGAGGCATCCGGCAGCAAGACGTCGGTGGCTGATGACATCCTCGGAGTGTTCGCCGCCGCCCTATCAGGAGCACCATGACCTCCCTTCGCCTCTTCACGTCCGAATCCGTCACCGAGGGCCACCCCGACAAGATCTGCGACCAGGTCTCCGACACCATCCTCGACGCGCTGCTGACGGAGGACCCGCACTCGCGGGTCGCCGTCGAGACGCTCGTCACCACCGGGCTCGTGCACGTCGCGGGCGAGGTCACGACGAGCGGCTACGTCGAGATCCCGGCACTCGTGCGCGAGAAGATCTCCTCGATCGGCTACACCTCGAGCGACGTCTGGTTCGACGGGCGCTCGTGCGGTGTATCGGTCTCGATCGGCGGGCAGTCACCCGACATCGCGCAGGGCGTCGACAACGCCTTCGAGACCCGCGAGGGCTCCTCCACCGACGAGGCCGACCGGCAGGGCGCGGGCGACCAGGGCATCATGTTCGGCTACGCCACCACCGAGACGCCGCAGCTCATGCCGCTGCCGATCTGGCTGGCGCACCGGCTCTCGGCCCGGCTCGCGGCCGTGCGCAAGGAGGGCGTGCTCGACTACCTCCGCCCCGACGGCAAGACGCAGGTCACGGTCGGCTACGACGGGGTCGTGCCGAAGACCGTCGACACGGTCGTGCTGTCCACCCAGCACGCGCCGTCGGTCGGGCTCGACGAGCTGCGCCGCGAGGTCGAGGAGACGGTCATCCGACCCGTGCTGCTGCAGGCCGAGGCCGACGGGGTGTCGCTGTCCTCGCGTGAGGCGCGCATCCTGATCAACCCCACCGGCCGCTTCGAGATCGGCGGGCCGCAGGGCGACGCCGGGCTCACCGGCCGCAAGATCATCGTCGACACCTACGGCGGGGCCGCGCGCCACGGCGGCGGCGCCTTCAGCGGAAAAGACCCGTCGAAGGTCGACCGCTCGGCCGCCTACGCCATGCGCTGGGTCGCGAAGAACGCCGTGGCCGCGGGGCTCGCGTCGCGGCTCGAGGTGCAGATCGCCTATGCGATCGGCAAGTCGGCGCCCGTCGGCTTCTACGTCGAGACCTTCGGCACCGGTGTGGTGAGCGACGAGGTCATCACGGATGCGCTGCGGGAGGTGTTCGACCTGCGGCCGGCCGCGATCATCCGCGACCTCGACCTGCTGCGCCCCATCTACGCCCAGACGGCCGCCTACGGGCACTTCGGCCGCGAGCTCCCCGACTTCACCTGGGAGCGCCTCGACCGGGTCGACGAGATCCGGTCCGCCGCGGGGCTCTGAGGGTGGTGGGTGCCGCTCGGCCCGGCGCCCCGGCGACGGCGCCCGCGGGTGCCGGTGCGGAGGCTGGTGCCGCCGTGCTCCCCGTCTCGGCGCCCGAGGGTGAGGTCGAGACGTCGGGCGTCGTCGCGCGGGTGATGCTCGAGTCGCCGCTGCCGCAGCTCGACCGGCTGTTCGACTACCTCGTGCCGATGGCGCTGGTTCCGGATGCCCGTCCGGGCGTCCGGGTCAAGGTGCCTCTGCGCTCCGCCGGCCGCACGGCGCGGGGCTACATCGTCGAACTCGCGCCCCACGTGCCCGGAGAGCGCGCCCTGAGCGAGCTCGACGAGGTCGTGTCGCCGCTGCCGGTGCTGACCCCGGAGGTCTGGGCGCTCGCGCGGCGACTCGCCGACCGCGCGGCCGGCAGCGCCTGCGACATCGTGCGCCTCGCGATCCCGCCGCGCTTCGTGCGGGTGGAGAAGGCGTTCCTGGCCCGGCAGGCGGCGGCGGAGGCGACCCCCCGAGCAGACGCGGTGGCGCCGACGGCGCTCGCCCTGACGGGGTACTCGGCCTCCGATGGGGTGCATCTCGCCGAGGCCGGAGCGCGCAGCGCCATCGACGCGATCGCCACCGTGACGGCGGTGCGCGCATCCGGAGACCAGCAGGATGCGCAGGGGCAGGATGCGGCAGGGCAGCAGAGCGTCGGGCAGCACACGGTCGGGCAGCACACCGTGGGGCACTGGGCGCTGACCATCGCCGAGCTCGCCACCGCCGTGCACCGCGGCGGCGAGTCGGTGATCGTCGCCGTGCCCGACTACCGCGACCAGCTCGCCGTCGAGCAGGCCCTCGAGAGCCTCGATGCGGGCGACGCGATCGTGCGACTCGACGCACGGCAGGCGCGCAACGAGCGCTACGCGAACTTCCTGACGGCGCTCGACGGTGACCCGCACATCGTGGTCGGCAACCGCTCCAGCATCTACGCGCCGGTGTCGCGCCTCGGCCAGATCATCGTCTGGGACGAGGGCGACTCGCTCCAGTCCGAGCCGCTCACGCCCTACGTGCACCTCCGCGACGCCGCCCTCGTGCGCCAGGAGCAGTCGGGCTGCCGCCTCGCCTTCGTCTCGCACTCCCGCAGCACCGACATCGAGCGGCTCGTCGAGCTCGGCTTCCTGCACCCGGTGTTCCCGACCCCGCGCTACCTGCCCCGCGTGCTGCCGACCGCCGAGCAGGACGACGCGGATGCTCCGCAGAACGCCGCCCGCATCCCCACCGCCGCGTGGCAGGCCGCCCGCCGCGCCCTCGAGCAGGGGCCGGTGCTCGTGCAGGTCGCTCGCCCGGGCTACGCACCCGTGCTCGCCTGTCAGAGCTGCGGACATCCGGCCGCCTGCACCGTCTGCGGCGGACCGCTGCACGTGCACCGGGCGGGGGAGCGGCCATCGTGCACCCTCTGCGGGGCGATCGCGGCGAACTGGTCGTGCTCGCACTGCCACGGCACCACCTTCCGCTTCGCGTCGATCGGCGCGGGCCGCACGGCCGACGAGCTCGGCCGGGCGTTCCCGGGCACCCGGGTGATCGTCAGCGACGGCGAGCGCACGGTGCTGACGGTCGACGACAAGCCGGCCCTCGTGGTCGCCACCCGCGGCGCCGAACCGGTGGCCGAGGGCGGCTACCGCGCCGTGCTGCTGCTCGACGGCCCGCGGATGCTCGCCCGGGAGTCCCTGCGCGTGGCCGAGGACTGCCTGCGGTGGTGGTCGAACGCGATCGCGCTGTCGGCCCCGCGCGCCCCGAACGTGCTCGTGGGGGTGGGTGGCGACCTGGCCAAGGCGCTCGTGACGTGGCAGCAGGAGATGGTCGCCTCGGCCGAGCTGGCCGACCGGCGCGCCCTCCGCTTCCCGCCGGCCGTGCGGCTGGCGACCGTGACGGGGGCTGCCGACACGGTGGCGAACGCCCTCGCCGAGCTCGAGCGGCTCGTCACCGAGGCCGAATGGGCGAAGATGGATACCCTGGGCCCGGTGCCCACGGGTGACGGCATGGTGCGCGCCATCGTGCGCTTCGACTACGCGGTCGGCGCCTCGGTCGCCCGGCACCTGCGGGCGCTCGTGGTGAAGAACGCCACCACCCGGCGCTCGAAGACGGGCAGCGGCCCGGGCTTCCGGCCGCCGCCCACCCTGCGGGTTCGACTCGACGATTCGGAGATCATGGAATGAGACTCGTCTTCGCGGGCACCCCCGCCGTGGCCGTTCCCGCCCTGAAGGTGTTGGCCGCGCGGCACGAGGTGGCCGCCGTCGTCACCCGGATGGACGCACCCCTCGGGCGGAAGCGGGTGCTCACGCCGTCCCCGGTCGCCGCGGCCGCCGAGGAGCTCGGCATCGAGGTCATCAAGGCGAACCGGCTCGACGACGAGGCGACGGCGTGCATCGCCGCGGTCGGCGCCGAGCTCGGCGTCATCGTCGCCTACGGCGGTCTCGTGCGCGAGCCGCTGCTCGGCACGCCCACCCGGGGCTGGATCAACCTGCACTTCTCGCTGCTGCCGCGCTGGCGCGGAGCGGCGCCCGTGCAGTGGAGCATCATCGCGGGCGACACCGTCTCGGGGGCCACGGTCTTCCAGCTGGTGCCCGGGCTCGACGCCGGCCCGGTCTTCACGATGCGCTCGACCCCGATCGCCGCGCACGAGACCGCGGGCGGCCTGCTGGCCCGCCTTGCCGACTCGGGCGCCGCGCAGCTCGCCGACACCGTCGACGGCATCGCCGACGGCAGCCTCACCGCCGCCCCGCAGGCGGGCGAGGTCACCCTGGCCCCCAAACTCGGCCTCGAGGATGCTCGGCTCGACTTCACCCGCGACCTCGAAACGGTCTATGCCCGGCTGCGCGGCGTGACGCCCGAGCCCGGCGCCTGGTTCGACCTCGACGGGATGCGCGTGAAGGTGCTGGAGGCGTCGCCGGCGCGCGACCGCCCGCGCCTGGACCCCGGCGCCCTAGACGGCTCCGGACGCACCCTGCACGTGGGCACCGCGTCGGCGCCCCTGGAACTCCTGACGGTGCAGCCGGCGGGCAAGAAGCCCATGGCGGCCGCCGACTGGTGGCGCGGTGCGGGCGCGGAAGGACTGGTGGCACGATGAGCGACGAGCGACGACAGGGCGGCGGCGGATCGAGCCGTGGCGGCGGCTCCGGCGGTACGGGTCGCGGCGGCTCCGGGCAGGGCGGATCCGGACAGGGCGGGTCCGGCGGCTCGGGCGGATCGGGACGGCGCGGCCACGACGGCCGGCGCACGGGCGGGGGCGGGGGCGGGCCGCAGCGCGGCCCCGAGCGGCGGAAGCCCGCGACGCCGGCGCCGTCGAAGCCCGGCGCGGTGCAGCCCGCGCGGCGGGTGGCGCTCGACGTGATCGCGGCCGTGCGTGCCGACGACGCCTACGCGAACCTCCTCCTCCCCATGCGGATCGCCGACGCCCGTCTCTCGCCCGCCGATGCCGGTCTCGCGACGGAGCTCACCTACGGCACGCTCCGCCGTCGCGGCTACTACGACCGCGTGATCGAGCTGGCGTCCGGTCGTCCGATCGACGAGATCGACGGCGCCGTGCGCGACGTGCTGGAGCTCGGCGCCCATCAGCTGCTGTCGATGCGCGTCGCCCAGCACGCCGCCGTGAACGAGTCGGTGGAGCTGGCCCGCGCGGTCGCCTCCCGCTCGGCGACCGGCTTCGTCAACGGCGTGCTGCGCGCCATCACCCGCACCCCCGCCGAGGAGTGGCTCGGGCGCGTCACCGACTCGGCCGAGTCGGACGACGACCGGCTCGCGCTGACCTCCTCGCACCCGGCCTGGATCGTCCGTGCCTTCCGCCGCGCGCTCGTCGCCGACGGCGTGCCCGAGGCCGAGGTGTCCGCCGAGCTCGACGCGCTGCTCGAGGCCGACAACACCCCGGCCCGGCTCAGCCTCGTCGCCCTCCCGGGTCTGGCCGACCGCGAGGCACTCCAACGCGATGCGACCGCGGCGGCGCCCGGTGACGGGTCCGGTGACGCGCCGGGCGAGCATCCGGATGCCCTGGAAGCGGTTCTGGCCGGCGCGAGCGACCCCGCCGACGACGACGGCACGGGATTCGACCCGGCTCCCTCCGCCTCGGGCACCGCGGTCGGAGACGGGGAGCGCCGGGTGCCCGCCGCGTTCGAGCCGGCCCCGCTGTCGCCCATCGGGCTGGTGGCGCCGACCGGCGACCCGGCGTCGATCCCGGCCGTGCGCGCCGGCACCGTGCGCGTGCAGGACGAGGGTTCGCAGCTCGCAGCCCTCGCCCTCACCCGCGCCCGCCCGATCACGGCGGGGGAGCGCTGGCTCGACCTGTGCGCCGGCCCCGGCGGCAAGACGGCCGTGCTCGCCGCCGAGGCCGGGATCGCCGGTGCGACCGTGACCGCGAACGAGCCGATCGCCGCCCGCGCCGGCCTGGTGCGCCGCGCCGTCGCCGCCCTGCCCGAGCCGCCGGTCGTCTGGGAGCGCGACGGCACCCGGCTCGGCCGCGAGAACGACGAGGGCTTCGACCGCATCCTCGTCGACGCGCCCTGCACCGGCCTCGGAGCGCTCCGGCGCCGGCCCGAGGCGCGCTGGCGCAAGACCCCGGCCGACGTGGCCGAGCTCGTCGCGCTGCAGCAGCAGCTGATCGACGCCGCGGTGGCAGCGCTGAAGCCCGGCGGGCTGCTCGCCTACGTCACCTGCTCACCGCACGTCGCCGAGACGCGCGGACAGGTGCAGGGCGCCCTGCGCCGCTGGCCGGATGCCCTGCGGCAGCTCGACGCCCAGGACGTGCTGCGGCAGCTCACCGACGGCGCCGTCGAGCTCGGTGGCGCCGACCTCGCGGTGCAGCTCTGGCCCCACCGCAACACCACCGACGCGATGTTCATAGCCCTGTTCGAGAAGCGCTGAGCGCGACACCCCCAAGCCCCGACCCGGAGACCCCGCTGTGCCGCACCATCCTTACGCCGACATCCTCCCGCTCGATCTGGGCGACGGGCTGCACCTCGAGCTGCGAACGCGTGCCGGGGCGCCCGAAGCGCACGAGCTCACGATGCGGAATCTCGACCGCCTGCGGGAGTGGGAGCCCTGGGCCCAGCCGGCGCAGAGCCTCACGGCCACCCGCACCTTCACCGACTTCGTGCTGGCGCTGTACGAGCAGGGCAAGACCGTGCCCGCGCTGATCGTGCGGGACGGGCATCCGATCGGAAGCGTCTCGCTGAAGCTCGACCCCGGCACCGCGATCGGGGAGCTCGGCTACTGGATCGACGGAGCCCACGAGGGCCGGGGGATCGTCACGCGAGCGGCCGCTGCCCTGCGCGACGCGGGCTTCGCGCGCGGCCTAGCCCGGATCGAGATCCGCGCCGCGGCCGGCAACACGCGCAGCCGGGCGGTCGCCGAACGGCTCGGCTTCCGGCTCGAGGGCGTGCTGCGGGAGGCGCTGCCTGTCGGCGATCGACGGCACGATCTCGCGGTCTACGGGCAGCTGGCCGCCGAGCGGCCGACGCCGTCCGAACGGGCACCCGGGTAAAGTCGGGACGTGGCCCTTCGCATCAACCCCAGCATCCTCGCCTCCGACTTCGCCAACCTCGAGAGCGAGCTCGGGCGCATCCGGAACGCCGACCTCGCGCACGTCGACGTGATGGACAACCACTTCGTGCCGAACCTCACCCTCGGCCTGCCGGTCGTCGAGCGCCTGCAGCAGGTCTCGCCCATTCCGCTCGACGTGCACCTGATGATCGACGCCCCCGAGCGCTGGGCCCCGCAGTACGCCGAGCTCGGCGCCTACTCGGTCACCTTCCACGCCGAGGCCGTCGGCCGCGACTCCGACCCGGTCGCCGTCGCCCGGAGCCTCCGCGAGCGCGGCGCCCGCGCCGGTCTCGCGCTGAAGCCCGGAACCGACGCCGAACCGTTCCTCGAGCTGCTGCCCGAGTTCGACATGGTGCTCGTCATGACGGTCGAGCCCGGTTTCGGCGGCCAGTCCTTCATGCCCGAGACCATGCCGAAGCTCCGCACGCTGTCGCAGGCGGTGCGCGACTCCGGTCTCGACGTCTGGTTGCAGGTCGACGGCGGCATCAACGACGACACCATCGGCATCGCGGCCGAGGCCGGGGCCACCGTCTTCGTCGCGGGCTCCAGCGTGTTCGGTGCCGAGAACGCCGGCGCCCAGGTCGACCACCTGCGCGAGCTCGCGGCCGGTCACCGCCACGGACACCGGTAGCCTTGATCCGTGAAGACTTTCGACGAGCTGTTCCTCGAGCTCTCCGCCAAGGCCACCGAGCGCCCTGAGGGCTCCGGCACCGTGCGCGAGCTCGACGCCGGCGTGCACCAGATCGGCAAGAAGATCGTCGAGGAGGCCGCCGAGGTGTGGATGGCGGCGGAGTACGAGTCCGACGAGAACACGGCCGAGGAGATCTCGCAGCTGCTCTACCACCTGCAGGTGCTGATGCTGGCCAAGGGCCTGTCCCCGGCCGACGTCTACCGACATCTGTGATCTGAGCACGTCGCACCCGAATCACACCTCCCACCGAAAGCACCCTCACCCCATGCTCAAGATCGCGGTGCCCAACAAGGGCTCCCTCTCCGAAACCGCCGCCCAGATGCTCGCCGAGGCGGGCTACAACGGCCGGCGCGACTCCCGCGAGCTCGTCATCGCCGACCCGCGCAACGATGTCGAGTTCTTCTACCTCCGCCCCCGCGACATCGCGACCTACGTCGGCTCGGGCGCACTCGACGTCGGCATCACCGGCCGTGACCTCCTGCTCGACTCCGAGTCGCCGGCCACCGAGACGGCCTCGCTCGACTTCGGCGAGTCGACCTTCCGCTTCGCCCGCCCCGAGGGCACGTCGATCGAGCTGGCCGACCTGAACGGTGCCCGCGTCGCCACCAGCTACCCGGGCCTCGTCGGTGCGTTCCTCGCGACCCACGGCATCACCGCCCAGCTGATCCGCCTCGACGGGGCGGTCGAGTCGGCCGTGCGCCTCGGTGTGGCGGATGCGGTGGCCGACGTCGTCAGCACCGGCTCCACCCTGCGCAAGGCGGGCCTGGAGATCTTCGGCCCGGTCATCCTCGAATCGAGCGCCGTGCTGATCAGCTCGGGCACCACCCACCGCGGTGCCGAGACGCTGCTGCGCCGCCTGCAGGGCGTGCTCGTGGCACGCCAGTACGTGCTGATGGACTACGACGTGCCGGTCACCCAGCTCGACGACGCCTGCGCGCTCACCCCCGGCATCGAGTCGCCGACGATCTCCCCGCTGCACGACCCCGAGTGGGTGGCCGTCCGCAGCATGGTGCCCCGCCGGGACACCAACCAGGTGATGGACGACCTGTACGCCGTCGGCGCGCGCGCCATCCTGGTCAGTCCGATCCACGCGGCGCGCATCTGATGTCGCTCGCCGTTCGCGTCATCCCCTGCCTGGACGTGGCCGCGGGCCGCGTCGTGAAGGGCGTCAACTTCGAGAACCTGCGCGACGCGGGCGACCCCGTCGAGCTCGCCGCCCTGTACGCCGCGCAGGGCGCCGACGAGCTGACCTTCCTCGACGTCACGGCCACCGTCGACGACCGGGCGACGGTCTACGAGATGGTGCAGAAGACGGCCGAGCAGGTCTTCATCCCGCTCACGGTCGGCGGGGGAGTGCGCTCCGCCGACGACGTGGCCAAGCTGCTCGCCTCCGGAGCCGACAAGGTGGGCGTCAACAGCGCCGCCATCGCCCGCCCGCCGCTGCTGAATGAGATCGCCGACCGCTTCGGCGCCCAGGTGCTCGTGCTCTCGCTCGACGTCAAGCGCACGGCGGTACCCGGCCGCACGCCCTCCGGGTTCGTCGTCACCACGCACGGCGGCCGGCGCGAGACCGAGCTCGACGCCCTCGAGTGGGCCCGCGAGGCCATCGAGCGCGGTGCGGGCGAGCTGCTGGTCAACTCCATCGACGCCGACGGCACGAAGGACGGCTTCGACCTCGAGCTCGTGGGCCTCATGCGCGAGCTCAGCACCGTTCCCGTCATCGCCTCGGGCGGGGCCGGGAAGGTCGAGCACTTCGGCCAGGCCATCGCGGCCGGCGCCGACGCGGTGCTCGCCGCCAGCGTGTTCCACCTCCGCGAGATGACGGTGGGCGACGTGAAGGACGAACTGCGACGAGAAGGGGTGGACGTGCGATGAGCACCGTCACCGAGACCGACGAGATCCTCAGCCGGGTGCACTTCGACGACAAGGGCCTGCTGCCGGCGATCATCCAGCAGCACGACACCCTCGAGGTGCTGATGCTCGGCTACATGGACGCCGAGGCGCTCCGCCGCACCCTCACCGAGGGCCGGGTCACCTTCTGGTCGCGCTCCCGGCAGGAGTACTGGCGGAAGGGCGACACCTCCGGCCACGTGCAGTACGTCAAGACCGCGGCGCTCGACTGCGACGACGACACCCTGCTCGTGCAGGTCGACCAGATCGGCGCGGCCTGCCACACCGGCGCCCGCCGCTGCTTCGACGTCGACCCCCTGAACCCCGAGGTGCTCGAACGATCATGACGACCACAGCCACCACCACCCGGGCCGAGTTCGACGAGCTGAGTGGCTCGCACCGGGTGCTGCCGGTCATCCGCGAGCTCTTCGCCGACGGCGAGACCCCCGTCGGCATCTACCGCAAGCTCGCCGACGGCCGCCCGGGCACCTTCCTCCTCGAATCGGCCGAGCAGGGCGGCATCTGGTCGCGCTTCTCGTTCATCGGCGTCTCCAGCTTCGGCCTGCTCACCGAGGCGGATGACCGTGCCGTCTGGCTCGACCTCGGCCTCCCGGCCGACCGCGTCTTCCCGGCCGGCCTGCCCTCCGGGCCCCTCGAGGCCGTCTCGGCGCTCTACGAGCACTGGAAGACGGCGGCCGTGCCCGAGCATCCGCCCCTCACCGGCGGACTCGTCGGCTTCATCGGCTGGGAGACCGTGCGCCAGCTGGAGCGCCTGCCGAACCGACCGCCGCGGGAGTACCGCATGCCGAGCCAGGGCCTGTCGTTCGTCTCGGAGATGGTGGTCGTCGATCACCTCCAGGGCACCGTGCAGCTGCTCGTGAACGTGTTGACCGACGGCGACACGCCCGTCGACGAGCTCTGGGTCGACGCCCAGGCGCGGCTCGACGAGCTGCAGCGCGGCCTCGGCGGCCCGTCCGAGGCGTGGCTCGCGGAGGCCGACTTCGGCGTCGTGGGGGAGCCCCGGCACCGCACCGAGCGCGCCGACTTCCTGGCCGCGATCGAGGTGGCGAAGGAGCACATCCGCGAGGGCGACATCTTCCAGGTCGTCATCTCGCAGCGGTTCGAGCTGGACTGCCCCGCGCATCCGCTCGACGTGTACCGGGTGCTGCGCACGCTGAACCCGAGCCCGTACATGTACCTGCTGACGCTCGTCGACTCAGGCGGTGAGCCGTACCAGATCGTCGGCTCGAGCCCCGAGGCTCTCGTCAAGGTCGAGAAGGGGCGGGCGCACACGCACCCGATCGCGGGCTCGAAGCCCCGCGGCACCACCCCGCACCACGACCTGGAGCTCGAGCAGGAGCTGCTCGGCGACGACAAGGAGCGTGCGGAGCACCTGATGCTCGTCGACCTCGCCCGGAACGACCTGCTCAAGGTCTGCGAGGCCGCGAGCGTCGAGGTGACCGAGTTCATGCGGGTCGAGCGGTTCAGCCATATCATGCACATCGTCTCCTCGGTCGAGGGGCAGCTGCGCGACGGCGTCGACGCGATCGACGTGTTCCGGGCGACGTTCCCGGCCGGAACGCTCTCGGGGGCGCCGAAGCCGCGCGCGCTCGAGATCATCGACGAGCTGGAGCCCGCCCAGCGCGGCCTCTACGGCGGTGTCGTGGGGTACTTCGGCTTCGGCGGCGACGCCGACCTCGCGATCGCGATCCGCACGGCGACCATCGTCGACGGCGTGGCGCGCGTGCAGGCGGGCGGCGGCCTCGTGGCCGACTCCGACCCGGCGAGCGAGTTCCAGGAGTCGCAGAACAAGGCGGCGGCGCCGCTGCGGGCCGTGGCGATCGCGAACGCCATGACGCGGGTGCGCTGATGAGCGACGCCTCGGCCCCGGCTGCGCCCTCGGAGACACCGGCCCCGGCCGGCACGGGCCGCCGTCTGAAGTCGGGCACCATCCTCCTGGTGCTCGCCCTCAGCGCGCTGACCTTCCTCGCCTGGTCGCAGTCCTGGGGCACGCTCGAACTCGTCGGCGGCACCGTCACCGACGGCACCCTCGAGGTGCCCGGCTCGGTCGCCGCGCCCGCCCTCTCGGCGCTCGGTCTCGCCGGCATCGCCCTCGCCGGCGCGCTCGCCATCGCGGGGCCGATCGTGCGGATCGTGCTCGGCGCCCTCGAGGTGCTGCTCGGTGTGAGCGTCATCTGGTCGGGCGTGCTCGCGCTCACCGACCCGGTCGCGGCCGGGGCGTCCGTCGTCACCACGAGCACGGGGGTCGCCGGCACCTCGTCGATCCGCGAGCTGGTGACGGTCGGGGCGAGCAGCCCGTGGCCGGCGCTCACGGTGGTGCTGGGCGTCCTGATGGTGCTCGCCGGGCTCGCCGTGATCGTCACCGTGCGGCGCTGGCCCGCCTCGAGCCGCAGGTACCAGGCGGTCGCCTTCGAGGCGGCCGACGGCCGGCGGAGCGCGAACCCGGCCGAGCTGTTCGACGACGAGCCGCTCGACGCGCCCGCGACCACGGCGACGGCCGGGGCGACGGATGCACGACCCGTCCGCCGCCCGGCCGAGAACGCCCGCGACGCCGCCGTCGACAGCTGGGACGACCTCAGCCGCGGCACCGACCCGACCCGCTAGCCGCGCATCCGCTCGCCCGCTGGGCACGGCGGACGGCCCCGCCCGACCCGGCGGCCCCGGACCGACCGGGTAGACTCGACACGACCCGATCGATTGAGACAGGAAGAGGATCGATGAGCCACGAAGAAGACGAAATGGGCGAAGGCCACTCGCTCGCCGCCTGGACCGGCGTGATCATCGCGCTCGTCGGCATCGCCATCGGCACGGTCGCCTTCTTCTTCGACGTGCAGTGGCTCGTCTGGGCCGCCGCCGGCGTCACGCTCATCGGCTTCCTGGCCGGCTTCATCCTGTCGCGCCTGGGCTACGGCGTGCGCGGAGCCAAGACGCTCCAGAAGGAGCACTGACCCGGTGCTCGCCGATCTCGTAGCCGGAGCGCTCGAGGACGCCGAGGAGCGCCGCACGACGCGCAGCCTCGCCGACGTCGAGGCCGCGGCCACGGCCCGCCCGGCGGCGCTGGACGCCCTGGCGTTCCTGGCACCCGCCGAGCGAGTGAAGATCATCGCCGAGGTCAAGCGCGCGAGCCCCTCGCGCGGCGCCCTGGCGTCGATCCCCGACCCGGCGCTGCTCGCGGCCTCCTACGCCGAGGGCGGGGCGAGCGCCATCAGCGTGCTCACCGAGGGCCGCAAGTTCAAGGGCTCGCTCGCCGACCTCGAGGCCGTGCGCGCCCGCGTCGACGTGCCGGTGCTCCGCAAGGACTTCATCGCCACCGAGTACCAGGTGCTCGAGGCGCGCGCCGCCGGCGCCGACCTCGTGCTGCTCATCGTGGCGGCGCTCGACCAGCCCACGCTGCAGCGGCTGCACGACTTCGTCACCGAGCTCGGCATGACGCCGCTGGTCGAGACCCACGACGCCGTCGAGGTCTCGCGCGCCGTCGACCTCGGTGCCCGTCTGGTGGGCGTGAACGCGCGCAACCTCAGCACCTTCGAGCTCGACGCCGACCTGTTCGGCCGGCTCGTCGACCGCATCCCGGCCGGCACGATCACGGTGGCCGAATCCGCCGTGCTCGAAGCCGCCGACGTCGCCCACTACCGTTCGGCCGGTGCCGACGCGGTGCTGGTCGGCGAAGCCCTCGTCACGGGGCCCGATCCCGTGGCGACACTGAAGGAGTTCCTCTCCGTATGACCGACACACGCACCTCCCTCCGCGCCGAGACCGGCCCCTTCTTCGGGGAGTTCGGCGGGCGCTTCATGCCCGAGTCGCTGATCGCGGCCCTCGACGAGCTCGACGAGGCCTACCAGCTCGCCAAGCTCGACCCCGAGTTCCACCGCGAGCTCGCCGAGCTCGGCCGCACGTACACCGGCCGGCCGTCGATCCTCACCGAGGTGCCGCGCTTCGCGAAGCACGCCGGCGGGGCGCGCATCATCCTGAAGCGCGAAGACCTCAACCACACGGGCTCGCACAAGATCAACAACGTGCTCGGCCAGGCCCTGCTCGCCAAGCGCATCGGCAAGCACCGCCTGATCGCCGAGACCGGCGCCGGCCAGCACGGCGTCGCCACGGCGACCGCCGCCGCCCTGTTCGGCATGGAGTGCGTCGTCTACATGGGCGAGGTCGACACCGAGCGCCAGGCGCTGAACGTCGCGCGCATGCGCCTGCTCGGCGCCGAGGTCATCCCGGTCACGAGCGGCACCCGCACGCTGAAGGACGCCCTGAACGAGGCCTTCCGCGACTGGGTCGCCAACGTCGAGTCGACGCACTACCTGCTCGGCACGGTAGCCGGACCGCACCCCTTCCCGGCCATGGTGCGCGACTTCGTCAAGGTCATCGGCGAAGAGGCGCGTCAGCAGGTGCTCGATCTCACCGGAGCGCTGCCCGACGCGGTCACCGCCTGCGTCGGCGGCGGCTCCAACGCCATCGGCATCTTCCACGCCTTCCTCGACGACACCTCGGTCGGTCTCTACGGCTACGAGGCCGCGGGCGACGGCGTCGACACCCTGCGCCACGCGGCGACGATCACCAAGGGCCGCCCCGGTGTGCTGCACGGCTCGCGCAGCTTCATGCTGCAGGACGAGGACGGCCAGACGCTCGACTCGCACTCCATCTCGGCCGGGCTCGACTACCCGGGCGTCGGCCCCGAGCACGCCTGGCTGTCCTCGATCGGGCGCGCGAACTACCGCCCGGTCACCGACAAGGCCGCCATGGAGGCCTTCCGCATCCTGTGCGTCACCGAGGGCATCATCCCCGCCATCGAGTCGGCGCACGCCCTGGCCGGCACGATCGAGCTCGGCCGTGAGCTCGGCCCCGACGCGACCATCCTCGTCTCGCTCTCCGGACGCGGCGACAAGGACGTCGAGACCGCAGGCCGGTACTTCGACGTGCTCGACGAGAACGGGAACGCCCGGGTATGAGCGACACCATCGTGAGCCCGGTCGCCTCGACGATCGCGGCCGCCAAGACCGAGCGGGCGGGCGCCCTCGTCGGCTATCTGCCGGTCGGCTTCCCCAGCCTCGACGCGAGCGTCGACGCGGCGGTCGCCCTGGTCGAGAACGGCGTCGACGTGCTCGAGCTCGGGCTGCCCTACTCCGACCCGGTGATGGACGGCCCGGTCATCCAGGCCGCGACGGTCGCCGCGCTCGAGGCGGGCGTGCGGCTCCGCGACGCCTTCACGGCGGTGGAGCGCATCCGCTCCCGTGTCGACGCCCCCGTGCTCGTCATGACCTACTGGAACCCCGTGCTGCAGTACGGCGTCGACCGCTTCGCCGACGACCTCGTCTCGGCGGGCGGCGCCGGTCTGATCACCCCCGACCTCACGGTCGACTCGGGTGCCGACTGGCTCGCCACGAGCGACCGCACCGGCCTCGACCGGGTGTTCCTCGCCGCGCCCACCTCCACCGACGAGCGCCTGCGCCTCGCCGTCGACTCGAGCCGCGGCTTCGTCTACACGGTCTCGACCATGGGCATCACGGGCGCCCGCGCCGACCTCGGCACCGCCGCCCGTGCCCTCGTGGCGCGACTGCGCGAGCAGGGCGCCGAGAGCCTCGCCGTCGGCATCGGCGTCTCGACGCCCGAGCAGATCGCCGAGATCCTGGGCTACGCCGACGGCGCCATCGTCGGCTCGGCCCTGGTCAAGGCGCTGGCCGACGGGGGAGTGCCCGCCGTCGCCCGGCTCGCCGCCCAGCTGGCCGAGGGCACCCGCCGCTGAGCCGGGCTGCTGAGCCGATGAGCGGTCTTCGCCCCAGCCTGGGTTAGAATCGAGCCGACACGTGATCGGGACACGGGCTGAAGGGCGAGGAAGCCCCCGGGCTCTCCGAGAACGAGGCAGTCGACCCGAGCGCCACAAGTGAAATCGGAGCGAAGCCGTCCCGCGCAACCACCACAGCACCAGGCGCGGGAGGCGACACCTCGTCGGCTTGAACGCTACGAGGAATCCCTGATATCCATGGGCCATAGGCGTCCCAGTTCCCTAAGAATGACGTAGAGGACGGTTCTCTATGGCCGATCAGCCCGCACACCAGTCCCGCTCCCAGGCGGTGCCGTTCAGCGCGCTCCCGATGGCCCAGGGTCTGTACGACCCTGCCGACGAGAAGGACGCGTGCGGTCTCGCCATGGTCGCCACGCTCCGTGGCACCGCGGGCCATGACATCATCGACACGGCGCTCGACGCCCTGCGCAACCTTGAGCACCGCGGTGCCGTCGGCTCCGACGCCGGCACCGGCGACGGCGCGGGCATCCTGACCCAGATCCCCGACGCGTTCCTGCGCGCCGTGGCCCCCGTCGAGCTGCCCCCGGTGGGCCGTTACGCCGTCGGCAACGCGTTCCTGCCCCTGCACGCCCGCGAGCGCCAGGAGATCATGGACCGCATCCGCGAGCTCGCCGCCGAGGAAGACCTGGCGGTGCTCGGCTGGCGCGAGGTGCCGGTGCGGCCCGACGAGCTCGGCCGTCTCGCCCGCGAGGCCATGCCCTCGATCTGGCAGCTCTACCTGCAGTCGACCCGCACCACCGAGTCGGGCGCGACCCTCTCGGGCATCGCGCTCGACCGCCAGGCCTACCGGCTGCGCAAGCGCATCGAGCTGCAGCACGAGGTCTACTTCATGTCGCTCTCCTGCCGCACCATCACCTACAAGGGCATGGTGACGACGCTCCAGCTCGAGCCGTTCTACCCCGACCTCTCCGACGAGCGCTTCGCCTCGAAGCTCGCGCTCGTGCACTCGCGCTACTCCACCAACACCTTCCCGTCGTGGCCGCTCGCGCAGCCGCTGCGCATGATGGCGCACAACGGCGAGATCAACACGGTGCAGGGCAACCGCAACTGGATGCGCGCGCGGCAGTCCCAGCTCGAGTCCGAGCTGCTCGGCGACCTGTCGCCCCTGTACCCGATCGTCACGCCCGGGCTGTCCGACTCCGGCTCGTTCGACGAGGTCGTGGAGCTGCTCACCCTCGCCGGCCGCTCGCTGCCGCACGCGATCATGATGATGGTGCCCGAGGCGTGGGAGAACCAGGCCGACTTCGAAGACGCCCGCCGCGCCTTCTACGAGTACCACTCCATGCTGATGGAGCCGTGGGACGGCCCCGCCGCCCTCATCTTCACCGACGGCACGCTCGCGGGCGCCACGCTCGACCGCAACGGGCTGCGCCCCGGCCGCTACCTCATCACCGACGACGGCCTCGTCGTGCTCGCCAGCGAGATCGGCGTCTTCCCCGACGTCGACCCCTCCCGCGTGGTGCGCAAGGGGCGGCTGCGCCCCGGCAAGATGTTCCTCGTCGACACGGCTGCCGGCCGCATCATCGAGGACGACGAGATCAAGTCGGGCCTCGCCTCCGCCGAGCCCTACGGCGAGTGGCTCGACGAGGGCCGCATCAACCTGCGCGACCTGCCCGAGCGCGAGCACATCGTGCACACCCCGGCCTCGGTCACGCGCCGCCAGCGCATCTTCGGCTACACGCAGGAGGAGGTGCGCATCCTGCTCGCCCCGATGGCGAAGAACGCTGCGGAGCCCCTCGGTGCGATGGGCTCCGACACCCCCATCGCGGTGCTGAGCGACCGCCCGCGCCTGCTCTTCGACTACTTCACCCAGCAGTTCGCGCAGGTCACGAACCCGCCGCTCGACTCCATCCGCGAGGAGGTCGTGACGAGCCTCCGCCTCGGTCTCGGCCCGGAGCGCAACCTGCTCGACGCGACGCCCGAGCACACCCGCCAGGTCGTGCTCGACTTCCCGGTGATCGACAACGACGAGCTCGCGAAGATCCAGCACATCGACCCCTCCTCGGGCAGCCGTCTCACGACGACCCTGCGCGGGCTGTTCCGGGTGGACGAGGGCCCCAAGGCCATGCAGAACCGCATCGCGGCGATGTGCGCCGAGGCCGACGAGGCGATCGAGAACGGCGCGCAGTTCATCGTGCTGAGCGACCGCGACTCGAACAAGGACTTCGCTCCGGTGCCGTCGCTGCTCATGCTCGCGGGCGTTCACCACCACCTCATCCGCAAGCAGACCCGCATGAAGGTCGGCCTGATCGTCGAGGCCGGCGACGTGCGCGAAGTGCACCACGTGGCCCTCTTGATCGGCTACGGCGCCTCGGCGGTCAACCCGTACCTCGCCATGGAGACCTGCGAGAACCTGGTGCGCTCCGGCAGCCTCTCGGGCATCACCCCCGAGAAGGCCGTCAAGAACGTGATCAAGGCGCTCGGCAAGGGCGTGCTCAAGATCATGTCGAAGATGGGCATCTCCACCGTGTCCTCCTACGCCGGCGCCCAGACCTTCGAGGCGGTCGGACTCGCCCCCGAGTTCGTCAAGGAGTACTTCACCGGCACCTCCTCCAAGCTCGGCGGCGTCGGCATCGACGTCATCGCGGCCGAGAGCGCCGCGCGGCACCGCCAGGCCTACCCGGAGGACGTGGCGATCGTCGCCCACGAGCCCCTCGCGGTCGGCGGCGAGTACCAGTGGCGCCGCGAGGGCCCGCCGCACCTGTTCAACCCCGACACGGTGTTCCGTCTGCAGCACGCCACCCGCGCCCGCCGGTACGACATCTTCCGCGAGTACACCAAGCTCGTCGACGACCAGGCCGAGAACCTGATGACCCTGCGCGGCCTGTTCAAGCTGAGAACGGATGCACGGCCCTCGGTCCCGATCGACGAGGTCGAGTCGGTCGCATCGATCGTCAAGCGCTTCTCGACGGGCGCGATGAGCTACGGCTCCATCTCCCAGGAGGCGCACGAGACCCTGGCGATCGCCATGAACCGGCTCGGCGGCAAGTCGAACACCGGTGAGGGCGGCGAGGACGTCGACCGGCTGCTCGACCCCGAGCGACGCAGCGCCATCAAGCAGGTGGCCTCCGGCCGGTTCGGCGTGACGAGCATGTATCTCACGCACGCCACCGACATCCAGATCAAGATGGCGCAGGGTGCGAAGCCCGGCGAGGGCGGCCAGCTGCCCCCGACCAAGGTCTACCCCTGGGTCGCGCGCACCCGGCACGCCACGGCGGGTGTCGGCCTCATCTCGCCGCCGCCGCACCACGACATCTACTCGATCGAAGACCTCAAGCAGCTCATCTTCGATGTCAAGCGCGCCAACCCCGAGGCCCGCGTGCACGTCAAGCTGGTCTCGCAGAACGGCATCGGCGCGGTCGCGGCCGGCGTCACCAAGGCCCTGGCCGACGTGGTGCTCGTCTCGGGCCACGACGGCGGAACGGGCGCCAGCCCGCTGAACTCGCTGAAGCACGCCGGCACCCCGTGGGAGATCGGCCTCGCCGAGACCCAGCAGACGCTGATGCTGAACGGCATGCGCGACCGGGTCGTGGTGCAGGTCGACGGCCAGATGAAGACCGGCCGCGACGTGATCGTCGGCGCCCTGCTCGGAGCCGAGGAATTCGGCTTCGCCACCGCTCCTCTGGTGGTCGAGGGCTGCATCCTGATGCGGGTCTGCCACCTCGACACCTGCCCGGTGGGCGTCGCGACGCAGAACCCCGAGCTGCGGGCGCGCTTCTCGGGCAAGCCCGAGTTCGTGGTGAACTTCTTCGAGTTCCTCGCCCAGGAGGTGCGCGAGTACCTCGCCGAGCTCGGCTTCCGCTCGCTCGAGGAGGCTGTGGGTCACCACGAGCTGCTCGACGTCAACGGGGCGATCGAGCACTGGAAGACCGACGGCCTCGACCTCAGCCCCGTGCTGGTCGGCCCGGCCTTCGCCCCCGACGAGCCCCGCAGCAACCACCGCAAGCAGGAGCACGAGCTCGAGAAGCACTTCGACAACCGGCTCATCCACGAGGCGGCCGCGGCCCTCGATCACGGCGAGCCCGTGGCGATCACGCTGCCCATCCGCAACACGGAGCGCGCGGTCGGCACGATGCTCGGCCACGAGGTCACCAAGCGGCACGGTGAGCAGGGTCTGCCCGACGGCACGATCCAGATCACGCTGCTGGGCTCCGCCGGTCAGTCGCTCGGTGCGTTCCTGCCCTCGGGTATCACCCTGCGCCTCGAGGGCGACTCGAACGACTACGTCGGCAAGGGCCTCTCGGGCGGTCAGATCATCCTGCGCCCCGACCGCAGGTCGGTGTTCCCCGCCGAGCGCAACGTGATCGCCGGCAACGTCATCGGCTACGGCGCCACCCAGGGCAGCATGTTCCTCCGCGGCATCGTGGGGGAGCGGTTCCTGGTGCGCAACTCGGGTGCGACCGCCGTCGTGGAGGGCGTGGGCGACCACGCGCTGGAGTACATGACGGGCGGGCTCGCGCTCATCCTCGGCTCGACCGGGCGCAACCTCGGCGCCGGCATGTCGGGCGGCACCGCCTACATCTACGAGCTCAACCCCGACCGGGTGAACGCCGACTCGCTGGCCTCCGGGGAGCTGCAGCTGCTGCCGCTCGGCGGAGCCGACGTCGAGATCGTCCGCGACCTGCTCGAGCGCCACGAATCGGAGACCGGCTCGCCCCTCGCGGCCCGCCTGCTCGCCGACTTCGACGGCACCGTCGCGAAGTTCGTGAAGGTGCTTCCCCGTGACTACGCCGCCGTCCTCGCCACCCGGCAGACGGCGGTCGAAGAAGGTCTTGACCCCGACGGAGACGTCGTCTGGGGCCGTATTTTGGAGGTGACAGGTGGCTGATCCCAAGGGCTTCCTGAAGACGCAGGAGCGCGAGCTCCCCAAGCGCCGCCCGGTCTCGGTGCGGCTGATGGACTGGAAAGAGGTCTACGAGCAGGGCGACGCCGCGACCACGCGCCGTCAGGCCGGACGCTGCATGGACTGCGGCATCCCGTTCTGCCACCACGGCTGCCCGCTCGGCAACCTGATCCCGGAGTGGAACGACCTCACCTGGCGCGACGAGGGCCGCGCGGCCATCGAGCGCCTGCACGCCACGAACAACTTCCCCGAGTTCACGGGCCGGCTCTGCCCGGCCCCGTGCGAGTCGGCGTGCGTGCTCGGCATCAACCAGCCCCCGGTGACCATCAAGCAGGTCGAGGTCTCGATCATCGACCAGGCCTTCGCGAACGGCTGGGTGCAGCCGCACCCGCCCGAGCGCCTGACCGGCAAGACGGTCGCCGTCGTGGGCTCCGGCCCCGCCGGCCTCGCCGCGGCCCAGCAGCTCACCCGCGCCGGCCACACGGTCGCCGTCTACGAGCGGGACGACCGCATCGGCGGGCTGCTGCGGTACGGCATCCCCGACTTCAAGATGGAGAAGAAGCACCTCGAGGCGCGGCTGACCCAGATGATGGCCGAGGGCACCCGCTTCCGCGCCGGCATCGAGATCGGCAAGGACATCAGCTGGAGCGACCTCCGCGCGCGCTACGACGCCGTGATCGTCTGCACCGGCGCGACCGTGCCGCGCGACCTCCCCATCCCGGGCCGCGACCTCGACGGCGTGCACTTCGCCATGGAGTACCTCGTCCAGCAGAACAAGGTGGGCGCCGGAGACGACATCCCCGGCCAGATCGACGCCGAGGGCAAGCACGTCGTCGTGCTCGGTGGCGGTGACACCGGGGCCGACTGCATCGGCACCGCGCACCGCCAGGGCGCCCTGTCGGTGACCAACCTGGCCATCGGCAAGCAGCCGCCGGCCGAGCGACCCGAGGACCAGCCCTGGCCCATGTCGCCGCAGCTGTTCGAGGTCGCGAGCGCCCACGAGGAGGGCGGGGAGCGCAAGTTCCTGGCCTCCACGATCGAGTTCCTCGCCAACGACTCGGGCGAGGTGCGCGCCATCCGGGTCGCCGAGACCGAGTACGTCGACGGCCGCCGCGTTCCCAAGGCGGGCACCGAGCACGAGATCCCCGCCGACCTCGTGCTGCTTGCGCTCGGCTTCACCGGCGCCGAGGACGAGCACCTCGACGGCCAGCTCGGCACGCGCTTCGACGGCCGCGGCAACATCGAGCGGGCCGGCGACTACCAGAGCACCCACCCCGGCGTGTTCGTCGCCGGCGACGCCGGCCGCGGCCAGTCGCTGATCGTCTGGGCGATCGCCGAGGGCCGCGCCGCGGCCTCCGCCGTCGACCGCTACCTCGAGGGCGACACCGAGCTGCCCTTCCCCGTCAAGCCGACCGACCGCGCCATCGCGGTCTGATAGCCTCCACCGGGACTTCCTCCCGGGTCCCCACGACCTCCACCTCCACCACCACCACTTGCGCCCCCGGGCGCAGAACACGGAGCAGTTGACACAGATGAGACGCGCGAAGATCGTCGCAACACTCGGGCCGGCGACGTCGACCTACGAAACCATCAGGGCCATCATCGACGCGGGCGTCGACATGGCCCGCATGAACCTGAGCCACGGCAGCTACGACGTGCACGAGTCCGTGTACAAGAACGTGCGCCAGGCGGCCGACGACTCCGGCCGTGCGGTCGCGGTGCTGGTCGACCTGCAGGGTCCGAAGATCCGTCTGGGCAAGTTCGAGAACGGCCCGTACGACCTCGCCGAGGGCGACATCTTCAAGATCACCATCGAGGACATCATCGGCAACAAGGAGATCTCCTCCACGACGTTCAAGGGCCTGCCCGACGACGTCAAGCCGGGCGACCCCCTCCTGATCGACGACGGCAAGGTCACGCTGCGCGTGCTCGAGACCGACGGCACCGTGGTCACCACGGTCGTCGAGGTGCCGGGCGCCGTGTCGAACAACAAGGGCATCAACCTGCCCGGCGTCGCGGTCAACGTCCCCGCCATGTCCGAGAAGGACATCGCCGACCTGCGCTGGGGCCTCAAGCTCGGCGCCGACTACATCGCGCTGTCCTTCGTGCGCGACGCCGCCGACGTGGTCGAGGTGCACCGCATCATGGACGAGGAGGGCCGCCGGGTCCCCGTCATCGCCAAGATCGAGAAGCCCCAGGCCGTCGACAACCTCGAGGAGATCATCGACGCCTTCGACGGCATCATGGTCGCCCGTGGCGACCTCGGCGTCGAGCTCCCGCTGGAGGCCGTGCCGATCGTGCAGAAGCGCGCCGTCGAGCTCTCCCGCCGCATGGCGAAGCCCGTCATCGTCGCCACCCAGGTGCTCGAGTCGATGATCTCCTCCCCGCGCCCCACGCGCGCCGAGGCGTCCGACTGCGCCAACGCGGTGCTCGACGGCACCGACGCGGTCATGCTCTCGGGCGAGACCAGCGTCGGCGAGTTCCCCGTCATCACCGTGCAGACCATGGCGCGCATCATCGAGTCGACGGAAGACCACGGCCTCGAGCGCATCCCCGCGCTCGGCACGAAGCCCCGCACCCAGGGCGGTGCGGTCACCCTCGCCGCCGCCGAGGTCGGCGACTTCGTGGGCGCCAAGTTCCTCTGCGTGTTCACCGAGTCGGGCGACTCCGTGCGGCGCATGACGCGGCTCCGCTCGAGCATCCCCATCCTCGGCTTCACGCCGGAGCCGGGCATCCGCAACCGCATGGCGCTGAGCTGGGGCGTGCAGTCCTACCTCGTCGACCGCGTGACGCACACCGACGAGCTGATGGGCCAGGTCGACGACGTGCTACTCGGCCTCGGCCGCGCCCAGATCGGCGACAAGGTCATCGTCATCTCCGGTTCCCCTCCCGGAGTGGCGGGCACCACCAACGACATGCGCGTGCACGTCATCGGCTCGGCGCACAACCCGCTGGTGCCCGAGAAGTTCGACAACTAGCACTCGTCGCGGCACCTGAGGGCCTACCTCAGGATTCGGCCAGGATTCGATCAGTCTTCGATCGGTTCCTGGCCGATCGCTGTCTCCGGGCGCTTCCGGGGCGATAGATTTCGGATGCCCTGCAGCACTCGTGCGGGGGCTGCACCCTTGCACCCGTGGCAGCCCCCGCATCCTGCACTCCCGTTCTCCGCGACGGGGGCCGGGCATCCGTCGACCGTGCGACCTCGCGACCGAAAGAACATCTCATGCCCCGTCAGACCCTCGTCCTCCGCTCGGCCGGCGTCGCCGCCGCGCTCGCGACCGTCGTCGCCCTCTCGGGCTGCTCGACGATCATGCCGTTCTTCGGCATCCAGCCCACCGCCCCCGGTGCGGCCGGAGCCGCGGGCTCCGCCGGAGCCGGAGCGGGCGCCGGCACGACCGCCGACTCGACGACCGCCGACCTCGGGGCCAACACCACCGACGGCTCGCTGCAGTTCGCCTCGGTCTTCACCGACATGGGCTCGGTGCACCCCACGGTCGACATCGCCGACCAGCTGCAGCTGAAGCTCGACGTCTGGACCGAGCAGAAGACCCACGACTGGACGCCGATGGCCGACAAGCGCTTCTCGTTCGTGATCGGCGTCTACGACAACAAGGTGCCCGCCGAGGCGCCCTTCGACCAGAAGCGCCGCGTCTACATGTCGAACATCACGGTGACCGCGAAGACGACCACCGTCTCGGGCGCCGTCGAGACCGCGTACAACCTCAACAACGACCCACTGAAGATCACCCTCGACCCCGAGGCGCTGCGCTCCGAGCAGGGGCTCGGCCTGCTGATCACCTCGCCGAAGGGCGGCTTCCAGCTGGAGTCGCAGCAGATCGGTGTCGTCTCGGACGACACCCTCGGGATGATGCTCGACTTCGCGTTCCAGGTGTCGTACGAGACCGCGCCGCTGGCGAACACCTACATGACGCAGGTCGTGCACCAGTACGTGCCGGTGGCGATCTTCTCGGAGGCCGACGCGGTGGCGGCGAAGGCCACGCCGACGCCGACCGCGACGCCGACGCCCATCCCCGCGGGCTGAGGACGATTCGCGCGGGCGAGGCCCGTGCGTGCCGCCTCCTTCAGGCGGTACCGGTGGTGGGACTCGAACCCACACGCCCTTTCGGACAGCGCATTTTGAGTGCGCAGCGTCTGCCATTCCGCCACACCGGCCTGCTACGAGCGAGCTCAAGAATACCGTAGGGTTGAAACGTGACTGACCAAGAACCGACGACAGCAGTGCCCCGCCGTGTAGTGGTGGCCGAAGACGAATCCCTGATCCGCCTCGACATCGTCGAGATCCTGCGTGACAACGGGTTCGACGTCGTCGGCGAGGCCGGAGACGGCGAGACCGCTGTGGCCCTGGCCACCGAGCTCCGCCCCGACCTCGTGATCATGGATGTCAAGATGCCCCAGCTCGACGGCATCTCCGCGGCCGAGCGCCTGTCGAAGGACCACATCGCGCCCGTCGTGCTGCTCACCGCCTTCAGCCAGAAGGAGCTCGTGGAGCGGGCCACCGAGGCCGGCGCGCTGGCCTACGTCGTGAAGCCGTTCACGCCCAACGACCTGCTGCCCGCGATCGAGATCGCCCTCTCGCGCTACGCCCAGATCATCACGCTCGAATCCGAGGTCGCCGACCTCGTCGAGCGCTTCGAGACCCGCAAGCTCGTCGACCGGGCCAAGGGCCTGCTGAACGAGAAGATGGGGCTCACCGAGCCCGAGGCCTTCCGCTGGATCCAGAAGGCGTCGATGGACCGCCGGCTGACCATGCACGACGTGGCGCAGGCCATCATCGAGCAGTTGTCGCCGAAGAAGTAGTCGCGGTCTTCTCCGGCTCGGTCTCTCCGGCTGCTCGCGCTGTCGGGGCTACTTCGGCTCGAAGACCTGCTGGGGCCGCCGGTCCTTGATGATGTTCGTGATGCGAACCGTCGAGAGCCGGCGGCCCTTCTCGTCGTCGATCTCGATCTGATGCGTCGCGAGGCTCTTGCCGAGGTGGATGGCCGTGCAGGTGCCGATCACCCAGCCGCTCGTGGCCGAGGCCGAGTGGCTGGCGTTGATCTCGATGCCCATGGCCACCTTGGTGGGGCCCGCGTGCAGGTTCGCGGCGGTCGATCCGAGGCTCTCGGCCAAGACGACGTAAGCCCCGCCGTGCACGAGACCGAGCGGTTGCGTGTTGCCCTCGACGGGCATCCGCGCCACCGAGCGCTCGGCGCTCAGCTCGAGGAACTCGATGCCCATCTTCTCGGCGAGGGTGCCGATGCCGCGGTAGCCGAAGACCGACATGACGTCGATCGGGAGGGCCTCCGCGGTCGTCGCGGGCTCGCTGCGGGTGTCGGATTCTGGCTGCGTCATCGGTGTGGAATCCTGTCTCGAATGACTGTCGGAGGCCCTGTGTAGGCTTGCCTCGTGCCGGACAAAGAACAGCCTACCCTCCTCGTCATCGACGGTCATTCGCTCGCGTTCCGGGCGTTCTATGCCCTTCCGGTCGACAGCTTCCAGACCCGTGACGGGCAGCACACCAATGCCATTCACGGCTTCCTGGCGATGCTCATCAACCTCCTCAAGGCCGAGAAGCCCACCCACCTCGCGGTGGCGTTCGACATCTCGCGCCACTCCTTCCGCACCCGCGAGTACCCCGACTACAAGGGCACCCGCGGCGAGACGCCGTCGGAGTTCATCGGGCAGGTGCCGCTGCTGCAGGAGTGCCTGCACGCCCTGGGCATCACCACCATCGAGAAAGAAGACTTCGAGGCCGACGACATCCTGGCCACCCTCGCGCGCCAGGGCGTCGAAGAGGGCTTCAAGGTCTACGTCGTCTCGGGCGACCGGGATGCGATCCAGCTCGTCAACGACAAGGTCACGCTGCTCTACCCCTCGCGGCAGGGCGTCTCCGACCTCACCCGCTACGACGAGGCGAAGGTGCGGGAGCGCTACGGCATCCGCCCCGAGCAGTACCCCGACATCGCGGCCCTCGTCGGCGAGACGAGCGACAACCTGCCCGGTGTGCCGAAGGTCGGCGAGAAGACCGCGGTGAAGTGGCTGAACCAGTTCGGCACGCTCGACGCCATCCTCGAGCACCGCGACGAGATCCCGGGCGTCGTCGGCAACAACCTGCGCGAGCACGTCGACAACGTGGTGCGCAACCGCAAGCTGAACCGCCTGCTCACCAACGTGGAGCTCCCGGTCGGCCCCGCCGACCTGCTGCGCGCCCCCGCCGACGAGCAGCAGGTGCGCGACGTGTTCGCGCGCCTGGAGTTCCGCACGCTGCTCGACCGGGTGCTGAAGCTCGAGGGCATCGCGGGTGACTCCGAGGTCGGCCAGGCCGCAGCCGCCGAGGCCGCCGCGAAGGCCGAGAACGCCCCGGTGCCGGTGACCCTGCTCGACGAGGAGCTCGCGGGCTGGCTCGCGCGGCACACCGCCACGGCCGCCGAAGCCCCAGCCGACATCACCAAGGCGGTCTCGGTGCAGGTCGAGACCATCGACGGCTACCCGGTGGCCGTCGGCCTCGCCACGCTGCACGAGACGATCTTCCTGCCGTGGACGCAGGGCAGCCGCGACTACGCTCCCTTCGAGGCCTGGCTCGCGAGCGACGCCCCGAAGACCTTCTTCGACGCCAAGCGCCAGATCAAGGCGCTCCGCACCGCCGGGCTCGCCGTCTCGGGGCTGGCGTTCGACCCGGTCATCGCGGCCTGGCTGCTGAAGCCCGACTCCAGCGCCGACCGCTCGCTCGAGAAGCTCGTCGACCGGCACCTGCTCGAGATCCTGCCGAAATCCGACCCCAACCAGCTGGTGCCCGAGGACGACACGGTCGTCGGCCCGGCCGGCGAGGCCTGGTACGCACTGCGGGTCGCCCGTGCCCTCACCGCCCAGCTCGACGAGCGCACACTGCGCGTGCTCACCGAGATCGAACTGCCGACCCTGATGGTGCTCGCCGAGATGGAGCTCACGGGCGTCACCGTCAGCCACCCCGAGCTCACCGCCCTCTCCGACGAGCTGGGCGCCTCGGCCACCGCGATCGCCACCGAGGCCTTCGGCATCATCGGGCGCGAGGTCAACCTCGGCTCGCCGAAGCAGATCCAGGAGGTGCTCTTCGACCAGCTCGACATGCCGAAGACGCGTGCCACCAAGACGGGCTACTCGACGGATGCGGGGGCACTCGCCGATCTCCAGGCCTCCAACCCGCATCCGTTCCTGGGGCTCCTCCTCGCGCACCGCGACGCCACGAAGCTGCGGCAGATCATCGAGAGCGTCGACAAGGCGATCGCCGGCGACGGGCGGGTGCACACCACCTACGTGCAGACCGGATCGTCCACCGGGCGCATCTCCTCGACCGACCCGAACCTGCAGAACATCCCCGTCCGCACCGAGGAGGGCCGGCGCATCCGCCACGCCTTCCGCGTCGGGGAGGGCTACGAGTGCCTGCTCACCGCCGACTACTCGCAGATCGAGATGCGCATCATGGCGCACCTCTCGGGCGACCAGGGCCTGATCGACGCCTTCCACTCGGGCGAAGACCTGCACCGCTTCGTCGGCTCGCGCATCTTCTCGGTCGACCCCGCCGACGTCACGCCGAACATGCGCACCAAGGTGAAGGCCATGTCGTACGGCCTCGCCTACGGCCTCTCGGCGTTCGGCCTGTCGAAGCAGCTGCGCATCGAGACCGCCGAGGCGAAGCAGCTCATGACCGACTACTTCGAGCGCTTCGGCGGCGTGCGCGACTACCTCCGCAACGTCGTCGTGCAGGCCAAGGTGGACGGCTACACCGAGACCATCTTCGGCCGCCGCCGCCCCTTCGCGAACCTGAACAGCGCCAACCGCGTGCTGCGCGACAACGACGAGCGCGCCGCCCTGAACGCCCCCATCCAGGGGACCGCGGCCGACATCATCAAGATCGCGATGATCGACATCGCCGCCGACCTCGCCGCCCAGGGCCTCACCTCGAAGCTGCTGCTCCAGGTGCACGACGAACTGGTCTTCGACGTCGCGCCGGGGGAGTGGGATGCCCTGGCGGCCCTCGTCACGGCCCGCATGTCGACGGCGGCCACCCTCTCGGTGCCCCTCGAGGTGCAGATCGGCCGCGGCGAGAACTGGAACGAGGCGGCGCACTAGCTCGCCCCGCTGCGCGTGCTCCCCACCTCGCTCCTTCGCGAGTGGTCACTTTTGACGCGAAACACAGTGTTTTGCGGCCAAAAGTGACCACTCGCGAACTGCAGCAGGTGGGCGCGGGGTCGCGGGGTGTGCGGGGTCAGCGGAAGTCGCGGGAGGAGGTCTTGGCCGCCAGGGTGAGGGGCTCGAGCTGGTCGGCCACGAGGTTCGTGATGCCCTCGTCGGTGCGCTCCAGGATGCCGCGCACCACGAGCGCCGGCGAGTCGCGCGCGATGCGCCGGTAGCGCTTCCACACGCCGACCCCGCAGATCACGTTCAGGATGCCCGTCTCGTCCTCGATGTTCATGAACGTGATGCCGCTCGCCGTCGCCGGACGCTGCCGGTGCGTCACCACCCCGCCCACCTCGATGCGCCGCCCGTTCTCCGCCGTCGCCAGGTCTGCCACCGAGAGCGCCCCGCGCCGCCGCAGCTCGGCCCGCGCGTGCGCCAGCGGATGGTCGTCGGGCGAGATGCCCGTCGCCCACAGGTCGTAGACCACCTGCTCCTCGGCCGAGAGCATCGGCAAGAGCGGAGGCTGCACCGACACGAAGGTGCCCGGCAGGTACTCCGCCTTCTCCTGCGCGGCGTTGCCCGCCTCCCACAGCGCCTCCCGCTTGGTCAGCCCGAGGCTCTCGAACGCGCCGGCGGTGGCGAGCGCCTCCAGCTGCGGAGTGGTCAGCCCGACCCGCCGCGCCAGATCGGCCATGCTCAGGTAGAGCCCGTTCTCGTCGCGCTCCGCCACGATCTTCTCGGCCAGCGTGGTGCCGATCGAGGTCACCTCGTCGAGTCCCAGCCGCACCGCCACGTTCCCGTCGCGGCGGTGCTCCGCCGTGCGGTCGGGCTTCGAGCGGTCGAACACCTTGGGCACCGGATGCGGTCGGCCGAGGCACTCGTCGAGCCCGGTCTCGGCGACCACGGCCCCGGGCTCGGCCGAGAGCAGCACCGGTTCGAGCCCGGCCTGCACGCCCGAGCGCTGGATGTCGGGGCGTCGCACCTCGACACCGTGCCGCCGCGCATCCGCCGTGAGGGTCTGGGGTGAGTAGAAGCCCATCGGCTGCGCGCGCAGCAGCCCGGCGAGGAACGCGGCGGGGTAGTGCAGCTTGATCCAGGAGCTCGCGTAGACCAGCAGGGCGAAGCTCGTGGAGTGGCTCTCGGCGAAGCCGAAGTTCGCGAACGCCTCGATCTTCGTGTAGATCACGTCGGAGTCGGCGGCATTGATGCCGTTGTTCGCCATGCCCTCGTAGAGCTTCTCGCGCAGGCTCGAGATCTTCTCGAGGCCGCGCTTGGAGCCCATCGCCCGGCGGAGCAGATCGGCGTCCTCTGCGGAGCAGTCGCCGACGGCCATGGCCATCTGCATCAACTGCTCCTGGAACAGCGGCACCCCGAGCGTGCGCTCGAGCACCGGCTTGAGCTTCGGGTGCAGGTAGGTCACCGGCTCCTGCCCGAGCTTGCGCCTGATGTACGGATGCACGGCCCCGCCCTGGATCGGCCCGGGACGGATCAGCGCGATCTCGACCACCAGGTCGTAGAAGGCGCGCGGCTGCAGGCGGGGGAGCGTGCCCATCTGCGCCCGGCTCTCGACCTGGAAGACGCCGATCGAGTCGGCGCGGCAGAGCATGTCGTAGACCGCCTCCTCCTCCTTGGGGAGGCTGTCGAGGTTCCAGAGCCGGCCGGTGGACTCGTTCACGAGATCGAAGCAGTACTGCAGCGCCGAGAGCATGCCGAGGCCGAGCAGGTCGAACTTCACGAGGCCCATCCAGGCGCAGTCGTCCTTGTCCCACTGGAGCACCGTGCGGTTCTCCATGCGGCCGTTCTCGATCGGGCAGACCTCGCCGACCGGGCGGTCGGTGAGCACCATGCCGCCGGAGTGGATGCCGAGGTGCCGCGGGAACTTCAGCACCTCGGTGGCGAGTGCGATCACCTCGTCGGGGATGTCGTGGTCGTCGCTCTCGACCGCCGGGCCCCAGCGCTCGATCTGCTTGGACCAGGCATCCTGCTGACCGGGGCTGTGACCGAGCGCCTTCGCCATGTCGCGCACCGCGAACTTGGGGCGGTACTGGATGACGTTCGCCACCTGGGCGGCGTTGCGGCGGCCGTACTTCTCGTAGACGTACTGGATGACCTCCTCGCGCCGCTCCGAGTCGAAGTCGACGTCGATGTCGGGCTCCTCGTCGCGCATGCTCGACAGGAAGCGCTCGAAGGGCAGCTCGCGGGCGATCGCGTCGACCGCGGTGATGTCGAGCAGGTAGCAGACGGCGGAGTTCGCGGCCGAGCCGCGGCCCTGACAGAGGATGCCGCGGCTGCGGGCCTCGCGCACGATGTCGTAGACGATGAGGAAGTAGCCCGGGAAGTCCTTCATCTCGATCACCGCGAGCTCGCGGTCGATGCGCGCGAGGTCGTCGTCGCTCGCATCGGGGTACTTGCGCGGGATCGCGTCGAGCACGAGCTGCCGCAGCCATGACATGGGGGTGTGCCCCTCGGGCACCTTCTGCCGGGGGAGCCGCGGCTTCGCCATGCGCAGTTGGAAGGACAGGTCGGCCGCGACCTCGACGGTGCGCTCGACGGCGCCGGGGTAGCGGGCGAAGCGCCGGGCCATCTCGGCGCCGGAGCGCAGGTGCGCCGTGGGGGCGGCGGGCAGCCAGCCGTCGAGCTCGTCGAGACTGCGGCGGGCGCGCACCGCGGCCAGCGCCTGGGAGAGGCGGTGCTGCTTCGTGGTGGCGTAGTGCACGTTGCCGGTGGCGACCGTGCCGAGGCCCTGCTGCTCGGCGATGGCGGCCAGGGCGTCGTTGCGGGTGCTGTCGAGCGGATCTCCGCGGTCGGTGAGCTCGACCAGCACGTTCTCGCGCCCGAACAGGGCGACGAGGCGGTCGACCTCGCGGGCGGCGCCGTCGGCCCCCTCGAACTCGAGCGCCTGGCGCACGGGGCCCTTGCGGCAGCCGGTGAGCACCATCCAGTCGCCGTGGGCCTGGGCGGCGAGCTCGTCGAGGTCGTAGAGGGGGCGGCCCTTCTCGGCCTGCGGGGCGAGCTGGGCGGAGGTGATGGCGCCGGCGAGGCGGTGGTAGCCCTCCTTCCGGCGGGCGAGCACGAGCAGGTGGGAGCCCTCGGGGTCGGCGACGCCGTTCTGCGGCTTGCTGAGGTCGAGCGAGAGCTCGGCGCCGAAGACCGTGGCGACGTCGTGCTTCTCGGCGGCCTCGGCGAAGCGGACGATGCCGTAGAAGCCGTCGTGATCGGTGAGGGCGAGGGCGTTCAGGCGCAGGCGGGCCGCCTCCTCGATCAGGGTCTCGGGGGAGGACGCTCCATCGAGGAAGCTGAAGTTGGAGTGCGCGTGGAGCTCGGCGTAGGGCACCGCCGGCTCGACGGGCTCCTTCGGCTGGGCGCTCTCGGCGGCCTCGGGATCGTACGGTGCCCGCTTGGCCGACTCGGTCACCCCGTCGCCGGGCGGTGGCCCGGGTCGCGTGCGGTCGGACAGCGTGCGCTCGAGCTCCGACCACGGGATCGCGGGATTGTTGAAGCCCATCAGCACCCCCTCGCTCGAGCCCGGCGGGCGGGCGGGCTGAAGCGGCAGGCCGGTGCCCGGCGGGCGGGCGGGTTGACGTGGCGGGCCGGTGCCCGGCGGATGGGGATGCGATCAGTCATAGCGGGCCTCCGCCCACCAGAGGTGGCGGTCGAGGGCGAGGAGCCAGGCGACGCCGTCGGCATCGACCAGCTGGAGGCGGTCGACGCGGCGGGCCTTGCGGCTGTCCCACCAGCGCTCGGACACCGGCCACGGCCCGGCCCAGGCCTGCACCGGCCGGAGCGACCGGCCGGAGACGTCCGGGGAGAAGCGGGCGGGCACCCCGACGAGCTCACCGGAGTCGTCGACGTCGACCAGCTCGTTCCGGCCCGTCACGAGCAGCACCTGGCGGCGGTGCTCGAACACCGTGGTGGGCAGCGGCGGGGGGAGGCTGCCCGGCCAGGGCGCCACCTCGGCTCCCGCCGAGCTCTTCGGCCCCCGCCGCCGCCCGCCGGCCGACGCCGGCCTGACCGAAGCAGACCTGCCCGTCGCGCCGGTGGAACCAGCGGTGCCGGTGGTGCCGGGCGCGGGGAATCCGATCATGGCCTCGGCTCCGGCCAGTGCCAGGCGGGTGCTGGGTGCCGCCACCGCCGCGGGCGCGGTGCGGGGCATGGTGGGCGCGGTACGTCCAGGGGCGGCTGGAGTCGCCGGGCGGTCGCCCCACGGGACGAGCAGCTGCCGCTCGCGCGGGGAACGACCGCCGCCGATGGAGGCGGTGAGCACCCCCTCGTGGCCGACGATGCTCTGCACGCGGGAGAGGCCGTGGTGGATGCGCTCCTCGGAGCCCGTGCCCCACAGTCCGGTCTCGTGGCGCGCGCTGTCGTCGACCGTCTCGGCGGTGAGCCGCACCCGCACGACGGGGGCCGAGAGCGTGCTCTCGATCGTGCTGCCGCCCTGCAGCTGCCAGCGCACCCGGTCGACCACGTCGCTCGCGCCGAACCAGCGCGGATGCAGCCAGGTGCGCTCCCGCACCTCGCCCCGCTCGGTGGCGATCTCGATGCGCAGCTCGGTGCAGACCAGGCGCGCGGCGGCGAGGTCGCCGACGAAGCGGTCGGCCTCGGCCCGGATGCTGAAGGTGATCTGGTCGATGCGCTCGAGCGGCGGCTCGAAGGCGTTGACGCTCTCCCGAACCTCGGGCGGGACGCGCGGGATCACCCGCCGCGGGTCGGTGCCGCTCGCCCGCTCGTGCGCCCGCGCCCCCGGCTCGCCGAAACGGGACCGCACGTCTTCGGCCGGCAGCCGCGCGAAGTCGCCCAGCGTGCGGATGCCGAGGCGCCAGAGCAGGGCGCAGAGTTCCTCCTCGGCCAGCAGCTGCAGCGGCAGGCGGGCCAGGAACTCGGGGGAGGCGCCCTCGGGCACGATGCGGATGAGGTCGACCCCCGGCAGCCGGGCCGCCTGCTCGGCCGCGAACAGCCCGTCGGCCACGCCGACCCTGGCCTCCGTGACCCCGAGCTCGGCGAAGCGCTCGAGGAAGGCGAGGGCCGCCGCGTGCTCGCTGCCGTAGAACCGCTTCGGGCCGCGGGCGCGCAGGGCACAGCTGCCGGCGCGCATGACCTGCACGTTCGGGCTCATCTCCTCGAGGGCGCTGATCAGCGGCTCGAAGGCACGGTTGACGTGCACCGGGTCGTAGGGGAAGTCACGCAGCCGGGGGCTCCGCGCCTGCGCCTCCCGCAGCCGCAGTCCGCGGCGCACCCCGTCGGCCCGCGCCCCCTCGGAGCAGGCGTACACCAGCCCCTTCTCGATCACCGCGATCGGGTCGTCGAGCGTCAGCCCCTCGACCTCGGCCGTCGCCGCCACCGGCCAGTCGGGGCACCACAGCACCATCGTGCGCACGGCCCCGGCGGCCGCTCCCGCGCTCACCCGTTCACCTCGCGGAGCAGCCAGAGGGGCGAGGAAGTGCCGGACGCAGGGGTCGGAACAGCAGAGCCGGCCGGAAAAGCAGAGACGGCCGGAACAGCCGCAACGGACGGAACGCCCGCGCCAGGCGGCACAGCCGCCATCCCCGGCAGCTCCATCACGGGCCGGAACAGCTCGTCGCCGTCGGGCAGCCACAGCCGCCCCCGCCGCGGCCGCCCGTTGCCGGTGCGGGCCGTGACCGACACCATCACCTGCCGCCCCGCCAGGTAGCCGTGCCCCGAGCCGATGCCCGTCCACGAGCTCTCGGTGATGCGCAGCGTCGCCTCGCTCTGCGGCCAGTCGCCGAGCACGATCAGCGTGGCCTCCCGCTGCCGGATGCGCGCCTGCAGCCGCGCCATGGCGGCGTCGGGCACGCGGCCGGGCGCCTGCGTGACGACGACCCCGACCACGTCGGCCATGGCCGCGGTGACGGTGAGCCACTCGTCTCCCGGATGCGGCACCAGCGCCAGCCGCTCCAGGTCGACCCCGAACCGCGCCGCCGCCTCGACCCCGAAGTCGGGCATGCCCACCACACCGCACCAGACGCCGTCGGCCGAGGGCCCCGCCATCAGCGCCATGACGAGCGCGGTCGAGCCCTCGACCGAGTAGGCGGCACCGGCGCGCAGCGAACCGCCGGGCAGTAGCGGCGCGATCGCCGGATGGGTGCGCACCGCCCTCGTGTCGAGCTTGGTGGCCTGCATCTGGCTGATGCGCGACTGCAGCGCCCGGATCTCCTCGCCCGCCGAAGCGGGGGAGGAGACGTCGAGTGCGGCATCGGTCATGGCCCCATGTTCGAACATATGTTCGAAGAAGTCAATCGGGCCGAAGAGGCTGTGAAGAGCATCCTGGAGCCTGTGAAGAACCCTCAGCGCCGGTGTCGGTGGGGTGCCCTAGGGTCGTTGCATGAGCAGTTCGACAGTACGTCCCGCAACCGACATCGACCGCATCGCCGAGCGCTGGGTCGACACCGTGGTGGAGCTCGAGCCGGTGCTCGGCACCTACATCGGCCGCACCGAGGCGAACGACCGCTTCGGCGATCTCTCGCCCGCCGGGCACGAGCGCTATGTCGCCGCCGTCACGTCCGTGCTCGCCGAGCTCGACGGCGCCACCCCGGCCGACGAGGTCGACGAGGTCACCAAGACCGACCTGTCGAACGAGCTGCGGCTCAGCCTGGCGAGCAGCGAGGCCGGTCTGCACCTGCGCGACCTGAACGTGATCGACTCGCCCAGCCAGCACATCCGCGAGGTCTTCGACCTCATGCCCACCGAGACCGAAGACGACTGGGCGGTCGTCTCGAAGCGCCTCTCGGCCGTCAAGGAGGCGGTGAACGGCTACATCGTCACCCTGCGCGAGGGCATGCGCCAGGGCGTCGTGCCCGCTCGCCGGCAGGTGCTCGAGGTGCTCGCCCAGGCCCGCACCAACTCGGGCCCCGACAGCTTCTTCACCACCTTCGCCACGAGCGCCGAGGCCACCGCCCGCGTGGGCGAGGCTCTGCACCGCGACCTCGGGCGCGCCGCCGAGACCGCGTCCGAGGCCTACACGAAGCTCGCCCAGTTCCTCGAGAACGAGCTGGCGCCGGTCGCCGGTGAGCAGGATGCGGTGGGCCGCGAGCTCTACGCCCTCCAGTCCCGCCGCTTCCTGGGCGCCACGATCGACCTCGACGAGACCTACGAGTGGGGCATCGAGGAGCTCGGGCGCATGGTGCGCGAGCAGGATGCGATCGCCGAGGAGATCAAGCCGGGGGCGTCCGTTCTCGAGGCCATCGCCTTCCTCGACGAAGACCCTTCCCGCAAGCTCCACGGCACCGAGGCGCTGCGGGTCTGGATGCAGGAGACCAGCGACCGCGCCGTGGCCGAGCTCGGCGCGACCCACTTCGACATCCCCGAGGAGGTGCGGGCGATCGAGTGCATGATCGCACCCACCCACGAGGGCGGCATCTACTACACCGGCCCCACCGACGACTTCTCGCGCCCCGGCCGCATGTGGTGGTCGGTGCCCGAGGGCGTCACCGAGTTCGACACCTGGCGCGAGCTCACCACCGTCTACCACGAGGGCGTGCCCGGCCATCACCTGCAGATCGGCCAGGCCGTCGTCAACCGCGCGAAGCTCAACACCTGGCGCCGCCAGCTCGCCGGCACGAGCGGCCACGCCGAGGGCTGGGCGCTCTACGCCGAGCGGCTGATGGAGGAGCTCGGCTACCTCGACGACCCGGCCGACCGCCTCGGCATGCTCGACGGGCAGCGCATGCGGGCGGCCCGCGTCGTGCTCGACATCGGCGTGCACCTGCAGAAGCCGCGCCTCGACGGGCAGGGCGTCTGGGATGCCGGGTACGCCCTGGAGTTCATGCGCCAGAACGTGAACATGGACGACGCCTTCATCCGCTTCGAGGTGAACCGCTACCTCGGCTGGCCCGGCCAGGCCCCCTCCTACAAGGTGGGCCAGCGCATCTGGGAGGAGGTGCGCGACACCCTCCGTGCCCGCGAGAAGGAGGCCTTCTCCTCGAAGGAGTTCCACCGCCGCGCCCTCGACCTCGGCGGCGTCGGCCTCGACACCCTGCGCACCGCGCTCCTCGGCTGATCGTGGCGGCCCGCGCGCGTTCCCCCTACGAGCTGACCTCCGGCTCGGCCCTCGACGACCTGCATCCGGTGGTGCGCCGCTACGTCGGGGGCATAAAGCCCGGCTTCCGCGGCTACGGCAGCGGGGTGTTCGAGCAGATCGGCACCCCGAGGCGCTGGCTCTGGCCGGTGCTCAGGATGCTGGCCCCGCAGGGCATCCTGTTCCCCGCCTGGGAGCACAACGTGCCCTTCAGCATCGTCAACGCCCCGCTCGTCGACCGCGACGGGCGCACGGGTGTCGTCGCGGTGCGCCGCTTCCACTTCCTCAGCGGCGCGCAGGCCATGGTCGACGCGATCACCGCCGAGAACCCGGGCGCCGACGGACTGGTCGACCATCTCGGCCTCGACCGGCGCTTCCGGGTGCGGCTCGCGACCCGGGTCGTGCGGGGCGAGCTGCACCTCACGTCGACCGCGCTCGAGCTGCGGGTCGGGCGGCACTTCGTGCGGCTGCCGGCGGCGCTGTCGCCGCGGGTCACCGTGGTCGAGCGCTTCGACGACGCCGCGAACGCGGGGGAGGGTGCGCAGCGCGTGACCGCCGTGGTCGAGGCGCCGGTCGTGGGGCGGGTGTACGAGTACACGGGCACGTTCCAGTACGAGATCCGGCCCGAGCCGCTGCGGGCACGGGTGCGGGCGGATGCGGCGGGAAGCGCCGGGTCGAGCGCCGCCGCCGATCCCGCAGCCGCACGCCCGTCCTCGTCCGACGGGGCCTCGACGCCCCAGGGTAACCACCCGGGCGGCACCGAATGACGTCGCCGGAGGCCACGCCGACACGGCGGGTCGTGCTCGCCGGAGCATCCGGCTTCATCGGCACCGCCCTCGCGCAGTCGTTCCGAGACGAGGGTGCCGAGGTGCTGCTCATCGGTCGTCGGGGGCCGGGTGCGCGCTGGGGTGATCCCGCGGCGATCGCCGCCGCCGTCGACGGCGCCGACCTCCTGATCAACATGGCCGGCAAGAGCGTGAACTGCCGGTACGACGCGGCGAACCGCGCCGAGATCTTCCGCTCGCGGCTCGACACCACGCGGGCGCTGCACGAGGCCGTGGCCGCCGCCGCGCATCCGCCCCGCCTGTGGATCAACTCGTCAACCGCGACCATCTACCGCCACGCCGACGACCGGCCGATGACCGAGTCGACGGGCGAGATCGGCGAGGGCTTCTCGGTGAACGTCGCCACGAGCTGGGAGGCCGAGTTCTTCCGCGGCGAGCTGCCCTTGACGCGCCGGGTCGCGCTGCGCACGGCGATCGTGCTCGGCGACGGCAGTGCGCTGGCGCCCATCATGATGCTCGCGCGCGTCGGCCTCGGCGGCCCGCAGTTCGACGGGCACTGGCCCGCGACGCGCGCCGGGGTCGCCGCGGGCACCTACCACCGCTACCGCCCGAACTCCCGGTGCGGCCGGCAGCGCTTCAGCTGGGTGCACCTCGACGACGTCGTGGGCGTCGTGCACTTCGTCGACGAGACCCCCTCGATCGACGGCGTCGTCAACGTCTCGTCGCCGAACCCCACCGACAACCGCACCTTCATGGCCTCGGTGCGCCGGGCGGTCGGCGCACGCGTCGGCATCCCCACCTGGCGGTGGATGCTCGAGCTCGGCTCGATCGCCATCCGCACCGAGACCGAGCTGGTGCTGAAGAGCCGCTGGGTGCTGCCCGAGCGCCTCGAGGCGGCGGGCTACCCCTTCCGCTACCGCGACCACGACGCGGCCCTCGCCGCGATCGTCGCCGAGCGCCGCGCGACCCGCCGGGGTACTGACCACCGTTGATCTGCACGTCCGGGACGTGGTCTGAACCTCCGGGAGGTGATCTGCACCTCCGTGAGGCGGGACCCGTACCGCCCGACAGGCGGCCGACACTACTGGCTTCGCCACTGATCCGGCGCCATTCATCTGGTGGAGTCCGGCGCAGTACGCCACAATGATGGCCCGGACCAACAGCTCCGGTGACATGCCGGCAGTCGGCGCACGACATCGATTCCTGGGGGCGCGATGACACACGATCGCGAGCGGGAGAGCCAGCTTGAGGCGGCTCGGAGCAGCCTGATCGGCGGTCGCGGCGTGATGATCTTCGGATCGCCGGGTTCGGGGCGATCCTTCTTCCTGCGGAGGCTGGTCGAGCAGGTCGACGAGCCGACCCGCCTCCGCCTGTGGATCGGGGACGACCTGGATCGCGTCGACGACGTCCAGCTGGAACGGCTCGTGAGGTCCATCGGGGAGGGGTCGGTGCTGCCCGTCCTCACCGCTGTACGGGGGCGCCTGCTGCGCGAGCCCCTCGAACGGCTGTGGCGGGAAGGCTTGGTCGACCGGATCGACCTGACACCGCTGGAAGGCAGCGCGACGCTGGAGATCGTCGAGGAGTTCCTCGGCGGGCGGCTCGACCCCGACGCGGTTCCCGCCCTGGTGCCGCGTCGACCGGGCGGAGATCTGGTCGTGCTCCACGACGTCGTCCGGGAGTCACGGACGAATGGTGCGCTGACCTCTCGGGACGGGGTCTGGCGGCTGAACGGCGATCTGCTGCCGTCACCCGAGGTCCGGAGGCTGATCCACAGCAGAATCGGCACCAGCGTTCCGGTGACTCCCGCGGTGGAGACCCTGCTCGACCTGATCTCCCTGGCACCCGAACTCTCGCTCTCCCGCCTCGAACGCGTCATGACGACGCTCGAGGGAGGACATCCCGGTGACAAGGAGGAGGCCGGACAGGCCTTCGAAGCGCTCGACGGCTTCGGGATCATCGACACGATCGACAGCAGGGGGACCATCCGGCTTCGCGTGCACGATCCGGTGATCGAGCTCCTGCTGCCCGCGATGATCGGCCGCTTGCGCCGGCGCCGTCTGTCGGCGGCGATCGTCGATCTCCTGTCGGCGGGGAGCACGGCCGTAGGCGAGTCCGGGGGCGCGCTTCAGGACACGACCGCACTGAGCGCGGGGGAGCCCATCGCCCTGGCCCGGCTGTCGCTCTGGCTCGGACGGGATGTCGATCCGGCCGCCCTCACGCGGTCGGGTGAGCTCGCATTGAGATCGGCGCGGCCACAGCTGGCGGCGCAGCTGGCCCTCGCGGCCATTGAACGAGATGGTGACGTCGACGCCTCCCTCGTCCTGGCCGCAGCCGAGGCGCAACTGGGTCGCTGGGATTCGGCACTGAGTCGACTGGCTGCGATACGAGGAGACGTGACCGGTGACCCCGACCGGATGCGAGGGGTCGACGAGCTCATCGAGGCCGTCCGCTCGAGGTCTGATGCGTCGCTGCCCCGGTGGGGGTCGGCGTCGGGCACGTCGGCACCCGCGCCCGTCCTCGATCTGTCCGCCGTCCTCCGTCTGAACGTCATCGAGCTCGGAGACGGTGCATCGGATTCCCTGTCAGGGGACAGCAGAGCCGCGCTGCTCCGCAGCGAGCAGCTGGCGGTCGCCGCCTCCGTGGCGACCCTCCGAGGTGAACGGTCACGGGCCCTGGAGCTCATCGACGAGGGCGAGAAGCTGCTCGACGGAATCAACGCCGACACCTTCAGGATGCGGTTCGGCCGCGCCATCGCCGATGTCTACGACCGGCCGATACCCGAATCGATCGTCCTGTTCCGCGCCCTGCACGACGAAGCCGCCGCAGCCGGACAATCCGTGCAGCAGGGCCTGGCCGACGAGCTCTGGGGCGCGACACAGGTCGTCGCCGGCAAGGCTGCGCTGGCCCTGCCGGTCCTGGCACGGGCCACAGAGTATCTCGAGGCGGCCGGGGTCGTGGAGTCAGCCCTGCTCGCGCGGATCGCCTGGGCGATGGCCTCGGCCGCGGTGGGCGACATCGACGCCGCCGTCGAGCAGATCGAGTCCGTCCTGCCCCGCTCGGTGGGCGTGCCGTACATGGAGGGCTGGGCGCTTCAAGGACTCGGGGTCGTCCAGGCCTGCCAGGGTTCCGTCGACCAGGCGGCCGCCAGTTTCGTCCGTGCCGCGGAGTCGCACGAGGCGCACGGACTCCCGCAGGCACGCATCATCGCGCTGACCGAATCGGCCCGCGCGGGAAACGCGACGAGCGTGCTGGCCCAGATCGAGGAGCTCTCGCCCCAGGTGGAGGGCGCCTGCATCGCCGTCACCGTGAAGCACTCGAGAGCCCTCGCCGCCCTGGAGAACCTGGACGGCGACCTGGGCGGCGCGGGTGGGCTCGCGGGGGAGTTCGACGCCGTCGGCCAGGCCGCTTCCCGTCTCGGTCTACACACCTACGCCGCCGAGTCCTACTCCCATGCCTCGGCGCTGCACGCCGCAGGCGGCGACGACCGGCGTGCGTCGGCGTCGGCCCGCCTGTGCGAAGAGCAGATCGCGGCCTGCGGTGGGTTCCGCCCGCCGCTCATGCCCCATCACTCCAGGAACCCCCTGTCAGGGAGGGAGCAGGAGATCGCGCGCATGGCTGCCGAGGGCCGGTCGAATCGGGAGATCGCCGAGACGCTCGTGCTGTCCGTCCGCACGGTCGAGACGCACCTGCTGCGGGTCTACCGCAAGCTCGGGGTGCGCGGCCGCAGCGAGCTGGCGAGCGCGCTGGCCGGCTCCGGCATCGGAATACCCGGTGCTCCGAAGGCGTTGCAGGACAGTGAGCTGAATAGCTAGACTAGAGCGTCACTTCTGTGACTTCTATCCGCCTGCCAGTCGCGGAAAACCTGGACTTCGAATGAGATCCCGCGCGACCGGCCTGAATCATGTCCACAACGGAGCAACCACTACATGACAATCGCAACGACCGAAAAGGCAACCAAGCAGGTCGCCATCAATGACATCGGATCTGCTGAAGACTTCCTCGCCGCGGTCGAAAAGACTCTGAAATTCTTCAACGACGGAGACCTCATCGAGGGCACCGTCGTGAAGATCGACCGCGACGAGGTCCTCCTCGACGTCGGTTACAAGACGGAGGGCGTCATCCCTTCGCGTGAACTCTCGATCAAGCACGATGTCGACCCGACCGAGGTCGTTCAGGTCGGTGACCTGGTCGAGGCCCTCGTCCTCCAGAAGGAGGACAAGGAAGGCCGCCTCATCCTGTCGAAGAAGCGCGCCCAGTACGAGCGCGCATGGGGCGACGTCGAGAAGATCAAGGACGCCGACGGCGTGGTGACCGGTTCGGTCATCGAGGTCGTCAAGGGCGGTCTGATCGTCGACATCGGCCTCCGCGGCTTCCTCCCCGCCTCGCTGATCGAGCTCCGCCGCGTTCGCGACCTGACCCCGTACCTGGGCCAGGAGATCGAGGCGAAGATCCTCGAGCTCGACAAGAACCGCAACAACGTCGTGCTGTCGCGCCGCGCCCTGCTCGAGCAGACGCAGTCCGAGAGCCGCACCACCTTCCTCAACAACCTCCAGAAGGGGCAGGTCCGCAAGGGCGTCGTCTCGTCGATCGTCAACTTCGGTGCGTTCGTCGACCTGGGCGGCGTCGACGGTCTGGTCCACGTCTCCGAGCTCTCCTGGAAGCACATCGAGCACGCCTCCGAGGTCGTCGAGGTGGGCCAGGAGGTCACCGTCGAGATCCTCGAGGTCGACCTCGACCGCGAGCGCGTCTCCCTGTCGCTCAAGGCGACGCAGGAAGACCCGTGGCAGGTGTTCGCCCGTACCCACGCCATCGGCCAGGTCGCGCCCGGAAAGGTCACCAAGCTGGTGCCGTTCGGTGCGTTCGTCCGCGTCGCCGAGGGCATCGAGGGCCTGGTGCACATCTCCGAGCTCTCCGGCAAGCACGTCGAGCTCGCCGAGCAGGTCGTGTCGGTCGGCGACGAGGTCTTCGTCAAGGTCATCGACATCGACCTCGAGCGTCGCCGCATCAGCCTCTCGCTGAAGCAGGCGAACGAGGGCGTCGACCCCGAGGGCACCGAGTTCGACCCGGCGCTCTACGGCATGCTCACCGAGTACGACGACCAGGGGAACTACAAGTACCCCGAGGGCTTCGACCCGGAGACCAACGAGTGGAAAGAGGGCTTCGAGGCCCAGCGCGAGAAGTGGGAGCAGGACTACGCCGAGGCGCAGGCCCGCTGGGAGGCCCACAAGAAGCAGGTCGCGACGTCGGCCGCCGAGGCGCTCAACAGCGACATCCCCTCGGGCTCGAACTCGTTCTCGAGCGAGTCGACCGGCGCGGGCACCCTCGCCGACGACGAGACCCTCGCCGCACTGCGCGAGAAGCTCAGCTCGAACAACTAGTCACACCAGCAGTACCGGATGGCCGTCCCTCTCGAGGGGCGGCCATCCGCCGTTTCCCGGCCGGCGTCCGGGTCGCCCGCTAGCATGGGCAGCGTGTTCGTGATCGCACTCACCGGAGGCATCGCCGCCGGCAAATCCACCGTCGCCCGCCGCTTCGCCGAGCACGGGGCCGTCGTGATCGACGCCGACCGGCTCGCCCGGGAGGCCGTCGAGCCGGGCACCCCCGGTCTCGCCGCGATCGCCGAGCGCTTCGGCCCCGGGGTCATCGACGGTGACGGTCGGCTCGACCGTCCGGCGCTCGGTGCCATCGTCTTCGCCGACGAGGAGGCGCGGCTCGACCTGAACGGCATCACCCATCCGGCCGTCGCCGCGCTGCTGAAGGAGCGCCTGGCCGAGACCGCGCAGGCCGACCCTGACGCGATCGTCGTCTACGACGTGCCGCTGCTGGCCGAGTCGGGCGGGCGCCGCGACGGGCTGTTCCGCTTCGTGGTGGTGGTCGAGGCTCCGGCCGAGGTGCGGGTGCAGCGCCTCATCGAGCTGCGCGGGATGGCCGCCGACGAGGCCGAGCGGAGGGTGGCGTCGCAGGCCAGCGACGAGGAGCGCCGCGCCCTCGCCGACATCATTATCGACACGGGTGGCACTCTCGACGAGACGGTGCAGCAGACAGACGCCGCATGGTCGCGGGTGCGCGACGCCGCCGCGCGAGCATCCGCTGGGTGATGACGACCCCACCATGACCTCCATCGACCTCAACGCCGACCTCGGCGAGTCGTACGGCGCCTGGACCCTCGGCGACGACCGCTCCATGCTCGAGCTCGTCACCAGTGCGAACGTCGCGTGCGGCTTCCACGCCGGCGACCCGTCCGGCCTGCTCGCCACGGTGCGCCAGGCCGCCGCGCACCGGGTGAGCATCGGCGCGCAGGTCTCGTACCCCGACCTCCGCGGCTTCGGCCGCCGCGACCTCGACCTGCCGCCCGCCGACCTGATGGCCGACGTGATCTATCAGCTGGGGGCCCTGCAGGGGCTGGCCACCGCATCCGGAACCCGCGTCGCGTACCTCAAGCCGCACGGCGCCCTCTACAACCGCGTCGTGCACGACGAGCTGCAGGCCGCGGCCGTGGTCGAGGCGGTGCTGGCGGTCGACGCGTCGCTGCCCATCGTCGGCCTGCCCGACTCCGAGATCGGCCGGCTCGCCGAGGCGGAGGGCCTGCGATTCGTGCCCGAGGCCTTCGCCGATCGCGGCTATCGGCCCGACGGCACCCTGGTTCCGCGCACCGAGCCCGGGGCGGTGCTGCACGATCCCGACGAGATCGGCGAGCGGATGCGCCGCCTGGCCGCCGAGGGCGTCATCACCGCCGTCGACGGCACCGAGCTGCCCCTCTCGGCCGAGACGATCTGCGTGCACGGCGACACCCCGGGCGCCGTGCGCATCGCCCGAACGGTGCGCGACGCGCTGGAAGCCTCGGGGCTCACGGTCGCGCCCTTCGCGGTGCGATGACGGTGCCGCCGGGTGCCCTGGTCCTGCGCGCGGTGGGCGGGTCGGCGCTGCTGGCCGAGGTTCCGGATGCCCGTTCCGCCCTCGCCCTCTACTCCCGACTGAGGGCGCAACCGTCGGCGCCGCCCGCGCTCGACGGGGTGATCGACGTGGTGCCGGCCGAACGCACGGTGCTCGTCACCTTCGACCCCGCACTCACCGACGCCGCCCGCGTGCGGCGCTGGCTGCAGGAGGCGGCGGCCGCCCCCGAGACCCCGGGCGCCGGGCGCGCGCAGCAACGGGTGGAGATCCCGGTGACCTACGACGGATCCGATCTCGACGACGTCGCGCGCGCACTCGGGCTAACCGTCGGCGAACTGATCGCGCTGCACACCACCACCCGTTGGACCGCGGCGTTCATCGGCTTCGCGCCCGGCTTCGCCTACCTGACGGGCGACGACGACGGGCGGCTGACGCTGCCGCGCCGGGCGACGCCCCGGCCGGCGGTGCCGCCGGGATCGGTCGCGCTGGCGGCGGGGTACTGCGGCGTGTACCCGCGGGAGTCGCCCGGCGGCTGGCACCTGATCGGGCGCACCGACGCGCTGCTCTGGGACGCCCGACGCGACGACCCGGCCCTGATCGCCCCGGGCACCGACGTGAGGTTCGTCGATGCCGGTTGAGCACGCGGTCGAGGTGCTGGCGACCGGCCCGCTGGCAGTGGTGCAGGATGCGGGCCGGCCCGGCTTCGCCCACCTCGGCGTGACCGGGTCGGGTGCCGCCGACCAGGGTGCGTACCGGGCCGCCAACCGGCTGGTCGGGAACGCGGCGGGGGAGGCGGTGCTCGAGTCCGTGCTCGGCGGGATCGCGCTGCGCGCCCGGGGCGCGCTGCTCGTTGCCGTGACGGGGGCGACGGGGTCGGTCGTGGTGGAGCGGACCGGCGGGAGGGCGGCGGTCGAGCATCCGGTGGGCTGTTCGTTCACCATCGGCGACGGCGACCTCGTGCGGGTCGGGACGCCGTCGGTCGGCCTCCGCACGATGCTCGCCGTACGCGGCGGGTTCGCCGTGCCGCCGACGCTCGGCAGCCGGTCGAGCGACGTGCTGAGCGGGCTCGGTCCGGCTCCGCTGCGGGCGGGCGACGTGCTGCCGGTGGGCGATTCCGCGGGGGAGTGGCCCGAGGCGACGCTGCTGCCGTCGGCGATCGGATGGCGACCGGGGCGGATGCTCGCGGTGACGCCGGGGCCGCGCGCCGACCTCGTGGGCGCCGCCGGCTGGCCGCGCCTGCTCGCCACAGAGTGGACCGTGTCGCCCGCGTCGAACCGGGTCGGCGTGCGGCTCGTCGGCCCGCAATCGGCCCCCGGATCAGGGGGCCACGCACTCACTCTGCCCAGCGAGGGCATGGTCGTCGGCGCGGTGCAGCTGCCGCCGAGCGGAGAGCCGGTGGTGTTCCTGCGCGACCACCCGGTGACGGGCGGCTACCCGGTGATCGCGGTGCTCACGCCGGACGCCGTGGACGTCGCGGCACAGCTGAGGCCGGGCGATGCCGTCGGGTTCGAGGCGGTGCGGGGCTAGCCGCACGGATGCGGACCGCCGACCGCATTGAAGGGTCGACGGCCCGCATGCGTGCGCGAGCAGCGCGAGCTGATCGGGGATCAGCCGAAGAGCATCGCCGCTTCGTCGTAGCGGTGCTGCGGCACCGTCTTGAGCTTGCCGAGCGCCTCCTCGAAGCCGACCGTCTCGATCTCGGTGCCGCGGAGGGCCACCATTCGGCCCCACGAGCCGTCCTGCACGATGTCGCTCGCGGCCATGCCGAGGCGGGTGGCGAGCACCCGGTCGTAGGCCGTCGGCACTCCGCCGCGCTGGATGTGGCCGAGGGTGGTGGCCCGGGTCTCGATGCCGGTGATCTCCTCGATCATCGGGGCGAGACGCTCGCCGATGCCGCCGAGCCGCGGGCGACCGAAGGCGTCGAGGCCGCGCTCGGAGTGGGCGTCGTCGGCGTGGTCGGGAGTGAAGCCCTCGGCGACGACCACGAGCGGCGCGCGGCCGCGATCGGCGGCGCTGCGCACCCATGCGGCGACCTGCTCCAGGCTCGTCTTCTGCTCGGGGATGAGGATTGCGTGGGCGCCGGCGGCCATGCCGGAGTGCAGCGCGATCCAGCCGACGTGCCGGCCCATCACCTCGGCGACCATGCAGCGGCTGTGCGAGTCGCCCGTGGTGCGCAGCCGGTCCATCGCCTCGGTGGCGATCTCGACCGCGGTGTCGAAGCCGAAGGTGTAGTCGGTCGCGTCGAGGTCGTTGTCGACGGTCTTCGGCACACCCACGATCTTCAGCCCCGCATCCGTCAGCCGCTTGGCCGCCGCGAGGGTGCCCTCGCCGCCGATGGCGATGATCGCGTCGATGCCGAGACGGTCGAGGGTCTCCTGGATGCGCTCGGGCCCGCCGTTGCCCTCGAAGGGGTTGGTGCGGGAGGTGCCGAGGATGGTGCCGCCCTGCTTGGCGATGCCGCGCACGTCGCTGCGCTCGAGGGGGCGGATGTCGCCCGCGACGACGCCGCGCCAGCCGTCCTTGAAGCCGACGAACTCCTGGTCGTTGATCTCCGTGCCCTTGAGCACGGCGCCGCGGATGACGGCGTTCAGGCCGGGGCAGTCGCCGCCGCTGGTGAGGATTCCGATTCGCATGGTGATGTCTGCCTCGTGGTGGTGGTGGTGAGGTAACGCTCGGCATGACGCTCTGAGCGAGCACCGACGCTGATGTCGGTGGCTCTCCCTAAACTTAACGCATGGAACCCACTCGCTCCGTGCACCCCTTTGAAGTCATCTCTGAATACACGCCGAGTGGAGACCAGCCCGCCGCCATCGCCGAGCTCGCTGGCCGCATCAACGCGGGTGAGACCGACATCGTGCTGCTCGGCGCCACCGGTACCGGCAAGTCGGCGACGACCGCCTGGCTGATCGAGCAGGTGCAGCGCCCGACGCTGGTGCTCGCGCACAACAAGACCCTGGCGGCGCAGCTGGCGAACGAGTTCCGCGAGCTGATGCCCAACAACGCCGTCGAGTACTTCGTCTCGTACTACGACTACTACCAGCCCGAGGCCTACGTGCCCCAGACCGACACCTTCATCGAGAAGGACAGCTCGGTCAACGCCGAGGTCGAGCGCCTGCGCCACTCCACCACCAACTCGCTGCTGTCCCGCCGCGACGTCGTGGTGGTCTCGACCGTGTCGTGCATCTACGGCCTCGGCAAGCCGGAGCAGTACCTGAACGCCATGATGGCGCTCCAGGTCGGGCAGCGCATCGACCGCGACCACCTGATCCGCCGCTTCGTGTCGATGCAGTACCAGCGCAACGACGTCGACTTCTCGCGCGGCAACTTCCGCGTGCGGGGCGACACCATCGAGATCATCCCGATGTACGAAGAACTGGCCATCCGCATCGAGATGTTCGGCGACGAGATCGAGGGCCTCTACAGCCTGCACCCGCTCACCGGCGACATCGTGCAGAAGCTCGAGAGCGTCTCGGTCTTCCCCGGCTCCCACTACGTGGCCGACACGAACGTGATGCACCGCGCCATCGAGACCATCCAGACCGAGCTGCACGACCGGCTGGCCCAGCTCGAGCGCGAGGGCAAGCTGCTCGAAGCCCAGAGGCTCCGGATGCGCACGACCTTCGACCTCGAGATGATGCAGCAGATCGGCTTCTGCTCGGGTATCGAGAACTACTCGAGGCACATCGACGGCCGCAACCCGGGCGAGGCGCCGCACTGCCTGATCGACTACTTCCCCGACGACTTCCTCGTCGTCATCGACGAGTCGCACGTCACGGTGCCGCAGATCGGGGCGATGTACGAGGGCGACTCCTCGCGCAAGCGCACGCTGGTCGACCACGGCTTCCGGCTGCCGAGCGCGCTCGACAACCGTCCGCTGAAGTGGAACGAGTTCAAGGAGCGCGTCGGCCAGACCGTCTACCTCTCCGCGACGCCCGGCCGGTACGAGATGGGCATCGCCGACGGCGTGGTGGAGCAGATCATCCGCCCCACCGGGCTGATCGACCCGACGCTCATCGTGAAGCCGTCGAAGGGGCAGATCGATGACCTGCTCGAGGAGATCCGCATCCGCGCGGGGCGCGACGAGCGGGTGCTCGTCACCACCCTCACGAAGAAGATGGCCGAGGAGCTCACCGACTTCCTCACCGAGGCGGGGGTGCGGGTGCGCTACCTGCACTCGGATGTCGACACGCTCCGACGGGTCGAGCTCCTGACCGAGCTCCGGCAGGGCGTCTACGACGTGCTCATCGGCATCAACCTGTTGCGCGAGGGCCTCGACCTGCCCGAGGTGTCGCTCGTGGCGATCCTCGACGCCGACAAGGAGGGGTTCCTGCGCTCGTCGACCTCGCTCATCCAGACCATCGGCCGCGCGGCCCGCAACGTCTCCGGCGAGGTGCACCTCTACGCCGACAAGATGACCGACTCGATGCGGCTCGCCATCGACGAGACCGACCGCCGGCGCGAGAAGCAGGTGGCCTACAACACGCTGCACGGCATCGACCCGCAGCCGTTGCGCAAGAAGATCGCCGACATCACCGAGGCGCTGGCCCGTGAGGGCGCCGACACCGCCGACCTGCTGAAGGAGCGCGCCGGACGCGGCAAGAAGAGCCCCACGCCGAACCTGCGCCGTGAGGGCATCGCGGCCCAGGGAGCGAACGACCTCGAGTCGATCATCGCCGACCTGAACAGCCAGATGCTCGAGGCGGCGGCCGAGCTGAAGTTCGAGCTGGCCGGTCGCCTCCGCGACGAGGTCTCGGAGCTCAAGCGCGAACTGCGGCAGATGGAGAAGGCCGGGCACATCGCGTAGGCAGGGTGTCGCGCCGCGGAGACGACGCGTCTCGGCGGCTCGATCAGCGCTGCGCGGTGTCGCTCGAAGCGAACGCGGACGCCAGTGTCGGTGGCTCCACGTACAGTTGAAGGGTGTCGATTTCGAACGTAGAGAACGTTGATTCCCTTGCCGTCAAACCCTTCAATTCCCTCGGGAAGCTGACGGTCAAGGGTGCCCGAGTGCACAACCTGCGCGACGTCGACATCGAGATCCCGCGCGACTCGCTGGTCGTGTTCACGGGCCTGTCGGGCTCGGGCAAGTCGAGCCTCGCGTTCGACACCATCTTCGCCGAGGGCCAGCGCCGCTACGTCGAGAGCCTGAGCGCCTACGCCCGCCAGTTCCTCGGCCAGGTCGACCGGCCCGACGTCGACTTCATCGAGGGTCTCAGCCCCGCGGTCTCGATCGACCAGAAGTCCACCAACCGCAACCCGCGCTCCACGGTCGGCACGATCACCGAGATCTACGACTACATGCGCCTGCTCTGGGCGCGCATCGGCATCGCCCACTGCCCCATCTGCGGGGAGCGCATCTCGGCGCAGACCGTGCAGCAGATCGCCGACCAGCTGATGGAGCTCGAGCCGGGCATCCGCTACCAGGTGCTCAGCCCGGTCGTCTCGCAGAAGAAGGGCGAGTTCGTCGACCTCTTCAAGGAGCTCAGCGCCAGCGGCTACTCGCGCGCCATCGTCGACGGCGAGATGATCCAGCTGTCCGAAGCCCCCAAGCTCAAGAAGCAGTTCAAGCACGACATCTCGGTCGTCGTCGACCGGCTGGTGGCCGGCCCCGAGATCCTCGGGCGCCTCACCGACTCGCTCGAGACGGCACTCCGCCTCACCGACGGCCTGGTGCAGATCAACTACGTCGACGAGAACGGGCCCGACGCCTGGGCGACCTTCTCCGAGAAGCTCAGCTGCCCGAACCAGCACCCCATCCAGCTCTCCGAGATCGAGCCGCGCACCTTCTCGTTCAACGCGCCCTTCGGCGCCTGCCCCGAGTGCTCCGGCCTCGGCACGCGCATGTCGGTCGATCAAGACCTGCTGCTCGGCGACGAAGACCTCAGCATCAACGACGGCGTCATCATCCCGTGGACCACGCAGGGCAAGGGCCTGTTCCAGTACTACGAGAAGCTGCTCGACGGTCTCGCCCGCGACCTCAAGTTCTCGCTGAACACCCCGTGGAAGAAGCTCACCCCCGAGGTGCGCGAGGCGATCCTGCGCGGCGACAACTTCGAGGTCAAGGTCAAGTGGAAGAACCGCTACGGCCGTGAGATGAGCTACACCTCCGGCTTCGAGGGTGTCATGCCCTACATCGAGCGCCAGTTCCTGCAGGCCGAGAGCGACTCGCAGCGCCAGCGCTGGGGGGAGTACCTCCGCGAGGTGCCGTGCCCCGTCTGCAACGGCAAGCGCCTGAAGCCCGAGGTGCTCGCGGTCACGGTCAACGACCACAGCATCGCCGACGTCGCCGAGCTGAGCCTCAGCGACGCCCAGCAGTTCATGGGCACCCTCACCCTCACCGACCGCGAGGCGATGATCGGCGCGCAGGTGCTGCGCGAGATCCGCGCGCGGCTCGACTTCCTGATCGAGGTCGGCTTGAGCTACCTCGACCTGGCTCGCGCCGCGGGGTCGCTCTCGGGCGGCGAGGCCCAGCGCATCCGTCTGGCCACCCAGATCGGCTCGGGCCTGACCGGCGTGCTCTACGTGCTCGACGAGCCGTCGATCGGCCTGCACCAGCGCGACAACCGCCGCCTCATCGACACCCTCGTGAAGCTGAAGAACCTCGGCAACACGCTCATCGTGGTCGAGCACGATGAGGACACCATCCGCACCGCGGACTGGATCGTCGACATCGGGCCCGGCGCCGGCGTGAACGGCGGCACCGTCGTGCACTCGGGTCACTACGACGAGCTGCTCGCGAACACCGAGTCGCTCACCGGCGACTACCTCTCCGGCCGCAAGGCCATCGAGGTGCCGACGAAGCGCCGCCCGATCGACAAGAAGCGCATGATCACCGTCGTGGGCGCCGAGGCGAACAACCTCAAGAACGTCACGGCCGACTTCCCGCTCGGCACCCTCACCGCCGTCACCGGCGTGAGCGGCTCGGGCAAGTCGAGCCTCGTGAACGACATCCTCTACCGGGTGCTCGCCAACAAGCTGAACGGGGCGCGCAAGCTCCCCGGCAAGCACAAGCGCGTCACCGGGCTCGAGAACCTCGACAAGGTCGTGCACGTCGACCAGGCACCGATCGGCCGCACCCCGCGGTCGAATCCGGCGACGTACACGGGCGTGTTCGACCGCATCCGCAACCTCTTCTCCGAGACCGCCGAGGCGAAGGCGCGCGGCTACCTGCCCGGCCGCTTCAGCTTCAACGTCAAGGGAGGCCGCTGCGAGGCCTGCGCGGGTGACGGCACCATCAAGATCGAGATGAACTTCCTGCCCGACGTCTACGTCGCGTGCGAGGTCTGCGGCGGGGCGCGGTACAACCGCGACACCCTGAGCGTGCACTACAAGGGCAAGAACATCGCCGAGGTGCTCGACATGCCGATCTCCGAGGCGGCCGAGTTCTTCGAGCCCATCTCGGCGATCCACCGCTTCCTGAAGACGCTCGTCGAGGTCGGCCTCGGCTACGTGCGACTCGGCCAGAGCGCCACCACACTCTCGGGCGGTGAGGCGCAGCGCGTGAAGCTGGCCACCGAGCTGCAGCGCCGCTCGAACGGGCGCAGCATCTACGTGCTCGACGAGCCGACCACCGGTCTGCACTTCGAAGACGTGCGCAAGCTGCTGATGGTGCTGAACGGGCTCGTCGACAAGGGCAACTCGGTGATCGTGATCGAGCACAACCTCGACGTCATCAAGTCGGCCGACTGGCTGATCGACCTCGGCCCCGAGGGCGGTTCCGGCGGGGGCACCATCATCGCCTCGGGCACCCCCGAGGCACTGGCGAAGGTCGAGGCGAGCCACACCGGGCACTTCCTGGCCGAGGTGCTGCCGGCGCCGCGCACGGCGGCCGACAGGGCCCCGGCCCGGCGCCCGCGCAAGACGGCGTCAGACAAGGCAGACAAAGCCGAGAAGCAGCCCGCCCTGACGAAGTAGGCATCCGCCCGACCGACAGACCCGCACCGAAGCAGCAAGCCCGCACCGAATCAGCAAGGACCCATGGCAGACACCGTCTCGTACCGCCCCAAGGCGGGGGAGATCCCCACCCAGCCCGGCGTCTACCGCTTCAAGGACGCCTCCGGCCGGGTGCTCTACGTCGGCAAGGCGAAGAACCTCCGCGCCCGCCTCAGCAACTACTTCGCCCCGCTCCGAAGCCTGCACGAGCGCACCCGGCGCATGGTGCTGAGCGCGGCGGGCGTGGAGTGGACGGTCGTGGCGACCGACATCGAGTCGCTGCAGCTCGAGTACACCTGGATCAAGGAGTTCGACCCGCCCTTCAACGTCAAGTTCCGAGACGACAAGACGTACCCGTTCATGGCGGTCACGCTCGGCGACGAGGCGCCCCGGGTGATGGTGACGCGCAACCACCGCATCAAGGGCGCGAAGTACTTCGGGCCCTACCCGAAGATCTGGGCGGTGCGCGACACGATCGACCTGATGATCAAGGCGTTCCCCATCCGAACCTGTTCCGATTCGAGCTACAAGCACGCCATGCAGACCGGCCGGCCCTGCTTCCCGGGCCAGATCGGGCGCTGCGGCGGGCCCTGCTCGGGCAAGGTCACGATCGAGGAGCACCGCACGGTCGTCGACGACTTCGTGGCGTTCATGGCCGGCGGTGACAAGCGCTTCGTCACCCAGGCCACCAAGAACATGAAGGCGGCGGCTGAGCGGCAGGACTACGAGGCCGCCGCGAAGTACCGCGACCAGCTGCAGGCGCTCGAGGCCGTGCTCGCCAAGAGCGCGGTGGTGCTGCGCGACAAGGTCGACGCCGACCTGTTCGGCATCGAGCACGACGAGCTGGCCGCCAGCGTGCAGCAGTTCATCGTGCGCGGCGGTCGCATCCGGGGTGAGCGCTCGTGGACGGTCGACAAGGAGATCGACATCGACACGGGCGAGCTGGTCGACACGATCCTGCTGCAGGCCTACGAGAACGAGGTGCCGCCGAAGGAGATCATCGTGCCGGCGCTGCCCGACGACACCGACGAGCTCGAGGCGTGGCTCGGTGGGCGGCGCGGGCGCGGCCAGGTGCACCTCCGCACCGCCCAGCGCGGCGAGAAGGCGGCCCTGATGTCGACCGCCACGATGAACGCGAAGAACAACCTGATGCTCTACAAGACCCGGCGCTCGTCCGACTTCGTGGCCCGCTCCCAGGCACTCACCGACATCCAGGAGGCGCTCGGCATGACCGACGCCCCGCTGCGCATGGAGTGCTACGACGTCTCGCACCTGCAGGGCACCAACATCGTCGCCTCCATGGTGGTGTTCGAAGACGGTCTGGCCAGAAAAGACCAGTACCGCCGCTTCTCGATCGCCGATTCGACGGATGACACGGAGTCGATCTACCAGGTCATCACCCGGCGTCTCGCCTACCTGAAGACCGATGAGAGCCCCGAGGCGGTGGCCGCCGAGGCCAAGGCCGCCCTCGAGGCGCAGACGCAGGTCTTCGCCGAGGGGGAGGGGCCGGTCGAGCCCGAGCGCAAGAAGAGGTTCGCCTATCCGCCGAACCTGCTGATCGTCGACGGCGGCCAGCCGCAGGTGAACGCGGCCGCCCGCGCCCTCGAGGAGTCCGGCGTGCAGGGCATCTTCCTCGCGGGCATCGCCAAGCGCCTCGAAGAGATCTGGCTGCCCGACAGCGACTACCCGGTCATCCTGCCCCGCGGCAGCGAGGCGCTGTTCATGATCCAGCGCATCCGCGACGAGGCCCACCGCTTCGCCATCACCCACCAGCGTTCGCGCCGCAAGCGCGACATCACCAGCGTGCTCACCGAGGTGCCCGGCCTCGGCCCGTCCCGGGTGCGCGAGCTGCTGCGGCACTTCGGCTCCGTCGCCGAGCTGAAGAAGGCCGACGTCGAGGCCATCTCCGAGGTCAAGGGCATCGGTCCGGTGCTCGCCGAGCAGATCCGCACCACCCTGCACCGGTAGGCTGGATGCCGTCCCGTCCCGATCCCCCGAGCGAAAGCGTGTGATGTCCGACTCCCCTCAGCAGCAGGAAGTGCTGATCGTCACGGGCATGTCGGGGGCGGGCCGCTCCACCGTGGCCAACGCCCTCGAAGACCTCGGCTGGTACGTCGTCGACAACCTGCCGCCGCAGATGCTGCGGCCGCTCGTCGATCTCGCCGAGCACGCCGGATCGACCCTGCCGCGCATCGCCGCGGTCGTCGACGTGCGCGGGCGCGATTTCTTCGCCGATCTGCAGGACATGATCCAGGCGCTCCGCAGCGGCACCCAGCTGCGCGTGGTGTTCCTCGAGGCGACCGATCAGGCGCTGGTTCGGCGCTTCGAGCAGGTGCGGCGTCCGCATCCGCTCCAGGGCAACGGCACCCTGCTCGACGGCATCGGGGCCGAGCGCTCGCGCCTGAGCCCCATCCGGGAGTCGAGCGACATCATCATCGACACCTCCGACCTGAACATCCACCAGCTCGCCACCGTCGTGCAGGAGAAGTTCTCGCACGCCGACACCGCGGGCGTGCAGGTCACGGTGATGAGCTTCGGCTTCAAGTACGGGGCACCGACCGACGCCGACGGCATCGCCGACGCCCGTTTCCTGCCCAACCCGTTCTGGGTGCCCGAACTGAGGGCCCACACCGGGCTCGACCCCGAGGTGAGCGAGTACGTGCTCGGCCAGTCGGGGGCGCGCGAGTTCGTCGAGGCGTACGCCAAGGCCCTCGAGCCGGTGCTCGCCGGCTACCAGCGCGAGAACAAGCGCCACGCGACCATCGCGATCGGCTGCACGGGCGGCAAGCACCGCTCCGTCGCCATCGCCCGCGAGCTCTCCGAGCTGATCGGCGCCTTCCCCGGCGTGGTGGTCAACGTCAAGCACCGCGACCTCGGTCGCGAGTGACCAGCAACAGAAGAAGGTTCTGAATAGTGGCTCTCACAGCCGATGTGAAAGACGAGCTCGCCCGCGTCGTCGTCAGCAAGACGACCGTCAGGGCAGCCGAGCTCGCGACCGTCCTCCGCTTCGCCGGAGGACTCCACCTCATCTCCTCCCGCATCGCCATCGAGGCCGAGCTCGACACCGCCGACATCGTCAAGCGCGTCCTCCGCGACCTGGCCGAGCTCTACGGCGTGAAGGGTGACGTCTCGAAGGTGGCGCCCTCTGGCGTCCGCCGCGAGGGCTTCTTCCTCGTGCGCGTCATCGACGGGGGAGAGACCCTCGCCCGTCAGACCGGGCTGCTGGATGCGCGGCGGCGCCCCATCCGCGGCCTCCCCAACCGGCTCACCACGGGCGGGCGAGACGACCTGGCCGCCGTCTGGCGCGGTGCGTTCCTCGCCGCCGGCTCGCTCACCGACCCCGGACGGTCGGCGGCCCTCGAGGTCACCTGCCCCGGCAACGAGGCCGCCATGGCGCTCGTCGGCGCCGCGAGCCGCCTCGGCATCGCCACCAAGGCACGCGAGGTGCGCGGCGTGCACCGCGTCGTCATCCGCGACGGCGAGGCCATCGCCGCGATGCTCTCCGTGATGGGGGCGGCCAAGACCGTCACCACCTGGGAGGAGATGCGCCAGCGCCGCGAGGTGCGCGCCACCGCGAACCGCCTTGTGAACTTCGACGACGCCAACCTCCGCCGCTCGGCGCAGGCCGCCGTCGCCGCCTGCGCCCGCGTCGAGCGCGCGATGGAGATCCTCGGCCCCGAGATCCCCGACCACCTCAAGTACGCCGGCGAGCTCCGCCTCGCCCACCGCGACTCCAGCCTCGACGAGCTCGGCCACCACGCCGACCCGCCCATGACGAAGGACGCGATCGCCGGCCGCATCCGCCGCCTCCTCGCGATGGCCGACAAGCAGGCCGCCGACCAGGGCATCCCGGGCACGGAGGCCAACCTCCCGCCCGACCTCGACGACTGATCCGACTCATCCGGCTGATCCGGCTGTGCCGAGGCGACGCCCCGACGCCCCCCCCAGGTGAACGATCGCTGGGTGCCGCCACCGCGACCGGCGGAGCAGGAATAGACTGATCAGGTCACTCACAGCCGCCGCTCATCTGGTCGGCGGCCTCTATCACGAGGAGATCATCAATGGCTGAGTACACTCTGCCTGAGCTGCCGTACGACTACGCTGCGCTCGAGCCCCACATCAGCGGCAAGATCATGCAGCTCCACCACGACAAGCACCACGCGACCTACGTGGCCGGCGCCAACACCGCCCTCGCCGCGCTGGCCGAGGCCCGCGCATCCGACAACCTGGCGAACGTCAACAAGCTGGAGAAGGACCTCGCCTTCAACCTGGGCGGTCACGTCAACCACACGGTGTTCTGGACGAACCTGACCCCCGACACCCAGACCCCCGAGGGCGAGCTCGCCGCGGCGATCGACGACACCTTCGGCTCGTTCGAGAAGTTCCAGGCCCACTTCACCGCCGTCGCGCTCGGCGTGCAGGGCTCCGGCTGGGCCGTGCTCGGCTGGGACGTCATCGGCCAGCAGCTCACCGTCTTCCAGCTGTTCGACCAGCAGGGCAACGTGCCGTTCGGCGTCGTGCCGCTGTTCATGCTCGACGTCTGGGAGCACGCCTACTACCTCGACTACCTCAACGTCCGCGCCGACTACATCAAGGCGGTGTGGAACATCGCCAACTGGTCGAACGTCGCCGCACGCTTCGAGGCGGCCCGCACGAAGACCGAAGGCCTGCTGGTACTGTCATAGCGACGCCGGATGCCGGGGCCGACCTTCATGGTCGCCCCGGCATCCTTCTCCACGGCTACCCACCACCACATGCCCGACAGGGCCCCAGCAACAGGAGCAATCTGTGTCCGTAAAGATCGGCATCAACGGCTTCGGCCGTATCGGCCGTAACTTCTTCCGCGCCGCCCTCGCCAAGGGCAGCGACATCGAGATCGTCGCCGTCAACGACCTGACCGACAACAAGGCGCTCGCGCACCTTCTCAAGTACGACTCCATCACCGGCCGTCTCGACGCCAAGGTGGAGCTCGACGGCGACAAGATCGTCGTCAACGGCAAGCCGATCATCGTGCTCGCCGAGCGCGACCCCGCCGACCTCCCCTGGGGCGAGCTGGGTGTCGACATCGTCATCGAGTCGACCGGCCGCTTCACCAAGAGCGACGACGCGCGCAAGCACATCGCCGCGGGCGCCAAGAAGGTCATCGTCTCGGCTCCGGCCACCGGCGACGACGTCGCGACCCTGGTGCTGGGCGTCAACGAGGGCACCTACGACCCCCAGGTGCACGACATCATCTCGAACGCCTCCTGCACGACGAACTGCCTCGCGCCGCTCGCCAAGGTGCTGCTCGACAACTTCGGCATCGAGCGCGGCCTGATGACGACGGTGCACGCGTACACCGCCGACCAGAACCTGCAGGACGGCCCGCACAGCGACCTGCGTCGCGCCCGAGCCGCCGCGCTGAACATCATCCCCACCTCGACCGGTGCGGCGAAGGCCCTCGGCCTCGTCATCCCCGAGCTCGTGGGCAAGCTCGACGGCTACGCCCTGCGCGTTCCGGTCCCGACCGGTTCGATCACCGACCTCACCGTCGAGCTGACCAACCCGGCCACGGTCGAGCAGATCAACGAGGCGTACAAGAACGCCGCCGAGGGCGACCTCAAGGGCATCCTGAGCTACACCGAAGACCCGATCGTCTCGAGCGACATCGTGTCCGACCCGCACTCCTCGATCTTCGACGCCGGCCTGACCAAGGTCATCGGCAACCAGGTCAAGGTCGCCTCGTGGTACGACAACGAGTGGGGCTACTCGAACCGACTCGTCGACATCGCCGAGTTCGTCGCCGCCAAGCTGTAGCAACCCCTCAGCCGGTGGTGCCTCCTCGCTTCGCGCGAGGGGGTACCACCGGCTCCTGACTGAAAGCGATCCCGTGACGCTCCGCACTCTCGACTCCCTCGGATCGCTCGCCGGCAAGCGTGTCGTCGTCCGCTGCGACCTCAACGTCCCTGTCAAGGACGGGGTCATCACCGACGACGGCCGCGTGCGCGCGAGCCTCCCCACCCTGAACGCGCTGCTCGAGCAGGGCGCCCGCGTCGTGGTCGTCAGCCACCTCGGCCGCCCCGACGGCGCCCCCGAGGCCAAGTACTCCCTCGAGCCCGTGGCCCAGCGCCTGAGCGAGCTGCTCGGCGCCCCGGTCGCGTTCGCCCACGACACGGTCGGCGACGAGGCGACGGATGCGGTGGCCGCCCTCGAAGACGGCCAGATCGCCGTGCTCGAGAACCTCCGCTTCAACCCCGGCGAGACCAGCAAAGACGCCGGAGAGCGCCGCGCGTTCGCCGAGAAGCTCGCCGCCTACGGCGACGCCTTCGTCTCCGACGGCTTCGGCGTCGTGCACCGCAAGCAGGCGAGCGTCTACGACCTCGCAGAGCTGCTGCCGAGCGCCGCAGGCCTCCTCATCCAGACCGAGCTCGAGGTGCTCGACCGCCTCACCGCGAACCCCGAGCGCCCCTACACCGTCGTGCTCGGCGGCTCGAAGGTCTCCGACAAGCTCGGGGTCATCGGCCACCTGCTGCCCAAGGTCAACACGCTGCTCATCGGTGGCGGGATGCTGTTCACGTTCCTGAAGGCCCAGGGGCACGCCGTGGGCTCCAGCCTCCTGGAGGAGGACCAGCTCGACACCGTGCGCGGCTACCTCACCAAGGCCGACGAGCTCGGCGTGCGCATCGTGCTGCCGACCGACATCGTCGTGGCGTCGAAGTTCGGCGCCGACGCCGACACGGCGGTCACCTCGGCCGACTCGATCGAGGAGACGCCGTTCGGAGCATCCGGACTCGGCCTCGACATCGGGCCCGACACCGCCGCGGCCTTCGCGGAGATCATCGCCGACTCGAAGACCGTGTTCTGGAACGGCCCCATGGGCGTGTTCGAGCTCGAGCCCTTCGCGGCCGGCACCAAAGCCGTGGCGCAGGCCCTCACCGAGGTCGACGGCCTCGGTGTGGTCGGAGGCGGTGACTCGGCTGCGGCCGTGCGCGCCCTCGGCTTCACTGACGACCAGTTCGGTCACATTTCAACCGGAGGCGGTGCCAGTCTCGAGTTCCTCGAGGGCAAGCGTCTCCCCGGCCTGGAGGTCCTCGGATGGTCCTGAAGCGCACGCCCCTGATCGCGGGCAACTGGAAGATGAACCTCGACCACCTGCAGGCGATCGCCTTCGTGCAGAAGCTCGCCTGGTCGCTGGAGGACGCGAAGCACAGCTTCGACGACGTCGAGGTCGCGGTGTTCCCCCCGTTCACCGACCTGCGCTCGGTGCAGACCCTGGTGGCGGCCGACAAGCTCGGGCTCGCCTACGGCGGGCAGGACATCTCCGAGCACGAGTCCGGTGCCTACACCGGTGAGATCTCGGGTCAGTTCCTGGCCCAGCTCGACACGAAGTTCGTGATCATCGGCCACTCCGAGCGGCGCACGCTGCACGGCGAGACCGACGAGATCGTCGCCGCCAAGACCGAGGCGGCCGTGAAGCACGGCATCGTGCCGATCATCTGCGTCGGCGAGACCGCCGACGACCTCGAGAAGCACGGCCAGAGCGCTGTTCCGGTGGCGCAGCTCACCGCGGCGATCGAGGGCCTGAAGGCGGGCGTCGACATCGTCGTCGCCTACGAGCCGGTCTGGGCCATCGGCTCGGGTCAGGCCGCCACGCCCGAGCAGGCCGAGACCGTCGGTGCGGCGCTCCGCGCCGTGCTCGCCGAGAAGCTCGGAGCCGACACGGCTGCGGCGACCCGCATCCTCTACGGCGGCTCGGTGAAGTCGGGCAACATCGCCGGCTTCATGCGCGAGCCGAACGTCGACGGCGCCCTTGTCGGCGGTGCGAGCCTCGACGTGACGGAGTTCGCCGCCATCGTCCGCTACCAGAAGCACGTTGGAGTGTAGACTGACCTCTGGTCTTCGGGGGAAGCGACCCCGCTACCGACGTATGTGAAAGGCAAGCAGTGCAAATCCTTCAGGTCATCCTCCAGGTGGTTCTCGCCATCACGAGCCTGCTTCTGACCCTTCTGATCCTGCTCCACAAGGGGCGCGGCGGCGGTCTGTCCGACATGTTCGGCGGCGGCGTCACGTCCAACCTGGGAGCGTCCGGCGTCGCCGAGCGCAACCTCAACCGCATCACCGTCATCCTGGGGCTCGTCTGGGTCGCCAGCATCATCGTGCTCGGGCTGATCACCAAGTTCGACACGGGACTCTAGGGGGAAATCGAATGGCATCAGGAGGAAGTGCGATCCGCGGATCGCGCGTCGGCGCCGGTCCGATGGGGGAGCAGGACCGCGGTTTCCACGCGGAGCGCATCCAGGTCTCGTACTGGGATGCACTCGGCAACGAGACCGTCCGGTACTTCGCGGCGAACCTGCCCGACGAGGAGATCCCCGAGGTCATCGACTGCCCGACCTCGGGCCTGCCCGCCGGTCGCGACAAGGCCAACCCCCCGTCGGTCGCCAAGCTCGAGCCCTACAAGACGCACCTCGCCTACGTGAAGGAGCGCCGCACCGAGCAGGAGGCGGAGCAGCTGCTCGAAGACGCCCTGACTCAGCTGCGCGAGCGACGCGGCACGGTCGCCAAGTAGCGCAGCGCAACGACGCAGAAAGGGAGGCTCTCGATCGAGAGCCTCCCTTTTTCGTACCGTTAGGCAAAGCGGATGCGCGGCGAACCGCGCCCGCGTCAGTACGACGGGGCGATCAGCGCCGCGGGCACCTCGGCCGCAGCCTCCTGGTCGACGAAGAACACGGTGCGCTTGCGCCCCTGGGCCCCGGCGACCGGAACCTCGTCGACGCTGGCGCCGGCGAGGGCCAGGCCGATGGCCGACGCCTTGTCAGCACCGGCCAGCACCATCCAGATGCGGTCGGCCGACTGGATGACCGGGAGGGTCAGGCTGAGCCGCTCGGGCGGCGGCTTCGGCGAGTTGCGCACCGGCACCACGGAGGTGTCGGTGACGCGGATCTCGTCGTGCCCGGGGAACAGCGAGGCGATGTGCCCGTCGGGCCCGACACCGAGGAACATGATGTCGAAGCGCGGGTACTCCTTGCCCTCGGGCGCGGCCTCCGCGAGCTCGCGGGCGTAGACACGCGCGGCCTCGTCGAGGTCGACGCCCTCGCCGGCGGCCGGGTAGGCGTGCACCTTCGACTCGTCGACAGGCACGTGATCGAGCAGCGCGCGCCGCGCCTGCAGCTCGTTGCGGTCGGCGTCGTCACGGGCCACGAAGCGCTCGTCGCCCCACCAGAAGGTGATGCGCGACCAGTCGATCGTGTGCGAGGCAGGGGAGGTGCGGATGGCCTCCAGCACCTTCTCGCCCATCGTGCCGCCCGTGAGCACGACGTTCGCCTCCTCGAACTCGTCGAGGATGTCGATCATCTTGGTGATGAACCGTGCCGCGACCGAGCCCGCGAGGGACTCCTTGTCGGGATGCACGAGGACTCGGCGGTCAGTGGTCATCGAATATCGTCCCTACCTGTCAGACCGCGTCGCGTACGCCGGCGTCTTTTGACTCCAGCAGCTCGGAGAGCCCCTGGGAGATGACTTCACCATACAGGTCGTCCGGATCGAGCCGCCGCAGCTCCTCGGCCAGGCAGTCGCGCAGGTTGCGGCGCGGCAGCGAGAGGTCGTGGGTGGGCTGGTTCGGCTGGCTCAGACGGGCCACGTTGGGAACGTCGCGCACCAGCTCGATGTCGCCGCTCTCCCGGGTGAGGATCACGCCGTGGATGCCGCTCGAACCGTTCGAGCGCGAGAGCAGTCCGTACTTCACCGGCACCTGCAGCTGGTGCCGCAGCCAGGAGGCGAGCAGCAGCGTCGAGGGGGAGTCGGATGCGCCGGAGACCTCGATGGCCGTGACCGGCTCGTAGGGCGGCTGATCGAGCACCGCGGCCAGCTGGGCGCGCCACAACGTGAGCCGCGTCCAGGCGAAGTCGGTATCGCCCGGGGCGTAGCTCTCCGCCCGGCGCAGCAGCGCCTCGTAGGGGTTCGGCTGGTTCGACGAGTCGGTGATACGCCGGGTCGCGATGCGGCCGAGGTCGCTCTTCGACACGTCGTCGGGGGCCGCTCCCGGCCACCAGACGACGACCGGGGCGTCGGACAGCAGCAGCCCGGTGACGAGCCCCTCCTGGTCGCTCGCCGCGGCGCCGTAGGCACGGAGCACGACGACCTCGCTCGCTCCGGCATCGCCGCCGACGCGGATCTGCGCGTCGAGACGCGCTCCGCGGCCGGTGTTCATGCCGTCGTTGGCGGTGTCGGTCGAGACCACGATGACGCGCATCGGGTGCTCGCGGGAGGCGTCGTTGGCCGCCTCGATAGCGTCCTCCTCCTCGCCGAGCGAGGTCACGATGACGAGGGTGAGCACACGGCCCAGGGCGACGGCGCCGCCCTCCTCGCGGATCTTGACCAGCGACTTCGAGATCTTGCTGGTGGTGGTGTCGGGCAGGTCGACGATCACGGGCGTCTCCAGGTTCTTCCGTCGCGGGCCAGCAGTTCATCGGCAGAGCTCGGACCCCAGGTACCGGGGCGGTACTGCTCGGGCTGGCCCTGGGTGCTCCAGTACTCCTCGATCGGGTCGAGGATCATCCACGACAGCTCCACCTCCCGCTGACGCGGGAAGAGGGGCGGGTCGCCGAGCAGCACGTCGAGGATGAGCCGCTCGTAGGCCTCGGGGCTCGCCTCGGTGAAGGCGTGGCCGTAGCCGAAGTCCATGGTGACGTCGCGCACCTGCACGCCGGCACCCGGCACCTTCGAGCCGAAGCGGATGGTCACGCCCTCGTCGGGCTGCACCCGGATGACCAGGGCGTTCTGCCCGAGCTCCGAGGTCTGGCTCTCGGCGAAGAGGTACTGCGGGGCACGCTTGAACACCACCGCGATCTCGGTGACGCGGCGGCCGAGGCGCTTGCCCGCGCGGAGGTAGAACGGCACGCCGGCCCACCGGCGGGTGCCGATGTCGAGCTTCACCGCGGCGTAGGTCTCGGTGGTGGACTCGGGGTTCATCCCGTCCTCCTCGAGGAAGCCGGGCACCTTCTCCCCGCCCTGCCAGCCGCCCGCGTACTGACCGCGCGCGCTGACCGTGCTGAGGTCGTCGGGGAGCTTGACGGCGGCGAGCACCTTCTCCTTCTCGGCGCGCAGGTCGGCGGCGTCGAACGAGATGGGCTCCTCCATGGCCGTGAGGGCCAGGAGCTGCAGCAGGTGGTTCTGGATGACGTCGCGCGCCGCCCCGATGCCGTCGTAGTAGCCGGCGCGGCCGCCCACCCCGATGTCTTCGGCCATGGTGATCTGCACGTGATCGACGTAGTTCGCGTTCCAGATGGGCTCGTAGAGCTGGTTCGCGAAGCGGAGCGCCAGGATGTTCTGGACGGTCTCCTTGCCGAGGTAGTGGTCGATGCGGAACACCGAGTCGGGTGGGAAGACCGACTCGACGACGTCGTTCAGCTCCCGGGCCGTCTTCAGGTCGCTGCCGAAGGGCTTCTCGATGACGACGCGGCGCCACTGACCCTCCTGCTGGTCGGCCAGGCCGGAGCGGCGCAGCTGCTCGGTGACGAGCGGGAACGCCTTCGGCGGGATCGACAGGTAGAAGGCGTAGTTGCCCATGGTGCCGCGGTCGCGATCGAGCTCGTCGATCGTCTCCTTCAGCTGCTCGAACGCCGTGTCGTCGTCGAACTCGCCCGAGACGAAGCGGATGCCCTCGGAGAGCTGGCGCCACACGTCCTCGTCGAACGGGGTGCGGGAGTGCTCCTTCACGGCGTCGTGCACGACGCGCTCGAAGTCCTGGTCCTCCCAGTCGCGCCGGGCGAAGCCGACGAGCGAGAAGCCGGGCGGCAGGAGGCCGCGGCTGGCGAGGTCGTAGACCGCCGGCATCAGCTTCTTGCGCGAGAGATCGCCGGTGACACCGAAGATGACGAGGCCGGAGGGCCCCGCGATCCGGTTCAGGCGGCGATCGGTGGGAAGCCGGAGCGGGTTGTACTCCGGGGTGATCTCAACGGGAGGCATTGAACTCCTAGGTTCGGGCCGGACCTCGTCAGCGCAGGGCGCTGAGCAGGGTCTCGGCGTCGAGGGACGCGTTCGTGAGGTTGAGGCGCAGCACGGGCCGGCCGTGCTGCTCGAGGACGGCGGCATCGCCCGCGGCCTGGGCCTGGATGAGCTGGCCGAAGCTGAACGGGCGGTCGGGGATGGCGAGGTCGGCACCCGGGTCGGCCGTGATCTGCAGGAACACGCCGGTGGCGGGGCCGCCCTTGTGGTACTGACCGGTCGAGTGCAGGAACCGTGGGCCCCAGCCGAAGGTGACGGGGCGACCCGAGCGGGCGGCGAGCAGGTCGCGCAGCCCGGCGAGCTGCGGCAGTGCCGTGCGATCGACGTAGGCCATCACCGCGAGGTAGCCGTTCGCGGGCAGAGCCGCGATCAGGGCGTCGACGGATGCGCGCACCGACGCCTCTGCCGACACGACGCCGGCGGTGCCGCGCACCTCGACGCCGCTCTCGACGAACGAGGGCGCCTCGGGCTCGGGCCGGGCGTCGAGCAGGCCGCGGGCGGCCTCTTTCGCCGACTCCACGTCGGGCTGGTCGAACGGGTCGATGCCGAGCAGGCGCCCGGCGACCGCGACCGCGTACTCCCAGGTGAGCAGCATGGCCCCGAGGGAGCCGCTGATCAGCACCTCTCCCGGATGACGCTCGCGCAGGTGGAACTCGTGGGCGTCGGCGACCAGGCGCACGATCTGCACGTCGGGCAGGCGCTCGGCGAGCTCGGGGGAGTCGACGTCGAGCACGACGGGGAGCAGGCCCTTGCCGTCCTTGCCCGTCGACTCCGCGATCAGCTGCTCGGCCCAGTCGGCGAAGCCCACGATGTGGGTTCCGTCGGCCACGATGCCGGTCTTGTCGCGCAGCGGGCTCGTGCCCGCGATCGCGGCCCCGAGGATGAGACCGAAGTTCTCGTCGCCGTCCTCCGCGAGGTTCAGCGAGATCGCCTCGGCCTCGTCGAGCAGCTCGTCGATCGCGGCACCCGCGAGGCCCGAGGGCACGAGCCCGAAGGCGGTGAGCGCCGAGTAGCGCCCTCCGACGTCGGGGTCGGCCAGGAACACGCGGTAGCCGGCCTCACGGGCCTCGGTCTCCAGCGGCGATCCGGGATCGGTGACGATCACGATGCGCGTGGCCGGGTCGATGCCCGCCGCGCGGAACGCGGCCTCGCAGGCCCGGCGCTGGCTGTCGGTCTCGAGCGTTCCACCCGACTTCGACGAGGCGATGAGCACCGTCGAGGACAGGCGGTCGTCGAGAGCCGCACGGATCTGCTCCGGGGCCGTCGAGTCGAGGATTGTCAGCTCGACGCCCAGGGTCTTCGTGATGACCTCGGGGGCGAGCGAGGACCCGCCCATGCCCGCGAGCACGAAGTGGTCGATCCCGGCGGAGAGGAACTCGGCGCGCAGCGCCTCGATCTCGGCGACCAGCGGGCGCGAGACGGAGACCGCCTCGACCCAGCCCAGCCGCTTGGAGGCCTCCGCCTCCGCGGCTGAACCCCACAGCGTGGGGTTCAGCGCGGTGATGCCGGAGGCGACCAGGTCGCCCACCAGCACCGGGACCTGTGCCTGGACGGCCGCCTTGGCGTCGCCCGACACATGGATGGCGATCGTCATTCAGCAGCCTTCAGGGCAGCCGTGACGGTGTCGAGCAGCTCGTTCCAGGACACGATGAACTTCTCGACGCCCTCCTTCTCGAGCAGCTCGGTGACCTCGGCGTACGAGATGCCCAGTGCGCCGATGGCGTCGAGCACCTTGTTGGCGCCCTCGTAGGAGTGCGCGATGGTGTCGCCGCGCACCTCGCCGTGGTCGGAGAGGGCCTCGAGGGTCTTCTCGGGCATGGTGTTGACCACCGAGGGGGCGGCCAGCTCGACGACGTAGGCGGTGTCGGGGACGCTCGGGTCCTTCACACCGGTCGACGCCCAGAGCGGACGCTGGGTGTTGGCGCCGCCCTCGAGCAGCAGCAGAGCGCGCTCGGTGGCGAACGCCTGGGTCCAGACCTCGTAGGCGAGCTGCGCGTTGGCGATGCCGGCCTTGCTCTTCAGCGCGAGGGCCTCGTCGGTGCCGATCGCGGTGAGGCGCTTGTCGATCTCGGTGTCGACACGCGACACGAAGAAGGAGGCGACGGAGTGGATCTTCGACAGGTCGTGGCCCGCCTCCTTGGCCTTCTCGAGGCCGGTGAGGTAGGCGTTGATGACGTCGCGGTAGCGCTCGAGCGAGAAGATCAGCGTGACGTTCACCGAGATGCCGGCGGCGATGGTCTCGGTGATCGCCTCGAGGCCCTCGACGGTCGCGGGGATCTTGATCAGCACGTTCTCGCGGTCGACCTTGGCCGACAGCGCCTTCGCCTGGGCGATGGTGCCCTGGGCGTCGTGCGCGAGACCCGGCTCGACCTCGATCGAGACGCGGCCGTCGAAGCCCTTGGAGGCGTCGTAGATCGGCTTGAAGATGTCGCTCGCGGCGGCGACGTCGTCGGTGGTGATCTCGAACACGGCGTCGGTGACGTCGGTGTTCTTCGCGGCCAGCGCGGCGACCTGCTCGCTGTAGCTCTCACCGTTGGCGAGGGCGGCGGCGAAGATGGTCGGGTTGGTGGTGACGCCCACGACGTTCTTCTCGTCGATGAGCTTCTGCAGCCCACCGGAGGAGATGCGCTCGCGCGACAGGTCGTCGAGCCAGATCGACACGCCGACGTCGGACAGCTTCTGAGTGTTCTCAGTCATTCTCTTCTTCTCTCTTAGATTCTCGACAAGCGGTCTCTGAGGCGACTCAGAGCGCGGCGAGCGACGTCTTCGCGGCCTCGACGGCCGCCTCGGTGGTGATGCCGAACTCGCGGAACAGCGTCTTGTAGTCGGCCGAGGCACCGAAGTGCTCGATCGAGACGCTGCGGCCGGCGTCGCCGATGTACTTGCGCCAGCCCATGTCGATGCCGGCCTCGATCGAGACGCGGGCCTTGACGGCGGCGGGGAGCACGGACTCCTTGTAGTCGGCGCTCTGCTCCTCGAACCACTCCAGCGACGGGGCCGAGACGACGCGGGCGTTGATGCCCTCGCCGGCCAGGATCTCGCGGGCGTTCACGGCCAGCTGCACCTCGGAGCCGGTGGCGATGAAGATCACGTCAGGGGTTCCGTTGGGAGCCTCGGCGAGCACGTAGGCGCCCTTCGAGACGTTCTTGGCCGAGGCGAAGACCTCGCCGGAGGCGTCGCCGTCGCCGCGCTCGAACACCGGGATGTTCTGGCGGGTCAGCGCGATGCCGGCCGGGTTGTGCTTGCGGCCGAGGATGGTCAGCCAGGCGTGGCCGACCTCGTTGGCGTCGGCGGGACGCACGACGTCGAGCCCGGGGATGGCGCGCAGCACGGTGAGCTGCTCGACCGGCTGGTGGGTCGGGCCGTCTTCACCCAGGGCCACGGAGTCGTGGGTCCAGACGAAGATCGACGGGACCTTCATCAGGGCGGCCAGACGCACCGCGGGGCGCATGTAGTCGCTGAAGATGAGGAAGGTGCCGCCGAACGGGCGGGTCTTGCCGTGCAGCACGATGCCGTTCAGGATCGAGCCCATGGCGTGCTCGCGGATGCCGAAGTGCAGCACGCGGCCGTACTTGTTGCCCGTCCACTCGTGGGTGGAGTGCTCGGAGGGCACGAAGGACGCGCCCGACTCGATGGTCGTGTTGTTCGACTCGGCGAGGTCGGCCGAACCGCCCCAGAACTCCGGCAGCACCGGAGCGAGGGCGTTGATGACCTTGCCGGAGGCGGCGCGGGTCGAGACCTCTTTGCCGGCCTCGAACACGGGCAGGGCGTCCTCGAGTCCTTCGGGCAGCTCGCCCGCCTCGAGGCGGTCGAGCAGCTGCTTCTTCTCGGGGTTGGCGGCGGCCCAGGCGTCGAAGCCCTTCTGCCACTCGGCGCGCTCCTCGGAGCCGCGCTGGAGGGCCTTGCGGGTGTGCTCGATGACGTCGTCGTCGACCTGGAAGTGCTGCTCCGGGTCGAAACCGACGACCTCCTTGAGGCCCTTCAGCTCGTCGGCGCCGAGCGCCGAGCCGTGGATCTTGCCGGTGTTCTGCTTCTTCGGCGACGGCCAGCCGATGATCGTCTTGAGGATGATCAGCGAGGGCTTCGAGGTCTCGGCCTTGGCCTCCTCGATGGCGTCGAAGAGGGCCTGCACGTCTTCGACGTACTCGCCCGTCTTCTTCCAGTCGACGACCTGCACGTGCCAGTGATAGGCCTCGTAGCGGGCCTTGACGTCTTCGGTGAAGGCGATGTTCGTGTCGTCCTCGATCGAGATCTGGTTCGAGTCGTAGATCGCGATCAGGTTGCCGAGCTGCTGGTGGCCGGCGAGCGAGGAGGCCTCGCTGGTGACGCCCTCCTCCATGTCGCCGTCGCCGGCGATCACGTAGGTGAAGTGGTCGAACGGGCTGGTGCCGGGCTGCGCATCCGGATCGAACAGACCGCGCTCGAAGCGCTGGGCGTAGGCGAAGCCGACCGAGGAGGCGAGGCCCTGGCCGAGGGGGCCGGTGGTGATCTCGACGCCCTTGGTGTGCCCGTACTCGGGGTGACCGGGGGTGAGCGAGCCCCAGGTGCGGAGCGCCTTGAGGTCGTCGAGCTCGAGACCGTAGCCACCCAGGTAGAGCTGGATGTACTGGGTCAGCGACGAGTGGCCCACGGAGAGGATGAAGCGGTCGCGACCGAGCCAGTCCTGATCGGCGGGGTCTTTGCGCATGACCTTCTGGAACAGGAGGTACGCGGCCGGGGCGAGGCTGATCGCCGTGCCGGGGTGCCCGTTGCCGACCTTCTCCACGGCGTCGGCCGCGAGGATCTTGGCGGTGGTAACTGCTTTGTCGTCAATGGGTTCCCATTGGAGTGTAGCCACGAGGAAAATCGACCCCTTCTCGAGTGTGCGAGCCAGTTCCCGGCCCGGGTTCTCCAATCATATCGAGGCGGACGGGCGCAGCCGTTCGATCCAATAGACTTGGACCCGGGGATAGCGACGGTCACGTAACGAGGAGTAATGGACGTAGCGGTAGACGGCCGGGTGGCCGAGCGGCAGATCAGCCCGATGGACAAGGTGCGGGGCTACATCTCCCTCACCAAGCCGCGGGTGATGGAGCTGCTCCTCGTCACCACCTTCCCCGTGATGATCCTGGCGCAGGGGGGCATCCCGAACCTCTGGCTGGTGCTCGCCACGCTCGTCGGCGGCGCGCTCTCGGCAGGCAGCGCCTCGGCGTTCAACTGCTACATCGACCGCGACATCGACCGGCTGATGGATCGCACCTCGCAGCGGCCGCTGGTCACCGGCGTGCTCTCCGACCGCGAGGCGCTCGTGTTCGCGTGGGCGACCGGCGTCGTGTCGATCGTCTGGCTCGCGTTCACCACCAACTACCTGGCAGCCGCACTGGCGCTGGTCGCGATCCTCATCTACGTGCTGCTCTACACGCTCGTGCTGAAGCGCCGCACCCCCCAGAACATCGTCTGGGGCGGCACCGCCGGCTGCATGCCCGTGCTCATCGGCTGGGCGGCCGTGACGAACTCCCTGTCCTGGGAGGCGCTCATCCTCTTCGGCATCATCTTCCTCTGGACGCCGCCGCACTACTGGCCGCTGTCGATGAAGTACCGCGCCGACTACAAGACGGCCGGCGTGCCCATGCTCGCGGTCGTCCGCGGCCGCGTGGTCGTGGGCCTGCAGATCGTGCTCTACGCCTGGGCGATGGTGGCGTGCTCGCTGCTGCTCATCCCGGTCGGCCACATGGGCCTCGTCTACACCGCCACCGCGATCATCGCCGGGGCCTGGTTCCTCTACGAGTCGCACCGTCTGTACAGCCGCTCGATCCGCGACCTCAGCATCAAGCCGATGCGCGTGTTCCACGGCTCGATCACCTACCTCACGCTGGTCTTCCTCGCCGTCGCGATCGACCCGCTGCTGCCGTTCTGATGCCCACGCCGTTCAGCTGGCTCGCCGCCCGCGTGACGCTCACCCCGCGCGCCCTGCGCTGGGGCACGACCGCGGCGCTGGTCGTGAGCATCCTCATCATCGTCACCGGCGGCGTCGTGCGCGTCACGGGTTCGGGGCTCGGATGCCCGACCTGGCCCACCTGCGACGGCTCCTCCATCGCCACCACTCCCGAGCTGGGCATCCACGGCTTCATCGAGTTCGCCAACCGCGCCCTGACCGGCGTGCTGATCGTGGCCGTCGGCTGGGCGATCGTGGCGGCCCGGCTGCAGAAGCCGCGCGTGCGGAGCATGACCCGCCTGGCCTGGTCGCAGTTCTGGCTCGTCGTCGCCAACGCGATCGCCGGGGGAGTGACGGTGCGCACCGACCTGAACCCCTGGGTGGTCGCCATGCACTTCGTGATGGCGATGGCGCTGCTCACCACCACGACGCTCACCTGGCACCGTGCGCATCGCGGCCAGTCCGCGGCGGTGCACATCCCGCGCGGCGTCGGCCTGCTGGCCTGGGTGCTCGTGGCCGTCACGGCCGTGCTGATCATCGTCGGCACCCTGGTCACCGGCACCGGCCCGCACGCCGGCGACTCGGCCGACGTGCCCCGTATGCCCTTCGTCTGGGAGCACGTCACGGTGGCCCACGGCATCCTGGGCACGCTCTCCCTGGTGCTGGGCGTCGCCGTGCTGGTGCTCGTCTCGCGGGTCCCGGGGGCCACGCTGGCCCGCCGCCGCGCCGCCACCTTCGTCGCCGTCGTGCTGCTGCAGGCGGTGCTCGGCGTCGCCCAGGCACTGCTCGGCCTGCCCGAATGGATGGTCGTGCTGCACCTGCTCGGCTCGGCCCTGGTCTGGGTCGGTGCCCTGCGCGTGCTGCTGGACGTGCATCCGCAGCTCTGGGCCCCGCCCGCGCCCAGCACGTATACAATGAAAGATCAGGAAGCGGCCCTCAAGGCCTGAGTTCCGATCCCGACACACAATCTGCTCCGAGTCCGCGAATCGACGGGCATTTCGGTGTGACGATGGAATGTCGAAGACCTCTGCCCGGTTGAACTCTGGGCAGGAGCAGGTCGCCAGCTGCAAGGAATGGAGTCAGCCATGTCAGACGTATTGATCGACCGGCCAGAACTCGAGAACCTCGGCGTGTACGAATTCGGCTGGTCGGACTCCGACACGGCGGGTGCGAGCGCGAAGCGCGGCATCAACGAGGCCGTCGTCGAGAACATCTCGGCGCTGAAGAACGAACCCGAATGGATGCTCAAGACGCGCCTGAAGGCGCTCCAGATCTTCGGGCGCAAGCCGATGCCCACCTGGGGAGCCGACCTCTCCGGCATCGACTTCGACAACATCAAGTACTTCGTGCGCTCCACGGAGAAGCAGGCCACCACGTGGGACGACCTGCCCGACGACATCAAGAGCACCTACGAGCGCCTCGGCATCCCCGAGGCGGAGCGTCAGCGCCTCGTCTCCGGCGTGGCCGCGCAGTACGAGTCCGAGGTGGTCTACCACCAGATCCGCGAAGACCTCGAGGCCCAGGGCGTCATCTTCATGGACACGGACACCGCGCTCCGCGAGCACCCCGAGTTCTTCGACGAGTACTTCGGCTCGGTCATCCCCTCGGGCGACAACAAGTTCGCCGCGCTGAACACGGCCGTCTGGTCGGGCGGCTCGTTCGTCTACGTTCCCAAGGGCGTGCACGTCGAGATCCCGCTGCAGGCCTACTTCCGCATCAACACCGAGAACATGGGCCAGTTCGAGCGCACGCTGATCATCGCCGACGAGGGCTCGTACGTGCACTACATCGAGGGCTGCACGGCGCCGATCTACAAGAGCGACTCGCTGCACTCCGCGGTCGTCGAGATCATCGTGAAGAAGAACGCCCGCGTGCGCTACACGACCATCCAGAACTGGTCGAACAACGTCTACAACCTCGTCACCAAGCGGGCCATCGCCCACGAGGGCGCGACGATGGAGTGGATCGACGGCAACATCGGATCCAAGGTGACGATGAAGTACCCGTCGATCTACCTCGCGGGCGAGCGCGCCAAGGGCGAGACGCTCTCGGTGGCCTTCGCGGGCCCCGGCCAGCACCAGGACGCCGGCGCGAAGATGATCCACATGGCGCCGTACACCCAGTCGTCGATCGTCTCGAAGTCGATCGCGCGAGGCGGCGGACGTGCGGGCTACCGCGGTGAGGTGCGGGTCGACGCGAACGCGCACCACTCGGCCAACACCGTGCGCTGTGACGCGCTGCTCGTCGACACGATCTCGCGCTCGGACACCTACCCCGCCATCGACATCCGCGTCGACGACGTGCAGCTCGGGCACGAGGCCACTGTCTCGAAGGTCTCCGAGGAGCAGCTGTTCTACCTCATGTCCCGCGGTCTCCCCGAAGACGAGGCCATGGCCATGATCGTGCGCGGCTTCATCGAGCCGATCGCCCGCGAGCTGCCCATGGAGTACGCCCTCGAGCTCAACAAGCTGATCGAGATGGGCATGGAAGGCTCCGTCGGATGACCGTCCCGCCCCTCGTGCACCCGGGCACCCTCGCCCAGCCGACCACCCGGTCGACCCCGCCGAAAGGAAACGCAGGCTAGATGGCCCTCGCTTCACCGTCCGTCGTTCCCGTCCAGACGCGATCGGAGCGGCCTTCGTCGACCGACGTGACCGACTTCCCCGCCGTCACCGGCCGGGAGTTCGAGTGGAAGTTCGCACCCCTCGACCGCCTCCGCCCCCTCATCGAGGGCGTGCTCGACGGCAGCCCCGTCGCGTTCCAGTACTCCGAGTCGGCGGGCACCACCGTCGAGTGGGTCGACCGGGCGACGGCGGTGGTCGGCGTGGCCGGCACCCCCGAAGACCGCGCATCCGCCAACGCGTGGGGCGCTGTCGAGAAGGTCCTGCAGATCCGGGTGACCTCCGAGGAGGCCGAGGAGCTGCTGGTGCGCCGGGAGCACTTCGACCAGAACCCGCGCGCGGCGCACGTCGTGATCGAGGCGCTGCCGAACAGCAGCGGAACGGTCATCCTGGAGCATCGCGGCGACGCCGACCTCAGCGAGAACGTCGAGATCGTCGTGGGGGAGGGCGCCCAGCTCACCGTCGTGACGGTGCAGGAGTGGAACGACTCGGCCGTGCACGTGTCGAGCCACTTCGCCACGGTCGGGCGCGACGCGAACCTGCGGCACGTGATCGTGTCGCTCGGCGGCGGTGTCGTGCGGGTGAACCCGTCGATCCACCTCGCGGGTCAGGGCTCGTCGACCGACGCCTTCGGCCTCTACTTCGCCGACGCCGGTCAGTACCTCGAGCAGCGCCCGTACATCGACCACCAGGCCGCCAACACGCGCAGCCGGGTCAACTACAAGGGTGCACTGCAGGGCGCCAAGGCGCACACGGTCTGGGTCGGCGACGTGCTGATCGGCCCGCACGCCGACGGCACCGACAGCTACGAGCAGAACCGCAACCTGGTGCTCAGCGACGGCACCCGTGCCGACAGCATCCCGAACCTCGAGATCGAGACGGGCAATATCGTCGGGGCCGGGCACGCCTCGTCGACCGGGCGCTTCGACGACGAGCAGCTGTTCTACCTGCAGTCGCGCGGCATCTCGGAGGAGGAGGCGCGGCGCCTCGTCGTGCGCGGGTTCCTCGCCGAGATCATCACGCAGATCGGCTCGCCGGCGCTCGAGGAGCGGCTGACCGCCGCCGTCGAGGCCGAGCTGGTCGAGGCCGAGGTCGTGCGGGCTGCGGCCGGTGCCGCCTCCGATGGTGCTGCGGCCGCTGCCGCCGGCGCCGGTGCCGCTGGTGCCGCCGCTGCTTCCGCTCCGTCGGGCGGCGACTCGTGAGCGCCGAGAAGGTCTGCGCGATCGACGAGGTTCCCGTGAACCAGGCGCTGCGCGTGGTCGTCGGCGGCGTCGCGATCGCCCTGGTGAAGGACTCGGCGGGGGAGTGCCACGCCATCGGCGACACCTGCACCCACGGCGACATCTCGCTGGCCGAGGGCTTCGTCGAGGACGACACCCTCGAGTGCTGGGCCCACGGCTCCAAGTTCTCGCTCGAGACGGGCAAGCCGCTGACGCTGCCCGCCTACGAGCCCGTTCCCGTCTTCTCGATCGAGGTGGTCGACGGGGACATCTACATCGACCCAACCGTGACGAAAGTGATTGATTAGCATGTCGGTTCTGAAGATCGAAGACCTCCACGTGAGCGTCGAGACCGAGCAGGGGACCAAGCAGATCCTCCGCGGCGTCGACCTCGCGGTCGGCGAGGGCGAGACCCACGCCATCATGGGCCCGAACGGCTCGGGCAAGTCGACGCTCGCCTATGCGATCGCCGGCCACCCGAAGTACCACGTCGAGGGTGGCTCGGTCACGCTCGACGGCGTCGAGATGCTCGACAAGTCGGTCGACGAGCGCGCCCGCGCGGGCCTCTTCCTGGCGATGCAGTACCCGGTCGAGATCCCGGGCGTGTCGGTGTCGAACTTCCTGCGCACCGCGAAGACCGCGATCGACGGCCAGGCGCCGGCGATCCGCGGCTGGATCAAGGACCTCGACTCCTCGATGACCGCCCTGCGGATGGACAAGTCGTTCCGCGAGCGCAACGTCAACGAGGGCTTCTCGGGCGGCGAGAAGAAGCGCAACGAGATCCTCCAGCTCGAGCTGCTGAAGCCCAAGTTCGCCGTGCTCGACGAGACCGACTCCGGTCTCGACGTCGATGCGCTGAAGATCGTGTCGGAGGGCGTGAACCGGGCCAAGGAGAACACCGGCCTGGGCATCCTGCTGATCACGCACTACAACCGCATCCTGCGCTACGTGAAGCCCGACTTCGTGCACGTGTTCGTCGCGGGCAAGGTCGCCGAGCAGGGCGGCCCCGAGCTCGCCGTGCGCCTCGAGAACGAGGGCTACGATCGCTTTCTCCAGGGCGCGAACGTAGGATAACGGTATGGTCACGACACTCGAACCGAAGCTCTTCGACCAGGTCGAAGAGGCTCTCAAAGACGTGATGGACCCTGAGCTCGGCGTCAACATCGTCGACCTCGGCCTCATCTACGACCTCAACTGGGACGACGAGCAGAACGCGCTCGTCATCTCCATGACGCTCACGAGCGCCGGCTGCCCGCTCACCGACGTGCTCGAGGAGCAGACCGCTGAGGCGCTCGACGGCGTGGTGGAGCAGTTCCGCATCAACTGGGTGTGGATGCCGCCGTGGGGCCCCGACAAGATCACCGACGACGGGCGCGACATGATGCGCGCCCTCGGCTTCTCGATCTAGCCCCGCGCTTCACGCACGTCTCGCGGCCCCCGACCTCCTCACGGAGTCGGGGGCCGCGTCGCGTGCGCGAACCGCTCCTCCACGACCAGCCTTCGCGGCTCGTCCGCTCACAGCTCGGCCTGACGGCCTCCGGCCCGCAGGGTGGCGTGGAACTCTGGCCCGATGCAGAGCACCATCGTCGAAACGCTGTCCCGGTGCCGCGGCGTCGCGCGCGTGTCCGAGCTCGCTGCGGACGGGCACCCCTCGGCGGCGATCGACCGCCTCGTCGCCCGGGGCGGGCTCGTCCGGCTGCGGCGAGGATGGGTGGCGCTGCCCGACGCCCACGGCGACGTCGTGCGAGCCGCCCGACTCGGGGGAGTGCTGAGCTGCGTCTCGGTGCTGCGACCGCTCGGCGTGTGGACGGGCGAGGATGCTCGGCTGCACCTCCAGGTGCGCCGCCACTCCCACGTGCCCGATCACGGCGCCGATGTCGTGACGCACCGGCACCACGGACTGGGCGTGCGGCCGCCGCGCGGTGCCGTCGACTAGGTCGAGTCGGCACTCGTGCACGCGACGCGGTGCCTTGCGCGCCTGGATGCGATCGGCGCCCTCGACTCGGCCCTCAACCGACGGCTCGTCACTGAGTCCCGCCTCGCCGTGCTTTTGGCCCCGCTGCCCCTCTGCTACCGCTCCCACCTCGACTTCGTCGACGGGGCGGCCGAGTCGGGGTTGGAGTCGCGGGTGCGGGTCGGTGTGCGCGCCGTGGGAATCGGCCACCGCGTGCAGGTCGAGATCGACGGCGTCGGGCGGGTGGACATCCTGATCGGAGAGCGGCTGGTCGTCGAGGTCGACGGAAGCGCCTGGCACTCGGGGCACGAGGCCTTCGTGGCCGATAGGCGCCGCGATCTGGCGCTCGCCCGCCGGGGCTATCTCGTGGTGCGGCTGAGTTACGCGCAGTTGATGCACGGGTGGCGCGCGACGCTCGAGGTGCTGCGGGGGATCGTGGCTCGGGGCGAGCACCGGTGGGCGGCTCGACACGGTCGGGGCCTCGCGCACGCAGAGCGGCCGCCGACCCCGTGAGGAGGTCGGCGGCCGCTGTGGGTGCGTCTGCGCGGGGCTACTTGCGGCGGGAGGTGAGCTTCCAGGCCAGGGGGATGATGCCCGCGGCGAGGAGCGTCTTGACGATGCCGCCGACGATGAAGGGGTAGAGGCCCGCCTCGAGGGTCTGCGAGAGCGTGAGGCCGAGCGAGGCGGCGAGCCAGGGCAGGCCGATCGCGAAGGTGACGAGCGTGCCCGCGGCGAACGAGGCGACAGCTCCGAGCACCTTGCGGTCGAAGCTGCGCTGCGCCAGCCAGCCGGTGAGGCCGGCGGCGATGATGAAGCCGATGATGTAGCCGCCCGTGGGGCCGGCGACGACGTGCCAGCCGGCGGCCGCGTCGCTGAACCACGGCACGCCCGCGATGCCGAGCACGGCGTAGACGGCGAGCGAGACCATGCCGCGGAGGGCACCGAGCGTCGAGCCGACGAGCAGCACCGCGAGGGTCTGGCCCGTGATGGGGACGGGCCAGAGCGGCACGGCGATCTGGGCGAGCAGACCGGTGAAGGCCGCGCCGCCCGCGACGAGCATGACGTCGGTCAGGATGCTGCGGCTGACGAGGCGGTCGGCGAGCGTGGGGCGGCCGAGAGCAGAACGGCCGAGGGCCGCAGTGAGGGAGGACATGGAAATATACTAGAGAGATTCCCCCTCCCCCCGCGTTGTGGCGACGCAACGAAAGAATTGGATATCTCTGTGCTCAGCGTTACTGACCTCGCGATCCGGGTCGGCGCACGAACCCTCATGGAGGACGTGTCGTTCCGAGTCGGTTCCGGCGACAAGGTCGGGCTGGTGGGCCGCAACGGAGCGGGCAAGACCACTCTGACCAAAGTCCTCGCCGGCGACCTCCAGCCCGCCGACGGGGCCGTGCAGCGCTCCGGCGAGCTCGGCTACCTGCCTCAGGACCCGCGCTCGGGCGACCCCGAGGAACTGGCGCGCACGCGCATCCTGAACGCTCGCGGTCTTGGCTCGCTGCTCGAGGGCATGCAGGAGTCCTCCATCGCCATGGCGAGCGACGACCCGAAGGTCAGCGCCGCCGCGATGAAGAAGTACGGCAACCTCACCGAGCGCTTCGACGCGCTCGGCGGGTACGCGGCCGAGGCCGAGGCGGCGTCGATCGCGAGCAACCTGAGCCTGCCCGACCGCATCCTCGACCAGCAGCTGAAGACGCTCTCGGGCGGTCAGCGGCGCCGCATCGAGCTCGCGCGCATCCTGTTCTCCGATGCGGAGACGCTCATCCTCGACGAGCCGACGAACCACCTCGACGCCGACAGCGTCGTCTGGCTGCGCGAGTTCCTGAAGAGCTACAACGGCGGCTTCATCGTGATCAGCCACGACATCGAGCTGGTCGGCGAGACGGTGAACCGCGTCTTCTACCTCGACGCCAACCGCCAGGTCATCGACATCTACAACATGAACTGGCGCAACTACCTGCGTCAGCGCGCCGCCGACGAGGAGCGCCGCAAGAAGGAGCGCGTCAACGTCGAGAAGAAGGCCGGTCAGCTGCAGATGCAGGCCGCCCGCTTCGGTGCGAAGGCGTCGAAGGCGGCCGCCGCGCACCAGATGGTGGCGCGCGCCGAGAAGATGCTCTCCGGGCTCGAGGAGGTGCGCGAGGTCGACCGCGTGGCGAAACTGCGCTTCCCGACCCCGGCGGCCTGCGGTCGCACCCCGCTGATGGCGTCGAACCTCTCCAAGAGCTACGGCTCGCTCGAGATCTTCACCGCCGTCGACCTCGCCATCGACCGCGGCTCGAAGGTCGTCATCCTGGGGCTGAACGGTGCGGGCAAGACGACGCTGCTGCGCATCCTCGGCGGGGTCGACAAGCCCGACACGGGGCAGCTCGAGCCCGGCCACGGCCTGCGCATCGGGTACTACGCCCAGGAGCACGAGACCATCGACGTGAAGCGCTCGGTGCTGGAGAACATGGTCTCCGCCTCACCGAACCTCACCGAGACCGAGGCGCGGCGCGTGCTCGGCTCGTTCCTGTTCACCGGTGACGACGGCCACAAGCCGGCGGGTGTGCTCTCGGGCGGCGAGAAGACCCGGCTCGCGCTGGCGATGATCGTGGTCAGCGGGGCCAATGTGCTGCTGCTCGACGAGCCCACGAACAACCTCGACCCGGCGAGCCGCGAAGAGATCCTGGATGCTCTCGCGCACTACGAGGGAGCGGTCGTGCTGGTCAGCCACGACGAGGGTGCCGTCGAGGCGCTGAACCCCGAGCGCGTGCTCATCCTGCCCGACGGCGTGGAAGATCACTGGAACAAGGACTACGCCGACCTGATCAGCCTGGCATAGCCCAGGAGGGCTAGCGGGGCTGGGTCTCCGAATCGAGGATCTCGTCCTCGATATCGGAGTCCGAACGCTTCGCGGCCCGCCGGCGCTCGCGCTCGGCCGCGCGCTCCTGCTCCTCGGGGTCGTCCTCGTTCAGCCGCCGGAACTCCTGCCGCACGATGTAGCCGAGCCCCACGAAGCCGAGCAGCCCGAAGCAGAACCACTGGAACGTGTACGACAGGTGCGCGCCCTCGTCGGGTGTCGGCTTCGGCATGGCCATCGGGCGCGTGGCGGGCGCCGGGTCCTCCGACGCCATCAGGCCGTACGCCCCCGTGTAGGTCGGCAGACCGACCTCGTCGGCGATGCGCGGCAGCTCGATGGTCGCGATCTGCCCGGGCACGGCCCCCCGACCCGCGAGCTCGGGTTCCCCGGCCTTGAGCCGCGCGACGACCGTCACGGTGCCCGTGGGGGCCGCGGGCACCACATCCGGCACGTCCTGCGTCTGCCCCGTCGGCACCCACCCGCGGTCGACGACGAACACGTCGCCGTTCGCGAGCCGCAGCGGCACCAGCACGTCGAAGCCGACGTCGCCTCCGAGCGGCCGGTTGCGCACCAGCAGCTGGTCGTCGACGAGGTACTCGCCGGTCATCGACACGGTCAGCCACTCCTGCGACTCGTCGTAGGAGTCGAGCTCGGGCAGCACCGAGGTGAGCGGCGTGGGGGAGGCGTCGAAGTTCGTCTCGACCCGATTGATCTCGGCCACCGCCTCGTCGCGGCGGGCGAGCTGCCACATCGCCAGCAGCACGCAGACCAGCGCGAACACGACCGTGAGGGCGAGATAGCCGGCCCAGCGCCGCGAGAGCAGGAAGCGCCAGCCGGTCATACGGGCACCACCTCGAGCGGGAAGTCACGCGCCGCGAGGAACTCGCGCAGGAACTCCTCGTGCTCGTCGCAGGCGAGCCAGACCTTGCGCCGGTCTTCAGAATGGATGCGCGGGTTGCGCCATTCGATCCGGTGCGAGGCGCGAGCACGGCAGCCCGCCCGCGAGCACTCCTCGGGGGAGGGCTCGAGGCCGAGCGAGATCACGACCGGGGCCCGTCTCCGGGAACCGGGCGGTACACCTCGATCGCCGTCGGCTGCTCGTGGCGCTGGATGTTGGAGGTGCCGACGTTGCCGAGCACGACGGCGAAGTAGGGCAGCAGGATGGCCCCGGCGGCGCAGACGGCCAGCCACCAGCCGTGCACGAACAGCATCAGCACGAGGCAGAGCACGCGGATCGACATGGTGATCAGGTATTTGACCATGCGGGCGTGCCGCTCGGCATCGGGTGACGGCGGCAGGCTCGTGAGGGACTGCTGGCTGCTCTTCATGGTCACCTCAGCCTACGCTTCCCCAACTGCTTCTAAGCTGGTATCCGGCCGATTGCCCCGTCGGGTTCGCCGGCCGTCTCCTGCCCCGCCCCATCCCGTGAGGACCAGCTCTCCGTGACTTCTGCCATCACCCCCCGAACCGTGCTCATCACCGGCGGAAACCGCGGTATCGGCTATGCCATCGCCGAGGAGTTCGTGGCCCAGGGCCACCGCGTCGCCGTGACCTCGCGCACCGGGGAAGGCGGCCCCGCCGGAGCGCTCACGGTCAAGGGCGACGTCACCGACACCGCCTCCATCGACGCCGCCTTCAGCGAGGTCGAGAGCGAGTTCGGCCCGGTCGAGGTCGTCGTGGCGAACGCCGGCATCACCCGGGACATGCTGCTCATGCGGATGGGCGAGGACGACTTCACCAGCGTCGTCGACACGAACCTCACCGGCGCCTTCCGTGTCGTCAAGCGCGCGTCGAAGGGCATGCTGAAGGCCCGCTTCGGCCGCATCGTGCTGATCTCGAGCGTCGTCGGCCTCTACGGCGGCCCGGGCCAGGCGAACTACAGCGCCTCCAAGGCCGCGCTCGTGGGCTTCGCCCGCTCGATCTCGCGCGAGCTCGGGGCCCGCGGCATCACCGCCAACGTCGTCGCCCCCGGCTTCATCGAGACCGACATGACCGCCGAGCTGCCCGAGGCCCAGCAGGCCGAGTACAAGAAGTCGATCCCCGCCGGCCGCTACGGCTCCGCGGCCGAGGTCGCGAAGGTCGTGGCCTGGATCTCCTCCGACGACGCCGCCTACATCACCGGCGCCGTCGTGCCGGTCGATGGCGGTCTCGGCATGGGGCACTGAGCGTGACACCGCACCTCGTGGTGCTCGACGTCGACTCGACCCTGATCGAGAACGAGGTCATCGAGATGCTCGCCGACTGCGCGGGCCGGCACACCGAGGTGGCCGCGATCACCGAGCGGGCCATGCACGGCGAGCTCGACTTCGCCGAGAGCCTGCGCGCCCGGGTGGCGCTGCTCGAGGGCCTCAGCACCGACTGCTACCGCGAGATCGGCGAGCAGATCGTCGTGACCGAGGGCGTGCCGGCGATGATCGCCGGCCTGCACGCCCACGGCAGCCTGGTCGGCGTGGTCTCGGGCGGCTTCCACGAGCTGCTCGACCCGCTGGCCGAACGCCTCGGCCTCGACCACTGGCGAGCCAACCGCCTGCACTCGGCCGACGGCCGGCTGACCGGTGCGGTGAGCGGTCCGATCGTCGACCCGCAGAGCAAGGCGGATGCGCTGATCGAGTGGGCCGGGGCCCGCGCGATTCCGCTCGCCCGCACGGTCGCCGTCGGTGACGGCGCGAACGACCTCCGCATGATGGAGATCGCCGGCCTGTCGGTGGCGTTCGACGCGAAACCCGTCGTGCGGGCGCAGGCCGACCTCGTCATGGACCTCCGCGATCTCTCGCAGCTCCTGCCGCTGGTCGGCCTGAGAGGCTAAGGCAGGACCCGCTCGCCCTTGCCCACCACGGTGATGCCCGAGTCGGTGACCGTGAACCCCCGCTCGCGGTCGCGCTCGGGGTCGACACCGATCTGGGCCCCGGCCGTGACGACGACGTTCTTGTCGAGGATCGCCCGCCGCACCACCGCATCCGGCTCGACGTGCACGCGGTCGAAGAGCACGGACTGCTGCACGAGGGCGCCGGAGTCGACGGTGGTCCACGGCCCGACGACGCTGCCCTCGACGCGGGCGCCCGAGATGAGGCAGCCGAGCGAGACGATCGACTCGACGGTGACGCCCGGGTTGCCCTTGGAGTCGCGCACGAACTTCGCCGGCGGGGAGTTGAGCTGCTGGGTGAAGATCGGCCAGCGCTCGTTGTAGAGGTTGAACACCGGCAGGGCCGAGATGAGGTCCTGGTGGGCGTCGTAGAACGACTCGATCGTTCCCACGTCGCGCCAGTAGTAGCGGTCGCGGTCGGTGGAGCCGGGCACCTCGTTGCGGTTGAGATCGTAGACCGCCGCGTTGCCGCGCGCCACGAAGTCGGGGATGATGTCGCCGCCCATGTCGTGGCTCGACTCGGGCCGCTCGCCGTCGCGGATGACGGCGTCGATCAGCTGGTCGGCGTCGAAGACGTAGTTGCCCATCGAGGCGAGCACCTCGTGCGGAGCGTCGTCGAGCCCGACCGGGTTCTTCGGCTTCTCGAGGAACTCGCCGATGCGCATGGGGTTCGCGGGGTCGGTCTGGATGACGCCGAACTGGTCGGCCAGCTCGATCGGCTGGCGGATGGCGGCCACCGTGGCGCCCGCGCCGGAGTCGATGTGCGCCTGGATCATCTGCCCGAAGTCCATGCGGTAGACGTGGTCGGCGCCGACCACGACGACGATGTCGGGGTTCTCGTCGCGGATCAGGTTGAGCGACTGCAGGATGGCGTCGGCCGAGCCGCTGAACCAGCGCTTGCCGAGGCGCTGCTGTGCGGGCACCGAGGCGATGTAGGAGTTCAGCAGGCCGTCGAGGTGCCAGGTCTGGGAGACGTGGCGGTCGAGCGAGTGCGACTTGTACTGGGTCAGCACGACGATCTGACGGAGGCCGGAGTTCACGAGGTTCGACAGGGCGAAGTCGATCAGCCGGTAGCCGCCGCCGAAGGGCACGCCGGGCTTGGCTCGGTCGGCGGTGAGGGGCATGAGACGCTTGCCCTCGCCACCGGCGAGGACGATGCCGAAGATCTTCTTTGATGGTGCCATGGGACAAACCCTACTGAGGTTTCGTCGCAGGCGTACTACGGTTCGACTATGCGAGTCGATGTGATCACCAAGGAGTATCCGCCCGAGATCTACGGAGGGGCCGGCGTCCATGTCGCCGAGCTCGTCAAGGGTCTGCGCGCCCATCTCGACGTGGCCGTGCGCTGCTTCGGCGCCCCGCGCGACGAGCCCGAGGTCTACGCCTACCGGGTTCCCGCCGAGCTCGCGAACGCCAACGGATCGCTCTCGACCCTCGGCGTCGACCTGCAGATCGCCGACGCGGTCGCGGGCACCAGCCTCGTGCACTCGCACACCTGGTACGCCAACGCGGCCGGTCGGCTCGCCGCCCTGCTGCACGACGTGCCGCACGTCGTCACCGCGCACTCGCTCGAGCCGCTGCGCCCCTGGAAGGCCGAGCAGCTCGGTGGCGGCTACCGCATCTCGTCACTGATCGAGAAGACGGCCTTCGAGTCGGCGGATGCGGTGATCGCCGTCTCGAACGGCATGCGTCGCGACATCCTGCGCTCGTACCCCGCGATCGACGAGTCCCGCGTCGTGACGGTCTACAACGGCATCGACCTGGAGCGCTGGAAGCCGAACCACGACACCGCGGTGCTCGCGGAGCACGGCATCGACCCCGACCGCCCCACCGTCGTCTTCGTCGGCCGGATCACGCGGCAGAAGGGCCTGCCGTACCTGCTGCGGGCGCTCGCTCAGCTGCCCCCCGAGGTGCAGGTGGTGCTGTGCGCCGGCGCACCCGACACGCCGGCCATCCTCGAGGAGGTCTCGAGCGCCGTGCGCACGCTGCAGGAGACGCGCTCGGGCATCGTCTGGATCGACGAGATCCTGCCTCAGCCCGCGCTGACCGCGATCCTCACCGCCGCGACCGTGTTCGTCTGCCCGAGCGTCTACGAGCCGCTCGGCATCGTGAACCTCGAGGCGATGGCCTGCGGCCTGCCCGTGGTGGGCACGGCCACCGGCGGCATCCCCGAGGTCGTCGACGACGGCGTCACCGGGCTGCTGGTGCCGATCGACCAGCTGCAGGACGGCACGGGCACGCCGACCGACCCCGACCGCTTCGTCGCCGACCTGGCGCGCGCGCTCACCGAGGTCGTCTCCGACCCGGTGCGCGCGAAGGCGATGGGGGAGGCCGGCCGGGCTCGCGCCGAGGCCGAGTTCAGCTGGGGCGCGATCGCCTCCCAGACCGCTGACATCTATCGCTCATTGGTCAATTAGACGGCTGTCGCTGGGTAGGCTTGGAGCATGCCCACAGTGCTCGATTTCGAAGACGTTTCGGTTGTCCGCGATGGGAATCAGATCCTCAGCGGCGTGAACTGGAAAGTCGACGGCGATCAGCGCTGGGTGGTGCTCGGGCCGAACGGCGCGGGCAAGACCACGCTGCTGCAGATCGCCGCGGCGATGAACCACCCCTCCGAGGGCACCGTGCAGGTGCTCGAGGGCACGCTCGGCGAGGTCGACCTGTTCGAGCTTCGTCCTCGGGTGGGTTTCGCCTCGAGCGCGATGGCGCGTCGTTTCCCGGCCAACGAGACCGTACTGAACGTCGTGCTGACGGCGGCCTACTCGGTCACCGGGCGCTGGAACGAGTCGTACGAAGACATCGACCTCCGCCGCGCCCAGCGCGTGCTGAACGAGTGGAAGCTCGACCACCTCGCCGAGCGCCTGTTCGGCTCGCTCAGCGACGGCGAGCAGAAGCGCGTGCAGATCGCCCGCTCGGTGATGACCGACCCCGAGCTGCTGCTGCTCGACGAGCCGGCCGCGAGCCTCGACCTCGGCGCCCGCGAGGAGCTGCTGCAGCTGCTCGGCGGCTACGCCTCGGCCCCCGAGGCGCCCGCGATCGTGATGGTCACCCACCACGTCGAGGAGATCCCGCGCGGCTTCACCCACGCCCTGCTGCTCGGCCGCGACGGCATCGTCGCGACGGGGCCGCTCGGCGAGGTGCTGAACGCCGAGAACCTCGAGGCCGCCTTCGGCCTGCCGATCGAGCTCACCGAGGCCGACGGGCGCTACAGCGCTCGCGCGGCCTGATCGATCCCGACCGCGCAGTCTGCTAAACTGTCTAGCTGGCCCTGGTGCTGTCTGCAATCTCGGGCCTCTGACTTCACTCTCAACCACCGCCGTGAACCAAGGACACAACAATGAAGACTGACACCCACCCCACGTACGAAGCAGTGGTCTTCCGCGACCTCGCCTCCGGTGCGACCTTCCTGACCCGCTCGACCGTGTCGTCGTCGAAGACGATCGAGTGGGAGGACGGCAACACCTACCCCGTCATCGACGTCGAGATCTCGTCGGAGTCGCACCCGTTCTACACGGGCAAGCAGCGCATCATGGACTCGGCCGGCCGCGTCGAGAAGTTCAACAACCGCTACAAGGGCTTCGGCGGCGGCAGCAAGTAGGCTGCAGCCCCCAGAACGTCAGAACCCCCGTCGACTCCGGTCGGCGGGGGTTCTTCGTGTCGGCGTCACACCGGCGACGGGCAGCGATAGGGCAGCGAGGTGGCGACGGATGCCCGGCGGCGGCCTCAGGCTCGGAACGGCACCTCGGGCCACCCGCGGCGCGCGGTGAAGGAGGGGTCGCGGCTGCGGCGCATGTAGTCCTCGAAGGAGTCGCACTGGGCGTCGTGCCAGGCGATCTGCTGCTCGTGCAGCTCGCTGGGGGAGAGGTCGAGCTCGGCGGCGTACTGCACCGCGATCGCACGGGCGACGAGACCGGCCGCGATGGCGTCGGCCCCCGCGTCGTGCGCGTCGGTGAGCGAGACCCCGTAGTGCTCGGCCGAGGCCGTGAGCGTGCGCTTGCCCTTGCGGTAGCGGTCGATCTGCTTGTCGATGACCAGCGGGTCGACCACGGGCAGCGGGCCCTCGAGCGGCGCGACACCGTGGCGGAGCGCCTCGCGGTGCAGCAGGGTCAGGTCGTAGGGGGCGTTGTAGACCACGAGCGAGTAGCCGTCGTCGAAGGCGGCGCGGAGGGCGGCGACGATCTCGCCGACGACCTCGGCAGCGGGGCGGCCCTCGGCGCGGGCGCGTTCCGTGGTGACGCCGTGCACGGCCGTGGCCTGCTCGGGGATCTCGACTCCGGGGTCGGCCAGCCAGTCGTGGCGGCGGGCGGGCGCTCCGGCGTCGTCGAGGAGGGTGACGTTCGCGGTGACCACGCGACTCGTGTCGACGTCGATGCCGGTGGTCTCGAGGTCGAAGACGGCCAGCCGCGCGGCCCAGGCGGGAAGGGGAGCGGTGAGCCGTGCATCCTGAACCTCGTCGACGGCGGGATCGACCAGGGTGTCGAACTCGAACAGGGGCACCTCGACGATCGTCATGCCCTCAGTCTGCCCGCCACCACCGACACCGCCCGTGACCGACACCCCGGGCCGCGCCCTGCACGGCGCGACCCGCAGGAGCCGAACCGCTAGCGGAGCTCCTGCTGCTCCGGCGTCTGGCGCACGTGCAGCCAGTAGAACGCCTGGGTGCCGAACGTCAGCGTGACCGTGCCGTTCTCGTCGAAGGCCGGGAACTCGGCGCGCCCGAACAGGTCGAACAGCCGCCGCCCGGCGAACTGCGGCGCCGTGATCGTCGCCGAGACCGGGTTGTGCGAGAAGCTGAAGACGCAGAGCACGTCCTCCGGGCCGTCGCCGAAGTAGTCGTTCGTGCCCGAGTAGGAGCGCACGAAGGCGAGCACCGACTCGTGGTCGCTCTCGAGCACCTCCATCGTGCCGAGGCCGAAGGTCGGATGCGCCTTCCGAACGTGGATGACGTTGCGAACCCAGTGCACGAGCGAGCGCGACTGCGCGAGCTGCGACTCCACGTTCACCAGCGTGTAGTTGTACACCAGCGACTGCACGACCGGCAGGAACAGCTTGCCAGGGTCGGCGGTGGAGAAGCCCGCGTTGCGGTCGGGCGTCCACTGCATCGGCGTGCGGGAGGAGTCGCGGTCGGGCAGCCAGATGTTGTCGCCCATGCCGATCTCGTCGCCGTAGTAGAGGAACGGCGATCCCGGCAGCGCGAACAGCAGTGCGTGAGCCAGCTCGAGCTCGGCGCGCGAGTTGTCGAGCAGGGGCGCGAGCCGGCGCCGGATGCCGATGTTCGAGCGCATGCGCGGGTCGTAGGCGTACCAGCCGTACATGGCCTGCCGGTACTCCTCGGACACCATCTCGAGCGTCAGCTCGTCGTGGTTGCGGAGGAACACGCCCCACGCCGCCGACTTCGGGATGTCGGTCGTCTCGCTGAGCACGCGGATCAGCTCGTCGGCCTTCTGCGACCGCAGCGAGTAGTAGATGCGGGGCATCACGGGGAAGTCGAAGGCCATGTGGCACTCGGGCTCCTCGTCGCTGCCGAAGAACGCGGCGACCTCGCGCGGCCACTGGTTCGCCTCGGCGACGAGCAGGCGGCCGGGGTACTCCTGGTCGATCATCTCGCGCAGCTTGACGATGAACTCGTGGGTCTTCGGCTCGCCCTCGCCGTTGCCCTCGTCGCTCTCGTAGAGGTAGGGGATGGCGTCGAGACGGATGCCGTCGACCCCCATGTCGAACCAGAACCGCACGGTGTCGAAGATGGCCTCGTGCACGGCCGGGTTCTCGAAGTTGAGGTCGGGCTGGTGCGAGAAGAAGCGGTGCCAGAAGAACTGCCGGCGCACCGGGTCGAAGGTCCAGTTGGACTCCTCGGTGTCGACGAAGATGATGCGGATGTTCTCGTACTTCTCGTCGGTGTCGCTCCAGACGTAGAAGTCGCCGAAGGGGCCGTCGGGGTCTTCGCGCGACTGCTGGAACCAGTCGTGCTGGTCGCTGGTGTGGTTCAGCGGGAAGTCGATCACGATGCGCATGTTGCGCTCGTGCGCCTTCGTCACGAGGTCGCGGAACTCCTCGACCGTGCCGTAGTCGGGCAGCACCGCCTTGAAGTCGGAGACGTCGTAGCCGCCGTCGCGCATCGGCGACTGGTAGAACGGCGGCAGCCAGAGCGCGTCGATGCCGAGCCACTGCAGGTAGTCGAGCTTGGAGATCAGCCCGGCGATGTCGCCGAAGCCGTCGCCGTTGGAGTCGACGAACGAGCGGATCATCACCTCGTAGAAGACCGAGCGCTTGTACCACTCGGGGTCGAGGGCGAGGCCGGGCATCTGGATCGGTGCGGTGAAGCTCACGGGCGTCCTTTCGGAGGGGGTGGCCGGCGCTGCCGGGAGTGCTCCGTACCGACGTTAGTCCAAAGCTCCGGGTGCGAAAGGGCGAGGGCCGGGGCGAGGTGCCAGGGTCGTGCCGGTGGCCGCGTCTATGCTGGTCCGGATGACCGTCGCCTCGCCCTTCGCCGAACAGCTCGCCCGCCTCCCGACGATCGAGCGCAGCCTCCCGCTGGCGGGCGGCGAGACCCGGTTCTGGGAGTACGGCGTGGGGGCCGACGGCCCCGGAGAGCGGCACGACGCCCCGACGCTCGTCATCGTGGTGCACGGCTACCGGGGCGACCACCACGGCCTCGAGCCCGTGATCGCCCAGCTCGACCGTCCCGGCTACCGCATCGTCGCACCCGACCTGCCCGGCTTCGGCGTCTCGACCCCGATGGCGGCGACGCACGACCTCGCGGGCTACGAGGGGTGGCTGCAGGAGTTCGCCGCCGCCGTGCGCGCCGAGTCGCCCGCGGCGCGCGTCGTGATCATCGGGCACTCCTTCGGCTCGATCCTGGTCTCCGCGGCGCTGGCCGGCGGCCTCGAGGTCGACGACGCGATCCTCATCAACCCGATCGCCGCTCCGGCCCTGAAGGGCCCCCGCGGCGTGATGACGCGGGTGGCCATCGGCTACTACCGGCTCGGCGCCGCGGTTCCCGAGCGGCTCGGCCACGTCATCCTGTCGAGCCCCGTGATGGTGCGCGTGATCAGCATCACCATGGCCAAGACGAAGGACCGGGCGCGCCGGCGCTGGATCCACGACCAGCACGACCGCTACTTCAGCGCCTTCGCGAACCGCACGGTGGTGCTCGACGCCTTCCGCGCCTCGGTCGGCCACGACATCAGCGAGTTCGCCGCCCGCATCCCGGCGCCGACCCTGCTGATCGCCGCCGACCAGGACGACATCACCCCGCTCGCCGCTCAGCACCGCCTGGCTGAGCTGCTGCCGGATGCGCGGCTGGTCGTGCTCGAGGGGGTGGGCCATCTCATCCACTACGAGCGCCCGGTCGAGGCCGGCGAGGCCATCACGGCGTTCCTGGACCGCCCCGACGGCGGACGCCGCCCGCAGGCCGGGAGCACCGCATGAGACTCGCGATCGACTGCCGCTACACCCGCATCGGCCGGCACGACGGCATCAGCCGCTACACCGCCGGCGTCGTCACCGCGCTGAAGGCCATGAGCGACGCCGGCGACCCCGCCCTCGACGGCGTGCAGCTCGCGATGATCATCAGCGACGAGCGCCAGCTCGAGCTGCTCCCCGAGCTGCCCTGGGCGAAGGTCTCCGGCCCGACCAGCGTGCTCGAGCCGCTCGTCGCCCTTCAGGTGAACCGGCTGCGCCCCGACGCCGTGATCAGCCCCATGCAGACCATGGGCACGCTCGGCCGCCGCTACCGCCTGGCGCTCACCGTGCACGACCTCATCTACTACTCCAACCCCGAGCCGCCGCACGACCTGCCCGGCTTCGTGCGGGTGCTCTGGCGGCTCTACCACAAGGCCTGGTGGCCGCAGCGGGTGCTGCTCAACCGGGCGGATGCGGTGGTCACCGTGAGCGAGACCACCCGCGGCCTGATCGCCCGGCACGCGCTCACGACCAAGCCCGTCGTCGTGGCGAGGAACGCGGCCGAGCTGCCCACCGCATCCGTCGCCGCCCTGGCCGCCGACCAGGCCGAGTCGCGCGCCGCCGCGAAGACGCTCGTCTACATGGGCTCGTTCATGCCCTACAAGAACGTCGAGACGCTCGTGCGGGCGGTCGCGCTGCTGCCCGAGTACACGCTGCACCTGCTCAGTCGCTCGACGCCCGCCGACGAGGAGCGACTGCGGGCGATCGCCCCCGCGGCCCGGCTCGAGTTCCACGGCGGCGTGACCGACGGGGAGTACCACGCGCTGCTCGAGCGCTCGACCGCGCTGGTCACCGCCTCGCTCGACGAGGGCTTCGGCATCCCGCTGGTCGAGTCGATGGGCCACGGCACACCGGTCGTCGTCAGCGACATCCCGGTCTTCCGCGAGATCGGGGGAGAGGCGGCGCTGTTCGCCCCTGCTCAGGATGCGCAGGCCTTCGCCGACGCGGTCACCGCCCTCGAAGACGCCGAGCTCTGGCGCGAACGCTCGATCGCGTCGCGCGCCCAGGCCGAGACGTTCAGCTGGGAAGCGTCAGCTCGAGCGCTAGCGGAGCTCGCGACCGGATGGAGCGGTCGAGCTCGACGCCGTTGAAGCTCGCCATCGACACCTCGCCGTTCTCGATGAGGAAGTCGTGCGCCGAGCCGTTCGCGATCAGCTCGCCCTTGCCGGGCAGCTGCTTCTCGGTGATGTAGCGCACCAGCGAGCCGATCACGCCGCCGTGGGAGACCACGATCAGGGCGGCGTCCGGATGCTCGTCGGCCAGCGCCTGGAGCGCCGGCAGCACGCGGGCGACGACGGCCGAGCGCTTCTCCCGCCCGGGCACCGGCGCGGTGGGGTCGGGGAAGCGGGCGGCGATCTCCTCGCCGTTCAGCCCCTCGACCTCGCCGTAGCGGCGCTCGACCAGGGCGTCGACGAGCTCGACCTCGGGAATGCCGACGAACGAGCCGATGATCTCGGCGGTCTCACGGGCCCGGCTGAGCGGGCTCGCGACGATGCCGTCCCACTGCCGCTCGGCGAGCACGCGACCGGTGTCCCGCGCCTGCTCCCGCCCGGTCTCGTTGAGGGGGACGTCGGTGGCGCCCTGGATGCGGCGCTCCAGGTTCCAGTCGGTCTGGCCGTGGCGCACGAAGGTGAAGGTAGTCATCGCATCCAGTCTGTCATCTCTGCACCGCGCCCTCCGGCGCAGCCGCGACAGCACTGGACGCCGCGACAGCTCAGGCCAGCAGGCCCTCGAGCGCGACCAGGGTCTCGGAGGCGCCCGCGTCGACCTTGACGGTCGCGCGGTTGTCGCCCTTGGTCACGCCGCGGTTGACGATCACGATCGGCAGCCGGCGCCGGCGGGCCTGCTCGAGCAGCCGGATGCCCGAGTTCACCACGAGCGAGGAGCCCGCGATCACGAGGGCGTCGGAGGCGGCGACGATCGCGCTCGCCTCGGCGAACTTCTCGGTCGGCACGAACTCGCCGAAGAACACCACGTCGGGCTTCAGCACGCCGCCGCAGACGGTGCAGGAGGGCACCACGAAGGCCTCGTACTCGGCCACGTCGGCGTCGCCGTCGGGAGCGATGCGGATGAGCTCGGGCTCGGACAGCTGCGGGTTGGCCGCCGTGATGCGCTCGGAGACGCTCGCCCGGGCGAAGGTCTGGCCGCAGCGCAGGCAGTTCACCCGGTCCATCGAGCCGTGCAGGTCGACCAGCCGCTGGGTGCCGGCGCGGGCGTGCAGACCGTCGACGTTCTGGGTGACGACACCGGTGGCGAAGCCCGCCTCCTCGAGCCGGGCGAGCGCGCGGTGGCCCTCGTTGGGGCGCGCGGCGTCGAACATGCGCCAGCCCAGGTGGCTGCCCGCCCAGTACCGCTTTCGGAACGAGGGACTGCCGAGGAACTGGTCGAAGGTCATCGGGTTCCGCTGCGGTGCACCCTCGCCCCGGTAGTCGGGGATGCCCGAGTCGGTGCTCACTCCGGCACCGGTGAGCACGGCGAATCGCCGACCGCGCAGCACCTCGGCGGCCTCGGTGACGGCAGCCTCGACGGCCTCCGGGGTCGGACGACCCGGCAGCGACGACACCAGCGGAACCATGGAACCTCCACGCCGGCGACGGACACCGGCCTCTGCAGTCTAAACAGTGGAGTTTTCGAGAATGTTTCCGCGACTGGCAGAGTGGGTGGGAATCCGTTCCGCCGACCGATCTTTCCCGACAGATCCGTTCCCGACAGAGAAGGCTCCCGTGCCCGTCATCCCGATCGACTCGCTCGACCGCCCCGAGCTCGCCGACTACCGCGGGCTGACCGACGTCGCGATGCGGCGTCTCCTCGAACCGGCCGGCGGCCTGTACCTGGCCGAGTCGAGCAAGGTGATCGAGCGGGCCGTCGCGGCCGGGCACCGGCCCCGCTCGGTGCTGCTGCAGCAGAAGTGGCTGGCCGACCTCGAGTGGCTCGTCGAGCGCTTCCCCGAGGTGCCCGTGTTCGTGGCCGACGACGCGCTGCTCGAGCAGCTGACCGGTTTCGCGATGCACCGCGGCGCCCTCGCGGCCATGCACCGCCCGGTGCTGCCCGACCCGCGCACCCTGCTGCAGGATGCCCGCACCGTCGTCGTGCTCGAGGACATCGTCGACCACACCAACGTCGGCGCCGCCTTCCGCTCGGCCGCCGGGTTAGGTGCCGACGCCGTGCTGATCACCCCGCGCTGCGCCGATCCGCTCTACCGCCGGAGCGTGCGCGTCAGCATGGGCACCGTGCTGCAGGTGCCGTGGACGCGGATCGGGGAGTGGAGCGAGGCCGCCCCGCTGCTGCACGACGCCGGCTTCACGATCGCCGCCCTGGCGCTCGGCGACGACTCGATCCCGCTGCCGGAGTTCACCCGCGCCCTGCCCGAGCGGGTCGCGATCGTGCTCGGCACGGAGGGTGATGGTCTCAGCCGGCGGGCCCTCGCCGCCGCTGACGTGCGCGTCGAGATCCCGATGCTGCACGGCGTCGACTCGCTGAACGTCGCCGCCGCGAGCGCGGTGGCCCTGTACGCGGTGGCCGCCGCGAAGCACTAGTCTTTCGGCACACCGTTCCGAAGGAGGCCCGACGTGGCAGACAGCAGCGCCGTTTCGACCGAGGCTCCGCGGCCTCCCGCCGGCAAGGGCCTCGCCGCCGGCAAGCTCGGTCTCGTCGGCTCCACGGTCATCGGCCTCGCCTCGACGGCGCCGGTCTACTCGCTCGCCGCCACCGTCGGCTTCGTCGTGCTCGCCGTCGGCGCCCAGGCGCCGATCGCGATGATCCTCGCGTTCATCCCGATGTTCCTCACCGCCTACGCCTACCGCGAGCTCAACCGGGCCGTGCCCGACTGCGGCACCGCGTTCACCTGGGTGACGAAGGCCTTCGGGCCGTGGACGGGCTGGCTCGCCGGCTGGGGCGTGGCGGTCGCCGGCATCATCGTGCTCGCGAACCTCGCCCAGATCGGCAGCAAGTACCTCTGGCTGCTCACGAACAACCCCGATCTGTACGAGAACGTTCCGCTCGTCACCGCCACCGGCGTCGTGTTCATCGGCCTGATGACCTTCGTCAGCGTGCGCGGGCTCGAGATCGGGGAGCGGCTGCAGAACATCCTGCTCGCCGTGCAGTACGTCGCCCTCGCGCTGTTCGTCGTGCTCGCGCTCTGGGCCGTGTTCACCGGCACCGCCCCGGAGGGATCGACGACGCCGCAGCTCGACTGGTTCAACCCGTTCGCCTTCACCTCGCTCTCGGGCTTCACCGAGGCGATCCTGCTCTGCCTCTTCATCTACTGGGGCTGGGACACCTGCCTCGCCCTGAACGAGGAGACGAAGGACCCGGAGCGCATCCCGGGCCGGGCCGCCGTGCTCTCGACGGTCATCCTGCTCGTCACCTACGTCTCGGTCACCGTCGCCGCCATGGCCTTCGCCGGCCTCGGCACCTCGGGCATCGGCCTCGGCAACGAGGGCAACTCCGAGGACGTCTTCCTCGCGTTGAAAGACGCGATCTTCGGCCCGTGGGCCTGGCTGCTCGTGATCGCGGTCTGCGTCTCGGCGATCTCGTCCACCCAGACCACCATCCTGCCGACCGCCCGCGGCACCCTCGCGATGGCCACCTACAAGGCGCTGCCGGCCGCCTTCGGCCGCATCTCGCCGAAGTTCCAGACCCCGCGCTTCGCCACGATCTTCATGAGCATCGTCGCCGTCACGTTCTACGTGGGCATGACGCTCGTGAGCGAGAACATCCTCGCCGACACGATCCTCTCGATCGGGCTCGCGATCGCCTTCTACTACGCGCTGACGAGCTACGCGTGCATCTGGTTCTTCCGCAAGGAGATCTTCACCACGGTGCGCAACTTCTTGTTCAAGGGCCTGTTCCCCCTCCTCGGCGGGCTGATGCTGACGGCCGCGTTCATCCAGTCGGCCATCGACATGTACGACCCCGAGTACGGCTACACCGTGATCTTCGGCATCGGCGGGGTGTTCGTGGTGGGCGTCGGCTCGCTCGCACTCGGCGTGGTGCTGATGGTCGTCTGGGCCTTCTTCCCCCGCTCGAAGGACTTCTTCCGCGGCCGGAGCCTCAACCGCGAGACCGAGGTGCTCGTGCCCGACACCGACCAGCTCGTGCCCCGCTCGGTCGACGGCGGGCTGATGTAGCGAGGCACTCGTCCGAGCGGTGCAGCTGCCAGGCGGCCGAGCGGCGCACTCGGCCGCCTGGCTGAGCGGCCCGCATCGGCCGCCTGGCTAGGATGACCGGGTGAGTCCCGCCAGCCCCGCCGTCTACCGGCGCCGACGCATCGTGGTGGGCGCGGCGCTCGTGCTGATCGCCCTCGTCGCCACCTACTTCCCGGTCGCGCTGCTCGGCCCCGTGCCGCGGGCCTCGGCCTCGGTGACGGATGCTCCGCCCACCGTGACCCCGGCCACCGCCCTCACGACGCCCGGTGCGGGCACCAGCGCCATCGGGCTCGTCACCGACGGCTCGGCGCAGACGCTCGGCGGCAGCGGATCCACCGACCCCCTCCCCATCGCCAGCATCACCAAGACGATCACGGCCCTGGTCGTACTCGACGCGAAGCCGATCGACGAGGGGAGCGACGGCCCGTCGATCACGATGACCGACGCCGACCTGGCCATCCTGCAGGCCACCCAGGCCGAGAACGGCTCGTGGGCCTCGGTGTTCCCGGGCCAGGTGCTGAGCGAGCGCGAGGTGATCGAGATCATGCTGCTCGAGTCGGCCAACAACTACAGCGTGACGCTCACGAACTGGGCCTTCGGCGACACGGCCTCCTACCTCGCCGCCGCCACCGCGTGGCTCGCGGAGCAGGGGCTCGGCGGCACGTCCGTCGTCGACACCTCGGGGCTGAACCCGGGGTCCCGCAGCACCACGGCCGATCTGCTGAGCCTCGCCCGGCTGGTGCTGGCCGACCCGGTGCTCTCGGGCATCGTCGGCACCGCCTCGCTCGAGCTGCCTCAGCTCGGCACGGTCGAGAACACCAACGACCTGCTGGGCATGAACGGCATCGACGGCGTGAAGACCGGCACCACCGACGAGGCCGGGTTCTGCCTGCTCTTCTCGGCCGACTACACCGTCGCGAGCGAGACCCTGCAGCTCGTCGGCGTCGTGCTGGGCGCCCCCGAGGAGGACACGCTGCACGCCTCGGTGCTGGCGCTGCTGCAGAGCGCCGAGGCCGGCTTCCAGACGGTGCCGCTCGTCACCGCGGGCGACGTGATCGGCTCGTACACGACGCCGTGGGGCGCGAGCGCCGACATCGTGGCGGAGGAGTCGGTGGAGGCGACCGTGTGGTCGTCGGCGACCGTGACCCGCAGCGCCCAGGCGGGGGAGATCGGCTCCGGCGCATCCGGAACCGAGGTGGGCACGGCGCGCTACACCGTCGACGGGATCACGCTCGGCAGCGGGGAGTACACCGTGCCGCTCGAGCTCGCGAGCGATCTCGACGGGCCCGACGCGGGCTGGAAGCTCGCCAACCCGTTCCGCTAGCGGCGAGCGGTCACGCCTCGGGCCCGGCCTCGGACGGCTCCGCGTAGACCGGCGAGGGGATCGGCCGCTTCGCCGTGACGTTGTCGCCGCTCGAGCGGTGCGTGATGCGGCGGATGACCCAGGGCACGAAGTGCACGCGCGCCCAGACCAGGTCTTCGCTGCGGGCCGCCCGCCAGGTGCGGCCGGGCAGCGGCTCGGGGTTGCCGGCCTGCAGGCCGTTCTCGACGTTGAGGGTGCGGAGCACCATCCGGGCCACCTCGTGGTGCCCGAGGGCGTTCAGGTGCAGGCGGTCGGTCGACCAGAGCCGGGTGTCCTGGATCTCCTTCAGGCCCCACTGGTCGGCGACGAGGCAGTCGTAGCGCTCGGCGATCACCCGGAGGTTCTCGTTGTAGATCGCCACCTTGCCGCGGATGCCGCGGAGCACGGGGGAGAAGCGCGTGTCGACGCCGGTGACGATGACCACGGTGGCGTCGCTCTCGCGGAGGCGCCGGATGCCCGCCTCGAAGCGCGCGGCGATGTCGTCGGGGTCGGTGCGCGGGCGCAGGATGTCGTTGCCGCCCGCCGAGATGGTGATGAGGTCGGGCTTCAGCTCGAGCGCCGGCTCGACCTGCTCGGCGAGGATCCTGTCCAGCAGGCGGCCGCGGATGGCGAGATTGGCGTAGGAGAAGTCCTCGTCCGTCGTCTCGGCCAGGTTCTCGGCCACGCGGTCGGCCCAGCCGCGGAAGCCGCCGGGACTGTTCGGCTCGGGATCGCCGATGCCCTCCGTGAAGGAGTCGCCGAGGGCGACGTAGCGCCGCCAGGGGTGCGTCTCAGGCATCGGATGGACCTCCTCACAACAGGTGTCGCCGTGGCGACTTGAACACTCTAGACCTGTCGCCGCGCCGACGCGCCCGGGCGACCTCGACGGCGGCTCGGCTGTCGGATGCGCAGAGTATCCTCGAACATCGTGACCAACCTGCCCCTCTTCGAACCCGCCCCCGGGACGAGCGCAGCCGGTCACCTCTCACCGTCGTTCCCGGCCCGCGCACCGTGGGGCACCGCCGGCCGCCTGCGTGCCTGGCAGGAGGAGGCGCTGACCCTCTACTTCGAGAAGGAGCCGCGCGACTTCCTCGCCGCCGCGACCCCCGGCGCCGGCAAGACGACCTTCGCGCTCCGCCTCGCCTCCGAGCTGCTGCACCGGCGCACCGTCGACCGCGTGATCGTCGTCGCGCCCACGGAGCACCTCAAGCGCCAGTGGGCCGATGCCGCCGACCGGGCAGGCGTGCGCCTGAATCCCAGCTTCCGCAACAGCGAGTCGCGCTTCGGCCGGCACTTCCACGGCGTCGCCCTCACCTACGCCCAGGTCGCAGCCCGCCCGTCGCTGCACCGCGAGCTCACCGAGGGTGCGAACACCCTCGTCATCCTCGACGAGGTGCACCACGGCGGCGACGCCCTGAGCTGGGGCGACGCGGTGCGCGAGGCGTTCGCACCGGCCACCCGCCGGCTCGCCCTCACGGGAACACCCTTCCGCTCCGACACCGCCCCCATCCCGTTCGTGGAGTACCTGCCCGACGAGCACGGCATCCGCATCTCCCGCAGCGACTACAACTACGGCTACGGCCGCGCCCTGAAAGACGGGGTCGTGCGCCCCGTGCTCTTCATGGTCTACGCGGGCCACATGCGCTGGCGCACCAAGGCCGGCGACGAGATGGAGGCCCGGCTCGGCGAGGGCAACACCAAGGACATCACCTCGCAGGCCTGGCGCACGGCGCTCGACCCGAACGGAGAGTGGATCCCGCAGGTGCTCGGCGCCGCCGACAAGCGTCTCACCGAGGTGCGTCAGGCGATCCCGGATGCGGGCGGCCTCGTGATCGCGACCGACCAGACCGTGGCGCGCGCCTACGCCGCGATCCTCGAGCAGATCTCCGGGCAGCCGGTCACCGTGGTGCTCTCGGACGAGAAGGAGGCCTCCGACCGCATCGAGCAGTTCTCGAAGAGCGACCGGCGGTGGATGGTGGCCGTGCGCATGGTGTCGGAGGGCGTCGACGTGCCGCGGCTCGCGGTGGGTGTCTACGCCACCAGCGCCTCGACCCCGCTGTTCTTCGCCCAGGCCGTCGGCCGCTTCGTGCGCGCCCGCCGGCGCGGCGAGACGGCGTCGATCTTCCTGCCGAACGTGCCGTCGCTGATGGCACTGGCCGAGAAGCTCGAGCTCGAGCGCGACCACGCGCTCGACAAGCGCGACGACGGCGAGAACCCCGAGGGCGACTTCTACAACCCCGAAGACGCGATGGTGGCCGAGGCCAACCGCAGTGAGCAGGCGTCGGAGGGACTGCTCGAGGAGTACAGCTTCCAGGCCATCAGCTCGGGCGCCACCTTCGACCGGGTGGTGTACGACGGAGGCGAGTTCGGCTTCGAGGCCGTCGTCGGCAGCGAGGAGGAGCTCGACTTCCTCGGCCTCCCGGGCCTCCTCGAGCCCGACCAGGTGCGCGATCTGCTGCAGCACCGGCAGGCGCGTCAGCAGAAGCACGCGAAGACGGGGATGCCGAAGACCGACACGCCCGACCAGGGGGGAGTGCCGGCACCGCTCTACCGCACGCTCAAGGAGCAGCGGAGCCTGTTGAACTCCCTCGTCGGCATCTGGGCGAAGCAGTCGAACGAGCCGCACGGCATGATCCATGCCGAGCTCCGCCGGATCTGCGGGGGCCCGGCCGTGGCTCAGGCCAGCGTGACGCAGCTGCAGGCCCGCATCGTCACCGTGCGCAAATGGATGGGCGCCTCCAACCACTGACCGCGCCCGAACGTGGGGTAGGCAAGCCGTCGCCCCGGGCCGATCACCGTGCCACTATGGCGGGATGACAGAGACCGTCGCCACGAAGGAACGAACCTTCTTCGGCCAGCCCTTCTCGCTCGTGCACGTCTTCGGCGTGGAGATGTGGGAGCGGTTCTCGTTCTACGGCATGCAGGGCATCCTGCTGCTGTACATGTTCTACTCGGTCGCCGAGGGCGGCCTCGACATCCCCAAGCCCGTCGCCGTCGGCATCATCGGCGCCTACGGCGGGTCGGTGTACCTCGCCACGATCCTCGGTGCCTGGGTGGCCGACCGGCTGCTCGGCTCGGAGCGCACGCTGTTCTTCAGCGCCATCGTCGTGATGGCCGGGCACATCGCCCTGTCGCTGCTGCCGGGACTCGTGGGGCTCGGCGCCGGGCTCATCCTGATCGCCCTCGGCTCCGGCGGCGTGAAGGCGAACGCCACCTCGGTGGTCGGCACGCTGTACACGGAAAAGGATCCGCGGCGCGACGCCGGCTTCTCGATCTTCTACCTCGGTATCAACCTCGGCGCGTTCTTCGGACCGCTGCTGACCGGCCTGCTGCAGACCACCGCCGGCTTCCACTGGGGCTTCGGGCTCGCCGCCGTGGGCATGGCGATCGGGCTCACGCAGTACGCCTTCGGGCGGCGATCGCTGCCCGCCGAGTCCAAGGAGGTGCCGAACCCCCTGCCCACCTCGCACCGGGTGCGGATGGGGCTGATCGCCGCCGCCGCGATCGTGCTGATCGTCGTGCTCGTGGTCGTCGGGGTGCTCACCGCCGACAACCTCGCCGACGCCGTGGCGCTCGTCACCCTGGCCGCCTCGATCGCCTACTTCGTCGTCATCCTGTCGAGCTCGCGCATCACCGCCACGGAGCGCAAGCGGGTGTTCTCGTTCATCCCGATGTTCATCACTAGCGTGGCGTTCTGGGCGCTCTACCAGCAGCAGTTCACCGTCGTCACGATCTACGCGAACGACCGCCTCGACCTGAACCTGTTCGGCTGGTCGATGCCCGTGGCCTGGGTGCAGTCGATCAACCCGATCTTCATCATCATCCTGTCGGGCGTGTTCGCCGCGATCTGGTCGAAGCTCGGCTCGCGGCAGCCTCCGACGCCGTTCAAGTTCGCTGCGGCGGCGATCGTGATGGGCATCGCGTTCCTGCTGTTCATCCCGTTCTCGGGCACCGGAGCGCACGGCACGCCGCTGATCGCCCTCGTCGGCATCCTGTTCGTCTTCACGATCGCCGAGCTGCTGCTGTCGCCGGTGGGGCTCGCCCTGTCGACGCGCCTCGCGCCGAAGGTCTTCCGCACCCAGATGGTCGCGCTGTTCTTCCTGTCGATCGCGCTCGGCACGGCACTGTCGGGCATCCTCGCGAAGCTGTACGACGAGAACGACGAGGTGCCCTACTTCGGCATCTCGGGCCTCGTCGCGATCGTCGTCGGTGTGCTGCTCGTCGTCGCGACGCCCTGGGTGCGCAAGCTCATGGTCGGCGTGCGCTGAGGGGTCAGGCGCCGCCGAAGCGCTCGGTGCGGATCGTCATGGGGTCGACGCCGGCGGCCACGAGGGCGTCGGAGGCGAGCTCCACGAAGCGGGTGGGGCCGCAGATGTACGTGGAGGCGTCGGGGGCATCGCCGGCCGCCCAGGCGGTGATCCGGGCGGCGTCGATGCGGCCGAGGGTGCCCGTCCAGCCCGGGGGTGCGTGCCGGGTGTACTGCAGGGTGACCTCGGCCTTCGCCGCATCCGTCAGCTCGGCGAGCTCGTCGCGGAAATAGACGAACTCGGGGGAGCGCACGGAGTAGAGCAGCTTCACGGGCGCCGTGTTGCCCGAGGCGATGTGGGTGCGCAGGATCGAGACGAGGGGGGCGACGCCCGAGCCGCCGCCGATCATCCGGATCGGCTCGGTCTGCTCGGGGCGCCAGACGAACCAGCCGCCGAGCGGGCCGATGACCTCGAGCTGGTCGCCGACGGACACCCCGCGCACGAGGTAGGGGGAGACCTCGCCGTCGGGCATCAGCTCGACGCTGACCGCCACGACCGGGTCGCCCGCCGCCGAGGACAGCGAGTAGGAGCGCGCCGCCTGGTAGCCGTCGGGGGCGGTGAGGCGGATATCGATGTGCTGACCCGCCAGGGCGCCCTTCCAGTCGGGCACGCGCAGCATCAGCGTGCGCGCGGTGGGAGTCTCTTCACGGATTCCGACGACGTCGGCTACGGCCCAGTTCACGCTAGGAATCGTAGTAGTAGCGCTCTTCCTTCCAGGGGTCGCCGTAGGCGTGGTAGCCGTTGACCTCCCAGAAGCCGAGCTCTTCGGTGTCGTGCAGGGTGATGCCGTTGACCCACTTCGCGCTCTTCCAGAAGTAGAGGTGCGGCACCAGCAGGCGGGCGGGCCCACCGTGCTCGGGGTCGAGCGGCTCGCCGCCGAACTCGAACGCGACCCAGGCCTTGCCGCCCAGCAGGTCCTCGAGCGGCACGTTGGTGGTGTAGCCGCCGAAGGAATGCGCCATCGTGTAGCCGGCGCTCGTCTCGACGTTCTCGAACAGCGTGTCGAGCGAGACGCCGCGCCAGGTGGTGTCGAACTTCGACCAGCGGGTGACGCAGTGGATGTCGGTGTCGACCGTCTCGATCGGGAGCTTCATGAACTCGTCCCAGGTCCAGCTGGTCTTCTCACCCGACTCGTTCGTGATCGTGAACGACCACTCGCCCTGGTGGATGTTCGGCGTGGGCCCGGCCGAGAGCACGGGGAAGTCCTTCGTCTCGTACTGCCCGGGAGGCAGCTTGGGGTCTTCCTCCCGCTTCTTGCCGAAGAACCCCGGCGTGATGATCCCCATGATCGCTCCTCTCGTCTCTCCCTGAAAGCCTAGGGCGCTCAGGACTCGCGCGACTCCGACATATCGTGAATGAGCTCGCGCTCGTCCTCCGCGCTCAGCGAGGTCTTGATGACCGTGCCGTTGTACGGCGCGAGGGCGGCCGCGAACTTGTCCTCGGTGATCTTGGTGGCGTAGAGCACGACGGCCGACTTGCCCTGGCTCACCGCATCCTTCACCTGGCCGCGGAACTCGGCGTTCAGGCCCGTGCGGTCGATGCCGGCGAACAGCGCGCCCATCAGGCCGCCGAAGACGAGGCCGACGAAGGGCACGAAGAAGAGGATGCCGATCAGCGTGCCGAAGAGGGCTCCGCCGGCGGCCCCGACCCCGATGTTGCCGACTCCGCCGGGGTAGTCGACGTGGCTCTTGCCGTCCTCGTCGACCTTCACGACGGCGAGGCCCGCGAGCTGGACGATCAGGTCGCCCTGCAGCTCCTGGATCTTCTCGTAGGCGCCCTCGGCGTCGGTCTCGGTGTCGAATGCGATCACGATCAGATCGGCCATGGGGCTCGTCCTTCGGTCGGTGGGCGGAGCGGAATCAGCTCTCGGCACCGAGCGTAGCGCGCGAGACCGCCTCGACGGCAGTGTCGATGTCGCGAGCATCCGTCGACCAGTTGCTGACGGAGAGGCGCAGCACGTCGCGGCCGGCCCAGCGGGAGCCCGACATCCACACGGCGCCGTCGGCGATCACCCGGCGGGTCACCTCCCGGGTGCGCTCGTCGCTGCCGAACGAGAGGCAGACCTGGGTGAAGGCGACCTCGTTCAGCACCTCGACGCCGCGCAGCCGGCCGAGGCGGTCGGCGAGCTCGGTCGCGGTCGCGGCGAGCCGGTCGACGAGCTCGACGACGCCCGAGCGGCCGAGCGACCTCAGGGCCGCCCAGACCGGCACTCCGCGGGCCCGGCGGGACATCTCGGGCACGCGCTCGAAGGGGTCGGTCGCGGTGCCGTCGCGCAGCAGATAGGCGGTGTGGGCCGAGAACGCGGCGAGCATCGGCTCGGGCCGGCGCACGACCACGACGCCGCAGTCGTAGGGCACGTTGAGGGTCTTGTGCGCATCCGTCGCCCAGCTGTCGGCGAGCTCGACCCCGTCGAGCCGGGGCCGGAGCGTCGGGCTGGCCGCCGCCCAGAGCCCGAAGGCGCCGTCGACGTGCACCCAGGCGCCGCGGTCGTGGGCGAGGCCGATCGCCTCGCGCATCGGGTCGAAGTCGCCGGAGTGCAGGTCGCCGGCCTGCAGCACGACGATGCACGGGCCGTCGACGTCGTCGAGGGCCTGGCTCAGCGCATCGAGACGGATGCGCCCCTGATCGTCGGCGTCGACCGCGCGCGGCGTGCCGAGCCCGAGGCAGCGCAGCGCCAGATCGACGGAGGCGTGGTGCGACGCGCCCGCGAGCACCGTGACCCGGGGCCCGCCGGTCAGGCCGTCGGCGTCGACGTCCCAGCCGGCCGCCCGCAGCACCGCGCTCCGGGCGGCGGCGAGACCGACGAGGTTGCCCGTCGTGGCGCCGGTGGGGAAGCCGACGGCGGAGTCACGGGGGAGCCCGAGCAGCTCGAGCAGCCAGGCGCCGGCCTGCTCCTCGAGGGCGGCGGTCGCCGGGGTGGCGACGCGCATCGCGGCGTTCTGGTCCCAGGCCGAGACGAGCCAGTCGGCGGCCAGGGCGGCGGGCAGCGTGCCGCCCATCACCCAGCCGAAGAACCGGCCCGAGGGGATCGCCATGAGGCCCGGCTCGGCGATCCGGGCGAGCTCGTCGACGACCTCGGCGGGGTCGAGCGGATGCTCGGGCAGCGCCATCGCGATCGAGGCCTGCAGCGCGTCGGCGGTGACCCGGGGGCCGACCGGCCGCGTCGGCATCGACGCGAGCCACGCTTCCGCGTGCTCCCGCGCCCTCTGCAGCGCCTCGCTGTAGTCGTCACCGTCGGCCGACATGGGGACAGGGTACGCCCGCGCGGGCCGCATGTTAACAGAAAGAAGGCCCGGTCTCTCGACCGGGCCTTCGTCACTGTCTCAACCAGTGTGTCCGAGGGGGGACTTGAACCCCCACGCCCTATACGGGCACTAGCACCTCAAGCTAGCGCGTCTGCCATTTCCGCCACCCGGACTGGATGTCGACCGGAGCTCTGCGCTACCGGCCAAGAGAAGACATTAGCACGGATGCGGAGCGCGCAAATCCACTCGCTGTCGTGGGCGCCCGGTAGCGTGTTCGCATGACGTCAACGCCTGGGAACGACCCGCTCGACCTCACCACGACCATCGCCCGCGACCTGATCCGGTTCGACACCTCGAACTACGGCGAAGGCCGGTCGAACGGCGAGACGGAGGCCGCGGAGTACCTCGCGGCCCACCTCGAGCGGCTCGGTCTCACGGTGCAGTCCTTCGACGCCGCGCCCCTGCGCACCAGCATCGTCACCCGGGTCGAGGGCCGCGACCGCTCGAAGCCCGCGCTCGTGGTGCACGGCCACACCGACGTCGTGCCGGCCATCGCCGCCGACTGGTCGGTCGACCCCTTCGGCGGGGTCGTGAAAGACGGCATGCTCTGGGGCCGCGGCGCCGTCGACATGAAGAACATGGACGCCATGATCGTGACGGCGCTCGACCGCATCCTGGGTTCGGGGCGCCAGCCGGAGCGCGACCTCGTGGTGGCGTTCTTCGCCGACGAGGAGGCCGGGGGAGTGCTCGGCTCGGGGTACCTGGTGCGCGAGCATCCGGAGCTCTTCGCCGGCGCGAGCGAAGCGATCAGCGAGGTCGGCGGCTATTCGATCGACCTCGACGGCAAGCGCGCCTACCTCGTGCAGACGGGCGAGAAGGCGCTGATCTGGATGACGCTCGTCGCGCGCGGCACCGCCGGCCACGGCTCGCAGGTCAACGCCGAGAACGCGGTCACCCGGCTGGCCCGCGCCGTCGCCGCGATCGGCGGCCGGGAGTGGCCGCTGCACCTCACCGCGACCACCCGGCAGCTGCTCGACCGCGTCGCCGAGCTGCTCGGCAGCCGGGCGCAGAACCTCAGCCCCGACGAGATCGCCATCGCCACCGGCACCGCCTCGCGCTTCATCTCGGCGACCCTGCGCACCACCGCCAACCCGACCGGGCTGACCGCGGGGTACAAGCACAACGTCATCCCCGACCGGGCCGAGGCGATGATCGACGTGCGCGTGCTGCCGGGCGAAGAAGACGCGGTGCTCGCCGAGATCCAGGAGCTCGTCGGCGACGACATCGAGATCCTCATCGCACACCGCGACATCGGGCTCGAGACGAGCTTCGACGGCGAGCTCGTCGACGCCATGATCGGCTCGCTGCAGCGCCACGACCCGGGTGCCGAGGTGCTGCCGTACCTGCTCTCGGGAGGCACCGACAACAAGGCGCTGAGCCTGCTCGGCATCCGCGGATTCGGGTTCGCGCCGCTTCAGCTGCCGCCCACGCTCGACTTCCCGGCCATGTTCCACGGGGTGGACGAGCGGGTGCCGCTCGACGCGCTAGGGTTTGGCGCAGACGTTCTGACCGATCTCTTGCTGCGGTACTGATCCGCGAGACCACACCACCTCAACGACCACACCATCCCAAAGGGAGACATGGACTTTCTCAACGCCGTCATCCTCGGCTTCGTGCAGGGCCTGACCGAATTCCTCCCCATCTCCTCGAGCGCCCACCTGCGCATCCTGGGGGAGTTCCTGCCGGGGGCGAAAGACCCGGGGGCGGCGTTCACCGCCATCACGCAGCTCGGCACCGAGACCGCGGTGCTGGTGTTCTTCTGGCGCGACATCACGCGCATCGTCTCGCGCTGGGCCAAGTCGCTCGCGGGCCGCGTGCCCCGCAACGACCCCGACGCGCGGATGGGCTGGCTGATCATCATCGGCTCGCTGCCGATCATCGTGCTCGGCCTGCTCTTCCAGGACGCGATCGAGACGACGCTCCGCTCGCTCTGGATCGTCGCCGTGATGCTGATCGTCTTCGGCGTGCTGCTCGGCATCGCCGACTACGTGGGTGCCAAGCGCCGCCGCCTGAAAGACCTCACGGTGCCGCACGGCGTGATCTTCGGCTTCGCGCAGGCACTGGCGCTGATCCCGGGCGTCTCGCGCTCGGGCGGCACCATCACCGCCGGGCTCTTCATGGGCTACGAGCGCCGGGCGGCCGCGCGCTACTCGTTCCTGCTCGCCATCCCGGCCGTGTTCGGCAGCGGGCTGTACCAGGTCTACAAGTCGATCGGCGAGCCGAGCGTCTACGGCCCGGTCGAGACGCTGGTGGCGACAGTGATCGCGTTCGTCGTCGGCCTCGTGGTGATCGCGTTCTTCATGAGCTACATCTCCAGGCGCAGCTTCCTGCCGTTCGTGATCTACCGCATCGTGCTCGGCGTGGTGCTGATCGTGCTGCTGTCGGCGGGGCTCATCGCGGCTTGACGCCTGCCGGAGCGCCTAGGCTTGTGCGGTGCGTTCCTGGACCCGACCCGTCATCCCCTCCCTCCCCGGCCGCGGCACGCCGCCCCGGCTGCACGATGACGCGAGCGGACGGTTCCTCGACAGCGCCGACCCCGCCGCCCGCGCGACGCTGTACGTCTGCGGCATCACGCCCTACGACGCCACGCACATCGGCCATGCCGCCACCTACCTCGCCTTCGACACCCTGCTCCGCAGCTGGCTCGACGCGGGGCTCGAGGTCTCCTACACGCAGAACATCACCGACGTCGACGACCCGCTGCTCGAGCGCGCGGCCGCGACAGGCGTCGACTGGCGGGAACTCGCCTCGAGCCAGGTCGAGCTCTTCCGCACCGACATGGTGGCGCTCGGCGTGGTGCCGCCCGACGCCTACGTCGGCGTCACCGAGACCATCGGCAGCATCGCGCAGGCCGTCGACGAGCTTCGGGCCCGCGGCATCGCCTACGAGGTGCCCACTCCTGACGCGCTGACCCCGGATGCGACGGACTGGTACTTCGACATCGCCGCGGCCGAGCGGGCCACACCCTGGGTGCTCGGCTCCGAGAGCGGGCTCGACCGGGAGACCATGAGCCGGCTGTTCGCCGAACGCGGGGGAGACCCCGCCCGTGCCGGCAAGCGCGACCCGCTCGATCCGCTGCTCTGGCGCGTCGAGCGCGCCGGCGAGCCCGCCTGGGACACCTCGTTCGAGCAGATCGGCCGTGGACGCCCCGGCTGGCACATCGAGTGCTCGGTGATCGCCCGGGAGACCCTCGGCGACACCATCTGCGTGCAGGGCGGCGGCGGCGACCTCGTCTTCCCGCACCACGAGTTCAGCGCCGCGCACGCCACGGCGCTCACCGACGAGCGGTTCGCGCGGGTGAACGCGCACGGCGGACTGGTGGCGTTCGACGGCGAGAAGATGTCGAAGTCGCTCGGCAACCTCGTGCTGGTGTCGCAGCTGCGGGCGGCGGGCGTGGAGCCGGCCGCGGTGCGGCTGGCAATTCTCGCGCATCCGTACCGCGACGACTGGGAGTGGCACCGCGGCGACGAGCTGCTCGCCGCCGAGCGCCTGGCGGGCTGGCGCGCGGCCGCCGCCCGCGACTCAGAAGAGGCACCGGGCGGCGACGCCGACGAGGCGCTGCCGCTGCTCGAGCGCGTGCGGTCACGGCTGCACGACGACCTCGACACCCCGGGCGCGCTCGAGGCGTTCGACGCCTGGTTCGACGAGCCGCACCCGGAGGCCGCCACCGCCCTCGCGGCCGACGCCCTCGACGCCCTCCTCGGCATCCGCCTCTAGCAGGCAGGGCAGGGCGCTAGTCGCGGCGCCAGGGCTCGTCGGGGCGCGAGTCGCCGCCGGCGCGGCCGTCGCCGCGCTTGCGGAGGTAGCGCTCGAACTCCTGGGCGATGGCCTCGCCGCTCGCCTCAGGCGAGTCGACCGTGTCGCGCGCCTGTTCGAGCTGCTGGATGTAGGCCGCCATGTCCTCGTCCTCGCCGGCGAGGGCGTCGATGCCCGTCTCCCAGGCGGTCGACTCGTCGGCGAGGTCGCCGCGCTCGACCGAGACGCCGATCAGCTCCTCGATCTTGTCGATCAGCGCGAGCGTCGCCTTGGGGGAGGGCGCGTTGTGCACGTAGTGCGGCACCGACGCCCAGACCGAGACGGTGGGGATGCCCGCGTTCTCGGTGGCCTCGGCGATCGCGCTGAGGATGCCGACCGGCCCTTCGTAGCTCGAGCGCTCGATGTCGAGCTCGCTGCGCACGACCGGGTTCTCGCTGGTCGAGAAGACCGAGATCGGCCGGGTGTGCGGCACGTCGGCGAGCATCGCGCCGAGCAGGATGACGCCCGTGACGTCTTCCGCGATCGCCGTCGACATCACCTCCGCGACGAAGCGCCGCCAGTTGCGGGAGGGTTCGGTGCCGAGCAGCAGGTAGAGCTGCGGGCCCTCGGCCGGCGCGGTCGCGTCGCCGGGGCCGAAGATCTCGGCGCCGGGCCAGACGAGCACGCGCTTGCCGTCGTCGTCGACCGTGACGTTCGGCCGGTTGAACTGGTAGTCGAAGTACTCCTCGGCGTCGACCTCGGCGATCTGCACGACGTCGAGCTGGTCTTTCAGCACCTTCAGGGCTCCGGTAGCGGCCTCGCCGGCGTCGTTCCATCCTTCGAACGCGACCAGGAGAAGTCGTCCACGCTGGAATCCGTTGTCTGTCACCGTGATGGGTTACCTCACTGCCTTCCGGACCTCCGCACGGTGCGGGTGCCGTGCAACAAGGATAGGCGTTCGCCGGGATTCCCGAGGCGGGGCCCGTAGACTGTTCGCCCGTGACTGAATCCTCCTCCGCCGCACGGCCGGTTCCCACGGCCCTCCTCTGGGACATGGACGGCACGATCGTCGACACCGAGCCGTACTGGATGCGCGCCCAGGAGGAGCTCGTCTCCTCGTTCGGCGGCACCTGGAGCCACGAGGCCGCGATGACCCTCGTGGGCTCGGGCCTCGACCGCACCGCCCGCATCCTGCAGGAGCACGGCGTCGAGATGGAGTCGCAGCCGATCATCGAGCTGCTCTCCACCCGCGTGATGGAGCAGATCAGCGAGCGGATGCCCTGGCGACCCGGTGCCCTGGAGCTCCTCACCGAGGCGCACGACGCCGGCATCCCGATGGCCCTCGTCACCATGTCGATCGGGCGGATGGCGCAGCACGTCGCCGACCACATCCCGTTCCCGGCCTTCTCCACGGTCGTCTCGGCCGACGTCGTCACGATGTCGAAGCCCCACCCCGAGGCCTACCTCACCGCCGCCGAGCGCCTCGGCATCGACATCGCCGGCGCGGTCGCGATCGAGGACTCGCCCACCGGCGTGGCCTCTGCCGTCGCCTCGGGCGCCACCGTCATCGGGGTCGAGCACCTGCTCACGCTCGCCGGCACCGACGCCCACGTCGTCTGGCCGACGCTCGCCGGCCGGGGCCTCGCCGAGGTCTCCGCCGTGCTCGAGGGCGTGCACGCGTGAGCGCCCAGTACAGCGGGCCGTTCCGCGAGGGCGACCGCGTGCAGCTGACCGGCCCGAAGAACAAGCTGAACTCGATCACGCTCGAGTCGGGCAAGGTCTTCCACTCGCACCGGGGGTACATCGACCACGACGCCCTGATCGGCCTGCCCGACGGCTCGGTCGTCGAGAACTCCGTCGGCGTCGAGCACCTCGCGCTCCGCCCGCTGCTGACCGACTTCGTGATGTCGATGCCCCGCGGCGCCGCCATCATCTACCCGAAGGACGCGGCGCAGATCCTCGGCCAGGCCGACGTCTTCCCCGGCGCGACCGTCGTCGAGGCGGGCGTCGGATCCGGCGCGCTGTCGCTCTGGCTGCTGCGCGCCATCGGGCCCGGCGGCCAGCTGTCGAGCTTCGAGCGGCGCGAGGAGTTCGCCGACGTCGCGCGGGGAAACGTCGCGGCGTACTTCGGCCGCGAGCCCGAGGAGTGGACGGTGACGGTCGGCGATCTCGTCGAGGCGCTGCCGGCCGCGCATCCGGAGCACACCGTCGACCGCGTCGTGCTCGACATGCTCGCCCCCTGGGAGTGCGTCGACGTCGTCGCCGACGCGCTGAAGCCCGGTGGGGTCGTGCTCTGCTACGTCGCCACCGTCACGCAGCTCTCGCGCACGGTCGAGGCCCTCCGCGACACCGGCCTCTTCACGAACCCGGTGCCGAACGAGACGATGATCCGCGGCTGGCACGTCGAGGGCCTGGCCGTTCGCCCCGACCACCGGATGATCGGCCACACCGGCTTCCTGGTCAGCGCTCGACGGCTCGCCCCGGGCGCGGTGCTGCCCGAGCTGAAGCGCCGTGCCTCCAAGAGCGACTTCTCCGACGAGGACATGGAGGCCTGGACCCCGGGCGCCCTCGGCGAGCGGGGCATCAGCCCGAAGAGCCTGCGGAAGCGCGTGCGCGCGGCCACCGCGACGGCGAACGCGGCCCTGGCCCGCGAGGCCCGAGAGGGCGGCGACGCCGGCGACGCCCCGGAGGCGACCGGGGCATCCGAGGCGTCCGAGAGCGCTCCGCGGGATGAAATAGGATGATCTCGCTCACCGGGCCGTCGGCTCGTCGAACGCAGGAAAGAGGATCCGTGCGCAAGTTCCCCGCGCTCATTCTGTCGGCAGGTCTGCTGCTCTCGCTCGCGGCGTGCTCGACCGGCGCGAACGCCGCCGACGGCTGCTCCGACATCACCGCGCCCGGCAAGGCCAGCGAGTCCGTCGAGGTGACCGGCGACGTCGGCGGCGCCCAGACCGTCACCTTCCCCTCGCCCCTCGTCGCGGACTCGGCCGAACTGTCGACCGTCGTGGCGAACGACGACGACGAGGCGCCCGTCGCCGGCTTCGGCGGCATCGTCAACGTGAGCTACTCCGTCTACGACGGACAGACCGGCGCCGCCGTCGGCTCGCCCTCCACCGGCCTGATCGCCGTCTCCGACACCCTGCCCCAGGGCCTGCAGGACGCCCTCGCCTGCTCCGCGGCGGGCGAGCGCGTCGCGCTCGTGCTGCCGAACGAGGACGCCGCGAAGATCGTCAGCGGAGCACCCGGCTCGATCGTCATGGTCTTCGACGTCGACCGCACCTACCCGAACCACGCGAGCGGCACCCCGCAGCCCGCCCAGTCCGGCTTCCCCTCGGTCGTGCGCGACGAGACGGGCCGCCCGGGCATCACGGTCACCTCGACCGAGGCTCCGGATGCCGCCGAGTCGGCGCTCCTGATCAAGGGCGACGGCGACACCGTGGCCGACGGAGACGCGCTGCTGGTGCAGGCGACCTCGGTCAGCTACGCCGAGCCGCGCAGCACCTCGGTGAACACCTGGGAGGACGGCTCGCCCCAGCTGTGGCTCGCCTCCGACGACACCGCCCAGACGAGCGGCTCGGCCCAGCCGGCCGGCATCGCCCAGTTCCTGATCGGCCAGCCGATCGGCTCGCAGGTGCTCGTCGTGCTGCCGACCGACGACGGCGCCTCGGCCACGGCCTGGGTCGTCGACATCCTCGGCGTCGTCCCGCCCGCCGCGGGCTGATCGCGCCCGGCCGTCCGGCCCGCACCGGCCGCCCCCGGCGGGCGGCGGGCCGCGGCCGGCTCGCGCGCACGGCCTAGAATGGACGGGTGCCCTCGCGTAGCAAGACCTCGCCTCCGGTGCCGGTCGAGGAGCGTCTGTTCAGCCTCGTGCTCGCGCTGCTCGCGACCGAGTCCGGGCTGACCAAGAGCGAGATCCTCTCCACGGTGCAGGGCTACCGCCAGCGGTACTCGGCCAACGGCGACAACGCGAGCCTCGAGCGCCAGTTCGAGCGCGACAAGGACGACATCCGCGAGCTGGGCGTGCCGCTCGAGGCCATCGACACCCCGGGAGAGCCGGGCAACAACCAGTCGCAGCGCTACCGCATCCCGCGCACCGCCTACGAGCTGCCCGCCGACATCAGCTTCTCCGACGCCGAGACCACGCTGCTGAACCTCGCGGCCATGGCCTGGCGCGAGGGCTCGCTCTCGCGGGAGTCCCGCCGGGCGCTCCTCAAGCTGCGCTCGATCGGCGTCGAGACGAGCGATCCCGTGCTCGGCTACGCCCCGCGCATCCGCACCCGCGACGCCGCGTTCGACCCGCTGAACGACGCCCTGTCGCGCGGGGTCGGTGCGTCGTTCGCCTATCTCAAGCCCGGTGACGCTGCCGCGCGCCTGCGCACCGTGACCCCGCTGGCGCTCGTTCAGCACCAGGGGCGCTGGCACCTCAAGGCGATCGACCAGGGCGTCGGCGAGTCGCGCACCTTCCTGCTCTCGCGCATCACCGGCCCCGTGAAGCTCGGCCGCGCATCCGTCGATGTGCCACCCGGCGACTACGCCGCGATCGCCCTCGCCGAGCTCGACGCCATCTGGGAGGCCAACGTCGCCGAGCTCGAGGTCGCCGCCGGTAGCGACGCCGAGGTGCGGCTCGGCCGCCGCCGCGGCGCGACGAGCCCGGGGGAGGGCCGCCTGCTGCTGCACTTCACCGATCTCAACCTGCTCGCCGACGAGCTCGCGGGCTTCGGCCCCGAGGTGCTGGTGATCGGCCCCGGGCACCTGCGCGACGCCGTGATCGAGCGTCTCGAGACCGCGGTGCGCGCCCACACCGCCGAGGCCGCCGCCGGCCCGGCCGCGGCACCCGCCGTCGACACCACCGCCGAGGAGACCCGCTGATGGCCCGCGACGCCCAGCCCTTCGCCTTCGCGCAGGACAAGCTGACCTTCCTGCTCGCCCTGGTGCCCTACCTGATCGACCTCGGCCGGGTCTCCGTCGCCGAGGCGGCCGCCCACTTCCAGGTCACCGAGAAGCAGATCCGCGACGCCGTCAAGCTGATCGCGGTCTCGGGAGTGCCCGGCGAGACCACGCAGTACCAGCACGGCGACCTCTTCGACATCTCCTGGGACGACTTCGACGAGCGCGACGAGATCGTGATCACCCACATGGTCGCGCTCGACGACTCGCCCCGCTTCTCGTCCCGCGAGGCCGCCGCGCTGATCGCCGGGCTGCAGTACCTCCAGTCGCTTCCCGAGAACGTCGACAGCGGCGTCTACTCCTCCCTGATGGACAAGCTGGCCCGCGGTGCCTCCGAGCGGCCGAGCCAGGTGGCGATCGCGGGCTCCGACACCACCGCCTCCCTGGCCGAGGTGCGCGACGCGGTCGGCCGCGGGGTGCAGATCGAGTTCGACTACCTCTCGGCCCGCGGCTCGCGCGAACGGCGCACGGTCGATCCGCTGCGCATCGACTCCGACGACGAGAACTGGTACCTGCGCGCCTGGGACCACGCGCGCAGCGCCGTCCGCACCTTCCGCCTCGACCGGATGACCGGCATCACGGTCACGAGCACCCCCGTCACGGGCAGCCACGACGACGTCCCCCTCGGCGACCGCCTGTTCGTCGGCGGCGACGACGACCTGACGGTGACGATCGAGCTCGACCCCTCCGCGATGGCTCTGCTCGGTGAGTTCGTCTCGAGCGTCGACGAGACGGCGCCGGCGGGTGGCGAGGGGGCGGATGCGCAGCAGACCGCGTCGGGACGGGTGCGCACGCGCATCCGCGTCGCCCACATGCACAGCCTGAAGCGTCTCGTCACCGCGATGCCCTCGGCCGTCACGATCGTCGACCCCCCGGAGGCCGCGGCCGCCGTCGTCGACTGGGCGCGCGCCGCCCTCGACCGCTACCGGACGGCCTAGGCTTACGGCATGGCGTGGTGGGCGTGGCTGATCATCTGGACCGTGCTCGTGCTCGGGCTGCTCGGCATGCTCGCGCTCGTGGGGCTGCGGCTCTGGCGCAAGTTCCGCGGGGCGCTGGCGGCTCTCGAGGAGCTGACCGAGAAGGTCGCCCGGCTCGCCGAGAACGTCGAGCAGCTCCAGCCCGAGGAGCCCACCGAGCGCGCCATCCTGACCGGCTACTCCGAGATCGCGACGCGCCACGACATCCGACGGGACCGCCGCTCCGAATACCGTGAGGACCGCAGAGCGGCCCGACTGGCCCGAGGTAAACTCCTCATCAGGCCCGACACAGTACCGACCCTAAGGAAGTAAGACCGATGCTCGGAAACGCATTCACCGGATGGCACCTGATCGCCATCCTGGTCGTCATCCTGCTGCTGTTCGGTGCGACCCGCCTCCCGGCCCTCTCGAAGAGCCTCGGTCAGTCGATGCGCATCTTCAAGAACGAGACCCGGGCCATGAAAGAGGAGAGCGCGGCCGACAAGGCCGACGCGACCGGAGCGGCCGAGGCCGGCCGCAGCACCGGAACGGGCACCACCGAGCCTCCGAAGCCGTAAGGGCCGTGGCCGCAGCATCCACGCGGCCGAAGCGCTCCCGTGACGGGCGGATGTCTCTCGGCGCCCACCTGATCGAGCTGCGCAAGCGGCTGTTCCTCGCCGCCCTCGGGCTCGTCGTCGGCATGGTCGTCGGCTGGATCGTGTCCGACTTCGTGCTGAACGCGCTGATCCAGCCGATCACCGAGATCTCCGCCGAGCAGGGGCGCGCCGCCTCGCTGAACTTCACGGACATCTCCTCGGCGTTCGACCTGCGCATCCAGATCGCCTTCACCGTCGGCGTCGTGCTCTCCTCCCCGGTCTGGCTGTACCAGATCTGGGCGTTCGTCATGCCCGGGCTGAAGAAGAGCGAGAAGCGCTACGCCGTCGGCTTCCTCGCCTCGGCCGTGCCGCTCTTCCTCGGCGGCTGCGCGGCCGGCTGGTACGTGCTGCCGCACATGGTGGTGCTGCTCACCGGCTTCGCGCCCGAGGGCACCACCGCCCTGCTCACCGCGCGGTCGTACTTCGACTTCGTGCTGAAGCTGGTGCTCGTGATCGGCGTGGCCTTCGTGCTGCCCGTGTTCCTCGTGCTGCTGAACTTCGCCGGGGTGCTCTCGGCGGTGGCCATCCTGAAATCGTGGCGCATCGCGATCCTCGCCATCACGGTGTTCACCGCCATCGCGACGCCGGCGGCCGACGTGATGTCGATGTTCCTGCTCGCGGTTCCCATGGTGCTGCTCTACTTCGCCGCGGCGGGCATAGCCTGGTTGCACGACCGGCGCGTGCGCCGGACGCAGCAGAGCTACGACGTGGAATTGGCGGTCTGATGGCAGGCAAGCAGAACACCCGGGTCACGGCGACGGCCGACGACGAGGGCCTGAGCCCGGCTGAGCGCTTCGCCGCGAGCCGCAAGCGGGCCGGGCATCCGCTCGTCGACCAGTTCCGGGCAGGGCTCGGCTTTGACCTCGACCCGTTCCAGATCGAGGCGGCCGGGGCGCTCGAAGACGGGCGGAGCGTGCTCGTCGCGGCCCCCACGGGAGCCGGCAAGACCGTCGTCGCCGAGTTCGCCGCCTATGTCGCGATGCAGTCGGTGCGCGACAAGATCTTCTACACGGCGCCGATGAAGGCGCTCTCGAACCAGAAGTTCAACGAGTTCGTCACCGAGTACGGCCCCGACGAGGTGGGCCTGCTCACCGGCGACACCAACATCAACGCGGATGCCCGGATCGTCGTCATGACGACCGAGGTGCTGCGCAACATGCTCTACGCCGACTCGGCGCTGCTGACGAACCTGCGCTTCGTCGTGATGGACGAGGTGCACTACCTGGCCGACCGGTTCCGCGGGGCGGTGTGGGAGGAGGTCATCATCCACCTGCCGCAGAGCGTCAAGCTCGTCTCGCTCTCGGCGACCGTGTCGAACGCCGAGGAGTTCGGCGACTGGCTGCAGGCCGTGCGGGGCGACACCGAGGTGATCGTCTCGGAGGAGCGGCCCGTGCCGCTTGACCAGCACGCGCTGGTGAAGACCAAGCTGATCGACCTGTTCGACTCGAGCGGGCGGGCCGCGACCAACCGGGTGAACCCGGAGCTGGCGCAGCTCGTGCGGGGCGGGGCCTCGTACGGCAACGATCGGCGGAGCGGCCCCGGCGCCTACCGTGGCGGCGGGGGCGGCGGAGGAGGAGGCCGCGGTCGCGGCGGTCGCGGCGGACGGTTCAACGGCCCGTCGCACGGCCTCGAGCGCATGGACCGGCCCGAGGTGATCGCCCTGCTCGAGGAGCACCGGCTGCTCCCCGCCATCTTCTTCGTGTTCAGCCGGCTCGGCTGCGATCAGGCCGTGAAGCAGGTGCTCCGCGCCGGCGTGCGGTTGACGACCTCCGACGAGCGCGAGGAGATCCGCCAGATCGTCGACGAGCGCTGCCGCACCCTGCTCGACGAGGACCTCGCCGTGCTCGGCTACTGGGAGTGGACCGAGGGCCTGCAGCGCGGGGTCGCCGCCCACCACGCCGGCATGCTGCCCGCCTTCAAGGAGGTCGTCGAGGAGCTCTACCAGCGCAAGCTGGTCAAGGTCGTCTTCGCGACCGAGACGCTCGCGCTCGGCATCAACATGCCCGCCCGAACCGTCGTGCTCGAGAAGCTCGAGAAGTTCAACGGCGAGGCGCGCGTGCCGATCACCGCGGGGGAGTACACCCAGCTCACCGGGCGTGCCGGCCGTCGCGGCATCGACGTCGAGGGCCACTCGGTGATCCAGTGGCGCGACGGGCTCGACCCGCAGGAGGTCGCCTCGCTCGCGTCGCGGCGCACCTACCCGCTGAACTCCAGCTTCCGGCCCACCTACAACATGGCCGTGAACCTGATCGACCAGTTCGGCCGGCCGCGCACCCGCGAGATCCTCGAGTCGTCGTTCGCCCAGTTCCAGGCCGATCGCGCCGTGGTCGACCTCGCCCGCAAGGTGCGCCAGCAGGAGGAGTCGCTGAAGGGCTACGAGGAAGCCATGACGTGTCACCTCGGCGACTTCCGCGAGTACGCGAAGATCCGCCGCGAGCTGACCGACCTCGAGCGATCCGGGGCAGGGAAGGCCGACACGCTCTCCCGCGGCGACCGGGAGAAGCGGCAGCGCCACATCGCCTCGCTGCGGCGGCAGCTGCGCGCGCATCCGGTGCACGGCTGCAAAGACCGGGAGTCGCACGCCCGCTGGGCCGAGCGCTGGTTCACGCTGAAGCGCGACACCGACAAGCTGACGCAGCAGATCCAGACCCGCACCAACGTGATCGCGAAGGTCTTCGACCGCGTCACCGACGTGCTGCTCGGCATGGGCTACCTGCGCCGCGACGAGCACGGCGCGACCGAGCTGACCGAGCACGGCAAGACGCTGAAGCGCATCTACGGGGAGCGCGACCTGCTGGTGGCGGAGTGCATCCGGCAGAAGGTCTGGCACGATCTCGACCCCGCGTCGCTCGCCGCGATGGCCTGCGCGCTCGTGTTCGAGCCTCGCCGGGAGGAGGCCGAGGGCAACGACCGCAACCTGCCGCGCAGTGCGTTCCGCGAGGCGCTCGACCGCACCCAGACCCTGTGGGCCGAGATCGACGACGTCGAGCGCGAGCACCGCCTGCCGGGCAGCAAGCCGGTCTCGACGGGGCTGGCGGCACCCATGCATCGCTGGGCCCGCGGCGGCTCCCTCGACGACGTGCTGTTCGAGGCCGACCTGGCCGCCGGTGACTTCGTGCGCTGGTCGAAGCAGACGATCGATCTGCTCGACCAGCTGCAGGGCACGGCGGATGCGCGGCTCGCCACCCTCGCCCGCTCGGCCATCGACGCGGTGCGCCGCGGCATCGTCGCGTACTCCTCGGTGGCGTGAGGCCGTCGTGACCCGTCTCCTCGACCCCGCTGCGCCCATCGGCACCCCCGGTGGATCGTCGTCGGCCGACCGATCCGGCGCCGCTCGCGCTGGTTCCGGGCGGTTCCGCCGCGCCCGCCGCACGGCCGGCCTCGGCGCCGTGCCCGTCCCGCCCGCGGCGCCCATCCTGCCGCTCTGGCTCGCCGTGCTCGCGGCCGTCGGCGCCGGCATCACCCTCGACGCCGGGTTCCCCGACAAGAACCTCTGGCCGCTGACGCTCCTCGGCGTCGGCATCGTGCTCGTCGCGCTCGTCGGCCGCAGCTGGGGCGGCGCGCTGCTCGTCGGCCTCGTGGGCGGCGCCACCTTCTGGGGCGTGCACATCATCTGGCTGACGCTCTACCTCGGCTTGGTGCCGTGGCTCGGTCTGACGCTGTTCGAGGCGGTCTACTTCGCGCTCGGCGCCATCCTGATCGCCCTGGTCTACCGTCGGGCCGACCGGGTCTGGCCGGGCCGCTGGGGCCGCCTCGGGCTCGTGCCGATCGTCATCGCCGGGCTGTGGACGCTCCGCGAGGGCATCAACGCGATCTTCCCCTACGGCGGCTTCTCCTGGGCGCGGGTGGCGATGTCGCAGTCCGACAGCCCGTTCACCTCGCTGATCGCCTGGGTCGGCATGGCCGGCCTGAGCTTCCTGCTGGTCTGGCTGGTCGCCTTCACCGTGCAGCTCTGCCGCGAGGGGCGCTGGGCGACGGATGCCCTGAGCCGCCCCGCGCGCGTGCTCGCCGCCGTGACGGCCGCGGTCGCCCTCCTCGCGGTGCCGGCCTGGTCGGCGCCCACCTCGGGCACCTCGCGCATCGGGGGAGTGCAGGGCGACTCCGACGCCGGACTGTTCGCCGTGCACGAGCGCGGCGACATCCTGAACGACCACGTCTCGGCGTCCCGCTTCCTCGAGGGGCAGAACCCCGACATCGTGGTCTGGCCCGAGAACGGCTCCGACATCGACCCGACGACGAACTCCCTCGCCGCCGGAACACTCGACGCGGTGAGCCGCGAGCTCGGCGACGTGCCGCTCGTGGTGGGAACCATCCAGGTGCGCGGCGACAAGGTCTACAACACCTCGCTGCTCTGGCAGGACGGGCAGGCCACCGACCACTACGACAAGCGGCACCCGGTGCCGTTCGCCGAATGGATGCCCAACCGTGCCTTCTTCCGCAGCCTCGCCCCCGAGCTCGTCGACCTGGTCACCCGCGACTACGAGTTCGGCACCACCGACCTCACCTTCGACATCGACGGACTGCGTGCGGGCATCTCGATCTGCTTCGACATCACCGACGACGCCGTGATGCGCGCCATGTCGGCCGAGGGCTCCCAGGTCGTGCTGGCACAGACGAACAACGCCGACTTCGGGCAGACCGACGAGAACCTGCAGCAGCTCGCCATCGCGCGGCTGCGGGCGGTGGAGTTCGGGCGGAGCGTCGTGAACATCTCGACCGTCGGCACCTCGGCGATCATCGGTCCCGACGGGCAGAACATCACCACGATCCCGGCCTACGAGGCGGGGGCGATGATCGCGGACGTGCCGCTCGCGACCGTGCCGACGCCGGCCGCGCTGCTCGGCTTCCAGCTCGAGTGGCTCGTGGGTGGCCTCGGCCTGGCCGGCCTGGTAGTGGCGCTGTGGGCGGGCCGCCGCCGCCGAGCCTGACCCGCCCGCGGGCACAGAAACGCCGCCCGGGCTTCTGCCGAGCGGCGTTCGTGCGTGCGGGCGATCTGCCCGCGGGGTGGCGGGGCTAGGCGCCGATCTTCTGCGTGCCGCGGCGGGCGCGCAGGTACTGCAGGCGCTCCTCGAGCAGCTCCTCGAGCTCGGCGCGCGTGCGCCGTTCGAGCAGCATGTCCCAGTGGGAGCGCGGGATCTTCGCGTCGCTGTGGTCGATGACGACGGGCTCCGAACCCACCATCAGCGTGGCCTCGTGGCTGCAGAACTTGCATTCCCAGCTCTCAGGGGCCTCCGCCTCGGCCGAGAACACCATGTCGGTGTCACGGCCACATGTCGCGCAGCGGTACGTGTACGTCGATCGGGGCGAGAATACGACGCCCTCTTCGCTCTGCAGGCTTTGTGCGCCCAAACGCATTCCGCGCAAACTGCGATCTGCCATTGTGTGGTCTCCTCTCGCGTTGCTTATTCGTTATAACGGCGTGCAGGGCGGAATCCTTTCCGAAGCCGGGTATTGCCAGACGTCTCCCAGTCAACAGCGCCATTCCCCTTTCGGGGGCCAGTGCAGCTCGGGCGTGTCGGGTGAGCGGATGCTCCGCCGCCCTCGCTCTCAGCCTTTCGCCCGACGGCGGAACTCGGCCACCAGCGGCAGCAGCAGGTCGACGCGGTCGGTGACGAGGCCGTCGACGCCGCGCTCGAGCAGCAGCCGGGCCTCGTCGACGTCGTTGATCGTCCAGACGTGCACCTCGACGCCCGCGGCCTGCAGTCGCCGCACCGTGCGCGCGGTGACCGTCTCGATCCTCCCGATGCGGCGGGGGATCTGCACCGCGTCGACCCGCCGCAGGAACAGCCGCGCCAGGGGAGTGAGGCCGAGCTTGGCGGCCACCAGGGCCGGGACGAACTCCTGCGCCGACGCCGAGGTCGCGACCCCCGGCAGCAGCACGCTCGCCGAGCGCCGCCGCTTCGCCGAGAACGACGTCAGCAGCACGCGGTCCCGGGCGCCCGCAGCCTCGATCGCGGCGGCGGCCGGTGCCGCCGCCGCCTCGGCCTTGATGTCGACGTTGAAACGGCTCGCCGGCAGCGCCACCAGCAGCTCGGCGAGGCTCGAGAAGCGCTGGTCGCCCCCGAGCTCGACGGCGCCGAGCTGCTCGAGGGTCAGGGCGGCGATGTCCTCGTCGCGCCCCGCGATGCGGTCGAGGGTGGGATCGTGCGCGGCCACCGCGATGCCGTCGGCGGTGGCGTGCACGTCGGTCTCGAGGTACTCGGCCCCGGCGGCGACGGCCGCCTCGAAGGCGGCCAGCGTGTTCTCGGGCGCATCCACGGCGAGCCCGCGATGTGCGAGCACCCGGGGGAGCGGCCCGGCGAAGTACCCGCTCCGGGCCGCCGCGCGCCGCTCCGCCCGGCTAGCGCCCGGCCGTGCCGGCATCCCCGGCTTCGCCGCCCGTGCCGGTACCGGCGTCGTCCGACTCCCCGGCGGCGTGCGCGCCTGCGCTGCTGCTGTCGCCCGCGCCGATTCCGCCCGCGCCGATTCCGCCCGTGCCTATGCCGCCCGAGTCGGCACCGCCGAGGGTGCCGCCGCTCAGTGCGCCGCCATCCGGAGTGCCACCACCCGGGGCGCTGTCGCCCGCGCCGCTGCCGTCACCGATGCCCGCACCGGCCGGGCGGCCGGCGGCGGTCGCGTCGGCGGCGCTCCGCGCGGCCGCGGTGGCGTCGCGCACGGCGGCCTGGGCATCCAGCAGCGCCGAGGACACGGAGCCGCCATCCGTCAGCCCGCCGTTCCTCGCCGCCTCGCTCGGGCCGGAGCGCTGACCGCCGCCGAGCCCGGACGCGACCGCCCCGCCCTTCTCGCCGAACGCCTGACCGATGCCCTTCAGCGCCTCGGTCAGCTCGCTCGGGATGACCCAGAGCTTGTTTGCACTGCCTTCGGCGAGCTTGGGCAGCGTCTGCAGGTACTGGTAGGCGAGCAGCATGTTGTCGGGCTCCCCGCGGTGGATGGCGCCGAACACCGTGGTGATCGCCTCGGCCTCACCCTGCGCCCGCAGCACCTGCGCCTTGGCGTCACCCTCGGCCCGGAGGATCTGCGACTGCCGCGAACCCTCCGCCTCGAGGATGGCGGACTGCTTCGTTCCCTCGGCGGTGAGGATGACGGCGCGGCGCTCCCGCTCCGCGCGCATCTGCTTCTCCATCGAGTCCTGGATCGACGCCGGCGGGTCGATCGCCTTCAGCTCCACGCGCGATACCCGGATGCCCCACTTGCCGGTCGCCTCGTCGAGCACGATGCGCAGCTGGCCGTTGATCTCGTCGCGGCTGGTGAGCGCCTCCTCGAGGTTCAGCCCACCCACGACGTTACGGAGGGTGGTGGTGGCGAGCTGCTCGACCGCGCCGAGGTAGTTCGCGATCTCATAGGTCGCCGCCCGCGCATCCGTCACCTGGAAGAACACGACCGTGTCGATCGAGACCACGAGGTTGTCCTCGGTGATCACCGGCTGGGGCGGGAAGGAGACGACCTGCTCGCGCAGGTCGATGAGCGGCCGCAGCCGGTCGATGAAGGGCACCAGGATGTTCAGGCCCGGCAGGAGGGTCTTGTGGTAGCGGCCCAGCCGCTCCACGACGCCGGCCCGCGCCTGGGGGATGATGCGCACGGAGCGCGCCAGCACCACCAGGGCGAAGACGACGACGATCGCGATGACGACGAACAGCACGATCTGACCCACGGAGTCGTTCACGATGTCGGTTCCTTCCGGTTGCCGGGCGCCAGCCCGTCGGGGGGAGTAAGGGGAGCGGCGGCCGAGGCCGGCACCACGATGGCGGTCGCCCCGTCGATGGCGGTGACGAGCACGCGCTCGCCCCGCTCGAGCTCGCGCTGCTCGACGAGGGGGGAGACCCTCGCCGTCCAGGTGTCGCCGTTGGAGAGCTTGACGTGGCCGGCGGTCGGCGTGAGGCGGTCTAGCACGTGGCCCTCGAGACCGAGCAGGGCCTCGACGTTGCTCTTCGCCGGGTCGCCGCCGCGCTTCAGGCGCTTCAGCAGCGGGGGACGAAGCGTCAGCAGGAGCAGCAGCGAGACCGCTGCCGCGACCACGATCTGCGCCCACCACGGGGCACCGAGCACGCCCGCGATCAGGCCGCCCAGGCTGCCGATTGCGATCATCAGGAAGGTGAACTCGAGCGTGAACATCTCGATCACGATGAACAGCAGGATGAGGCCCAGCCAGACGATCCAGGCATAGCTGTCGAGGAATTCGAGCATCTGCGGTCTCCTCCCGTGTGCGACCTGTGCGGTCTCGATCGGTAGCTCCGACGCTATCAGGCGGCGCCGACATCGGGTCGGGTGCACGCCGAGTTGGTAGTCTCGACGGGTTCGCCACCCCGAGTTCCAAGGAGTCCCCGTGTCCAACCCCCTCGCCCCCGGATCGCTCGACGGCAAGCGCGTTCTCGTCACCGGATCGTCCCGCGGCATCGGCGCCGACACCCTCGGCTACTTCGCCGAGGCGGGCGCCTCCGTCGTCATCAACTACCGCAACAAGGAGGCGCGCGCGGTGAAGCTCGCGAACTCCATCCGCGAGAGCGGCGGCACCGCGATCGTCGCCGGGGCCGACCTCACCGACCCCGAGTCGGTCGCCGGCCTGTTCGAGCAGGTGCAGGCCGAGCTCGGCGGCCTCGACATCCTCGTGCTGAACGCCTCGGGCGGCATGGAGAGCGGCATGGCCGAGGACTACGCGATGAGCCTGAACCGCGACGCCCAGGTGAGCGTGCTGACCTCGGCACTGCCCCTGCTCGCCCCCGGCTCGCGCGTCGTCTTCGTCACGAGCCACCAGGCGCACTTCATCCGCACCACGCCCACCATGCCCGAGTACGAGCAGGTCGCCCTCTCCAAGCGCGCCGGCGAGGACGCCCTGCGCGACCTCATCCCGCGCCTGGACGAAGCGGGCGTCGAGTTCGTCGTCGTCTCGGGCGACATGATCGAGGGCACCATCACGGCCACCCTGCTCGAGCGCATGAACCCCGGAGCGATCGGCGCCCGCAAGGAGGCCGCGGGCCGCCTCTACAACGTCAGCGAGTTCGCCGCCGAGGTGGCCGCGGCCGCCGTCGAGCCGATCCCGGCCGACCACACCCGCCTCGTCGGCGACGTGAGCGACTTCGAGCAGAACGGGGTCTGAGCGTGGGTGGGGCAGCCGATGCGGCCGTGCCGGAGGGCACGATCATCCTGAAGTCGCGGGTGCTCGTGACCGACGCCGAGGGTGCGGCCCTGCTGTTCTACACGAGGGCGGATGCTCCCGCGAACCCCACCCGCTGGCTGACCCCGGGCGGCCATCTCGACCCGGGGGAGACCCACGCCGAGGCGGCCGTGCGCGAGCTGTTCGAGGAGACCGGACTGGTGCTCACCGAGGCGGAGCTCGGCGACCCCGTGTGGGCGCACGACTTCGTGGGGGAGCCGGCCGAGGGCACCCGCCGCTCGTATCACGAGGAGTGGTACCGGCTGCGCACCGAGCGGTTCGAGCCGGTCGACACGAACTGGACGGACGACGAGCGCGTCGACGTCGAGGAGTGGCGGTGGTTCGCGCCGTCGGAGCTGGCGGCGACGACGGACGCGGTGGAGCCCGCCGGGCTCGCGGCGCTGGTGGCGCGACTGGCGTAGCCCGGCGGGACGCGCTTCTGCTCGGCACCTTCGGCGCTTTGCGAACAGTCTTCGGTGCGGCTAACGGACGGTCTTCGGCGCCTTGCCGAGCGTGATCGCCGTGATGGCGGCGAAGACGCCCGTGATGATCAGGCTGATGCCGGTGAACAGCACCAGGATGCCGATCGACTCCAGCGGCAGGAAAATCACGATGATGCCGGCGACGACCGAGATCACGCCGAGGATCGTGCCGAACCACTGCGAGGAGTCCTTCGCGGTCTCCATCACGGCGAGCGTGCCCTCGATGATCCAGGAGAAGCCGATCACGAAGGCGAGCGCGACCAGCGAGACGACCGGGTTGCGGATGGCGACGACACCCGCGACGATCAGCAGCACGCCGAGGATGATCCCGAGTGCGCGGATGCCCCCCGTCATGCCCGTGCTGACGATGCCCTGCACGATGCGCATGAGGCCGATGATCCAGAAGTAGATCGCGAACAGCAGGGCGATCGTGTAGACGATGGCGTCGGGGTTGTTGAAGGCCAGCACCAGCACGACGATGCCGAGCACGACCGAGAGCACGGCGCGCACCCACAGACCGATCTTCAGCCACTTCGCGACGCCGCCGCTGATGTCGCCCGGGAAGAGCAGGAAGCCGGTGGGCCCGGCGGTGGTCGGTGCGGTCATGATGATCCCCCTCGTCGATGCGCGCACTCCCGTCGCGCCTGCGGCAAATCTAGCGGACCCTTGGCGTGCGATGGGAGTCCCCCGAGAGCCGTATCTCAGGGCTCACCGCTCCTCTATCGTCGACCTGAGCATTAATCAGCTTAGGAGGAACCATGGACATCGGCTCGACTCGGACTCGCACTCTCGGCGCGGCTTCGGCGCTGGCATTCGTCGTGCTGACACTCGCAGGCTGCAGCGGGGGAGCCCCCGAGGCAGCCCCGGCCGCCGACTCGCCGCTTGCCCCGTACACCGACGCGCTGTACGGAGGAACATCGGATGAGGAGCTGGCGTCGCGGAACGCCACGATGCAGAACGCAGCAGCGGCGTGCATGAAGGAGCAGGGCTTCCCCTACGAGCCCGACACGAGCTCCGGCATCAGCGTGCAGGCCGACGGGGAGGGAGGGGTCGAGTGGGGGAGCCGGGCCTTCGCGGAGCAGTACGGCTACGGCGTCGTCAGCAGCCCGTTCGCCTCGGCGGCTGGAGACGAGGGCACGGAGGTCGTCGACCCCAACGCCGGCTACCTGGCCACGTTGAGCGAAGGCGAGCGCGCAGCCTGGGAGGCTGCGCTCTACGGCGCACCGGTGGATGAGTCGACGGCACTGACTGAGTGGGACTGGACGAAGGCCGGCTGCCTGGGCGCGGCCGCCCACGAGGCCGATCTCGCCGCCGGGGCCGCCTCGGCCGACCCCGAGGCCCAGGGCCTGATCGACGAACTCAACGAGCTCCCCGAGAGGGCGGCGTCGGCGGATGCGGTGGTCACCGCCGAGAGGCGGTGGAGCGACTGCCTCGCCACGGCCGGGCACCCGGGCTACGCGCACAGGGCCGACCCCATGACCGACTTCTCCGATCGCTACAGCGCCCTCGCCCGGCCGGGGGAGCCGCCCGTCGACGGCGCCGCCCCGGGCAGCGTCGACCAGGCGGCACTGGACGCCCTGCAGGAGGAGGAGATCGCCGTCGCGGTCGCCGACCTCGACTGCGCGGCGTCGACCCACTACGACGACCTGCTCGCCGCGGAGCAGCAGCGCCTCGACCAGGAGTTCGTCGACCGGAACCGCGCGGCGCTCGATTCCCTGGTGGCGGCACATGACCAGCGCTGAGGCGGCTCCTCCGCGCCCCAGGCGAGCCCGCCGGGACCTGCGCGGGCCGAGACTGGTGCTCGTGCTGGCGGCCGTGGCCCTGCTCTCCCTCGTCGCCGGGGTGGCCGTGGCGCGGCTGGTCGTGTCACCGGCCGAGCTCGCCGCCCGTGCGGTCGCGCCCGAGGCCGGACCGATCCTCGCCCCGGTCGAGGAACGCGTCATCGAGAACCGGGTCACGGCCCGGGCCGACGTGGGCTTCGCCGACGCCGTCGACGTGACCATCGACACCTCGGGCCTCAGCGGTCCGGCGGTCGTGACGGGCCACGTCCCCGAGGCGGGTGCCGAGATCGCCGCCGGGGGAGTCGCCCTCGAGGTCGCCGGACGGCCGGTGCTCGCACTCCCCGGGGGTCTGCCGGCGTATCGCACCCTGCGAGCGGACCTGTCCGGTCCCGACGTGCTGCAGCTGAAGGCCGCGCTGGCCGGGCTCGGGATCGACGCGGGAGACACGACGTCGCCGGGTTACGACGCGTCGACGGCAGCGGCGGTCGACGAGCTGTATCGCCGGGCGGGGTACGCCCCGCCACCGCCGTCACCCGAGGTCGAGGCGACGCTCCGCGCGGCCCGCGCCGCCGAGCGCGCCACCGAGTCGGCCCTGGGCCAGGCGCGCGCCGCAGTGGCCCGCGCCGCGTCCCCGGCACCGGCCGCCCAACAGCTCGAGGCCGAGAACGCCGTGCGGGAGGCGCAGCGCTCGCTCGACACGGCAGTGGCCTCCGGTGAGGCCCCGACCGCCGTCGACCGGCTGCGCGACGAGCTCGCGCTGGCGGTGGCCCGGCGCGACGCCGCGGTCGCTCCCGGAGACACGGGGGCCGAGAGCTCCGCGGTCGACTCCGCCCTCGAGCAGCTCGCCGACGCCCAGCGGGATCGCTCCGAGGCCGAGACGGATGCCCTGACGGCACTCCCGGCCGCCGAGATCGTCTACCTGCCCACTCTTCCGCGCCGCGTGGACAGCGTGCAGGCCGTCCGCGGCGAGATCGCCAAGGGCTCGACGATGAGCGTCTCCGGAGCGGCCCTCGACCTCGTCGGCACGCTGACCGAGCAGGACGCCGCGCTCGTGAAGCCGGGGATGGCGGCCTCCTACACCGCGGCCGACGGCACCGAGCGCCCGGCCACGGTGACCTCGGTCACGCCGAAGAAGCCGGCCGAGGGGTCGAAGACCGCGAAGTCGTACGAGCTGCGGCTCGATCCGGGCACGCCGGATCCCGACGTCGCGGAGCGGCTGCGGGGGAGCAACGTGCGCGTGGACGTCCCCGTCGAGGCCACCTCCGGCGCCGTGCTCGCGGTACCGGTGGCCGCGCTGAGTGCCGGGCCGGGCGGGGAGAGCCGGGTCGAGCTGGCGGTCGAGCATCCGGATGCCCCGCCCACGACCGAGCTCGTGACCGTCACCACCGGGCTCGCCGCCGGCGGCTACGCCGAGGTTCGCAGCGACGACGCCCGGCTGACGGTCGGCGCGAAGGTCGTGGTGGGGCGATGAGCGGGCCGGGGAGCCTGATCGAACTGCGCGGAGTGACGCGCAGCTTCGACGCCGGCGCACGGTCGCTGGAGGTGCTGCGCGGGGTCGACCTGCGGGTGGAGCACGGCGACTTCGTCGCCATCACCGGATCGTCGGGGGCGGGGAAGTCGACGATGCTGAACATCCTCGGGCTGCTCGACCGGCCGACGTCCGGGGAGTACCTCTTCGACGGACGGGCGACGGCCGGGCTCGGCGATCGGGAGCGGTCGCAGGTGCGCGGGGCGGGCGTGGGGTTCGTCTTCCAGTCGTTCCATCTGCTGTCGGCACGGACCGTGCGGGAGAACGTGCTGCTCGCATTCGTCTACGGCGAGACGGGGGAGCGGTCTTCATCGACGGGGGAGCGGCGGGCATCGGCTGAGGAGGCGCTTCACCGGGTGGGTCTCGGGTCACGGCTGGACGCGCATCCGGGAACCCTGTCGGGAGGCGAGCGGCAGCGCGTCGCCATCGCGCGGGCCATCTGCACCCGGCCGCGGCTGCTGCTCGCCGACGAGCCGACGGGCAACCTCGACCGGCGCAACTCGGATGCGGTGCTCGACCTGATCGAGGAGCTGAACGCGGGCGGGCTGACCGTCGTGGTGATCACGCACGACGAGGCGGTGGCGCGGCGGGCTCGGCGGCACCGGGTGCTTGAGGGCGGGCGGCTGTCGTGAGGCTGCGGTGGGTGCGGCGGCCGGGGGTGCATCCACGGGAGCGGGTGCGGGTGAAGGTGCGGCTACGGGAGCGGCAGAGGGTGCGGCTGCGGTTGTTCGGTGACATCGGGGGAGAGGCGCTCGCGAGCGTCGGCGCCCGCCCCGGCCGGCTGATGCTCGGCGTACTCGGCACGGTCGTCGGCATCGCCGCGCTGGTCACGACGATGGGTCTCGGGCAGACCGCGTCGGGACAGCTGGCCGCCCGCTTCGACGCCGTCGCCGCCACCCACGCCGAGGTCGAACCCGCCACCGCGCCCGGCAGTGACGGCACCGAGCGCCCGGTCGCCACCCTGCCCTCCGACGCTCTGTCGCGCATCCGGGATCTGGCGGGCGTCACCGCCGGGGCCCTGCTCGCGCCGGTCGACATCGGTGACCCCGAGATCACGACCGTGCCGGTCACCGACCCGGCCCGCGCACCCACGGCGCCGCCCGCGGTGGTGGCGGCATCCGGTGACCTGCTCGAGGCGGTGGGCGGCCGGCTGCAGCGGGGACGGATGTTCGACAGCGGCCACGACGAGCGCCACGACCGCGTCGCGGTGCTCGGCGCGTCGGCGGCCGAACTGCTGGGCGTGACCTCCATCGACGCCCGGCCGACCGTGTTCATCGGCGGGCACGCGTACGCGGTGATCGGCGTCCTGGCGTCGAGCGAGACCCGTCGGTCGCTGGAATCGGCGGTGATCCTGCCGCTCGGCACCGCACAGGCGGAGTTCCCGGGAGTCGTGCCGTCGACGCTGGCCCTGCGCGTCGAGCTGGGCGCCGGGTCGCTGGTCGCGCATCAGGTGCCGATCGCGCTGGCGCCGTCGTCGCCCGAGCAATTCTCGGTTTCGGCGCCGGGGGAGCCGACGACCTTCCAGACCGGGCTCCAGGGGGACCTCGACCTGATCTTTTTGGCCATCGGGCTCATCACGCTGCTCGCCGGCGCCCTGGGGATCGCCGGCACGACCCTCAGCGGCGTGGCCGAACGCATCGGCGAGATCGGCCTCCGGCGGGCCCTCGGAGCGACCCGGGGGCAGATCGCGGCGCAGTTCGTCGCCGAGTCGGCGACCGTCGGGCTGCTGGGCGGACTGATGGGATCGGCGGCCGGCGTCTTCGTGGTCGTCGGCGTCTCGCTGGCGCAGGGCTGGACGCCGGTGCTCGACCTCGGCCTGACCTTCGGCGCCGTCGCGGCCGGTGGGCTCGTCGGACTGCTGGCGGGCCTCGTGCCGTCGCACCGTGCGGCGCGAACCGAGCCGGCGGACGCCCTCAGATCGACCCCGACCTGACCTCTTCCCGTTGCACTGATAATGCACATTATGTCAATACCGTCACCCGGGGGTACGAATTCGCCGCCCACGCCGACGACGCCACGAGCAACGTGAACGCTCCTGTTCGAGCGACGGGCGAGCGCCTTCAGGCCGCGACGTGGAACGTCGCTGCGAATCGAGCGAGCAGCACGCTGCGACCGTGGAGCACCTGTATCGCTCCGGTTTCGATAGCACGGTCCGGCGAGAGCTCACCCGAGATGAGGCGGTGGAGGCCCGCACCGGCGGTGAACGCGAGATCGACGGGCCCGTCGGCGCGCTCGACATCGAGCGTGGAACCAGCCACGCTCACCAAAAGCTCGGTCTGGTCCAGCCGTGCAGAGTAGATGGTCGGCGGCAGGGTGGCCGCGACGCTCGAACGGAACGCGGCACGAAGATCCATCGTCATCGAGTCCGCCGTGATGACCTGCTCGCCGCGGATGTCGTCGAGCGCTTTCAATCCCCAGGCTCCGAGGGCGAGCACGACGGGCTCGAGCTCGCGACCGTAGGGCGTCAGCTCGTAGACGATGATGCGCGAATGCGGGGCACGGCGGATGATGCCCGCCGCCTGCAGTTCTTTCAGGCGTGTTGCCAAGATGTTGCTCGGGATCCGGTGCAGGCCACCGGCTAGCTCACCGTAGCGACGAGGCCCGACGAGCAGGTCACGGATGATGAGCAGCGCCCACCGCTCCCCCACGAGTTCGACGGCGCGGGAGACGCCGCCGTACTGCCCGTAGTCGCGGGCGGCCAAGGCTAGACCTCAGGTGTGGAGGCTGCGTCCGGGCCACCTGCTGCGGCTGCAGGATCCATCCACCCGAAGTCGAGGATGTTGCCGCTCGGGTCCGCTAGCCCGCGCTGGTACATGAAGCCGTGGTCGGTGGCCTCCTGGGGCTGGGTTCCACCGGCGGCGATACCGGCCTCCACCGTCTTGTCGACGGCCTCACGGCTGTCGACGAAGATCGCGATCGAGGACGTGGGGCTGACCTTCGGGTCGCCGATCGGCAGCTCTGTGAACGTCTGGAAGTACTCCCGGGTGTGGATCATGAAGTAGCTGTGGCCGTCCTCCACCACCACACAGGCGGCGTTGTGATCGGTGAACATCGGGTTGATGCTGAAACCGAGGGCTTCATAGAACGCCTTCGAGGCGTCGAGGTCGGTGACGGCGAAATTGACGAACATCTGGGGCATGGCAGGACTCCTTCGCGGGCTGGTACGAAGACACTTTCAATAAACAAGTGAATTGTCAACCATTCCGAAGGAGGGCCGCGATCGACGTGCGGGGTCTGGGCGGTGCGGATCGAGTGTCCCACCGGCACGATGACGGGCGCGAGCCCCCGTGCGGGTGTCCGCCGGAGCTCGCTCCTTGACCGCTAGAAGGATGCGGGCGCTCGACCGATCGGGATGAGCTGCTGCTCGGGCAGGGCGCAGCAGCTGCCGCCGATCGCGGTGCCGGTCGAGTCGAACAGGCCCGCTCCGCCGCAGACGCCGGTGTCGGGCAGCACCAGCTCCACGCGTGCGGCGGCCTCGTGGTCGCCGGCGAGCTCGGCGACGACCGAGCGGACCTGCTCGTACCCGGTCATCGCCAGGAACGTCGGGGCGCGCCCGTATGACTTCGCGCCGACGAGGTAGAAGTTCGGCTCCGGCTGCGCAAGGTCAGCGGCTCCGGTCGCGGCGACCGACCCGCAGGAGTGCAGGTTGGGGTCGACCTCGGCCGCGATGAGCACCGGCGCCTGCAGCGTCGCGTCCAACTCCAGTCGCAGCTCCGACAGCAACGACAGGTCGGGCCGGAACCCGGTGAGCACCGCCACGTGATCGGCGGGTGCGAGGGTGCGACCGTCTTCGCTGGTCAGAAGCACCTGATCGCCGAGACGGTCGATCTTCTCGACCCGGAACCCGGTCACCAGGTCGATCACGCCGGCGTCCACGAACTCCTTCGCGGTGATGCCGAGCTGGCCGCGGGCGGGCAGCTCATCAGCCACTCCCCCGCCGAAGGTGTTGCCGACGGTGCCGCGGCGCAGCACCCAGGTGACCTTCGTCGACGGGTCACGGCGCGCGATCCGGCCGAGTGCGATCACGGCCGTCACGGCCGAGTGCCCGGAACCGACGACGACGCTGTGCTTGCCCTCGTACTTCGTTCGGGCACGGTAATCCGGGATGCGGTAGTCCAGCAGCTCCGCAGCAGCACGCTCCCCGATCGCGGGCAGGCCGTCGGCGCCGGCCGGGTTCGGCACTGACCAGGTTCCGGATGCGTCGATCACCGCGCGCGCAACCACCCGGTACTCGGTGCCATCGGCAGCCTCGATGTGGACGGTGAAGGGCTGCTCTGCCCGGCCCGCGTCGACCAGGCGGTCGCGGCCACGGCGAGAGACACCGACGACGCGCGAACCATGGCGGATGCGGTCGCCCAGCTCGGCGGCGAGCGGGGCGAGGTAGCCACTGATCCACTGCGTCCCCGTCGGGTAGCCGGTCGTGGGCCGTTCCCAGCCGGTGGGCTCGAGCATCCGGGCGGCGGCCTCGTCGACCAGCTCGCCCCATTCGGAGAACAGTCGCACGTGGCCCCACTGGGACACCGCGGCCGCAGCGCTCCCGCCGGCCTCGAGCACCAGCACCGACTGCTTTCGCTCGACCAGGTGAGCGGCTGCAGCCAGCCCCTGGGGGCCGGCACCGATCACGACGACGGGTAGCTCGTTCTGCACCGTTCCACTCCTCACACATCGACACATCTCAATGCATCGAGAGTGGTCGATACATCGACAGAAGTCAATACGTCATGAGAGGATCGGACCATGACGATCCCACTCCCCCTGCTGACCTCGGATGCTGGCGCCTGCTGCACCCCCGTCACCGGCGGAGTACTCACGGCCGAGGACGCCGAGCGCATCGCTCACACCTTCAAAGCGCTCGGCGATCCCACCCGGGTGCGCCTGCTGTCGCTGATCGCCGCGAGCGAGGGCGGAGAAGCGTGCATCTGCGACCTCACCGAACCCGTCGGACTGTCGCAGCCGACCGTGTCGCACCACATGAAGCAGCTCGTGGAGGCCGGCCTCGCCGTGCGCGAGCAGCGCGGCCGCTGGGCCTACTACCGCGTCGTCGGCGACGCCCTCGACCGGGCGGCCCAAGCCCTCCGATCCTGACCGGCACCGTACCGGATGAGCTACGGCCCGTGGGCTGGCCAGGGGCTGGCCTGTCGCGAGACACCGTCCTCATCGAACGGGCGACACCTCACCCGTTCTTGGTGAGATCGCGATCTGCTCCTTACGCCGACGCCAGGTCCGTGGTTACCGTCGAGGAGCGTCGCGACGCCGCGCGGCTCGAACGGGAGGATCGAGATGTCGAAGGAATTCACGGGCACGATCAAGCTCGACGTGCGGGACTCGGTGCCCGACTGGGCCCCCTACGAACTCACGAAACCGCCGGCGGGATCACCGAACGTGCTCGTCGTGCTCTACGACGACACCGGACTCGCCTCCTGGTCGCCCTACGGCGGCCGCATCTCGATGCCGACCCTCGACCGGTTGGCCGAGAACGGCCTCACCTACACGCAGTGGCACACCACGGCCCTCTGCTCCCCCACCCGCTCGGTGTTCCTCACGGGCCGGAACCACCACCTCAACGGCTGCGGGGTGATCATGGAGGGCACGAACGGTTTCCCGGGCCTCTCGGGCCGCTTCCCCGAGGAGTGCGCCACGATCGGTCACGTCCTGCAGGACAACGGCTACAGCACCTTCTGGATCGGCAAGGACCACAACGTCCCCGAGGAGGATGTCGCACCCGGCGGCAGCCGGTCGCAGTGGCCGCTGCAGCAGGGCTTCGACCGCTTCTACGGCTTCCTCGGCGGCGAGACCAACAACTGGTATCCCGACCTGGTCGAGGACAACCACTTCATCGAGCCCCCGGCCACCCCGGAGGAGGGGTACCACCTCTCGAAGGACCTCGCCGACCAGGCGCTCCGCATGCTGCGCAACCAGAAGGCGTCGAACCCGTCCAAGCCCTGGTACATGTGGTTCTGCCCCGGCGCCAACCACGCCCCGCACCACGCCCCCGAGGAGTACATCGCCAAGTACGAGGGGGCCTTCGACGACGGCTACGAGGCGTACCGCGAATGGGTCCTCGAGCGGATGATCGAGAAGGGCATCATGCCCGCGGGCACCGAGCTCACCCCGCTCAACCCCCTCCCCGAGGACGACGCGAACGCCGCCGACCACGTGCGCCCGTGGGACGAGCTGAACGACGACGAGAAGAAGCTCTTCGCCCGCTTCGCCGAGGTGTTCGCCGGCTTCTCCGAATACACGGATGCTCAGGTCGGACGCGTCATCGACTATCTCGAGGAGACCGGTCAGCTCGAGAACACCATCGTGTTCTACTGCGCCGACAACGGTGCCTCCGGAGAGGGCAGCCCCGACGGCTCGGTGAACGAGAACAAGTTCTTCAACGGGTACCCGGACGACCTGAAGGAGAACCTGGCGATGATGGACAAGCTGGGCTCCCCCGACACCTACAACCACTACCCCACCGGATGGGCCGCCGCGTTCTCCACCCCCTTCCAGATGTTCAAGCGCTACTCCCAGTTCGCGGGCGGGACGTGCGACCCCATGGTCATCCACTGGCCGAAGGGCATCGCCGCGAAGGGCGAGATCCGGCACCAGTACCACCACGTGACGGACGTCGTCGCCACGATCCTCGACGTGGTCGGCGTCGGGATGCCCGAGGTCTACCGCGGCGTGAAGCAGCATCCGCTGAACGGCGTCTCGATGGCCTACAGCTTCGACTCCGAGCACGCCCCCACCGAGAAGAAGGTGCAGTACTACACGATGCTCGGCACCCGCGGCCTCTGGAAGGACGGCTGGAAGGCGGCCGCCATCCACGCCCCCCTCACCGGAAAGGGTCACTTCGACGAGGATCGGTGGGAGCTCTACAACGTGGAGGAGGACCGGTCGGAGTCGCGCGACCTCTCCGCCGAGCATCCGGAGAAGCTGAAGGAGCTGATCGCCGCCTGGTTCGCCGAGGCCGACGCGAACAACGTGCTGCCGCTCGACGACCGCTCGGCCCGCGACCAGCTCACCATCGAGCGCCCGCAGGCCGAACCCCCGCGCACCCGGTACACCTACTATCCGGATGCCGTGGCCGTTCCCGAGAGCGTCGCCGTGAACGTCCGCGGGCGCTCGTTCACGATCGTGGCCGAGGTCGACCTCGGGGCGGATGCCCAGGGGGTGCTCTTCGCCCACGGCTCACGGTTCGGCGGCCACTCCCTGTTCATCACGGAGAACCGTCTGCACTACGTCTACAACTTCCTGGGCATCCCGCCCGAGCAGGAGTTCGTGTCGGAGGCGCTCACCCCCGGGCCGCACGCGCTCGGCATGGAGTTCGTGCGCGAGAGCGCCGGTGAGCACGGCGAGTCGGTGGGCACCTGCCGGCTGTACGTCGACCAGACCGTCGTGGCCGAGGGGCCGATGCGGGCGCAGATCGGCAAGTTCACGCTCTGCGGCGACGGCCTCTGCATCGGCTACGACAGCGCCGACGCCGTGAGTCGCAGCTACACGAATCCGTTCCCGTTCACCGGCGGCAAGCTGCTCGGGGTCACGATCGACGTCGGTGAGGAGTCGTTCATCGACCTCGAACTCGAAGCGGTCGCCATGCTCTCACGCGAGTGAGCGGATGCCCGGCATGACGAACGAGGCAGTCGGGGCCGGGAAGCGGGCGCGCGAGGTGCGGGACATCGTCGCGGTGTTCGTGCTCTCCGTCACGGCGGTACTGACGGCGTGGTGCGGCTTCGAGGCGTCCAAATGGGGCGGCGAGATGTCGATCGCGTTCTCCGAGGCGAGCAGTTCGCGCATCCAGGCGGGGAACTACGAGGGCGAGTCCCGGGATGCGCGGCAGTTCGACCTGACCATCTATTCCGAGTGGATCAAGGCCGACCTCTCCGGGGACACGCAGCTCGCGGACTACATCCAGACCCGCTTCCTGCCCGACTTCGCCGTCGCGTTCGACGCCTGGGACGCGGACGGCCGACAGGAGAACTCGCCGCTGGCCCGCCCGGAGTACGTGCCCGACGGCACCGTCGAAGCCGACGAGTGGAACACCCGCGCCGACGCGAAGTTCGCCGAAGCCCTCGTGAACAATCAGCGGGGCGACGACTACTCCCTGCTGACGGTGCTGTTCGCGCTCGTGCTCTTCCTCACGGCCATGTCGCAGCGAGCGACCGCCTCCTGGGCGAACTGGACGCTGCTCGGGCTCGCCCTGGCCGCGGCTCTGGTCGGGATCGGAGTCGGGATCACCTTCCCGATCAAGATCTGAGCGGGTCCTCGGGCGGTGGGTCGCCGGTGAGCCAGCGTCCGAGGGGATGGGCCCCGAGGGAACTGCGCAGCAGGACGGTGCGGACGAGCAGCGTCATGGGAATCGCGAGGACCGCTCCGATCGGGCCGAGCACCGCCGTCCAGAAGACGACCGAGAAGAAGGTGAGGGTGAGGTTCAGCCGCACCGCCTGGCTCACGAAGCGGGGCTGCACGAACACCTGCAGGCCCACGTTGATGGCGCAGTAGCCGATCAGCACGACGAGGCCCGACTGCCAGCCGCCGACGGCGAAGGCCAGCACCGTGGGTGGGACGAGGCCGATGATGAATCCGACGCTCGGGATGTAGTTCGTGATGAAGGCCAGCACCGCCCAGGCGAACACCCCCGGCACACCGGCGGCCCACAGCAGTACCCCGTCGAGGAGGGCGACGACCGCCCCGAAGACCGTGTTGATGACGTAGTACCGGCGAACCGATCCGGCATAGCTCGTGAAGGCGTCGACGAGCGCGGCCCGCGTCGAGCGGAACCGCTCGACCGCACCGTCGATGATCGGGGCGTCGACGGCCAGGTAGAGCACGTAGACGAGCACGAAGGCGAACGCGAGCACGACGGTCGCGAGTTCACCGGCGATCCCCGCGGTCACCTCGACGATGGCGCGGGGATCCAGCCACTCCGACACCGCGTCCCCCGTCACACGGGGGTAGCCGAGCGCGTCCGTCACAGAGCGGATGGCGTCCCGGCCCGCGCCGAGTTCCGGCGCGTGATCCTCGACGACCCGCACGAACAGTCCCCCGGCCGCGACGGTCAGCACGACGATCGCCAGGAGCACCGCCCAGGCGATCGCGATCACCGCGGCGGTGGCCAGCCACGGCGGCATTCTCCGCGCCTCGAGTGCGTGGCGCACCGGATGCACCGTGATGACGAGCACGAGGGCGAGCAGCAGCGGGGAGATCAGGCCGGCACCGAGGTGCACGCCGATGATCGTGATCACCGACGCGGCGGTGAAGACGACGATGCGCGTCGCGCCGGCATCACCGCGGTCGCTCACGTGCTGCCCCCCGCTCCGATGGATCGTGTGGCCCGATCCTAGGCAGGGTCGTGGCGCCGGCACCAGGGGTCGTCCCCCGGCACGGTGCCGGGCGGGCGGAAACGCCGCTGGCCAAGCGGGTGGGTGCACCTGGGCGCTGGGAAGCGGTCTGTCCGCGATAGCGCCCCGACCCGTCTTCGGCCACCGCACGGTCGTCGGGGCCGCCGAGCTGGTCGTCGGGTTGGCCCTGATCGTCTACGGCATCCTCGCCCTTCGGCGCACGGGACGTGCATCCGAGGCTCCCCGCCGGGGCTGGCTCGATCGACTCGCCTCGGTGCATCTCTGGACCGCGATCGGCGTCGGGGTGGTGCTGAACCTGCGGCCCAAGGCCCTTCTGCTCGCGGTGGCCGGCGGCTTGGCGATCGGCAGCAGCCGGCTCACCACCGCCGAGACCATCGCCGCGGCGGCGATCTACGCCGCGCTCAGCGCATCCGTGATCGGCGGCATCGTCGTCGCGCACCTCGTCCGGACCCGCCCGGGCGAAATCGACGGTATCGCCGGCGAGGGGATGTGATTACTGTGGTCGCAAGCGCGATGGGTGGCGCTGTTTCGCGAACTGGGGAGTGCGCGTATGAACGATCACAGCACGGACGAGAACAGCACGGACGAGAACCGGACGAGCGTTTCGCGACGCGCCGTTCTCACGGCGGCGGCCTGGTCGATGCCGGTCGTGGCGGTCGCCGTCGCCACTCCCGCACGAGCCGCCTCCGGCGACGCCACCGGGCAGGTCTGGGTCGAGACGGTGCAGGGCGGCACCTGGGTGAACCCGGAGTACTACGGGCTCTGGGTCCAGATCCGCAACAACGACACCCAGTCGCCGTCATTGCCCGTCGAAGCCATCACCTCGGCGACCATCACCGTGTCGCTGCCGCTGAGCGCGGTAGGCGAGCTGCAGCCCGTCGTGATCGCGAACGCCGGGGGTTCGAGCCCGGTCGTTCCCGCCCTGCCCACGACCGACCCCACCTGGGTGGCGGCCGGCGCGAGCGACGACGGCGCGGGGAACGCCGTCTACACGCTCGTGTACTCGGGCAGCATCGAGGGGCAGGGGCTGAGCGGGGTGACGTTCGGCATCCTCGGCCCGGCCGGAGGACTCGTCTCCCCCGTCGACTACGTGATCACCGCGACCGGCGAACCGACGGACGGCTATGTCGACGTCTTCACCGGAACGCTGTTCTGAGCATCCGTCCAGAAGACACCGTCGGGGGGACGACATGGCACGCATCACGAACGCCGAACTGCTTCGCCGCATCGGCGAACTGGAACGGGAGAACGCCGAGCTGAGGGGGCAGCCGGCGAGCGATTCCGAGCACGATGGCATCGACGCCCGCCGCGAACCGTTCCGCTCGCGCAGCCGGGCCTGGACGGTGCTCGCGACGGTGCTGATCGTGGTCGGTGCGATCCTCGCTCCGGTCGCGGTGGCCGCGTCGTGGGCCAGAGCGACCCTGACGGACACCGACCTCTTCGTCGCCACCTACGCACCCCTCGTGCGCGACGCCGACGTGCGGGAGTTCGTGACCGCCCAGACGCATCCAGCTCGGCTACGGTCTCGCCGTCGGTGCCGGCTCCTGGCTCCCCTGGGTCGCGCTGCTGCTCGTGGCCGCCGGGGTCGTCGTCGCACGCCGGCGCTCGGTCGCGCTGATCTGGGCGGCTCTCGCTCTCGCGCTGACGATGGCCGTGCTGCTGACCGCGTTCGCGATCGCGCGCGTGATCGCGGTCACGGCGATCAGTCCGTCGGTGCTGCCGTCGACGGTCACCGGCACCCTGCTCGACGCAGTGATCGGGGCGATGCGGGACACCGCGGTCGCCGTGCTCGTGCTCGCCCTGGTCGTCGCCCTGGTCGGCTGGCTCGCGGGCCCCTTCCGCACGCCACGGGCGCTGCGCGGCCTCGCCGCCACCGGTGCTCGCCGCCTGCGCGAGGCCGCCGAGTCGCGGGGTGTCAGCACCGGGCGGGTGGGTGAACGCCTGTACGCGCAGCGCGTGCTCCTGCGGGTGGTCGTGGCGGCCGTCGCCGCGGCGGTCGTGGTCTTCGCGCGGCCCCTCAGCCCGGGACTGATCGTCGGGACTCTGGTGCTGGCCGCTCTCGCGCTCGCGGTGCTCGAGATCCTGCAGCGGCCCGCGATCACCGTGCCGGCCGACGCCGACGACGACACCCCGGTGCTCGTCCGCTGAGACCCACTCTGACGGAATTCGAGACAGCCGACAGTGTCTTGCCTCGGTCATGCCCACCCTCGAGCACCCCTACAGTGAGGCCATGGACCAGACCGCGATGTTCGAGGGCGAGCGGCCCCGGCTCGTCGGTGTCGCCGCGCGCGTGCTCGGCGACCACCACGAGGCCGAGGACATCGTGCAGCGTGCCTGGCTCCGACTCCGCGCGAACACCACCGAGCTCGACAACCCGCCCGCCTGGCTGACGACGGTGACCGTGCGGCTCTGCATCGACCGCCTGCGCGAGCGCACGCCCGTCCCCCGCGAAGCAGACGAGAGTGCCGCCGAAGACGCCGCGAACGGCACACGCCGAGCCTCCGACCCGCTCGAGTCCGTCGAGACCACCGAGGCCGTCGGTCAAGCGCTGCACGTCGTCGTCGAGCGCCTGAGCCCGAACGAGCGGGTCGCACTCGTGCTGCACGAGTCGTTCGGCTACGACTTCGACACGATCGGCGACATCCTCGACCGCTCCCCCGCCGCCGCACGCAAGCTGGCGTCGCGCGCTCGGGGCAAGGTGGCCACGGCCGAGCAGGGCGGTCCCGTGTCCGACCGGCACATCGTCGACGCGTTCATGACCGCGGCGCGCGGCGGCGACCTCGGCCGCCTGCTGGCGCTGCTCGCCCCCGATGCGATCGTCAGCGCCGATGCCGCCGCGATCGCCATGGGCACCCCCCGCCTGATCGAGGGCCGGGAGGCGGTCGCCGGGTTCTTCGACGGCAGCGCGAAGGCGACGCTCCCGACGCAGATCGACGGCCGCCCCGGGGCCGCGTGGTTCCACCGCGGGCAGGTCATGGTCGCGTTCGACTTCACGATCGTCGACGGCGCCGTGCAGTCCGTCGTGTTCCGCGCCGAGCCCGACGTGCTGGCGCGGGTGCACCGCCGCTCGGCGTCGGTCACATAACCGTCCCGCCGCTCGTCATGGGGGTAGAGGCCGACGCACCGGGCGACGGCGAGACTAGGAAGAGAAAGCCATGAAGACGATGACCTGCCGCGACCTCGGAGGCCCCTGCACCCTCGAGCACCGCGCCGACAGCGCCGACGCGATCATCCAGGCGCAGGACCGCCACCTGCGCGACGCGGTCAAGAGCGGCGACACGACGCACCAGGAGGCCCGCGACGCGATGAAGGGCCGCTGGCTGCACCCCAAGAAGTCCCTGGACTGGTACAACGGCGTCAAGAACGCCTTCGCGGCCCTCCCGGCGGCCTGACGGGTCAGCGCGCCGGCGCCGTGCCAACCGCCCGGCGCCGGCGGCGCTCGCTGACGAGGAAGACGACGAGCAGCACGGCCCCCGTCACGATCACGAGGTAGGTGCTGAGCGACGCGACGATGCTGAGCGGATCACCGGTCGCGGGATGCGCGGCGAACAGGGACACGGTCGGGTCGGTCGAGGCGTGCAGCAGGATCGGCCAGATCAACCGGCCGGTCAGCCGCAGCGCGAGGTACATGATGATGCCGAAGAAGAAGGTGTAGACGACCTGGGTCGCGGTGGTCGCGAGCCCCTGATCGGTGGTGAAGAAGTTCCCCGCGTGCAGCGCGGCGAACACCGTGGCCGAGACCAGCGCCACCGCGACCTCCCCGCGGCCCGCCTTGCGCATCAGGTTCACGACGAACCCCCGGGTGAGCAGCTCCTCGGCGAGCCCGACGAACAACCCGGTCAGCAGCCACGAGGCGATGAGGGCGGCACCCGCCGACGCGAAGTCGACCGAGCCCAGCGCTGACACGTTGATCACGAGCACGACCGCGATGCCGACCCACATCCACCGGCGGCCGCGCACGGGCTGCGGCCCGAACAGCTCGCCGAGCCAACCGAGCGACGCCGCGAACGCCAGCAAGACGACGGCTCCGAGGATGATCGGCAGCCCGGTGCCGATGAACACGTCCATCGCACTACCCGCCTCACCGCGGATGCCGCCCTCGACTCCGAAGACGGCCCCCACCAGCAGCGACAGCAGCTGGTAGACCCCGTAGTAGACCGCCGCGAGCAGCACGGCCCGCCACCAGTCGCCGCGCTCCCAGAACCGCCGCCACCGGGTGCCCGGAGCATCCGCCGCCTCATGCCGTACCTCTGTCACGCAACCCCCGTCGATCGACCCGTGTCGCTCATACGCTATCGGCAGGGACCTGGAAGGGACGCGCCTACTGGCGGGCCATCGCGACGCGGAAGCGCTCCTCGGGCGAGATGAGGTGGTCATGGTTCTCCGCAGCCTCGTCGATGTCGAGCTGCACCCAGTTCACGGCGCCAGAGAACTCATTCCGCGATTCCCCGTACTCCTCGGTGACGGCAGCACCGGCGTCGCTGCCCACCTCCGTGGTCTCGTCCATCGAGAAGATGCCCCAGTGAGTCCGCTCGACCCGGCCGGTGCCCACCTGCGCCCCGTCGACGAACAGCGACGCCGTGCCGCCCTTGCCGATCCCGCCACCGTCGTACGCGAACTCCATCCGCACCTGGTGGGTGCCCGCGGTGAGTGGGGAATCGCTGCCGACGTAGTACAGGCGTGCGCCGGTGAAGTTGTAGGCATAGCGCAACGCGCCGTCGAGGGCGTAGAGCGACCAGCCGCCCGTGTGCCCGCCCTGTGCGACGATGACACCGGATGCTCCGGCCTCCGGCACGACGACCTCTGCGGTCACAGAGTGCGACTTGTTCTTGAGGTTCATCACCACGTTCTCCTGCAGCCGGCGCATGCCGCCGTACAGGAGCTGTGACGACCCGACCACCGGGTTCGGCCGGCCGGCGAGCTCGGGATTGAAGCGCTCGGCGAACCGGGGCTCGAGGGGCAACACGTTGTACTTCACGGCCTCGATGTCGAACAGCCGCTTGAGCGCGGCCAGGCGTTCCGGTTGCTCGGAGGCCAGGTCGCGGGACTGCGTCCAGTCGGTGTTGGTGTCGTAGAGCTCCCAGACGTCGGCCTCGATGTCCTCGCTGCGGCCTGAGAACTGCCACGGCGTGGCGTGCTTCGTCACCGCCGTCCAGCCCTGGTGGTAGATGCCGCGGTTGCACATCATCTCGAAGTACTGGGTGACGTGTCGTTCGGGCGCCTTCGGCTCGTCGAAGCTGTAGGCCATGCTGACCCCGTGCAGCGGCTCCTGCTGCACGCCGTTCACCGATGTCGGGAACGGGATGCCAGCTGCCTCCAGCACGGTCGGCGTCAGGTCGATGACGTGGTGGAACTGATCGCGGGTCTCCCCCGCCGACCGGATGCGCGAGGGCCAGTGCACGATGGTTCCATTGCGGGTGCCCCCGAAGTGCGAGGCGATCTGCTTCGTCCACTGGTAGGGCGTGTCCATGGCGTGCGCCCATCCCACCGCGTAGTGGTTGTAGGCCTTCGGGGTGCCGAGCTCGTCGATCCGCTCGATGAGCCACTCCGGCGTCGAGAGATCGGGAGCTTCGGACACCATGATCTCGTTCGTCGTGCCGATCAGCGTGCCCTCCCCCGACGCGCCGTTGTCGCCGATGATGTAGTAGATCAGGGTGTCGTCGAGGATGCCGAGCTCGTCGAGGGAGTCGATCACGCGCCCGACGTGGTGGTCGGCGTACTCGAGGAAGGCGGCGTAGACCTCCATCTCGCGCGCCAGAACCGGCTTCAGCTCCTCCGGCTGGTCGTGCCAGGCAGGGATCTCGGCGGGGCGGGCGGTGAGCACCGCGTCCTGTGGCACGACGCCGAGCTCCTTCTGCCGGGCGAACGACTCCTCCCGGAGCGCGTCCCAGCCCCCGTCGAAGCGGCCCTCGTACTTCGCGATCCACTCCTGGGGCACGTGGTGCGGAGCGTGGGTCGCACCCGGTGCGAGGTAGGTGAAGAAGGGCTTGTCGGGGGCCATCGACTTCTGCTGCTTGATCCACAGGATCGTCTTGTCGGCGAGGTCGCCCATCAGGTGGTATCCCTCCTCCGGGGTCCCCCACGGTTCTACCGGGGTGGTCTGTTCGTACAGCGCCGGGTACCACTGGTTGTTCTCCCCGCCGATGAAGCCGTAGAAGTACTCGAAGCCGCCGCCCGGGTGCGGCCAGTGATCGAAGGGGCCGATCGGGCTGGACTCGAACACCGGCACCTCGTGGCACTTGCCGATCTGGGCCGTCGAGTACCCGTTCAGCCGGAGGATCTCGGCCAAGGGGGCGCAGGTGTTCGGCCTCAGGGAGTTGTAGCCCGGAGCCGAGGTCGCCATCTCGGTGATCGCGCCCATCCCGACCGAGTGGTGGTTGCGGCCCGAGAGCAGCGCGGCCCGGGTCGGTGAGCAGAGGGCCGTGGTGTGGAAGCGGTTGTACTTCAGCCCGGCACCCGCCAGCCGCTCCGCCGTCGGCGTGGCACACGGCCCGCCGAACGCGCTGGAGGCCCCGAAGCCCACGTCGTCGAGCAGGATCACGAGCACGTTCGGCGCCCCGGCCGGCGGCCGCAGCGGAGTGATCGGCGGGAACGACGTGTCGGGGTCGGTCGTGACGTACGTCGTCAGCCCGACCTGCTTCGCATCCGCTATGGGCAGCACCTGCCGCTGTACCTCTGACATGATCGATCTCCCTCTCGCTCCGCCCGCACGCCGGCCGTCGCCGACGGCCGCTGCTCCCCCATTGAAGGGCCGGGCCGCCCACCGGCTCACCACCCGAAGCGGGTGAGATCGGGGTTGCCGCTCAGGCCCGCTACCAAGCGCAGCAAGCTCACCCGAAGTGGGCGAGGGTGTCGCCGAACGTGCCGCCCTACAGTCGAGGACAGGTGGCAGGCGAGTCGTTGCGCAACTACGGGGTGGGGAATCATGGCGAGGATCGCGTGACTGAATGAGCGAATCCGTCAGCACCGGGCCGGCCCCTCGCGGGCCGGCCTGGTTCGCGCCGACGCTCCGCGGCTACCGGCGCGCCTGGCTCGGTCGCGACCTGCTCGCGGGGCTGACGGCCGGCGCGGTGATCATCCCCCAGGCGATGGCCTACGCGACCATCGCGAACCTGCCCGTTCAGACCGGCCTGTACACCTGCATCGTACCGATGCTCGTCTACGCGCTGCTGGGCGGATCGCGCGCGATGAGCGTCTCGACGACGTCGACCATCGCCACGCTCACCGCCACCACGCTGATCGCCGCCGGTGTCGCCGCCGACTCCGACTCCGACTCCGCCGACATCCCCGCCGACCTGATCACGCTCACCCTGCTCGTCGGGGTAATCCTCCTCGTCGCGCGGCTGCTGAAGCTCGGCTCGGTCGTCGAGGTGATCAACCGGCCGACCCTGATCGGCATCCAGATCGGCGTCGGGGCGACCGTCGCCGTCGGTCAGCTGCCGAAGCTGCTCGGCGAGCAGGGCGAGCCGACCGGGCAGGGCTTCATCCGCTCCCTGGTCGCCGTCGCCGAGGCCATCCCGCTCGCGAACCCCTCGACCATCGTGCTCGGGGTCGCCTCCATCGCCGTGCTGCTCGTGCTGAAACGGGTGGCGCCCCGCGTGCCGGGGCCGCTGATCGTGGTCGCCGGGGGCATCCTGGTCTCCGCCTTCGGCATCTCGGGCGCGACCGGGATCGACCTCATCCCCGCGGTGGCGCAGGGCCTCCCCCTTCCGGCGCCGCCCTCGTTCGAGAACGTCCCCGCGCTGCTGCCTGGCGCCTTCGCGATCGCCGTCATGGCGTTCCTCGAGTCCACGGCGGTGGCCCGGGGCATCCGCGAGCCCGGAGAGCCGGCGATCGACAGCAACCGGGAGCTGCTGGCCACCTCGGCGGCCAACCTCGTCGGCTCGTTCTTCCAGACGCTGCCGGCGGCCGGCGGCTTCTCGCAGAGCGCGGTCAACAAGAACGCCGGAGCCCGCTCGCAGCTCGCCACCCTCACCACGGTGGCCCTGGCCGTGCTGGTCGGGTTGTTCCTCGGCCCCGTGCTCTCGCTGCTCCCCCAGGCGACTCTCGCGGCGCTGGTCTTCGTGGCGGTGCTCGGGCTGATCGACGTGCGGGCGCTCGCACGGCTGCGCCGGGTGCGGGCCGCCGACTTCTGGATCGCGATCGTCGTCATGGTCGTCGGACTGACCGCCGGGCTGCTCACGGCCGTCGCGGCGGGTGTCGTCATCACGCTGCTGATGGTGCTGCGGGCGCTCAACCAGCCGCGCATCCGCGTGGAGGCGCTGGACGGCGACCTCGTCGTCACTCTCCTCGCTCCTCTCTATACGGCGAACGTGGTCGGCACCGAGCAGGCGATCCTCGCGGCCGTCGCCGAGCACCCGGGCGAGCAGCGGGTGATCGTGGACATGACCCGGATCGAGGAGACGTCGGTGACGGTGCTCGACGCGTTCACCGACCTCGACCGCGAGCTCGCCGGCACCGGGCACACCCTGCACCTCGCCGGGCTCCCCGACGCGGCCGCGCGCACGGCCGAGGGCACCGGGTGGTACCGAGCACTCCGCGACGCGGGTCGCGTGCATCCGGATGCCGTGACGGCACGGGGCGGTCGACGATGACGATGGTCGCGCTGCCCGGTGGACCGTTCCAGATGGGGTCGGCCGCCTTCTACCCGGACGAGACGCCGGTGCACGAGAGGGTGGTGGCGCCGTTCGAGATCGACGAGCATCCGGTCACCAATCGGCGCTTCGCAGAGTTCGTCGAGGCCACCGGGTACGTGACGGTGGCCGAGGAGCCCCTGGATGCCGCTGAGTTCCCCCACCTCGACGAGGACGAGCGGGCACCGGGCGCGATGGTCTTCACCCCGACGCGTGGGCCCGTCGATCTGCGCGACTTCCGGCAGTGGTGGCGCTGGATGCCGGGGGCACGCTGGTCGGAGCCGTTCGGGCCGGGCAGCACCGTCGACGACCGGCTCGACCACCCCGTGGTGCAGGTCGCGTTCCGTGATGCCTCGGCGTTTGCCGCGTGGTCGGATGCGCGGCTGCCCACCGAGGCGGAGTGGGAGTACGCAGCGCGGGGCGGCCTCGACGGAGCGCTGTTCGCCTGGGGTGACGAACCGCGACCGGACGGCCGGCTGATGGTGAACCAGTGGCAGGGCCGTTTCCCGTACCGGAACGACGGGGCGGAGGGCTGGGTCGGCACCAGCCCGGTCGGCAGCTTCCCGCCGAACGGCTACGGCCTGTTCGATATGACGGGCAACACCTGGGAGTGGACGACGAGCCCGTACACGCCGAGGCACCTGCGCCCGGGCGAGGCGCCGCCCTCCCCGGGCGGCCGCCCGAACCTCTTCGGGCCTGCCGACGAGACACCTGCGCCACGGGTACTCAAGGGCGGCTCGCACCTGTGCTCGCCCGAGTACTGCCTGCGGTATCGCCCGGCGGCGCGCTCGCCGCAGTCGGACGACACCGCGATGACGCACATCGGGTTCCGGATCGCCCGCTGACGGCTCGCTGACTGCTCGCGCAGCCCTTCGCCCTGAGTGGATGTCCCGGGGGACGCCTCAGTAGACGAAGAGCTGCGCGAGGACGACGACCGCGATCACCAGCAGCGCCACGACGGCCGCCGCGATCTGCAACCCCCGCCGGTCGAGCCGAGCGATCGCGAACCCGGCCGCGACGGGCAGCGCTGCCAGGAGGATCGCGACGATCCACCAGAACGTCTGGAACCCGGCACGGCTGGCGTCGTCCAGTGCGTCGCCGAACAGGCGCTGCGTGCGCGGATGGGTGGCGAAGGCGACCGCCGCCGAGAGCGGATAGGCGATGAGGGCCGCCAGGATGATCCCGGCGAACAGCCCCCACCAGCCGCGCTCCCGCACGCCGGCCTCGTGCTTCGTGGTCACTTGTCGAGGTCGTGGATCAGCGCCTTCTCGTCCTCGGCCGAGAGGGAGGTCTGCACGACGGTCCCCTTGTAGGGCGCGAGGGCGGCGGCGAACTTGTCCTCCGTGATCTTAATGGCGTACAGCACGACGGCCGACTTGCCCGCGGTCACGGTGCTCTTCACGCGGTCGCGGAACTCGGCGTTGAGGCCCGTCTTGTCGATGCCGGCGAAGAGCGCGCCGAACAGCCCGCCGAAGACGAGACCGACGAAGGGGATGAAGAACAGGATGCCGATCAGCATTCCGAAGAGGGCTCCCCCGGCGGCGCCGAGACCGACGTTGCCGACGGCTCCCGGATGCTCGACGTGCGTCTTGCCCTCACCGTCGACCTTCACCAGAGCGAGGCCCGCGAGCTCGACGACGAGGTCGTTCTGCAGCACCTGGATCTCGTTGTAGGCGGCTTCGGCATCCGTCTCGGAGTCGAAGGAGATGACGATCAGATCAGCCATGGGACTGGTTCCTTTCACTGGTCGGCGAGGCTCTCGCCGAGTGGGGCCGCACCCGCCGGCCGGCGGGTGCGGACGTCGTGTCACCGGGGATGCCGGTGATCGTGCCGGATCCGGCGTGCCGTCTCCGTCTCGGTCTTCATCAGCACCTTCGTCTCGCTGAAGTCGCCGATGACCGGACGCCACCACTGCGCGGCCGGGTCGGAGTCGATCAGGAGCGTGCGGACGAGCAGGGTCAGCGGGATGGCCAGGATCGCGCCGATCGGGCCGATGACGACGGCCCAGAACAGCACCGACGCGAAGGTGATCGTCTGACTCAGGGCGACCGCGTTGCCGACGACCCGGGGCTGGATGATCGACTGCACGACCGCGTTGATCACGCCGTAGACCACGACGACCGCGATCACGGTCGGCCACCCTCCCGTGAAGTACCCGAAGATCAGGGGCGGGATGATGGCGATGAAGTAGCCGATGTTCGGGATGAAGCTGCAGAGGAAGGCGAGGAGCCCCCAGAGCAGAGCACCCGGCACCTGCAGGATCAGCAGCGCGACCCAGTTGAGCAGCCCCTGGGCGACGCCGAGACCGGTGGTGGCGATCATGTACCGGCGCACCCCGACGGCGAACGACCGGAGCGCCGTGATCATGGCCGGCCGTTCGGCGTCGACCTGCCGGAACAGGGTGGGGACGAAGGTGGCATCCATGGCCATCAGGATCAGGGTGGTGAGGATGATGACGAGCCCGAAGGTGATGTTCGTCACCGATCCGAGGATGCCGCCCGCGAATGCGATCAGCCGACCGGGATCGAAGTCGGCGACGACGCTCTGCACCTGCTGCGGGTCCAGCCCCGCAGAGGACAGCGCCTCCGCCACCCCCTGACCGACGGCCTCGATCTGCGGGGCGTACTGCGGCAGCAGCGCGGCGAACTGGGCGAACGCCACCACGAGGGCCGTGACGAAGCCGGCCAGCAGCAGGAACACCGCGGCTATCACCGTCCCGGTGGCGATGCCCGACGGCGTGCCCCGCCGCTCCAGTGCGCGCCGAAGCGGGTGCACGCAGATCGTCAGGATCAGAGCGAGGAACACGGGGGCGAAGAAGCTCTGGATGGCGAAAAGGCCGAACGCCGTGACCGTCGCCCCGCCGAGCCCGGCGAGCATCATCGCCGCCCGATGGGGATCGCGCCCGGCCGCGACGGCCGGCTCGGGCGGCGCGGCCGGGACCGGCGCAGCGGCGGTCGTCCTGCGCCACCAGGTCATGGCACCCTCCTCCCGCTCTCCGCCCAGTATCGGCAGGGGGCCGGCCGGCCGGGATCACCTCATGCGGGCGATGTTCCGCACTGTTCACTGGTGCTGGAGGTGATCGCGGGGTTAGCCTTGCCGGGCGTACCCGAACGCACAGGATCCTGTGGCGATGAGGGGGTACGTGTGTCTGTTCGGGAACCGCGTTCGACGGGGACCGGGTCGCAGACGGCCGCGCCGGCCGCTCACGGGGTGGAACGCCCGCGGCTCGATGTCACCGACCGGCTGCTCGCCGGCGGGGTGCGCTGCGCGACCGTCTGGAGCGGTGCCGGAACCGGCAAGTCGGTTCTCGTCGCCTCCTGGGAGCGCTCTCTGGTGGAGCGCGGACGACGGGTGGTGCGGCTGACCGGTGACGCCCTCGCCGCGGCCCTTCCTGCCGACGGCGCGGAGGTTCTCGTGATCGACGACTTCCATCTCGCCTCGGCGGCGCACTGCGCATCCGTCTTCGCCTGGCTGGAGGCCGAGCCGGAGGCCGCGCTCATCGTCGCGGGCCGGTTCCAGCCGTGCCCGAGTCTGATCGACCTCGCCGCTCGCGGGCAGCTCGTCGAGCTGCGCACGGACGATCTGGCGTTCACCGCCGCGGAATGCGTCGAGCTGGCGGCCTCGCACGGGATCCCGCTCACGCCGTCGATGGCCGCCTCGCTGGTGGCGACGACCGGCGGCTGGGCGACCGCGCTCGCCCTGGCGATGCCGGTGCTCGAGCGATCGCGTGACCGCGAAGACACCATCGCGCGGTTCGTGGCGGACAACCGGGCCATGAGCGACTACCTCACGGCCGAGGTGCTCGACGCCTGCAGCGACCACGAACGCGATCTGCTGCTCACCGCGGCGCTCGGCGACGAGGTCGCGGAGGACCTCGTGATCGAACTGACGGGAGACACCGGCGCGGCCGCCGTGCTCGAGGGTCTCGCCGCGAGGAACACGCTGGTCAGTGTCGGCGCGGGGCGGATCCGGCTCCATCCGGTGCTGACCGCGGTGCTGCAGGCCGAGGCTCGGCGACGCGACCCCGAGAGGGTGAGCCACCACCACCGAGCGGCCGCCCGGTGGTTCGACCGGCTCGGAGACGGCCAGGCTGCACTCACCCATGCGGTGGCCTCGGGAGACACGGGGCTCGTGCAACGGCTCGTGGCCGATCACGCCGTCGATCTCATCCTCGCCGGGCACTGGGACCCCGTGCTCTCGGCCATCCACGCGGTCCCGGCGCCGGTGGGCGGTCTCGCCGAGATCACGGCGAGGCTCCTCATGAGCGTGCCGTTCCCCGACCGCTTCGCCACCGAACGCCTCTTCCGCCGCGCCGATGCCTGCAGGGCGGCCCGGCCCGATGCGTACTGGGGCACGCTCCTCGCCGCGCTGCACGTGCTCGCCGCGCGCACCGCCCGCGAGGCCGACGGCCACCTCGCCGAGCTCACCGGCGCAGCGGGTTCGGCCGGCCGCGGGCTCTGCTTCGGACTCGACCTGATGTGTGCGGCCGCCGAGGGCTGGGCCGGTCTGCTCGACGGGAACACCCGCTGGGCGATCGACCGCTTCCGCGAGGTGGCCGACTCGGCGCACCACGCGGGCTACACCTGGCTGATGCTGCTCGTCTCGGTCTTCGCGACCGAGGCGGCGACCGTCGAGAACAACTGGGAGGAGGCCGTCGACATCGACGACCTGCTGCTGGAGCGGGCCCTGCAGCACATCCCGGCGCTCGCCGACGGAGCGAGGACGGCGGCCACGGTCATCACGGCCGGGCGCCTCTATCAGGTGTGCCTCCCACTCCCCCACGACGAGCTCACGGCGATCGTGACCGCCGATGCCGCGCGCGGCTCGCTCGGTCTCAGCGTTCCGGCCAGGGGCCTCCAGCTGCTCGACGAACTGGACGACAGCCCATCCCGGGACGTGGTGGACCAGCTCGAAGACCTGCTGCGGTCCTCCGGGCGCGCCTACCCCCGGCTGCTGGCCGCCGCGGTCCTTCGTCTGACCGCCGCCCGCCTGGCGCTGGACGGTCGGCAGGCCGCGCGCGATTTCGCCTCCTTCGCCGAGACGGTGCTCGGAGCCGCGAGCCTCGAGCTGCAGATGGCCCACTATCTTCTCGAGCCGGTCTCGTCGGCCGGAGACGCCGGGGAGAGCCGGCTTCTCGCCGGAGCGAACGCGCATCCGAGATCCTGGCACAGCGAGGCCTCCGTCGCCGTCTGGCTGCTCCTCGCCGCCCACGCGGAGGCGGCGGGGCGGCACGTCGAGGCGGACCATCGGGTGCTGTCCGCCGTGGCGCAGGCGAAACGGCTGCGGACGGTCCGGCCGTTCCGCGCGAGGAACAACGAGGGCGTGCTGCTCGTGCAGTCCCGGGTGGGTCATCTGGCCCACCTCGACGAGTACGGGCGGTTCATCGTCGAACGGGTTCGCAGCAGCTCGAAGTCCCCGATCGGGCCGCTGACCTCGGTGCATCTCACCGACCGGGAGCGCGACATCCTCGGGGAGCTGCCCCAGCATCAGTCGCTCGGCGACATCGCGCGGCGGCAGCACCTCAGCACCAACACGGTGAAGACCCACGTGCGGTCGATCTACCAGAAGCTGGGGGTGTCGGAACGAGTGGCCGCCGTGGCGGTCGCCCGTGATCTCGGGCTGCTCTGAAGCCTGCTGCTTCGATGAGGAGTCACCCGCTGTAGGTGAGGCGCCACGACCGCGCAGTCCGCACACTGGCCTCACGACACGTGAGGGGGCCGCACCGTGAAACGCTATGAGATCCGGCTCCCCTACGCCCGGTCCGAACTGCTCGCCGCCGCCTTCCCGGAGATGACCGCGGTCGAGATCGGTCCCACGACCACCCTCCTGACCGGTGTGCTGCACGACCAGGCCGAACTGCACGGACTGCTGCACCGCATCGCCGACCTGGGCCTCGAGATCATCGAGGTCCGCCAGGATGCGTGAACCCGACCCGGCTCTGACGTGCGCACGATGCTGTGTGGAGGACGGAAACCATGGCCGATCTGATCGCCTCGCTGATCCCGCTCGCCCTCGGGATCGTGATGAGTCCCCTGGCGATCATGGCGCTCGTCGCCGTGCTCCTGTCCCGGGCGGCCCGGGTGAACGGGGTCGCCTTCCTGGCCGGCTGGACCCTGGCGGTGGCGATCGGGCTCGGGGTGTCGTTCTGGCTGCTCGGCCTCCTCGAGGTGCACGAGCGGAACGCCCCGCCCGTGTGGGTGCCGGTCGTGCGGCTCGTCCTGGGCCTCCTGCTCGTCGGCGCCGCCTGGTGGATCTACCGCAAGGGACGGGCGCGCACCGTCGCGATGGCGCAGGCGGACAGCCCTGGCCAGGTCACCGCTGCCGCTCCGCAGCTCCCGGGGTGGCTGCGGAGCGTCGAGACGTTCACACCGCCGAGATCGTTCGCGCTGGGGCTCGGGATCTTCATCCTCAACCCGGTCGATCTGTCGTGCGCCGTGCTCGCGTCGCTCGACCTGCGGCAGGCCGCCCTGAGCACGGCGCAGAACGTCTGGGTGCTGATCGTGTTCGGGCTCGTCGGGGTGCTCGTGATCGCGGTGCTGCAGCTGCAGAAGGCGGTCTCGGCACTGCTGTCGTACTGAGGAGCCGTGAGGCGGGAGCGACACCGTGACCGTGCCACCCGAGCTCGACGGGCTGCTTGCCGCCTCGACCGTCAGCGGCTGGGACATCGCCCTGGCCGCGGCGTCGATCCTGATCGCCTGGATCCTCTCGGTGTTCGCCAGGAAGGGCGTGCTCGCCGTGCTGCGGACGATGCAGGGCATCGGCGAAGGCGTGTCGATCCTGATCGCCCGGATCGTCCGCTACGCCATCCTCCTGGTGGGGATCGGCGTCGGCTCCGCTTTCCTCGGAGCCTCGATCCAGCCCCTGATCGCCATCGCGATCATCGTCGGGGCCGTCGTGGTCCTGGCCCTCCGGGGGATCTCGAACAACTTCGCCGCCGGGATCGTGCTGCAGACCCGGCACCCGATCAAGGTCGGCGACGAGATCGACGTCGACGGAGCGATCGGCACGGTCAAGGAGCTGAACGGCCGGAGCGTCGTCATCGTCACGCGCGACGGCCGCACGATCCATGTGCCGAACGCCCAGCTGCTCGAGACGCTACTCGTCAACCACTCCGAGCTCGGCCATCGGCGCTCGGACGTGCAGCTCAGGGTCGCGGCACCCGTGACGAGGCTCGACGACCTCACCGAGCTCATCACCGCGGCCGTGCAGTCGATCGACGGGGTCCACCGACGCGAACCCGTGACCGTGCTGCTGCAGACGGTCGAACCCGAACGCCTCACGCTGCTGGTGCGGTTCTGGCACCACCCGCACACCCGCGCCGCCATCCTCTCGCCCGTTGTCCGAGCGCTCGCCGAGGCTCTCACCGGGGCGGGGACGACGGCGACCGTCACCTCGGACATCCCGGAACCACCCCTCATCCGACCGGCGGAGGTCTGACCCGTGACCCGAGACGCGACCCGTCAGCGCCCCCTCGCCGGCCTCACCTGGCGCACCGCCGTCACCGAGGTGGTGGCCGGTGTGACCCTGCTCGCCATCGCTGTGCCCCTCAACATCGGCTACGCCCAGATCGCCGGCCTGCCGCCGACAGCCGGGCTGTACGCGCTGGTCGTGCCCGCGATCATCTACGCGCTGGTGGTCTCGTCGAGGCAGCTCGTCGCCTCGCCGGATGCCGCCGCGGCCGCGCTCGTCGCCTCGTCGATCGGCGGGCTGGCCGTCGCGGGCAGCGCCGACTACGCCACGATGGCCCTCGCCCAGGCCGTCATCTCGGGCGTGCTGTTCGTGCTGGCCGCGGTGTTCAAGCTCGGGTTCCTCGCGAACTTCCTGTCCAAGCCGATCCTGGTGGGCTTCGTCGGCGGCCTCGCCCTCGACATCCTCGTCAGCCAGCTCGCGAAGATGCTCGGCGTGAAGATCGACTCCGGCGGCGAGTTCGTCGACAAGGTCGCCGGCCTCGTGACCGGCCTCCCGAGCCTGAACGGCTTGTCGGTTCTCATCGCCGCCGCCTCCGTCGTCGTGCTGCTCGCCGGCCGGCGCCTCGCGCGGGTGGTGCCGTGGGCCCTCGTCGTGCTGATCGTCGCGACGGTCGTCGTCGTGGCCGCCGGTCTGGAGCGATCCGGCGTCGCGGTGCTCGGCCCGGTCGAGGCCGGTCCGCCCACGCTCACCTGGCCGGTGCTCGACTGGAGCGTCTGGCTCGCCCTGATCCCGTCGGGCATCGCCCTGACCATGGTCACGATGGCCGAAGGGCTCCTCGTCGCCCGTAGCTACGGCGAGAAGCACGGGTACGACACCAGCCCGAACCGCGACCTGCTCGCCTTCGGCGCCGCCAACATCGCCTCGGGCGCCTCGGGCGGCTTCGCCGTCGGCTCCTCCACGTCCCGCACCGCCGCGATGGACCAGGCGGGCTCCCGCACCCAGCTCCCGACCCTCGTCGCCGCGGTCGGCACGCTGCTCCTGCTCGTCTTCGGCACCGGACTCCTCGAGCACATCCCGTCGCCGGCCATCGGCGCGATCGTCGGGGTCGCCATCCTCCCCCTGCTCGGCATCGCCGACTTCCGGCGGCTCTGGCGGCAGGACCGCTTCGAGTTCGTCGTGGGCGCCGTCTGCTTCCTCGTCACCCTGTTCGTCGGGGCCATCCCCGGCATCGTCGTCGCGTTCGTGCTCGCTCTGATCAACCTCGCCAGGCGGGCCTCCTCCCCCGCCATCGACGTGCTCGAGGCCGACGGCGAACCGGGTTCCTCGCTCCTCGACTCCGCGCCGCAGGGCTCCCCGACGGCACCGGGGGTGCTGGTCATCCGGATGGCCGCCCCGCTCTTCTTCGCCAACGGCACCGTCTTCACCGACGCCGTCACGACCGCTCTCGGCGCCACGCCGGGCATCGAGCACGTGGTCATCGACCTCGAGGCCGTCACCGACATCGACGTCACCGCCGCCGAGGCGTTCGAGGCGCTGAAGGGCACCCTGGCCGAGCGATCCGTCACCCTCGCCTTCAGCCGTCCCCGGCGTCAGATCGTCGACCGGATGCGCGTGCTCGGGCTGCTCGGGAACGAGACCGTCTACCCCACCAACCGCGCCGCGATCGCGGCCCTCACCCCCACCGGCAAGGAGTAGTCATGGTGCCCGTCATCGGAGAGATCCTCCCGCTCGCCCTCGGCATCGCGATCAGCCCGATCCCGATCATCGCCGCCATCCTGATGCTGCTCTCACCGAAGGCCCGGACGACGGGCCTCGGCTTCCTCGCCGGCTGGCTGCTCGGCATCGTCGTGGCCGTCGTCGTCTTCACGCTGCTCTCCTCGGCCCTCCCGGACGAGGGCGAGGACGGGTCCAAGCCGGTGGCCGGCGTCATCAAGACCGTGCTCGGCGTCCTCCTCCTGCTCCTGGCCGTCAAGCAGTTCCGCTCGCGGCCGCACGGCGACACCGAGCCGGCGATGCCGAAGTGGATGTCGGCGATCGACTCCATGACGCCCGTGCGGGCGCTGGCGCTCGGCTTCGTGCTGTCGGCGCTGAACCCGAAGAACCTGCTCATGGGGATCGGGGCCGGCGTCGCGATCGGGTCGGCCGGTCTCACGGCGGGAGAGGTCACCGGCGCGGTCGCGGTCTTCACCGTCATCGCCGCATCGACCGTCGCGGTGCCCGTGATCGGCTACCTGGCGGCATCCGCCCGTCTGGCCGGCCCGCTCGAGGCGCTGCGCACCTGGCTGCTGCACAACAACGCGACCGTCATGGCGATCCTGCTCCTCGTGATCGGGGTGGTCATGATCGGCAAGGGCATCGGCAGCTTCTGATGGCCGCCGCACGCACCGGCCGTCCGCTGCCCCGGCGCCCGGCATCGGCACTGGCCGAACGCTGGACGCGCATCGACGGCCTCGACGTCTTCTACCGCGAGTCCCCCGACCCGCCGGACTCCTCCGTCATGCTCCACCTGCACGGGTTCGGGCTCTCGGGACGGTACCTGCTGCCGACCGCCGAGCGACTCCGCGACGACTTCCACACCCTCGTGCCCGATCTCCCCGGCTTCGGCCGGAGCGACCGGCCCGCCGCCCCGCTCGAGGTGCCGGGACTGGCCGACGTGGCCGTGCGGTTCCTCGACGACCGGGGCGTCGAGCGGGCCACCCTGGTCGGCAACTCCATGGGCTGCCCGGTCATCTGGTCAGCGGCGTACCGACACCCCGATCGGGTGGAGCGGGCCGTGCTCGTCTCGCCGGCCGGCGGAGTGCACAACCAGCCGCTGCGCCGGGCCATCCGTCAGCTCGCGCAGGACGGGGTGCGCGAGCCGCCGACGATGGTGCGGGTGGCCGCGCCGGACTACCTCCGCTTCGGCGTCCCGAGCACCGTGCGGCTCTTCCGCGCCCTGACCGGCTTCCCGATGGTCGAGCGGATGACCGCACTGCACATCCCCACGCTCGTCGTCATCGGAGACCGCGATCCCCTGATGCCCGGGCCCGCGCGGGTGCGTGAGCTCTCACGCCGCACCGACAACCACATCCTGCTCGTCGTCATCGAGGGCGCCGCCCACGCGATCAACTTCAGCCACCCGGATGAGCTCGCCCACGTGATCCGCCTGTTCATGGCCGACCGCCCCATCGTCGACGACCCGGCGTCCCCGGGCATCGCGCGCGCCTACGAGCTCTACCGCGGCACCCTGCACCCGCCGCGACGATGAGACCAGCCGCGGGTGCACGCTGAACTACTCGAGGCGCTCGGGTGCACCCGGCGTCGGCGCGTAATCGGCTCGGGGCCGGCGCGTGAAGACGTAGTGCACGACGCCGCTCGGCGACGGCGTGACCTCCACCGAGAACCGCTCCTCGAGCCCCTCCAGCCTGTCCCAGAGCCGCACCCCACGGCCGAGCACGATCGGCACGACCACGATGTGCAGATGGTCGACGAGGTCGGCCGCGAGGAAGTCGCGCACGACGGTGGGCCCGCCGCCGAGGCGCACGTCGAGACCGCCGGCGAGTGACGCCGCGAACGACAGCGCCTCGGCCGGCGGCAGCTCACGGAAGTGGAAGGTCGTCTCCCCCACGGCGAGATCGGGCCGCTCGTGGTGCGTCAGCACGACGACCGGCGAGTGGAACGGCGGCTCCTCGCCCCACCAGCCGCGCCACGACTCGTCCTCCCACGGGCCCTGCTGCGGGCCGAACTTGCGCCGCCCCATGATCTCGGCGCCGATGCCCTCGTTCGTGGCAGCCGCGAAAGCGTCGTCGACGCCCCGGGTTCCCGCTCCCACCGCCTCCGACTCGTGCCCCGACATCGCGACGAACGCGCGGGTCGGGAAGAACCACTGCATCAACCGGTGCCCGGCGTGCCCGAACGGCGTCTCGAGCGACTGCCCCTCCCCGGTCGCGAAACCATCGATCGACACCGCGAGATTGTGCACCCTGAGCCTGGCCATACCGTCACGGTAGCAGCATGTGGACGCCGTTCACATCACCTCGCCGCCCGCTCCTGCCGCCGAGCGGGCAGGTACAGCAGGGCCCCGACGACGCTGAACGATCCGGCGACCACGAAGGCGATCCCGGTGCCGAACGCCTCGGCGAGCGGGGTGAGCAGCAGCAGCCCGAGGCTGTAGCTGCCACCCGCGACCATCGAGTTCATCGACAGCACGACCGCACGGTTCGCCCCCGTCGCCTGGCGGTGCAGCAGTGCCGCGTGCATCGGCCCGGCGGCGCCGTGCGTCAGGTAGGCGAGCCAGAACGCGGCGATCAGCCCGACGGGCCCGGCCACCAGCCCCATCGCCACCACCATCAGGCCGTTCAGGATGCGCGCCCCGATCGCCGTGGCCGACACCCCAGCTCCCCGGCTCACCAGACCGGCCACCGCCGACCCCGCAGCGAACAGCGCCCAGGCGGCCGCGGCCGACGGGCCGTACAGCGCGCCGGCCTCGTCCTCGCCTCCGACGAGCACGGCGAGCCGCACCGGCGTCAGCGTCTCGAAGGCGATCATCGCGATGCTCCAGAACACTTCGACGAGCACCAGCGACCGGAGCACGGGTGCCGTGCGGAGCATCCGGAGACCGTCGAGGACCACCCGGTGTGCACCGGCGGACCGGCGACCGCCGGCGGGCACGTCGCGCGCACGCGGCGGCTCGCGCACGAGGAGCGCCACCAGCACGGTGTGCCCGGCGGTCAGCGCGGTGGCCACCACGAACGGCAGCACCAGCGCCGACCAGCCGGCCACGGGATGCCAGGCGATCAACCCGCCGCCGGCCAGCGCTCCCCCGGCGATGGCGACGCCGAGAGCGGTGGCGGCCCGGCTGAGGCCGCGCTCGATCGGCGCCGCCGGGTCGGTCGCGTGGGCGGCGTCGACGAACCAGGCCTCGAGCGGGCCGGAGTCGAGGGCCCGGAAGACGCCCTGCAGCACGAGGGCGGCGGCGAACATCCAGAACCCCGACGCGGTGACGAACAGCAGCGACGACAGCACCGCGAGCACGCCGGCGGCGATGAGCAGGGGGCGGCGGCCGAGCGAGTCGGCGAGCCCGCCGGTCGGGAGTTCGAGCGCGAGCACGACGAAGCCCTGCACGGCCAGCAGGGTGCCGACCTCGGTCAGACCGAGACCGCGCTCGAGGGGCAGCAGCACGGTGAGGCCGAAGACGAGGCCGACGGGCAGCCAGCGCGTGACGGTGAGCAGCACGAGCCGGCGTTCGGCGGCGGCGAGCGTGAGCGGCGCGCGTGCCTCGGTCACGGGCGGCTCATCGGTCGTCGTCGGCCGAGGGCGCGGCGGCACCTCCGGTGTGCTCGTCGGCGTCCTGCGGCGGGCGCGGGTCGAGGGGGCTGGCGTGCAGGTACAGATGGATGCGGCGGCTCCGCGGGTCATCCGCGCCGAGCGCCCGGTACCGGTCGAACAGAGCCGCGAGCTCGTCCCGCAGCCCCGCCGCCTGCTCGGGCGTGACGGTCACGACGGTGTCGCTCTGGCCGAGCACGTCGACCCATTCCGCCGGCCACGCCGACGCCGAGTCGTGCCACTGCTCGGCGCGCGCGGCGAACTGCCGCACGTAGTCGCGCTGCAGCCAGTCGAGCGCGGTGCGCGCGTCGGGATCGCCGGTGAAGTCGGAGTCGGTCCAGGAGTGGAAATCAGTGGCGGCCCGCCAGAGCCGCCGCTTGCCGGCTCCCTCCCCCGTGTCGGCGACGAGGCCGACCGACTCGAGCGCGCGGAGGTGATAGCTCGTGGCGCCCGTGTTGGTCTGCAGCTGCGCCGCCAGCTCGGTCGCCGTGGCGGGCCCGTCGGTGCGCAGTCGGCTGAGCAGGCGGGAGCGCAGCGGATGGGCGAGCACCCGGACGGCGCGCTCGTCCAGTCGTATCCCGACGTACTCCTCGGACGCTTCGCTCATGCACTCACTCTGCCATGCAGAGAATCTGTGCACAACTCTTGTGCACAACACGGCGGGCCAAGCGCCGCCGGTCTAGGGTGCGGTCGCCGGCTCCTCGTCGAGGATGTACAGGGTCACGTCGTCCAGCACGAGCTCCTCGGCCAGGTCGTCGTCGACGACGGCCTCGACCGCGGGATCGACAGGGAACCGCAGCGACTCCTTGGTCGCGACCGCCACGATGTCGGGGTCGGCCGGGTCGGTCGTCCAGTGCCCCTCGAGGTAGGTGCTGTACTCCCACGGCGCCATGCCGCCCACCAGGACGTCTCCCTCGGGAACGCCCTCGGCCTCGAGCGACGGCAGCACGAGCGCCATGCCCACCGCCCGTTCGTTCGCGATCACGACCGAGACCCAGAGCGACGACCCGACCGCGACCACGACGAGCAGCGCCGCGAGCAGCCGGAGCAGCCGCACCCGCGATGCGAGCAGCACCGCCACCCCGATCCCGGCGAGCACGCACGCCGGCCACACCCAGACGTAGTAATAGTGCGAGAGCATCACCCGCGACACGAAGAGGTGGAACACCAGCAGCAGCGCCATCCCGCCGGACACGTACAGGGTCAGCGCGGGCGGGCGCAGCCAGAACGCCGCGATCAACCCGACGACGAGCACCGCGCTGGCGGCGATGCCCATGCCCTCGACGGAATACAGCAGGTTCGTCCACCAGGGCGGGTCGGTCGTCGCCACCCCCGCGACCACCACGAGATGACCGGCGGCGTTGTGCTCGGACTGCATCTGCAGCATGTACGTCACGGCCGAGCGGATGCCCATCGGCAGGTAGAGCAGCACGGCGACCACCCCGAACACCGCGACGAACACGATCGCGCCGACCACCGCATCCCTCACCCGTCGCGCGAGGAGCGGCAGCAGCAGGATCGCGGGGATCATCACCGCGGTCGACACCTTCGACGTCACCGAGAACGCCATCGCGACCGCCGAGACGACGAGCCAGAGCCAGGGTAGCCAGGGGCGGCTCCCGGATGCCCGCTCCGCCCTCGACCGCAGCCGGAACCACTGCCAGGCCGCTGCGAAGGCGCAAAGGGCGAAGAAGACCATGAACGGCTCGAGCACCGCGAAGCGGTCGAGCCTCGGACCGCTGGTGACCCCGTGCGGCATCAGCATCCAGGCGCCGGACGCGAACAGCGCACCGGCCCAGCCGATCTCCCGTCTCAGCCACAGGTACAGCACCAGCCCGCCGAGGAGCACGGTGACCGCGACCAGGATGCGCCCGGCCAGTGCCCCCTCCCCCAGCACGAGCTGGGCCAGCCCGATCAGGAGCTTCGCAGTCGGCGGATGCTCGCGGTTCGCCGAGAAGTCGCCGTGCACGTAGGCCCAGCCGGCCTCGACGTAGATCGGCTCGTCGGAGTTGAAGTTCGCGGCCCCCAGGTTCCAGAAGGCCTGGTACACCGCCCATCCGAACACGACGCCCACGGCAACCACCTGCGCCCCGCGAGGCGCCCGAACGCGGCCTTCGATCACTGCGGCACGACTCACCCGGCAATCCTAACGGACCGATGCGCGAAGTCGACACAACCTCATTAACTCCGCTAGATTGCCAAAGTGACCGACGAACAGGCGCTGAGTGCGCGAGATCTCCAGGATGCGCGGGAGGCACCGGGCGGGTCATCCACGACCTCCGGTGGCGACCGCCGCGCTCGCCGCCCGCGGATCGCCAGCCTCGACCTCGTGCGCGGCCTCATGCTCGTCGCCACGGTGGTGCTCGGCAGCCTGCTCGCCACTCCGGAGTGGATCGACCACGCCACCTGGGCGTCCGTGCACCCGGCTGACACGCTGTTTCCGGTCTTCGTGACCCTGAGCGGGTGCGGGCTGGCCTTCGCCCTCCGGCGCGGGGTCAGGTTCGGGGTGCTGATCCGTCGGACGCTGGTGCTGCTGGCGGCGGGGCTGCTCTACAGCGCGATCCTGTCGGGCTCGTGGGCGCTCGACACCTGGCGGGTGACCGGTGTGCTGCAGATCTACGCCGTCGTCGTGGCGGTACTCGGGCTGCTCCACCTCGTCACCCGGAGCTGGCGGGGCTGGGCCGTCGTCACGGCGCTGTTCGCCGTCGCCCACACCGTGCTGCTCTCCGGCTGGGCGGAGCGCTGCGTCGGCGGAGTGCTCACCCGCGAATGCAACCCCTCGGGCGCGATCGACGTTCTCGTCTTCTCGGCCGCCCACATCTACCAGCACGGTGGAGCCGGCCACGACCCCGAGGGACTCGTCGCATCGCTCGGCGCGCTCGTGAGCGCGTCGGCCGGGATGACGGTCGGCCATCTGCTGCTCTCGGTGCGCCGACGGTCGCTCGACCGATCGGCCGGGGTCGGCACCGCGGTGCTCCCCCTCATCGCACTGGCCGCGGCCTTCCTCGCCGCGGCGTTCGTGCTGACCTGGGCGCCCACCCTGCTCGGCGCGCAGCCGGTGCCGATGATGAAGCGCCTCTGGTCGCCGCCGTTCGCCCTGGCGCTGGCCTCGGCCACGACGATCGCCCTGCTGCTCGGGCACCTGCTCGTCGACCGCGCCGGCACCGGGCGCGTCATCCGCGGCCTCAGCTACCCGATCCTGGCGCTCGGCCGCAACAGCCTCCTGGTCTACTTCGGTTCGCACGTGCTGATGGGCCTGCTCACCCGCCCGCTGCCCGACGGCAGCATCCCTGCCGAGACCATCGCGACGACGGTGGCGGTGGCGGGGCACGTCCAGGCCACCTGGACCGGTCTCCTCCTGCTGTTCTGGATCCTGCTGACCAGCCTCCTGCACCGTCACCGGCTCTACCTGCGGCCGTGACCCGATCGATCTCCCCACCGGCCCGTCCCCGCCTCGGCCGGGTGCTGGGCTGGCTGGGCGCGGGCGCCGCGATGGTCGCCGCCGTCGTGAGCGGACTCGCGCTGGCGCCCAGCCCGACCGGCCCCGCGAGCGGGGCGGTCTTCATCGTCGTGCCGCATCCTGATGACGAGTTCCAGGTGTGGTCGCTGATCGAGCAGTACACCGTGTTCGTGGTGCTCACGCACGGCGAGCAGACCGAGTACTGCGAGCCGTCCGAGTACGAGACGTCGGCGCAGCCCGACCTCGAACGCCCCGCCGAGCCGCTCCCGGCGGGCCGGTGGTCACCCGAGTGCAGCGAGGCGCGGCAGAACTCGCTCCTGCGCTACCTCGGCGACATGTCGGCGAGCGATGCGCGCATCCCGGGCGACTTCGGCCCGCCGGTGCGCACCGCGCCGCTCCCGCTCACCGCTGGGGCCGTCTGCCGCGCTGACCGGGCGGACGACTGCACCTCGGCGGACTCGACGGCGGAGGTCTGGATCGACCGCCGGGATCGCGGTGCGGTCGTCTTCTTCGACCTGGGCGACGGGGACCTCACCGAGGACGAGGCAGTCTGGGGCATCCGCACCGCCCTCGACCAGCGGGCCGTACTCGGCCTGGACACGACTCTGCCCGTCACCGCGGTGCTCGGTGCCTATGCCGAGGACGGGGGCGGAGGGCCGGACACCAGGTGCTTCCCGTACGACCATCCGGATCACCTCGCGCTGCACCGGGCACTGTGGGACGTCGACTTCCATGCCGGTTTGCAGGCGGCAGCCACCTGCGCTGACGACCCCCATCGCTCGATCACCGCCACGGTCAGCGACACCGCGGTCGACGCGGCCTTCCGTATCGGGGAACGGGGCGAGCGCCTCGGTGCGCACGTGAAGAACTACGGCTGGCTGTGGCCCGGCTACTATCCCGTCGCCCGCGACGGGGAGGCTGAGCTGTTCACCCAGCGCCAGTACTTCTGGGTGCGTTTCGACGAATGACGGTCCGCGTCGGTCAGCGGCGCGCCGACGTCCAGGCGCGGTCGGCGGCCGGGGAGCGGAGGTAGTCGAAGAACTCCGCCTTGGCGTCGGCCAGGGTGTGGTGCTGCCCGACCTCCTCCTCGACGAAGGAGTAGCCGGCGTCGACGTGCGCGAGGGTCCAGCCGAGGCGGCGGGCGACGGAGTTCATCCAGATGTCCTCGAGGTAGAGGTGGTTCAGGGGCAGTGCCGTGAAGAAGCGCCGGTCGTCGACGATCGAGGCGTCGAGCACGCAGCCGCCGGTGCCGACGTAGCCGGCCTCCTCGCCGGTGGCGGGAGTGCGGTCCCAGTAGCCGCCGCTGCCGATGGCCCAGGCCCAGACTCCGCGCACGCTGGCGGGCGTCGAGGCGGCGAGGAGCTCGCTGACGAAGGTGGGCGAGATCTCCTGGTCGTCGTCGAGCAGGATGACCGGGCCCGCGAATCCCGTGCGCCGCAGCCGCGCGAGCACGAAGAAGCGGGCGAGGCCGCCGATGTTCAGGGGGCTGTCGACGATCTCCACGCTCGCGAGCGCCCGGTCGGGACGGCGGTGGCGCAGCAGCTCGGCGTAGCGGGCGCGGTCGCGCCGCTGGTTGTTCCAGAGCATCAGCCGCACCGGCCGGTCGCCCTGCTGGGCGGCGATCCCGTCGAGCACCCGCTCGAGCCGGTCAGGGCGGTTCCACAGGCACATCACCACGGGCACCGCGCCGGCCACCGGCGATCCGACCGCCCGGCGCGCCGGCACGAGCCCTCGGGCACCGAGGCCGAGCAGCACGGAACGGGCGAGCAGCCCCAGTCGTCGACGGATCATCGGCCCCATTCTCGTGCACCCGCTCCCGGTGTGCGAATCGCCCTCATGAATCACACGGAAACCATGAATCACACGGGAACACCCGGATCCGCGATCGGAGGCCGGCTCGGCTCAGAGCTCCCGCTGCAGGAAGAAGCTGCGCTCGCCCGGCTCGAAGCCGCCGACGAAGCCGTGGCGGCGATAGAACCGGAGGGCGTCGACGTCGGGCTCGTCCGCGCCGAGCTCGATCGCCCCCGCGCCGACCCGCTCCGCCTCGTCGACGACGGCGGCCAGCAGCGCCCCACCCACACCCCCGCCTCGGCGGGCCGGCACCACGTAGAGCTCGTCGACGAGCGCCACCGGTCCGTCGTACCAGACGTTCGGGTGCCAGGTCACGAGCGCCAGCCCGAGCGGTGCCCCGCCCGTGTCCTCGGCGAGGTGCGCGGTCGTCCGTCCGCCCGGGTTCGCCGCCGCCGGATCGAGCAGCCGCCGGAGCCGCTCCGCGAGCACCGCCGGCCCGGGGCTCGGCGTGTCGAACTCGATGTTGAAGTCGTGCAGCAGCCCCGCCACGGCGGCCGCGTCCTCGGCACCCGCCCGTCTCACCGCACCCTCGAAGGCCATGCGCCCAGGGTAGGCGCCCAGGGTGGGCCCCCGCTCGCGCAGGCCGTAGCATCGTGTCGTGACCCGCCGCATCCGCTCGCTCGTGACCGCCCTCCGTGTGGCCTACGCGGCATGCCTCGGCTGCTTCGTGCTCGCGGTCGTCCTGGCGTTCGCCGCCGCCGTCACGACGGTGAGCGAGAACGCCGGCGCGGTGCAGATCGTGTTCGAGCTGGCCGACGACTCGCCCGCGATGCTCCCCATCGACTGGCTCACCCTGCTCGCCTTCGCCTTCGCCGCCCTCGGCGCCGTCCTCACGGTGCTGGCCAGGGTCTCGGCCCCCGCCGAGCTGCTCGACGAGCACTAGCTCCGGCCCGCCGGGGCCCACAGGTCACGACCGCCCCGCTCCTCAGGAGCGCAGGTCGAGCCGCATCAGCACCCGCGGGAAGCCGTTCAGCACCGACGTCGTGTCGGCCGCCTTCGTGAAGCCGGCCCGCTCGAACAGCGACCGGGTGCCCACGTATGCCATCGTCAGGTCGACCTTCGCACCCCGGTTGTCGACGGGGTAGGCCTCGACGGCGGGCGCACCGTGCTCCCGCGCGAGCTCGACGGCACCGGCCACGAGGTGGTGCGCGAGCCCCCGTCCTCGGTGGCCCGGCCGCACCCGCACGCACCAGAGCGACCACACCGGCAGCTCATCGAGCCGGGGGATGCGGCGGTTGCGCGCGAAGCCCGTGTCGGCACGCGGATGCACGGCCGCCCAGCCCACGGGCTCGCCGTCGTCGTAGGCGAGCACGCCGGGCGGCACGTCCTGCGCCACCAGCTCGCGCACGAGCTCACCCCGCGCCTCCCCGCGCAGCGCGGTGTTCCGCGCGGACGGGATGCGGTAGCTGAGGCACCAGCACACCGTCGCGTCGGGACGCTTCGGCCCCACCAGCGTCGCGACGTCCTCGAACACGGTGGCCGGGCGCACCTCGATCGTCATCCTCGGCTCCCTCAGCTCCGTCAGCTCCGTCGGCTCCGTCAGCTCCGGTAGAGCCCGTCGGCGTACGACGGCCCGTAGTACCGGGCGAGCTCCTCGATCGGCTCGTCGGGACGCTCCACCGCCTTCGCGATCTCGGGCCGCGAGGGCACCGCCGTCGGCTGCCAGGTCGACGGGTCCCAGAACTCAGAGCGCAGGAAGGCCTTCGCACAGTGGAAGTACACCTCCTCGATGTCGACCACGAGGGCGACGAGCGGCCGGTGGCCCTTGACGGCCATCTCGTCGAGCAGGGCCGCATCCGTCGACAGGCGCGCCCACCCGTTCACCCGAAGGGTGTCGCCGCGGCCGGGCACGAGGAACATCAGGCCGGCGTGCGGGTTGTCGAGCACGTTGTGCAGGCTGTCGGCGCGGCGGTTGCCGGGGCGCTCGGGCAGCGCGAGGGTGCGCTCGTCGAGCACGAGGGCGAAGCCGGGCGGGTCGCCCTTCGGCGACACGTCGCAGCGGCCCTCGGCGTCGGAGGTGGCGACGAGGCAGAACGGCGAGGCCGCGAGCCAGGCGCGGTCGACGTCGTGCAGCACCGGCCGCGCCTTGTCGCGGGTGCGGGGCAGCGGTGAGCCGAGCAGCGCCTCGAGCTCGTCGTGCGAGCCGGGGGCGGTGGACGTGCGAGCGGATGCGGTCACCCTCCGATCCTCCCGCACCGACCGCGGCCTGTCACGCGCTCGGCAGCGCCGCGGCCTTCCCGAGCAGCACCGCCCGCGCCCGCTCGTTGGCCACGAGCCCCGCCGCCGTCACGAGCTCCGACCGCGCCTCGTCCGCCCGGCCGAGCTGCGCGAGCAGCTCCCCGCGCACGCTCGGCACGAGGTACGAGCCGGCCAGCGCCCCCGTCGCGGCCAGCTCGTCGACGAGCCGCAGGGCCGAGGCCGGACCCACCGCCATCGATACGGCCACCGCCTTGTTCAGCTCGACGACGGGATTCGGCGCCACCGCGCCGAGCGCGTCGTAGAGCAGCACGATCCGCTCCCAGTCGGTGTCCGCCACGTCGGCCGCCACCGCGTGGCACTCCGCGATCGCCGCCTGAAGCGCGTACGGCCCCCGTCCCCGCCCCCGCCGCCGGGCGGTCTCGTCGGCACGGGCGAGCGACGCTCGGCCGCGGACGAGCTGCGCCCGGTCCCAGCGCCGCCGGTCCTGATCGGCGAGCAGCACCGGGCTCCCGTCGGCGGCCGTACGCGCCGGGAACCGCGCCGCCTGCAGCTCCATCAGCGCGACCAGCGCGTGCACCTCGGGCTCCCGCGGCACGAGACCGGCGAGCACCCGGCCGAGTCGCAGGGCCTCGTTCGCGAGCTCGGGCCGCATCCACCGCTCGCCCGAGGTCGCCGAGTACCCCTCGGTGAAGACGAGGTAGAGCACCGCGAGCACCGCTCCGAGCCGGGCGGGCCACTCGGCGGGCTCGGGGCTCTCGAACGGCACCCGCGCCGCGGCGAGGGTCTTCTTCGCCCGCACGATCCGCTGCTGCACGGTCGCGACCGGCAGGAGGAACAGCCGGGCGATCTCCTCGCTCGTCAGCCCGCCCACGACCCGCAGGGTGAGGGCCACCTGCGCCTCACGCCCGAGCACCGGGTGGCAGGCGATGAACACCAGCCGGAGCACCTCGTCGCGGACCAGGTCACCGGCATGAGCATCCGACCCCTCAGAAAGCTTGGGAGCATGACCGGCGGCCAGCTCGCCGGCCAGCGCCGCGTACCGCTCGTCCAGGCCGCTCCCCCGCCGCAGCGCGTCGACCGCCCGCCGCTTGGCGACAGCGGTCAGCCAGGCGGCGGGGTTCCGCGGCTCGCCGTCGACCGGCCACTGCACGAGCGCCTGGGCGAGGGCCTCCTGCGCGGCGTCCTCGGCCAGGCCGAAGTCGCCGAAGGCGCGGGCGAGCCCTGCGGTGATGCGCGCCCCCTCGATGCGCCACACGGCCTCGACCGCCCGGCGAGCCGCCGCCTCGGCCTCAGCGGCGCCGGCAGCGGCACCGGCACCGGCACCGGCAGCCAAAGCCGAAGCCGCCGCCGCCGGATCAGCCACGCCACTCCTTCTCCTTCTGAATGAACTCGTTGTCCGCGAAGTCGGCGAAGTCGCTCTCGTCGGTGATCCGCCGCACCTCGAGCTTCGACCCGGCCCCGAGCGGCGCCCGCTTGGCCCACTCCAGCGCCTCCTCCTTCGAGGCCACCTGCACGATCCAGAAGCCGTTGAACAGCTCGTGCACCTCGCCGTAGGGCCCGTCGGTCACGGTCGGCGTCTCGCCCGAGAAGTCGACGACGAAGCCCTCCTTCGCGTCCGACAGCCCGTCGCCGCCGATCAGCACGCCCGCGGCGACCATCGACTCGTTGTAGGCGCCCATCGCGTTGATGATCGCCTCGAAGTCGAGGTCCTTCGACGCCTCGAGGGCCTCGGCGGTGGTGCGCATGATGAGCATGTACTTCATGGTGTTCTCCTTCGTGGGTGTCGTCGAGAGGCGCGTCGGTGCACCTCCTACTATCGCGTCGAACGGCGCCGCGCGATATCGACATCGCCCCGAAAAAAGATCAGCGGATGCTCGCGCCGCTCACCTCCCGCCCCGCTTCCAGTACCCGCAGAACGTCACGGCCGCCTTGGGCAGCCCCCGCTCCGCGACCAGGTGCCGGCGCACCCCGGTCGCCACGGCGGACTCTCCGACGGCGAACGCCGCCACCCGCCCCTCGAGCGCCGGCAGCTCCCGCACGGCCGGCAGCGCCGCCGAACCCGGAGCGGCCTCGGCCGACCTCGTCACCCACTGCACCCGCACACCCTCCGGCGCCGACACCGGCTGCCGGTCACGCTCGTCGAACAGCTCGATCACGGCGTGCCCGGTCGCGTCCCGCGGCAGGTCGCGCAGGATGCCCGCCACCGCCGGCAGCCCGCTCTCGTCGCCGACGAGCAGCACGCTGTCGTGCGGCGCGGGCGACCAGCCGCAGCCCTGGTCGATGAAGGCGACCTCGGCCAGCGCAGACCCGGGCTCGACGGCACTCGCCCAGGGGCCCGCGACGCCGGCGTCGCCGTGCACCACGAAGTCGACGTCGAGCTCGGCCGGCTCGGCGCGGTACGCCCGCACCGTGTAGTTGCGGATGACGGGCCGCGTGCCCTTGGGCAGAGCGAGGTACTTCAGATAGCCGCCCATCCCGAAGGTGTCGGGCAGGCGCTCGAACCGCGTCCGGTCGTCGACCGGCACCGCCAGCCGGAACCACTGGTCGAAGCCGCGGAACCGGAACCGGTCGAGGTCTCCCCCGCCGAAAGTGACCCGCTGCATGTGCGGCGTCACCCGCTCCGACCGCACGACCGCGGTGCGGACGAGCCCCGACTCGGCGTGCGTGACGGCGATGTTGCTCATGATCCTCCCCCTTTACTTAGGTGACCCTAAGCTACCGCAGCCGGGTCAGGGGCGGAGGGCGCGGCGCAGGGCGGCACTGCCGAGCAGCGTCACGTCGTCGGCCGGCCGCGCGACGACGGCCAGCTCGCGCGCGCCGTCGAGCAGCGGATGCCCGGGTGCCAGCACCGCGGCCCCCCTGGCCACCGCCGAGCCCACGAGGCTCCGCAGCTCGCGGGGCGAGACGTCGCCCGCGGCGTCGGCGGGATCGAGCCAGAGCAGTTCGTCCTCGCGGAGCTCGCCGAGCAGCTCGAACGGGGGCCGCGCCGCCAGCGTGACGTCGCGGTCGCCGAGCAGGCGGGCGAGCATCCGGAGACCCGTCTCGTCGATCGGGACGGCGTCACGGCCGTACTCGACGGGAACTGCGCCGGGATCGGCGGCGTCGCGCGTCACGACACGGGGCTGGTCGCCCCGGGCATCCGGTCTCGCTGTGCCCCGCAGGTAGACGTAGCGGGCCGCGCGCTCGGCGGGAGACAGCGAGGAGACCGAGGCGGGGTCGAGATCGCGATCGCGCACGCCCGCGAAGAAGGCGGGCGAGTGCCGTTCCTCCAGCCACCGCAGTGTGCGGATGAGTGCGTCGACGTCGTCGCGCACCACCTGCCAGACCTCGACCACGGCCGGGTTCTGGCCGAAGAGCGTGGCCGCGGCCTCGGGACGCGCGGTCAGCACCGCGATCGCGGTCGCCCCGCCGTCGAGGAAGGGCTCGGCGTAGCCGTCGAGCATCTCGGGCACGGGCTCCAGCGCGAAGCCGGCCAGGCGGCGTGCCGAGGCGCTCTCGAGGAACGGCGCCGGTGGCCGACGACTCAGCGGCGCGGCTCGTCGAAGTAGGAGAAGCCGATGGCGTTGCGCTCGCGCGCCGCCTCGGCCCGCTCCTCACGCAGACGCTCGGAGCGCTCGCGACGCTCCTTCAGCACCTCGGGGTCGACGTCGAGCTTGCGCACGGTGACGCCGCCCTTGGACGCCGGGCTGGTCTTCGCCGTCTTGGACGCCGGCCGGGTGCTCGATCCGGCGGACGAGCCGCCACGCACCGGAGTGGTCGGGGTGACGCCCGTGCCACGGCACCGCTCGTTCAGCTTGTTCTCGTGCTGGATGAGGGTCTGCGACACGAAGCCCACCGCCACAGACTTACCGCAGACCGGGCATTTCGCTGTCGCACCGCTTGCCATCAGTTGATCAGATCCTCTCGAACGTTCATCGTTCCCCCGTTGTCCCCGTCCTCTATGGTCGCACGGAACGCGCCCATCCTCACCCCCGAGGCCCTCGACGGGGTCGACCGACGTACGATCGTGACATGCCTCTTATCGGAGAATACGAACCGGGAACCAGCGACTGGGCGCGTCAGCAGCTCGAGACCTACGAGGGCTCGGGCGGCACGAAGGGCACGACCCTCCGCGGCATGCCCGTCATCATCCTCACCACCGTCGGTGCGAAGTCGGGGAAGCTCCGCAAGACGCCGCTGATGCGGGTCGAGCACGACGGGGAGTACGCCGTGGTCGCCTCCCTCGGCGGGGCACCGAAGCATCCGGTCTGGTACTTCAACATCGTCAAGGAGCCCCATGTCGAGCTCCAGGACCGCACCGAGAAGCACGACTACCTCGCCCGCGAGGTCACGGGCGAGGAGAAGGCGGTGTGGTGGCAGCGCGCGGTCGAGGCGTACCCCGACTACGCCGACTACCAGACGAAGACCGACCGCGAGATCCCGCTGTTCGTGCTCAGCCGGATGGACGAGGACTAGCGGCTACTCCTCGCCGAACCCCGACTCGACCAGGTCGGCCAGGGCGTTCACGGCCTCGGCCCCCTCGGGGTCGGCGCTCGCGATCTCGACGCTGGCGCCCTTCACGAGGCCCATCGACATGATGCCGAGCAGGCTCTTGGCGTCCTTGCCGTTCACCGTCACCTTCTGCCCGAAGGTGCTGGCGAGCTTCACGAACTCCGCGGCCGGCCGCGCGTGCAGCCCGTCGCGGTTGACGATGGTCACCGTGCGCGACGGGGTTCCGGATGCGGTGGCCGGCTCCTCGAAGACCGGCACCGCCGCGTTCGCCCCGGCCCCCGCATCGCTCTCGCGCCCGGCTTCGCCGATAGGCCCGGCCGCCGACCGCGCGGCCGCTTCGACCTCGTCGAGCGTCGCCCCCGATTCGGCGGCGACCGCCGCGGCGACTCCGCCCTCCACGAGCGGGGCGTCGACGATTCGCACGCGCGCCTGCACGTCCTCGTCGAGGAAGTCGAGCGCGGTCTCGGCGGTGAGGATCGCGGAGCCGAGGTCGCAGAGCACCGCGACCCCGTGACCGGAGTCAGCCTCGGTGACGGCGGCGCTGACCTTGTCGAAACTGGTGCCGATTCCGCCGTCGTCGGTGCCGCCCGCGGCGACCAGGCTGGTCGAGCCGGCCATCTGGGCCGCCAGCTCGACGAGCCCCTCGGCGATCTTCGCGCTGTGCGAGACGAAGACGACGCCGACCTTGCCGGGAGTGCCCGCCATCAGGCGGCTCCCCCGGTGCTGCCGGCAGCCGCGTCGGCCGCGGCGCGGAGGATCAGCGACGACGACTGCGCGCCCGGGTCGCGGTGCCCGATCGCCCGCTCGCCGAGGTAGCTCGCGCGGCCCTTCCGGGCCACCAGCGGCTCGGTCGCCTCGGCGCCCTTCTCGGCGGCATCGGCGGCGGCGGCCAGGATCTCTGCCGGCGACCGCCCGTCGGCCTCGGCGGCGGCGGCCGCGTCGACCGCCGGGGTCCACGCGTCGATCATCGTCTTGTCGCCGCTCTCGGCCTTGCCGCGCAGCACGACGCCGTCGCGGGCCGCGGTGAGGAAGGCCACCACGGCCGCACCGTCGAGCTGCTCGTCCTTGCCCACGGCGGCCGCACCCTTGAGGTACGCGGTGCCGAGGAGCGGCCCCGAGGCGCCGCCGACCGTCGAGATCAGCGTGGTGGCGACGAGCTTCAGGGCGTCGCCCGGAACCGCGTCGTCGGCCAGTGTGTCGAGCTTCGCGATCACGGCGGTGAAGCCGCGGTCGAGGTTCTCGCCGTGGTCGCCGTCGCCGATCTCGCGGTCGAGCGTCACGAGCTCCACCCGGTGGTCGTGGATCACCTGCGCCGTGCGCCGGATCCAGTCCGTCGTCCAGTCGATGCCGAGAGCGTCAGCCATTCCTCTACCTTCCCCAGCGCAGTGCAGCCGTCTGCACCGGTGCGTCCCACAGTCCGGTCAGTTCCTCGTCGAGCTTCAGCACGCTGATCGACACGCCCTGCATCTCGAGCGACGTCACGAAGTTGCCCACGAGGGAGCGGGTCACCGTGATGCCCTTCTCAGCCAACACCTCCGCCGCGTGCTTGAACACGATGTAGAGCTCGACCTGCGGCGTGCCGCCCATGCCGTTCACGAGCAACAGCACCTCGTCGCCCGAGGCGAACGGCAGGTCCTCCAGGATGGGCCCGAGCAGGCGGTCGACGATCGCGTCGGCCGGCTCCAGCTTGATCCGCTCCCGGCCCGGCTCGCCGTGGATGCCGATGCCGATCTCGATCTCGTCGTCGGCGAGCACGAAGCTCGGCTCGCCCGCGTGCGGCACCACGCAGGGCGTCAGCGCGACGCCCATGGTGCGCACCTGGGCGTTGACCTTCGTGGCGACGGCGGCCACCGCGTCGAGGTCGTCGCCGCGCTCGGCGGCGGCCCCGGCGATCTTCTCCACCAGCACGGTGCCCGCGACGCCGCGTCGGCCGGCGGTGTAGAGCGAGTCCTTCACGGCGACGTCGTCGTCGACGATCACGGTGCGCACCTCGATGTCCTCGGCGGAGGCCAGGTCGGCGGCGGTCTCGAAGTTCAGCACGTCCCCGGTGTAGTTCTTCACGATGTGCAGCACGCCCTTGCCCGCGTCGACGGCCTTCGTCGCTGCCAGGATCGGGTCGGGGGTCGGGGAGGTGAAGACCGGTCCGGGAACGGCGGCATCGAGCATCCCGAAGCCCACGAAGCCGCCGTGCAGGGGCTCGTGCCCGCTGCCGCCTCCCGAGACCAGGCCGACCTTGCCGGCGACCGGAGCGTCTTTGCGCGCGATGTAGATGGGGTCGTGCGAGACGGTGACGAGGTCGCTGTGCGCGGCCCCGAAGCCGACGACCGCCTCGTCGACGACGTTCTTCGGATCGTTGATGAGCTTCTTCATTGAAATTCCCTCCGGTCACCGTTCGTCGGTGCGACGGGAGCCAGCGCCTGGCCGTCCGAGACGAATCTACGCCGTCGGCCGCGGGCACCGGTAGGTGCAGGACTGTCGGCGCCCGGGGCCGACACGGCGCGATCGGGCATGTACCTGGCAACTTCCTGGGGATACTGTTGGCTCAATCCGTTCACCCCGGAGGCCGCAGTCGGCGGCCGCTCAGTGCGAAGGAAGGTCATCGTGGACAATCTCGGTATCGATTTCTTGTCGGAGCTGGTGGGCACGGCGATGCTCGTGCTCCTCGGCTGCGGCGTCGTCGCGAACGTCGCCCTGGTGCGCACCAAGGGCTTCAACGGCGGATTCCTGATGGTGAACATCGGCTGGGGCCTCGCGGTCTTCGCCGGTGTGATCGTCTCGTACGCCTCAGGCGCCCACCTCAACCCCGCCGTGACGCTCGGCCTGCTGGCCAACGGCGCCACCTCGTTCGGTTCGGAGGCCACCGCGGTCGACGTGAACTTCCTGTCGGTCATCGCCTACATCGGCGCTCAGCTGATCGGTGCGATCATCGGCGCGGTGTTCGTCTGGCTGGCCTACAAGCAGCACTTCGACGAGGAGCCCGAGGCGGCCAACAAGCTCGGCGTGTTCTCGACCGGCCCTGCGATCCGCTCCTACGGCTGGAACCTCGTCACCGAGATCATCGGCACCTTCGTGCTGGTCTTCGTCGTGATCGGCTTCGGCGGCGGACGACAGGGAGACGGCGGCCTCGCGGCCCTCGGCGCCCTGCCCGTGGCGCTGCTCGTGATCGGCATCGGCGCCTCGCTCGGTGGCCCGACCGGCTACGCCATCAACCCGGCCCGTGACCTCGGCCCGCGCATCGCACACGCCCTGCTGCCCATCAAGGGCAAGGGCACGAGCGACTGGTCGTACGCGTGGGTGCCGGTCGTCGGACCGATCATCGGCGGTGTGCTCGCGGGCCTTCTGGCCATCCCCCTCCTGCCGATCCTCACCTAGCACCCAGCGGGCCGGTCCACGATGACGTGGACCGGCCCGCTCTCTCTTCCCGGCACCATCCCCGCCGATCCGGCGGAGGGCGTCAGCAGTCGTCTCACACAAAGGAGTTGTCATGACGGACTACATCATCGCGATCGACCAGGGCACGACGAGCACGAGGGCGATCGTCTTCGACCACTCGGGCTCAATCGTCTCCACCGGCCAGCTCGAGCACGACCAGATCTTCCCGAAGGCGGGTTGGGTCGAGCACGACCCGAAGCAGATCTGGGACAACACCCGCGAGGTGATCGGCCAGGCGCTCTCCAAGGCCAACATCACCCGGCACAACGTGAAGGCCGTCGGCATCACGAACCAGCGCGAGACCGCGGTCGTCTGGGACAAGAACACGGGCGAGCCCGTCTACAACGCCATCGTCTGGCAGGACACCCGCACCCAGGCGATCGTCGACCGCCTGTCGGAGGACGGCGGCGCCGAGCGCTTCAAGGACACCGTGGGCCTGCCCCTGTCGACCTACTTCGCCGGCACGAAGATCGTCTGGATCCTTGAGAACGTCGAGGGTGCACGCGAGCGCGCCGAAGCCGGAGACCTCCTCTTCGGCACCACCGACACCTGGGTGCTGTGGAACCTCACGGGCGGCGTCGACGGCGGCGTGCACGCGACCGACGTCACGAACGCCTCGCGCACCCTCTTCATGGACCTCGAGACGCTCGAGTGGCGCGACGACATCCTCGAGGTCTTCGGAGTGCCGAAGTCGATGCTACCGGCCATCAAGAGCTCCTCGGAGATCTACGGCACCGTTCACACCTCGTCGCTCCTGCGGGAAGTGCCCGTCGCGGGTATCCTGGGCGACCAGCAGGCCGCCACCTTCGGCCAGGCGGCGTTCGACGCCGGCGAGGCCAAGAACACCTACGGCACCGGCAACTTCCTCATCTTCAACACGGGCACCGAGATCGTGAAGTCCAAGAACGGACTGCTGACGACCCTCGGCTACAAGCTCGGCGACGCCGAACCGCACTACGCGCTCGAGGGCTCGATCGCGGTCACCGGCTCGCTCGTGCAGTGGCTGCGCGACAACCTCGGCCTGATCAAGTCGGCCCCGGAGATCGAGGAGCTCGCCGCCACGGTCGAGGACAACGGCGGCGCCTACTTCGTGCCGGCGTTCTCGGGCCTGTTCGCGCCCTACTGGCGATCGGATGCGCGGGGCGCCCTCGTGGGTCTGACCCGCTACGTCAACAAGGGCCACATCGCCCGCGCGGCACTCGAGGCCACCGCCTTCCAGACCAAGGAGGTGCTGGACGCGGTCAACGCCGACTCCGGGGTGCCGCTGACCGAGCTGAAGGTCGACGGCGGCATGATCGCCAACAACCTGCTGATGCAGTTCCAGGCGGACATCCTGGACGTGCCCGTCGTGCGACCCGTCGTCGCCGAGACCACCGCGCTCGGAGCGGCCTACGCGGCCGGCCTCGCGGTGGGCTACTGGGCCGACCTCGACGAGCTGCGCGCGAACTGGCAGGAGGACTCGCGCTGGACGCCCGACCTCGACTCGGCCGAGCGCGACCGGCTGTACCGCAACTGGAAGAAGGCCGTCACGAAGACCATGGACTGGGTCGACGAGGACGTGCAGTAGCCGTTCGGATCACCTACGCGCGGGTGGCCGCGATCCAGTCGTCGAGCTTCTGGGTAGCGGCCCCCGTGTCGATGGCGGTGGCTGCGATGGCCATCTTCTCCTCGAGGCGCTCCACCATGGCCCGGTCGACCTCCGCCGGGTCGGACGCCAGCTCGAACGCCACGAGCCCGGCCGCGGCGTTCAGCAGCACCATGTCGCGCACCGGCCCGGAGTCACCGGCGAGGGTGCGGCGCACGATCTCGGCGTTGTGCTCGGCGTCGCCGCCGCGCAGCTCGTCGATGGTCGAGGTGCGGATGCCCAGGTCGCGCGGGTTGAGGTCGTGCTCCTTGACCGACCCGCGTGAGACCTCCCAGATGTGGCTGTGGCCCGTCGTGGTCAGCTCGTCGAGCCCGTCGTCGCCGCGGAAGACCAGCGCCGTCGCGCCGCGGGTCTGGAACACGCCGGTGATCAGCGGCACCCGGTCGAGGTGGGCGACGCCGACCGCGGAGGCCTCGGCGCGGGCGGGGTTGCAGAGCGGGCCGAGGAAGTTGAACACCGTGGGCACGCCGAGCTCGGCCCGGACGGCCCCCGCGTTCTTGAAGCCGGGGTGGAACTTCGCCGCGTAGGCGAAGGAGATGCCGGTCTCCAGCAGCACGGCGGCCACGCGCTCGGGCTCGAGCTCGAGGTCGATGCCGAGGGCCCGCAGCACGTCGGAGGAGCCGGAGAGCGAACTCGCCGCCTTGTTGCCGTGCTTGATCACGGGGACACCGCTCGCCGCCGCCACGATGGACGCCATGGTCGAGACGTTGACCGTGCCGTAGCTGTCGCCGCCGGTGCCGACGATGTCGAGCGCGAAGGGATCGACATCCAGCGGGAGGGCGTGGTCGAGGATCGCGTCGCGGAAGCCGACGATCTCGTCGACCGTCTCGCCCTTGGCCCGGAGCGCCACCAGGAAACCGGCCAGCTGCGCCTCGGTCACCTCTCCCAGCATGATCCTGTCCATCGACCAGGTGGCCTGGGAGATCGACAGATCCCGCCCGGTCAGGAGTCGCGCGATCATCGAGGGCCAGGTGAGCGTTTCAGCCATGGGAGCGATCCTACGGGCCGCTCCGAACGGGACACGCCGGTGGTCGGCCCCAATGGTGCGCCGAATGCAAAACCACGCCCCGATATCGGACATAATGGAACAGTGACGAGCAGCTCATTGACCCATTCTCAGAGTGCCCCTGTGGTCCAGCGCCCCAACACCGTGGCGGTGGGCACCATCGTGTGGCTCGGCAGCGAGGTCATGTTCTTCGCGGGCCTCTTCGCCATCTACTTCACGCTGCGCTCCACGAACCCGGGTGCCTGGGCCGAGCAGGCCGGCGTGCTGAACGTGCCCTTCGCGGCCGTCAACACGATCATCCTCGTCATCTCGTCGTTCTGGTGCCAGTTCGCCGTCTGGGCCGCCGAGCGCGGCCAGGTCAAGCGCACCAGCTGGGCCCCGAAGGACTGGGGCCTGACCGAGTGGCTCTTCCTCACCTACGCCTTCGGCGCCGTCTTCGTCAGCGGTCAGGTGCTCGAGTACGCGACCCTCGTCTCCGAGGGCATCACCATCGACGGCAATGCCTACGGCTCGGCCTTCTACCTCACCACCGGCTTCCACGCCCTGCACGTCACCGGCGGCCTCATCGCGATGCTGCTCATGCTCGGCCGCGTGTTCGCGGTCAAGAACTTCGGTCACAAGGAGGCGACGTCGATCATCGTCGTCTCGTACTACTGGCACTTCGTCGACGTGGTCTGGATCGGCCTCTTCTTCGTCATCTACGTGCTGAAGTAGCGCTCCACCCCGATCAACCCGATGCAGCACCCGCAGTACCGAAAGAGAGTTGAGAGAATGGCCCGCAGGAGCAGGAAAGCAAACAGACGCCACCCCCTGGCGACTGTGCTGCTGATCGCTATCGGCCTCGTCGTCACGGGCGGCGGCTACGCCGCGTTCAGCAGCACCACCGCTGCGACCGCCGAGACGGACATGTCGAGCCAGCAGGTCATCGACGAGGGCGAGAAGCTCTTCGCCTCGAACTGCGCCACCTGCCACGGCATGAGCCTGCAGGGCACCGACGACGGCCCGAGCCTGATCGGCGTCGGCGCCGCCTCGGTCAACTTCCAGGTCGGCACCGGCCGCATGCCGCTCGCGATGCAGGGCCCGCAGGCCATGCAGAAGCCCGTGCAGTTCACCGACGAGCAGACGGCCGCGATGGCCGCCTACGTCGCCTCCATCTCCCCCGGCCCGGCCATCCCCGACGCCAGCCTCCTGCAGGCCGACGGCGACGCCGCGAACGGCGGCGAGCTGTTCCGCATCAACTGCGCCATGTGCCACAACGTCGCCGGCGCCGGCGGTGCGCTCACCGAGGGCAAGTACGCCCCCGAGCTCACCGGCGTGCTCGCCACGCACATCTACGAGGCCATGCTCACCGGCCCGCAGAACATGCCCGTCTTCAACGACGACAACCTCACGCCCGAGGACAAGCGCGACATCATCACCTACCTGAAGTACGTCGAGAACAACCCGTCGCCCGGTGGCTTCGAGCTCGGCAACCTCGGCCCGGTCGCCGAGGGCCTCTTCGCCTGGATCTTCGGCCTCGGCGCGATCATCGGACTGATGGTCTGGCTGACCGCCAAGTCCAACTGATCCGCGTGACCACAGCAATCACCAGCAGCAGCTCGAAAGGGATACACAATGGCACATGACGAGGTGAGCGGCATCGACTCAGCCGCCTCCGATTCGTCGGCCGTCGAGACGAGTCATCGCACTTCGGCGGGTACAGCGGTCATTGGCTCCGACGTGGAGAACCCGGGAGAGCCGCCGCACCGCGCGCGCGTCACCGATCTCGACCCGGCGAAGGCGAAGCACGCCGACCGCACGGTCTACACCCTGTTCTACCTCTCGATCGCGGGCAGCATCTTCGCCCTCGCGGCCTACATGGCCTTCCCGATCGAAGACGGCGACCCCGTCGCCCTGCGGCTGAACACCCTCTTCATCGGCCTCGGCTCGGCCCTCGCCCTCTTCGGCATCGGCCTCGCCGCCGTGCACTGGGGCAAGGCGCTCATGGTCGACAAGGAGGGCATCGACGTCCGCCACCCCGTGCGCGGCACCGACGAGACGCGTGCCAGGGCCGTCGAGATCTTCGACCAGGCCGACAAGGAGTCGGGCTTCGGACGACGCACCCTCATCCGGAACAGCCTGATCGGCGCCATCATCGCCTTCCCGCTGCCCGGTCTCGTGCTCTTCCGGGGCCTCGGTCCGCAGGATCAGGACCCGGTGGAGCTGCTCAGCCACACCATGTGGAAGAAGGGCTCGCGGCTCACGCTCGACCCGAGCGGCATCCCGGTGAAGGCGTCCGACATCACCATCGGATCGGTGTTCCACATCATCCCCGAGGGCCTGAACGAGCGCGAAGACCTGCTCGAGCAGAAGGCCAAGGCCGCGGTGCTGCTCATGCGCCTCGACCCGGCCGACCTGAACATCAGCCCGGAGCGCGAGGGCTGGTCGTACGACGGCATCGTCGCGTACTCCAAGATCTGCACGCACGTCGGATGCCCGGTGGCACTCTACGAGCAGCAGACCCATCACCTCCTCTGCCCCTGCCACCAGTCGACCTTCGACGTGGTGAACGAGGCCAAGGTGATCTTCGGGCCGGCCAAGCGGCCGCTGCCCCAGCTGCCCATCGAGGTCGACTCGGAGGGCTACCTCGTGGCGCAGAGCGACTTCCACGAGCCCGTCGGACCTAGCTTCTGGGAGCGTTCATGACCAGCACGATCGAGAGGACCGAGGCCGCAGAGGCCCCGGCGACTCCGAAGAAGGGCGGCGGCATCACCGGCGCCGCCGCGAACTACCTCGACGAGCGCACGAGCATCTCGGCGGTCGTCAAGGAGTTCGGCCGCAAGATCTTCCCCGACCACTGGTCGTTCATGCTCGGCGAGGTCGCGCTCTACAGCTTCGTCGTCATCATCCTGTCGGGTACCTTCCTGACGTTCTTCTTCCAGGCCTCGATGGTCGAGACGCACTACGACGGCGCGTTCGTGCCGCTCAAGGGCGTCGAGATGTCGGCCGCCATGGACTCGGCGCTGCACATCTCGTTCGACGTGCGCGGTGGCCTCCTGGTGCGTCAGATCCACCACTGGGCCGCTCTGCTGTTCATCGCCTCCATCGGCCTGCACATGCTGCGCGTGTTCTTCACGGGCGCGTTCCGCAAGCCTCGCGAGCTGAACTGGATGATCGGCTTCGTGCTGTTCGTCCTCGCCATGGCCGAGGGCTTCACCGGGTACTCGCTCCCCGACGACCTGCTCTCGGGCAACGGCCTCCGCATCATCGACGGCCTGATCAAGGGCATCCCGTTCATCGGCACCTGGACCTCGTTCCTGCTGTTCGGCGGCGAGTTCCCGGGCACCGCGATCGTGGGGCGCCTCTACACGCTGCACATCCTGCTGCTGCCGGCCATCCTGGTCGCCTTCCTGGCCCTGCACCTGGTGTTCGTGGTCGTGCACAAGCACACCCAGTTCGCCGGCCCCGGCCGCACCGAGAAGAACGTGATCGGCTACCCGATCCTCCCCGTGTACGCGGCGAAGGCGGGCGGCTTCTTCTTCCTGGTGTTCGGTGTCATCGCCCTGATGGCGTCGTTCTTCACGATCAACCCGATCTGGAACTACGGCCCCTACGACCCCTCCCCCGTCTCGGCCGGTACCCAGCCCGACTGGTACATCGGCTTCGCCGACGGCGCCCTGCGACTCATCCCGCCGGGCTGGGAGTTCGTCTGGCTGAACCACACCTGGTCGATCAACATCCTGGTGCCGGTCGTCGCGCTGGTGCTGCTGCTCCTGTTCGTCGCCATCTACCCGTTCGTCGAGAGCTGGGTCACGGGCGACAAGCGCGAGCACCACATCCTCGACCGCCCGCGGAACGCCCCGACCCGCACGGCCATCGGCGCGGCCGGTGTGACGTTCTACGCGGCGCTCTGGGCGGCGGCCTCGTCCGACCTCATGGCCACCCACTTCCAGCTCTCCATCGAGGGCGTCATCCACGTCGTCCAGGCGTGGGCGGTGCTCGGCCCGTTCGTGGCGTACTTCATCACGAAGCGCGTCTGCATCGGCCTGATGAAGAAGGACCGCGAGATCGTGCTGCACGGCTACGAGTCGGGCCGCATCGTCCGCCTCCCGGGCGGCGAGTACATCGAGGTGCACGAGCAGCTCGACGACTACGAGCGCTGGAAGCTGGTCGACTACGAGTCCTTCGAGCCGATCATGCTGCGCCCGAACGCCAACGGCAAGATCACCCCGGTGATGCGCCTGCGCTCGGCCATGTCGAACTGGTTCTTCGAGGACCGCATCGCCCCGGCCTCCCGCGCCGAGCTCGACGCGGCCCACGGCCACGGCCACGCCCCCGCGGTCGGCACCGGCTCCTCCGCCCGCGGCGAGCTCGAAGACCCCACCGGCGGCAACACGCACCACTGACCGGCTCACAGCCGATCCCGCTGAAGCGCTCGTCCCCCTCGGGGGCGGGCGCTTCGCCATTGGCTGAGTAGCAATTGCTCCTCACACCCTGTGCTTCCTAGGCATCAGTCTGAGATGACCGATATCACCGATCGAAGGACAGACCCGTGAAGATCTCCCCGCACCACCGACCTCGCAGTCGCGGTTCACTCATCGCCTCTCTGACACTCGCGGCCGTCGCCCTTTCGACATCTGCCGGAGCACCGCTCGCCGCCTCGGCGGCCGGTGGCCCGTGGCTGATGTGTCCGCCGGCAATCACCAAGATCGGCGCTGCGGTGCACTTCGAGATTGCAGACAACCATGAGGGATCGGGCTTCGACGCAAGCATCACGGCCGGCACACTCCCCGACGGTCTGACGATTGGCAAGAGCCCTCGTGGGGGTGCGCCGGAAATCACGGGCAATCCCACGAAGGTCGGCACCTTCCCATTCACCATGGAGGCGCGCAACAACGTCGGCAGCTTCAGCAGCAAGGCCTGCACGATCGACATCGTGCCCGCCACTTCGGTCGTGGAGCGGAAAGCCGGCGAAGACCGGTATGACACTGCCAGCCAGATCGCTGGGTATGAGAAGACTCCGCTGGTCTACATTGCGAGCGGCGAGAACTACCCCGATGCTCTGAGCGCAGCCGCCATCGCTGCGGAACGACAAGCTCCCCTTCTGCTGACCACGAAGAAGGAGCTGCCCTATTACATCCGAACCCAGCTCTCCGCCTACCTGAAGCCGGAGAACATCGTCGTCGTAGGTGGCGAAGCCGCCATCTCCGCCGACGTGATCACGGATCTCAACGGCCTGTCCATTCATCCGACTGTCACGCGCATCGCAGGCGTCGATCGTTTCGAGGTGTCACGCAACCTCATCACGCACCCGACCTTCGGAGCACCCTCCTCATCGTCGGTGTTCGTGGCGACCGGGCTAAAATTCCCGGATGCCCTGAGTGCGAGTCCGGCTGCGGCGCGGAATCAGGCTCCGGTGCTGCTCGTGAACGGACTCGCCGCTGGATTGACATCCCAAGAGAAGGCACTGTTGGTGGCCCGAGGGGTGACCAGCAGCACCTTGATCGGCGGCGACGACACAGTCTCGTCCGGAATTGCAGCAGATATCGCGACACTTGGGACCACGGTGACGCGGCTCGACGGTGACGATCGTTTCGCAACTTCAGCGAAGGTCGTGTCCGCAACCTTCACCTCGCCCGTTGATACCGTGTACTTCGCGACCGGCTCCGATTTCCCAGACGCCCTCGCGGGCGGAGTGCTCGCGGGAAGGAACAAGTCCCCCGTGCTGCTGGTCCGCAAGGATTGCGTCACCGCGGAGGTCGCCGCACAGGTTCGCGCTCTGGCGCCGAAGCACCTCGTCCTGCTCGGCGGACCCGCGGTCCTCGACGCGACGCTCGAGAACCTGCCACTATGCAGCTGATGGAGTGAGCAAGGCAAGGAGGAAGGCCCGTGCCCCCCAAGGGGCGCGGGCCTTAGGACCGCGAGATCGTACTGCACGGCTACGAGTCGGGCCGCATCGTCCGCCTCCCGGGCGGCGAGTATATCGAGGTGCACGAGCAGCTCGACGACTACGAGCGCTGGAAGCTGGTCGACTACGAGTCCTTCGAGCCGATCACGCTGCGCCCGAACGCCAACGGCAAGATCACCTCGGTGATGCGCCTGCGCTCGGCCATGTCGAACTGGTTCTTCGAGGACCGAATCGCCCCGGCCCACGGCCACGGCCACGCCCCCGCGGTCGGCACCGGCTCCTCCGCCCGCGGCGAGCTCGAAGACCCGACCGGCGGCAACACGCACCACTGACCGCGCGCGGACTCCCGCCCGCCGCCGCTCCGCCTAGCGCCCGTCCCCTCCCGGGGGCGGGCGCTTCGCGTTGCCCGTCGACTTTGAGTACCAACTGCTCATAACCGTCAGTCCGCTTGCGGCGCGAGCATGGCGTCATGACCCTAAAATCTCACCCTCGCCGCACGGCCAGCCTCCTGGCCTCGACCGTCGGCCTCGCGATTCTTACAGCAGGGGTTGTCGCCGGCCCCGCAGCCGCTGGAACGTCCATTTTCTGCATCCCCGACGGCGCACAAGCAGGGGTGGCGTTCTACAACCAGAGCGCCTACGACGCCGACGTCGGCAGCCCGAAGATCACACTCGTCGGCGGCGCACTCCCTGACGGCGTCTCACTGTTCGACGGAGGTTGGTACACCGACTACGTCGGTGCTCCGAAGACGCCAGGCGCGTACGACTACGTGCTGCAGGGGCAGGAGAAGAACGGCGGCGCGCCGTTCACCGAGGCCTGTCATGTGACGATCGTGGCCGATCTCCAGATCGTTCCTGGGATCACCGTCAGTCGGGTGCAGGGTCCCGATCGTTTCGCCGGATCGGTCGCGGCGTCTCGGGCGATGGTTCCGGGCACGGCGCCTCTCGTCTATCTCGCCAGCGGCGAGAACTTCGCCGACGCTCTGAGCGCCGGCAGCCCGGCTGCTGAACGGCAGGCGCCCCTGCTGCTCGCGACGAAAGCAGGGATCCCCTCAGTGGTCCTCGACGAACTGAAGCGCCTGCAGCCAGCGAACATCGTCCTCATGGGTGGCGAGGCCGCCCTCGGTGCGTCGGTTGAAGCTCAGTTGGCAGGTCTGCCCAGTCCCCCGGCTGTCACCCGCATCGGCGGAGCCGACCGCTTCGAGGTCTCGCGGAACCTTCTGACCAATACCTCGTTCGGTCCGACTGACCCGACGAAGATCCTGCTAGCTACCGGTCGGAACTTTCCCGACGCGCTCAGCGCTTCTCCGGCATTCGCACAAGATCGCATCAAAGGTGGTGTGCTGCTGGTCGACGGGGCGCAAGCCTCGCTTTCTGCGGGCGAGACCGCGGTACTCAGCGCCATCAAACCCACGTTCGTCGGCATCATGGGAGGGCCAGCGGCGGTCTCTGAGGGCATCGAGCAGTCAGTCACCGCTTTGACCCCCGTACCTCAGACCCACCGTCTGAACGGGTCAGATCGCTACTTCGTGTCGTCGCGGGTCGCGGAAGAGTACTTCACCCACCCGGGCTTCCCAGAGAGCAACCCCGACACCGTGTATCTGGCAACAGGAGCGAACTACCCGGATGCTCTGTCAGGAGTTCCGCTTGCGAAAGTAACGAACAGCCCGGTACTGCTCTCACGTCAGGACTGCATACCCGCTGATGCGGCATTCCGCATCAATCGTATGAACATCAAGAAGGTCGTGCTCCTCGGAGGCGACGACGTGCTCTCCCCAGACGTCGCCGCACTCACGGTCTGCCGCCCGTAGCGGCCCGTCGCTGGAGCGCCCGTCCCGCCTCGGGACGGGCGCTCTCTCGTCTCGCGGCGCGGGACCGAGCCACTCGAGGCGTGAGTGAACCCGTCCGACTTCCTGGGCCGGGGCCGCTCGGACCCCGCGCACCCTGGAGAGGTGCCACTCGCAAACTCACCGCACCGAAATCCTGCGTCACACTCACAACGGTAGACCCCGCGAAGTCGGCGCTGGGGTAGCGCATCGGTTATGGGCCATACCGGTGCCACCCTCCTCACGTGGTCACCGCCGCGGCATCGCACTCAGCCGGGGCAACCGACAATTCGCCTCCCGCCTTGGAAGCACGTGGCGCAGATTGGCGGCGAGGCTGTCGGCCTCGAATGGTGAACGGCGGGACCAAGACGACCTCGGCAGCTGGCGCACCTGAGCGAAGGCACCGCTACAAGACTCGCGCGGCGCCGGCCCTCACGTACGCAGGCCCGACGCGCTCGTGGCAAGGGCGCCAGGCGTGCGGGCCGGTGACCGCCCAGCCCATCGGCAGATGGAAGGCCGAAGGCCCGCTCCGGGTGGGAGCGGGCCTTTCGGGACGTGCGGGGTGGTGCGGCGGGATCAGCGGGCGAAGTAGCCGCGGTAGTACTCGTAGGTCCAGCCGACCACGGCCACGAGGACGAGGGCGCCGGCGAGGAAGCAGATCCAGAAGCCGACCGCGAGGCCGAGCATGAGGAGCGCGCCGCCACCCGCGAGGATGATGGGCCACCAGCTCCAGGGGCTGTAGAAGCCGATCTCGGGGTCACCGTCGTCGATGTTGGCGTCGAGGCGGTCTTCCGGGAGCTCCGCACCCTGCGCCTTGTGCACGCGGCTCAGGTAGAAGGCGAGGAACGCCGACAGCACCGCCGCGAGGCCGATGCCGACAGTTCCGACCCACTCGAGCTGGCCGTCGTACCAGATGAGCGACCACACGGTGTACGCCACGGCAGCCAGCACCATGAAGACGGTCAGGATCCAGAAGAGGTTGGTATTGGCTCTCATGGGGCTACTTCACCTTGTCGTTCACGATGTCGTACGTGGGTGCATCGGGGGCGTCCTTCGCCGGGCCCACTCCGACCGGGATGCCGGCCTCGGGGTGGTTCAGGTCGAACGCCGGCGACTCCGAACGGATGCGCGGGATCGAGGTGAAGTTGTGCCGCGGCGGCGGGCACGAGGTCGCCCACTCGAGCGAGCGGCCGTAGCCCCACGGGTCGTTCACCGTGACCTTCGGCGCCTTGCGGGCCGTGACGTACACGTTCAGGAAGAACGGGATCATCGAGGCCGCGAGGATGAACGATCCGATGGTGGAGAGCTGGTTCATCCAGGCGAAACCGTCTTCGGGCTGGTAGGTGGCGTACCGTCGCGGCATTCCCATGACGCCCAGCCAGTGCTGGATGAGGAACGTCGTGTGGAAGCCGATGAACAGCAGCCAGAAGTGCCAGTGGCCGAGACGCTCGTTGAGCATCTTGCCGGTCCACTTGGGCCACCAGAAGTAGAAGCCCGAGAACATCGCGAACACCACGGTGCCGAACACCACGTAGTGGAAGTGCGCCACCACGAAGTAGGTGTCGGAGACATGGAAGTCGAGCGGCGGCGACGCCAGGATGACACCGGTGAGGCCACCGAAGGTGAAGGTGATCAGGAAGCCGATCGCCCACACCATGGGGGTCTCGAAGGTCACCGAGCCGCGCCACATGGTGCCGACCCAGTTGAAGATCTTCACACCCGTCGGCACCGCGATGAGCATGGTCATCAGGGCGAAGAACGGCAGCAGCACCGAGCCGGTGACGTACATGTGGTGCGCCCAGACCGTGACCGACAGGGCGGCGATCGAGATCGTCGCGTAGATCAGGGTCTTGTAGCCGAAGATCGGCTTGCGACTGAACACCGGGAACACCTCGGAGACGATGCCGAAGAACGGCAGCGCGATGATGTACACCTCGGGGTGGCCGAAGAACCAGAACAGGTGCTGCCAGAGCAGCACGCCGCCGTTGGCCGCGTCGTAGATGTGGGCTCCGAAGACGCGGTCGGCGCCGAGGGCGAAGAGCGCGGCGGCGAGCACCGGGAAGGCCATCAGCACGAGGATCGACGTCACCAGGATGTTCCAGGTGAAGATGGGCATCCGGAACATGGTCATGCCGGGGGCGCGCATCGTGATGATCGTGGTGATGAAGTTCACGCCACCGAGGATCGTGCCGAAGCCCGAGAGGCCGAGGCCGAAGACCCAGAGGTTTCCGCCGTCACCGGGTGTGAACGTCGTCGACGACAGTGGCGCGTAGGCGAACCAGCCGAACGAGGCGGCGCCCTGGGGGGTGAGGAAGCCGGAGACCGCGATGAGCGAACCGAACAGGAACAGCCAGAAGGCGAAGGCGTTCAGACGCGGGAACGCCACGTCGGGCGCACCGATCTGCAGCGGCATGATCACGTTGGCGAAGCCCGCGAACAGCGGCGTCGCGAACATGAGCAGCATGATCGTGCCGTGCATGGTGAACAGCTGGTTGTACTGGTCCTTCGTCTGCAGCAGCTCGAGACCGGGCTCGAACAGCTGGGCACGGATGACCAGCGCCATCACTCCGCCCAGGCAGAAGAACAGGAACGACGCGATCAGGTACATGTACCCGATGGTCTTGTGGTCGGTGGAGGTGATCCACTTGACCAGGATGTTGCCCTTGCGTCCGACCGACTTGGAGGGGGTCGGAGTGGGCGCCGGGAGAGCTGCGCCGCTCGCGGGCGCAACGTCGACGGTTGCAGTCATGTCGCGTTCCTACTCTTCTTCGTGCGCGGGCTCGCCGATGCCCGGGAGGTTCTGGTTGCGGTCGTACTCGTGACCGAGCTGGCCCTCGTTGCCGGCGGCACGGAGGGTCTCGATGTAGCTGTCGTACTCCTGCTGCGAGACGACCTTGACGTTGAAGAGCATCATCGAGTGGTACTCGCCGCACAGCTCGGCGCACTTGCCGGTGTACGTGCCCTCCTTCTCGGGGGTGACGTACATGTAGTTCGTCTTGCCGGGCAGCATGTCCTTCTTGTAGAGGAAGTCGATGACCCAGAAGGAGTGGATGACGTCGCGCGACTCGAGCTGGATCTCGATCTGCTTGCCCACGGGCAGGTACAGGGTCGGGATCTCGGACTCGACGAGGTTGCCGTTGTCGTCGTCGGGGTCGTCCTGACCCTGGACACCGGCGTAGTAGACGTCGTCGTTCGTGTAGTTGAAGTCCCACGCCCACTGCTTGCCGAACACCTGGATGGTGTAATCGGGCTTCTCGTAGGCCTGCTCGATCGCGCTCTGGTCGCGGGCGGTGAAGGCGAAGAAGCCGAGCACGAGGATGAGAGGCACGACCGTGTAGAAGATCTCGATCGGCATGTTGTAGCGCAGCTGCGCCGGCAGGCCGGTCTGGCCCTTGCGGCGGCGGTAGACCACGATCGCCCAGATGGTGAGGCCCCAGGTGAGCACACCCACGATGAGCAGCACGATCCACGACGTGACCCAGAGGCCGATGACGCGGTCGACGTTGTTCGTGGTGCCGGGCTCGGTGGGAAGCCAGCCTTGGAGCTGGTCCTGCGTGCAGCCGGCGAGGACAACGGACATGAGCGCCGCGATAGGGATCGCGGCCCATCGGAGACGTCGGTTAGAGCGCACCAGAGACCTTTCGGGAAGCTACACCATCAGTGTATTTGACCTTCTCCTAGCCTACTGTGTCGATTTACCGGTCGGAGCCACAGCCACCCCGCATCCGAGGGTGGTAGCGCACGAAAAAAGGGGCCGTCCCGGTGTGGAACGGCCCCTTCTCGGATGCGCGTGGAGCTGCGCTGACGGCGTGGCGACTAGTGGAACGAGTCTCCGCACGCGCAGCTGCCCGAGGCGTTCGGGTTGTCGATCGTGAAGCCCTGCTTCTGAATCGTGTCTTCGAAGTCGATGGTGGCGCCCTCGAGGTAGGGGACGCTCATCTTGTCGACGATGACCTCCACGCCGTCGAAGTCGACCGCCGCGTCGCCGTCGAGCATGCGCTCGTCGAAGTACAGCTGGTAGATCAGGCCCGAGCAGCCACCGGGCTGGACGGCGACGCGCAGACGCAGGTCGTCACGGCCCTCCTGCTCGAGCAGGTTCTTGACCTTGGTGGCGGCGGTGTCGGTGAGACCCACCTTGTGCGCCGGCGCCTCGACGGCAGCCGTCAGGATCGTGTCGCTCATGTGCACTCCTTGTCGATCGGAAGTATGGAGGAAGTCTAACTCCGGAAACCCGGGACCCTGCTCAGGAATTCCCGACGCGCCCGTCGAGTCTCAGCAGCAGCAGCGCCTCGGTCTGGATGGCCCGCTTGAAGACCCCCAGGTGCAGCGACTCGTTGGGGCTGTGCGCCCTGGTGTTCGGGTCTTCGACCCCGGTCACCAGGATCTGCGCCTCGGGGAAGACTCGCGCCAGGTCGGAGATGAACGGGATGGACCCGCCGATGCCCGCCTCGACGGGCTCCGTGCCCCAGGCGTCTCGCATCGCGTCTTTCGCCGCGGTGACGGCCCAGCCCGAGGTGTCGACGAGGAAGGGGTCTCCGGTGTCGACGTCGTCGATGGCGACGTGAGCCCCGAACGGGACGTGGGCGCGGATGTGCCGCTCGATCGCCTCGAAGGCCTGCTGCGCGGGTTGCCCGGGGGCGATGCGGGCGCTGATGCGCACCGAGACGCTCGGGATGAGCGTGTTCGAGGCGTTGGCCACCGAGGGTGCGTCGATGCCCGTGACCGTGACGGTCGGCTTCGCCCACATGCGGGAGAGCACCGAGCCGGTGCCGAGCGGCGTGACGCCGTCGAGGAGGCCGGCGTCGTCGCGCAGGGAGTCTTCGCTGTAGGGCGGCGCGTCGATCTCGCGGCCCTCGAGCCCCGAGACTGCGACCGCGCCTGCGTCGTCGTGGAAGGAGGTGAGCAGGCGCACGGCGGCGACCATCGCATCCGGCGCCGCTCCCCCGAACATGCCCGAGTGCGAGGCGTGCGCGAGCGTCGACACGGTGAGGCGGAAGGTGACGTTGCCCCGGAGGCTGACGGTGAGGGAGGGCGTCTGAACATCCCAGTTGTCGGAGTCGGCCACCACGATGACGTCGGCCGCGAGCTTCTCGCGGTGCGCCTCGAGGAAGTTCGCGAAGGAGCGGGAGCCGAACTCCTCCTCCCCCTCGATGAAGAGCACGAGGCCGAGGTCGAAGTCGGGGCCCGCGACCTCGGTGAGCGCGCGGATGGCGGACAGGTGCGACTCCACGCCCGCCTTGTCGTCGGCGGCGCCGCGGCCGTAGAGCCGGTCGCCGCGGACGGTCGGCTCGAACGGCGGCGACTCCCACTCCTCGTCGCGCCCGGGGGGCTGAACGTCGTGGTGCGCGTAGAGCAGCACGGTGGGCCGCCCGTTGCGGGCCGCGCGGGTGGCGAGCACCGCCGGCTGGCCGAGCTCGCCCGGCTGCCCGTCGGCACCGGTCATGGGAGCACGGAGGATCTCGACCGACTCGAAGACGCCGAGCTCGCGAGCGTGGCCCGCGACGGCCTCGGCGCTGGCGGCCACGTGGGCCGGGTCGAACGCCGCCCACGACACCGAGGGGATGCGCACCAGCGCACTCAGTTCGGCGATGCTCGCGGGGAGCGCGAGCTGCACGGCCTCGACGAGAGCGGCCTCACGGTCGGTGAGACCAGCAGGAGCATTCTGAGGCAACGAGGAGTCTGGAGCGTCTGTCATGAAGGTAATCTTAAGAGACCGACGAACGAGGACACCGTGGCCAGAAAAAGCAGTGCAGCAGAACCCGTGATCGAGGCTCCTGTGGAGGAGCAGACCGGAACGGGCAAGGGGCACGCGACGCCGACCCGCAAGGAGCGCGAAGCAGCCAACAAGCGCCCTCTGGTTCCCAACGACCGCAAAGAGGCGACGAAAGACGCCCGCCGCCGCCAGCAGGAGCTGCGCGAGCGCGCTCGCGTCGGCATGGCGAACGGCGACGAGAAGTACCTGCCTCTCCGCGACAAGGGCCCCCAGCGCCGCTACGTGCGCGACTACATCGACGCCCGCTTCAACCTCGGCGAGTTCATCATCCCGGCGATGTTCGTCGTGATCCTGCTGACGCTCGTGCCCGCGCCCGAGCTGCAGGCCGGCGTCATGCTCGGCCTCTACGCCTTCGTGCTGATCGTGATCGCGGACTGCGTGTTCGTGAACTTCCGCTTGATGAAGAAGCTCCGCGTGAAGTTCGGCGCCGAAAACGTCGAGCGCGGCCTCCGCTGGTACGCGACGATGCGTGCCCTGCAGTTCCGTCGCCTGCGCCTGCCGAAGCCGCAGGTCAAGCGCGGCGAGTTCCCCAAGTAGGCGAACCCGCCCGCCGACGGCGGACTGTGGGTGCGGACTAGGCCCGCGACAGACCGCGGTTGATCTCTCGCGCCCAGAGCGGCCCGCGGTAGAGGAACGCCGTGTACCCCTGCACGAGCGTCGCCCCGGCGTCGAGCCGCGCCCGCACGTCGGCCGCGGTCTCCACTCCCCCGACCGAGATGACGCACATCGTCGAGGGCACGACCGAGCGGATGCTCCGCAGCACCTCGAGCGACCGCGCCGCCAACGGCGCCCCCGACAGCCCGCCCGCCCCGGCGGCCTCCACGACCGACGCCGGCGTGCGGAGCCCCTCGCGGGAGATGGTCGTATTGGTGGCGATGATGCCGTCGAGCCCGAGTTCGACCGCGAGCGACGCGATCTTCGCCACCTCGTCATCGGTCAGGTCGGGCGCGATCTTGACGAGGAGCGGTGTCGAGCCCGCCTCGCCCTTGACCGCCGCGAGCAGCGGCCGCAACCGGTCGAGCTCCTGCAGCCCGCGGAGGCCGGGCGTGTTCGGCGAGCTGACGTTCACGACCAGGTAGTCGGCCATCGGCGCCAGCGCCCGGGTGCTCTCTAGGTAGTCGTCGACCGCGTCGTCGACGTCGACGACCCGGCTCTTGCCGATGTTGACCCCGATGACGGGTCGCGGATGCTCGGCCGAGCGCACCCGCGCCAGCCGCAGCGCGGCCGAGGCCGCCCCGTGGTTGTTGAAGCCCATGCGGTTCACCACGGCACGGTCGGCGATCAGCCGGAACAGCCGCGGCTTCGGGTTGCCGGGCTGCGCCCGCGAGGTGATGGTGCCGACCTCGACGTGGCCGAAGCCGAGGGCGCCGAAGCCCCGGATGCCCTTCGCGTCCTTGTCGAACCCGGCCGCGAGGCCGAAGGGGGTGGGGAATCGGAGGCCGAGAGCCGTGACCGAGATGTCGGACGTCGGCCGGGTGAAGCGCGCGACCAGCTTCTCGAGGCCGATCCGCGGGATGCCCTCGATGACCGAGAAGGCGAGGTGGTGCGCCGCCTCCGGATCCATCTTCGACAGCACGTGCCGGAAGAGCAGGCCGTAGGCGCTCACTCGGCCGTGCGAGCGGTGTCGCCTCCGGCCGCGGCGGCCTGCTCGTGCTCGACGCGGAGCAGCGTGATGGCCGCCTCGAAGTCATCGAGTGAGTCGAAGCCCTGGTAGACGCTGGCGAAGCGGAGGTAGGCCACCTCGTCGAGTTCGCGAAGCGGCTGCAGGATGGCGAGGCCGATGTCGTTCGCCTCGATTTGCGCTGCTCCGCTCAGGCGCACCGTCTCCTCGACGCGCTGCGCGAGCACCGCGAGGTCGCTGTCGGTGACCGGGCGGCCCTGGCAGGCCTTGCGCACGCCGCTGACGATCTTCTCGCGGCTGAACGGCTCGACCACGCCGGAGCGCTTGATGACGTTGAGCGAGGCCGTCTCGGTGGTGCTGAAGCGGCGACCGCAGTCGGGGCACTGGCGTCGGCGGCGGATGGCGAGGCCGTCGTCGGTGGTGCGCGAGTCGACGACGCGGGAGTCGGGGTAGCGGCAGTAAGGGCAGAACATGGCCCCTCCAGGGTACCGGCTCGCACGGGTATCCCGGCCGCGCCGCACACGCCTGGGGAGAACACCGCCGCCCCGCGGCACGGTGCAGGACCAGAGCAGTGCCGGACCAGAGCAGTGCCGGAGCGGATGAGTGCCTGAGCGGCTGGGGCTACCGCGCGAACCGCGCCGTGACGGCCTCGCCGTGCGCCGGCAGGTTCTCGGCCTCGGACAGCGCGACGATGCGGTCGGCGACCTCCCGCAGGGCCGACGACGAGTAGCGGATGACCTGCTGCGGCCGCAGGAAGGTGTACGCCCCGAGCCCCGACGAGAAGCGCGACTGCCCGCCCGTGGGCAGCACGTGGTTCGAGCCGGCGAGGTAGTCGCCGAGGCTCACCGGCGAGTAGGCGCCCACGAAGATGGCGCCGGCGTTCGTCAGGAGGGTGAGCACCGCATCCGGATCTACGACCTGCACCTCGAGGTGCTCGGGGCCGTAGGCGTTGCTGAAGGCGGCGGCGAGCTCGATCGAGTCGACCAGCACCACAGCCGACTGCGGGCCATCGAGGGCGACGGCGACGCGGGCGGCGTGCTTGGTCGACGCTGCCACGGCGTCGAGCTGCGCGAGCACGGCCTCGGCCAGGGCGGGCGAGTCGGTGACGAGCACCGCGGCGGCGAGCTCGTCGTGCTCGGCCTGGCTGACCAGGTCGGCGGCGACGAAGGCGGGGTCGGCCGTGCCGTCGGCGACGATCAGGATCTCGGTGGGGCCGGCCTCGGAGTCGATGCCGACGACGCCGCGCACGACGCGCTTGGCGGCGGCCACGTAGACGTTGCCCGGGCCGGTGATGACCTGCACCGGGTCGAGTCCGATCTCGTCGACGCCGTGGGCGAGGGCGCCGATCGCGCCCGCTCCCCCGATGGCGTAGACCTCGGTGACGCCGAGGAGGCCGGCCGCCGCGAGGATCGTGGGGTGCACGCGGCCGTCGAACTCGCGCTGGGGCGGGGAGGCGATGGCGATCGATCCGACGCCGGCGAGCTGGGCGGGCACGGTGTTCATCACGACGCTGGAGGGGTAGACGGCCTTGCCGCCGGGCACGTAGAGTCCGACGCGATCGACCGGCTGCCAGCGCTGCTGGACCACGGCGCCGTCGGCCAGCTCGGTGGTGCGTGCATCCGGGATCTGGGCCGCGGTGGCCTGACGGACGCGCACGATCGCCTCGTCGAGGGCGGCCCGCACGGCGGGGTCGAGCCGGGCGACCGCCTCGTCGATGTGCTGCTGCGGCACCCGCACGTGCTCGGGCTCCACGCCGTCGAAGCGTCGCGCCTGGTCGCGGAGGGCGACGAGACCGTCGCTCCGCACCGCCTCGACCAGGGCGGCGGCGGCCTCGTGGGCCACCGAGACGTCGGTGTCGGCGCGCGGAACCAGCTGCACGAACTCGGATCGGGTGGGGGTCTGGCCGCGGAGGTCAATCGTTCGGATCATGGCCCTGCCAGCCTAGCGGCGGGCGGGTAGTGGTCGGCTCAGAACGGCGGGCGGGTGGTGGTCGGCTCAGAATGGCGGGCGGCCGTGCATCCGCTCGAACGCCCGGAACCAGCGCGCCCGCGCCCCGGCGATGACGAGGAGCATCACGCCGGCCCCGCCCGCCAGGATCAGCAGACCGACGCCGACCACGGCGGCGCCCGCGGACTCCTTGCCGATCGCCGACACCCCGAACAGGATGCCGACAACCAGCAGGAGCACACCCAGCAGCGCTTCGCTCAGCGGCTTCTTCAGCGTCATGCGGAAGCGTCCGGACGACGGGTTGGTGCTCATCCACGCGAACGGCTCCGGCGGGAGGCGGTCGGGACGGGGGCCCGGCGCGCTCATGCGGCCGGGAGCACGGTGAACGCGGCCAGCCGGTCGAGCAGTGCGGCGTCGCCGACGTCGTCGGTGCGGCCGTCGCCCGGCGCCTCGGCGTCGGCGAGATCCCAGCGGCGACCGAAGGGGTCGGGCTCCGCGCTCGGCCGGACGAAGAGGTGGTGCTTCGGCGAACCGAGCACCTCGGTGCCGAAGTACGCGGTGCCGAGCGGATGCCGGGCCGCGTTGTCGGTGACGAGTCGCGCGAGGAAATGGGCATCCGTGTAGGCCGGGGCCCGGACCACCATGGTCCACGTGCTCATCGCAGCCGGCGAGAGCAGCACCGACAGCTCGGGGGTCTGGAGGTAGACCGCCGCCTCGACGTCGCCCTCGTTCATCATCGCGATCTCGGTCCAGCGCACGGCCGTCTGAATCGCGACGATCAGCAGGCGGATGCCGCCGCGCGGCTCGAGCACGTCGCCGTCGACGGTCAGCTCGCCCCGGGCCACCAGACTCGACGCGCCGAGCGCCGCGGTCTGGTCGGTGACGAAGCCGGGCTTCACCTGCAGCACCTTCTCGGCCTGCGCGCGCGCCGGTCCCTCGGCCAGCGACAGGGCGTAGGCGAGCTCGCCGGCGCCGTAGCTGGGGGCGTCGACGGGCTGGGCGGCCGGCTCGGCGGCGTCCCGGGTGCGGGTGTCGGTCATCTCTGCTCCCTGATTGTGAGGCGGTCCCTGGTCATGAGGCGGGTGGACGGGGGAAAGCGGTCAGTCGCCGCGGCGCTCACCACGGCCACAGGTCCTCGGCCACGTCGGCGACGCCCTCGGCGAAGTCCTGGGCGCCCTCGGCGATGGCCTCCCCGGCGTCGCCGATGGCCTCGGCCGTGTTGTCGACCGCGTCGTGGAAGATCGGCACGTTGTCGTAGAGGAGGCCGCCGAGGGCCATTCCGCCCGAGACGGCGCCGAGCACGAGGTTCGCCGGCGGGGGCGTGAACAGGGCGACCGCACCGATGGTGGTGGCCACCCCGTCGTAGCCGGCGCGCACGTAGTCGCCGTTCTGGTAGCTGTTGTAGGCGCCGGCGTAGCCGAGCACGACACCCGCGGGGCCGAGCACCTTCCCGGCCGTGCCGAGGAACTCCGCCGCCGACCCGACCCGGCTGGCCAGGGCGCCGTCGCCCAGCACGTTGCTGAGGCCCTGGGTGAGCGAGCCCCAGTTCTCGCCGCCGAAGAAGTCGCTCGCCGTGTTGAAGCCGTTGGCGAAGGCCCGGAAGTCCAGCGCCGCGTCGAGGGAGGAGAAGGCTCCGCCGAGCCGCAGTTGCAGCAGATCGCTGATGCCGCCGACGACTCCGGACGCGTCGAGGTAGTCCTGCAGCGACCCGACCACGGGGCTGTTCAGAAGGTCGTCGAGCAGCGAGTCGTCATCGCCCGAGCCCGAGCCGGGGCCCGAGTCCGACCCGGGGCCCGAATCCGAGCCGCCCGGCTCCGAGCCGCTACCGCCAGGCCCCGACCCGCTCCCCCCAGGCCCAGTGCCACCAGGCCCCGATCCCCCGGGCCCGCCCTCGCCGTCCATCGCGCTGGCCTGCTCCTGCTGGTCCGCGTTCTTCACCAGAGCGGATGCCGCCGCGACGAGCGCCTGGTTTGCACTCGAGAGCGAGACCCGGTAGGTGCTGTTCCAGTCCTGCTTGAACAGCGCCGCATCCGGACCCGACCAGGCGCTGGTGCCGTTGATCGACGCGGTGAGCGTGCTCGCCATGCCCGACAGCTGCGTCGCCTTCTGGTCGAAGTCCTTCGCCAGTGCGCGGAGCTGGTCGGCGTCGGCCCCCCAGAACCCACCCGTCATCTCGGCCGTCCCCTCCCCCGGTGCATCGGGCCCTTCGAACCCACCCGAATCCTCGCACGCCCCGGCCGGGAGTGCAGCCTGCGAGCGTGGGGACTACTCCCCATTGCGCCGGGCGCTCAGACCAGGCAGTTGGGCCCGAGCAGTGACTTCAGCTCGCCGTACAGGTCGGCCGTGACGCGCACCTGGTAGGGCACCTCGAACACCCGCACGTTGTCGCTCTTCATCAGCCGGAGGCGCACCTCGGTGTCGCCCGCGTGCCGGATGAGCACGTCGTTCAGCGCCTGCACCGTGTCGGTCGTCGCGCGCGTCTCGGCCAGCGAGATGTGCAGCGGCCCCGAGCCGCCGACCTGCGAGAGCGCCGGCTGGAACAGGCTGTACGCGTGCAGGTTCATGCCGTCGTCGCGCATCGACACGCGCCCGCGCACCACCACGATGGCGTCGTTCGTGAGCGCCGGACCGAACTCCTGGTAGGTCTTGCCCATGAACATCGCCGTGATCTCGCCGCCGAAGTCTTCGACGGTGATCATGCCGTACTGGTTGCCCGACTGCTTGGCCACGCGGTGCTGCACGCTCGTGATCAGCCCGGCCACGGTGACCTGGTCGCCGTCGTTCACGTGGTCCGACTCGAGCAGGTCCAGGATGCTCGTGGACGCGTGCTTCGCCAGCTCCACCTCGAGGCCGGCCAACGGGTGGTCGCTGACGTAGAGGCCGAGCATGTCCCGCTCGAACGCGAGCTTGTCCCGCTTCGCCCACTCGGGGCGCGCCGGGATGTCGTGCACCTCCTCCGGCGCATCCCACAGGGAGTCGAAGTCGAAGCCCACCTGGCCGTTGGCCTCGTTGCGCTTCTGCGACACCGCGTTGTCGATCAGGCCCTCGTGCACCTCGATCAGCGAGCGGCGGGTGTTGCCGAGCGAGTCGAACGCGCCCGCCTTGATCAGCGACTCGATGGTGCGCTTGTTCGTGGCGCCGAGCGGGATCTTCTTCAGGAAGTCGCCGAAGGAGGTGAAGGCACCCTTCTCCTCCCGCGCCTGCTTGATCAGCTCGACGACGTTCATCCCGACGTTCCGCACCGCACCCATGCCGAAGCGGATGTCGGTGCCGACGGCGGTGAAGAAGCCGATCGACTCGTTGACGTCGGGCGGCAGCACCTTGATGCCCATGCGGCGGCACTCGGAGAGGTACATCGCCATCTTGTCCTTGGAGTCGCCGACGCTCGTGAGGAGGGCGGCCATGTACTCGGCCGGGTAGTGCGTCTTGAGGTAGGCGGTCCAGTAGGAGATGACCCCGTAGGCCGCGGAGTGCGCCTTGTTGAAGGCGTAGTCGGAGAAGGGCAGCAGGATGTCCCACAGCGTCTTGACGGCGGCCTCGGAGTAGCCGTTGTCGTGCATCCCCTTCGAGAAGCCCGCGTACTGCTTGTCGAGCTCGCTCTTCTTCTTCTTGCCCATCGCGCGGCGCAGCAGGTCGGCCTGGGCGAGCGTGAAGCCCGCGAGCTTCTGCGCGATCGACATCACCTGCTCCTGGTAGACGATCAGGCCGTAGGTGCCGCCGAGCACCTCACGCAGGGGCTCCTCGAGCTCGGGGTGGATGGGCGTGATCGGCTGGATGCCGTTCTTGCGGAGCGCGTAGTTGGTGTGCGAGTCGGCGCCCATGGGGCCCGGTCGGTAGAGCGCGAGCACCGCCGAGATGTCCTCGAAGTTGTCGGGCTTCATCAGCCGGAGGAGGCCGCGCATGGGCCCGCCGTCGAGCTGGAAGACGCCGAGCGTGTCGCCGCGGGCGAGCAGTTCGTAGGAGGGCTTGTCGTCCAGCGTCAGGTCTTCGAGCACCAGGTCTTTGCCGCGGTTCGCGCGGATGTTGTCGAGCGCGTCGTCGATGATCGTGAGGTTTCTGAGCCCCAGGAAGTCCATCTTGATCAGCCCGAGGGCCTCGGCGGCCGGGTAGTCGAACTGGGTGACGATCTGGCCGTCCTGCTCCCGCTTCATGATCGGGATGATGTCGATCAGCGGGTCGCTCGACATGATGACGCCGGCCGCGTGCACGCCCCACTGGCGCTTGAGGTTCTCGATGCCGAGCGCCGTGTCGAAGACCGTGCGGGCCTCCGGATCCATCTCGATGACGTTCCGGATGTCGACGGCCTCTTTGTAGCGCGGGTGCGCCTTGTCGAAGATGCCGGAGAGCGGGATGTCCTTGCCCATGATGGGCGGCGGCATCGCCTTGGTGAGCTTCTCGCCCATGCTGAACGGGAAGCCGAGCACGCGCCCGGAGTCCTTCAGGGCCTGCTTGGCCTTGATCGTGCCATACGTGACGATCTGCGCCACGCGCTCGTCGCCGTACTTCTCGGTGACGTACTTGATCACCTCGCCGCGGCGCCGGTCGTCGAAGTCGACGTCGAAGTCGGGCATCGAGACGCGGTCGGGGTTGAGGAACCGCTCGAAGATGAGACCGTGCACCAGCGGGTCGAGGTCGGTGATCTTCATGGCGTAGGCCGCCATCGAGCCGGCGCCGGAGCCACGGCCGGGGCCGACCCGGATGCCGTTGCGCTTGGACCAGTTGATGAAGTCGGCCACGACGAGGAAGTAGCCAGGGAAGCCCATGCCCTTGATGACGCCGACCTCGTAGTCGGCGCGCTCGCGCACCTCCTGGGTGACGCCGTCGGGGTAGCGCTCCTTCAGCCCCGCCTCGACCTCCTTCTCGAACCAGGTGGCCTCGGTCTCGCCCTCGGGCACCGGGTAGCGGGGCATGTAGTTGGCGTTGGTGTCGAAGGCGACCTCGCAGCGCTCCGCGATGAGCAGCGTGTTGTCGCAGGCGTCGGGGTAGTCGCGGAAGAGCTGCCGCATCTCGGCCGCGGACTTGAGGTAGAACTCGTCGGCGTCGAACTTGAAGCGGTTCGGATCGGACAGGGTCGAGCCCGACTGCACGCAGAGCAGGGCGGCGTGGCTCGTGGCGTCGTGGGCGTGCGTGTAGTGCAGGTCGTTGGTGGCGACGAGTTTCAGGTCGAGCTGCTTCGCGAGCCGGATCAGGTCGGGCATGATGCGCCGCTCGATCTCGAGGCCGTGGTCCATGATCTCGGCGAAGAAGTTCTCCTTGCCGAAGATGTCGCGGAAGTCCGACGCCGCCTTGACGGCCTCGTCGTACTGGCCGAGACGCAGCCGCGTCTGGATCTCGCCCGACGGGCAGCCGGTCGTGGCGATGAGGCCCTTGCCGTACTGGCTGAGGAGCTCGCGGTCCATGCGTGGCTTGAAGTAGTAGCCCTCGATCGACGCCTTGGAGGAGAGCCGGAAGAGGTTGTGCATGCCCTCGGTCGACTCGCTGAGCAGGGTCATGTGCGTGTAGGCGCCGGCACCCGAGACGTCGTCGCCCCCGCCGTTGCCCCAGCGGATGCGCGTCTTGTCGGTGCGGTGGGTGCCGGGGGTGAGGTACGCCTCGGTGCCGATGATGGGCTTGATGCCGGCCTCGGTGGCCGTCCTCCAGAAGTCGTAGGCTCCGAAGACATTGCCGTGGTCGGTCACCGCGACCGCGGGCATGCCCTGCTCTTTCGCGGCCTCGATCAGGGGTTTCACGCGGGCCGCGCCATCCAGCATCGAGTATTCGCTGTGGACGTGCAGGTGCACGAAGGAGTCGTTCGAGGGCACTGATTCTCCGGCTGTCTCGGCGTGGGGTCCAAGTCTAAACGCCGCCCGCACCGACCCGTCGGCGTGTCGCGGAGCAGGTCGCCGATGGACTGTTGCGATATGTGACCGGCCGAGTTCGGCAGGCGCTTACCCGCTGGCTAGCCTTGCTCCGCGGCTGCCGTACGCCGCAGAAGAGGTCATCATGAAAGCCGTTCGATTCGCACTCCTGGGGGCGGCCACCGCCGCACTGCTGATCGGCACGACCGCGTGCAGCAGCGGCTCGAGCGGCAGCGAGCCCGCCAAGAGCACCGGCGCCGCCGAGAAGACCGACATCGCGATCGGCTTCAACCCGGGCCCCTACAAGGAGATGTTCGACGGAGGCATCCTGCCCATCCTGGAGTCGGAGGGCTACAGCGTCCAGGAGCAGGACTTCACCGACGGGATCGTCACGAACGTGGCCGTCTCGGAGGGCGAGATCGACGCCAACATCATCCAGCACCCGGTCTACATGGACTTCGTCAACGCGCAGGAGGGTCTCAGCAACGTGGCGCTCGTGCAGGTGCCGACCCCGCGGATGGCCCTGTTCGGAGGCAAGTCGACGTCGCTCGACGACGTGAAGCAGGGCGCGACGGTCACGGTGCCGAACGCCCCGTCGAACCTGTACCGCGGCCTGCTCATCCTGCGCGACGCCGGGCTGATCGGCTTCGACGACGTCGACGACCCCAACACGGCCGACCTATCGATCATCACCGACAACCCGCACGACCTCCAGATCACCGCGATCGAGAACGCACAGCAGGTTCCGGCGCTGCAGGACGTCGACTACGCCACCATCCAGGGCAACTTCATCATCGCCGGCGGCCTCGACTACGACGACGCCCTGGCTGTCGAGGACCAGCCGATCGAGTTCTCGAACGTGGTGACGGTGCGGGATTCCGACGTCGACACCGACTGGGCGCAGGCGATCAAGAAGGCCTACGAGTCGCCGGAGTTCATCGACTTCGTCACCTCCGACCCGCAGTACGACGGGTACAACCTGCCCGAATGGTTCAATTGAGCGGATCGCCGGCGGGCGCCGGGGCCGTCGGGCTCGAGGCCGGCGGCCTCGGGGGCGGAATCGTCTTCGAGGGCGTCTCGAAGAGCTTCTCCCCCGACCGGAAGACGACGACCTCCGCGCTCCGCGACGTGCAGTTGGAGGTGCCGCCCGGCACCGTGTTCGGCGTGATCGGCTACAGCGGTGCCGGCAAGTCGACGCTCATCCGTCTCGTCAACGGCCTGGAACGGCCGAGCTCAGGCCGGGTGCTCGTCGACGGCGTCGACATGGGCGCCTTGCGCGGCCGGCAGCTGCGCACCGCCCAGAAGCGCACCGGGATGATCTTCCAGCAGTTCAACCTGCTCGACACCGTGCGGGTGCGCGACAACGTCGCCATGCCGCTGCGGCTCGACGGCGTCACAGCCGACCAGGCCCGCGCCCGGGCCGAGGAGGTGCTCGACTTCGTCGGACTCTCCGGCAAGGCCGGGAGCTTCGCGGGCGAGCTCTCGGGCGGACAGAAGCAGCGGGTGGGCATCGCCCGTGCCCTCGTGCGGAACCCGCGCATCCTGCTCTCGGACGAGGCGACGAGCGCCCTCGACCCGACGACGACCGCGCAGATCATCGAGCTGCTGCGGAACGTCAACCGCGAGTACGGAACGACGGTGCTCGTGGTCACCCATGAGATGGACGTCATCAAGGACCTCGCCGACCAGGTGGCCGTGATGGCCGACGGCGAGATCGTCGAGCAGGGGCCGGTGCTCGACACCTTCCTGCGGCCGCGCTCGCCGATCACCCGCGACTTCGTCACCACCGTCGTGCCGCAGGGACTGCCGGCGCGCGTGGTCGAGCACCTCGGCTCGGAGGGACTGTGGCGGATGCTCCTCGTCGACGACGAGGTGACCCAGCCGCTGCTCTCGGACCTCATCACCGGCTTCGGTGTCGCGGTGAACATGCTGCACGCCGACATGACCTCCATCCAGGAGCACACCGTCGGTCAGATGATCGTCAAGGTGACCGGCCCCGCCGAGAAGGTCGCGGCCGCCCGCGCCTTCCTCGCCGAGCGGGTCGTGCAGATCGAGGAGGTGCGCGCGTGAACGACGAGAAGTGGACCCTGATCACCCCCGAGCTGTTCCTCAAGGCGCTCGGCGAAACCCTGCAGATGCTGGGCGTCTCGCTCGTGCTCGGCTCGGTGCTCGGCGTGATCATCGGGGCCGTGCTCGCGCTCACCCGCGCAGGCGGGGTGCTCGAGAACCGGCCGATCAGCCTCGGGCTCGCGGTCGTGGTGAACCTCATCCGCTCGCTTCCGTTCATCATCCTGCTCGTCGCCATCCTCCCGTTCACGCGCCTGCTGGTGGGCACCAGCATCGGCGTCTGGGCAGCCATCGTGCCCCTCACAGTGATGATCGCGCCCTACATCGGACGACTTGTGGAGAACTCGCTGCTCGAGGTCCCCCGTGGAGTGATCGAGGCCGCCCGCTCGATGGGTGCCTCACCGCTGCAGGTGTTCTGGCGGTTCATGCTGCCCGAGGCCCGCGGATCGCTCATCCTGGCGGTCACGATCGCGTCGGTCGGGCTGCTCGACGCGACGGCGATGGCCGGCACCGTCGGCGCGGGCGGCATCGGCGACCTGGCCCTCTCCTACGGCTACCAGCGCTACGACGGCTTCGCGATGGTGATCACGGTGGTGACCCTGATCGTGCTGGTGCAGGGCATCCAGCTGCTCGGCACGGTCGTCGCCCGCCGCTACCGGAGGCGCTGAGCATGGTCCACTTCGAGCCGGCGGCACGGGTCAGGGCGCTGCCCGCCAACTTCTGGGGCGAGATGGACCGGGAGATCCTCCGGCTGTCCGCCGAACCCGGGCCGCGGATGATCGACGTCTCCAAGGGCAACCCCGACCTCCCGACACCCGAGCACATCGTCGCCGCGATGCAGCGCGAGGTCGCGCGGCCGATGAACCACCGCTACCCCGCGTACCGGGCGCGGGAGTCCTTCCGGCACGCCGTGGCGCGGCGCTACCTCGACGACCACGGCGTGAGGATCGACCCGGAGGCGGAGGTCGCGGTGTTCCACGGGTCGCACGAGGCCGTCATGGCGGCCGTGCTCTCCCGCGTCGACCCCGGGGAGACGCTCGTGCTGCCCGACCCCGGGTACCCGATGTACGCCTCCGCGGCTGAGCTCGCGGGCGGGCGGATCGTGCCGCTGCCGCTGGTCGAGCCGGCCTACCAGCCCGACTTCCGGGCGGTCGCCGATCTCGAGCACGCGGCGCTGCTGATGCTGAACTACCCGAACAACCCCACGGGCGCTCTCGCGACCCGGGGCGCGTTCGAGGAGGCCGTCGCGTTCTCGCTGCGCACCGGCGCCGCCTTCGTGCACGACTTCGCCTACGCCTCACTCGGCTACGACGGCCGGCGGCCCCTCTCGGCGCTCGCCGTCGATGTCGGGCACACGGTCACGGTCGAGACCCAGACGCTCTCGAAGACCTACAGCATGGCGGGCTGGCGGGTGGGTTTCGCAGCCGGGAACGCCTCACTGATCGCGGCCATGCGGCACTACCAGGCCGCCGCCTTCAGCACGATGTTCGGGGCCTCGCAGGAGGCGGCCGCCGCCGCGCTCGACGGCTCGCAGGACGCGGCCCGGGAGTTGATCGGCGTGTACCAGCGGCGACGCGACCTCGTCGTCGAGGGCCTCCGGCGGATCGGCTGGAACGTGGAGGCTCCGGAGGGTACGTTCTTCGTGTGGGTGCGCCTCCCGGCGACCACGGGTGAGGCTCCCGACGCGGTCGCCTTCGCCGACCGGCTCCGCACCGAGGCGCGGATCGCCGTCGCCCCGGGTGACGGCTTCGGCCCCCGGGGCGCCGGGCACATCCGCATCGGACTCGTCACCGACGACCGGACACTGCACGAGATGATCGAACGCCTCGACGCGTTCACGAGGAGGACCTGATGGCCGAGATCGAGAGCTTCACCCTGGACCACACCGCCGTGCTGGCGCCGTACGTGCGCCGCATCGGCGTCGAGCACGGTCCGGGCGGCGGAACCATCACGAACTTCGACGTGCGGCTGACGCAGCCGAACATGCAGGAGATCCCGACCGCGGGCATCCACACCCTCGAGCACATGCTCGCCGGGCTGCTGCGCGACCGCATCGACGGGGTGATCGACATCTCCCCGTTCGGCTGCCGCACCGGCTTCCACCTGCTGATGTGGGGCGAGCCCGAGGTGGCCGACGTGGTCGCGGCGCTGACCTCGAGCCTGCGGTTCATCGCCGACGAGGCCGTCGAGTCGGACATCCCGGCGGTGTCGGCCCTGGAGTGCGGCAACTACCGCGACCACTCGCTGCACACGGCGCGGGAGTGGGCGAAGGTCGTGCTGGACGCGGGCATCAGCCTCGACGCCTTCCGCCGCGTCGGGGTCTAGCCACCCGTCACCTCGGCCCCTACGACCAGGGGCTGTCGTCGCGCCAGGGGGCGAGGTCGACCTCGTTCCCCTCGGGGTCGGCGAGCGTCCACCACTCCGGAGCGTTCTCGTCGTTGACGACGCGGCCTCCCGCGGCGAGGGCGGCCGCGAGGCGTTCCTCGACGACGTCGGTGGGCACGTAGAGGTCGAGGTGCACCGTGTTGCGCTCGGGGCGCACGGCGTCGATCTGCTGGATCCAGACGTTGGGGAGGACCCCCAGTGGATCGCTGAGATCGGCGTCGTCGACCGGATCGTGGCCGAGCACCGCCTGCCAGAACCGCCGCACCGCCGCCACGTCGACGGCGTCGATCGCGATCTGCAGGCTCTGCACGGCCGTGGGGTCGGCTCCGACGCCCTGTTCCGCGGCCGCGGCCGAGATCGCGCGGGCCAGCGCCAGATCGCGCCGGCTGATGTCTCCGACGTCGTGGCTGATCAGCCGCACCGCGACGGCGCCGTAGCGCAGGTCGACGTCGGGGTGGTGATCGGCCGCGTCGGCCAGCTCGGCGATCGCGGCCACCAGGGCGGCACCGGTCGCGAACGAGCCGGTGCGGAACAGGGCCCGGGCGCCGTCGCCGACCACCCGCCAGTCCCCCGTGCCCTCGGACTGCCGGAACTCCCGCGGAGAGATCGCATCGCTCATCGTCCCGTTCTACCGCGCCGGCGGCACGGAGCGGAAGGATTTTCCGTGTGGGAGCAGCGGACGGGGCCGCCCGATCGAGTCGGACGGCCCCGTGACGATTCGGCGCCGGGAGCGCTCAGCTGGTGAGCGTCTTCTGCGGCTCGTCGGCGGAACGCGCATCCGCCCCCGAGCTCTGCACCGCGATCTTGCGCGGCTTCGCGCGCTCGCTGACCGGGATGACGACGCTCAGCACCCCGTTGTCGTAGCTCGCCGAGATGCCGGCTGTGTCCACGCCCTCCCCGATGCTGAACTGGCGCAGGTAGCTGCCGGCCGGTCGCTCCTGGGCGAGCCACTTGGCCCCCTCGGCGGTGCCGGCGGTACGCTGCGCCCGGATGGTCAGCAGCTGCCCGTCGACGTCGACGTCGACCGAACCCGGGTCGACGCCCGGCAGGTCGGCGTTCAGCACGTAGCGATCGGCGTCGCGGTAGAGGTCGACGGGCATCACGCGCGGCCCGGGACGCGACTGCAGCAGGTTCGAGGCGAGTCGGTCGAACTCGCTGAAAGGGTCAAAGGTCATAGCCATAACGATCAATCTCCTCTCGAATCATGGAGTTGAGCCGCATCGACTCAACTACGAACAATTATGCAGATCCGAGCCTCCTTGCCAAGTCAATCCAGCTCAGAGGAGGCTGAGAATCACGAGGCCGACCGGGGCGCGGGTAGGGTGAGAGCCGATCCGCCCGCCGACCCGAAGGAGCCTCCGTGCCCACCACCGTGACCGGCGTCATCGCCCGGAGCAAGGGCGCGCCCGTCGAGCTCACGCGCATCGTCGTGCCCGACCCCGGCCCCGGCGAGGCCGTCGTCGACATCGAGACCTGCGGCGTCTGCCACACCGATTACCACTACCGCGAGGGCGGCATCGGCGACGACTTCCCCTACCTCCTCGGACACGAGGCCGCCGGCCGCGTGAGCGCGATCGGCGAGGGCGTGACCCACGTCGCGGTCGGCGACTTCGTGGTACTGAACTGGCGGGCCGTCTGCGGCGAGTGCCGCGCCTGCGTGCGCGCCGAGCCCTGGTACTGCTTCAACACCTTCAACGCGACGCAGAAGATGTCCCTCGAGGACGGCACCGAGCTGAGCCCCGCGCTCGGCATCGGCGCCTTCGCCGAGAAGACCCTGGTGCACGCGAAGCAGTGCACGAAGGTCGACCCGGCCGCCGACCCCGCCGCCGAGGGCCTGCTGGGCTGCGGCATCATGGCGGGACTCGGGGCCGCGATGAACACCGGCAACGTCGGGCGCGGCGACTCGGTGGCCGTGATCGGCTGCGGGGGCGTCGGCACCGCCGCCGTCGTCGGTTCGGCCCTCGCGGGCGCCGGCACGATCATCGCGATCGACCGCGACCCCAAGAAGCTGACGGCGGCCGAGCGGCTCGGGGCGACGCACAGCATCGACTCCAGCGGCCTCGACGAGGACGGCGTGGTCGCCGCCGTGCAGGCGCTGACCGGCGGGTTCGGCGCCGACGTCGTCATCGACGCGGTGGGCCGGCCCGAGACCTGGCGGCAGGCGTTCTACGCCCGCGACCTCGCGGGCACGGTCGTGCTCGTCGGGGTGCCGACGCCCGAGATGACCCTGTCGATCCCGCTGCTCGACGTCTTCGGGCGCGGCGGATCGCTGAAGTCGAGCTGGTACGGCGACTGCCTCCCCGAGCGCGACTTCCCGATGCTGACCGATCTCTTCCTGCAGGGGCGACTCCCGCTCGACGAGTTCGTCAGCGAGCGCATCCGCATCGATGAGATCGAGCAGGCCTTCGATCGGATGGCGACCGGCGACGTACTGCGCTCGGTGGTGGTGCTCTGATGGGCGCCCTCGGCTCGGCCGGCCCCGCCGCTCGCATCGACCGGGTCGTCACCCACGGCACCTTCAGCCTCGACGGCGGGACGTGGGAGGTCGACAACAACGTCTGGATCGTCGGCGACGACTCCGAGTGCGTCATCATCGACGCCGCCCACGACGCCGGCGCCATCCTCGAGGCCGTCGGGCGGCGCACCGTGCGCGCGATCCTACTGACCCACGGCCACGACGACCACATCGACGCCGCGGCCGAGCTGCAGGCGGCGACCGGCGCGTCGCTCCACCTGCACGAGGGCGACCGGATGCTCTGGGCCGCCGTCCACGCAGACGCCGACGCACCCCTCCCCCTCGCCGACGGCCAGACCTTCAGCGTGGCCGGGGTCGAGCTCGAGGTGCGGCACACCCCCGGCCACTCCCCCGGCGCCGTGTGCATCTCGGTCCCCGCCCTCGGCACGGTCTTCACCGGGGACACGCTCTTCCAGGGTGGGCCGGGCGCGACCGGCCGCTCCTTCAGCGACTTCCCGACGATCATCGACTCGATCACGACGAAGCTGCTCGTGCTCCCGGCGGACACCGTCGTGCGCACCGGCCACGGCGACGCCACGACGATCGGCGCGGAGGCCCCGCACCGCGAGGAGTGGATCGCGCGCGGGCACTAGGCCGAGCATCCGTCGCCGACCCGGGCCTCGACGACGGGCCCGGGGTTCCTCACCGCCGCCGGATCAGCGCCAGCCGAGGGCCGGAGCCACCTCCGTGAGAATCGCGTCGATCACGTGAGCGTTGTACTCGACGCCGAGCTGGTTCGGCACCGTGAGCAGCAGGGTGTCGGCCTCGGCGATCGCCTCGTCCTTCGCGAGCTGCTCGACGAGGCGCTCGGGCTCGGCGGCGTAGCTGCGGCCGAAGATGGCGCGCATGCTCGCGTCGATGTTGCCGATCTGGTCCTCGCTGTCGCCGCCGCCCCCGAAGTAGGCGCGGTCGAGGTCGTTCGTGATCGCGAAGATGCTGCGGCTGACCGAGACCCGCGGCTGGAAGTCGTGGCCCGCCTCCGCCCACGCCGCCCGGAACTCGCGGATCTGCTCGGCCTGCTGCACGTGGAACGGCTGCCCCGTCTCGTCGACCTTGAGGGTCGAGGACTGCAGGTTCATGCCGAGCTCGGCCGCCCAGCGCGCGGTCGCGTTCGACGCCGCGCCCCACCAGATGCGCTCACGGAGACCCTCGGAGTGCGGCTCGAGGCGCAGCAGCCCCGGCGGGTTCGGGAACATCGGCCGCGGGTTCGGCTGGGCGAAGCCCTCCCCCTTCAGCAGTTCGAGGAAGACCCTGGTGTGCTCGCGGGCGAGGTCGGCGTCGTCCTGTCCCTCACCGGGCTGGTAGCCGAAGTAGCGGTAGCCCTCGATGACCTGCTCGGGTGATCCCCGGCTGATGCCGAGCTGCAGTCGGCCGCCCGAGATGAGGTCGGCGGAGCCCGCGTCCTCCGCCATGTAGAACGGGTTCTCGCTTTATCAATTACGCAACGGCCACCGACACCCCTTCTCGCCCGCAATCCCGGCAAATATGGGCATACGGATTCAGATCATTTCTCAGGCGCTCAGATCGGCGCTCAGCGCTTCCCGCTCGATCTTGCGCTGATTGATCTTGCTGGCCGCACTCAGAATCTCGATGGTCATTTCCGCGTCTTGCTCGAACGCCTTTACAGCCCGGTCAATGACGGCCTGGAATTCGGCCCGGTGCTCGTGCAGGTAATTGAGACTCAACGGCGCTCCAAAGACTAGGAAAGCCCCGGCTCACGGATCGGAACAGAGGCGGCACCGGCCACACCCTAGGAATGAACTGTCTTAGAACCGGCGCTGTACCTAGTTTAAGCTACGAAAGCTTGACAAATTTCGTATCCTGTGATTCGGGTACACTAGAACTAGCTCTACACAAAGGAAACCCCAGTCATCGTCGTGACTCGATGCTGGGGTGTGCGGCTACTTCGGACATTGAAAGCGCAGTAACCAATGAGTACTACTCTACCAGAGGAGAACACACTCTCCCACGAAGACACTAGTTCAAATCTAGAATCTTCGCAAAATCTAGAATCTTCTTCCCCTCCGGCGAGCGCCGATGCTCACCAAGGGACTGTTCATATACATCAAGAGGAAGCATCTTCATCACGTACAACGTCTCTGACGGCTTCTCTGAAGAGTTATCTCTTCGAGAACACCAGTAACAAGAACGTTAGAGACTGCCGTTACATCTACAGACCTCTACATGCTCTAGACACCTTCAACACCAAGCCGTGTCACAACAGCTTCTTGTGTGTGTCTTGCTCCAAGAGGGAACTACGACCCTGGCGTATACGACTACAGCGCGTAGCGCAGATCGTAGAGTCAGCCTCCTTCGTGACTCTCTCTGTCCCTACAGACAGTGATCTTGATACCGCATGGAGAAACCTAGAACTCGTCTGGTCAAAGCTCTCTAAGTCGTCATCGTTCTCACGACAGAAGAAGAGTCATGGTCTCCTACACAACGTACGAGCGGCTGAGGTCACCTACAACGAGAGCACCGGCCAATGGCACCCGCACCTCCACATCTTTCTTCTTTTTTCCACCGATGACCAGGACGCTACCCATGTCAGTGAAGACCTTCTACGACGATGGAAGATCGCGGCTGAGGCAATCGGGGTACCTGTATCAAGTAGTTCCCAGCACTGGAAGCTCGTACCTTACGAAGACCGTTACGACACCGCTGGCTATCTTGTGAAGCAAGGCCCTTGGCCTACCTCGATCAAGGCCGGGACACTGTTGGTCGGAGACATACTCCGGCAGGCGGCCACCGGCTCCCTAGAGCATAAGAAGCTCTGGACAGAGTACGAGAGAGCAGCATTCGGGAGGACGGCTGTACGCGGCTCCCAAGGATTCGACACATGGGCCGACAGCATAGCCAGCGAACTCGTACTAGCCGCATGAGCACTTGCGCCACGAAAATCCCAGTGACCACCACAGGCCTAAGGACAGCTATGGCCGGGATGGTAGCGCTCGTAGCGGTTTCGTCAACAAAGGACGATAGTATATGTATGAAACCTACAACGCTAGCTTGGCTTCTAGGCGCATGACAGGCCAGGTGTATCTCAGCACGCACCCTGATCGGGAGAAGATCGAGAACTCGCTAATCGAGGGTGCCAATGTCATGCAAATACATGCCAGTACTGGCATCAGTACAGATGCTTTGTATCGCCGTCGTCGTCAACTTCTAGCTGACAAGAAGTCTGAGAAGGACGTACAGGAAGACCTGTCCCGTCAGGGTGTAGTTCGTCGTCTACAGGCACTAGCAGCGAGTCACCGCACCATTCGTCTTCAGGCGGAAGAAACCGGATCAGCCCGTATCGCCACCGACGCCGGGGTAGCTGAAAGACGGGTGCTTGGCGACCTGTTGGCACTGGCACCAGATCACGAGCTTGAAAAGAAGTTGCGGGAATCTGACAAGCAAGCCGACGCCCTAGCAAGCGCACTAATGGCGGTGCTGAAGACCGTAAAGACCTCCACCGCCTACCAAACCGCGATAGCGCAGCTACTTGAAGACGGCTTCACGGAAGAGGACGTTCTACCGCTATCCAGAGCAGCCGAAAGCCTAGGAAAGGCAAGCGCATGACCACAAACACCGCAGTTGACACCGAGATAGACCAGCAGCAACTCAAGCCAGGCGATTGGGTGCATTTTCTTGTGAGCATGGCGATTCAGTCATCCGCCCTCGCATTCAGCACGCCGATCTACACAAGCTATGGTTCTGAACTTCAGTTGACGCAGAGCATCTTGGATGCGTACGAATATCCGGCGCATGAAAGCTGGCTCACGAAGCTGGGGGAGGCTGGCCGAAACGGCGTCGTCAAGGCCGACCGTGGCCGCTGGCCCGATGACGCCCTACGTACACTTCCAGGGTCACCAGAACGACAGGAAGAGCGTCACAAGGCACTGTCCGCAATCTGGGAAGAGTTTGGCCCTGAGTACAGCAAGGAGAAGGCCGACGCCCTGAAGACGCTTGACCACGTTTACGGCGAGCAACGCGATAGCTGGTCTGCCGTCAACGAAGCGTGGGCCGCGAACGGGGCACGTCGATGAGCGCCGGGGTTGTGTTGAACAACGAGACTCCCCAGAGCGTCACAGTTCGTTTCAAGAACAGCGTCAGCGGCTTTCTCACCGGAGCCTTGGGCCGAGAGATTCCCCTGGTAGATCGTGACGAGCGCGGCTCAGTCGGCAGTCACCTGAAGATTCCTGGCACGGCGACAAGGGTAACCGCTGGCCGGGGTCAGTCCATCCTCAGGGGATTGGAACAAGCCGAGGCCGCCGCAGAGGCAGAGGGTACGCCTTTGCAACTTGTGATCAGCGCTCGCCAGGGGAGAAGCGTGGCCGATGCATTGGCAGTCATGCCGCTGGCATCGTACGCACACTTGCTATCCCTCGCGCTTTCAAAGAAGCCAGACGATGCGTAAGGAAACTCTGCAAGGTCTTCTAGGCGCAACCGTTCGTGTGTCTCAGGAACCTAACCTTCCCGATACGTTCTACTGCCTTAGCGCCTCTGGTGACCTGTTCACGTACTCTGCCGGTCATCGTCGCTCTGTACCGGAATCGCTTATACCTCAACTGAAGCGAAATCACTTTCCCGAGCCACCAGCGCCAGCAGCACCAAAGCCGATCACCAGACCTACAATAATCGCTGAACTGGATTTCGAGACACGCGAGCGTTACGAAAGTTGCTCCGATGTGCTGGCAGGACTGAAGCCCGGTAGTACGAGAGAAGACCGTAGACGAGCCTCAACCTTCATGGGTTTAGTTCATGATCGGCTAGCGGCCAACAAGAACTCCAACGTGAGTTAGCTCCGCTGGATGGTGGGAAGCTCAGCAGCTCCCGCCCGGTGTTCCCTGGAATCTCATTTCGTCATGCGCCCAGGGAACACCAAACAAGAATTCTGATGCCGTCGTCGCGTCAGATGAGCGGGAGTTGTGACCCGTTGGCCCCGCACACTCTGGGTTCTGGTCAGCCCCTTCGCCCGGCGTGTGCGGGGGAACCTTCGTCGTCAGGCTGGCTGACGACACTGGTGCTGGAATTCAGAGTCCCCTAATACGTGTAGGAAGTGCCGAAAGCTCCGACTGTGCAGGGCCGCTCGACCCACGTCGAACTTCTCCAAAATGCGCTTGCTGTCCGTAGTCTTCTCGTATTGGCCGTCCTTCACTGCCCTATTGAGTATGTTGATTGCCTTAGTATGGTCGGCCTTATCGGGCTGGACTAGCCGTTCCATAGCCGGGGTTACCTCGAACCGCGCTCGCTGACTGGATAGTGCCTTAAGGTCTGCCACAAGCCAGTTCTCAAACATCTGATCCTTCAGGACTACCCGGACGGATGGCGAACTAATTTCCTGCCGAATACCCGCTTCAATGTCGCCAGCCAACTGACCAGGCCGGGTCTGCCGCCCCTCGCGATCTAGCACGATGACAACTAGGTCCGCGTTCTTTGATTGCACGATGCGAACGGCTTTGACACACGCCCTCACCATGACTGCAACGGATGCCTCCGGAGGAATTGGTGCGTATATCGGGGCAAGAACGACGTTGCCCGTTCTCGTTCTCAGCTGCGGGATGATCTTGGGGATACTCCCGACCTCGCTTCGTCCCTCAGTGACGATTGCTACCCTCATTCGAGAAGTTCTTCCCAGTCATCGTCCCTGAAACCCTGCGGAATAGCTTGCGGGAGCACGCCGCTGTCGTACACATCAAACAAGCTCAACTCACCCGCAACGATTTGTTGTTGAACCCCAGGAGAGAGGTCGATGAGGCGACTGAGGTAGCTTCTACCTTCGTTCATCCAGATCAGGCTGACTGAGGGAGCAGCTACATGATTGAGGAGTACAGGAGAGTGCGTCGTTAGGAGTACCTGTCGGTCCGTCATTGACAAACATAAGTCGAGGTACTGCCGAAGTATCCAGGGGTGGACGGCGTTCTCTGGCTCCTCAATGATGAGGATCGAATTCCGACTGTCAAATAGCGCTACGAGAAGCGCGACAGTCTGAATCGTTCCGTCTGAAACTTCGTTCGCGTTCCAGGCTCTGCCAACGCCGCGCTCCTTAAACTGCAAGGCCAAGCGGCGGTCTTCCGTCTGAACGATCCCAATCTCCGTGAGATGCGGAAGGATCGCACGCATCGCAGAATTGACCTGAAGCCAGGCGTCTTCGTCCCGCCGGCGCAAGTTATCGGCAGCGCCGGGCAGGTTCTCACCATGGGTAGAGAGCGCCGCGTTCGGAGTTGCCACTCCTGAACTCCTCGATAGGTGGGGTGACAGCTGAAAGACCGTGATGCGGGAAAGCTGGGACGTTACCAACCAAATGACGTTAGCAAAGTAGAGGCCCGAAACCATGAGGTTTGTGGGGGTCATGCCGCGCATCACCATCGATTCCTCGAACTTCATATCCCCGAAGGGCCGAATCAAGGAGTTAATTTCGTCTTCCGGAAATGCGCCGCTTGTCCCTCGAAGAGAGTGAACCTGGTTCTCTACGCGGTCGATGCGGAAGATGACTTCTCCGCGCTGATCGAGTACAAGGACTGACTCATGGGCTATCTCGAAGTCATCGAGCAGCTTCTGCGTAGCGGTCTTGATTGAAAAATCATGCTTGAAGATGACCCCAGGTCGTCCGGTGGTCATATGCTCACGCCCCTCGACGTGCATCTGATAGTCGTTCAGCAACCGATCAACGTCTTCGCCAGAAACAGAAACTTCGATGCTAAAGCGGATGGCTTTTTTCGCTCTGCGGGTCCGTCTATGCGCGATGTTCTCGAAACCACCCGAGTGACTTACCGCGAACTCAAGTCCATGACGGTAAACGTCTCCCAGAAATGACAGAGCGTCTACGAAGTTGCTCTTCCCCGACCCGTTTGGACCAGTGATCACCGAAAAATGGTCCAATCGGCACTCGAAGTTGTAGAGCGATTTGAACGCTTCGACGCGCAATCCCACAATTTGCATAGGTCAACCATGGCAGAGTCAACAAGCTCAGCTTGGGTTTCTCCAACACCTGTCACACCTGTTCTCTACATGTGCATCAAAAACGATGGTCTAGTGAGAAAAGCGGAGAGTACCGAAATGCCCTCCACAGAGTACTTATCTGACCTCATTCGCTCTCTCAAAACTCGTCGCGTATTGAGTTGCATAAACGTCCGGGTTAATGAGAGACTTGAGCCATGACGACGACCACCGGCACCCGCATAGGCTACCTAAGAATTTCGATGGGGAAGCAAGACGAGACGTTGCAGCACGACGCCTTGGACAAGGCCGGGGTTAAGAAGAAGGATCGCTACACCGACAAGGGTGTTAGTGGCTCTAAGACCTCACGCCCGGCCTTGGACAGCATGCTCTCCGACCTTGAGGAGGGAGACACCATCGTCGTGTACAAGCTCGACAGGTTGGGCCGTAGCACGGCTCACGTAGCCTCACTGATTGCCGACCTCACGGCTAAGGGTATTTTCATCGAGAGCATTTCGGATGGTCTGAACTCGTCCACTCCCACCGGCAGGGCAATGCTTCAGATGTTGAGCATTTTTGCTGAAATGGAACGGTCATTCATCATCGAGCGCACGACAGCCGGTCTTGCCTCTGCAAAGGCTCAGGGCCGTGTTGGTGGCCGTCCCAAGGTGACCGACAGCAAGAAGGCCAAGCAAGCTCAGGCACTCCGTGATTCTGGCGAGAGCGTGCCCGACATTGCTAAGGCTCTCGGCATCAGCATTGCCACGGTCTACAGGATCACCAGGGCACCGGCCAAGGCCTAAGCTGTAGTTCCCCCTTTAGCCCCTCAGTAGCCCGTACAAGGCCGCTGGGGGTCTTTCACTGTCTACGGCGGCGAGCGCCTAGGGAATCAAGTTGATGCCCAGAGCGGGAATCTGAAGCAGCATGTCGTTTACCCGAAAGCGGTCAAGCGATATGGAGTCTGCGTTCACATCGTAGGGGTGCTCTTGATCCCACTTCGTGTAGTAGTTCATTGCCCTTCTCAGGACTACGGGTGCCGGGTCGTTATCTGTCGGTGGCCCGATAACAACAGTCGTGAGTATGTGGTCTTCGGCGTCTCCAACGTCAACCATGAGGCTGGTACGCCAGTGGCCCTCCCTCTTCCAAAGGTGCACAACCGCGATCGGAAGTAGATGGAAGCCAACTGAGATAGGCGGTATTGACTCGGGAGAGGAAGAGGCGGCGTCAGACTCGTACACAGCCGGTAGAAGCCAGGGGCAGAGCTTATCGAATCTCTTCTGTAGCGTCTTGAACTCCCGCCGTTCTGATCTGAGGCTCATGAGGACTCGGCCTCTGGTGATTTCGCGTACGCGGCGAGCGCCTTCTCTGAAGATTCAAAAAGATCAACGTAGATCGGGCGTACCTTCCTATCTGGTGCTGGTTCGAGCGGTCGCAGCGTCCAGGTGTCCCCCGCCATTTTCTCGATAACCACGCCAGTGCTTGCAAACGCGCCCTGGGGCTTAGTCGGCTCCACGATGAGGAAGCTCTCTCCCCAAACTCCATCGTTGACTAGTGCGTAGAACTTCTTCTTCGTCATGTGACGACAGTACCCAACAAGGAGCTACGCGAGCTTGCTCCCCTTTCCGTAGGGTCTTGCTACCAAAATCGTTGTGTTTACTGGGCAAGAAGAATTCTGACCCTCAAAATCCGAGTGAAGCTAGGTATTCGTTTTGCTCGTCTGTGTTGAGGGTACGCACTACCCGGTGCAGAATGATCACCCGTCGTTCGGGGTCTACCTTCACACCTTGGCCCGGCATCACTTCTACGTATAGGAGCGACTTCACAAGCTCCCTACGCTGGTGCAGGGGTAGCTCATCGAACTTTTCCTTCAGAGCCGTCAGAGCCTTGCCAGCTTCTTTGAAACCAACCCGCTTGCCCTTGCCGAACATCTTTGTTCGGGCGTCAACCGCCATGGCTGCATGAGCACTCTTGGAAACGGCATCCACCCGTATGGCTTCAATCTCGTCCAAGCGCTTGTGAATCTCAAGAATGAGCTTCTTGGCTTTCGTAGCGGATGCGCCCCCGAGGAGCGCCACGTCAGAGGCGTTGTCTTCTGCCTCGCGTAGTTCCTTCGCCTCTGCCTCAAGCTCGCTCAAGTCGATTGCATCCGTGGGCGTCATCTTCGTTGGCCCAAACAGGAATGCTCTCGCTACCTCAGCCCTCAGCATGGGGTCTAGAACGTCGGAGCGCATGGATACGTGTTGCTTCACAGCAACGCGACTAGGGGCTTGGTTACGGTTCACGTCGCACCGCAGACCAGCTAGCTTGACCGGGGGGCTATCAGGCTCCCCCAACGGCTTTCCCTTAATCGTGGTGGCCCTCAGGGGTAGACCGCAGACACAGAGCACCAGACCAGAACCGAGGCTGTGTGGCTTCCTCCCGGCGTTAGTTCGTCGGCTGGGATCGTCCAGCTTGTCTACTACGTCTTGCCACTCCTTGGGGGTGACGATGGGCGGCCACTTGCCCTTGAGGGGATTACCCTCCGCGTCGACCTGCACCACACCCCCAACGGCTACCAGACCAGCAATCCGGGGGTTTCGTAGGATGCTACGCACAGAAGCGTTCGTCCAGTCACCAGTGAACTTGAGGTTCCCGGCAACAGGGGTCTTGCGTGCATACCCGGCCGCAGTGGACTTGACCTTGAACTCTTCGTTCCACTCTTTGATCACGCCGTAGATGGTGCTGCCGTTCTTGGGGAAGTACTCAACCGCCCACCTGATCGCAGCAGCTTCCTTCTCGTTCAAGATCATTGGTCGCTTGCTGGTCTTGCCATTCTTCGGACTCTTGGTCTCCTCGAAATCCCAGCCAAAGGGACGCCGACCCCAGAGGGGCATTCCCTCAAGGCGCTCCCCCACGTACCGGCGACGTTGAGCAAGCGACCTCTTACGAATCTCCTTGCGACCACCAGTGAAGAGATTCATGGCCTGGTCTTCACCTACAGGGGTGCGGGGGTCTATCGCTCCCTCGTCGGCCGTGAGGAGGGTAACGTCACCGTCCACACAGGCACTCACAATGTCTAGACCGTCAGGGTAGTTACGCGCGAGCCTGTCACCTGCTACCACGATGATCGTGGAGAACTCACCCTTCTCAGCAGCGAGCAAGAGTGCGTTGAAGTCTGGCCGCTTGCTACGGGTTCCCTCGCGGATCGTCTTGCCTGTAGCCGGGATGCCGTTGTCAACATAGACATGCTTGTCGGCCACGGTGAGCTTGTGCTCATCTGCCAGCACACGGCACGCAGCCTCTTGTGTCTCCACCTTTGGAACTGCCTCGTCTTCGAGGCTGATTCGGCAGTAAATTGCCGCCTGATTGGTCATTGCGTAATAGTAACTGCTAGTTCTCGTAGCGCATGTCGATCACGCCGGTGCCGATCTCGATCGTCGACGTGCGGGCGCCGACCGCGGCGAGCAGCGGGAACGGCGAGGCGAGCTGGCGCGCGAAGTGGTGCACGCGGAAGTAGGCGCCGTCGGCCCCCAGCTCCTCGGCCGCGACGGCCAGGTCGATCGACTGCAGCAGCACGTCGGCGGCGCTACGTGTCTTCGACTGGGGCGACGGCGTCCAGTGCCCGAAGGAGAGGAAGCCGATGTTCTTGGGGTTCTGTGCGGTCACGGGGTGTGCAACAGCGACGAGCGGATGCGCATTCCGCCCGGCCCCGACGGGTTACGCCTCAGGTCCAGCAAGGTGAGCCGCGGAGAATCGATTGTTGACCGCGCACTTGTTTTTTACAAGTATCGACGTCATGACCTCTCTTTTCGTGAACCTGCCCGTCACCGATCTCGAGCGCGCGAAGGCGTTCTACACCGCGATCGGCGGCACCGTGAATCCGCTCTTCAGCGACCACAACGCCGCCTGCGTCGTGATCGAGAAAGACCACAGCGCCTTCATGCTGCTCACCCGCGACTATTTCCAGACCTTCACCGAGCTGCCCATCGGCGACCCCTCGGTGAGCCCCTCGGTCTCGACCGCGATCTTCTTCGACACGCGCGACGAGGTGGATGCGCGGGCCGAGGCCGGTCTCGCGACGGGCGGCACCGAGGCGCAGGCCCCGTCCGACTACGGCTTCATGTACCAGCGCCAGCTCACCGACCCCGACGGCAACATCCTCGAGTTCGGCTGGATGGAGCCGGTGGCGGCCGAGAAGGGGCCCGAGGCGTTCCTCGGCCAGCAGGCCTGAGGCGATCGTGGCCGCGCGCGACTACGGGCAGTACTCCGGCATCACGCGGGCCATGGAGCTCGTCGTTGAGCGCTGGGCACTGCTGATCGTGCGCGATCTGCTCGTGGGACCGCGCCGGTACGGGGAGCTGGCGGCGGGGCTGCACCGCATCCCGAGCAATATCCTCGCCGCGCGGCTGAAGGAGCTGCAGGCCGCGGGCGTCATCCGCCGGGCACCTCGGTCGCGGGTCATCGTGTACGAGCTGACGCCCTACGGGCGCGAGCTCGAGCCGGTGGTGCTCGCGCTGGGGGCCTGGGGGTTCAAGGCGATGGACGAGCCGCGGGAGGAGCAGCTCATCACGGCCGAGTCGATGACGATGGATCTGCGGAGCGCCTTCCGGCCGCGAACGGCCCTCGAGCTGCCGACGACGTCCTACGCGGGGCGGTTCGGGGCGGTTCGGGGCGGTCGACCTGCTCATCCGGGTCGATGGGGACGCACTCGACGTGACGCCGGGCGGCGACGCGTCAGGGGGTGGACACCGTGGGGTGGGGCCGGTCGATCTCGCCTTCGCGGCGGGCCCGGGCATCCGGCGGCTGATCACGGGAGAGCTCGAGGCAGGCCGCGCCATCGAGACCGGCGTGGTCGAGGTGCTGGGTGGTCGCGGCGAGCTGCTCCACCGCTTCGCGAGCACGTTCCGCGTGGCGGCATGACCCACGCACCCGGGGCGGCGGCCACTTCGCCAGCACGTTCCGCGTGGCGGCATGACCCGCAGCACCCGGGGCGGCGTCCGCGACGTGCCGTGGAGCAAGGCGGGCCCTCGGTCGCGCGATGATCGGGCCGGCCGACCACCGGGCGGCCGGTGCCTGCTCAGATGCCGAAGCGGTCGATGTGGCGCCAGAGGGAGTGGAACATGGCCTCGATGGCGGTGGCGTCGGCCGTGAAGAGCCGCTCCCCCGCATCGGTGGTCTCGCGCACGAGGCCGGCGGCCACCAGCTCGTCGACGTCGCGCTGCAGGGCCGCACCGTCGCTGAGGCCCGCCGCAGCGGCGGCCGACTCCACTGTCGTCGGCCCGAGTGCGAGCAGCGTGCGCAGGAGCTCGGGACGCGCCGGGTCGATGCCGAGCACGCTGTAGACCACTTCGACGTCGCACACCGGTAGTCCGCCCATGGGTTGAGCCTTCCACCGCTCGGGTCGGCCGGGCGGAGCCTGTCGCGATGCGAACGGAACCGGTCGCCCCGGCGTCGGATGGGTGGCGTTCCCGGCGGAGGATGTCCGGAAACGGGCATCCGCACCCTGCTCGGCTTGCGCCCGTGGCCGCTGGAGGCCACGATGAGCCGACGGCGCCCGACACGCGGGTCACCGTCGGAGTGCACCGGGGCCACGAGGGGCGGCATGGACGACGAGACACTGCTGGCCGTGATCCTGCGGGGCCGCCCGACCACGATCGAGGAGGTGGCGGAGCTCGCGCACCTGCCCGTCGAGGAGGCACGCGCCCGCGTCGATTTGTTCCGTGCACGGGGGCTGCTCGGCGGTCGGGGGTCGGAGCTGGCCGTCGTGAACCCGGCGTCGTGGGCCGCGGAGACCGTGGCCGACCAGTCGGCCGAACTGCGCCGACGCGCGGAGACCGCCCTCGCCGACATGGAGGCGGTCGTCGCGGAGTTGCCCTCCCTGCTGCGGCACTGGGCCGTCGGCGAGGCGTCGGGCGACCCGGTACCGGTCGGGATCCGGCACGGCAAGCACGCGTCGGAGGACCTCTGGTACGACACGGCGCGGCATGACTCTGGGACCCTGAACGCGCTGCTGCCCGAGGTGGACCGCTTCCTGAAGCCCGACCCCGAGCGCGCGGCGCGCTTCGGCCGGGCGATGGCGGGCAAGGACCGGGTGCGCGTGATCATGCCGACCTGGGCCGGCGACGATCCGCTCGCCCAGCAGCGCATGGTCGCCTACCGCAGTGTGGGCGTCGAGTACCGCCTGCTCGACGCACCGCCGAGCTGGTTCTGGGTCGACGGCGATCAGCTCGCCCTGCCGTTCGAGTGGGGCGAGGGCCGGCCGACGAGCGTGCTCGGCGTGCGGAACGCGGCGCTCGCCGGCATGGCGGAGCAGTACTACGAGCTGCTCTGGCAGCGCGCGACCCCGGCCGAGCCCGCCGAGAACCCGTGGGCGCCGCTGCTCGTGCTGATGCGCCAGGGCGTCACCCTCGAGACGGCCTCCCGCCAGCTCGGCATCAACCCCCGCACGGGCCGCCGCCGCGTCGCCGCCGCGATGGAGCACTACGGGGTCTCGACCCTCTTCGCCCTCGGCGTCGCCTTCGGCGCCGACACCCCCCCGCTGACGCGCCCCAGCCCTCAGCCGAACCGCTGAGGAGCGCGCGAGGCGGGCCGCCGGAGGGGCGGGGTCAGTGGGAGACGTCGTTCTCGATGTCGTCGGCGATGTCGTCGATGGTCTCGGGGCGCAGGTGCACGCCGACCTCCTCGAGTCGCTCCTCGAGCACGTCGGAGATGTCGTCCTCCACCTCGCCGTGGCGGATGGCGTCGCGCACCTCCTCGGCGACCTCGTCGACGCTCGCCGCCGTCTCGATCTCGTCGAGCTGCGTGTCGTCGTCGGTGCCGTGGGCGGGGTTCTGGAACGGGGTGTCATCGGTCATGGGCCCAGCATGCGACGAGTGCGCCCGCCGGCCAACCCCTTGCCGCGCCCGCATCTCCAGGATAACGGAGGGCACCGGGCTTGCCGCAAGACCCTTCCGACCAGGCAGAATGGCGGGCCGCCCAGGCAAGGGGCGGCAGGAGGAGGAGCGGATGCACGACGTGATCATCAGCGGAGGAGGGCCCACGGGGCTGATGCTGGCCGCCGAGCTGCGGCTGCACGGGGTCGACGTGGTGGTGCTCGAGAGGGAGGCACAGCCGAACCCGGCCGTGCGCTCGCTCGGCCTGCACGCCCGGAGCGTCGAGGTGCTCGCGCTCCGCGGGCTGCTCGACCGGTTCCTGGCCCACGGGCAGCGCTACCCCGGCGCTGGCCGCGGTCTCGCGGGGCTCGAGGGCGCCGCCGTGGAGCTCGACTCCGACCACGACTACGTGCTGGGCATCCCGCAGCCCACGACCGACCGGCTGCTCGCCGAGCGGGCGGCCGAGCTGGGCGCCGAGCTCCGCCGCGGCGCCGTGCTCGACGCCTTCGAGCAGGATGCGGACGGCGTCGACGTGCTCCTCGCCCACGGCGAGAGGCTGCGCGCCCGCTGGCTGGTGGGCTGCGACGGCGGGCGCAGCACGGTGCGGCGCCTGGCCGGCATCGGCTTCCCGGGCGAGGCCGCCTCGACCGAGTGGCTGCTCGGCGAGGTCGAGCTCGACGGCTCGGTCGGGCCCGAGGAGGTCGCCCGCATCTCCGCCGAGGTGCGCCGCACCTACCGCGGCTTCGGAATCGGCCCCGCGGGCGACGGCCTGCACCGCGCGGTCGTGCCCGCCGCCTCGGTCGCCGAGGACCGCACCGTGCCGCCGACGCTCGAGGAGTTCCGCAACCAGCTGCGCGCCTACGCCGGCACCGACTTCGGGGTGCGCGAGCCGCGTTCGCTGACCCGCTTCACCGACGCCACGCGCCTCGCGGAGCGCTACCGGGCGGGCCGGGTGCTTCTGGCGGGAGACGCGGCGCACGTGCATCCGCCGCTCGGGGGCCAGGGCCTGAACCTCGGCCTGCAGGACGCCTTCGACCTCGGCTGGAGGCTCGCCGCCGAGGTCGCCGGCTGGGCGCCGGCCGGGCTGCTCGACGGCTACGAGGCCGAACGGCGCCCGGTCGCCGAGGGGGTGCTGACCCTCACGCGGGCGCAGAGCGAGCTGCTCTCCCCCGATCCGGGGCCGCAGGCGGTGCGGCAGCTGCTGGGCGAGCTGCTGCAGCTCGACGACGTCGCGCGGCTGGTCGCCGGGCGGGTCAGCGGCCTCGGCATCCGGTACGACCCGGGCGAAGGCGACGACGACCCGTTCGACCTGGTGGGGCGACGGATGCGCGACCTCCCGCTGGGTGAGAACCGACGCCTCTACGACCTCACGCACGCCGGCCGCGCCCTGCTGCTCGACGGCACGGGCACCCTCACGCTCGAGGGCTGGACCGACCGGGCCGACCTCGTTGCGCTGCCCGGAGACGACGAAGCGGCACTGCCCGCCCCCGCCCTGCTGCTGCGCCCCGACGGCCGGGTCGCGTGGGCGGGCGACGACGAGGCGGCGCTCGGACGCGCGCTCGGGCGGTGGTTCGGCGAGCCGCGGCCGGCGAGCGGGCCGGTCAGCGCCGGCGGCGGACGATGATCTGCCGCACGACCCGCAGCAGCCCCAGGAACCCGAGGAACCCGATGAACGCCCCGAACAGGTCGAACAGCCGCAGCCCCTCGGTGAGCAGCGGTCCCGAGTCGGTGACGATCAGCACGAGGGCGATGACGACGGCCGCGATCGAGATGAGCGTGCCCACCAGCTCCGAGGCGATCGACTGCACGAAGCCCTGACCGGCGTCGTCGCTGAACGCCTTGAGCTTGAGTGAGAAGGTGCCGTTCTCGACGCCGGAGAGCAGCGCGTCGAGGCGCCCGGGCAGGGTGCGCAGCCGCGCGGCGCCGACGGCGGCCTGCGCCTGCACGCTGGTGACGGTGCGGCGGAGCGACTGGTCGCGGCGCAGCAGCTTCGGCACCATCGGCAGCGCCTGCTCGAACATGTCGAAGCCGGGGTCGAGCACCTTGAGACAGCCTTCGAGGGTCGCGAAGCTGCGGAACGCCGAGGCGAGGTCCCCGGGCAGCGCGATGTGGTGCTGGCGGATGACGTCGAGCAGGCGGGTGAAGATCGACTGGCTGCCCTTCGGCCGGAACCGCTCGGTCGTGATCACCACGCCCACGTCGTGCCGCAGAGCGTCGAGGTCGGCGTCGGCGGGAACGTCGACGATGAGCAGCAGCGCCTCGGTCGCGGCGATGTCGTCCTCGCTGACGGCCGCGAGCATGAGCGCGGTGAGGTAGCTGCGCTGACTGCGCTCGATGATGCCGACGGCGCCGAAGTCGATCAGCCCGAGCGCTCCGTCGGGGGTGAGGATCACGTTGCCCGGGTGCAGGTCGGCGTGGAAGACGCCGTGCACCAGGATCTGCTCGAGCACGGTCATCATCAGCCCGTTCGCGAGGGCCTGCCTGGCCTCCGTCGAGAGCGACGAGAGCTCGTCGGCGGCGCTGCTGAGCGGGACGCCGGCCACCAGGTCCATCGTCAGCACCCGCGTGCCCGACGCCGCCGGGTAGACGTGCGGCACCGAGATCGTCACGTCGTGCCCGTGCCCGTCGTCGGCGGCGGCGTGCTCGAGGGTGCTGCGGATCATCTCGACGTTCGTCGCCTCGATGCGGTAGTCGAGCTCGTCGAGGAGCGTGCCGGTGAAGCCGCGCGCCACCGACTCCAGCCGCAGGTCGTGCCCCGCCTGGGTGCGCTCCTCGGCGCGGTGCGCGAGGCGCACGATGATGTCGACGTCGGCCTCGACCTGCGCCCGGGCGGCGGGCCGCTGCACCTTCACCACCACCGCCGTGCCGTCGAGCAGCACGGCCCGGTGCACCTGGGCGACGGATGCTGCGGCCAGCGGCTCGGGGTCGACCGACGCGAACACGGTCTCCAGCCCGGCGCCGAGCGCCTCCTCGATGACCGGCCGGATGGTCTCCCACGGCAGCGTCGTCGCCCCCGACTGCAGCGACGCCAGGGCGCTCAGGTAGGGCTCGGGCACGAGGTCGCGGCGGGTCGAGAGCACCTGGCCGAGCTTGACGAAGGTGACGCCCGACTCGTTGATCGTGGCGACCAGTGCCTGCGCCCGCTGCTCGCTCGTGGTCAGTTCATGCTGGATGCGCGAGTGGCCGTGGAACAGCCAGCCGGCGCCGTGGCGCGTGGCGATGCCCACGATCGCGAGGTAGCGGCGGGTCCGCTTCCGCCGGCGGATCGCGGCGCGCACCACGTCGATCGGGTTCGGCAGCGGACGCGTCGGCACGATCGCCTCGAGCGCGACCAGCACACCGACCCCCAGGGCGAACACCCACGCGACCCCGAGCAGCACGACGGCGAGCACGGTGAGGGCGACCCGGACGTCGGCGGTGCGCCCGTCGGTCAGGAGTCCCGTCTGATCGACGAGCCAGGAGGCGAACGGCAGCCCCGTGGCGAACACGATCAGGCCGACGACGATGCTGCGCGGCCAGCCGACCGGGGTGTCCAGGATGCGCCGGGCCACGAAGCCCACGAGCACCGCAGACACGACGGCCAGGAGAACGGTCAGTACGTCGGTGATCATGCGTCCGGTCCCCCTGCCGGCCGGGCACGGCCCCGGCGTCTGGTGCCCAGGGTAGCGGGCGGGCCGAGTTCGCCGCGCGGTGCGGGAATGCCCGGGCATCCGTCGCCGTTCTACGGCTCGTGAATGTGATCGAGTGGCTCTTCGACGCCCAGCTGCACATCGGCGACCAGACCGTGCTGTGGCGCGAGGTGGTGGGCAACGTGTTCGGCCTCGCCAGCGCGCTCGGCGGCATGCGCCGGAGAGTCTGGGCCTGGCCGGTCGGCATCGTCGGCAACGTGCTGCTGTTCACCGTGTTCCTCGGCGCCGTGTTCGGCACGCCGAACCCCGTGAACCTGCTCGGGCAGGCGGGGCGACAGGTGATGTTCATCATCGTGTCGGTCTATGGCTGGTACCAGTGGCAGAAGGCGCGCGGCGAGTCGGGAGCCGCGGTCGTGCCCCGCTGGGCGAGCGGTCGCACGCGCATCCTGCTCGCCGTCGGACTCGTCGGCGGCACGGCGCTGCTGACCCCCGTGTTCACGGCGCTCGGCTCGTACGAGCCGGTCTGGTCCGACGCCTGGGTGTTCGTCGGCTCGCTGCTCGCGACCTACGGCATGGCCAAGGGCTGGACGGAGTTCTGGCTGATCTGGGTCGCCGTCGACGTGGTCGGCGTGCCGCTCCTGATCGGCGCCGGCTACTACGCCTCGGCGTTCATGTACCTGTTCTACGGCGTGTTCACCCTGATCGGCTTCTTCGTCTGGGCGCGTGCCCGCACCGGCAGTAGATTCGAGAGCAAGCGCGTCCCGGTCTAGCCGGCGCGACGGACGATCCTCAGGAGAGAACATGGCCGAATCGGCGCCCCTCGACCCGACCTCAACCGACGCGTGGAAGGCCCTCCTCGGCACCGCCGACGGCTTCCAGCCCGACCTGCGGGGCTGGTTCGCCGCCGAGCCCGACCGTGCCGAGCGGTACACCTTCCAGGCCGCCGACCTGACGGTCGACCTGTCGAAGAACCTCATCACCGACGAGATCCTGGGGCACCTGCTGCGGCTGGCGGAGGACGCCGGGGTGGCCGAGCGCTACCGCGCCATGATCTCGGGCGAGCACATCAACGTGACCGAGAACCGGGCCGTGCTGCACACCGCGCTGCGGCGACCGGATGGCGGGACCGCGAACGGTGAGGGTCTCGAGCCGCCGGCGGGCTTCGTGGTCGACGGCGCCGACATCGACGCCGAGGTGCACGGCACGCTCGACAAGGTCTACGCCTTCGCCGACCGCGTGCGCTCGGGCGAGTGGACGGGTGTCACCGGCAAGCGCATCGCGACGGTGGTGAACATCGGGATCGGCGGCTCGGACCTCGGCCCCGTGATGGTCTACGAGGCGCTGAAGCCCTACGTGCAGGCCGGCCTCGAGGTGCGCTTCGTCTCGAACATCGACCCCTCCGACATCTACGAGAAGACCGCCGACCTCGACCCCGAGACCACGCTGTTCATCGTCGCCTCGAAGACCTTCGGCACGCTGGAGACGCTGACCAACGCGCGCCTGGCGCGCCAGTGGCTGTGGGAGCGGCTGACCGCATCCGGAGCCATCGACGACAGCGACGAGGCCCGCACGGGCGCCGTCGCCAAGCACTTCGTGGCCGTCTCGACCGCGCTCGACAAGGTCGCCGCCTTCGGCATCGACCCCGAGAACGCCTTCGGCTTCTGGGACTGGGTGGGCGGCCGGTACTCGGTCGACTCGGCCATCGGCACCTCGGTGGCGATCGCGATCGGGCCCGACGGGTTCCGCGACTTCCTGGCCGGCTTCCACGCCATCGACGAGCACATGCGCACCACGCCGCTCGAGCAGAACGTGCCCGTGCTGATGGGCATGCTGAACGTCTGGTACTCCAACTTCCTCGGGGCGCAGAGCCACGCGGTGCTGCCGTACGCGCAGTACCTGCACCGCTTCCCGGCCTACCTGCAGCAGCTCACGATGGAGTCCAACGGCAAGAGCGTGCGCTGGGACGGCTCCCCCGTGACCACCGACACCGGCGAGATCTTCTGGGGCGAGCCCGGCACGAACGGGCAGCACGCCTTCTACCAGCTGATCCACCAGGGCACGCGGCTGATCCCGGCCGACTTCATCGCCGTGGCGAACCCCGCGCACGGGCTGCGCGACCAGGTCGGCGACGGTGCGGCGGTGGCCCCGGGCGCCGACGTGCACGCGCTGTTCCTCGCGAACTTCTTCGCCCAGACCAAGGCGCTCGCCTTCGGCAAGACGGCCGAGGAGGTGCGGGCCGAGGGCACCGCCGAGTCGGTCGTGCCCGCCCGCGTGTTCAGCGGCAACCGGCCGACGACGTCGATCCTCGCGCCGGCGCTCACGCCCAGCGTCGTGGGCCAGCTGATCGCCCTCTACGAGCACATCGTGTTCACCGAGGGCACCATCTGGGGCATCGACTCGTTCGACCAGTGGGGCGTGGAGCTCGGCAAGCAGCTCGCCCTGCAGATCGCTCCGGCGGTCGACGGCGACCAGGCGGCGCTCGAGGAGCAGGACTCCTCGACGAAGTCGCTCATCGCGAAGTACCTGGCGCTGCGCTCCTCGTAGCGGGCGGTCACGGCTCCCGCGCGGCCCTCGGCACCCGCGGGAGCCAGCAGCGCACGGCGCTGCGGTAGCGGTCGAAGGCGGCGCCGAAGCGCTCTTCGAGGTCGGCCTCCTCGAAGGGGCGGATGGCGTAGTTCCAGACGAGGGAGCCCGCCAGGGCGTAGACCACCACGAGCCACGACGAGAGCACCAGGCCGACCGCGACGCCCTGGGCGATGCCGGCGATCGCCATCGGGTTCCGCACCCAGCGGTAGGGGCCCGCGATCACGAGCCGGTTCGTCGAGGCCATCGGCAGCGGTGTGCCGTCGCCGAGGGTCGACATCGTGACAGCCGACCAGATACCGAGGGCGCTGGCGAGCACCAGCAGCACGGCGCCGGCGCCCGACACGAGCGAGGTGGCGACCGGCGGGAGCGCCGGGGTCAGCTGCCAGCGCTCCTCGAGCGCGGCGATGACGAGCGGCAGGACGACGAGGCAGACGCCCCAGAAGACGACGATCTGGGCGAAGGTCGTGAGCACGTTGCGGGCCCGGCCGGGGCGGCTCGGGGCCGGGTGGAACGCGAACGGGCCCCGCACGAGCCACGAGGTGGGCACGCGGCCGAGCACGAGCACGCAGGCCGCCAGCACCGAGCCGGCCGCCGCGGGCACCATGGCGACGACGCCCCAGCCCGCCTCCCCCGTCACCGTGGCGTAGCCCGCGAGACCGACGGCGACGAGCACCGTCCACCCCGCGCCGACCACCGCGGCGACCCGGAGCCCGGTGGCGGCCACGGCCGAGGCGATGACGAACAGCGGCACGTCGAGCACCGCGACGACCACCGGGTCGAGGCCGCCGAGCGTCGCCTCCCGCACCCACGGCACGGTGAACACCATCAGCCACCAGGCGGCACCGGCCACCGCCTGCACGGCGAAGTAGGAACGCGCCCCCGCGCGCTGTCCGCTCATCGGGTCAGGGCAGGACGAGCGAGATCAGCAGGGTCATCCCGAGCGCGATAACCGAGGCGAGCGAGACGCCCACGGTGACCGTCTTGAGGGTGCCGCGCACCGACTGGTCGAGGAAGGTCTGCAGCAGCCAGAAGGTGTTGGAGGTGACGTGGATGCAGAACAGCGCCCCCGAGCCCGCGGCCAGCGCGATCAGCAGCGGGTCGAGCCCCATGGTCGCCGCCACCGGTGCGATGATGCCCGCGGCGGTGATGGCCGAGAGGGTCACCGAGCCGACCGCGATGTGCAGCACGGCCGCCATCGCCCAGACCAGCAGCAGCGGCGCGAACGAGGTGGCCGAGAAGTAGCCCTGCAGCACGGCGCCGAGGTCGCCCTTCGCGATCACGGCGGCGAGTGACCCGCCGATGCCGGTGAGCAGGAAGATCTGCCCGCCGTCCTGGAAGCCCTTGACGACGGCCTTCTCGATGCGCTTCGTGCCGACGGCCGCCCGCCCGATCACGCCGGTCGCGATGACCGCGAGCAGCAGTGCGATCACGGGGCTGCCGAGGAACTGCATCGCCGGCACCTCGACCTCGGCGACCGAGAGCACGGCCTGGGCCGCGATCAGCAGCAGCGCCACGAGCATCGGGGCGAACAGCAGCAGCAGGGGCTGCTCGCGCTCCTCGCGGTCGACCGAGCGGCTGCCCGCCGGGCCCCGGGGCACGCCGCCGACGCGGGTGCGCACCGACCCGGTCTCGGTGCTGACCAGAAGCGGGTCGTGGCCGGTCGCGACGGCCTGAGCCGTGCCTCCGGTGGAGACCGCGGCCACCGCCTCGTCGTCGTCGCGCACCACGACCTGCTCGTCCCGCTCCGGGTTCCAGAACCCCAGCCGGAAGAACAGCGACATCAGCAGGATGGTCAGCACCACGGTCGGCGCCACCACCGCGAAGCCGCCGAGCATCATCACGCCGAGCGGCACGCCGAGCAGGCCCGCGAGGGCGACCGCGGCGAAGCCGGGCACCATCATCACGATGCCCATCTCGAGCCCGACCGCGAAGGTGACGCCGACGATGCCCGTGCCGACCCGGCCGAGCCGCGGGGCGATGCGCCGGGCGAGCGGCGCCGCGATCACGATCAGCACGTCGACGAAGATCGTCTGCAGATAGGTGGCGAGCGAGAGCCCCAGAGCGTAGGGGATGCCCCGTCGGCCGAAGACCCGCATCAGGCTCTCGACGAGCCGGGTGATGGCTCCGAGCTCGTTCAGCATCGCACCGATCAGCACGCCCCAGCCGATCAGGATGCCCGCCTCCATCATCACGTCGCCGAAGCCCTGGGTCATCGTCGAGACGGTGTCGACGGGCCCGAGGCCGGTGAGCAGGCCGATCGCGGCGGCGCCCAGCGCGAGCGCGATGACGGGGTTGACGCGGAACCGCACGATCACGACGACGACCGCCACGATCACGAGTGCGACGACGCCGAGGGTGTACCACTCGGGCATGACGGGCCTTTCCGACGACGTCGCGCCCCCTGCGCGACTCGTCACAGGATAGGGCCGTCCGGAGCCTCGCCGGGTCTCCCCCCTTCGGGGAGCGCACTCCGAGGCTCCTCGACGGCCCCCGACCCAGGTCTATTGCGGCGCTCCTGCCCGGCTGGGACAGTGAGGGGCGCCACACGGGTGGCCGACGACGGCGGGAGACCAGCCCATGACGACGAGACCGAGCGGAGCGTCGCTGTTCTCGGCCGCGGCCGCCTCCACCGCCCTGGTCCTGCTGCTGGCCGGATGCGCGTCCCCCTCCCCCGGTCAGGCCGGCGCCACGGCCTCCGGCACGCCCGCGCCCACCGCCACCCGGCCGGCCGCCCCCGAGGGCGAGCTGCCCGCCGAGGTGCGGAGCGCGCTGCAGGAGGTCGTCGACCAGACGATGGCCGAGTACGCCGTGCCCGGTGCGGCCGTCGGCGTCTGGATCCCCGGAGAGGGCTCGTGGACGTCGGCCACCGGGCTCGCCGACGTCGAGAAGGAGCTCCCCGTCTCGACCGACATGCTCTGGCCCATCCGCAGCGTGACCAAGTCGTACACGGTCACCCTGCTGCTGCAGCTGGTCGACGAGGGCCGGGCCAGCCTCGACGACACCATCGACCAGTACCTCGACGGCATCACGAACGGCGACACGATCACCCTGCGCGAGCTGGCGGGCATGACGAGTGGCAACGCCGACTACACGAACGAGGACTTCCAGGACGTCTTCGCCGAGGACCCGACCCGCATCTTCACGCTCGACGAGCTGAACGCCTTCGCCCTCGGCCAGCCGGCCCTGTCGGCTCCCGGGACGAAGCGCGCCTACAACAACGCGAACATCAACTTCCTCGGCGCGGTGGTCGAGAAGATCACGGGACAGGCCTACGCCGAGGTGCTGCAGGAGCGCATCCTGGACCCGCTCGGGCAGACGGGCACCGAGTTCATCGTGGACACGACGACCTGGGGCGAACCGCACCCGACGGGCTACATCGTCGACGAGGGTGTGCCGGTGCCCCAGGAGGAGAACTCCTCGGTGCTGCAGGCCGCGGGCTCGATGTTCTCGACCCTCGAGGACGGCCGGGTCTGGGCCGACACGCTCGGCGAGGGAGCCCTCGTCGAGCCGTCGACCCAGAGCGAGCGCGAGCAGGGCGGACCGCTCGTCACGGGCCCGCCCTACGACCTCTACGGTCTCGGTATGGGCGAGACCGGCGGCTGGTGGGGCCACAACGGCGAAGGCCTCGGCTTCACGGCCGCGGTCTTCCATGACCCGAAGAGCGGAGCGAGCATCGTCGTGTACATGAACGAGTCCAACATCCCCGGGGTGCACCCCGCCGACCAGACCTTCCGCCGCCTCGCCGCAGTGCTGGCGACCGGAGCGGGCGCATGAACCGCGCGGCGCGGCGCACGGCCGGCGTGCTCGCGGTCGTCATCATCGCATCCGTCACCGCCGCCTGTGTCGGCGGGCCGGCGGCGCCGTCGCCGAGCGCCGCCGGCTCGGTACCCGGGCTGCCGGCCGCCGCCCTCGAGATGATGCAGCAGCCGCAGTACGCCCAGGGCCGCTGGCTCGTCTCGGTGCAGGACATCGACACCGGCGAGGTGCTGATCGACCTCGACGCCGACACGATGGCCGAGCCCGGGTCGTTCGTGAAGACCTACAGCGCCGGTGCCGCCTGGGTGAAGTGGGGGCCCGACCACACGGTCACCACGCCCGTCAAGCAGACCGGCACCCTCGCCGGCGGCACCCTCACCGGCGATCTGGTGCTCGTCGGCCAGGGCGATCTCACGCTCGGCGGCCGCACGAAGGCCGACGGCACGGTCGACTACGCGAACCTCGACCACAACGACGCGAACCCGCTGCCCGGTGCGACGCTCACCCCCGAGGATCCGCTGACGGGGCTCGACGAGCTCGCGGCCCAGGTGAAGGCCTCGGGCATCACGACGGTGAACGGAGACGTCGTGGTCGACGACCGGCTCTTCCAGGGCACGCTGGCCCGGCAGCCGATCACCCCGATCATCGTCAACCAGAACCTGCTCGACCTCCTGGTCACACCGGGAGCGGCCGCCGGCGACCCGGCGATCGTCGCGCTGACCCCGGCCGTGGCGCCCTGGACGGTGCGGAACGAGGTCACGACGGTGGCCGCCGGCGAGGCGGCGAAGCTGGAGGACCCCGTGCTCGACCCCGGCGACCCGCACACGATCGTGATGCAGGGCACCGTCGCCGCCGGCAGCGACCCGGCGCTGAAGGTCTGGGCCTTCGCCGACCCGGCCACCTTCGCCCGCACCGCCTTCATCGAGGCGCTCGCACGTGCCGGCGTGACCGTCTCGGCCGACCCGCTCGCCGACAACCCCGATGCGTCGCTGCCGGCCGAGGACGCCGTGACCGCGCTGCCGTCGGTGGCCGAACTCGAGTCGCTCCCCCTCGGCGAGGAGGTGACCTACGTGATGAAGATCAGCTACAACCGCGGGGCGCAGACGCTGATCTGCCTGCTCGCGGCCGCGGCCGGCGATCCCACCTGCGAGGAGGGGCTCGGTCAGGCCCAGGAGATCTGGGCCGACGCCGGCCTCGACACGCTCGGCGCGTCGCTCGTCGACGGCTCGGGGCTCGAGGGCAACTTCATCACGCCGCGGAACGCCGTCGACATCCAGACGATCATGGCCGACCGCCCCGACGCCGAGCGCTGGAAGGCGACCCTGCCGATCCTCGGCGTCGACGGCTCGCTCTCCGACGTGCAGCCCGAGAGCCCGGCCGCCGGGGAGGTCTTCGCCAAGACAGGCACGCTGCTCGCCGGCGACAGCTTCAACGGGCGCTACCGTCTCGTCACGAAGACCCTCGGCGGCGTCATGGACACCGCGGGCGGGCGGCATCTGGCCTTCACCATCATGGTGAACCAGGGGTTCGTGCCCACCCTGCAGGGCGTCTTCCAGGCCAACGACGACGTGGGCGCGGTGGCCGCGGCGATCCAGCAGGCCTACTGAGCGGCGGCCTCCGAGAGGAAGCGGATGACCGCCAGCACCCGCCGGTGGTCGTCCGCGTCGACCGGCAGCCCGAAGGCGTCGTAGATATTCGAGGTGTGCTGCACCACCGCCTTCTCCGAGGTGCCGAGCCGCGCCGCGATGTGCGCGTTGCTGCGGCCCTCCGCCATCAGCCCGAGCACCTCGAGCTGCCGCGGGGTGAGCGCCCCGACGGCCGGGCCGCCCGCCTTGGCGGCGCGGGTCAGCAGCACGGCGACCACCTCGGGATCGAGGGCCGTGCCGCCCGCCTGCACCCGGCGGAGGTCGGCGGTGAAGGTGCGCACGTCGGCGATGCGCTGCTTCAGCAGGTAGCCGACCCCGCCCTCCCCCGGCCCGAGGAGCTCGCCGGCGTACCGCCGCTGCACGTGCTGCGAGAGCACCACCACCGCGGTGCCCGGGTGGGCGCGGCGGATGCGCACGGCCGCCTGCAGGCCCTCGTCGGTGTGCGTCGGCGGCATCCGGATGTCGGTGATCACCAGGTCGGGCGCCAGGCGGTCGACCGCCGCCTCGAGCTCGATGGCGGTGCCGACCGCGGCGAGCACCTCGATGCCGTCGGCTTCGAGCAGGTGGGTCAGCCCCTCCCGCAGCAGCAGTTCGTCCTCGGCGATCACGACCCGCACGGCAACTCCGCCCTGACCCGGGTGCCCGCCCCGGGGGCGGACGTCAGCTCGAACGACCCGCCGAGGGCGTCGACCCGGTCGGCGAGGCCCTTGAGCCCTCCGCCCTCGGCGATCCGCGCTCCCCCGGCGCCGTCGTCGACGACGACGATCTCGAGCGTGTCCGACCGCATCCGCAGCCGCACCTCGACCGACCGGGCTGCGGCGTGCTTGACGGCGTTGCTCAGCGACTCGGCCACGATCAGGTAGGCCGTGCGGGCGGTGGCGGGCGGAAGCGCGGCGTCGTCGACGTCGCCGACGAGCGTGCCCGGGATGTCGAGGCGGTCGATCAGGTCCTCGGCGGCAGCGGTCAGGCCGCGCTCGATCAGCGCCGACGGCAGCACCGCGTGCACGAGGTGCCGCAGGTCGGCCGCGGCATCGTCGATCCGCTGCCTGAGCCCGGTGGCCGCGGCGGCCGTCGAGGCGGGCGTGCCCTCGGCGTCGGCCAGCTGCTGCGCCTCGAGGGCGAGCAGCACGAGCTGCACCTGCAGCCCGTCGTGCAGGTCGCGGGCGATCCGGGCCCGCTCGCGGTCGGCGGCCTCGACGAGTCGCACGCGCGACAGGCCCAGCTCGGCGTTGCTCGTCGAGAGCTCGGCAGTGAGCCGCTCGCGGTCGAGGGCGACGGCGAGCACCCGTCCGGCCCGGCGCACCGCCTCGGTGTCGGCGACCATGCGCCCGTCGTAGTCGATCGCTCCGACGAGACGGGCCTCCACCCGCACCTCCTCGCGGAGCCGGGAACCGCCGGGCCCGCCGAGCTCGTTCCCTGCGGCGTCGACGAGGACGCCCTGCGCCTCCGACCAGTACGAGACGCGCAGCGAGTCGTCGCCGAGCGAGCGGGCGAGCGCCTGCTCGACCGCCGAGCGCGGGGAGCCGGCCGTCCCGAGCCACGTGCTCAGGGCGTCCGCCTCGACGGTCGGCGAGAAGCCACCGGCCAGCACACCGATCAGGAACGCGATCGGGATGCCGCCCGTGATCGCGAGCTGGGCGGCGACGACCCCCACGGGGTCGGCGCCGAAGAGCGGAAGCAGGCTGCCTGAGACCGGGATGAGCAGCACCGCGAGGATGCCGTAGAGGTTCAGGGGCAGCAGCACCCGCCGGTTGCGCGGGTCGGCCGAGCGCAGGCGGCCTACGAGCAGCACGGCCGCAGTGACCACGACGACGAGCCCGAGCAGGCTCTGCATCGTGGACACGACGCCAAGCAGCGTCTCCTCGTCGGGAGGCAGGAGGAACAGCGGCGCCTGCAGCACGATCGAGTTGACGTAGCCCAGCACGACGGTGACGACCGGCACGCGTCCGCGCAGCCGGCCCGTCGGGAACGCGAGCAGCAGGTGCACCGTCACGGCGAGGAGGGTGGTGGCGAACACCGCGGCGATGGCCTCGAGCAGCGGGTGCCCGAGATTGCCGACCCCCGCGGCGAACAGGGCCAGCGACCCGAGCAGCAGCAGCGCTCCGAGGAACGAGGTGGGGCGCCGCCACCAGGCGGCGATGCCGGCGACCGCCCAGGTCCAGAAGAGCAGCGTGAAGACCGGGATCACCCAGCCCGGCACGCCCGGTGCCGCCCCGACGACGAGCTGGACCACGCCCAGCACGAGGGCGAACAGGGCGATCAGCAGCAGCGCCGCCCGCAGGGGTGCCGGGCGCACGGGTGCCGGGCGGGGCGTCCCGTCCCGCCGCATACGCCCTACCGCCCGTCGATGATCGACATGAGCCCGCCGAAGGCGAAGATGCCCGGCACCGGGTAGAGCAGCACGAGCAGGGCGAACCAGCCGACCGCGCCCGCGAGGGCCTTCGCGGCGCTCCAGCCGTCGCGCAGGGCGAGCCGGCGCCCGTCGGGTCCGATCCGGGGCACCGGTTCGATCCAGGGCAGCTCCGGATGCTCGCGCTCGGCCTCGAGGCGCGCGAGCAGCCGTGGCGTCTCCTGCCCGGGCACCCGCTCGTCGTAGAACCGCTCGGCCTTCCGCACGATGCGCGGCACGACCCCGGTGAGGAGCGCCCCGACGGCCCGCCACACCGCCGGGTCGTCGAAGTCGGAGGCGGCCCCCAGCCGGAAGAGCACCAGCCGATCATCGAGGATCTCGGCGTTGAAGGCCGAGGCGTCGTCGATCAGCGCCGCCATCACGTCGGGGGTGAGCACATAGAGGGCACCGGTGCGGTACTCGACCGGCGAGTACACGCGGAAGTGCGCGTCGAAGCCGCCCTCGAGCCGGATCAGCTGGCTGCGGTCGACCCCGGTCGGCAGGTCGGACTCGAGCAGACGGTCGTTCGCCGTGGCGTCGAGGACGAGATGCGGCAGCGGCGCCGGGAGCGTCACGGTGAGGTAGGTCCAGCGGTCGCCCGGGCGAGCGGCGCCGCCCCGCAGGGTGCCGAACTCTATCCCGGGGGCGGTGAAGCGCGGGAAGGCGGTCACGCGGCTGCCCGGCCCGCGGCCGTGCCCGCCCGACGACAGCGGTCGCCCGCCGGTCGTGATCAACGAGGCGAACCCGGCTCCCTGGGAGGGGCGCGGCTCGAAGCCGTTGGCCAGGGCGGTGAGCGTGCGCCGCCACTCGGCGAGCCGAGCGCGCGCCGACGGCGGGCGGGCGGCCCAGCGGCGCAGCAGCACGGTGCCGGCGAGCCAGATCGCCAGCACGATCGCGGCGCCCGCCAGTGTCCAGACGTCGGCGACCCGCACGCTGCCGTCCTGCGCCGTGTCGACCCGCACCCCGACGGTGAGCAGCACGATCGCGAGGTACCAGATCAGCAGGCAGGTGTTGACGTGCACCAGCAGCTGCCGCCGGCTCGGCAGCCAGCGCGGGCGGGCCGTGCGGCGCTCCGCGGCCATGGCCGACTCGACCGCTCCGGCGTCGGCCGACAGCCACGCGACATCCATCCCGCTCACACTCCATCGTGGCACGGCGCGAGGTGCCGCCGCGCGTCCGGTAGCGTGGGCGCATGGGACGGGCTCGGGCCTTCGACGAGGCGGCGCTCCTCGATGCCGCGATCGAGGTCTTCTGGGTGCGCGGCTACCGGGCCGCCTTCCTCAGCGAGGTGTCCGCCGCCTCCGGGGTCACCAACGGCAGCCTCTACCAGGCCTTCGGCAGCAAGCGCGGTCTCTTCCTCGCCGCCTACCGCCGCTACTGCGTCCGGCGGGCCGCCGTCGTGGAGTCGGTGTTCCTCGTGCCGCACGCCGGGGTGCGGGAGGCCGTGGCCGCCTACTTCGACACGATCGTCGACGACTGCCTGTCGCATCCGGATCGCCGCGGCTGCCTGATGCTGAACACCGTCTCCGAGCTCGGCACCGACACCGAGATCGCCGCCATCAGCTCCCGCACCGTCGACGCGATGGAGGCGGCGGTCGCCCGGGCCCTCGGCACGGTGGCGCCGCGCTCCCTCGACCCGGGCGAGCTCGCGCTGTCGGCGGCGCAGATCGTCGCGCTGTCGCAGGCGCTGATCCAGCTCTCCCGGATGGGACGGGACCCCGAGGAGCTCCGCCGGATGGGCCGTCGCGCCGCCTCGACGGCCGAGCGGGTGCTGCAAGCCGCCTGAAGGGGAATGCACCGGCCCCGTCCGGGAGTTGGATGAGGGCATGAGAGCGATCGTGTATTCCGAGACCGGCCCGTCCGACGTCCTGCGCCTGGAAGAGCGCCCCGTGCCCGAACCGGGACCCGGCGAGGTGCGCGTGCGGGTGGTCGTGTCGGCCGTGAACCCCACCGACTGGAAGAACCGCAGCGGCGGCGGCGCGGCCGTCGCCGCCGAGCAGACGCCGAACCAGGACGGGGCGGGCGTCGTCGACGCCGTCGGCCCCGGGGTCACCGCCTTTGCGCCCGGAGACCGCGTGTGGTCGTTCCTCTCGGCCTACCAGCGACCGGGCGGCACCGCGCAGGAGTTCACCGTGCTGCCGGTCGAGCGCGTCGTGCCACTGCCCGACAGCGCCTCCTTCGATGCCGGCGCCTCGATGGGTGTGCCGGCGATGACGGCGCACCGCGCGCTCACTGTGCACGAGTCCGGCCCCTCGAGGCTCGCGCCCGGCGCGCTGGACGGCCGCACGGTGCTCGTGGCGGGAGGCGCCGGGGCCGTGGGGCACGCCGCCATCCAGCTCGCGCACTGGGCCGGCGCGACCGTGATCACCACGATCTCCTCCGACGCCAAGGCCGAGCTCGCCCGGGCGGCCGGCGCCGATGTCGTCGTGAACTACCGCACCGACGACGCCGCCGACCGCATCCGAGAGGCCGCGCCCGACGGCGTCGACCTCGTGGTCGAGGTCTCCCCCGCCCGGAACGCGGGCCTGAACGCCCGGGTGCTCGCGAACCACGGCAGCATCGCGGTGTACGCGAACGACGGCGGCGACGAGGTCACCCTCGACGTGCGCGGCCACTTCGCCATCAACGCCCGCTACCAGTTCCTGCTGCTCTACACGGTGGGTCAGGATGCCCTGACCGCCGCCGCGGAGGACATCACCGCCGCCCTGTCCGACGGTGCCCTCGGTGTCGGTGAGGAGAACGGGCTCCCGCTCACGCGCTTCCCGCTGGAGCGCACCGCGGAGGCGCACGACGCCGTCGAACAGGGCACCGTGGGCAAGGTGCTCATCGACGTCGCGCCGGACGCGGGCTAGGCCCGGCCGGCGCGACGCCGAGGCGTCGTCCTCCGCTAGGCGCGGCGCCGGCGACGGCGGGTCAGCAGCAGACCGGCCCCGGCACCGAGCGCCAGCAGCGCGGCCAGCACGACCACGGCCGCCTGGCTTCCGGTGGCGGCCAGCCCGCCGCCGGGGCCGGAGCCTCCGGCCTCGCCCGAGCCCGGACCGCCCGTGCCGGGGCCCTGGCCCTGGCCGGGACCGGTTCCCGGCCCGGGGGCTCCGGGGTCACCCGGCGTGCCCGGCTCCCCGGGTTCCTCGCCGGGGCCCGGGTCGACAACCGTCACCCCGAACACCGAGGCGAGCAGCGTCACGGCCTGCACCGGATCACCGCCGAGCAGCACGTGCTCCGCGTCCGCCGTCACGGCCGCGGAGGCGTCGCCCGTCACCGCGCGGCCGGCGACGATCGCCGCCTGGGCGAGATCACGCACCACCGAGACCACCGGATCGGCCTGGCTGAAGGCGGCGGTGCCGGTCAGGTCCGCCGCGGCCTCGGCGGCGGCCTGGGCCACCGCGGCCCGCGCCTCGTCGGAGTCGGTCACCGCTCCGGCGTCGGTCCAGACCGGCAGGGCGACGAGCGCCTCGACGGTGGCCCGGGCGGCGGAGTCGGCGGGGAGCGCCTCGGCGAGGGCGGTGAGGCGCTCCCGCGGAGCATCCGTCCGCTCGCCCCAGCCGTAGGCGTAGAGGGGCTGGTAGTCGTCGTCGCCCACGTTGATCGGCACCTGTTCCGCGCTCGCCGGCCAGCTCAGCGGCAGCCGGCCGGTGAAGGGCACCTCGCCGAAGAGGGTGTCGGCGACGCCGGCGCCCTCGCTGCCCGGCAGGAACGAGGCCACGAGGCCGTCGATCTCCGCCAGCTGGTCGGTGACGAGCTGCGTACGGCCGGCGACGACGAGCACGACGCAGTCCATCGCCGCGCAGACGCGGTCGATGCTCGTGCGGTCGGCCTCGGTCAGCGACAGGCTGTGCCCGTTGTTGCCGACGTCGCCCTGCCCCTCGGCGTAGGGCGTCTCGCCCACGACCACGACGCCGACCTGGCCGGCCTGCATCGGGGCCGACGCGTCCTCGGAGAAGGTGACCGCCGCATCCGGAGCCACCTCGCGGATGCCCTCGAGGATGCTCGTGCCGGTGGTCGCCGTGGGGCCCGACGCGCCCTGCCAGGAGATCGTCCAGCCGCCCATCTGGTTGCCCAGGTCGTCGGCGTTCGAGCCGGCGACGTAGAGCGAGGCGTCGTCGGCCAGCGGCAGCACGTCGTCGTTCTTCAGCAGCACCTGGGACTCGGCGGCCGCCTCGCGGGCGTCGGCCCGGTGGTCGGCGCCGCCGAAGGCACCGGCCTCGCTGCGGTCGGAGAACGGGCTCTCGAACAGGCCGAGCTCGAACTTCTGGGTCAGGATGCGGCGCACCGCGTCGTCGACCCGGCTCTGCTCGATCGTGTGCGAGGTGGTCACCGCGTCGGTCACGCTCGTGATGAAGGCGCCGAAGTTGTACGGCGCCATCGCCATGTCGAGTCCGGAGTTGACCGAGCGCACGACCTTCTCGGCGTACGTCCCGCCGGGCAGCTTGTCGATGCCCTCCCAGTCGCTGATCAGGAAGCCCTCGAAGCCCAGCTCACCCTTCAGGAGGGTGGTGTTCAGAGCGGAGTTCTCGTGCATCCGCACGTCACCCGACCCGGCGATGTCGACCCCCGAGTACGAGGGCATGATGCTGCCGACCCCGGCGGCGATGGCCGGCAGGTAGGGGTCGACGTGCGTCGTCCTGAAGTCCTCGAGCGAGGGCGAGATCGTGAGGCCCTGGTCGATCGGGTAGCCGTTGCCGGCCTTCGAGGCGTCGTACTCGGTGCCGCCGTCGCCGACCCAGTGCTTCGCGGTCGCGAGCACCTCGTCGGCGGCGGACTTGTCGGTCGGGTCCTCACCCTGCAGGCCCACGATGCCGGCCTCCGAGAACGCGGTGACGAGCGCCGGGTCCTCGCCGAACGACTCGTAGCTGCGGCCCCAGCGCTCGTCGCGGGTGACGCACAGGCACGGGGCGAAGGCCCAGTTGACACCGGTGGTCTTCGTCTCGATCGCCGTGTCCTCGGCGAGGGTCTGCACGAGGGCGGGATCGCGGGTGGCGCCGAGCCCGATGTTGTGCGGGAAGATCGTCGCGTCGAGCACGTTGCTGTGCCCGTGCACGGCGTCGGCGCCGTACAGCAGCGGGATCTGCAGCGCCGTCGACAGCGCCTCGGCCTGGAAGCCGTCGACCATGTCGGCCCACGCTTCCGGGGTGTTCTCGGCGGGAGTGGATCCGCCACCCGAGAGGATCGAGCCGAGCCCGAGGTCGGCGATCTGGCTCGGAGAGGTCAGGCCGAGCCGCTCGGCTTGGGCCATCTGGCCGACCTTCTCGGCGAGGCTCATCCGGCCCATCAGGTCGTCGACCCGCGCCGCCGTCGGCAGCGACTCGTCGAGGTAGGGCAGCCCGTAGGCGTTCACGACGACCTTCGGCGCGTCCGGCGGCAGCTGCGCGCCGTCGGCGTCCAGCACCACCGGCACCGAGCGGGCCTGGTCTCCCGAGGCACCGGCGGGCAGGGCTGTCACGTCGAAGCTCTTCGTCTCGCCCGAGGCGGTTCCCGCCGGGAACTCCAGGGTGCCGCCGAACTCCGCGACGTGCGTGCCGATCTCGGCGGTGCCCGCACCCGGGCTGTAGTCGACCGCGACGGCCTGGTCGAGCGGTTCACCGTTCGAGGTCGACACGGTCACGCCCACCTGGGCGGTGTCGCCGGGGTTCAGCAGGTAGACGGCCTCCGAGGTGCCGATGGTGAGGTTCGCCGCCTGCTCGGGGGTTCCGTAGAGCTGGACGTCGTCGACGGCCCAGCCGGTGCTGGTCGCCTTGCCCGGGGTGAAGGTGACGGCGAAGCCCCAGGCGCTCGTCAGGTCGAGCGAGCCGTTCTGGGTCTCGGCGCTGCCCGGCTGGTACGAGCCGATCGAGAACGCGCTGAACGGCAGCTCCACCAGCTTCCAGCGGCTCGTCGAACTGCCCCAGTTGTCCTTGAACGTGGCGGTCCAGAGCTCGGAGTGCTCGCCGTCGGGGCCGCCGTCCTTCAGCTCGACCTTGATGTCGTCGCCGGCGGTCGGCGAGGCCGGGTTCGAGGCCTGCGAGGCGTACCACCAGAACCGGATGCCCTGGTAGCTGCTCCAGTCCTGCGACGAGGCGAGGTTGTCGCTGAAGCCGGCGTAGCCACCGGACGGGATCAGGTAGTCGCCCGACAGCACCCGGTTGTCCGGCACGTCGCCGCGCTCCTGCTCGGTCACGGCCATGCTGGCGAGCCCCTCGGAGGAGCCCCAGGTGAAGAAGCCGACGGGGTCGGCGGAGGTGCTGAGCGGCACGTCGCCCTGGAAGTCCTCCAGGGTCGTGACGCGCTCGAAGACGGCGACGTCGTCGAAGGTCCAGGTTCCGGCGCCGAGCCCGGTGAGGGTGACGGCGAAGCCGGTGGAGGCCGAGGGGTCGAAGCGCGCCGGGTCGTCCGGCGAGCCCTTGACGCGCAGCTCGGTGAAGAGCACGCCGATCCAGCGCCAGCCGACGCTGTCGTCGACGACGGTGCGGTCGAACAGCTTTCCGTCCGACTTCACCTCGTAGCCGAGGGTTCGGTCGCTGCCGGTGCCGAGGAACCAGAAGCCGAAGCCGTCCGCGGCCGACCAGTCGCTCGCGGCGGTGTCGTTCGTGAAGCCGAACCAGTCCGACGCGGTCGGCTCGCCCGACACGGTCGCGACGAGCACCTGGTTGTCCGTGGCGGCGCCGGGCACGGTGTCATCGGCGGCCGTCGTCAGAACGGGCTTCAGCGCATCCGTGCTCGACCAGGTGGTGAAACCGGCCGGCACGCCCGACTCGAAATCGTGCAGCACGGTGCGGGGGCCGTCGTTCGGCAGCTCGCCGGTGGGGCGGATGCTCACCACGGCGGTGTCCCGCGAGCCGAGCGTGATCCCGTCCGACGGGTCGGAGAGCTGCAGTGTGAAGGTGCGCACGGGCGTCAGCGGCCCCTGCGACACGGTCGGGATCGTGACCGCGGCCGAGGTCTCGCCGGCCGGTACGGTGACGAGCTGGTCGACCGCCGTGAAGTCGGTGCCCGCGACGGCGCTGCCGTCGGTGCTCGTGACACGCACGGTCTGATCGGTGTCGGCGGGGCTGTTCAGCGTGACGTCGAGCACGGCGTCGGAGCCGGCGGCCACGTCGACGGTCTGGCGGTCGAAGCCGGCGGTCGGCACCGCGACAGTGCCGTGCACGGCGAAGGTGTAGACGGAGTAGCCGTACCAATGCAGCACCGGCGCCTCCCACGTGGCGGCGGTGCGCTTCAGCATCGCGAGCCGCACGTAGCGGGCCTGGGCGGGGGCGTCGAAGACGACCTCCTCGGTGCCGCCCGCGCCCGCGGTCTCGGAGGCGGCCGTGCTCCAGCTCGCCTCGTCCTCGGGCGCGGAGGTCGCGACCTGCACGTCGTACGCGGCCGCGAAGGCGGCCTCCCAGGTGATGGTGACACCGCTGACGGTCGCCACCGAGCCGAGGTCGCTAGTCAGGCTCGCGGTGAAGGTCGTGTCCTCGTCGGGGCCGTTGCCGCTTGCCCAGCGGGTGCTGTCGTTCCCGTCGGTGGCGTTCGAGGCGGGGAAGTCCCCGTCCTTGTCGTTCTGCGAGGCCGAGGCGGTGGTGGTGCCCGAGCGGGCGAGGTCGGGCTCCGCGGCTCCGGCGGCGGCACCGCCTCCGGCGACGAGCCCGGCACCGAGCAGTGCGGTGACGAGAGCGGCGGCGAGAGCACCGCGGGCGAGCCGGGGGCGCGAGGGCCGACGTCGGGATTCTCGGATGGCGGCGGACCTCTGACCGACTGCGGGCACTGTCACTCCTTCATGACCTACGACACCCGTTCGCCTCTGAACGGATGCTCCAGTACAGCCGGTGAATTCGTCCGGTCCCAGGACGAATGCCCCGTCGATCCCGACAGTGCGGTTCCGGATGCCCACGCCGCCGACACCGTGCGGTCGACGATGCCCACCAGCTCCGCCCGCGCACCCAGCGCGGCGACCCTCACCTCGACCCGTGACTCCCCCGGAGGCGAGAACCGCGCCACCGCCTCCCGCACCCCCTGCACGAGCGCGCCGCCGGCGGCGCCGAAGCGCCCGCCCAGCACGACGGTGGAGGTGTCGACGAAGGTGCACAGCTGGGCGATGGCGCGCCCGACGCGGAGCCCGGCGAGGTGCTCGTCGGGCAGGCTCGCGGCGACCACGGTCTCGAGGCAGCCGTGCCCGCCGCAACGGCACAGCAGGCCACCCGGTTCGACCTGGATGTGGCCCATCTCCCCTCCGGTGCCGCGCGCCCCCGCGAGCAGCCGCCCGCCCACCACGAGGCCGGCGCCGATGCCGTCGCCGAGCTTGACGTAGAGCATGTCGTCGAGGGCCGCGCCGCCGTGCATCCGCTCGCCCCAGGCCCCGAAGTTGGCGTCGTTGTCGGCCACGATCGGCCCCGTGAAGCCGGCCGGCCGCACCGTCTCGGCCGTCACGCCCTGCCAGCCCGGCAGCGCGGCCGGGGCCCGGACGGCACCGCTCGGCCGCAGCACCGGGTAGGGGAACGACACCCCCAGGGCGGCCACGTCGCCGACGGCTGCTCCCGCCTGGGCGAGCGCGTGGGTGGTGAGCCGGCGCAGCGCACGGATGGTCGGGGCCGCGCCGTCGTCGACCATCAGGTCGATCCGGGGCTCGGCCACCACGCGGCCACCCAGATCGGCGACGGCGACGGTGACGTGCCGGTGCCCGATGTCGAAGGCCAGCGCCACGCCGGGCTGGCGGGCGAGCTCGAGCACCGCGGTCGGACGGCCCCGCCTCGTCGCGGCGGCCGGGCTGCGCTCCACCAGGAGCCCTCGCTCGATCAGCTCGGAGACGGTCTGCGCCACGACGCTTCGGGAGAGCCCCGTGTGCTCGGCGATCGCCCGCCGGGTCGTCTGGCCGGCTCGGCGGACGAAGTCGACGAGACCCGCGCGGCCCGCGCCGCCCGCCCCTGAAGCTGTCACCGTGCATCCCCTTCGATGACCGACGCCTACCCACGGCGCCACCCTCGAACAGGGGTCAGCGCCGACTGATCTCATTGAAGCACACCCCGGGCGGATGCGGACCCCGTCGTGCGCGGCTGGGCTAGCGTGGTCGGATGCCTGAGAACCACGTCATCGTGCTGCCCGGAGGCGGCTACCGCATGCTCGCCGACCACGAGGGCGAGCCCGTGGCCGAGTGGCTGCGCGGGGTGGGGGTGGCGTCGAGCGTGTTCCGCTACCCGGTGCTGACCGAGCACCCCGGGCCGCTCGAGGCGGTGCGCGCCGAGATCCGCCGGGTGCGCGCGGACGGCGCCTCACGGGTCGGGGTGCTGGGCTTCAGCGCCGGAGGCCACGCCGCGGGTCTCGCCGCCCTGGCACCCGAGGAGGGCGAGCCGGGGGGTGTCGCCGACCTCGCGATCCTCTGCTATCCGGTGGTGTCGATGGTGGCACCGAGCCACAGCGGCTCGCGGGACGTGCTCCTCGGGGAGGACGCGTCCGACGAGCTGCGGCGGGCGACCTCGCTCGAGCTGCTCGTGACGCCCGCCTCTCCCCCGGTCTTCGTCTGGCACACCGCCGACGACGAGGCGGTCGACGTGCGCCCGGTCTACGACCTCGCCCGGGCGCTCGCGACGGCGGGGGTGCCCCACGCGGTGCACGTCCACCCGTCCGGCGCGCACGGGCTCGGCCTCGCCGAGGGCTCGGGGCTGCCGTCCCGCTGGCCCGACGAGGCCGCCGCCTGGCTGCGCGACCTCGGCTGGGCGCGCTGAGTCGTCGGCTCCTGCCGTTCGCCCGTCAGCTCACCAGCCGGTGCTCGTAGGCGTGCAGGGGTGCGGGTGCTCCCTCAGAGGCGCGGTACGGGCGCCCATCGCTCTGTGGCACGCGCCCGGCGGCGGCGCACCGAGAACAGGATGGCCAGCGCAGGCAGCGTCACGACGGCGGCCCAGAAGACGACCACCGCCACGATCCAGACGACGCGGGTGCGGTCGACGCCCTGCTCCGCGTCCGCCACCGTGGCGGGGGTGACCGCGGCGACCGTGCCGACCGTGCCGTGCGCGACCGCGTGAGGCGGGTCGTCGAGCACCACGAGGAAGTCGAGCCGGGCCGGGTGGTCGGGGTCGGGTGGGAAGCCCCAGTGGTCGTCGCCGCCGAGCGTCACGGTCGTGCCGGGGCCGCCCCGCGCATCCGGGATCAGCGCTTCGTACTGGCCCTGGTTCGTCGGCAGGCCCGAGTTCGTCTCGACGTCGACGAGGGTGCCCGTGACCACGACGTTCCGGTCGACCACGTCGCGCACCTGGGCGAGGCGGTCGACCGCGGCGTCGTGGGCGGCGCCGAGGGCCGACAGGGCGATCAGCCCGGGCACGATCAGCAGCGCGAATGCGAGCCAGAACGGCCAGCCGGGCGGCGGGCGCCGGGCGGGGCGGGCGGCGGGGAACGGCGGGGCGGGGTTCGTCACCCGGTCAGCTCCGCAGGATCGAGGTCATCTTCTTGCCCCGGGCGACCTCGTCGACCAGCTTGTCCATCCACCGGATCCGCTGCATCAGCGGGTCGTCGATCTCTTCGACCCGGATGCCGCAGATCAGGCCCGTGATGAGCGGGGCGTTCGGGTTCAGGGCCGGCGCCTCGGCGAAGAAGGTCTCGAAGTCGGTCTGCTCGGCGACGGCGCGGTCGAGACCCTGCTGGTCGTAGCCCGTCAGCCAGCGGATCACCTCGTCGACCTCGGCCTTCGTGTGACCCTTGCGCTCGGCCTTCGCCAGGTAGTGCGGGTAGACGGCCGCGAACGGGGTCTGGAAGATGCGGTGCGCCATGGGTCTCCCGTCGCTCGTGCGGCACCGGTGCGCCACCCCTTCAGGGTAGAGCAGGCCGGTGCCAGGGGTCAGGAGGCCGCTGTGACGATCAGGTCGCGGATGCGCGTCGCCGCGGCGTCGTCGAGGCGCTCGAGGGCGTAGGAGGTGGGCCAGAGCCCCGTCTCGTCGTCGAGGGTCGCGTTCTCGCTGAAGCCGAGGGTGGAGTAGCGCGCCTTGTCCATCAGGCCGCTGCGGAAGAAGACGACCACCTTTCCGCCTTTCGCCCAGCCGGGCTGACCGTAGTAGAGCTTGGGCTGCAGCGCGGGTGCCGCCTCGACGACCAGCGCGTGCAGGCGCTCGGCCATCACCCGATCCGGCTCGGGCATCTCGGCGATCTTCGCCTCGACCGCCGCCTTCTCGGCCGCGGCCTTCTCGGCGGCCTTGCCGCTGCGGGCCTCGGCCTTCAGCTCGGCCGCCCGGCTCTTCATCGCCGCGCGCTCCTCGGCGGAGAAGCCGCCGTCCTGTGCTGCGCTCATCGCGCACCGCCCTTCGTCGTGCCCCCCACGTTAGCGACCGCCGGTCCCGGCCCGCTTCCCGATCCTGAATCCGGGTCTGCATGCCCGGTCCGGAATGGGCGGGCCGATAGCGTGGGCGCACCCTGCACCCTGCAGCCCGCACCCCGCACCCCGCACCCCAGCGAACCGAGGAGGGCCGTGATGGCCGTCGACGATGTCCCTGCTTCCGACTCCACCGCGTTCGGCGAGCTCACCACCGCCCACGTCGCCGACGCGCTCGTGCGGCTGGGGCTGCCGGTGCGGTGCGCGCCGCCCGGGGTCCGGCCGCTGCTGCCGGGGCGCCGGGTCGCCGGGCCCGCGCGACCGGTACGGCACTCGGGCAGCGTCGACGTCTTCCTCGAGGCGCTCACACTGGCCCGGCCCGGCGAGGTGCTCGTCGTCGACAACGGCGGGCGCGACGACGAGGCCTGCGTCGGCGACCTGGTGGCCCTCGAGGTGGCGCAGGCGGGTCTCGCCGCGATCGTGATCTGGGGCCTCCATCGCGACACCGCCGAACTGCGCGAGATCGGACTCCCGGTGTTCAGCGCCGGCAGCCTGCCGACCGGGCCGCTGCGGCTCGACCCGCAGGCGCCTGAGGCGCTGTTGTCGGCGCGGCTCGGCTCGCACCTCGTCACGGTCGACGATCTCGTACTGGCCGACGACGACGGCATCGTGCTCGTGCCGCGCGCGGCCGCAAGCGACGTGGCGGGGGTCGCGGCGGGCATCCGCGACACCGAGCGGGGCCAGGCCGAGCGGATGCACGGGGGCACGTCCCTGCGCGAGCAGACCCGCTTCGCCGCCTACCTCGATGATCGCGACCGCACCGGGATCACCTTCCGGCAGCACCTCCGCCGGCTCGGCGGCGCGATCGAGGAGTAGGGCCCGGCACCTAGCGGCGCCCCGCGCGCCGCGGCCGTCGGCGCACCGCGGCCGTCAGCGCATCGCGGCGGTCAGCGCACCCGGGCGGTCAGCGCATCGTCGTGAGGTCGAGCAGCACCTTCGGCCGGCGCCGCTCCCCCGCGGTGAGCGCGGCGAACGCCGCCTCGGCCTCGTGCCAGGGCAGCACCCGGTCGATCAGCTGCGGCGCCGGGAAACCGGGGGTGGCGATCAGCTCGGCCATCCGCCCGTAGTGGTCGAGGCCGTGGAAGATGCCGTGCACGGTGAGGCCCTTCATCGTGATCGGCGCCGGATCGAAGTCGGGCACGCCGCCCGCCACGACGCCCACCAGCGCCGCGCGACCCCCGGGGCGGAGGATGCGCCCGAGCATCGCCACCCCGCTCGCCCGGCCGGCCGCCTCGATGGCGACGCTGTAGGAATCGGCGACCACCGCATCCGCTCGCAGTGCCCGCTCGGCGCCCAGTTCGAGCGCCAGTGCGAGGCCGGCCTCGCTCGAGCCGATCACGTCGACGTGCGGGGTGACGCGCAGCGCGACCGCGAGCGCCAGCAGGCCGAGGGTGCCGGTGCCGAGAACCGCGACGCGGTCGTCGAAGCGGATGCCCGTGCTGACGACCGCGTTCACCGCCGTCACCCCGGGCTCGATCAGCACCGCCTCCGCGAGCGAGGCCCCCTCGGGCAGCCGCGTCACCGACGTGGACGGCATCGACACGTACCGCGCCGCCGCCCCCTGCCGCCCCACCAGCCCGACCTCCTGGCGGTGCTCGCAGCCGTCGCGGAACCCGGCTTGGCACGGCGCGCACGCGCCGCAGGTCACGACGGTCTGCCCGACCACCCGGTCGCCCGGCGCCACCGCCTCGACCCCGTCGGCCACGGCGACGACCGTGCCGGTGAACTCGTGCCCGAAGATCAGCGGATACTCGGCTAGCCCCTCCCGCACGAAGTAGCTGTCGCCCCGCAGCAGGTCGAGGTCGGTGCCGCAGATGCCGAGGAACGCCACCTCGACGAGCACCTCACCCGCGCGCTCGGGTGGCACGGCGGCGGTGCCGGGCGTCACCCGCCCCGGCTCGATCCGCAGCACGGGCATCTCACCGGTGGGCCAGGTCATCGATTGCGTCCCTTTCGATCGTCCGTCGTCGCACGCTGAGCCGAGGCTACCGGGTCGGCGAGCTCACCATCGCTCGCGGTGCCGCTCCTGGTCGACGACGGCATCGCGATCGGCCAGCCGGCGGAGCCCCGCGAGCGGCTGCGCCATGCGGTGGTTGCCCCGGATGCGCGGCTCGACCCGGTCGAGGAACGCCCAGTACCCCGCGGTGAACGGGCACGCGTTCTCACCGAGGCGCACCTTCGGGTCGAAGACGCAGCTGCCGCAGTAGTCGGACATCTTCGCGATGTACGCCCCGCCCGAGGCGTAGGGCTTCGTGGCGACGATGCCGCCGTCGGCGTGCTGCGACATGCCGATCACGTTGGCCGGCATCACCCAGGGCGTGCCGTCGACGAACATGTCGACGAACCAGTCGTTCAGCGCGACCGGGTCGTAGCCGTGCTGCAGCGCCCAGTTGCCGAGCACCATCAGCCGCTGGATGTGATGGGCCCAGCCGTGCCGCCGCATGCCGTCGATGGTCTCGTGCAGGCAGTTCGCCTCGATGGCCGCGGGGTCGAGGTGCCGGAAGGCCTCCGGGAGCGGCTGATGCGCCCCGAGCGCGTTGCTGCCGGTGCGGTAGCCCTCGCCGAGATGCCAGTAGAGGTGCCAGACGTAGTCGCGCCAGCCGATGATCTGCCGGGTGAAGCCCTCGACGCTCGACAGCGGGGCGTTGCCCGCGTGGTACTCGGCCACGACCGTCTCGACCACCTGCAGCGGGTCGAGCAGGCCGAGGTTCATCGGGGCGCTGAGCAGGGAGTGCGCCATCGTCCAGTCCCCGTCGAGCATGGCGTCCTCGAAGGGGCCGAAGTCGTTCAGGCGCGACTCGACGAAGTCGGCCAGGGCGTGCTCGGCCTCGGCGTGCGTGGCCGCGAAGCGCCGCGGCCCGTCGTCGCCGACGAGGGTGACGTGGCCGTCGCGCTGCCACGCGTCGAGGTCGGCGCGCACCTCCTGGTCGATCTCGTCCTCGACCGGCCACCACGGGTCGGGCAGGCCGAGTCGCGCCGCGTTCTTCGGCGGCGGGGTGCGGTTGTCGTGGTCGTAGTTGAAGCGGCCGCCCTCGGGCTGATCACCGCGCATCAGCAGTCCGGTGCGCTCGCGCACAGTGCGGTAGAAGTCCTCCATCAGCAGTCGCTTGCCCGCCCGTGTCGCGGCCCAGGCGGCGAAGTCGGCTTCGGAGGTGACGAAGCCCCGGCTCGGCAGCACCACGATGCCGCGGCGGCGCACGAAGCGACGGGCGGCCCAGCTCGTCGGGTCGATCACCTCGAGGTCGTCGTGGCCGTCGACCGCCTGGGAGTAGCGCTCGACCCGGTGGTACTCGACCCGTTCGCCGAGCTCGGCGGCACGGTGCCGCATCGCCGAGAGCAGCAGGTGGGCCTTCGCCCTGTGCATCGGCCGCCGCCCGAAGACCGACCGCGCCTCGACGATCATCATCGGGCCGCCGTCGTCGAACAGCGGCCCCAGCTGCCCCGCGAACACCCACCGCGTGCGCGCGCCCGCGACCTCGCCCGAAGTCGACACCGCGGCCGAAGCCGCACCCGCGGCCGGTGGCTGGCGCTCGTCGCCCGCCATCAGAACGCGTACCGGATGCGGCACGACGGCAGCTTCTCGGCGACGAGCGCGCGGAAGCGGGCCACCGCATCCGCCTTGAGCCCCCGCCGGTAGCGCACGTTCACCGCGCCGTTCTCGGACAGCTTCTGCTCCTGCAGCTCGGGCCGCCAGAGCAGCTGCTCGGCTCTGGGGTGCCAGCCGAGGTTGACCTCGTGCAGCCGCTCGTTGTGCGTGAGCAGGATGACCTCGGCCGCGAGCTGCGCCTTCGCCCGCTCGTGCAGCGTGTCGTCGAGCCGCTCGAGCAGCGCGCTCCAGTCGGCCACCCAGGTGGACGTGAGGATGACCGGCGAGAAGTTCAGGTGCACCTCGAACCCGGCGTCGACGAAGTCGTTGATCGCTGCGATGCGCTCCGCCACCGGGGTGGTGCGGATGTCGGTGAGCTTCGCCGTCTCGTCGGGCATGACCGAGAAGCGGATGCGCGTACGGCCCATCGGGTCCCACTCCAGCAGCTCGCGGTTGACGTACTTCGTCGCGAACGAGGCCTTCGCCGTGGGCGACATGCGGAACAGCTCGCACAGCTCCCGCACGTTCTCGGTCAGCAGTGCATCCGCCGAGCAGTCGCTGTTCTCGCCGATGTCGTAGACCCACGCCTCGGGGTCGCACTGGTTCGCCTCGGTCTTCGGCCCCTGCCGGTGGATGTGCCGGGCGAGGTGCGCCGTGATCTGCTCGATGTTCGCGAACACGGTGACCGGGTTGCTGTAGCCCTTGCGGCGGGGCACGTAGCAGTAGGCGCAGGCCATGGCGCAGCCGTTCGCGGTGGAGGGGGCGATGAAGTCGGCCGAGCGCCCGTTGGGCCGGGTGACCAGCGACTTCTTCACGCCGAGCACGAGCGCCTCGGTCTTGATGCGCACCCACCGGGCGACGTTCGCCTCGTCGCCGTGCACCTCGGGGATCTGCCAGTGCGACTCGACCGGCACGATCTCGGCGCCCGGCCAGCGGTCGACGACGTCGCGGCCGCGCGGCAGCTCGAGCGCCGCCGGCTCGGCGTAGATGCGCCGGATGTCGACGAGCGGCGCGGTGCGCACGGCGGAGGTCATGACCTCTTCCTACCCGGCACCACCGACATCGGCCCGGGCGGGGCACCCGGACAAGGCGCCGGACGATGCGCCCTGCCGACGGCCGCGTCAAGCCGCTCCCTCCACGATGTCGGGCTCGCCGCCTGGTTCGGCGGCACCCTGAAGGGCGTGCTGCAGTGGGTGATCCCGGTGCTCACCGGCACCCTGATCGTGATGGGCGCCCAGCAGGGCGAGCAGCAGCGGCCGGCCGCGGGCTGGCTGCACCGCGTCACGAAGCGCTGAGGCCGCACCGGGTCAGCTCTCGAAGAGCTCCCGGTAGTAGTCGCACTGGGCGGGGTGGTAGTCGGTGAAACGGATGTCCGCCACCTCGCCCCCCGCGAGGGCGACCGTGAGCCGGTCGAGGTAGTACTCCCAGCCGGGCCCCACGTCGGCCATGGCGGCGGGATCGTCGACCAGGTGGGCGAAGGTGAGCACGGTGCCCGGGGCGGCTGCCGCGAGTGTCAGCTCGAGGCGCCAGCCCTCGCCGAGGCTCACCGCGAGGCGTGACGGCGCCTCGCACACCGAGACCTCGACCGGTTCGGCGGGGACGTCCTCGCCCTCCGCCGTCATCGCGAAGTCGACGGTGCCGGTGGCCGGGTCACCCGACCAGGTGCCGATCCAGCGCTCGAGGCGGGCCGGCTCGGTGATCGCGGCCCAGACCGTCTCGGCCGCATCTGGGAACGCCCGCTCGAGCACGAGGGCGTCGGCCCCGCCACGGGGCTCGCGGCGACCGGTCGGGGTGCGTGCGGTGCTCATGCGTCGATCTTCGCGACAGCCGGCCCCGAAGTCCAGAGCGCGTTCCGTCCGGCCCGCCGGGGTGTGCACGCTCTTCCGACGACGGTCGGAAGACGCAGCCCGTCCCGCGGGGTAGACAGGAGCCTCCGATGAAGGAGGAACCATGTCGCAGGACGACGTCGAGACCTACCACCAGGACGGGTCCTGGTACAACCGCGAGGCCGGGGAGTCGCGCAACACGAGCGGCCCGTTCCGCTCGAAGGAGGAGGCCGTCGAGGCCGGCCGTCGCTACGGCGGACGCCGCCGCGGCGAGCACCACGAGCACCACGGCTCCGACCACCACGGCGCCGACCACGACGGCCCAGGCGACCACGGTTCGGCTCGCGACACCGACCGCCTGGAATGACCACGACGCCCGGCACCCCGCCGCGCCTGGACATCGCGGTCGTCGGCGGCTCGATCGGCGGCCTGTTCGCCGCCTCCCTGCTGACCAGGGCCGGCCACCGCGTCACCGTCTTCGAGCGGTCGGAGCACGGCCTCGCGCGGCGCGGAGCGGGCCTCGTCGCGCAGCAGGAGCTAATCGAGCTGCTGCACCTGATCGGCCGCGACGACGCCGGGCGGGTCGGCGTGGTCGCCCACGAGCGCATCACGCTGGACCGCGAGGGCGCCGTCGTGCACCGCGATCCCACCCCGCAGACCCAGCTCTCCTGGGATCACCTCTACGAGGTGCTCCGCGCGGCGGTGCCGAGGGACGCGTACCGGCTCGCCAGCCGGGTGCGCAGGGTGCACGGCACCGAGCAGCAGGCCGTGATCGAGCTGGACGGCGACCGGCGCGAGGCGTTCGACCTCGTCATCGGCGCCGATGGCCTCGGCTCCGTCGTCCGCGAGGCCGTCGCTCCCGGGCGCACCGCGAACTCCCCCGCCGGCTACGTCACCTGGCGCGGTCTGGTGCCCGAGTCGGCGCTGCCGGCCGCCGCCGGTTCGGTGCTGCTCGAGCGCTTCGGCTTCTTCACCGGCCCGCGCTCGCACATGCTCGGCTACCTCGTGCCCGGCCCGGCGGGCGAGATCACGCGGGGCGATCGGCGCTACAACTGGGTCTGGTACCGTCCGATGGCTCCGGATGCCCTCGCCGCCCTGATGGAGTCGGCCGGCCGTCCGGCCACCGACGTGTCCCTCGCTCCCGGACAGCTGCCCTCACCCCTCCGCGACGACCTCGTCTCGGCCGCGGCCCGGGAGCTCCCGCCGCCCTTCGCCGACGCCGTGGCCGCGGAGCCGCGCCCGTTCCTCCAGGCGATCTTCGACTACGTGCCGCCGCGGCTCACCCAGGGCCGGGTGGCGCTCCTCGGCGACGCCGCCGTCGTGGTGCGCCCGCACACGGCGATGGGGGCGGCCAAGGCGGCCGGCGACGCCATCGCGCTCAGCGCCCTGCTCGACGCACTGCCGCTCGGCCGCGCCCTCGCCCGCTACGACGCCGAGCGTCTGCCCGTGGGCCGGGCGATCTCGGACTACGGCCGCCGCCTCGCCGCGTCCCTCCCCTTCGCCCGCTGATCACCTTCACCTCTCACCCACCACGAATGGAGAACACCATGTCCCTTCCCAGCGACCCCGACCAGACCGCCATCGAGTTCGCGGGCGTCCCTGCCTCGCCCGACCCTGCGGGAGCCATCCTCGAGGAGGGCATCCCCAACCCGTCCGGTGAGGGCGACGACGGCGAGAGTGCCGATGACAGCACCGACGACGGTGCCGACGAGCCCGACGCCGCCGCCGCCCCCGGCGACGCGCGGCCCGACTGGCGCGACTTCAGCTCCGAGATCCTCGAGCCCGACGAGGGGCAGCCCTTCGGCGACAAGGCGCCCGACGACCTGCGCGACTGAGCGCGTTCACCACCCCGAGCAGCCACAGCGAGCGCCGGCGGCCGAGGAGGCCGTCGGTGACGGTCGGCAGCATCCGGAACGTCAGCTGAGCCACCACCTCCCCCGCCGCCGCGTGCACGCCGGGGGCGTCCGGCGCGCCGAGCGTCTTCAGCGCCTGCGAGTGCACGGCGCCGAGCAGCAGGCGGCCGGCGAGCGCGCCCTGCATGTCGCCCAGAGCGGTGTCGAGGGTAAAGCGGCCGGGCGGGGCGGAGCGGTTCGGCGGAAGCAGGCGGCCGAGCATCCGCTCGAAGTCGGCGCGCGGGAAGCCGAGCGCGCGTGACGGGGCACCGTAGGCCCGGGGCACCTCGGCGGGAGCGGCCGGGAGCGCCGGTTCGCCCGGCGCCGTGACCGCGAGCCGGTGCACGACGTCGCGCGAGGACCGGCCGAGCCGCAGCTCGAACGGGCCCGGCGAGAGCTGCCAGGCAGATATTCCGGGGTTCCACCACGAGAAGGCGCGGCGCCCGAGCGTCAGCGTGAGGGTCTCACTCGCTCCGGGCTCGAGCGTCGCCTTGGCGAAGCCGCGCAGCTCCTGCTCGGGCCGGAAGGTCTCGGCCGAGCCGTCGTGCAGGTACAGCTGCACGACCTCGGAGCCGGCCCGCTCCCCCGTGTTCGTCACGGTCACCCGCACCGTCACCTCGTCGTCGCCCCGCTCGATCACCGGCTCGCCCCAGGCGAAGCGCGTGTACGAGAGGCCCTGCCCGAAACAGAACGCCACGTCCTCGCCGGCACTGTCGAACCAGCGGTAGCCGAGGTACAGGCTCTCGCGGTACTCAACCGTCGCGGGGCCGTTCGGCAGGTGGGCGAGCGGATGATCGTGGTAGCGCTCGGGGAAGGTCTCCGCCAGGCGTCCGCCCGGTTCGGCCAGCCCGAGCAGCACCTCGGCGAGGGCGCTGCCGCCCGCCTGTCCGCCGAGGTAGCCCTCGAGGATCGCCGCGACGCCCCGGCGCCACGGCAGCTCGACCGGCGCCCCGTTCTGCAGCACCACCACCGTGCGCGGGTTCGCCGCCCGCACCGTCTCGACCAGCCGATCATGGTCGACGGGCAGCCGCAGGTGCTCCCGGTCGACGCCCTCGGTCTCGTAGGTCTCGGGCAGCCCCACCACCACGACGGCCACGTCGGCCGCAGCGGCGGCCCGCTCCGCTTCCCGCAGCTGCACCTCGCTGGCCCGGTTCGTGGCCCCGTCGTATCCCGTGGCGAACACCACGCCCCCGACAGCGGCGCGAAGGGAGTCGAGGAGGGTGTCGAGCCGGGTCGGCACGACGTGCGAGCTCCCCGCCCCCTGGTAGCGCGGCTCGGCCGCCATGGCCCCGATCACCGCGATGCTCACCCCCGCTCGGATCGGCAGCACCCCGTCGTTCTGCAGCAGCACGGTCCCGGCCGCCGCCGCCCGCCGCGCCAGCGCGTGGTGCGCGTCGAGGTCGGGCTCCGGCGCCTCCACCGCGGTGCCGGCATGCGCTTCGACGAGCCGCAGCACGCGCCCGACCGCCGCGTCGAGCGCACCCCGTCCGAGCGACCCCGGCCGCGCATCCGTCGCCGAGGCGCGCACCGCCGCAGCACCCAGCCCCGCCCCGCGCGGGTTCGCATCACGCGAGGCGCCCGGCCGCGCATCCGTCGCCAGCGACCGCAGCACGAGGGCGTCGTCGAACCGGCCGAGCCCCGGCATGCTCAGGTCGGTGCCCGCCGGGATCGACGCCGCTCGGTCCCACGACGCCCCCCAGTCGGACACGACCACCCCGTCGAACCCCCACTCCCCTCGCAGCACACCGGTCAGCAGCCACCGCGACTCGGTGCAGTGCTCGCCGTTCAGCCGGTTGTACGCGGCCATCACGGTGGCGGGCCGCGCCGACCGCACGATGTGCTCGAAGGGCGCGAGGTAGAGCTCCCGCAGCGCCCGCTCGTCGACCACCGCGTCGATGCCGTAGCGCCGATGCTCGGTGTCGTTCGCCGCGAGGTGCTTCAGCGACGCGCCCACCCCCGTGCCCTGCACACCCTGCACCCAGGCAGCGCCGAGCCGGGCCGAGACCAGCGGATCCTCCGAGAAGTACTCGAAGTTCCGCCCGCCCACCGGTGTGCGCTTGAGGTTCACCCCGGGCCCCAGAAGCACCCCGATGCCGTGCGCGGCGGCCTCCCGCCCGAGGGCCGCGCCGACCTCGCGGACGAGCGACTCGTCCCAGCTCGCCCCGAGCGCCGCCGCCGTGGGGAAGCAGGTCGCCGGGTCCGAGTCGAACATCGACAGCCCCGACCCGTCGCGCGGCCGCCGCACCCCGTGCGGTCCGTCGCCCAGGCGCAGCGCCGGGATGCCGAGCCGCGGCACCGCGACCGTCGTCCACGCGTCCGCTCCGGCGGTCAACGCGACCTTCTCGGCGTCGGTCAGGCGCGCGACCAGGGCACTCACGTCCTCCGACGTCATCCGATCGCCCGACTCGCCCACCCCGCCCACGCTACTGCTCCGGATGCCCGCCCCCGCGCACCCGCCGCCCGACGATCATCTGCACCTGTCGCCCGGTGCCCGCGCTCTGCCAGACTGACGGCACCGACCGGCGTCCCCGCCCCGCTCCCGATCGAAGGATCCGACGTGACCGACAGCCTCTCCCCGCTCCCCGCCGCCGCGCTGCCGACGGTGTCGATCGTCATCCCCGCGTACAACGAGGAGGCGGGCATCCGTCACTGCCTCGTCGCCGCGATCGAGCAGACCGTGCCCGCGCACGAGATCGTGGTGGTCGACAACCGCTCGACCGACGGCACGCGGGCGGCGGTCGAGGCGATGATCCAGGCGTTCCCCGAGGCGAACATCCGCCTGATCGAGCAGGACGCCGAGCAGGGCATCACCCCCACCCGGAACGCCGGCTTCGACGCTGCGACCGGCACCGTGATCGGCCGCATCGACGCCGACACCGCCCTCGCGCCGAACTGGGTGGAGCAGGTGCAGCTCGCCTTCTCGACCGGTGACTTCGTGGCGGCCAGCGGCCCGGTCGAGTACTACGACATGCCCATGCGGCGCTTCGGCCACCACGCCGACGACACCTTCCGGAAGCTGCAGGTGAAGCTCGCCGGCGACTACGTCTTCCTCTTCGGCACGAACATGGCGATCACGAAGGAGGCCTGGCTGGCCGTGCGCGGCGACGTCTGCGCCGACCGCGAGGATCTCATGCACGAGGACATCGACCTGGCCGTGCACCTCGCCCTCAAGGGCCTCAAGGTGGGCTACGTCTCGGCGATGACGGTGGGCATGTCGGCCCGCCGCCTCGACTCCTCGCCGCGGGACTACCTCTACTACGTCGAGCGATTCCAGCGCACCTACGCGGCCCATGGCATCCACGACGTGCGCCTGCTCGCGCCGATGGCCGTCTTCCTCGGCATCTACCCGGCGCTGCACGCCGAGCGCGCCCTGCACGAGCACCGCACGGCCCAGCGCTGGGGCGGGGTCCCCCACCCCGCCCCGGCGGTGACCCCCGCCGACTGACCTCTCGGATCAGGTGTACCAGGTGGGCTCGGGGATCTCGTTGAGCAGCACGTACTGCCCCACCTCGCGGCGCTTGTACGGCGCCGGGTCGTGCAGCGAGTGCGTGCGGAGGTTGCGCCAGAAGATGTCGAGGCCCACCGAGTTCGCCGTCGCCCGAGCCCCCGTCAGTTCGTAGACCTTGGTGGCGGTCTCGAGCCCGTCGTCCGAGATGCGCGCCTTCGCGGCGGCGATCCGCACGGCGATCTCGCCGCGCCGCCGCTCGGTGAGCTCCTCGCGCGGCGCGTGCAGCACGGCACTGATCTCCTCGCCGACCGCGTCGATCAGCGCCTCGTCGGCCCAGAGCTTGGACTGCAGCGACCCGTACCCCTCGAGCAGGTACCACTCGTCGGCGGCCCGCGCCTTGTCGTCGCCGCCGTACGGCCAGGGGCGCGTCGTCGACCGCGTGTAGGCCGCGGCGGTCGTCAGTGCCCCCTGCGCGATCCCGAGGTAGAAGTTCGCGAACACGAGCTGGATCGTCGGCACGTTCAGCGTGTTGTACGTCAGCGGCTGGAACACCCGGTCGACGAACCCCGCCGCCGACGCCCAGTCCACGCGCACGTCCTGGATCTCGACCGACCCCGACTCGGTCAGCCGCTGCCCGAGGCTGTCCCAGTCGTTCCCGAACACGATGCCCGGCTGGTCGGTCGGCACTATCGCGAAGATGTGCGTGTCTGTGCCCTCGAGCACGCCCTCGAGCACGGTCAGATCGCTGACGACCCCACCCGTCGAGAACGACTTGCGCCCCGAGAACACGAGGGTGTCCCCCTCCGAGCGGATGCTCAGATCCGAGTCCCGCGGATTCACCGCGCCCCCGAACAGCAGGCTCTGGGAGGTGTACAGCTCCTCGACGGCCGCGATCTGATCCTCGGTCGCGACGAGCCGCGCCGCCCACGCCCAGAGGTAGTGGTAGCCGAGCAGCTGCCCGATCGAGCCGTCACCGCGGGCGACCGCGCGGATCACCTTGTACGCCGTGGCCCAGGTCTGCCCGCCCCCGCCGTGCTCGACGGGTCCGAGCAGCGTCACGAGACCGGAGGCCTTCAGCAGCGCCACCTCCCGGTGGGGCGCGAGCCCGGCGCGGTCGCGCTCCACGGCGTCGGCGGCGAGGATGTCCGACACCTCCGCGGCGCGTTCGAGCCACTCGGCGCTAGTCTGTGGGCGGGCTGCGTCCCGCCAGCGGTCGGTCGAGGGGTCGGTCGTCTGGTCTGTCAGGGTCACGATGATGCTCCTTGTTCGGTGTGCTGGATCGCCCGGGGAACCGGGCGGTGGATCGCCGGGAGCCCGTTGCCGCGGGCTTCCGACGAGGAATCAGACGGTGGCGGGGCGCAGCTCGCCGGTGCGCTCGAGTTCGGCCTCGAGCTCCCGCACGATGGGGATGACGGTGGTGCCGAAGTGCTCGAGCTCCTCCTGGAAGTGCAGGAAGCCGAGCAGGAACAGGTCGACGCCGCGCTGCTTGTACGCGATGATCCGCCGCGCGACCTGCTCGGCGTCGCCGATCAGCTGGGTGCGGAAGCCGTCGTTGTACTGCACGAGGTCCTCGAACGACGAGTCGGCCCACATCCCCTTCCTGTCGGCCGTCGAGGCGCCCGCCTGCTGCACGGATGCGCGGAACCCCTCGACCGACGGCTTGTCGGCCTTCGCGATGATCTCCCGCAGCTGCTCGCGCGCCTCCGCCTCGGTGTCGCGGATGATCGTGAACGCGTTCAGGCCGAACCGCACCCGGCGCCCGTGCTCGGCCGCGATGCGCGTCACCTCGTCGTACTGCTCGGTGAACCCGTCGAAGTCCTTGCCGTTCGAGAAGTACCAGTCGGCGTGCGCCCCGCCGTTGAAGCGGGCGGCCGTCGAGTTGCCGCCCTGGAAGATCTCCGGATGCTCGCGCCCCTGCACCGGGAACGGCCCCGGTCGCAGAGTGAAGTCGTTCACGCGGTAGAAGTCCCCCGCGAACTCGACGTTCTCCTCGGTCCAGAGCTTCCGCAGCACCTCGATGAACTCCGCCGAGCGCCGGTAGCGCTCGTCGTGCTCGAGCCAGGGCAGACCGAGCTTCGTGTACTCGTCCTTGAACCAGCCGCTGACGACGTTGACGGCGGCCCGGCCGTGCGAGAACTGATCGGCGGTGAGGATGAACTTCGCGAGCACGGCCGGCTCCCAGAGCCCCGGGTGCACCGCGGCGATGACCTTGAGCTTCTCGGTCGCGAGCAGCAGCGCGAGGCTGATGCTCGTCGACTCGTGCTGCTGGGCGGCGCCGTAGCTCGACAGGTAGCGCACCTGGCTCAGCGCGTACTCGAAGCCCACCCGCTCGGCGGTCTGAGCGAGTTTGACGTTGTAGTCGTAGTCCCATGAGGTGCGCTGCTCGATCGTCGACACGACGAGCCCGCCGCTGACGTTCGGCACCCAGTAGGCGAACTTGAGGGGATCGGTGGTCATGGCGTCTCCAGGCTGCACTCGGGCGATGCTCCGCGGCTGCGGAGTGGTGCCACTGTAGGCAGCGCGATCCGGCCGCCGTGCTGGTCCTACGCTTTGTGACGCGGCAGCCCCGCGCTCACCCCTGGGGTGCGAGCAGGGCCTCGAGCTCGACCCAGGAGTCCTCGAGGAACCCGGCGAGGGGCCGGGTCGGCGGCGCGTCGAGCCAGGCGTCGAGCGCCCGGTCGAACACGAGCACGGCGATCGAGGCCACCAGCCGGGCCCGCTCCGGGGCCACCGACCGTAAGACGAGCCCATCCGTGATCGCATCGGCGAGGTGCGCCGACTTCAGCAGCTCGCGCTCCCGCAGCTGGTCCTCCGCCCGGATGATCGCCCTCCGCCGGAGGATCGGCTCCCGCCAGCCCTCCAGCGGCGACACCGCGCGGGCGAGCCCCTGCCGCACGACGTCGAGCGCGTCGGCCCCCGCGGATACTCCCCCGAGCCCGTCCCCCTGCGCCGCCACCCCCTCCAGCGCCTCTGCGATCACCCGCGGGAACTCGCGGTCCCGCAGGAAGAACACGTCCCTCTTGTCGGCGAAGTGCCGGAAGAAGGTGCGGGTCGTCAGCTCGGCCCGCGCCGTGATCTGCGGCACGGTCGTCGCCGCGTAGCCCTGCTCCTCCACGAGATCGAGCGCCGCCGCCTCGAGCCGAAGTGCCGCATCCGGTGCCCATCGCGTCATGCGCCCCACCTTACGACATTCCGTGTCATCATGGCCATGACACGCAATGCCATCACCCACCCCGCTCGACCCGAACACCTCTGGAGAACCGGATGCCCGACAGCACTCCCCCGAACACCGCAGCCTGGCTCGACACTGCCTATGCCGACGTGACCGTGCGCGAATCGCCCTTCCCGGTCGCCGGCCCGACCCAGCTCGTCGTGCGAGCGCGCGCCGTCGCGATCAACCCGCTCGACGCCGTCATCCAGTCCAACGGCCGGATGATGTACCGCTGGCTCGACGCCCCCGCCGTGCTCGGCACCGACGTCGCCGGCGAGGTCGTCGCCGTCGGTGCGGAGGTGACACGGTTCGCGAAGGGCGACCGCGTCGTCGGTTTCGCCCTGGGCGTCGAGAAGGGCCGCGACCACGTCGCAGAGGGCGGCTTCCAGCAGCACCTCCTGCTCGAAGAGGCGCTGACGGCCCCGATCCCGACCGGCTCGGCCTTCGAGGACGCGGCGGCACTGCCCCTCGCGGTCTCGACGGCGGCCGTGGCCCTCTTCCAGAGCGACCAGCTCGGGCTCGCGCATCCGCCTACCGCACCCGGCGAGGTGGTGGCGCGCGGGGAGACGGTCGTGGTGTGGGGCGGCGCCACGAGCGTCGGCCTGAACGCCGTGCAGCTCGCGGTCGCCGCCGGCTACCGCGTCGTCACGACCGCCTCCCCCGCCAACCACGCGCTGCTGCGCGACCTCGGCGCGGCCGAGGCCGTCGACTACCGTGATGCCGAGGTCGTGGCGAAGGTCGTGGCCGCCGTCGGCGGGCAGCGGGTGGCCGGCGTGCTCGCCATCGCGACGGGCTCGGCCGAGCCGTGCGTCGCGATCGCCGCCCTGACCGGGGCGAAGCGGGTCGCCCTCGCCAGCCCCTCGGTCTCGTTCTTCGACCAGCCCCGCCGTTCGGGCTTCTCCCGCCGCCGAGCCGTGATGATCGCACGGCTCGTGGCGGGCAACGTCGCGCTGCAGCTGCGCTGCCTCCGTCACGGCATCCGCGCGCGCTTCGTCTGGGGCAGCACACTCGTCTCGAACGAGGTGGGCCGGATGCTCTGGACCGACCACCTCCCGGCCGCCCTCGCCGAGGGCCGCCACCGGGTGCTGCCGCGGGCGGAGGTGGTGGGAACCGGGCTGTCGAGCATCCAGCCCGCCCTCGACCGGATGCGCGCCGGCGTCTCGGCGACGAAGCTCGTGGTGCTGCTGCCCTGAGGCCCGGCTAGTCGTCGCGCACGACGTCGAGCGCGTGCTGAAGGTCGGCCGGGTAGTGGCTCTCGAACGAGACGTACTCGCGGGTGCGCGGATGCACGAAGCCCAGCCGCATGGCGTGCAGCCACTGCCGGGCGAGCCCGAGCCGGGCCGACAGCACGGGGTCGGCGCCGTACATCGAGTCGCCCACGCACGGGTGCCGCTGGGCGGCCATGTGCACCCGGATCTGATGGGTGCGCCCGGTCTCGAGGTGGATCTCGAGCAGCGTCGCCGCCCGGAACGCCTCGAGCGTCTCGTAGTGCGTGATGGAGTGCTTGCCGTCGGCGGTGACCGCGAACTTCCAGTCGGAGCGCGGATGGCGGCCGATGGGCGCGTCGATGGTGCCCGCAAAGGGGTCGGGGTGGCCCTGAACCAGGGCGTGGTAGATCTTGTCGACCTCGCGGTCGTGGAAGAGGCGCTTCAGCCAGGTGTAGGCCTCCTCGCTCTTCGCGACGACCATCAGGCCGCTCGTGCCCGCGTCGAGGCGGTGCACGATGCCCGCGCGCTCGGCAGCGCCGCTCGTGGCGATGCGGTAGCCGGCGCCGGCGAGGGCGCCGAGCACGGTCGGCCCGTCCCAGCCGACCGACGGATGCGCGGCGACACCCACGGGCTTGTCGACCACGATGATGTCGTCGTCGTCGTAGACCACGTCGAGCTCGGGCACGATCACCGGCACGATGCGGGGCTCCTCCTTGGGAGCCCACTCGACCGAGAGCCAGGTGTCGCGCCGCAGCCGGTCGCTCTTGCCGGCCGGCCTGCCGTCGACGCTCACGCCGCCGGCGTCGACGACCTCGGCGGCGAAGGTGCGTGAGAAGCCGAGCAGCTTGGCGATCCCGGCGTCGACGCGCGTGCCGTCGAGACCGTCGGGGACGGGCAGGGTGCGGGACTCCATCGCTACGACTTCTCCGGCTCGGCCAGCGGATCGGCCCCGGGCTGGGCCCCGGGCGCGGCCTCGGGCTCAGGAGCAGCCGCCGGCTTCTCCCCGCGCGTGCCGTCGAGTCCCACCCCGCGGAGGGTCAGGATCAGGAACAGCACCATGGCGCCCGAGATGCAGACGTCGGCGCCGTTGAAGATCGCCGGCAGCAGCGGGATGGTGAGGAAGTCGATGACATGACCGACGCCGAAGCCGGGCTCCCGGAAGAGCCGGTCGATCAGGTTGCCGATGGTTCCGCCGAGCAGCAGCCCGAACACCCAGGCCCAGGCGATCGAACGGATGCGCCGGGCGAACCAGATGATCACCACGGTCACGGCGGCCGCCAGGATCGAGAAGATCCAGGTGTACGCGTTGCCGATCGAGAAGGCGGCGCCGGAGTTCTTCACGAAACGGAACTGGATGAGGTCGCCCACGACGGGGACGACCTCACCCAGTTCGAGGTTCGAGACCACGAGGAACTTCGTGAACTGATCGATGGCGATCGCCGCAGCTGCGACGACCGCCAGAACGATCAGTACCCGGGGGCGAGCCTTCTGGGTCCGACTATCCGCCAAAGCCGCTGAAGGTGGAGGACGGGGTCTTCTCGTTGTCGACGCTCGAGGAGGTCAGGTCTTTCAGCTGGTCCTCGATGTAGCTCTTGAGGCCGGAGCGGTAGTCCTTCTCGAAGGTGCGCAGCTCGTCGATGCGGTGCTCGATGCCGGCCTTCTCCTGGTTGAGACGGGCGAGCTCGTTGCGCTGCTTGGTCTCGGCCTCGGCGACGATGCGCGCGGCGGTGGCGTGACCCTCGGCGATGAGGGCGTCACGCTTGTCGGCACCCTCCTTGACGTGCTCGTCGTGCAGACGACGCGCCAGCTGGAGCAGGTTCGTGGTGGAGACCGCGTCGTCCTCGACCTCGGCGGCCGGAGCCGACGCGGAGACGGCGGCCGGAGCCGCGGCGACGGGTGCGGGCACCTCGGCGACGGGTGCGGGGGCCGGGGTCTCCTCGGCAGCGGCCGGGGCCGGGGCCGCGGCGACGGGAGCGGAACCGCTCTCGAGCTGGGCCTTGAGCTCCTCGTTCTCCTGCGTCAGGCGACGGAGCTCGACCACGACCTCGTCGAGGAAGTCGTCGACCTCGTCCTGGTCGTATCCTTCACGGAACTTGGTCTGAGAAAATCTCTTGTTAACAACATCTTCCGGAGTTAACGCCATGGTCTTCCACCTTTATTGCTCTGACAGACAGTGATAACGCGTTGCTAACCGTAGCAACATTCCTGGCGAACGTCCCATGAACGGGTCGATCGGGGCGGTGCGAGTGCTTTCAGACTACATGGGCCCCCGGTCGGGGCACATGGCCGAGCCTCAGGATGCGCGCAGGAAGCCCGCGACCGAGAGGCCGATGATCACGATGAGCATCACGATGCTCCAGCCGAAGTCGAGGGCCACGGGGCCCACGCGCAGCGGCGGGATGATGCGCCGGAAGAACCGGATCGGCGGGTCGGTGACCGTGTAGGCCGCCTCCGCCACCACCAGGAGCGCGCCGGTGGGCCGCCAGTCACGGCGGACCGTCCGGACGAGGTCGAGGATGAATCGACCCCACATCAGGAAGAAGTACAGCAGCAGCGCGAAATAGACGACGGTCGCGATGATCGCTACGAGTGAACCCACTCAGCAATTATGACTGGACGAAGAAGGACGACTCCGCACGAGCCTCGCCACCGGCGTCCCCGGAGACCGAGACGTGCGACGGCGAGAGCAGGAAGACCTTGCTGGTGACACGCTCGATCTTGCCGTAGAGGCCCTGCGAGAGGCCGCCGGCGAAGTCGATCAGACGGCGCGCATCGGCATCCGTCATCTGCGACAGGTTCATGATGACCGGGATGCCCTCGCGGAAGTTCTCGGCGATGACCTGGGCATCCTTGTACTGCTTGGGGTGCACGGTGAGGATTTCGTTCATTTCAGCAGGAGCCACATTCTTCGTCTGAGTGGTGTGCGAGGTCTTGCGGAGGGGGGTCACCGGCGCACGGGTGGCCTGGGGCGCGGGGGCCTGGCTGGGAGCTGCCTGAGGATGCGGCACGGGCGCGACGGGCGCCTGTCGCTGCGGCTCGGCGGCGGGAGTCTCGTAGTCGAGCTCCTCGTCGGCGAGTCCCAGGTAGACCATGGTCTTGCGGAGCGGGTTGGCCATCGGAACCTCCGGTTGGGTGCGTGTTCTTCCTACCCCGAGATTAATCGCGGGGCGGGCGATTTCCGGTGATTGCCGTCCCGATCCGCAGGTGTGTCGCGCCCTCGGCGATCGCCTCGGCGAAGTCGTTCGACATGCCGGCCGACATCCAGCGCGCCTCGGGCACGACGGTGCGCACGCGGTCGCCGACCGACCGCAGCCGGGCGAAGGCGGCGCGCGGCTCCTCGTCGAGCGGGGCGACCGCCATCACGCCGAGAAGGCGCAGGCCTGAAGCGCGGGCCACCCGCTCGGCGAGGGCCTCCGCATCCTCAGGTCGCACTCCCCCGCGTTCGGGGTCGTCGGTGAGGTTGACCTGCAGGAACGCGTCGAGCGGGCCGCTGCCCTCGGCCGGGACGGCCAGCGCCTCGACGAGCGCCTCTCGGTCGAGCGAGTGCAGCACCGAGGCGTACTCGCGGGCCTGGCGGGCCTTCTTGGTCTGCAGCTGGCCGACGAAGTGCCAGTCGAGCTCGAGGTCGGCGAGCTCCACGGCCTTCTCGCGCGCCTCCTGGTGCCGGTTCTCGCCGAAGTCGCGGAGGCCGGCGGCGTGCAGCTCGCGCACGAGCGACGCGGGGTGGAACTTGGTGACCGCGATGAGGGTCAGTTCGCCACGGTCACGACCGGCGGAGCGCGCCGCCTCCGAGATCTCGGATTCGACGCGCTCGACCCGCTCCGCGGGAGTTGGCTCGGTCACTACTGGAGGAGGTCGGTCACTTGAGGAAGTCCGGGACGTCCAGATCGGCGTCGTCGTCTTCCGAGGCCGGGTCGAGCGCCACGGCGCCGGTGAGGCCGAGGTCGGCCGACGGGGTCGACCAGTGCTGTGCCGGGGCCGGAGCGGCGGCAGGCGCCTCCTCGGCGGGCTCCGCACGCTGGTCGCGGCGCAGCGTCGCCGTGGGAGCGGCGCCGCGGCCGAACGGGTCGACCTCCTCGGCCTTGCCGACGAAGCTGCCGCGACGCGACTCGACCGCCGGGGTGTTGGCGTTCGGCTCGCCGCCGTCGAACCCCGCGGCGATGACGGTGACGCGCACCTCGTCGCCGAGCGTGTCGTCGATGACGGCACCGAAGATGATGTTCGCCTCGGGGTGCACCGCGTCCTGAACGAGCTTGGCCGCGTCGTTGATCTCGAAGATGCCGAGGTTCGAGCCGCCCTGGATCGACAGCAGCACGCCGTGCGCACCGTCGATCGACGCCTCGAGCAGCGGCGAGGCCACGGCGAGCTCGGCGGCCTTGATGGCGCGGTCGGCTCCCCTGGACGAGCCGATGCCCATCAGCGCGGAACCCGCGCCCTGCATGACCGACTTGACGTCGGCGAAGTCGAGGTTGATCAGGCCGGGGGTGGTGATCAGGTCGGTGATGCCCTGCACACCGGCGAGGAGCACCTGGTCGGCCGTCGAGAAGGCCTCGAGCATGCTGATGCCTCGGTCGCTGATCTCGAGCAGGCGGTCGTTCGGCACGACGATGAGGGTGTCGACCTCGTTCTTCAGGGTGGCGACACCGTCTTCGGCCTGGGCCGCGCGGCGCTTGCCCTCGAAGCCGAAGGGCTTCGTGACGACACCGATGGTGAGCGCCCCGATCGACTTCGCGATGCGGGCCACGACGGGAGCACCGCCGGTGCCCGTTCCGCCGCCCTCTCCGGCGGTGACGAAGACCATGTCGGCGCCCGCCAGGGCCTCCTCGATCTCCTCCGCGTGGTCCTCCGCCGCACGACGGCCGACCTCCGGGTCGGCGCCGGCACCGAGGCCGCGGGTGATCTCGCGGCCGACGTCGAGCTTGACGTCGGCGTCGCTCATCAGGAGCGCCTGCGCATCCGTGTTGATGGCGATGAACTCGACTCCGCGGAGCCCGAGCTCGATCATGCGGTTGACGGCGTTGACGCCGCCGCCGCCGATACCGACGACCTTGATCACGGCGAGGTAGTTCTGGTTTGAAGTCACGTCCGGCCTCCGCTGGAACCTTAAAGTTCGACTTGAAAGTTAAAGTTATTCCGAGTATGTATTTCCTACGACGACGCTACGGGAGGAAGCTCCCCAGGGCCGCGAATCCCACCGCGTGTCGCGATCGGATCCGGTGGATCCGCGTTCGTCAGCGGATGACCGGGCTCTGCGGGCTCGACACGTCGTACTCCACCGGCAGCGCCGGATCCTGCGTCGCGATCAGCTTCTGCAGGATCTGCGCCTTCAGTTCGCTCTCCTCGGCGTCGCCCCAGACGACCCGCTGGCCGGCTCCGGCGAAGACCATCGTGACGCTGTCGGGGGTGGTGCCGCTGATGCGGTCGACCTGCGCCAGCAGGGTGTCGGGCAGGGACATCAGCACGGCGGCGGCGGCCTGGAACCCCGGGCTGCCGATCTCGGTGCCGGTGAGGTCGAGCACGGGGAAGCCGGGAATGCGCTCCCCCGACTGCTGCACGACGACTCCCGCCGCGTCGATCAGGTCGAAGCCCGCGGCGGTCTGCAGCAGTGCGACGGGGCGACGCTCCACGACGCGCACGGCGAGGGTGTCGGGCGGACGCGCCTCCACCGAGTACGACTCGATGTAGGGGAAGCCGGCGAGGTCGCGCTCGATCGCGCCGTAGTCGACGAGGGCGAGCGGCTTGCCGAGCTGGTCGTCGAGGGCGGTGCTGACGGCCGCGGGGTCGAGCCGGGCGGTGCCCTCGACGGCGAGCTGGCGCACGGCGAGCAGCGGCGAGTAGGCCGTGAGCAGCACCACGAGCACGAGGCCGGCGAGCGTGCCGCCCGCGATCATCCAGGTGATGCGCCGACGCCGGGAGCGCTGGGTGAAGCGGCGGGCCTCGGAGCGCTCGAAGCGGCGCCGGGCGGCGGTGGCCTTGCGCAGCTGCCGTTTGGCGTCGGGGTTCGTCGCCGACGCGGGCGGCGAAGCGGGCTTCGCCGTGCTTGGCGCGGTCGTCGATGCGGGGCTCCCCGTGGGCAGCTTCACCGATCGCGTCCGGCCGAGCGGCTGGGTGAGATCGATCGGCTGGGTGAGATCGATCGGCTGGGTGAGGTCGATCGGCAGCGTCGCGTCCTGATCGCCGGAAGGGGCGGACGAGCGCGACGGGGCCGACGAGCGCGACGGGGCCGCCGGACGCACGTCCGGTGTCGCCCGCGGGGCACGTGGCGCCCGCTTCGGCCGCTGCGCCGGCGGCTCGGCGGCCGGCGGCGGCGGTGGAGGGGGCGGAGTGATGCCCGGAGGCCGCTTCACTCCCCGGCGACGCCCGCGACCGAGCGGGACTCCAGCTGCTCCAGCAGCTGCGGCACGATCAGGTTGACGTCGCCGCAGCCGAGCGTGACGACGAAGTCGCCCGGGCGGGCCACGCTCGCGAGGTGCTCCGCGGCGCGATCCCAGTCGTCGACGTAGGCGACCTTCGAGGCGTCGTCGAAGCGCGAGGAGACGAGCTCGCCGGTGACACCCGGGATCGGGTCCTCCCGGGCGCCGCAGACCTCGAGCACGATCGTGTAGTCGGCGGTGCGCTCGAGCGTCTCGGCGAACTCCCCCGCCATCAGCTTCGTGCGGCTGTACAGATGCGGCTGGTGCACGGCGATGATCCGGCCCTCGCCCACGACGGTGCGCGCGGCGGTCAGCGCCGCGTCGACCTCGGTGGGGTGGTGGGCGTAGTCGTCGTAGACGCTCACGCCGCCGACGGTGCCGTGCAGCTCGAACCGCCGGCCGGTGCCGCCGAACGCGCCCACCGCGGCGAGGGCCGCATCCGGGGCGAAGCCGAGACCCACCAGCACGGCGACCGCACCGGCCGCGTTGATCGCGTTGTGGTGGCCGGGAACCCGCAGGCCGGCCGGGTAGCTGACGCCCTCGTAGTCGAGGGTGAAGCGCACGGGCCCGTCGGTCTGGATCGAGTGCACCCGCAGGTCGGCGTCGGCGGCCTCGCCGAAGCTCAGCACCCGCTGGTGGGCGAGCCTGTCTTTCACGCGCAACGCACCGGCGTCGTCGGAGGAGATGACGACGAGCTCGGAGGCCGCGTCGGCGAACTGCACGAAGGCGTCCTCGACGGCCTCGACCGAGCCGTAGTGGTCGAGGTGGTCGGGGTCGACGTTGGTGATCAGGGCGACCGCCGTGTCGTAGAGCAGGAACGAGCCGTCGCTCTCATCGGCCTCGACGACGAACAGCTCCCCGTCGCCGAAGGCCGAGCTGGTGCCGAGCTCGGAGATGACCCCGCCGTTGACGAAGCTCGGGTCGGCGTCGAGCCCGATCAGACCGGTGACGATCATGCCGGTCGAGGTGGTCTTGCCGTGGGCGCCGGCGACCGCCACGAGGCGCTTGCGGTTGGTCAGCCAGGCGAGGGCCTGCGAGCGGTGCAGCACGGTCAGCCCGCGCTCCTGCGCGGTGAGGTACTCGGGGTTGTCGGGCCAGAGCGCGCTGGTGACGACGAGGGTGTCGGCCTCGCCGACGTTCGCCGCGTCGTGGCCGACGGCCACGGGGATGCCGAGCGCGCGCAGCTTGGACGCGGTCTTGGAGTCGCTGCGGTCGGACCCGGTGACGGTCAGGCCGGCGGCCTGGAACAGCCGGGCGATGCCGCTCATGCCCGCTCCGCCGATGCCCACGAAGTGCACGGCGCCGAGCGTCTCGGGGATGGGGAGGCTGAGGTCGGGCTTGATCACGGGTTCATGCCCTTTCTGATCGGGGCTCGGTGGGGCGGGGTTCTCGGATGCTCGGTGCTGCCGGACATCCGACACAACGTTACGCTCACCGGCGCCCGCCCCCGTCACCGGCCAGCGCGCGTCCGACGAGCTGCACGAGCCGCTCGGCCGCGTCGGGGATGCCGACCGAGCGCGCGGCGGCCGCCATCGCGTCGATGCGCGGCCGGTCGGCGAGGAGCGGCACGAGCTCCGCCACGACCCGCCCGGGCAGGAACTCCGCGTCGGGCACGATCGTCGCCCCGCCCGCGTTCACGAGGTCGAGCGCGTTGAAGCGCTGCTCGCCGTTGCCGACCGCGTAGGGCACGAGCACCGACGGCACGCCGACGACCGCGAGCTCGGACACCGTCGATCCGCCGGCCCGCGAGACGGCGAGGTCGGCGACTGCCAGGGCGAGGTCCATCCGGTCGCAGTAGTGCAGGAAGGCGTAGCCGGGCAGACCGGGATCGGCGACCTCGGCCTGGTTCCCGGCGATGTGCAGCACGTTCCACCCCGCGCCCACCAGGGCGGGTGCCGACGCCACGACGGTGGCGTTGATGCGGCGGGCGCCGAGCGATCCGCCGGTGACGAGGAGGGTCGGCCGGGCGGGGTCGAGTCCGAACGCGGCGGCGGCCTCGAGGCGGGCGGCGTCCCGCGCACCCGCATCGGCCAGGGCCGTCACCTCGCGCCGGAGCGGCATGCCGGTGAGCGTCGCGTTCGGCAGCCGGGTCGCGGCGAAGCTGACGCCGACGTAGGGGCTGAAGCGGGCGCCCAGCACGTTCGCGAGCCCGGGCTTGGCGTTGCCCTCGTGGATCACGAACGGCACCCGGGCGCGCCGCGCTCCGAGGTAGCCGGGCGCCGAGGCGTAGCCGCCGAAGCCCACCACGACGTCGACACCCCGGCTGCGGATGAGCGAGGCCACCTGCGCGATCGTGCGGCGCAGGGCATCCGGGAACCGCAGGGCGGCTCCGTTCGGCCGCCGCGGGAACGGGAGCTTGGGGATGGTCAGCAGCTCGTAGCCGCGCTCGGGCACGAGCCGGGCCTCGAGGCCCTCCGCGGTGCCGAGCACGAGCACGGTCGCGTCGGGCTCGCGTCGGCGCAGTTCGTCGGCCGTGGCGAGCAGCGGGTTCACGTGGCCCGCCGTGCCGCCTCCGGCGAGGAGGTACGTCGTCATCGGGCGGCCGCCTGCTCGTTCTGGGAGTTCTCCCGGGCGATGGCGAGGACGATACCGATCGCGGCGAGGGTCGTCAGCAGCGCCGAGCCGCCCGAGGAGATCAGCGGCAGCGGCACGCCGAGCACGGGCAGCACGCCGAGCACCACGGCGATGTTCACGAACGCCTGGCCGATCAGCCACACCATCACGGCGCCGGTGGCGACCCGCGAGAACATGTCGGTCGACGAGCGGATGATGCGCACGAACGCGATGGCCAGCGCGATGAACAGCAGCAGCACCACGACCGCGCCGATCAGCCCCAGCTCCTCGCCGATGATGGCGAAGATGTAGTCGTTGTCGGCCGCCGGCAGCCACGACCACTTGGCGCGGGAGTTGCCGAGCCCGACACCGAAGACGCCGCCGCTGGCGAGCGCCCAGAGGCCGTGCTGCGCCTGCCAGTCGGTGCCCTCGTAGTCCGCCCCGCCGCCCGTGAAGAAGGCCATGATGCGCGTGGTGCGGCTCTCGCTGGAGAAGGCGACGACCACGGCGATGAGGGCTCCCGCGATGACGGGGAGGAAGAGCATCCTGAGCTTGATGCCGGCGTAGAAGAGCGCGCCGAAGACGAGGCCCGCCATGATCATCACGGTGCCGAGGTCGCCGCCGAGGAGCACCAGCAGGATGGCGCCGCCCGCCACCGGGAGGATGGGGATGACGACGTGACCGAGCTGACCGAGCAGCGGCTCCTTCTTCGTCAGGATCGACCCCATCCAGATGACGAGGGCGAGCTTCACGAGCTCGGAGGGCTGGAAGTTGACGCTGCCGACGCCGATCCAGTTCAGGTTGCCGCCGACCTCGATGCCGAGCGGGGTGAACACGAGCAGCTGCACGCCGACCGCCACGAAGATCGCCACCCAGGCCCAGCGCTTGAAGAAGCGGATGGGCAGGCGCGAGATGACGAGCATCAGCGGGATGCCGATCAGGGCGAACATGCCCTGCTTCCAGAACACGCCGAAGAAGCCCTGACGGCCGACGTAGGAGTCGATCGAACTCGAGGAGAGCACCATCACCAGGCCGAGGAGCACCAGGAAGAGCGTGGTCCCGAGCAGCAGGAAGTAGTTGCCCGACTCGGCCGTGAAGACCTGGCCGAGCGAGATGCGGGCCGAGCGGGGGCCGCCGTCCAGGCGGGCGCGGTCAGTGGGCCGCGGGAGGCTCCGGGAGGGCGTCGTGGTCACCGTCTGTACCTCCCACGTGCTTGCGCACGGCCTCCGCGAATCGGTCACCGCGGTCGGCGTAGTCTGCGAACTGGTCCATCGATGCCGCGGCCGGGGCCAACAGCACGACGTCTCCGGGCAGAGCCGCACCGGCCGCCAGGGCGACCGCCGCGGTCATCACGTCCTCAGTCTCTTCGTGATCGACCTCGAACAGCGGAAGCTCCGGCGCGTGTCGCCGGATGGACGCGAGCACCTCGCTGCGGTCGACGCCGATCACCACGACGGCGCGCACGCGGGCGGTGCCGTCGGGGCCGCTGGAGGCCACCGAGGAGGCGACCAGCGGATCGATGTCGACGCCCTTGAGCAGCCCGCCGACGACCCAGACGACCGAGGGGTAGGCCTTGATCGAAGCGGCGGCCGCGTGCGGGTTAGTGGCCTTGGAGTCGTCGACCCAGGTCACTCCCCCGGCGCTCACCACGTGCTCGATGCGGTGGCGGTCGAGGCTGAAGCCCGCGAGGGCGGCGCGCACGGCCTCGACCGAGATGCCGTAGCTGCGGGCCAGGGCCGCGGCCGCCAGCACGTCGGCCACTGTGTGGGGTGCGCCGAGTCCGCGCAGGGCGAGCTCCTCGACCGTGGCGATCTCGAGCGCCGAGTCGCGGCGCTCCTCGAGGAAGGCCCGGTCGCAGAGGATACCGTCGACGATGCCGAAGTCGCTCGGGCCGGGCACGCCGAGCCCGAAGCCGATGGCCCGGGCGCCGTCGACGACCTCGGCCTCCTCGACCATGCGCATCGTGAGCTCGTCGGACTTGTTGTACACACAGGCCACCTGGGTGGCCGTGTAGACGCGCGCCTTGGCGGCGGCGTAGGCCTCGAAGGAACCGTGCCAGTCGAGGTGGTCGTCGGCGACGTTCAGCACGACCGACGCCCAGGGCGACATGCTCGAGGTGGAGTGCAGCTGGTAGCTGGAGAGCTCGACCACGAGCACGTCGAAGCCCTCGGGGTCGCGGATCGCGTCGAGCACCGGGATGCCGATGTTGCCGCACGGGGCCACGCGGTGCCCGGCGGCCAGCAGCATCGAGGCGGTGAGCTGAACGGTGGTGGTCTTGCCGTTGGTGCCGGTCACGGCGATCCAGTCGGCGGGCCTGCCGGTCTGCGGGTTCACGACCTTGTCGCGGAGGCGCCAGGCGAGCTCGACGTCGCCCCAGACCGGGATGCCGCGGGACTCGGCCCACGCGATCAGGGCGTCGTCGGGGTGGTAGCCGGGAGACGCCACGACCAGCTCGGGATCGTGCTCGACGAGCGCATCCGGGATCTCACCCGACGGCGCCAGCTCGAGCCGGGCCCCGATCACGGGGACGAGGTCGGAGTACTCCTTCGACGCCTTCGCGGCGACGACGAGCACCGAGGAGCCGAGCTCCGTGAGGGTGTCGGCCACCGAGAAGCCGGTCATGCCGAGGCCGAGCACGGCGACCCGCAGGCCGCTCCAGTCGGCGTGCCAGCTGGTCAGGCCCTCGAGGCGCTCGGCGGTCATCGGGAGAGCCACTCGAGGTAGAAGGAGCCGACGGCACCGGCGACGAAGAGGCCGGCGATGATCCAGAAGCGCACCACGATGGTGACCTCGGCCCAGCCCTTCATCTCGAAGTGGTGGTGCAGCGGGCTCGCCCGCCAGATGCGCTTGCCCTTGGTGAGCTTGAAGTAGGTCAGCTGCACGGCGACCTGGCCGGCGACGATCACGAAGATGCCGCCGATCAGGATGAGCAGCAGCTCGGTGCGCGACAGGATCGCCAGAGCCGCCAGCGCGCCGCCGAGGGCGAGCGAGCCGGTGTCGCCGAGGAAGATCTTGGCGGGGTTGGTGTTCCACCAGAGGAAGCCGATCAGCGCACCGACGATGCTCGCCGCCACGACCGCGAGGTCGAGCGGGTCGCGCACGTCGTAGCACTTGTCGAGCACGTCGAGGTCGAGCGTGGCGTTGGCGCAGGACTGGTTGAACTGCCAGAAGCCGATCACGATGAACGAGCCGATGGCCAGGATGCTCGACCCGGGCGCCAGCCCGTCGAGGCCGTCGGTGAGGTTCACGCCGTTCGAGGTGGCGATCACCATCACGCAGATCCAGATGACGAAGGCGATGGTGCCGACGATGACGCCCCAGGACAGGAAGTCGAACGGCAGGTCGCGGATGAACGAGATCTGCGTCGACGCCGGCGTCTCGCCCTGCGTGTTCGGGAACTGGATCGCGAGCAGCGCGAACACGACGCCGACGATCACCTGTCCGGTGATCTTGGCCCAGGGCGTGAGGCCGAGGCTCCGCTCCTTGTGCACCTTGAGGAAGTCGTCGAGGAAGCCCACGATGCCGAGCCCGGTCATCAGGAACAGCACCAGGAGGCCCGACATCGTCGGCATCTCCTGCGTGGCGATCGCCGAGACGAAGTAGCCGAACAGCACCGCCAGGATGATCACGATGCCGCCCATGGTGGGCGTTCCGCGCTTCACGTGGTGGGCGTCGGGGGTGTCGACGTTGATGAACTGGCCCCAGGCGAAGCGCTTGAACAGCCGGATGAACACCGGTGTCAGGAAGAGCGAGAACGCCAGCGAGATCGAGGCCGAGGCGAGAAGGGTGATCATGTGGTCGCCTCCGCGATCTTGTCGCCGAGGAAGCGCAGGCGCGCCGAGTTCGACGACTTCACCAGCACGAGGTCGTCGGGTCGCAGCTCGGCGGCGATCAGCGCGTAGGCCTCGTCGGCGTCGGCCGCGAAGACGGCCTCCCCGCCCCACGATCCCTCGTGCTCGGCGGCGAGGTGGATGGCGCGGGCGCCCTCGCCCACGACGAAGAGCTTGCCGATGTTCAGCCGCACGACCATCCGGCCGATGCGGTCGTGCTCCTCGACCGAGTACGGGCCGAGCTCGCTCATCTCGCCGAGCACCGCGACCGTGCGCTGCCCGGGGGCGGCGATCTGGGCCAGGGTCTTCAGCGCGGCCGCCATGGAGTCGGGGCTGGCGTTGTAGGCGTCGTTGATGACGGTGGGGCGGTCTCCGCCGCCCATCACCTCCATGCGCCAGCGCTCGGCGCGGGTCACGGTCTCCAGCGCGGCCACGATGTCGTCGATGCCGACGCCGAGCACGTGCGCGGCCGAGGCCGCGGCGAGGGCGTTCATCACGTGGTGCTCGCCGAGCACGGCGAAGCGCACGGGGCGCGACTGCCCGTCGGGCAGGTGCAGCGTGAAGGTCGTGCCCGAGGCGCTCGCCTCGATCTCGGTGGCGCGCACCTCCGCGTCGTCGCCGAGGCCGAACCAGAGCACGCGGGCGCGGGTCTTCTCGGCCATGCCGGCCACCCGGGCGTCGTCGCGGTTGAGCACGGCGACGTCGCTCTCGTCGAGGTCGATCACCATCTCGGTCTTGGTCGCCAGCGTGGTCTCGATGCCGCCGAACTCACCGGCGTGCGCGAGCCCGACCGTCAGCACGACGCCGACGTCGGGCTTCGCCATCCGGATCAGCCGGGTGATCTCGCCCTTGCCGCTCGCGCCCATCTCGGCCACGAGGAACCGGGTGGTCGGCGTCAGCTTCAGCATGGTAAGCGGCGCGCCCACCTCGTTGTTGAACGAGTCTCGCGGGGCGACCGTCTCGCCGACGCGCTCGAGCACGGCACGCAGCAGGTTCTTGGTGGTCGTCTTGCCGTTCGATCCCGTGATGCCGACGATCTTGAGGTCTCCGGATGCGCGGACCCGGCTCACGACGTCGGTGGCGAAGTGGCCCAGCGCGACCACCGAGTCGTCGACGACGATCTGGGCGACCGGCAGCTGCCGGCCCGCCTCGCGCTCGGCGTCGGCGAAGGCGTGCTCGACCACCACGAGAGCGGCGCCCGACTCGACGGCCGCGCCGACGAAGCGGTGGCCGTCGTCGAACTCGCCGCGCTTGGCGACGAAGACGTCACCCTCGCCGATCAGGCGGGAGTCGGTGTCGACGGTGCCGTTCACCACCGTCGCCGGGGAGTACCCGGCGTCGGCGGCCGCGTCGGTGATCACGAGTTCGCCCTGGAGCGCCTCCGCGATCTCGGTCAGTGTGAGATCGAGCATGTCGTCAGAGCCATCCGTGTTCGTGCAGCGCACTGCGCGCGTCGTCGCGGGCCGAGTAGGGGATGCGCTCCCCCGCGACCTCGTGGTAGTCCTCGTGGCCGGGGCCGGCGTAGAGGATGACGTCGCCCTCGCCCGCGAGGGAGAGCGCCGTGCGGAAGGCGGCCCGCGGGTCGGGCACCTCGTGGATCTCGCGATCGGGCACGGCCGCCCGCGCGCCCGCGATCAGCGCGGCGCGGATGGAGGCCGGGTCCTCGAAGCGGGGGTGGAAGTCGGTGACCACCACGGCGTCGGAGAGCCGGGCCGCGATCGCGCCCATCTCCTCGCGCTTGGAGGGGTCGCGGTCGCCGTCGGCGCCGAACAGCATGATCACGCGGCCGTCGGAGACGCGGCGGATCGACTCGAGCGTCGAGGTGAACGCGTCGGGGCTGTGGCCGTAGTCGATGTAGACGATGGGGCCCGACTCGCCGGAGACCTTCTCGGCCCGGCCCGGGATGTACACGTCGATGCCGGCGACGAAGCCGTCGTCGTGGATCTCGGTGCCCTCGGCGTCGTGCGCGATGTTCAGCGCGTGCGCGATGGCGTCGAGGTCGAAGCCCGACTCCACCAGCATCACGATGGCGAGGGCCGCGTTGGCGGCCATGTAGGCGCCGAGCAGCGGCACCGAGGTGGTCAGCGTGCGGTGGTCGGGCCCCCGCAGGGTGAATGTGGTGCGCTCGGGGCGCTCCTCGTCGATCGTCAGCGTCCACTCCGCGTCGGCGGCGGGGTCGGTGGCGATCGTGGTGATCGGGATGCGCGACTCCTGTGCGAGCCGGCCGCCCCAGTCGCCGTCGACCATCACGACGCCGCGGCGGGCGCGGTCGGGCTGGAACAGCTCCCGCTTCGCCGCGTAGTAGACGTCCATCGTCTCGTAGTCGTCGAGGTGGTCGTGGGTGAGGTTGGTGAACCCGACCACGTCGAAGACGATGCCGTCGACACGGTGCTGGGTGATGGCCTGCGCCGAGACCTCGAGCACGACCGAGCGCACGTCGGCCTCGCGCATCCGTGCCAGCATCGCGTGGATCTCGGTGGCCTCGGGGGTCGTGAGCTTGGAGACGATGACCTCGTCGCCGATGCGGCGCTCGGCGGTGGTGCTGATGCCGGCCACCACGCCGAGCTGGCGGAGGATCGCCTCGAGCAGGTAGGCCACGCTCGTCTTGCCGTTCGTCCCGGTGACGCCGAACATCGTCGGCGGCTCCTCGCGGGTGCGGTAGATCCACGCCGCGAGCTCGCCGAGCGCGAGCCTCGGCTCGGGGGTGACGATGATCGGCAGACCGGCGTCGGCCGCGATCTCGGCGCCCTCGTCGTCGGTCAGGATCGCGACGGCACCCGCCTCCCTGGCGGCCTCGGCGAACCGGGCCCCGTGGTGCCGCTTGCCGGCGAGCCCCACGTAGAGGTCGCCCGGAACGACGTCGTGCGAGGACAGAGTGATGCCCGACACGACCTCGGAGACGGGCAGGCCGCGCTGCTCGAGGCCGAACTCCTCCACGAGATGCGGCAGGGACCGCTCGATCGGATGCTCGGGTCGAAGCGCCGAAGAACCCCGATCAGCCACTGGTCTCCTTGGTGCTCAATACGTCGTCGGCAGGTCTGGCGAAGGAACGGTGGAGGGAAGCACGCGCTTCTCCTTCAGCACCTGCGACATGATCTTCTGGAAGACCGGTGCCGCAGCCAGGGCCGACTCAATGGTAACGGGCTTCGCGATGGTGACCGAAACGACGTACTGCGGGTCCTCGGCCGGAGCGAGTCCGGCGACCGAGGTGATGTAGCTGTCGCCGTAGGCCCCCGACCCGTCGCTCATCTGCGCCGTGCCGGTCTTCGCGGCCACCCGGTAGCCCGGAATCGATAGCTCCTTCGAGGCGTAGCCGCCCGAGACGACGGTCTCGAGCATGTTCACGACGTCGGTCGAGACGGTGCTCGGCACGATCTGCTCACCCGTCGCATCCGGAGCACCCGCCATCGTGCCGTCTTCGCCCTTGCAACCCTCGAGCAGCTGCACGGGCAGGCGCACGCCGCCGTTGCCCAGCGTCTGGTAGAGGCTCGCGATCTGGATGGCCGTGTTCGACACGCCCTGGCCGAACGTGGTGGTGAGGTTCGTCTGGTCGTCCCACTCGTCCCACGGCGCCAGGATGCCGCCCGACTCCGCCGGGAAGCCGACCTCACTGGGCTTCGTCATGTGGAACTTCTCGATGTAGTCGTAGCGCTGCTGGCTCGAGAGCAGCTCGCCCAGCATCGCGGTGCCCGTGTTCGAGGACTCCTGCATGACGCCGGCGAAGGTGAGCCGCAGCGGGTCGACGTGGAACTCGCTGTCGCGGGTCGACGCGCCGTTGGCGTCGGTGAAGATGAACGGCGCCTCGACCTGGGTGCCGACGTTCGCGAGACCGGCGTCGAGCACAGAGGCGGCGGTCAGCGCCTTGAAGGTCGAGCCGGGCTCGAACGGCGACTGGAAGGCGATGGAGCCGCGCTGGTCCGCCGGCGTGGCGTCGATGTCGTTGGGGTCGACGCTCGGGTAGTCGGCGACGGCGAGCAGCTTGCCGGTCTTGACCTCCTGCACCACCACGGTGCCCCAGGCGGCTCCGGTCTCCTGGATGCGCGCCAGCAGCGCCTGCTGCGAGAACCACTGCAGGTCGCTGTCGAGGGTGAGCACCGCGGTGCCGCCCTGCTTCGCCTGCACCACGGTCTCGCTCGAGCCGGGGATCGCGACGCCGTCGGCCCCGCGTTCGTAGGTCTCGACGCCGTCGGTGCCGGTGAGGCACTGGTTCTGCATCTGCTCGACGCCGGAGAGCCCGACCTCGTCCTCGGTGCCGGCGGTGTCGCCCGTCTCGGTGGCGCTCGGGTCGGCGTCGGGATCTTCGCCCATGAAGCCGACCACGCTGCCCGCCACGGCCCCGTTGGGGTAGGTGCGCACCGGGTTCGACTCGTAGTACAGCCAGGGGATTTGGAGGTCGCGGATGGCACGGAAGGCGTCGACGTCGATGCCCGTGACCACCACCACGTGGTTCGAGGACGGGTCGGCGGTCAGGATGCCGTACACCTGCTCCGGCGTCTGGCCGATGATCCCGGCGATCTCCCCCGCGGCCTGCAGCGCCGTCACGTCGACCGTCTTGCCGTCGTCACCCGTGCGCTCGAAGTCGGTGACCGACTTCGGCGAGGCGGTGACGTCGTAGCGCAGCACGGTCGTGGCGAGCACCGTGCCGTCCTCGTCGACGATGTCGCCGCGGAGGCCGTAGGAGGTGGTCTCAGCCGAGAGCTTGTCGAACGACTCGGCGTTCAGGGTGTCGGCCTGCACGATCTGGATGCTCACCAGCCGGATCACGAAGACCGCCACGACGGCCATCACGGCGACGACGGCCACGGCGGCACGACGCCGGGTGGTGCGGTTCGCGGCGGTGTTCACGAGCGCCGGGGATCAGCGGGTCGTCGGGGAGGGAAGAGCACCCGTCCACGGTACGTCGGCCGGAGCCTCGGCCACGGGAGGCGCGCTCGCCGTGTCGGCGGTGGCCGCGGCATCCGCCGCTGCTCCGGCCGCCGCAGCGGCCGCGGCGTCGGCCGGGGTCGCCGCGGTGCCCGTCACGGGGTTCAGCGAGGCGTTCGGGATGAGCGACTGCCCGCCGGTGACGGAGCCGGTGGCACCGGCGGCGACCGGCGAGCCGAGCACGGCGCCGTCGGAGAGGCGGAGGTAGACGGGCGCGCTGTTGGCGACCATGCCGAGCGACTCGGCGCTGGCGGCCAGGTTCTGCGGCGAGGACAGCGAGTCGTACTGCTCGCTCAGCGTCTGGTTGGTGCGGTCGAGCTCCTTCTGCTGCTGCTGCAGCGAGGAGATCTCGTAGGCGCCGTCGGAGAGGCCGATCGAGAGCATGAGCTGGGTGATGACGATGGCGAGCACCCCGGTGACCACGACGGCCGCGTAGGCGATCTTGGGGCGCGCCCGGCGCTGCTGACGGGTCGGCACGACCTGGATGCGCCGGGGCGCGATCGGGTGCTCGACACCGGGCAGGTCGAGGTCGAAGTCGGGCTCGACCGCGACCGCCTGGGCGAAGGCGGCACGGGGGCGGCTCATGGATGCACTGGCCAGGTTCGTCATGCGATCCTCCTGATTCGTTCTGCTGCACGGAGGCGGACGGGGATGGAACGGGGGTTGCGGGCGCGCTCGTCGTCGTCGGCGAGCTCGGCGCCGCGCACCAGGAGCTTCAGCTCGGGCCGGTGCTCGGGCAGCTCGACCGGCAGGCCGGCGGGGGCGGTCGAGGCGGCCCGCTTCATCAGCTCCCGCTTGACGATGCGGTCTTCGAGCGACTGGAAGGCGAGCACGACGATGCGGCCGCCGACGACCAGGGCGTCGATGGCTTTGGGCAGGGCCCGCTCGAGCACCGAGAGCTCGGCGTTCACCTCGATGCGGAGGGCCTGGAAGACGCGCTTGGCGGGGTGGCCGGAGTTCGAGAACTTGGCCGGCGTGGCGGCCTGGATGATGTCGACGAGCTGCCCCGACCGGAGGATCGGCGCCTCGTCGCGGGCCCGCACGATGAAGCGGGCGTAGCGGTCGGCCAGCTTCTCCTCGCCGTAGTCGCGGAAGATGCGGCGGAGGTCGGCCTCGGAGTAGGTGGCCACGATCTCGGCGGCGGTGAAGGCCGCCGTGTCGTCCATGCGCATGTCGAGCGGCGCATCCTTGGAGTAGGAGAAGCCGCGCTCGACCTCGTCGAGCTGCATCGACGAGACGCCGAGGTCGAACAGCACGCCGTCGACCTCGTCGATGCCGAGCCCCTCGAGGGCCTCGTCGATCTCGTCGTAGACGCAGTGCACGAGGTCGATGCGGTCGGAGAAGCGCTGGAGCCGCTCCCCCGCGAGACGGAGGGCGTTCGGGTCGCGGTCGAGGCCGACGAGGTGCAGCTCGGGAAAGGCCTCGAGGAAGGCCTCGGAGTGACCGCCGAGCCCGAGGGTGCAGTCGACGAGCACGGCGCCGGGGCGGCCGAGGGCCGGGCCGAGGAGCTCGATGGAGCGTTCGAGGAGAACCGAGGTGTGGATGCCGGAGTAGTCGGTCATGGTGATGCGGCCGGTGCTTCGCAGTCCCTGATCCCCGTCCGTTCCGACCTGCCGCCGGGGAAGTGCGGCAGGGCGTCCGACCTGGCACCGGGGAAGTGCGCCAGGGCGATGAACGGCTGGGAGTCAGGGACGACGACTCAGAAGAGGCCGGGGATCACCTCCTCGTCGGTGTCGGAGAACGCGGCCTCCTGGGCCTCGAGGTAGGTGGCCCAGGCCGTCGCGTCCCAGATCTCGGCGCGCGAGCCGACGCCGATGACGACGAGATCGCGATCGAGACCGGCGTAGTTGCGGAGCGGGGCCGGGATGGTGACCCGGTGCTGCTTGTCGGGCGTCTCGGCGCTGGCACCGGAGAGGAACACGCGCTGGTAGTCGCGAGCCTGCTTGCTGGTGACGGGAGCCTGCCGGATCTTCTCGTGCAGGTTCTCGAACTCGCGGGTGGAGAACACGTACAGACAGTTCTCCTGGCCGCGCGTCACGACCATGCCCCCGGCCAGCTCGTCCCGGAACTTCGCCGGGAGGATGATGCGCCCTTTGTCGTCGAGCTTGGGTTCGTAGGTGCCAAGGAACATCTACCTCCCCGTTCTCTCCGGCCAGATTGTGTGGGCTTGACCTCCACTTTACTCCACTCCCTTCCACATATCTACGACATTCGGGATCAATATGGGCCGAAACGGAAAAAATTCCGCGTCAGCCTGCGGAAGTTCGGGGTGGAGGGGAATGGAGGGAGATGGGCGGCGGGGACGGGCATCCGGGCACAAAAAAAGACCGGCCCGAAGGCCGGTCATGGGCAAAAGAAAAGACCGGCCCGAGGGCCGGTCTTCACAAGTGGAGGATAAGGGAGGGCTGAGCCCTACTCGCCGCGATCGTCGTCGCGTCGCTCCCAGCGGTCGTTGAGTCGATCCATGAAGCCCGACTTCGACGAGGCCGTGGCGCCGCCGCGACCCGCCGTGGGCGTTCCGCCGAGCGGGGCCTTCGGGGCCGGCCCGCGGGAGGTTCGTCGAAGGGCCAGCAGCACGCCGCCGAACATGGCGACGAAACCGGCCAGGCCGATCAGCGGCTGGTGCAGCACCACGCCGACGATGACGACACCGAGACCCAGGATTCCGACCAGGATCCCCAGCACGAGCGCGCCGTAGTTGAGTCGGCCTCGCGCCCCGCTGACGGCCGACACGAAGTCGGCGTCGTTGTGGTAGAGACTGCGCTCCATCTCATCGAGGAGTCTTTGTTCTTGCTCCGAAAGCGGCATCCTATTTCACCTCAGGCTCGGGACCGACGCGTGATACTTGCTGATTGTAGTGCGCGGGGTCTAGCTAGGCTAGGCGAGTGATGGAAAGCCCGCGCCTAGTCAATCTCGTCGATGCTCGGATCGTGGAGTTCCTCGCATCGCGCGAGTCCATTCTCGGTCGTGTGGCCCCCGACCTCGCCCCCTTCTCGCGGTTCTCGCGGGATCTTCTCAGCGGCGGCAAGAGGTTCAGAGCCCTGTTCTGCTACTGGGGCTGGCGGGCGGTCTCCCCCGCCGCCACCGCCTCGGCCGTTCCGGGCGAGAAGGAACTCGACTCCCTGATCGACCTGTGCGCCGGCCTCGAGCTCTTCCACGCCGCCGCTCTGGTGCACGACGACATCATCGACAACTCCGACACGCGCCGCGGCATGCCCTCGGCGCACCGCCGCTTCGAGTCGCTGCACGCCGACGGCGGCTGGCAGGGGTCGCGCCGCACCTTCGGCGAGGGCAGCGCCATCCTGCTCGGCGACCTGCTGCTCGCCTGGAGCGACGAGCTGATCGCCCGCGCCGTGCTCGGGGCCCCCTCGCTCGAGACCCACCTCGCCGCGCGCGAGGCGATCGACACCATGCGCACCGAGGTCACGCTCGGCCAGTACCTCGACCTGCTCGAGGAGCGCGCCTGGGCCACCACCGACCCCGAGGCCTCGCTCGAGCGCGCCGAACGGGTGATCGTCTACAAGTCGGCGAAGTACAGCGTCGAGGCCCCGCTCGTGATCGGGGCGTCCCTACGCGGCAGCTCGCCCGAGCAGACGGATGCGCTGCGGCGCTTCGGGCTCCCGCTCGGCATCGCGTTCCAGCTGCGCGACGACGTGCTGGGCGTCTTCGGCGACGCCGAGCTCACGGGCAAGCCCTCGGGCGACGACCTCCGGGAGGGCAAGCGCACGGTGCTCGTCTCGCTCACCCGCTCGCGGCTCGACCCGTCATCGCGGCGGCTCTTCGACGAGCTGATCGGCGACCCCGAGCTCGACGAGGGGCAGATCAGGATGCTGCAGCAGACCATGGTGGGCACGGGCGCCGTCACCGAGGTCGAGAGCATGATCTCCCGGCGCCTCCGCACCGCGCTCGACGAGCTCGACCGCGCGCCGCTCGGCGACACCGCGAAGGCGGAGCTGACGAGCCTCGCGAAGCGGCTCGTCAACCGCCAGGCCTAGCGGCTAGAAGTCCTGCGCCTGCGCGATCCGGCGCACCTCGGCCTTGCGGCCGGCGCGCAGCGCGGCGATCGGCGTCGCGTCGAGCAGCTCGTTCGGCGAGAGCAGCCACTCCAGGATCTCGTCGTCCGTGTACCGGTTGTCGGCGAGCACCATGATGGTGCCCCGCAGCTCGGTCAGCGGCTCGCCGTCGCGGATGAACTCCGCGGGCACCGAGAGCACGCCGTCGCGGCGGGTCGCCACCAGATGGTGGTCTTCGATCAGGCGCCGCACCTTGCTCGGCGTGAGCCCCAGCAGGTCGACGAGGTCGGGAACGGTCAGCCATCCGGTGGCGGGCAGATCAGTCACGAGTACAGATTGCCACGCGCCGGGGCACCGCCCGCAATCGGGTCTCATCACGAATGCATAAAAATGCGCATCCGGATGCCCGATCGGCCGGTGTCTATGCGGCCAGGGCGATGCCCCCCTCTCTAGACTCGGAACTGTGACAAGCGCCCCGCCCGACCCGATGATCGGACGTCTCATCGACGGCCGCTACTCGGTGCGTTCGCGGATCGCGCGCGGCGGCATGGCGACCGTGTACCTCGCCACCGACCTGCGCCTCGAGCGCCAGGTGGCCATCAAGATCATGCACGGCCACCTCGCCGACGACGCGGTCTTCAAGGAGCGCTTCGTGCAGGAGGCCCGTTCGGCGGCCCGGCTGGCGCACCCCAACGTCGTGAACGTCTTCGACCAGGGCCAGGACAGCGACATGGCGTACCTCGTCATGGAGTACCTGCCCGGAGTCACCCTGCGCGACCTGCTGAAGGACTACGGAAAGCTCACCACCGAGCAGACCGTCGACGTGATGGACGCGGTGCTCGGCGGTCTCGCCGCCGCCCACAAGGCCGGCATCGTGCACCGCGACCTCAAGCCCGAGAACGTGCTGCTGGCCGACGACGGCCGCATCAAGATCAGCGACTTCGGCCTCGCCCGTGCCGTCTCGGCCAACACCGCGACCGGCCAGGCCCTGCTCGGCACCATCGCCTACCTCTCCCCCGAGCTGCTCACCCGCGGCACGGCCGACGCCCGCAGCGACATCTACGCGGCCGGCATCATGATGTACGAGATGCTCGTCGGCGCGCAGCCCTACGTGGGCGAGCGGCCGATGGCCATCGCGTTCCAGCACGCGAACGACCCGATGCCCGTGCCGAGCGCCGCGCAGCCCGGCGTGCCCGAGCAGCTCGACGACCTCGTGCTCTGGGCCACCGCGAAGAGCCCCGACGAGCGGCCGAGCGACGCCCGCGAGATGCTCGAGCGGCTGCGCGAGGCCGAGCGCGAGATCGTCGGGGCGCGGCCCGTCAGCAACTCCACCGCGCGCACCGTGGTGCTGCCCGAGACCTTCGACGCCGACCTCGACCACGCGCAGACCCAGGTGCTCGAGTCGCGCCGCCGCACCGGCCAGATGGCCGCGGTCGGCGGGGCGACCGGTGAGACCACGGCGTACGCTTCGCCGCTCATCACGCCGACCGGTCCGATCCCGCCCGGCGCTCCCGGCTCGCCCGGCTCGCTCGCGGCGCTGAACGACAGCGGCTCGCACTCGGAGACCCGCCAGAAGCTCGCCACGAAGTCGGCGCGCCGACGCCGGCGGGGTCTCTGGGTGTTCGCGCTCATCCTCTTCGTCGCCGCCGGCCTCGGCACCGGCGCCTGGTACTTCGCCGCCGGCCCCGGCGCCATGCTCACGGTGCCCGACGTCACCTCGCAGACACCGGATGCGGCGGTCGCCACCCTGCAGGGTCTCGGCCTCGAGGCGTCGCAGACCCCCGCCACGAGCCCCACGGTGCCGGCCGGATCGGTGATCGGCACCGACCCCGCCTCGGGCAGCAGCGTGCAGACCGGCTCGGGCGTCTCCGTGCTCGTCTCGTCGGGGCCGGCGATGCTCGCGGTGCCGACACTGACCGGCATCCCTGAAGATCAGGCGCGCGCCGCGGTCGAGGAGGCGGGCTTCACGAACACCGACTCGGAGACGCAGTTCAACGGGGACGTCGAGGCCGGTGTCGTGCTCGCAGCGCTCGACGCGGCCGGCAACCAGCTCGGTGCCGAGTACGGCGAGCAGCAGCCGGTGACCCTCGTGGTCTCGCTCGGCGCGGTGCCCGGGGTGATCGGCCAGACCCTCGAGGAGGCGCAGGCGACCCTGTCCGCCGTCGGCCTCGTCGGCGTGGAGGGCTCCTCCGACTTCAACGAGGAGGTGCCGGAGGGCCAGGTCTACAACGCCGTGCTGCCGGCCGACATCGTGCACCAGGGCGATTCGATCACCCTGGACATCTCGCGCGGCCCCGAGCCGGTCACGGTGCCCTCCGACATCGTCGGCCAGTCCTGGGCCGACGCCAAGCCGAAGCTCGTCGAGCTCGGCTTCGACCTCCGCTACAACGCGGTCGCCGACGCCCTCCCCGACGCCTTCAAGATCAGCGCCACCGACCCGGCACCGGGCACGAGCCTCCCCCGCGGCTCGTCCCTCACGGTCTCCTTCAGCGTCTTCTAGCCGCGCACCCCAGGCGAGTTGCCGAAAAACGCCCTATCCGAGCTCCGGAAGGGCGTTTTTCGGCAAGTCGCCGGGTGGCCTGGGCGTCAGGCGCGGGCGGCGCTCGAGACCTTGAGCTCCTCGGCCACCAGGAAGGCGAGCTCGAGCGACTGCATGTGGTTCAGGCGCGGGTCGCAGAGCGACTCGTAGCGCGTCGAGAGGGTGGCCTCGTCGATGTGCTCCGATCCACCGAGGCACTCGGTGACGTCGTCCCCGGTGAGCTCGACGTGGATACCGCCGGGATGCGTGCCCGCCGCCCGGTGCGCCTCGAAGAAGCCCTTGACCTCGTCGACCACGTCGTCGAAGCGACGCGTCTTGTAGCCGTTCGGCGTGGTCAGCCCGTTGCCGTGCATGGGGTCGGTGACCCAGAGCGGCAGCGCGTCGCTCGACTTGATGGCCTCGAGCAGCGGGGGCAGCGCATCCCGGATCTTGCCGGCGCCCATGCGCGTGATGAACGTCAGACGCCCGGGCTCGCGCTCGGGGTCGAGCTTGTCGATCAGGCGCAGCATGTCGTCGCCGGTCGTGGTCGGGCCGAGCTTCACGCCGATCGGGTTGCGCACCCGCGACAGGAAGTCGACGTGCGCGCCGTCGAGCTCGCGCGTGCGCTCCCCGATCCAGATGAAGTGGCTCGAGGTGTTGTACGGCGTGCCCGTGCGCGAGTCGATGCGCGTCATCGGCCGCTCGTAGTCGAACAGCAGACCCTCGTGGCTGACGTAGAACTCGGTGCGCTTCAGCGCCTCGAAGTCGGCGCCGCACGCGACCATGAACTTCACGGCCCGGTCGATCTCGCCGGCGAGCTGCTCGTAGCGCACGTTGGCGGGGTTCGAGGTGAAGCCCTTGTTCCACATGTGCACCTGGCGCAGGTCGGCGAAGCCACCCTGCGTGAAGGCGCGGATGAGGTTCAGCGTCGACGCCGCCATGTGGTAGCCGTCGAGCAGGCGCTTCGGGTTCGCCGTGCGCGACTCGGGCGTGAAGTCGTAGCCGTTCACGATGTCGCCGCGGTACGCGGGCAGCGTGATGCCGTCACGGGTCTCGGTGTCGCTCGAGCGCGGCTTGGCGAACTGGCCGGCCATGCGCCCCATCTTGATGACGGGCATCGAGGCGCCGTAGGTGAGCACGACGGCCATCTGCAGGATGGTCTTCACCCGGTCGCGGATCTGGTCGGCCGTCGCGCCCGCGAAGGTCTCGGCGCAGTCGCCGCCCTGCAGTAGGAACGCCTCGCCCCTGGCTGCCGTGGCGAGCCGGGAGCGCAGGTTGTCGACCTCGCCCGCGAAGACGAGCGGCGGCAGCGTGGCGATCTCGCGCGAGACGGCCTCGACGGCGGTCTGGTCGGGCCAGGACGGCTGCTGCTTCACCGGGAGGGTGCGCCAATAGTCCAGACCCGCGATCACCGATTCATCCGCTTCGACGATTTGCTCTGTTGGATCTACCACTGGTTTGGATTCCCTGTATCTATTTGGCGGTGGCGCGCGGTCGCACGCGTTTCTCCTTGACCGAAGTCGCATAGACGTCCGCGTATTCCTGGCCTCCCAGGCGGTGCAGCTCGTACATGATCTCGTCGGTCACGGAGCGGAGGATGAACCGGTCTGATTCCAGTCCCTCGAACCTACTGAAATCTAGTGGCTCCCCGATGACGATGCCAATCCGGCGGATCTTCGGCAGCTTCGTGCCGATGGGCATGACCTTCTCGGTGTCGATCATGGCGACCGGGATGATCGGCACATGCGCCTCGAGCACCATCCGCGCGACGCCGGTACGGCCGCGGTAGAGCTTCGCGTCGGGGCTCCTGGTGCCCTCGGGGTAGATGCCCAGCAGGTCGCCGCGCGCCAGCACCCGGAGGCCCGTGTTCAGCGACGCCTCGGAGGCCTTGCCGCCCGCGCGGTCGATCGGGAGCTGGCCCGAGGCGATGAAGAACAGCCGCACCAGGAAGCCCTTGATTCCCTTGCCCGTGAAGTACTCGCTCTTGGCGAGGAACGACACCTGCCGGTCGACCACCACGGGCAGGAAGACCGAGTCGCTGAACGAGAGGTGGTTCGAGGCGAGGATCGCACCGCCGGAGGCGGGGATGTTCTCGAGCCCGATCACCCAGGGCCGGAACAGCGTCTTCAGCACCGGGGCGATCAGCAGGTATTTCGCGAGGAAGTAGAACACGCTCAGATCGATTCTGCGTACTGACGGGCGAGGTCGGCGGCGCCGACGACACCGGCGTCGTTGACGAGCTCGGCGATCGCGAACGAGGGTTCGGGGTGGTACCCGCGAGCCGGCAGGCTCTCGAGGAACGACTGGCGGATGGGGTCGAGCAGCAGGTCGCCGGCCTGGGCGACCCCGCCGCCGATCACGAACAGCTGCGGGTCGAGCACCGCGCCGAGACTGGCGCAGGCCTGGCCGATCCAGGTGCCGAGGGTGCGCAGGGCGGACAGGGCGCCGGGGTCGCCGATGGTCACCAGCTCGCTGACGTCGTGACCGGTGAGCACGCCCTTCCGCTGCCGAACCGAGGCCAGCACCTGACCGATGCCGCCCGCGTCGGCCAGCTCGTTCGCGAGCCGGAGCAGCGCTCGGCCGGAGCCGTACTGCTCGATGCAGCCGTGGGCCCCGCATCCGCAGGGCAGACCGCCCGGCACCACCCGCATGTGCCCGAGTTCGGCGCCGGCGCCGAAGCCCCCGCGGAACAGGCGGTCGCCGCTGACGATCGCGCCGCCGACGCCCGTGCCGATGGTGAGCATGACCATGTCGCTGACGAGACGGCCCGCGCCGAAGCGGAACTCGGCCCAGCCGGCGGCGTTCGCGTCGTTCTCGACGATGATGTGCATGCCGAGCCGGTCCTGGAGCTTCTCGCGGAACGGTTCGTTGCGCCAGTTGATGTTGGGGGCGTAGTAGACGACCGACTGCGAGGCGTCGATGAATCCCGCGGCGGCCACGCCGACCGCGGCGATCTCCTCGCCCTCGGCCAGGCTCTTCACCATCGCCACGACCGAGTCCTCGATGACCTGCGGCTCGGCGGCGATGGTCGGCGTGCGGTCGTGCTTGACGATCGTGCCGAACTCGTCGACGACGGCTCCGGCGATCTTCGTGCCGCCGATGTCGATGCCGATGGCGCGCATGGATGGTTCCTTCCGACCGGGCGAAACGTGCGCCCAGGGAAGCCCCGAGCGCACCAAGTAGAGTGTAGAGGAGAAGAACCTGACCGGTACCGAAGGAGCTGCCGTGGACCAGTACGAGAATCCTGCCGTCGTCGCCGCCGACCCGGGGGCGAACGTCACCGACCTGCTCGTCGAGCGGGTGCGCAAGGCCCCCGATCAGCCGCTGTTCGCGGTGCCCGAGAACGGCGGTTGGCGCGACATCACCGCCGCCGAGTTCCTCACCCAGGTGAAGGCCGTCGCCAAGGGCCTGATCGCGGCCGGCATCGAGCCGGGCGACAAGATCGGCCTGATGTGCCACACCCGCTACGAGTGGACGCTGATCGACTTCGCCACCTGGTTCGCCGGAGCCGTGCTGGTGCCGATCTACGAGACGTCCTCTCCCGCGCAGGTGCAGTGGAACCTCAGCGACTCGGGCGCGACCGCCATCATCGTCGAGACGGCCGACCACTTCGCCCGCTTCGACGAGATCCACGCCGACCTGCCGCTGGTCACCCGCGTCTGGCAGGTCGACCTGGGCGATCTCGACAAGCTCGCGGCGACGGGGGGTGCGGTGTCCGACGACGAGGTCGAGCGCCGCCGCAACCTCGCCCAGGGCTCCGACCTGGCCACGCTCATCTACACCTCGGGCACGATGGGGCGGCCGAAGGGCTGCGTGCTGACCCACTCGAACTTCGTCGAGCTGAGCCGCAACGCCGCGGTCTCGATGGCCGACGTGCTCGCCCCCGGGTCGTCGACGCTGCTGTTCGTCACCACCGCCCACGTCTACGCCCGCTTCATCTCGGTGCTGTCGGTGTACAGCGGTGTGAAGGTCGGCCACGAGTCGAACACGAAGAACCTGCTGCCGGCCCTGGGGTCGTTCAAGCCGACCTTCCTGCTCGCGGTGCCGCGCGTGTTCGAGAAGGTCTACAACTCGTCCGAGCAGAAGGCCGAGGCCGGTGGCAAGGGCAAGATCTTCCGGGCCGCCGCGGCGGTCGCCGTGCAGCACTCCGAGGCGCTGGACGCCGGGCACGTGCCGCTCGGCCTGAAGCTGCGCTTCGCCGTGCTCGACCGGCTCGTGCTGTCCAAGCTCCGGGCGGCCCTCGGCGGACGCGTCAAGTACGCCGTCTCGGGCTCGGCCCCGCTGGGTCATCACCTGGGTCACTTCTATCGCAGCCTCGGCGTCAAGATCCTCGAGGGCTACGGCCTCACCGAGACCACCGCGCCGGCCACCGTCAACGTGCCGGAGCAGTTCAAGATCGGCACCGTCGGCCCCCCGCTGCCGGGCGTCGCGGTGAAGCTCGCGGGCGACGGCGAGATCCTGATCAAGGGCGTCAACGTCTTCGCGGGGTACTGGAACAACCCCGAGGCGACCGCCGAGGTGATGGACGGCGAGTGGTTCAAGACGGGCGACATCGGCACCCTCGACGACGACGGCTTCCTCACCATCACCGGCCGCAAGAAGGAGATCATCGTCACCGCCGGCGGCAAGAACGTCGCCCCGGCCGTGCTCGAGGACCCGATCCGCGCGAACCCGGTCGTGGGCCAGGTCGTCGTGGTCGGCGACCAGCGCCCGTTCATCTCGGCGCTGATCACCCTCGACTCCGAGATGCTGCCCGTGTGGCTGAACAACAACGGCCAGGATGCGACGATGAGCCTCACCGAGGCGGCCGTCAACCCGGCGGTGCTGGCCGAGATCCAGCGGGCCGTCGACACGGCGAACGCCCTCGTCTCGCGGGCCGAGTCGATCCGCAAGTTCGTGGTACTCACCGACGAGTTCACGGAGGACAGCGGGCACCTCACGCCCAAGATGTCGATCAAGCGCAACGTGATCCTCAAGGACTACGCGGCGGTCGTCGACGGCATCTACTCGGCGGCCCCGGCCACCGAGGGCCAGTCCCTGGTCTTCTGACGCCGGAGGGTCGTCAGACCCTGGTGCAGGGGCCGCGCATCCGTCGCCCCTGCACCACCGAGATCAGAACCAGCTCGACTCGCGCACCTGCCGCATCGCCTCTCGGCGGGTGGGCTTGTCGAGCCGGTCGAGGTAGAGCAGGCCGTCGAGGTGGTCGGTCTCGTGCTGCAGCGCCTGGGCGAGCACGCCCGTGCCCTCGACGACGACCTCGTTGCCGTCGAGATCGGTGCCGCGGGCCTTCGCGTAGGGGTACCGACTCGTCTTGAACCAGAGCTCGGGCACCGAGAGGCAGCCCTCGTCGACGAGTTCGGGCTCGCCCGACGTCTCGACGAGCACGGGGTTCAGGATGTACCCGACCTGACCGTCGACGTTGTAGCTGAACGCGCGCAGGTTGACGCCGATCTGCGCAGCGGCCACGCCGGCGCGGCCGGGCACCTTCACGCTGTCGAGCAGGTCCTCGACGAGGGCGCGCACACGGTCGTCGATCTCCACGATCGGGTCGGACACGGTCTTCAGCACGGGGTCGCCGAACAGGCGGATCTCGCGAACAGTCACAGCGGTGGTTCTCTTTCGGTGTCTTCGGTCGGGGTGCGCAGGGACACCCCGGTCGGGGTCAGGATGCGGGGGTCACCACGGCGATCAGGTCGCCGGCCTCGACCTGCTGGGTGGTGGGGATGGCGAGCCGGGAGACGGTGCCGGCGATCGGGGTGGTGATCGCCGCCTCCATCTTCATCGCCTCGATGGTCGCGACCGGGGCCCCGGCGGCGACGGTGTCTCCGACGGCGACCTTGACGGTGACGACGCCGGAGAACGGGGCCGGCACCTGCCCGGGCTGGGCCGCATCCGCCTTCTCGGCCGTCTTGGTCTCGACCTTGACGGAACGGTCGCGCACGTTCACCGGGCGCAGCTGACCGTTGAGGGTCGTCATGACGGTGCGCTCGCCCTTGTCGTCGACCTCGCCGATGGCCTCGAGGCCGACGAACAGGCGCACGCCGCGGTCGATCTCGACCACGTGCTCGGTGCCCTGCTGGAGGCCGTAGAGGTAGTCGACGGTGTCGACCACGGACAGGTCGCCGAACAGTTCGCGCAGCTGCTCGAAGGTGCGGGTCGGGGCCGGGAACAGCAGCCGGTTCAGGGTCGCACGTCGCTCGCGGCCGGCCGCATCCGGTGCGATCGCGGCCAGGTCAGCGTCGTCGACCGGGGTGACCCCGACCTTCACGTCGCGGCCCGCGAGCACCTTCGTGCGGAACGGCTCGGGCCAGCCGCCGGGCAGCTCGCCGAGCTCGCCGGCCATGAAGCCCACGACCGAGTCGGGGATGTCGTAGTTGCCCGGTTTCTGTTCGAAGTCGGCCGGGTCGGCCTTCACCGCCGCGAGGTGCAGAGCGAGGTCGCCCACCACCTTCGACGACGGGGTGACCTTCGGGATGCGGCCGAGGATCTTGTTCGCCGCGGCGTACAGGTCCTCCACCCGCTCGAAGTCGTCGGCGAGGCCGAGCGCGATGGCCTGCTGGCGCAGGTTCGACAGCTGCCCGCCCGGGATCTCGTGGTTGTACACGCGGCCCGTCGGCCCGGCGAGGCCGGACTCGAACGGGCGGTAGACCTGGCGCACCGCTTCCCAGTAGGGCTCGAGGTCGCTGACGGCCTTCAACGACAGCCCCGTGTCGCGCTCGGTGTGAGCGAGCGCGGCGACCAGAGCGGATGCGCTCGGCTGACTCGTGGTGCCGGCCATCGGTGCGCTGGCCACGTCGACCGCGTCCGCGCCCGCCGCACTGGCGGCCAGCAGCGTCGCGAGCTGCCCGCCCGCGGTGTCGTGCGTGTGCACGTGCACCGGCAGGTCGAACCGCTCCCGGAGGGCCGACACGAGCTTCGCGGCGGCGGCCGGACGCAGGAGCCCCGCCATGTCCTTGATCGCGAGCACGTGCGCACCCGCCGCGACGATCTCGTCGGCCAGGCGGAGGTAGTAGTCGAGGGTGTAGAGGTCCTCGGCCGGGTCGAGGAGGTCGCCGGTGTAGCAGACGGCGACCTCGGCGATCGTCGTGCCGGTGGCGAGCACCGACTCGATCGCGGGGCGCATCTGGTTCACGTCGTTCAGGGCGTCGAAGATGCGGAAGACGTCGATGCCGGTCGCGGCGGCCTCGCGCACGAAGGCGTCGGTCACCTCGGTCGGGTACGGGGTGTAGCCGACGGTGTTGCGGCCGCGGAGCAGCATCTGGATCGCCACGTTCGGCAGGGCCTCCCGCAGCACGGCGAGGCGCTCCCACGGGTCCTCGCCCAGGAAGCGCAGCGCCACGTCGTAGGTCGCGCCGCCCCACGCCTCGACGCTCCACAGCTCGGGGGTGAGCCGGGCGACGTAGGGCGCGACCGCGACGAGGTCGCGGGTGCGCACGCGGGTCGCCAGGAGGGACTGATGAGCATCCCGCATCGTCGTCTCGGTCACCGCGAGGGCGGTCTGCGCCCGGAGCGCCTCGGCGAAACCGACCGGACCGAGCTCGAGCAGCCTCTGCCGGCTGCCGGCGGGGGCCGGGACGGTGAGGTCGACGGCGGGGAGCTTGTCGACGGGATGCACGGTGACCGTGCGGGGCCCGTTCTGCTGGTTCACCGTGACGTCGGCGAGCCAGTTCAGGATCTTCGTGCCGCGGTCTTTCGACGGATGCCCGGCCAGCAGCTGCGGCCGCTCCTCGATGAAGCTCGTGCTGAGGTCGCCGGCGGCGAACGACGGGTCGTCCAGCACGCCCTGCAGGAACGGGATGTTCGTGGACACGCCGCGGATGCGGAACTCCGCCAGCGCCCGCCGCGCCCGCCTGACCGCCGCGGGGAAGTCGCGGCCGCGGCAGGTCATCTTCGCCAGCATCGAGTCGAAGTGCGGGCTGATCTGCGCACCGACGTCGACGGTGCCGCCATCCAGGCGCACGCCCGCGCCTCCGGGTGAGCGGTAGGCGGCGATCTTGCCGGTGTCGGGGCGGAACCCGGCGGTCGGGTCCTCCGTCGTGATGCGGCACTGCAGGGCGGCGCCGTGCAGCACGATGTCGGCCTGGTGCATGCCGAGCTCATCGAAGGTGCTGCCAGAGGCGATGAGCATCTGCGACTGCACGAGGTCGACGTCGGTGACCTCCTCGGTGACCGTGTGCTCGACCTGGATGCGCGGGTTCATCTCGATGAAGACGTGCTCGCCTGCCCGCTCGCCGACCGTGTCGACCAGGAACTCGACCGTGCCCGCGTTGACGTAGCCGATCGACTTCGCGAACTTGATCGCATCCGCGTGCAGGGCCTCGCGCAGCTCGTCGGAGATGTTCGGCGCCGGAGCGATCTCGACGACCTTCTGGTTCCGGCGCTGCACCGAGCAGTCCCGCTCGAACAGGTGCAGCGTCTCCCCCGTGCTGTCGGCCAGGATCTGCACCTCGATGTGACGGGGCCGCAGCACCGCCTGCTCGAGGAACATCGTCGCGTCACCGAACGCGCTGTCGGCCTCCCGCATCGCCGCCTCGAGCGCACCGCGGAGCTCCTCACGGGTCTCCACCCGGCGCATCCCCCGCCCGCCACCACCCGCAACGGCCTTCACGAACACCGGGAACCCGATCTCATCCGCCGCCGCGACCAGCACGTCGAGGTCGGTCGTCGCCGGCGACGACTTCAGCACCGGCACCCCCGCCGCGATCGCGTGCTCCTTCGCCGTGACCTTGTTGCCCGCCATCTCCAGCACGTGCTCGCCCGGGCCGATGAACGTGATGCCGTTCTCGGCCGCGGCCTTCGCCAGCTCGGGGTTCTCCGACAGGAACCCGTAACCCGGGTAGATGGCGTCGGCGCCCGACTCCTTCGCGACGCGGATGATCTCGCTCACGTCGAGGTAGGCGCGCACCGGATGCCCGACCTCACCGATCTGGTACGCCTCGTCCGCCTTGAGGCGGTGCATCGAGTTGCGATCCTCGTACGGGAACACCGCGACGGTCTTCGCACCCAGCTCGTACGCGGCCCGGAAAGCGCGGATCGCGATCTCCCCGCGATTGGCGACCAGAATCTTCGTGAACATGGAGACCTTTCGAGGCGCATGCGCGTACAGCGAACAGTTAGGTAGTCAAAGCCTAGTGAAGGTAACGTTGTCGACTGTGCATGTACTCAGCGTCTCTTCCCTCAAGGGGGGTGTGGGCAAGACCACAGTGACGCTCGGGCTCGCTTCCGCCGCGTTCGCCAAGGGTCTCCGCACCCTCGTGGTCGACCTCGACCCCCAGTCCGACGTGTCCACGGGCATGGACATCCGTGTCGCCGGCCACCTCAACGTGGCCGACGTGCTGGCCTCTCCCAAGGAGAAGGTCGTGCGGGCGGCCATCGCCCCCTCGGGCTGGACGAAAGACCGCGGCGGCAAGATCGACGTCCTGATCGGCAGCCCCTCCGCCCTCAACTTCGACGGGCCGCACCCGTCGATCCGCGACATCTGGAAGCTCGAGGAGGCCCTGGCCACCGTCGAGAGCGAGTACGACCTCGTGCTGATCGACTGCGCCCCGTCGCTGAACGCGCTCACGCGCACCGCCTGGGCGGCATCCGATCGCGTCACGGTCGTGACCGAGCCCGGCCTGTTCTCGGTGGCCGCCGCCGACCGTGCCCTGCGCGCGATCGAGGAGATCCGCCGCGGCCTCTCCCCCCGTCTGCAGCCCCTCGGCATCATCGTGAACCGCGTGCGGTCGCAGTCGCTCGAGCACCAGTTCCGCATCAAGGAGCTCCGCGACATGTTCGGCCCGCTGGTGCTCTCGCCCCAGCTGCCCGAGCGCACCTCCCTCCAGCAGGCCCAGGGCGCCGCCAAGCCCCTGCACGTCTGGCCGGGCGAGGGCGCGCAGGAGATGGCCCGCAACTTCGACCTCCTCCTCGAGCGCGTCATGCGCACGGGCCGCGTCGGCGAGTACGCCGACCTCAAGGCGTAGCCGGCTGCTTCGCGGTTCAGTCGCGGACGGCGTGGGCGGTCGGTGGCTTCCACTCCGTGTCGGGGGCGATCGCGGGGAGGATGCGACGGGTGATGGCCTGGAGCTGGCGCTTCTGGGCGGCCGTGAGGCGGTCGAGGACGAGACGGTTCACGGTCTGCACGTGGCCGGGAGTGGCCCGGGCGCAGGTCTCCACGCCGGCCGCTGTCAGAACGCCCAGGGTGTAGCGCCCGTCGGCGGGGTCGGGGTGGCGGGTGACCCAGCCGCGATTCTCGAGGCGGGTGACGGCGCGGGACAGTCGCGACAGGGAGCTGTTCGCGAATCCCGCGAGCACGCTCATGCGCAGGGTGCGCTCATCGGCCTCTGCCAGTGCGAAGAGGATGCCGTACTCGAAATGCGTGATGCCCGAGTCGCGCAGCAGCTGCGCGTCGAGCGCAGACGGCAGCCATTCGAGCAGGGTGGCGAGCCCGGCCCACGTCTGCAGGTCGTCGCCGGCCAGCTCACCTGACGGGGTGTCGTCGATCATCCTTCGATACTACTGGATGACTTGACTGAGCAAGTCGATCTGCTAGCTTGTGACTTTACCGAGCAAGTAAGGAGCAGATCATGGACCTCGAACTGACCGGTCGACGTGCGTTCGTCAGCGGATCGACCCAAGGCATCGGATACGCGATCGCACGGGCGCTTCTCGCCGAGGGGGCGTCTGTCGTCATCAACGGCCGCCGAGAGGCAGCGGTGCAGGGTGCAGTGGAGCGCCTGCGCGACGAGCTGCCCGGCGCGGAGGCGTCGGGCATCGCCGCCGACGTCGAGCGTCCCGACGAGGTGGCCCGGCTCCTGGGCGCGCTCGGCGAGGTCGACATCCTGGTGAACAACGTCGGGCTGTTCGAGGTGGCGGCCTTCGACGATGTCCTGGACGAGGAGTGGCGACGCTACTTCGAGGTCAACGTGATGAGCGGAGTGGTGCTGTCCCGGCATCTGCTGCCCCGGATGCTCGAGAGCGGCTGGGGCCGGATCCTCTTCATCAGCAGCGAGGCGGGCGTGAACGTGCCGGCCGACATGGTGCACTACGGCGCCACGAAGGCGGCGCAGCTGGCCGTCGCCAACGGCCTGGCGAAGCTCACGCGCGGAACCGGGGTCACCGTCAACTCCGTTCTCGGCGGCCCCACCTACTCCGACGGTGTCGCCCAGGCGGTCGACCGCATCGCACGCGGCCAGGGTATACCGGCCGCGCACCTGAAAGCCGCGATCGCCGCCGAGAACCGCACGTCGCTGCTCGAGCGGTTCATAGAACCGTCCGAGATCGCGGCACTCGTGACCTACCTGGCGAGCCCGTTGTCATCGGCCACGAACGGAGCGGCGCTCCGGGCCGACGGCGGAGTGCTCACTACCGTCGTCTGAGCGGCAGGGAAGGCAGGAACCGGCTCAGACGGCTTTGCGGCTGGCGCGGCGGGCCGCGAGTTCGTCGGCCGGGTCGGTGACGACCGAGTCGAGGTCGACGAGGGAGTGCTCGACCTCGCGGAGGACCTTGCCGACGGCGATGCCGAAGACGCCCTGGCCGCGGCTGACGAGGTCGATGACCTCGTCGTTGGAGGTGCAGAGGTAGACGCTGGCCCCGTCGGACATGAGCGTCGTCTGGGCGAGGTCGTTGATGCCCGACTCGCGCAGCTGGTTGATGGCCGTGCGGATCTGCTGCAGCGAGATGCCGGTGTCGAGGAGGCGCTTCACGAGCTTGAGCACGAGGATGTCGCGGAAGCCGTAGAGGCGCTGCGAGCCGGAGCCGGCGGCTCCGCGGACGGTGGGCTCGACGAGCGCGGTGCGCGCCCAGTAATCGAGCTGACGGTAGGTGATGCCGGCGGCGCGGGCCGCGACGGCACCGCGATAGCCGTTCGCGTCGTCGAGGTCGGGCAGTCCGTCGGTGAACAGGAGGCCGAGGTCGTAGCGAGAATCGTCGCCTTGGCTGAGCTCGCTCATCGGGGCCTTCCGTCGTCGGGCGCACCCGGAACCGGATGCATCACGTCAACGCTATCGACGCAGACCCCCCGGGGCAACGACCGCGCCGTTTGCACCCCCGGCGTGTCGCGGAAGCGCGAGAGATCGTGACCGGATCGTGTCACGGGACGATGCGGCTGAGCGCCGAGCGGATGAGGCTCGACCGCACCACCTCGAGCTGCCCCGCGATCTCGACGGCCAGCTCGGCCGCCTTGACGCGGCTCGACGGGTCGCGGCGTCGCGCGACCGGCATCAGGGCGCTCTCGATCAACCCGAGCTCGCGCTCCGCCGCCTGCCGGAACCCGCGCAGGTGCCGCGGCTCGATGCCGCTGCGTTGCAGCTCGACGAGCGCCTTCAACACGATCAGCGAGTCTTCGCCGTAGGTCTCGGCGGGAGTGATCACCGAGGCCGAGAACGCATCCTGCACGAGCATCGGCGTCGCGCCGGCCTCGCGGGTGAGCTCCTCGCGGCTGAGCCGACGCCCCGTCTGCAGGATGGAGGCGCCGCCCGGCAGCGCCGCGCCCGGCATCGGCGGGTTCAACCCGGCGTCGACGTCGGCGAGGTAGTCCTTGATCACGGCGAGCGGCAGGTAGCAGTCGCGCTGCATCGTGAGGATGAGCTTCAACCGGCTCAGGTCGTTCTGCGAGAACTTGCGGTAGCCCGAGGGGGTGCGGGCCGGATGCACGAGCCCGCGCTCCTCGAGGAAGCGGAGCTTCGACGGGGTGAGGTCGGGGAACTCGGTGGTCAGCCTCGCGAGCACCTGACCGATGCCGAGAAGCGGCGTCGCGGGCTGCTGCCCGGGCGCGGGAGCGGCGTTCGGCACTACTCTCCCGCGGCGGTGACGACGTCGATGCGCGACGGGTAGAACGTGAGCCGGAACTTGCCGATCTGCACTTCTGCCCCGTCGTCGAGCAGCGCCTCTTCGACTCGCGCGCCCCCGACGTAGGTGCCGTTCAGCGACCCGAGGTCGCGCACGATGAAGGTGTGGCCGTGGCGGGAGAACTCCGCGTGCCGGCGCGAGACGGTGACGTCGTCGAGGAAGATGTCGGCGTTGGGGTGCCGGCCGACCGTGGTGGTCGAGGTGTCGAGCAGGAAGCGGGCGCCGGCGTTCGGCCCGCGGCGCACGATCAAGAGCGCCGAGCCCGACGGCAGCGCCGCGATGGAGTCGAGCTCCTCGCCGCTCACACCGCCCTCGAGCGCCGCCAGCTGCGCGGCGAACTCGCCGGTCAGCGAGAGTGTGGTGTCACCCGTCGGAGTGGGCACGGTGATCCGGGTCGTGCGGTCGTCGTTCACGTTGCTCGTCATCCTGCTGCCCTCCTTGCTCCGTCCAGCGTAGTCGATGGGGAGGGGTGCAGAACCCGCGAATTCCCCGTGCGGGCGGCCGCGGGTGCCCTACTATTCGAGCATGATCCCGTTGATGGCCTCGGTCTGGGTGCTGATCGCCAGCGTGCTGGTCACCTGGGTGCTCTCCCTGGTGACGCGTGAGTACTCCTGGGTCGATCGGATCTGGTCCATCGTCCCGGTGCTCTACGTCTGGATCTTCGCGGGCGCGACCGGCTTCACCGACCTCCGGCTGATGCTGATGGCCTCCGTCGTGACGCTCTGGGGCGCCCGCCTGACGTTCAACTTTGCGCGCAAGGGCGGCTATAGCCGGGGCGGCCAGGACTACCGCTGGAGCATCCTGAAGAAGCGGATGCCCGCCCCCGCCTTCCAGGTGTTCGACCTGCTGTTCATCGCGGGCTTCCAGAACCTCGTGCTGTGGCTCATCGCGATGCCGGCCTTCTTCGCCTACCAGCATCGCGCGACCCCGTTCGGGCTGCTGGACATCGTGCTGCTCGTGCTCTTCGCCGCCGCGCTCGTGGGCGAGACGATCGCCGACGAGCAGCAGTGGCGCTTCCACCGACGGAAGCACGCGGGTGCGGCCACCGGCGAGAAGCCGTTCCTGACCCACGGACTTTTCCGTGTGAGCCGCCACCCGAACTACTTCTTCGAGCTGGCCCAGTGGTACCTCTTCTTCGGTGTCGGCGCGGTCGCGGCCGGGACGGTGCTGCAGTTCTCGGCACTCGGGCCTCTGCTGCTGACCGTCGTCTTCATCGGCTCGACGATCTTCACCGAGAGCATCTCCCGCGGGAAGTACCCCCAGTACGACGCCTATCGCCGGACGACGTCGGCGCTCGTCCCGTGGTTCCCCCGCAGGACGAGCACCGACACCGCTAGTTGAACTCGAGCGGGTTCGTGCCGTTGCGGCCGTCCTCGCCGCGGTCGAGCGTGGCGATGGTGGCGATCTCGGAGGCCGACAGCTCGAAGTCGAGCACGTCGAAGTTCTGAGCCATGCGGCCCTTGTCGTTGCTCTTCGGGATGACGATGTTGCCGATGTCGAGGTGCCAGCGGATGATCGTCTGCGGCACCGACTTGCCGTGCGCCTCGGCGATGGCGGCGAGCTCGGGCGACTCGTTGATCTTGCCCTGGCCGAGCGGGCCCCAGGCTTCGATCGCGATGCCGTGCTCGGCGGCGAACGCCCTCAGCTCGGCCTGCTGGAAGTCGACGTGCAGCTCGACCTGGTTGACGGCCGGCACCACGTCGGTCTCGGCGATCAGGCGCTCGAGGTGGTCGATCGTGAAGTTCGACACGCCGATGGCCTTGGCCCGGCCGGACTGCGCGATCTCGATCAGCCCGCGCCAGGCGTCGACGTAGGTGTCGCGCTCGGGCGTGGGCCAGTGGATGAGGTAGAGGTCGACGTAGTCGGTGCCGAGTCGAGCGAGGCTCTTGTCGAAGGCCTCGAGCGGTTGCGTCTGGTCGTCGTTCCAGAGCTTGGTGGTGATGAAGAGGTCGTCGCGGGCGATGCCCGACTCGCGCACGGCCCGGCCGACGCCCTCCTCGTTGTGGTAGATGCGGGCCGTGTCGAGGTGGCGGTAGCCGACGTCGAGGGCGTCGCGCACCACGCGGTTCGTCTTGTCGGGATCGACCTTGAAGACGCCGAAGCCGAGCTGCGGGATGGTGGTGCCGTTGTTCAGGGTGACTGTGGGGACTGAGTTCTCCGTCATCCCTTCACCCTATGACTCCCTTCCGACACCCGCCTCGTCGTCAGCCACCAGACTGCGGACGATCAGGTCGAGCACAGCCTCACCGTAGGCGTCGACCGCGCTGAGCGCCTCGTAGCGGCGCTCGTCGCCCCGGATGACGGCGGTGACGAGATAGAGGGTGTCGCCGTCGACCCGCTCCGTGGTGAGCGAGACGAAGCCGTCGCGCAGCAGCTCCCGCAGCTGGTCCTCGCGCGGCAGCCAGAGCGTGTCGCCGAGGTCGACCGAGTCGAGCGCCCACTCCGTGGTGCCGTTGAAGCCGATCAGGCTTCCGCCCGGATGCTCGTGCACCTCGACGGTCATCTCGCTGACCGTGTACACCTCGCCTCCCGCCTCGGCCGTCTCGATGACGAAGCCGTCGCCCGAGCGGGGGTGCCAGCGGAGCCCGGCGGTGCGGAGCGCGCGGGCGAGCTCGATGGAGATCATCTCCCCATCATTACAGCGTCGGCTAACGTTGAGGTGACCGCACGGGCTCACCGAGGCAGAAACGGCACCGCAGAATTGGCAATCGAGCGACGAACCTTCCTCGCAGGGGCCGTGTCGGCCCTGTCGCTGGCCGCCCTGACGGCCTGCACGCCCGACGCCCCCCGGCCGGCGCCGTCGCCCTCGGCGTCGCTCGCGCCGACGCCGCTCTCCCCCGTCCCGCGCCCGGCCGCCTACCTCCGCAGCTCGTGGTCCTCCGACCCGTTCTCGCTCGGCTCGTTCAGCAGCACGCCGGTCGGCGCGGGGCCCGGCGACCGCGCGACGCTCCGCGAGACCGTGGGCGACCGGGTCGTCTTCGCCGGCGAAGCGGTGGCGTCGGAGCATCCGGGAACCCTGCAGGGCGCCCTCGAGTCGGGCTCGTCGGCGGCCGAGCGGGTGCGCGCGATCGCCGACGACGGTGAGCGCATCGCCGTGATCGGCGCGGGTCTCGCAGGAGCGACCGCCGCCCGGGCCCTGGCCGACGCCGGCTTCGACGTCGTCGTGCTCGAGGGGCGCGACCGGGTGGGCGGGCGCATCCTGACCCGTGAGGAGAGCGGATGGCCGTTCCCGGTCGAGCTCGGCTCGCCGACGGTCTCCGGGCCCGCGCTCGAGGCCGCGCTGCTCGCGTCCGGTGTCGACACGCTGGGCCTCGCGAACGTCACCGAGGTGCGCACGGCCTCGGGCGAGGTCGACCCGCCGAGCACGGTGGGGCCGGATGCGGTGGCCACCGCCGTGGCGTGGGCCCGCTCCCAGGCGGCCGACGTCTCGCTGGCCTCGGCGCTGTCGGCGTCGGGCGCCGAGGACGTGCCCACCGAGCCGGACGCCGACGGCGTCTCCCCCGCCGACCGGCTCGCCCACTACCTGGACACGGCCGTTGCCACCCGCGCGGGCGCGACCGCCTTCGAGCTCTCGGCCTCCTACGGGGCGGCCGAGCCCGCGGTGGCCGGGGGCGCCGACGGGTCTGATACCGATCCCGACGCCCCGCGGCTCGTGGTCGGCGGGCTCGACGCGATCGTGGAGGCCGCCCTCGACGACCTCGACGTGGTGCTCTCGAGCACGGTCATCCGCATCGGTTACGACGACGACGGTGTGAGCCTCAGGCTCGGCCGCGGCGAGTCCCTGAACGTCGATCGGGTCGTCGTCACCGTGCCGCTCGGGGTGCTGAAGACCGGGGCGATCGAGTTCGCCCCTGCGCTGCCGCAGCCGACCCTCGACGCCATCGATGCCCTGGGCGTGGGTGAGCTGGAGCAGCTCTGGCTGCGTTTCGACGAGCCGTTCTGGTCGACCGAGGCGACGGTGCTCTCGGTGATCGACGACACCGCCGTGGTGGCCGAGTGGATCAACCTCCTGCCCTCGACGGGTCAGGCGATCCTGGTGGGGCTGACCGCGGCCGACGACGTGCCCGTGGGTGCGGCCCTCGGCGACGGCGAGTTCGTCGAGGCGGCACTCGCGACCCTCGTGCCGTTCATCGACCCCGCCGCCGCAGCCACCGCGACCGCCACTCCGGCGCCGACGGCAGCCGGCTGAGCCAGGCGAGCAGCGCCGTGATGCCGGCGAACAGCGCGAGCGCGATGCCCGCGTAGAACACGAACTCCGGCGGGGTCACCTGGCTCGGGTCGAGGAAGAAGTACGGGTACCAGCCGACGATCGAGCCGCGGACGAGCGTGAAGACGCCCCAGACGATCGGGAAGCCGAGCGAGATCGGCACCGTGCGCCAGAGCAGGCGCGGTCGGCCGATGCCGACGATCCAGTCGAGGACGAGGTACGCCGGGATCCAGAAGTGCAGCACCTGACTGGAGAGCGGCACCTCGATGCGGTACTGGTGACTCGACGCCTGCGTGACGATGGTGCCGAAGACGATGCCCGAGACGATCACGTAGGTCGTGACGATGCCCCGGATGCTCCCCGCCCAGGCCGAGAGGCGCGTGCGCCCGCGACCGGGCGCCGGCCGCAGCGTCGCGAGGCCCGACGCGGCCAGCACCAGCACGTTCACGGCGTTGCTCTGGAAGGTGAAGTAGAGGAAGTAGTTCACCGTCGAGAAGGTGCTGAAGCCCAGCGTGTACTCGACGTCGAAGACCAGGGCCACCACCGCGACGACCGCCACCGCGAGTCGGACGAGGGCGGCAGCACGTCGCACGCGGGCTCCGATCGTCGGAAGGATGCCGGGGCCTCCGGCCGGTCGTCCATCTACGCTAGTCGCTCCGCCAATCCGATCCGCGCCCCGCTCCGAAGAACACCAGTGGCACCATCGCGATCGTCGTCCCTCCGCGAGGTCTACGCGCCCTTCGAGCTCGTCCACGACCCCGCGCGGGTCGGTCTGCGGCGCCGGGAGGTGCGGACGCGGGTGGGGCCCGTGGTGCTGCACGCCGGTGAGCGTCGCGACGACGGCCCGGCCACCGTGCTGCTGCACGGTGCCGCGGGGTCGTGGACGACGTGGACCCCGCTGCTCCTCGCCGCGGCGGCCGAGGGCTGCCGCCCGGCCAACCTCGTCGTGATCGACCTGCCGGGCTGGGGCGGGTCGCCGCTGCCCGACCGGCCGCTGTCGAACGGCCGCTCGGCTCTCACCGCCGACGCCTACGCCGGCGCGGTGCGGGATGCCGTGGAGGCCCTCGGCTACCGCTCCTGGAACCTCGTGGGCCATTCGATGGGCGGGCTGATCGCCCTGCATCTCGCCACCCGCGATCCGGCCCGCACCGAGTCAGTCGTCGTGGTCTCCCCCACCGGCCCGTCGGTGATGGAGGCCGCGCGGCACCCGCTCCGCTCCTTCGGCCGGGAACCCGCCTTCGTGGGGCTGCTCGGCGTGATGACCGCCTTCTCCCGCGCGGGCAGCACCGCCTCACTGCTGCTACGAGGGCTCGACCGGATGCACGTGCTGCGCCCCGTGGTCGCGCCGCTGTTCGCCCGCCCCGCCGAGATCCCGCCCGGCGTCGCCTCGGCCCTGGCCCGCGAGGTCAGGCCGGAGGCGTTCGCGATCGCCGCCCGAGTGGCGGCCGGCTACGACCCGGCCCGGTGGGCCGGCATCACGGCTCCGGTGCGGGTGCTGCGCGGCAGCCGGGACGCGTTCTCGGCCGAGGCCGACGACAGCCGCCTGACCCGGCTGCTGCCCGGGTCGTCGGTGACGGTGGTCGGCACGGCCGGCCACTTCGCCAACGTCGAGGCGCCGTTCGCGGTGCTCGACCAACTCGGCTCGTCGGTCTGCGCGGGCACGGGACGGTAGCCGTCGCGCCGGAGCGCCACGACGGTGGCGCCGACGGCCCAGACGATCAGGCCGGTGAGGACGATGGTGACGACGATCATGGGGGACCTGCCTTCGGAAGAAGTTGAACCGGTCTCCCGAGCGTGCGCTCTGAGGCGGTCACCCCTCATCGGGCATCTGCCCTAGATCGCTCCGCGACCCGCGAAGGAGCGCGCCAGGAACGCCGCCTCGGTGCGGGTGGAGGTGTTGGTCTTGCGCAGGATGTTCGAGACGTGCACGCTCGCGGTCTTCGCGCTGATGAACAGCGTCTCGGCGATCTGGCGGTTGCTGAGACCCCGGGCGATCAGCTCGAGCACCTGACGCTCACGCTCGGTGAGATCGTCTTCGACACCGCGGGCGGGCGAGCCGGCCGCCGGAACGGCCGACTGACGGCCGGAGGCCCGGACGAGCCCCATCCGCCGCTCGAGCTCCGAGACGCGCTGCACCACGAGCCCGAGCCCGATGGCGGCGCCGGCCGAGCGGGCCTCCTCGGCCCGCAGGCGCGCCTCGGCCCGCCCGCCCTCGCCCGCCAGCGCCTCGGCGAGGCGGAGCAGGGCGTAGGGGCGCAGGGCGGCCGGCGCCCCGGAACGGTGCAGGGTGGGCTCGGCCGCGCGCTCCCACAAGGCGACGTCGGACCCCGCCCCCTCGGATCCGCCGAGCTCGGCCTCGGCGAGGGCGACGTGCACCGCGGCGGTCGGCCACGACGAAGCTCCCGCCAGCACCCGGCGGAGCGCCCGCTCGGCCTCGGCGGGATCGTCGGGGAGCGCAGTGCCCGTCGCCCGGGCCCGGCCGAGCACCCGGGCCGCGATGGCGGCGAGCGGCAGGTCGTACGCGGCGAAGCCGCGCCGGCCGGGCTCGAGCAGCGGTTGCACCTCGGCCCAGGCCTCGGCCACCGCGCCGTTCTCGAGGGCGATCTCCCCGGCGACCGCCGCCAGCCCCAGCTGCGACTGCACCTCGATGCGCCGCTGCAGCCCCAGGCCGGGTCGCCAGCCCCGGAGCAGGCGGTCGGCCAGCTGCACGTCGCCCGACCAGAGCGTGGACTGCAGCTTCAGGCGCTGCAGGTGGGCGCTGAAGCCGATGGGCGGGTCGAGCTCGAGCGCGCGGTCGAGCACCTCGTCGGCCCGCGCCGTGCGCCCGAGCGCGAACAGCGGCGCGGCGACGTTGGAGAGCAGCATGGCGCCGGAGGTGCGCTCGACCCCGCGCTGCCTGGCCTGCTCGACCCCGCTCTCGGCCACCTGCACGGCCTCCTCGTAGCGGCCGAGCAGGCTCAGCGCGTCGGAGGCGTTGATCAGGTGCCGGATGGCCGCCGAGTCGTTGCCGTCGGCCAGCTCGCCGGCGAGCTCGAGGTCGGCCAGCCCCCGGTCGATGTCGCCGGCGGCCACGCGGGCGATGCCCCGGATGTTCGCCGCGACCGACATGCGCGGCCGGGACCCGACCTCCTGGGCCTCCGCGAACGCCGCGTCGGCGGTCTGGACGGCGTCCCCGAAGCAGGCCGCCAGCATCAGCCGCGCGGCGAGCTCTCCGAGGACGTTCGCCCGCAGCACGCTGCGTGGCCGCCCCTCGAGCACGCCGAGCGCCTGCCGCAGCAGCTCGATCGACCCCGTCTCGCCGATGTTGGCCAGGAAGGAGGCCTTTCCGCGCAGCAGCCGCGCGTACTCCTCGGCACGCTGGGGCGAGGAGGCGGCGATCGCCTCGTCGATCAGGTCGCCGGCCCGCTCGCTCTCGCCCGCGTCGCGGAGGGCGTACGCCGTCTCGGCGAGCAGCTCGATACGGCTGCGGCCGGCCAGCTGCTCGGCGTCGGGCACACGCTCCCAGAGCTCGAGCGCTCGCTCCCCGAGCCGGGCCGCCCCGGCGCTGGCGAAGCTCTGCCGCGCCTGCTCCATGGCCGTGAGGGAGGAGGTGAAGGCCGCGCGGAGGTCGCGCGCCGCCATCCAGTGGTAGGAGACCGCCGCCGCATCGGCGCCCGGCGTGGCCGCGCGCTGCTCGAGGGCCTCGGCGTAGCGGGTGTGGAAGCGCACGCGTTCGCCCGGCAGCAACTCGTCGTGCACGGCCTCGCGCACGAGCGCGTGGCGGAAGGAGTAGGCCGTCTCGTCGACCTGCAGCACCCCGGCCTGCACGGCCTCGCGGGCTGCCTCGTCGAGGCTCTCGGCCGGCACCTCGGCCACGGCGGACAGCAGCTCGTGCTCGACCCGCACTCCCCCGGCGGCGATCAGCCGCAGCAGCCGCTGGGTGGGGTCGGCGAGCAGTTCGTAGCGGGCGAGCAGCAGCTCGCGCAGGGTGTCGGGCAGGCTCTCGACGGGGCCGAGGCCGCCGCGCAGCAGCTCTTCGACGAAGAACGGCACGCCGTCGGTTCGCTGCACCACCTCGTCGAGCTCGGCCCCGTCGAGGGGTGCCCCGCGGAGCTCGGTGCTCAGCCGCCGCACCTGCCGGCGGCTGAGCCGGGCCAGCTCGAGGCGCTCCACCCGCCGGCTGCGGTCGAGCTCGGCGATCAGGGGCCGGAGGGGGTGCCCCCGGCCGAGCTCGTCGCTGCGGTAGGTGAGCAGCAGCACGAGCCCCGCGCGCTCGAGAACGCGGATGAGGAAGCGCAGCAGCCCGAGCGTGGCCTGGTCGGCCCAGTGCAGGTCTTCGATCACCACGACCAGCGGGTGCCGGCGCGACAGGGCCTCGAACGCGGTGGCGACCGCGTCGAACAGCCGGTCGGGCCCTCCGCTGCCCGCCGGCTCCTCGGCGGCCAGCTCGGGCAGCAGCACCGCGAGGGCGTCGCGCCCGGGGCCGGCCGACTCGCGTACGACCGCGACCCCGAAGGCCGCGACCAGCGCCCGCAGCGCGGCGATCAGCGGCGCGTAGGGCGGTGCGTCGCGATCGAGGTCGACGCACTGGCCGCGCACCAGCACGGTGCGCTCGGGCAACCGGGCGGCGAACTCCGTCACCAGCCGCGTCTTGCCGATGCCGGCCTCGCCGCCCACGAGCACGGTCGCGGCGTTGCCCGCGACGGCCCGGGTGAGGGCCGCCTCGAGCGAGGCGAGGTCGCCCTCCCGGCCGATCAGCGAACTGGACTGCATGCCTACATCGTGCCACCGGCCGGTGACACCCGTGCCGATCCCGCCGGGCGGCGGTCGTCGCGGGCCCGGCCGTGGGTGACCGGATGCTCGTGCCGCGCCTCCTCGAGCCGCTCGGCGATCACGCGCCGGCGCTCGAGCTCCTGCCGCAGCCTGTCCTCCTCGGCCTCGCGCAGCCAGGAGAAGCTGTACTCGCTGATCATCATGGGACCACCGCCTTCCATCGTTGTCGATGGATCGAGACTGCTCTCTGAGGCGGTGGGCGGACATCGGGAGGATGCCCTAGCCGCGGCCGCGGACTACTCGGCCAGGATGAGGTAGAGGGCGCGGCGCGCCTCGTCGATCTTCTCGACGGCCTGAGCGCGCTGCTCGTCGGTGGCCGCCGTGCGGAACTGGTGCAGCACGCCGAGGAGCTTCGCGGCGCTGGCCTGGAACTCCTGGTCGGCCGGCGATTGGCCGGCGGTGGCCTGCCAGGCGCGCTCGAGCTCCTCGCCGTGCTCGGCCACGTAGGCCCGCCCGGAGTCGCTCAGCTCGAACTCGGTGCGCCGGCCGTCTCCGGTGGAGACGATCAGCTCCTCGTCGACGAGCTGCTGCAGGGTGGGGTAGATGGAGCCGGGGCTGGGGCGCCAGACTCCGCCGGTCTTCTCGGCGATGGCCTTGATCAGGCCGTAGCCGTTCGAGGGCGACTCGGCGAGCAGCGACAGGATGGCCGCCCGCACGTCTCCGCGCTGGGCCCGGCCTCCACGACCGCCGCGCGGCCCGAAACCGGGGCCGAAGCCGCCGCCGAAACCGCCGGGGCCGAAGCCGGGACCGAAACCGCTGCCAGGGCCGTGCCCGTGGGGAGAGCGCTCGAAGGAGGGGGTGTGATGAATGCGTCGCATGAGCATCCGCCTTTCGTAGTACAAATCTGAATGTCGCGACTGTTCGCGATAGCTTTACGATATATCGGTACTATTCGGATGTCAAGCCAATAGGATTTCCGCATGCACGACGAAGCGTGGGACCGCACCCCCATCCAGCCGCAGAGCGTCGACGCGCCCCTGTCGACCTCGGCCATCTTCCTGGTGGTCTCGATCGCCGAGGGCGACGAGGCGGCCGGCCGCGTGCGGGACGTGATCTCCGACATCGGCGGCCTCGTGCGCGCCGTCGGCTTCCGCGACCTCAACGGGCACCTCTCCTGCAACGTCGGCATCGGCTCCGACGCCTGGGACCGCTTCGGTCAGGATGCCCGTCCCGCGCAGCTGCGGCGCTTCTTCGAGGTGCGCGGTCCGGTGCACACGGCCCCCTCGACCCCGGGCGACCTGCTCTTCCACATCCGCAGCGAGCGGGCCGACCTCGCCTTCGAGCTGGAGCGCCTGCTGCTCGGCAAGCTCGGCGACGCCGTCACGGTCGTCGACGAGACCACCGGCTTCCGCTACTTCGACTCGCGCGACCTGCTCGGCTTCGTCGACGGCACCGAGAACCCCACGGGCGCCGGCATGGCGCACTGGTCGATCGTCGGCGAGGAGGACGCGGCCTTCGCCGGCGGCAGCTACGTCGTCGTGCAGAAGTACCTGCACGACCTCACCGCCTGGAACACGCTGCCGGTCGAGCTGCAGGAGAGAATCATCGGGCGCACGAAGCTCGACAACGTCGAGCTGGAGGACGAGCCCGGCGCGCGCAAGTCGCACAAGGGGCTCGCGACCGTGGTCGACGCGAACGGGGTGGAGCACGACATCCTGCGCGACAACATGCCGTTCGGGCGGCCGGGCGCCGGGGAGTTCGGCACCTACTTCATCGGCTACGCCCGCGAGCTCTGGGTGATCGAGCAGATGCTGCGCCAGATGTACGTGGGCGACCCCGTCGGCTCGTACGACCGGATGCTCGACGTCTCGACCCCCGTCACGGGCACCACCTTCTTCGTGCCGTCGAACGACGTGCTCGAGGGCCTCGCGCCGTAGGGCTCAGCGGGATGCGGTCAGCGCCCCGCCCGGAAGGCGTGCCCCCGGTGCGTCGGAGGCAGGTGCGGCCCGCCCTCGGGGAAGAACCGCTCCCGCAGGGTGTCGCCCGCGTACTCGTCGCGGGCGAGCCCCCGCTCCCGCAGCACCGGCAGCAGCAGCTCGATCAGGTCGTCGTAGGTCTCGGGCGTGAGGTGCGGCTGGATCAGGAAGCCGTCGACACCGGTCGCGGCGACGAACTCCTCGATCTGGTCGGCGACCTCGTCGGGGCTGCCGACGAAGACGCTGCCGTTGATGCCGGTGCGCCGGAAGTTCTCGAGGATGTCACGCACGAGCGGCGCCGGCTTGCCGTCCTTGCCGAGGTAGCGCTCGAGGTTCGACTGCCCCATCTCGGTCTCGGTCTGGGCGATCGGCTTGTCGGGATCGAGCGCCAGGAGGTCGATGCCGGTGTTGCCGGCGTAGATCGCGGCCGCCCCCTCGTCGCTCGACATCGCCAGCATCGTCGCGTGCTTGGCCCAGGCCTCCTCGCTCGTCGGCGCCGTGATGAACAGGGCCCCGACCAGGATCTTGACGGAGTCGGCCGGGCGGCCCGCGGCCACGGCGCTCTCCCGGATGCCCGTCACGTTCGCCGCGACGGTGGCGGGCTCTCCCCCGCCGACGAAGACCGCCTCGGCGTTGCGGCCGGCGAACTCGCGCCCGCGACCGGAGGCCCCCGCCTGCACGAGCAGCGGCGTGCGCTGCGGCGACGGCGGGAGGTTCAGGATGCCGTCGGTGCGGAAGTACGGACCCTCGTGGTGCACGAGGTGCACCTTCTCCGGGTCGGCGTAGACGCCCGCCGCCTTGTCGAGCACGAGTGCGTCGTCCTCCCAGGAGCTCTCCCAGAGCGTGAGGCTGACGTCGACGTAGTCGTCGGCCATGTCGTAGCGGAGGTCGTGCCGGATCAGCTCCCTGCCCATCAGGGCCGCGGCGGTGGCGCCCGAGGAGCCGGTGACGATGTTCCAGCCGATCCGGCCGTCGGTGAAGTGGTCCAGGGTCGCGAAGCGGCGGGCGTTGGCCGCCGGAGGCTCCACGGTGGTCGAGGTGGTCAGGATGAAGCCGAGCTTCTCGGTGACGGCCGCGAGGGCGGAGACGAGCGGCATCGGGTCGCCGTGCGGGATGCCGCGACCCTCGCGCACCGACGCCGGGATCAGCTGACCCTCCAGGGCCGGGAAGCCGTAGCTGTCGGCCAGGAACAGGAAGTCCAGGCGCGCCTCCTCGAACTTCTTCGCGAGCGCGGTCCAGTGGGAGAGCTTCGTGAACTCCGCCGAGGTGTCGTCGGGGTGCTGCCACGCCGAGCCGACGGTGCCGTTGGGGCCGATGTACTGGAAGATGCCGAGGAGGAGGGGCTGCATGGCTATATTTATGCCATAAATATTTTTCGGCGGTGTTACCGGAGGTTTCGGGCGGATGAACAGAACGGGCGGGGCGGAGCGGTCGACGCGGCCGCTGGATGACGACGCCGTGGCGATGGGCGCGCGCATCCGGAGCCTGCGTCAGGACGCCGGACTGACGATGGTGCGCCTGGCCGAGGCCACCGGGGTGTCGCAGCCCTTCCTGAGCCTCGTCGAGCGTGGCCACGCCCGGCCGGGCCTCGCCACGCTGGCCCGCCTCGCGGAGGCCCTCGGCGTGCCGTCGGGGTCGCTGCTCGCCCGCCCGGCCGGGAGCCGGGTCACGGCGGCCGGCGTCGACGTCGTGCACGTCGAGGCGGAGGGCCGCGCATCCGCCGGTCTCCCCGGGGAGCTCACCGTGTGGCAGCTCGCCCAGCTGCCGGGCGGGCTGTTCGCGACCGAGATCGTGGGTGAGGCGGCGGTCGTGGGCGAGCCCCGCTTCGCCGAGTTCGCCGCGCACGACGAGGAGGAGTTCCTCTACCTGCTCGGGGGCGCGCTCGAGGTGGAGCTCGGCGACGGCACGGTGCATCGGCTCTCAGCCGGCGGCACGCTGGCCCTCGGCGCCGGCATCCGTCACCGCTGGCGGTCGACGGGCCCGGAGGGGTTCCGGGCGGTGACCGTCACGTCCGGGAGGCACTCGCACTGACGCCGCGTCCGCCGACGCCGGCCCTCGGCAGCGCGATGGTGATCGAGGTGCCCTCGCCGAGCACGCTCGCGATGTCGACGCGGCCGCCGTGCGCGGTCACGATCGCCTTGGTGATGGTGAGCCCGAGCCCCACGCCCTGCACGGCGTTCTTCGTGGCGGTGCTCGCCCGGAAGAAGCGCTCGGAGAGGCGGTGCAGCTCGTGCTCGGCGATGCCGTAGCCGGTGTCGCTGACGACGATGCGCACCTCGTCGGCCCCGGCCTCGAGCGACACGGTGACCGAGCCGCCGCGGGGCGTGAACTTCACCGCGTTCGAGAGGATGTTGTCGACGGCCTGGCCGAGCCGAACGGGATCGGCGCCGAGCACGAGCGCTCCCGGCGGGATCTCGGCGCGCAGCTCGACGCCGGCGGCCTCGGCGACGGGCCGCGCGCTCTCGAGGGCGGCCCGCAGCGCACCGGGCAGATCGGTCGGCACGGCCTGCACCCGGAAGCCGCCCGAGTCGACCTGGGCCGTGAACAGCAGGTCGCCCACGAGCTGGAGCAGCCGGCGGGCGTTGCGGTCGACCACGCCGAGGTACTTCTCCTGCAGCCGGCTGAGCGGCTCGTCGTCGTCGGAGCGCAGCAGCTCGACGTAGCCGAGGATCGAGCTGAGCGGCGTGCGGAGCTCGTGCGAGATGAGCCCGGCGAACTCGTCCTTCAGACGCTCGATCTCCTTCGCGTCGGTCTCGTCGGTGGCGACGAAGACGAAGCCGGCCGGCTCGCCCTCCTCGTCGAGCCGCTCGGCGATCGAGACCTGGGCGGGGAAGCCGGTGCCGTCCTTCCGCAGGTAGGTCCAGTCCCGCACGTCGCGGAGACCGGAGCGCGCGGTGTCCACCAGCCCGGCGAAGTCGCGCAGTTCCTCGCGGCGGTGCAGCTCGGTGATGTTCAGGCGGCCGATCGCCTCCTTCGCGGAGTAGCCGAGCAGCGACGCGGCACCCGGGTTCCAGACGGTGACGAGGCCGGCGCCGTCGGTGCCGATGATGGCGTGCCCGGTGATGTCGTTCCAGACGCCGTCGAGCAGGGCGTTCGCGTTGATGGCCTGCAGCTCGCGCTTGCGGGCTGCGCGGTTGGCCCGTTCGAGGGTCTCGACCAGGCGGTCGCGCTCGGCGTTCAGGTCCTCGAGCTGGACAAGCCGCCGGTTCACGACCCGGGCGATCTGGTTGATCAGCACGGCCGCGATCGTGAAGGCGACCGGGGTGAAGACCAGACGCACCGCGTCGGCCGGACTGACCAGCACGGAGACGCCGAAGAGGAACGGCAGCGAGATGGTCATGACGACCCCCGCAGAAGCGATGACCACTGACCGGAGCCCGGGCTCCGAGGCGATCCAGACCAGCGGGATGACCATCAGCGCGCCGAACGGGGACGCCTGCCCGTCGGTGCCGAGACGCAGCAGCGCGACGGCGACGAAGGTCGTGACGGGAACCGCGAGCTCCCAGCCCGGAGCCAGCCGCGTTCGCGGCAGCACGAAGGCGAAGGCCGCCGCGGCCAGCACTAGCAGGTCGGCGGCGATCACGAGCGCCGGAACGACCTCCACCACGACCGGCGAGAGCAGCACGAGGTTCGCCAGCACGAACGCGACGAGCGCCGCCACCTGCTTCAGCAGTGGCGACCACGAGCCGAAGGAGCCGCCGGTGCGGCGACCGGGTGCGCTGGACGCGGCGACCCGCACGGTCGCCGCGTTCCGCTGACCGTCCATCAGATCAAGCCGTCCATCAGATCAGGCCGTCCATTAGACCCGGTCGGCCACACCGCGCATGAAGTCGACCAGCTCGCGCACCTGGAAGGGCTTCGTGATGAGGCCGTTGGCCCCGGCGAGGTGCACCGCCTCCGCGGTGCTCGGCTGGGCGTTCGCGGTGATGATCAGCACGTGCTGCTCGCGCAGCTCGTCGTCGGCACGGATGCGCTCCACCAGTTCGAGGCCGGTGAGGCCCGGCATCGAGATGTCGAGCACGGCGAGGTCGATCTCCTCGGCCTTCAGGGCCTCCCACGCGGAGAGACCGTCACCGACCGCGGCGGCGACCTCGTAGCCCGCCTTCTCGACGGCTATCGAGACCAGGTCGCGCAGATCGGCGTCGTCGTCGGCAATCAGAACCTTCATCGTCCCTGTCCCCCATCGTGGTCGGACTCGCCGGTCGCGGATGCGGCCGGGAAGAGCAGTGCGAGCGTCTTCGCGACGTCGGCCGCGGTGAACGGCTTCGGCAGCACGCCGTCGACGATCGGGAACTCCTCGAGCCCCAGCACCGAGGTGACCACGAGTACGCAGTCGGGCACCTCCTGCTTCATCGTGCGCACCAGCTGCCAACCGTCGATGCCGGGCAGCATGAGGTCGATGATCGCCACGGCGGGAGCGAGGCGGCGGTAGGACTCGATCGCGGCCTCGGCCGTGACGACGAGGACGACCTCGTAGCCGAGGCGCTCCAGGTGCAGACGGAGCAGGTCGCCCTGGTCGGCGGAGTCGTCGACTACGAGGGCTGTGCGTCCGGTGACCGGGGCAGGGCTGGGGGTCACGCGGTGGTCCTCTCGCGCCCGGTTCCCCTGAATCCGGCGTGGACGCGGGCTGAGAGCGCTACCAGCATCCTGGCATGCGGGGGGGCCCCTGGTCCAACTGCTGTCGAGCAGAGGCGGGCCCCGACGCACGGACGCCGGCGGCACCCCCGCAGGGATGACCGCCGGCCGGCCGCGTCGCGCGAGCCGTGCGTGTCAGGACACGTACGACCCCGCGGCCGTGGCCACCGCCGCCGACACCGCTTGGGTGCCTCCGACGATGACGATCGTGCCCGGGTTCAGCCGGTCGAGCTCGGCCTTCACGGCCGCCGGGATGCTGTCCCGGGTGACGAGCAGCACCGGTCCGCCCTGCTTGGTCGCTGCGGCTGCTCCGGACAGGGCGTCGGGGAAGTTCTGGCCCGACACCAGGTAGACCGCGGGCACGCCCGGGGTGAACGTCGCCGCCGACACCGCCGCCGAGACGACGAACCGGTCGGCACCCGCGATGCGGGTCGTGGGGGCGATGGCCTTCAGTGCCTTCTCGACCGCGGGCGAGAGCGACACCGTGCCGCCGAGCATCACGATCTTCGCGGGCTTCAGCCGCCCCAGCTCCGTCGCGATCGCCGCAGGCACCGAGGTCGGCGTCACCAGCAGCAGCGGGGCCTTCTTCAGCCCGGCCGCGGCGCCGCCCGACAGGGCGTCGGGGTAGTTCGCGCCGGAGGCCACGTAGACCACGGGGGCGTTCGGGGCGAAGACCGCCTTCGACACGGCCGCCGAGACCGCGAAGCGGTCGGCACCCGCGATGCGGGTCGTGGGCGCCGTGGCCTTCAGCGAGGTGACGACGCCGTCCGCGATCGCCGCGGTGCCGCCGAGCACCACGATCTTCGCCGGCTTCAGCCGGGCGAGCTCGGCCGCGATCACCGTGGGAACGGCGTTCTTGGTGACGAGCAGCACCGGGCCGCCCTGCGCTCCGGCGGCGGGGCCCGCCGAGAGCGCGTCGGCGAACGTCTCGCCCGAGGCGATGTAGGCCACCGGCACCCCGGGGGCGAACACACCGGCCGAGACCGCCGCCGAGGTGGCGAAGCGGTCGGCACCGTCGTAGCGCACCGTCTTCGCGTCGGTCGGCTGCACCGCCGCGGTGGCGGCGGAGGTCGCGGTCAGCGGCGCGTATCCGGCCTTGGTGCCCGAGACGGCGATGGTGAGCGTCGCTCCGACGTCGGCGGAGGTGGGCACGTAGCTGAGCCCGGTGGCACCGGACACGGCCGTGCCGTTGCGCTTCCACTGGTAGGTCAGCGCCACCGGGGCCGGAGCCCAGGGGGCGACCGTCGCGGTGAGCACCGCGCCGACCTGCGCGGTTCCGGTCACGGTCGGCAGCACGGGACTGATCGCGAGCAGGGGCGCCCCGTTGCTGTCGTAGAGGGCGTAGTCGTCGGTGATCAGCTCGCCGTTGGCCGTGATGTTCAGTCCGAAGCTGATGCCGGTGACGTCGGCGGGGATGGCGGGGGTGGTGAAGTTCGCCTCGGTGTAGATGGTCGCCGGGGTGAACAGCGGGCTCGACGTCCAGTACTTCCAGACGCCCAGGGTGTCGCGGGTGTAGACGGCGAACTGCGTGTTCGCGGTGGACATGTAGAAGGCCCGGAGGGAGTAGGTCGCGCCCGGGGTGACGGTGGGCGAGCATCCGGATTCGTCGAACAGGGCGAGGAGCTTCGCGTCGCCGTCGACGTAGTTCGTCACGGTGACCTTCTCGGCGGTGGCGCCGGTGCGGCCCGGGGTGACGGTGCTGAACACGGGCGAGTTGGAGCCGAAGCTCGAGCCCCACCAGCACTGCGGGATGTTCGCGACGGCACCCGGGGTCTCCAGGCTCGGGTTGGTGACGCCGTTCTCGCCGGGGCCGGGCGCCGGGGCGAGCGGAGGGCCGGTGACGACGGGCTTGACCGCTCCGCCGACCGCCTGCTGCACCGTCTTGACCGTGCCGTTGCCGCCCGCCTGCCACTCCGCGAGCCAGGTGGTGAACTGGTCGAACAGCGCCGCACTGATCGTGGCGTTCTCGGGTGAGGTGTCGCACGACGAGGCGCAGATGTGGTGGAACGTCAGCTGCACCCAGCCCCCGGCCGCGTCGGCCTGGGTGACGGTGGACTGCAGACGGGCCAGGTCCCAGGTGCTGTCGACCTGGTCGGCCGCCGCGGTGAGCATCGGGTCGGCCGGAGGGAGGGTCTCCGAGACCGCGCAGTCGGCGCAGGGCGTGCCCGGAGCCGTCTTCAGGTCGCCGAGACCGCGGGCGGTGTTGTAGCCGCAGGCCGCCACCGCTTGCTCGACCGCCGGGTTCACCGAGGCGAAGGGGTAGGCGAAGCTCGTGATCGGGTAGCCCCAGTTCGTGAGGTTGACGCGGTCATTGCAGACCTCGCGCTTCACGTCGTCGGCCCCGAGGGTCGTCAGGTCGAGGTGGTGCACCGTGTGGCCGCCGATCTCGTTGCCGGCGCCGGCGATGGTTCCCACCTGGGGCCGGGTCAGGTAACCGGGCTGGTCGACGTAGCCCGAGATGATGTAGAAGGTGCCCTTCAGGCCCTTCGCGTTCATGGTGGCGGCGGCCGCCAGCTGGTCGGCGTTGCCGTCGTCGAAGGTCAGCGAGACGACCGTGCTGCCGGCCGCCTGGGCGGGTTCGGCCGGCGCCGCGACCACGGCGCCCACCAGGGCTGCCGCGGCCAGCGCGACGGAGAGCAGGCCGGCGGTGAACCGCCGGGAACGGATTGTGGACTCGGTCATCGTCGACCCCCTGTTGCGTCGGAGCCGGCGCCGGCCCCCCTGCGGCGGCGACGACGGCGGAACGCGAAGGGCGCTCCAGGGGCGACGGTAACAGCGGGTGAGCCGGCCGATCACGCATCTTTCCCGCAACCCGCACAGTGCGGACCCGGTGCGGTTTCCCGCATCAGTTCTGTGCAGGACCTGGGTTTTCCTTTCGCCGACACGCCCGAGCGAGCAGAATGGCGGAAACTTCGTGACGACTGTCTACCACTTCGCTGGGGGACGCTGGAGCACTCTCGACTCGATGTGACGCTCATCCGACCCATTGGAGCGCTGCATGCAATTCCTCGCCAGAGCCGTCGAGCTGGATTCGATCGCGCGTCTCGGGGTGTCCAGCGCGGGTGGGGCACTGGTCTTCACGGGCGAGCACGGCATCGGCAAGACGCGGCTGATGGCGGAGGCGCTCGCACGATCGTCGCTCCGCGCCGTGCTGGTGCAGACCAATCCCGCTGAGTCGGCCTGGCCGCTCTCCGGGTTCACCGCCGTCTTCGCGTCGATCGACGACCCCCGCGCGGTGGAGTTCGCCGGGCGGTTCACCCTGCGCTCCACCGAGCCGCAGCAGGTGTTCGCCGCGGCTCGCGATCTGCTGACCATGCTCCGCGGACTCGGGCTGCCGCCGCTGCTCATCCTGATCGACGACCTCGACCGCATGGACGAGATCAGCCAGACCCTGATCGGCTTCATGGCCGGCCGGCTCGCCGGCACCGGACTGCGCGTCGTCGCAACCGCCGAGCGGCTCGCCGGCGACCACATGCTCGCCTTCCGCGAGTCGCCGCTCGCCCCGCTGAGCTTCGCCGAGGCGGCCGAGCTGGTGCAGGGCGAGCTCGGACCGTCGGCCGACGCCGGCACCGTGCAGATCCTCGCCGCACGAAGCGGTGGCAACCCGCTCGTGGTCGAGCAGTCGGCGCACGCCCTCACCGCCGACCAGATCGCCGGCCGTGAGGCCCTCGTGCTGCCCATGCGGCCACCGCGGGCCATGAAGGCCGTGTCGGCGGTGCGCGTGGCCTCGCTCTCCCCCGCCGCCCGGGCCGTGGCCGAGGACGTCGCGATGGCTCCCCTCAGCGATGTCGGGCGGCTGACGGGCGACGACGTCGAGCGCATCGACGCGCTGGAGGAGCTGCTCTACTCCGGGCTCGTCGACGTGCACGGCCAGGTGGTGCGGATGCACGACCCCCTGCTGCGCTCCTACCTCTACTGGAGCCTCGAACCGCACCATCGGCGCGACCGCCACCGCGAGCTGGCCGCCCTCGGCGACGGACCGCGCGACCGCACCCGCGCCTGGCACGAGAGCTTCGCCCCCGCCGGCCGGACGGTCGTCGCCGAACTGCTGGAGGCCGCGACCGCCCTGACCGAGGCCGGCGAGAGCGACGCCGCCGTCGAGTTCGCGGAGCGCGCCCTGCTGATCGACCCCGACCTGACCACCGATCACGAGGGGATGCACCGCTTCGCGTCGGCGCTCGCGGCACAGGGGCTGCTCGACCTGGCGTCGCGGTATGTCGCCCGCGTGCATGTCGGGACTCCCACCGCCGCGGAGAGTCTGAGGCTCGCGACCACCCGCATCGGCATCGAGCTCTCCCGAAGCCACGTGGTGCCGACCGACGACGTCGAAGCCTCCGTGAGCCTGTACGGCGACGACGACCCCTTGGCTGCAGCGGTGCTCCTGAGCATGATCTCCTCGTTCCACAGCGGGCGCTGGGATCTCGAGGAGGCGAGGCGCTGGCTGCTCCTCGCCGGCCTGTTCGTCGAGAAGGCGGGCGAGACCCCGACGGGCTACACCGATGCGGCGCGCATGGTCGACGCCGTCGACGGCCGCTCCTCGGTGCGCCCGGTCGCCGCCCGGCTGAGCTCGGACGATCTGCAGGAGCTCTCCGTGTGGTCGCTGACCGCGTTCGCGACGGTGCTGTGCTACCAGGAGCGGTATGCCCAGGCCCGGCGCGTCGTGAACGTCGTCTTCCACGACCACCCCACCGCGCACCTCGCCCGCTCCTGGGCGTGGAGCCTGTCCCTGATCAACGAGATCCGCGCCGGCGACTTCCGCCGGGCGCACGCCGTGGTCGAGTACTGGAACGCCGAGCCCATCGACTCCGAACGCGACCATGCCGGCCGGGCACTCGCGATGACCTGGCACGCCCTCACCCTCGGTCTTCGGGACGAGGCGAACGAGCGGGCGGAGGAGTGCACGTCGCGAGGCTCGGCCGAGCGCAACCCGGCGGTGCTCGCACGGCTGTCGACCTTCCTCGGCACCGACGCGCTGCTCCGCCGCGACCTCGACGAGGCCGTTCGCCTGTTCACGCTCGCGGATGCCGGTTCGGCCCACATCGACAACCTCTCCCTGGTGCGTCACGCCGACGGCCTGATCGAGGCGCTGACGCTCTCCGGCCGCCCTGCGGAGGCCGAGACGGTGCTGCAGCGGATGCTCGTGCAGCAGCGCGAGCGCCCGAGCACGTGGCTGGACCTCGCCGTCGCCCGCTCCCGCGCCGTCCTCGCCCCCGACGAAGCCGCACCCGCCCTGTTCGACGCCGCGGTCGCCCTGCACGAGGAGCACGCCGGCGACTACGATCTCGGCCGGGCCCTGATCGCCCAGGGCGACCGGCTGTCGCGGCTGGGTCTCCGCGGGGCGTCGGAGACGGTGCTCGCCACCGCGGCCGCGGCCTTCGAGCGGGCCGGCGCGAGCCAATGGGCCCGCCGGGCCTCGGCGGGCGAGCCGGTCGTCGTGCGCGACGCCGACAGCATCATGACCCTGCTGAAGGCCGAGGAGCGCGTGATCGCCGAGCTCGTGCGACGGGGCCTCCGCAACCGGGAGATCGCGGGCGAGCTGTTCATCTCGCTGCGCACCGTGGAGCTCCGCCTCACCCACATCTACCGCAAGGTCGGGGCGCGCTCGCGCTCGCACCTGGCGTCGCTGCTGAACTGACGGTCAGCCCGCCGCCGAGGTGACCGGCCGCCGCGACGGGCTCGTCCACTGCCCCGTCGACCTCCGGAAGCCCGCCTTGTACAGCGCCACCAGGCACAGCAGCGCATCGATCACCCGCAGCAGAGGGAAGACGAGTCCGTAGGCGAGGTAGGCCGCCCGGCGCGACACGACGGCGGCGAGCAGCGTGAGGAGGTAGTCGGGGACGACGACACCCAGCACCAGCGCGAGCGGCGGCAGGGCATCCGCCAGCCCGCTCAGCACGCCACCGGGCACGAGACCCGCCTCGCCCGACAGGGTGATCGCCGTCGAGACCGCGATCGCCGGCAGCACGAGCACCAGCACCGCGCTCGAGACGAGCAGCTCGACGATGAACAGCGTCAGCGAGAGCCAGAACACACTCAGTCGGAAGCGGTGCCGCAGCACGGTCTGCCAGAACCCGAGGTTCCATCTCTCGACCTGCTTCACGTAGTCGACGAGCTCATCCGGGTCCTGGGTGTGGGCGATGGCGCAGTGCGGGTGGAAGGCGATGCGGCCGAGGTGCTTGGCGTGCACCTCGAAGGTCATGTTGTAGTCCTCGATCTTCAGCCCGGGTGCCGCGATGTCGATGTCGGCCAGGATGCGCGTGCGGTACATGCTCGCGAAGCCGGGCACGATCGGCACCGCGTCGGCGAACCGCCCCGCCTGACCGAACTTGAACAGGTACTGCATGGCGACGTACACCCGCTCCCGATAGGCCACCAGGATGCGCCCGGCCCGGGTGGCGGAGCGCGGGGTGAGCAGCGTCGTCGCGCGCCCCGCCACGGCCACCACCGCCGGGTCGTCGAAGGCCCGGAGGCCCGTCTCGAAGTAGTCGGGGGCGAGCCGGGTGTCGGCGTCCAGCAGCATCACGACGTCGAAGCGCTCGGCGAGCTCGAAGTGCCGGATGGCCTCCACCAGCGCTCCCGCCTTGCCGCGGTTCGGGTTCAGTTCGAGCACCGTCGCGCCGTGCTCGCGGGCGATCTCGGCGGTGGCGTCGGTCGAGCCATCGCTGACCAGGAAGAGCTGGACGCCCGACTGCAGCGCCTGCAGAGCGGCAAGGGTGCCGCCGATCACCGGCTCCTCGTCGTGCGCCGCCATCAGCACGGCCACGCGGTCGCGCTCGGGGCGCCCTGCGGCGAGCGCCGTCCCCTCCTCCCGCCCGGCGGGCAGGCCATCGGCGCGGCGGAGCGGGGCGAGGCGGGCGGCGATCACGCGGAGCACGCCGGCCGTCGTCCAGATGAGGGTGCTCAGTCCGAGGACGAGGAGCAGGGTGATCCAGAACGTCGTCATCGAGGGCTCCCTCCCGCCTCGCGCGGGGAGCGGCCTCCTCGCTGCCTCCACGGTAGGGGCGGGCGGTGGGGCGGGGGTGTCCGGATCCCGCCGTCGTGGGTGCGGGAAGCCGCAATCGCCGGCGGGGAGCCCGCAACCGCCGCCGGGCGGGCCGCAAGCCCACGCCAACCGCGGGAGGTAAACCGCACTCCTCGCCGATCGCGTTGACGGCCCCGGGCGCCGCCGCCGATGGTGAGGACCGGGGGCCAGAGTCGGACGTTCCGCTCATCCGCCCACCGGGACGACTGCAGCCGCTGCAGGACGGTCCGCATCACGGACAACGAGGGGAATGACGATGACGACGTTCGAGAGCATCAGCCGGCCGACCGACGAGGAGGCGTGGCTCGCCACCCTGGCACCGCCGCTGGCGGCTCCGGCCCGCCACGAGTTCGAGTTCGACGTCGCGATCGTGGGGCTCGGCTACGTGGGCCTTCCCACGGCGCTCGCCTACCACGCGGCGCACAGCCGGGTTCTGGCGCTGGACGTCTCGGCCCGCCGGATCGACACGATCCGCGCCCAGGGCGCCGACCTGCTCGACAGTGACCGGCTGCGGCTGGCCGAGGCGCTGGACCGCCCCGACTTCGTGCTGACGAGCGATCCCGAGGAGCTCCGCCGGGCCGCCGCCGTGATCGTCTGCGTGCCGACGCCGATCGACGAGCACCTCGTGCCCGACCTGTCCATCCTGCGGGCGGCGTGCACGACCATCCTGTCGACGGTCACTCCGGGGCAGACGCTGATGCTCACCTCGACCACCTACGTCGGCTGCACCGACGACCTGCTGGTGAAGCCGCTGACCGAGCTGGGCCTCAGCGTCGGCAACGACGTGTTCGTCGCCTTCAGCGCCGAGCGCATCGACCCGGGCAACGCGGCCTTCGGGCACGACGAGGTGCCCCGCGTGGTCGGCGGCGCGACGCCCCAGTGCGAGGAGGAGGCGACCCGCCTGCTGCTGCGGTACGTCACCACGGTGCACCGGGTACGCTCGCTCGCGGCGGCCGAGATGACCAAGCTCCTGGAGAACACGTTTCGCGCCGTCAACATCGCCCTGGCCAACGAGTTCGCCGACATCTGCACCTCGCTCGACATCGACGTCGCCGACGTGATCGACGCCGCCTCGACGAAGCCCTACGGGTTCATGCCCTTCCTCCCGGGACCCGGGGTCGGTGGGCACTGCATCCCGTGCGACCCGCACTACCTGCTCTGGCAGCTGAAGCGCTCACGCGTCTCAGCGCCGATGATCACGCAGGCCATGACCGAGATCTCGGCCCGGCCGCACCGCGTGGTCGACCGGGTGCAGACCGTCCTCTCCGAACGGGGCCGCGGCATGACCGGCGCCCGGGTGCTCGTGGTCGGCATCGCCTACAAGGCCGACGTGGAGGACCTGCGGGAGTCGCCCGCCCTCGAGATCCTCGACGAACTGATCCGTCGTGGGGCCCGCGTGGGCTACCTCGACCCGCACTTCGACAGCGTCGCGCTGGCGGGCGGGAGCTCCCTCGCCGGCATCGCCGACCCGGCCGCCTTCGACGCCGACCTCGTGGTGCTGCACACCCGTCACCGCGACACCGACCTCAGCTGGCTCGACGACCGCCAGATCGTGCTCGACACCACCTACCGCGGGGTCGACGTCGCCCACCGCGTGAACCTCTGACCCCCGCCGAACCGGCAGAAAGAACAGTGACCTGATGCGTACCATCGTGACCGGCGGCGCCGGCTTCATCGGCAGCCACCTCGTCGACCACCTGCTCCGGTCGGGCGACGAGGTCGTCGTGCTCGACGACATGTCGACCGGCTCCCCCCGCAACCTCCTCGACTCGCTCGTCGACCCGCGGCTCAGCATCGTGCACGGCTCGGTGCTCGACCGTGAGCTGCTGCTCGACACCGTGCGCGGGGCCGACCGGGTGTTCCACCTGGCCGCCGCGGTCGGCGTGAAGCTGATCGTCGACCACCCACTCGCGAGCCTCCGGGTGAACATCCACGGCACCGAGAACGTGCTCGACGCCTGCTCGGCGACCGGTGCCTCGCTGCTCCTGGTCTCGACCAGCGAGATCTACGGCAAGAACACCTCCGACCGGCTGCACGAGAACTCCGACCGGGTGCTCGGCTCGCCGCTGCGCTCCCGCTGGACCTACGCGGCGGCGAAGGGCATCGACGAGGCCTTCGCCCACGCCTACTGGAGCGAGCACGGACTCGACGTCACCATCGTGCGCCCCTTCAACACCGTGGGCCCGCGCCAGACGGGTCGCTACGGGATGGTCGTGCCGAACCTCGTGGGCCAGGCCCTCCGCGGCGAACCGCTCACGGTCTACGGCGACGGAGAGCAGACCCGCTGCTTCTCCTACGTCGGCGACGTCGTGCCCGCCATGGTGCGCCTGCTGGAGGAGCCGAGCGCGACCGGCCAGGCCTTCAACCTCGGCGGCGCGGAAGAGGTCTCCATCAACGCCCTCGCCCGTCGCGTGATCCAGGTCACCGGCAGCTCGAGCGACGTCGTGCACGTCGACTACGCCGACGCCTACGCGGCCGGCTTCGAGGACATGCGCCGCCGGGTGCCCGACTACGGCAAGGCCGCCGCCCTCGTGGGCTTCGACCCGGCCACGCACCTGGACGAGATCATCCGCCGTGTCGCCGAGCACCTGGGCGGCCCGTCGGACGCGCGTGCTGCAACCGGCCAGCGGGCCACCGCCGGGCGTCACTGATGTGCGGCATCGTCGCGGCCCGCACGGCGGAGCCGGTCGCGCCCATCCTGCTCGGCGCCCTGAAGCTGCTCGAGTACCGCGGCTACGACTCCGCGGGCGTCAGCATCCGCACGAGCGGCGGGCACAGCGCCACGACCCGCACGATCGACCGCGTCGAGTCGCTCCAGGCCCGGGTCGGCGCCTGGTCGGGCGCCGAACTGCCCGGTACGGGCATCGGCCACACCCGCTGGGCGACGCACGGGGCCGTGACCGAGCGGAACGCGCATCCGCACCAGGACTGCTCGGGGCGGCTCAGCCTCGTGCACAACGGCATCATCGAGAACGCCGCCGCCCTGCGGCACGAGCTCGAGGAGAAGGGGCACGTCTTCGCCTCGGAGGTCGACAGCGAGGTGATCGGGCACCTGGTCGAGGAGGGCCTGCGGCACGACGACGACCTCGCCCGGGCCGTCACCGGCGCCGTGGCGGCGCTCGAGGGGTCCTGGGCCGTGGTGGTGCTCGACGGGCAGACCGACCGCCTGGTGGCCGCGGCGCACCGCTCGCCGCTGCTGGTGGCCCGCTCCCCCCGCGGGGTCTTCGCGGCCAGCGACATCAACGCCATCGGCGAATGGGTCGAGCACTTCCAGGCCATGCGCGACGGCGACGTCGTCGAGCTCGCCGAGGAGCTCGTCTGGAGCCGTGGCGGACTCCCCGCCGAACAGCCGCCGATGGCCGATTCGGTCTGGACGGGTGCATCCATCGGCGTGGACGGGCATCCTGACTTCATGAGCAAGGAGATCGCCGAGCAGCCCGACGTCGCGGCGCGCATCGTCGACCGCCTGGCCCCCCACGTGCTCGACGGCTCGCTCTGGACCGACCTCGCCCTCCCGCGCTTCGACCGGGTGACGGTCATCGGATGCGGCACCTCCCTCAACGCGGGGCGGATGATCGGCGGCGCCCTCTCGTCGCTCGGCCGGGTTCCCGTGCGCACCCTCGTGGCCAGCGAGGCCGCCGACGCCGTGATGGAGCCGCGAACCCTGGTGCTCGCCCTCAGCCAGTCGGGCGAGACGGCCGACCTGCTGAACGCGATCGAGCACCTCGACCTGTCCCGCTCCTCGCTCGTCGCCATCACGAACAACGAGCACTCCACCCTCGCCAGGCGAGCCGACTCGGTGCTCACCTGCGACGCCGGCCCCGAGATCGGGGTGGCGGCCACGAAGACCTTCGTGGCGCAGGTGATCACCGGGGTGGCCGCCGCCCTGTCGGCCCTGGTGGCGAGCGAGCGGATGCTCCGCTCCGACGCCGTGCGCCACAGCGACGAGCTCCGGCTGATGCCCGAACTCCTCGCCCACGCCATCGCCGTGTCGCACGAGGTGCTGCCGTCGATCGTGGCCGGGGTGCTCGACGAACCGGGATTCCTCTTCCTCGGCCAGGGCACGGGCGTGGTGCTCGCCGCCGAAGGAGCCCTGAAGCTCAAGGAGCTGAGCTACCGGTGGGCCGAGCACCAGCCCGCCGGCGAGCTCAAGCACGGTCCGCTCGCCCTCGTCGATCGAGGCACCCCGGTGCTCGTGATCGACTCCGGCGACCCGAGGATCGACCGCAGCATCGCCGAGGTCGACGCACGGGGCGGGCGGATCGTGCGCATCGGCGGCCCGGGCAGCACCGTGCCGGTGGTCGGCCTCGGCCGCCCGGCCGGGCCGACGGCCGGAGCCCGGCGCTGGGGGCCCCTCGAGGCCGTCGTGCCGCTGCAGATCTTCGCCCGTGACCTCGCCCTCGCGCTCGGCCGCGACGTCGACAAGCCCCGCAACCTGGCCAAGTCGGTCACCGTCGAATGAGCGCTCCGTGAGCACTCTCCTCCAGCCGCGGTGCCGGGCGGTGACCAGTCGTCCCGGGCCCCCCACCGGCCGACGCATCGCCCGGCACCGCCTTCCCGCCGTCGTCGCCCTCGTGGCGGCGGCGGCACTCCCCCTCGGCGGCTGCAGCCTGCTGCCCGCCGCGGGCCTCTCCGGCGGATACCCGCTGCACACCGGTATCGTCGCGACGACGTTCTGGGTCGGTGAGGTCTTCGACCCGACCGCGTCCGACGGCAGCCAGGTCTACTCCACCTACGACTCGCTCTGGATGGAGAGCTTCGGTGGCTGCGACGGCACCGAGGTCGACGGGGTGTGCCAGACCGAGGCGCGCACGGAGGCGGAGGACTGGTTCCCCACCGAGACGGTGCCGCTCGAGAATCCGTTCTACCTCGACCTGCCGTTCGACGACGTCAACGACCCCGGGGCCTTCGCCCGGCGCGACGAGGTGGTGCCGTGGGCCGCGCAGGAGCCGTACCGCTCGCACCGCGGCGACCCGTTGTTCAGCTATCTGAAGAACCGCTGGGTGGAGCTGAGCTTCGACGGAGCGACCTGCTACGCCCAGATCCAGGACGCGGGGCCCGGCGAGTACGACGACGCCGAGTACGTCTTCGGCTCCGACGACCAGCGCCCGCTGAACGACCGCTACGGCGGAGCCGGGATGGACGTCTCGCCGGCCGTGGTGGGCTGCCTCGGCTTCGACGAGCTGAACGGCGAGCAGGCGGGCGTCTCGTGGCGCTTCGTCGACGAGGCCGACGTTCCCGAGGGGCCGTGGACCCGGATCGTGACGACCAGCCAGGTGCGCTGACGAGCTCGCACGGCGCCGCCCCCGCGAACGACGAAGCCCCCGGTCTCTCGACCGGGGGCTTCTCGTTTCGGTGGACCCGAGGGGATTCGAACCCCTGACCCCCTGCATGCCATGCAGGTGCGCTACCAGCTGCGCCACGGGCCCATTCTCATGGGCGCCGTTTCCACCTCACGGCGGAAACAACTTGTCTAGGTTACTACATCTTCAGAGCGGCTGTGACCACCTCAGGCCTCGGCGGCGGTGACCGCGAGGGGCACGACCGGGCAGTCCTTCCAGAGGCGCTCGAGCGAGTAGTACATGCGGTCCTCCTCGTGGAAAACGTGCACGACGAGGTCGCCGAAGTCGAGCAGGATCCAGCGCCCCTCCGACATGCCCTCGCGGCGCAGCACCTTGCTGCCGCTCTCGCCCAGACGGTCCTGGATCTCCTCGGCGATGGCGACGACGTTGCGCTCGTTGCGGCCGGAGGCGAGCAGGAACACGTCGGCGAGGGGCAGCGGGCCCGAGACGTCGAGGGCGACGAGGTTCTCGGCCTGCTTGGCGTCGGCGGCCTCGGCGGCCAGCTGGGCGAGTTCGATGGATGCGGTGGAAGCGGTCACGAAGACTTTCTGATGAGAGCGGGGTCTAGAAGACCTGGAAGACGAAGACGGCGAGCAGCAGCCCGACGACACCGACGGCGAGCACACCCGCCGTGATCGCGAGCACCACGGGCGCGTTGGCCCTGGCCCGCTTGGGAGGGGCGATCAGCGAGGTCGAGGAGGTGTTCGTGCTGATGGCACGGCTCGCGCTGACCGGAGCGACGTCGGAGCCGCTCTGCTCGACCTCGGAGCGCTCGAGGAGCGTGTCGAGGTCGTTGGACTCGAGACCCGTCGCCGGAGCGCCGAGCGAGCCGAAGCTCTTGGGCAGGTCGATCGACCCGGTGATGATGACCTCACCGGTCTCGTCGAGCGCCGTGCCGACGTCGCCCGAACCGGGCACCGTGGGCAGCACCAGGGCGCTGGTGGTCGAGATGGAGTTCGTCGCGGCGTTGTTGCGCAGCGAGATGAGGTCGTCGAACGAGGAGGGCAGCTCGTCACTCGTGGGGTGATCGCCGTCGGAGGGGCTCCGGAAGACCGGTGCGAGGGTCGGACCGGCGTCGGAACCCGACGCCTGCGGCGCGACGGCGGGCTCGTCGATCACCATCTCCTCGACGACCGTGTCGTCGTCGGAGTCGTCGGCCTCGGAGCTCGGCACGATCTCGGCGTGCTCGGCGGTGTCGTCGGGCTGCGCCTCGTCGGGCGGCGACTGCACGAGCACGGGGTCGGACATCGGGACGACCTCGATGATCGGCTCGGCGGAGCCGGCGGGCTCGGCGTCGTCGACGGCCTCGTCGGGCGAGACGACCTCGGGGACGATGGTGTCTTCGTCGACACCCTCGTGCTCGGTGTCACCCTCGTGCGCGGCGTCGGCGTCGGCGTCGGCCTCGTTGAGCGTGTCGGCCGGGCCCTGCTCGCGCACGACGCGACGGGAGCCGCCGGCGGAGACGGGGGCGTTCGACTCGGCGGCCTCGGCCTCGGCCGCGCCCTCCGCGGCGTCGGTGGGCGCGCCGTCGTCGCCCTCTTCGGGCAGGGGCGCCTGGCCCTGGCGCTCCATTTCACGCAGCTGACGCCGCGTGAGCGGCTGACCATCGTGTGACAAGCTCATTCAACACTCCGATATAGATGGTGCTTGGTGATGTACTGAACGACACCGTCGGGTACCAAGTACCACACCGGAAAACCCCGGCCGACCCGGCTGCGACAGTCAGTGGACGATATCGCAAGCGCCGGAACTTCCAGATAGCTTACGTCGTGCCGTGGCAAAGAGGAAACCGCGAAGGTGTGACCGGGCCGGGAGACCGCCACGAAATGGGCGAGATCCCACAACGCGTCGACGTCCTTCCAGTTGAGGATCTGCGCGATGGCGTCGGCCCCCGAGATGAAGAAGAGGTCGGCGTCGGGGTGGGCCGCCTGCAGGTCGCGCAGGGTGTCGATCGTGTACGTGACGCCGCCGCGGTCGATGTCGACCCGGCTGACGGTGAAGCGGGGGTTCGAGGCGGTCGCGATCACCGTCATGAGGTAGCGGTGCTCGGCGGGGGTGACCGGCTCCTTGTGCCAGGGGCGCCCGGTGGGCACGAAGACGACCTCGTCGAGGTCGAAGGAGGTGGCGACCTCGCTAGCGGCCACGAGGTGGCCGTGGTGCACGGGGTCGAAGGTGCCGCCCATCACACCGATGCGGCGTCGGCCGGAGCCCTCGCGGGCCGGCTCGCCCACAGGTCGCTCGGTCGGGTCGCCCGCAGGCTCCCGGGTCGGCTGCCCCGCGGGCATCGAAGACGTCATCTACCGGGTCTAGTGATCCGCACCCGTGCGGTCGGCGTGGCCGTGGACGTCGTGCGACGAGGCGTACTTGGCCGACTTGGACGGGTGGCGGTTCGCCACGTCGCGGTAGCTCCAGGTGACGAAGCCGAGCGCGATGAAGACGACGGCGGCGATCAGGCCGAAGACGATCGGGGGCATCGGAAGAGCGACGGGCTCGTTGACGGCGGCGAGCGTGCTCACGAGTACGGACATTGCTTCTCCCGGTGTTTCGAACGGAACGACCCTTCTACGATACCGCTAACCGCGGGACTGGCCCGACCCCCGCACCGTCCACTTCGTGCTGGTGAGCTCCGAGAGCCCCATCGGTCCGCGCGCGTGCAGCTTCTGCGTCGAGATGCCGACCTCGGCCCCGAAGCCGAACTCGCCCCCGTCGGTGAAGCGGGTCGACGCGTTCACCATCACCACGGCGCTGTCGACCTCGTTGAGGAACCGCTCGGCGTTGCCGAGGTCGTCGGTGATGATCGACTCGGTGTGGTGGGTGGAGTAGCGCCGGATGTGCTCCATCGCCTCCTCGAGCGAGGGCACCACGCGCACCGCCAGGTCGAGGCTCATGTACTCGGTCGCCCAGTCCTCCTCGGTGGCCGGCACGGCGTCGGGGAAGATCGCGCGCGTGGCGTCGTCCCCGTGCACGGTCACACCGGATGCCCGCAGCCGGCCGAGCACCGTCGGCAGCAGCCGCTCGGCCGCCGCCTCGTGCACCAGCAGCGTCTCGAGGGCGTTGCAGACGCTCGGGCGCTGCACCTTCGCGTTGTGCACGATGTCGACCGCCCACTCCTCGTTCGCCGAGGCGTCGAGGAAGACGTGCACGACACCGTCGCCCGTCTCGATCACCGGCACCTGCGATTCCGTGACGACCGCCTTGATCAGGCCGGCACTGCCGCGCGGGATGAGCACGTCGACGGCGCCGCGGGCGCGCATCAGGCGGGTGCCGCCCTCGCGCCCGAACTCGTCGACCGTCTGCACGGAGGCCGGCGGGAGGCCGGCCGAGGCCAGGGCATCCTGGATCAGCCCGACCAGCACGCGGTTCGTGCTCTCGGCCGCCGAGCCGCCGCGCAGCACGGCCGCGTTGCCGCTCTTCAGCGCCAGGGCCGCGATGTCGACCGTCACGTTCGGCCGCGCCTCGTAGATGACGCCCACGACACCGAAGGGCACCCGCACCTGGTCGATGCGCACCCCGTTGGGCAGCTTGCGGCCCCGGATGCTCTCGCCCACCGGGTCGGCCAGCACGACGATCTCGCGCACGGCGCCGGCCAGGGCGACGATGCGCTCGGGGGTGAGTCGCAGCCGGTCTTGAAGGGCGGTGGACAGCCCGTTCTCCCGGCCGTTGGCGAGATCGACCTCGTTGGCCTGGAGGATCTCGTCGGCGCCGGCCTCGAGTGCGGCCGCGATGGCCGTAAGGCCCCGGTTCTTGACGTCGGTGGTGGCGGTGGCGAGCACCAGGGAGGCCGTGCGGGCGGCGGCCAGCTTCTCGTCGAAGGCGTCGGACATGCCCGAGAGTCTACGGGGCGGGCGCGAAGAAGGTGCCGATGTCGGCGCCCGCGAGGGCCTCGGCCACGCGGCCCGTCGAGGTGACGAGCACGGCCGTGCCGGCGGCGGCGGCGAGGCGCGCGGCGCTGACCTTGGTGGCCGCTCCCCCGGTGCCGACCCCGGCCGCGCCGATGTCGCCGAAGGTGACCCCGGCCAGGTCGTCGCCGATGGGCACCTCGCTGATCATCACCGCGCCCGGCTCCTGGGGAGGGCGAGTGTAGAGGGCGTCGACGTCGGAGAGCAGCACGAGCGCGTCGGCCTCGACGAGCTGCGAGACGAGGGCCGCGAGCCGGTCGTTGTCGCCGAAGCGGATCTCGTGGGTGGCCACGGTGTCGTTCTCGTTCACGATGGGCAGGATGCGGAGGCCGAGCAGCCGGTCCATGGCGCGCTGGGCGTTGGAGCGGTGCGTCGGGTTCTCGAGGTCGCCCGCCGTGAGCAGCACCTGCCCGGCGGTGATGCCGAAGCGCCGCAGGCTGTTCTGGTAGCGGTAGATCAGCACGTTCTGGCCGACCGCAGCGGCGGCCTGCTGGGTGGCGAGGTCGTTCGGGCGGGCGTCGAGCTTCAGGAAGGGCATGCCCGTGGCGATCGCGCCCGAGGAGACCAGGATGATCTCGGTGCCGCGCGCGTGCGCGGCCGCCAGGGCGTCGACCAGGGGCTCGATCTGGCCGGCGTTGTCGCCGCTGATCGACGAGGAGCCGACCTTGACGACCACGCGCCGGGCCGACGGGATGCCGCTGCGCTCGGTGACCCGGGCGCGGAGATCGTGACCGTCGGTCACGACTCGTCCTCCTGGTTCCAGAGCCCCGCTTCCTTCTCGCGCACGAGCTCGGCCCGGGCCTCCGCCTTGGCGTCCATCAGGTCGTAGTAGTCGTCGCGGCGCTCGACGTTGGTGCGGCGGCGCCCGCCGTCCAGGCGCGGGTCGGAGCCACGCGGGGCGACGACGAGCTCGGCCGTGGAGGTGAGGGTCGGCTCCCAGTCGAACACGATCGCGTTGCCGCGGCCGATGACGACCGTCGAGCCCGAGACGGCGCCCTTCTTGAACAACTGGTCCTCGACGCCGAGCTTCGCGAGCCGGTCGGCGAGGAAGCCGACGGCCTCGTCGTTGGTGAAGTCGGTCTGCTGCACCCAGCGCTCGGGCTTCGTGCCGATGATGCGGAAGACGTCGCCGTAGCTTCCGCCCTCGACCTCGATGTGGAAGCCCGATTCGTTGACGGCCTTGGGGCGCAGCACGATCTTCGCGGGGGCCGGGTTCTCGGCGGCCTCGCGGCGCGCGCGGTCGACCAGCTCGGCGAGGGCGAACGAGAGCTGGCGGAGGCCCTCGTGGCTCGCGGTGGAGATCTCGAAGACCTTGTAGCCGCGCTCCTCGAGCTCGGGCTTGACGAACTCGGCGAGCTCGCGGGCCTCCGGCACGTCGATCTTGTTGAGGGCGATCAGCTGGGGGCGCTCGAGCAGCGGTACCTGGCCCTCGGGCACCGGGTAGGCGCCGAGCTCGCCGAGGATGACGTCGAGGTCGCTGATCGGGTCGCGGCCGGGCTCGAGCGTGGCGCAGTCGAGCACGTGCAGCAGGGCGCTGCAGCGCTCGACGTGGCGGAGGAACTCCAGGCCGAGGCCCTTGCCCTCGCTCGCGCCCTCGATGAGTCCGGGCACGTCGGCGATGGTGTATCGGGTGCCGCCCGACTCGACGACGCCGAGGTTCGGGTGCAGCGTGGTGAAGGGGTAGTCGGCGATCTTCGGCTTCGCGGCCGACATGGCGGCGACGAGGCTAGACTTGCCGGCGGAGGGGTAGCCCACGAGCGCGACGTCGGCGACGGTCTTGAGCTCCAGCAGCACGTCGCCGGTCCAGCCGTCGGTGCCGAGCAGGGCGAAGCCGGGTGCCTTGCGCTTGGTGGTGGCGAGCGACGCGTTGCCGAGACCGCCCTGGCCGCCCTCGGCGACCACGAAGCGCATGCCGGGCTCGCTCATGTCGATGATCTCGACGCCGTCGGCGTCTTTGACGACCGTTCCGACGGGCACCGGGAGCTCGAGCTCCTCACCGTTCGCTCCGGCGCGGTGGTCGCCCATGCCGGGGCCGCCGTTCTGCGAGGAGCGGTGCGGGGCGCGGTGGAAGCCGAGCAGCGTCGTGGTCTGCGGGTCGCTGACGAGCACGATGTCGCCACCGTGGCCGCCGTTGCCGCCGTCGGGGCCGGCCAGCGGCTTGAACTTCTCACGGCGCACGGACACACAGCCGTTGCCGCCGTTGCCCGCCTTGAGATGGAGGGTCACATGGTCGACGAAAGTCACCATTTGCGGTTACCTCACGATCTTTCTGGGAGACGAAACGACGATGGGCGGGCCGAAGCCCGCCCATCGCGCGAAGATGATGCCGAAGCGGCGGAGGTTACTCCGCGACCGCCGCGACGATGTTGACGACCTTGCGGCCGCCCTTCCGGCCGAACTCGACCGAACCGGCCGAGAGGGCGAACAGCGTGTCGTCGCCGCCACGGCCGACGTTCACGCCGGGGTGGAAGTGAGTGCCGCGCTGGCGGACGATGATCTCGCCGGCGCCGACGACCTGGCCGCCGAAGCGCTTGACACCCAGACGCTGAGCGTTGGAGTCACGACCGTTGCGAGTGGAGCTCGCACCCTTTTTGTGTGCCATGTTTCCTGATCCCTACTTGATTCCGGTGACCTTGACGCGGGTGAGCTCCTGGCGGTGGCCCTGGCGCTTCTTGTAGCCGGTCTTGTTCTTGAACTTCTGGATGACGATCTTCGGGCCGCGGAGGTCGTTGAGGACCTCGGCGGTGACCTTCACCTTGGACAGCGACGACGCGTCGGAGGTGATGGTGTCACCGTCGACGAGCAGCACGGCCGCCAGCTCGATGTTGCCGTTCTCGTCGGCCTTGATGCGATCGAGGGTAACGATCGTGCCGACCTCGACCTTTTCCTGCCGACCACCGGCGCGCACAACTGCGTAAACCAATTTACGTACCTAACTCTTCTTCGGGGCCCTCACGAGCGCACTCTGCAGCTCATGGAAGTCTTGGCAAACGGCGGAGCGACGCTCCACGCACACCAGCGGTCAAGCCTACTCGACGGAGTGATTTCGGTCAAACCGGGGCGAGTGGGATACTCGCACCATGACCGTGCTGATCGACGAGCCGATGTGGCCAGCCCACGGTACCATCTGGGGCCACCTCGTCAGCGACGACTCGCTGGAGGAGCTGCACCGCTTCGCCCGGGCGGCCGGACTGCCGGCCCGCAGCTTCGATCTCGACCACTACGACGTGCCCGTCGACCGGCACGACGAGCTGGTCGCCGCGGGGGCCGTGCCGGTCAGCTACCGGGAGCTCGTGGTCCGGCTGCGCTCCAGCGGGCTGCGGGTGCGCGGTCGGGACCGCGACGCGGAGCGCGCCCACCGGGGGACGCGCTCCGCGCACTAGCGGGGGCGGCTCAGGAGTCGCTCGACTCCGCGGGCGCCGAGACGACGGCGGTCGTCGACACGCGACGGCTGCGCGAGCGGCCCTGTCCGGGCTGCTTCGGCGCCGGCAGGGCGTCGAGCACCGAGTCGAGCAGGTGCGAGGCCTCCTCGGGCTTCACGCGCGGGGCGCGGGCGGCCTTCGTGACGGGGATGTCGAGGATCGCGATGGCGGGCTCGGCCTCGGCGGGCTCGGGGTCGGAGGCGGGCGCCTGGGGGGCGGCCTCCGGCTCGACCGGTGCCCCGGTGGACACCGGGGCGGCGACCTCGTCGAACGAGGGGGCCGAGGCCGGCTGGGCCGGCGTGGTCTCCCCCGCCGCTGCTCCGGCGGCGGGCGCTTCGGCCGGTGCGGCCGCGGGTGCCTCCGTCGTGGGTGCCTGCTCGGCGTCGCCGCGCGAGTGGCGCGACTTGCGGCGCCGGGTCGAGCGCTCGGCCGCGACCGCCGCGTCGGGGCCGCGGGCGGGCTCGGCGGCGGGTGCCTCGGTGGCGGCCGCCGGAGCGTCGGACGGGGCGGCGACGGCCTCGGTCACGGGTGCGGAACCGGCATCCGGAACCTCGTCGGCGTGCTTGGCCGCGGCGATCGTGGACGCGGCGATCTGGGCGAGGGCGTTCTTGGCGTTCTCGGTGATGGCGTGCGTGCCGCCGACCGGGGGCGTCTGCGAGCCGTTGCCGTTCGAGCCGTTGCCGGAGCCGGAGCCGTTGCCGGTGGAGCTGCTGCCGTTCGAGCCGCCCCGGCCGTTGCGGCGGCCGGCGCCGTTCGAGCCGTTCGACCCGCCGTTGCCGGTGCCGCCGTTCGAGCCGCCCGCGGGCTGCTGGCTCGAGCGGTGCTTCACCACGGGGTCGTGGTGCACGATGATGCCGCGGCCGGCGCACTGCTCGCAGGGCTCGCTGAACGACTCCAGGAGACCGAGGCCGAGCTTCTTGCGGGTCATCTGCACGAGGCCGAGTGAGGTGACCTCGGCGACCTGATGCTTGGTGCGGTCGCGGCTGAGGCACTCGATCAGGCGCCGGAGCACGAGGTCGCGGTTGGACTCGAGCACCATGTCGATGAAGTCGACGACGATGATGCCGCCGATGTCGCGCAGGCGCAGCTGGCGCACGATCTCCTCGGCGGCCTCGAGGTTGTTCTTCGTGACGGTCTCCTCGAGGTTGCCGCCCGAGCCGACGAACTTGCCGGTGTTCACGTCGACCACGGTCATGGCCTCGGTGCGGTCGATCACGAGCGAGCCGCCCGAGGGCAGCCAGACCTTGCGGTCGAGAGCCTTCTCGATCTGCTCCGAGACGCGGTACTCGTCGAACGCGTCCTTCTCGCCCTCGTACTTCTCGACGCGGTCGAGGAGGTCGGGAGCGACGGCGGCGAGGTAGTTCTCGATGGTCGCGCGGGCGTCGTCGCCCGAGATGACGAGCTTGTGGAAGTCCTCGTTGAAGACGTCGCGGACGATCTTGATCAGGAGGTCGGGCTCGGAGTGCAGCAGGTGCGGGGCCTGCTGCTTCTGCACCTGCTCGCTGATGTGGGCCCACTGCGCGGTGAGGCGGTTGACGTCGAGCGTCAGCTGCTCCTCGGTGGCGCCCTCGGACGCGGTGCGCACGATGACGCCCACGTTCTCGGGCAGCACCTCCTTGAGGATGCGCTTCAGGCGGGCCCGCTCCGTGTCGGGGAGCTTCCGCGAGATGCCGTTCATCGAGCCGTTCGGCACGTAGACGAGGTAGCGGCCGGGGAGGCTGACCTGGCTCGTGAGCCGGGCGCCCTTGTGGCCCACGGGGTCTTTGGTGACCTGCACGAGCACGGTGTCGCCCGACTTCAGGGCGAGCTCGATGCGGCGGGGCTGCGAGCCCTTGCCCTCGTTGTTCTCGGCCGCGGCGTCCCAGTCGACCTCGCCGGAGTAGAGCACCGCGTTGCGGCCTCGCCCGATGTCGACGAAGGCGGCCTCCATGCTCGGCAGCACGTTCTGAACCTTGCCGAGGTAGACGTTGCCGATCAGCGAGGCGTCCTGCGCCTTCGCGACGTAGTGCTCGACCAGCACGCCGTCTTCCAGCACGGCGATCTGGATCTTGTCGTTCTTGGCGCGCACGACCATCTGGCGGTCGACGGCCTCGCGCCGGGCGAGGAACTCGGCCTCGGTCACCACGGGGCGCCGGCGGCCGGCGTCGCGACCGTCGCGGCGGCGCTGCTTCTTGGCCTCGAGGCGGGTGGAGCCCTTGATGCGCTGCGGCTCGGTGATGAGCTCGGGCTGACGCTCCTCGCGCTCGCGCGGGGTGCGGACCTTGACGACGGTGTTCTCGGGGTCGTCCTGGCCTCCGCGGGTCTCCTCGCCGGAGCGGCGACGGGATCGGCGGCGCACCGAGGACTCGGCGGCCTGCTCGTCGCGGTCGCGCGGGTCGCGGTCACGGGGGTCGCGGTCGCGGGGCTCACGGTCGCGGTCTCGCGGCGGCAGCGGCGGGAGGTCGGGCAGGTCGGGCGCCTGGAAGATCAGCGAGGTGGTGCTGAGCGCGCGCGGGCGCTCAGGTGCCTGGAAGGCCGAACCGGCCGCGCTGAACGGGGCGAGGCCCGGTTCGTCGTCGTGCGGGCCGGCCTCGAGCACGGGAGCTTCCGGCTCGTCGGCGGGTGCCTCGGCGGGTGCCTCGGGCGCATCGGCGGGGGCCTCGGGCGCATCCGCAGGGGCGTCCGTCGCATCCGCGGACGCCGCGGCGACGGGCGCCTCGGCGGGGGCCTGAAGAACGTCTGCGGGCACCTCGCGCTTGGCCGGCGTCGCGGGCTCCGGCTCGGGCGACGTGGGGGCGTCGCGGTAGGAGGTCACCGGAGCATCCGTCTTCTTGCCTGCCCGGCGACCGCCGAACAGCCGCGTCTTGCGCCGGCCCGTTCCCTCCTGGTTGTTCGCGTCGTTGTCATTGTGTGAACTGTTCTCCACCATCTCTGGTGCACTCCTTGCCAGCCAGGGGCTCTCACCCACCGGCAGGTACTCTCACGAGCGAAGGTCCGCCTGCGCGTCTCCTCCGCTGATCTCGCTCATGCGCCGGCCCGCCTGCTGGCGGACCCGGTCGCTCTGTCTGTCTTCGTGTCGGGGTCTGACGCCTCGTGGGGCAGCGCGTCTGCGGTGCCCGGGGACGATGAGCCCGGAAAGCCTTCGTTGGCGGTTTCGCTGACGATCACCGAAACCTCCGTCGATTATCGCACGCATTCCCAGAATGCTCGCGAACGCGCTCTGCGATACTGGCCGGGTGCCTGCCGAAACAGCTGAATACCGCCGCCCGATCGGCCTCGCCGTTCTGCTCATCGTGGCGGGGGTACTGGGCTGGTACTCCTCGTTCGATCTGACGCTCGAGAAGATCCAGACGCTGATCAACCCCGACTACGTGCCGAGCTGCAACATCTCGCCGCTCGTCACCTGCGGGCCCAACATGGCGAGCGAGCAGGGCTCGGTGTTCGGCTTCCCGAACCCGATCATCGGCGTCGCGGCGTTCATCGCGCCCATCGTGGTGGGAATGGCCATCCTGGCCGGAGCGCGCTTCGCGAAGTGGTTCTGGGTGCTGTTCAACCTCGGCTTCGTGGGTGCCGTGGCCTTCATCGTCTGGCTGATGGGCGTCAGCATCTTCGTGCTCGGCACCCTCTGCCCGTACTGCATGCTCGTCTGGGCCTCGGTGATCCCGATGTTCTGGTACGTCACGGCCTACAACGTCAAGCAGGGCCACTTCGGCAACGGGCGGAGCAGCCGCGAGGTCGGGGCGCTCGTCTACCCGTGGATGTGGACGCTCGTGCTGCTGAGCTTCCTGGTGATCGTGGTGCTGGCGCAGCTGCGGCTGGACGCCGTCACCACGATCCTCCGGATGCTCTAGCTCAGCCGAACCAGAGGGCGAGCTCGCGCTGCGCCGACTCGGGCGAGTCGCTGCCGTGCACGAGGTTCTGCTGCACGGCGAGGCCCCAGTCGCGGGCGAGGTCGCCGCGGATGGTGCCGGGAGCGGCCGTGGTGGGGTCGGTGGTGCCGGCCAGCGAGCGGAAGCCCTCGATCACGCGGTTGCCCGTGATGCGCAGGGCGACGATCGGGCCCGACTCCATGAACTCCACGAGGGGCTCGTAGAACGGCTTGCCCTGGTGCTCCTCGTAGTGCGACGCCAGCAGCTCCCGGTCGGGCTCGATCAGCTTGATGTCGACGAGCTGGTAGCCCTTCGCCTCGATGCGGCGCAGGATCTCGCCGGTGAGGTTGCGGGCGACGCCGTCGGGCTTGACGAGGACGAGGGTTTCTTCGACGTAGGTGGTCATGCCGTAAACCCTAGCGAATGAAGCTAGACGGCCGCCGCCGGGGAGCCGCCCTGCTCGTCGCCCTCCTCGGCCTCCTGCGCGACCCGCCAGGCGGCGCGCTGGCGGTCGATCTGGGCGCCCTTGACCATGCAGTAGATCCACAGGCCGATGAAGATCGCCGCGACGATCGCGAGCGAGGGCACGAGGAAGCACGCCGCCACGATCACCGCCTGCAGCGCCCAGCCGAGCCAGTAGCCCCAGCGGAAGCGCAGCAGCGCGACGTTCACGACGAGCAGCAGGCAGAGCACCGCGCCGCCGATCAGCGCGGCGGGCGCGGGCAGCGCCTTCAGCCCGAAGATCACCAGCGCAGCGAAGAACATCACGATCGACTCGAAGCCGAGCACGATCGAGGCGAGGCTCTGGCGAACGGATGCTCCCCTCACTCGGTCGCGCCCTTCCAGCCCTCGCGAGCGGCCAGCGTGATGACCTCTCCGACGAGGGTGATCGAGCCCGTGACGAGCACGGCCCCCTTCTCGGTCTCGCCGGCCGACTCCCGCGCCTGCTCGAGCGCCTCCTCCAGCGAGGGCTCGACGAGCACGCGATCGGCGCCGGCGATGCCGACGACCACCGAGGCGAGCTCGTCGGGATCGATCGCCCGGTCGGAGGAGCTCGTCGTCACGACGAACTCCGAGACGACGGGGTCGAGGGCGCGGATGATGCCCGCCACGTCCTTGTCGGCCAGGATGCCGACGACGGCGACCACCTTGTCGAAGGTGAAGTACTCCCCCACGGCTGTGGCCAGCGCCTCGGCGCCTCCGGGGTTGTGCGCGGCGTCGACGAGCACCGTCGGCTCGGTGCCGACGAGCTGCAGGCGTCCGGGCGAGGTCGCCGTGGCGAGCCCCTCGGTCACGACGTCGTCGGCGAGGGCCTGGGTGCCGCCGCCGAGGAAGGACTCCACCGCCGCGACGGCGACGGCGGCGTTGTGGCCCTGGTGGGTTCCGTAGAGCGGCAGGAAGACGTCGCGGTAGGTGCCGGCGAGGCCCTGGATCGTGACGAGCTGCCCCCCGACCGCGACCGTGGAGTCGAGCATCCGGAACGCCGTGCCCTCGACGGCGAAGGTCGCCTCGGAGAGCTCGGCGGCGCGCTGGAGCTCGGCCAGCGCCTCGGGCGGCTGGACCGCCGTGACGACCTGCGCCGAGGGCTTGATGATGCCGGCCTTGGTGCGCGCGATCTCGGCGACGGTCGAGCCGAGCCGGTTGGTGTGGTCGAGCGAGATCGGAGTGATCACGGCGACCTGGCCGTCGCCGACGTTCGTCGAGTCCCACTCGCCGCCCATGCCGACCTCGATCACGGCCACATCGACCGGCGCCTCGGCGAACGAGGCGAAGGCGAGCACCGAGAGTGCCTCGAAGAAGGTCAGGTGCGGTTCCCCCGCGGCCTCCAGCTCGCTGTCGACGAGCTCCAGGAAGGGCTCGATGTCGCCCCAGTTCGACGCCAGCGCCTCGTTCGTGATCGGCACGCCGTCGATCATGATGCGCTCGTTCAGGCGCTCGAGGTGCGGGCTGGTGAAGAGGCCCGTGCGGAGGCCGAGTGCACGCAGCAGGCTCTCGGTCATGCGGCTCGTCGAGGTCTTGCCGTTGGTGCCGGTGATGTGGATGATCGGGTACGCGTGATGCGGGTCGCCGAGCAGCTCCACCACCCGCCGCGTGGCCGAGAGCCGAGGCTGGGGCTGCGCCTCGCCGAGGCGCGAGAGCAGCGCCTCGTACACGGCGTCGCCCTGCTCGACGTACTCGTCGGGCGCGTCGAGGCCGACGCGGTCGAAGTCGTCTCCGGGCGAGACGCCCGCCTCGACCTCGTTCTCGTCGGGGTCGTCTGCGGGCGGGCCGAAGTCGCCGCCGAAGAAGTTGTCAGACAAGTGCGTTCTCCAATTCGATCGACACGCGGCCCGAGGCTCCCACCGGGACGGGCTTCACCCGCTCCTCGTCCGAGATCTCCGCGAGCACGGGGACACCGGCGGCGAGCACCTCGCGGCCGACGAGCTCCAGCAGCTCGGGGAACTCGGCGAAGCTGCTGCGCGAGTCCTCGTCGAGCTTGAGGGTGAGACGGATGCGGTCGGTCACGAGCAGGTTGCTCGACTTGCGCTGGCTCTGCACCGCGCGGATGACGTCGCGGGCGAGGCCCTCCGCCTCGAGCGCAGGCGTCAGCGTGGTGTCGAGCAGCACGAAGCCGCCGGCGGGCAGGAGCGCGAGCGCGGTGCTCTGCCCCGACTCCCCCTCGGCCGAGTCGGCGGCGGCCTCGAGCACGAGCTCGTACTCGCCCTCGAGCAGGTCGATGCCGCCGGCGTTCACGACGCCGTTGGCCTCGTTCCAGTCGCCCGAGCGGGCGCCCTTGATGGCCTGCTGCACGCTCTTGCCGAGGCGCGGGCCGGCGACGCGGGCGTTCACCGTGAGGCGCGAGGTGATGCCGAACTCGGCGGCGCTGGTGGCGTGCTGGTCGACGAAGCTCACGCTCTTCACGTTCAGCTCGTCGCGGAGGATGGCCTCGAACTGCTCCAGGTTCGACGCGTCGTCGGTGACGATGGTGAGGCCGGCGAGCGGGAGGCGCACGCGCAGCCCGTTCTGCTTGCGGAGCGACAGCACGGTGGAGGAGATGGCGCGCACGGTGTCCATGGTGTGCACGAGGCCGGCGTCGGCCGGGAAGTCGTTCTCGTCGGGCCAGTCGGTGAGGTGCACGCTGCGTCCGCCGGTGAGGCCCTTCCACATCGCCTCGGCGACCAGCGGGATGAGCGGCGCGGCCACCCGGGTCACGGTCTCGAGCACGGTGAAGAGCGTGTCGAACGCGGCGTGGTCGTCGCCCGACCAGAAGCGGTCGCGCGACCGGCGCACGTACCAGTTGGTCAGCACGTCGGCGAAGTCGCGGAGCTTGGCCGAGGCGACGGTCGCGTCCAGCGCCTCGAGGTCGGCGGTCACCGACTGCACGAGCTCCCGGGTCTTGGCCAGCAGGTACCGGTCGAGCACGTCGCTGGAATCGGTGCGCCACTGCGCCTCGTAGCCGGAGTCCGACGCGCTGTTCGCGTAGAGGGTGAAGAAGTAATAGGTGCTCCAGAGCGGCAGCAGCAGCTCGCGCACCCCCTGGCGGATGCCCTCCTCGGTGACGACGAGATTGCCCCCGCGCAGCACCGAGCTCGACATCAGGAACCAGCGCATCGCATCCGAGCCGTCGCGGTCGAAGACCTCGGACACGTCGGGGTAGTTGCGCAGCGACTTCGACATCTTCTGCCCGTCGGAGCCGAGCACGATGCCGTGGCTGATCACGTTGCGGAACGCCGGGCGGTCGAACAATGCGGTCGAGAGCACGTGCATCACGTAGAACCAGCCGCGGGTCTGCCCGATGTACTCGACGATGAAGTCGGCGGGGCTGTGGGTGCGGAACCAGTCCTGGTTCTCGAACGGGTAGTGCACCTGGGCGAACGGCATCGACCCCGAGTCGAACCAGACGTCGAAGACGTCGGGGATGCGGCGCATGGTCGAGCGCCCGGTGGGGTCGTCGGGGTTCGGCCGGGTGAGGTCGTCGATGAACGGGCGGTGGAGGTCGGGCTCGCCGTCGCGGTTCAGCGGCAGCGTGCCGAAGTCGGCCTCGAGCTCGGCCAGCGAGCCGTAGACGTCGACGCGCGGGTACTCGGGGTCGTCGCTCTTCCACACCGGGATGGGCGAGCCCCAGTAGCGGTTGCGCGAGATCGACCAGTCCCGGGCGCCGGAGAGCCACTTGCCGAACTGACCGTCCTTGACGTTCTCGGGCACCCAGTCGATCTGCTGGTTGAGCTCCTCCATGCGGTCACGGATGCTCGTGACCCGCACGAACCAGCTCGACACCGCCTTGTAGATCAGCGGGTTGCGGCAGCGCCAGCAGTGCGGGTAGCTGTGCTCGTAGCTCGCCTGGCGCATCAGCCGGCCCTCGGCCTTCAGCAGCTGCGTGAGCGGCTTGTTCGCCTCGAACACGTGCTGCCCGGCCACGTCGGAGACGGTGGAGAGGAAGCGCCCGCCGTCGTCGACCGAGATGATCACCGGGATGCCGGCGGCCTCGCAGACCTTCTGGTCCTCCTCGCCGTAGGCGGGGGCCTGGTGCACGATGCCGGTGCCGTCGGTGGTCGAGACGTAGTCGGCCACGAGGATCTGCCAGGCGTTCTGGGTGCCCCACTTCTCGGTGTCGGCGTAGTAGTCCCAGAGCCGCGCGTAGGCGACGCCCTCGAGCTCGCGGCCCGTCAGGGTGCGGGTGACGGATGCGCGGGCCTCGTCGGCCGAGTCGTAGCCGAGCTCCTTGGCGTAGTTGCCGACCAGGTCGCTCGCGAGCAGGTAGTCGGCGACGAGTACCGTCTGGCCGCCCTCCCCTTCGCGCGCCACCTCGGCGTCGGCGGTGCCGTTCGGACCGGCCGGCACGAGGGCGTAGTCGATGTCGGGACCGACCGCGAGGGCCATGTTGGTGGGCAGCGTCCAGGGCGTGGTCGTCCAGGCGAGAGCCCGCACCGCGGTGAGGCCGAGCGCCTCGGCGCGCGATCCCACGAGCGGGAAGGTGACCGTGACCGTCTGGTCCTGGCGCATCTGGTAGACGTCGTCGTCCATCCGCAGCTCGTGGTTCGAGAGGGGCGTCTCGTCCTTCCAGCAGTACGGCAGCACGCGGTAGCCCTCGTAGGCGAGGCCCTTCGTGTGCAGCTGCTTGAAGGCCCAGAGCACGCTCTCCATGAACGTGGTGTCGAGCGTCTTGTAGTCGTTGTCGAAGTCGACCCAGCGGGCCTGGCGGGTGACGTAGGCGCGCCACTCGTCGGTGTACTTCAGCACCGACTTGCGGGAGGCGGCGTTGAAGACCTCGACGCCCATCTCCTCGATCTGGCTCTTCTCGGTGATGCCGAGCTGCTTCATCGCCTCGAGCTCGGCCGGCAGGCCGTGGGTGTCCCAGCCGAAGCGGCGGTCGACCTTCTTGCCGCGCATCGTCTGGAAGCGCGGGAACACGTCCTTGGCGTAGCCGGTGAGCAGGTGCCCGTAGTGCGGCAGGCCGTTGGCGAACGGCGGGCCGTCGTAGAAGACCCACTCGGCGCCGCCCTCACGGTTCGCGATGGACGAGCGGAAGGTGTCGTCGCCCTTCCAGAAGGCGAGCACGCCCTCCTCCACCTCGGGGAAGCTCGGCGACGGGACGACGGAGCTGAACTCGTCGGAGTCTTTGGGGTACGTCATGGTTCTCCTGGACGGCCTGATCGGTGCTGCCTGTTCCACGAGGACGGTGGGCTCTCACCCGCCGTGGTACCACCTCGCTTGCCGCCCGGTGCGTTCGCCCCGGATGACCGCTCGTTCTTAGGCTGTGACGGGCCCGACCCGTTCGGTTCTACTTGGCCTCCGGTCGCCCGGCCGCCGTTCTTCCGAAGACTCCCCGGTGATGGCCGGTTCACAGTCGTTCAGTAGGCGATTCTAACCGATGCCGAAGCCCGAGAGCACAGGATGCACGACCTTCTGCAGATACGTCTCGAGCGGTGCGCGCTCCGGTCCGTCGGCGGCCCACCGCCCCACGGCGGCCGAGGCCGCGCCGACCACCGCGAGGGCGATCCCCCGCGCGGTCAGGGCGTCGAGGCCGCGACCGAGGAGGAAGGCCTCGACGACTCCGGCGTGGGCGAGCGCGCGGGCGAGTCCGGCGGCCTTCAGCTCCTCGTCGATGCCCATCACCTCCCACTGGGTGAGTGCGAGCGGCGCTCGGCCGGGGGTGAGGGCGGCGGCCGTCGTGACGAGGGCCGCCTCGACGGCGGCCAGGGGGTCGGTGCTCGCGGGGGCTGCGGCGAGAGCATCCGTCAGCACCGCCCGGCTCGCGTCGAGCTCGACCCAGAGGAGGTCGGCCTTGCCGGGGAAGTAGTTGAAGAAGGTGTTGCGGCTGACCCCGGCGCGGCGCGTGATCTGCTCGATGGTGGTCTTCGCGTAGCCCTGCTCGAGGAAGAGCTCGGAGGCGGCCTCCTCGAGCATCCGCTCCGACGACGCCCTCGGCCGACCGGCCATTCTTGCTCCCGGGGAATAAATAGATCGCGTACAAGAATTAGACTGGTGACGATCACAGCAGATCGCCCTCCCACCATCCCATACAGAACGGCTCCGTCGTGCCCCTGCGTCACCGCTCCCTCGCCCTCTCCCTCGCCGGGCTGGCCACCGCCTCCGCCCTGCTGCTGGCCGGATGCTCGGCCGACGCCGCTCCGTCGGACACCCCCGCGACCCCCACAGCCGGCGGCACCCTCACCTACGCGACCGGCTTCGGCGAGCCCACCTGCCTCGACCCGCACGTCGGAGGCAACATGCCGCAGGCCCTCGTCGGCACCAACGTGCTCGAGTCGCTGTTCTCGCAGGATGAGACCGGCGCGATCGTGCCGTGGCTCGCCGAGTCGGGCGTCGCGGCCGACGACGGGCTGAGCTGGGACGTCACCCTCCGCGACGGCATCACGTTCACCGACGGCACGCCGATGGACGCCGCCGCGGTCGCCGCGAACGTCGCGCACATGAAGGACCCGGAGACCGCCTCCTCGACCGCGATCCTCGCGCTCGGCAAGGTCTCCTCCGTCGAGGTCGTCTCCCCCACCGTCGCCCGCTTCGTGCTGAGCGAGCCCGACAGCGCGCTGCTCGAGTCGCTCGCCCAGACCTGGCTCGCGATGGAGTCGCCCGCCGGACTCGAGCGGGGCATGGAGGCCAACTGCGAGGCGCCGATCGGCACCGGCCCGTTCGTCTTCTCGGAGTGGGTCAAGCAGGACCACGTGACCCTCACCCGCAACGACGACTGGACCTCGGCGCCTGCGGGCGCGACCCACGAGGGCCCGGCCTACCTCGACACGATCCAGTGGCGCTTCATCCCCGACCCGGCCACCCGCTTCGCCGCGCTGCAGTCGGGCGAGGTCGACGTGATCGACGAGATGCAGCCCGACAACGTCGTGGCCGCGACCGCCGACGGCAGCGGGCTCGACGTGCTCACCGGTGCGCTGCCCGGTGCCTCGATCCGGCTCGAGCTGAACTCGGGCTACGCGCCGTTCGACGACGAGAAGGTGCGCAAGGCCTTCATCGCTGCGGCCGACGTGAACCCGGGCATCCAGAGCCTGTTCTTCGGCACCGTCGAGCGCTCGTACTCGGTGCTGTCCTCGTCGACGCCGTTCGGCGCCTCGTTCGAGGACGACTACGCCATCGACGCCGACAAGGCGAACCAGCTGCTCGACGAGGCCGGCTGGACGTCGCGCGATTCCGAGGGCTACCGCACCAAGGACGGCGAGCGGCTGACGGTCGACTTCCCCGTGTCGACGAACCAGTCGATCCCGGCCGAGGTGTCGCTGTTCGAGCAGATCCAGGCCACCACCAAGGCGGTCGGCTTCGACGTCGAGCTGCACCCGATGGACCTGTCGAGCTGGTACGCCGCGCTCGGCTCCTGGGACTTCGACCTCACCAGCGCGATCTACACGAAGAACTCGCCCGACGTGCTGCGCATCCTGTACGACTCGGCGAACATCATCCCGGCACCGAGCGGGTACCACCCGAACAACGCGCACGTGTCGATCCCCGAGCTCGACGACGCCGTGACCGCGGCGGGTCAGACCACCGACCCCGACGAGCGGGCCGCGCTGTACGAGAAGGCGCAGCAGCTGCTGGCCGACGGCGCGTACGTGCTGCCGCTGTACGACCACCTGCAGAAGATCGGCTACGGCGACCGGGTGCAGGGGCTGTCGCTCCTGCCGACGCTGCAGATCCCATACTTCGGCGACACCTGGGTGAGTGAGTAGCGGGCGGATGCGCGGCGGTGCCCGGCGGGTCGGCACCCTGCGGGTCGGCGCCGCTCTCGGCGGGGCCGTGTTCGTGCTCTGGGCGGCGGCGACGCTGACGTTCTTCGGGCTGCGGCTGATCCCGGGCGACCCGGCCCAGGCCGTGCTCGGCGGGCCGGGGTCGCAGGCGAGCGCCGAGGCGCTGGCCGCCGTGCGCGCCGAGTACGGCTTCGACGAGCCGGTCTGGGTGCAGTACCTGCGCTACCTCGGCCGGCTCGTCACCGGCGACCTCGGCTCCTCGTACTCGCAGCGGCAGTCGGTGGCGTCGATCATCGGCAGCCAGATCGGCGGCACCCTGCTGCTGGCCGTGCTGGCCCTGACCGTCGCCTGGCTGCTCGCGCTCGGGCTCGCCGTGTGGTCGACCCGCGGGGGCCGGGTCGCTGCCGCCGTCGGCTCGGGCCTCGAGATCGTGGCGGCCGCGGTGCCGCACTTCTGGCTGGCGACCGTGCTGGTGCTCGTGTTCAGCACGACGCTGCGCTGGTTCCCCGCGGTCAGCACCGACGCGCTGGCCGGGCTGGTGCTGCCCGTGCTGACCCTCGCGCTGCCGCTCGCCGGATTCCTCGGGCAGGTGATGCGCGAGTCGGTGCTCGACGCGCTCGAGGCGCCGTTCGTGCTCTCGGCCCGTGCGCGCGGCGAGAGCGAGGCCGGGGTGCGCTGGCGACACGTGCTGCGGCACGGCGCCCTGCCCGGCATCGCCCTCTCGGGCTGGGCGTTCGGCTGGCTGATCTCCGGCGCAGTGGTGGTCGAGACGATCTTCGCCCGGCCGGGGCTCGGGCGCACGCTGCTGAACGCGGTGCAGCTGCGCGACGTGCCGCTCGTGATCGGCGTGGTGCTGGTCGTCGCGGTGGGGTACGTGGTGATGACGCTGCTGACCGACGTGGTGTCGCGGATCGCCGACCCGCGGCTGGCCGCCTCGCGGCCCTCCCGCCCGTCGCGACGGGCCTCCGCGCTGCCGGCCTCCGCCGAGGAGGCCCGGGCATGAGTCTTCCTCCCGTGTCGACGGTTGCCTCCGTCGCACCGGCCGACCGGCGGGGCCGACGGATGCTCGGCCCCGCCCAGTGGGTCGCCGTCGCCGTGCTGGCGCTGCTGCTTCTCGCGGCCGTGGCACCCGCGGTGCTCGCACCGGGAGACCCGTTCGCGATCGCCCCGGTGGACGCGTTCCTCTCACCGCGGTGGGGGCATCCGCTCGGCACCGACGAATCGGGCCGGGACATCTACACCCGCATCGTGCACGGCGCCGGCACCTCGCTCGTGATCGGCGTCGCCGCCACCGCGATCGGCATCTCGCTCGCGCTGGTGCTGGGTCTCGCCGCCGCCCTCGGCGGCCGGGTCGTCGACTTCGGCGTGAACCGGCTGCTCGAGGTGCTGTTCGCGTTCCCGGGGCTGCTGCTGGCATTGCTCGTGATCACGGTCTACGGACCGGGGATCGTGACCTCGACGATCGCGGTGGGGCTGGCGACGGCGCCGGGGTACGCGCGGATCATCCGGGCCCAGGCGCGGTCGGTGGCGACCTCGCCGTACGTGGAGGCGGCGGTGGGGCTCGGACGGTCGCGGGGGCGCATCCTGGTGCGGCACATCCTGCCGAACGCCCTGCTGCCCGTGTTCGTGCTGGTGACGCTCGGCGTCGGCCAGGCGATCGTCTGGGCCGCCGCGCTCAGCTACCTCGGCCTCGGCGCCGAGCCCCCCGCCGCCGAGTGGGGCGCGATGCTCTACGCCGGCAAGAACTACCTGGCGACGGCCTGGTGGATGACGTTCTTCCCCGGGCTCGCGATCGTGCTGGCGGCCGCCGCGACGACCGTGCTGGGGCGGGCGCTGCAGAAGCGGGGGGCGCGATGAGCGAGACGCTGCTGCGGGTCGAGGAGCTGCACGTCGGCTTCGGCGGGCGCGGGTCCCGGCGCGGTCCCGCCGTGGTCGACGGGGTGTCCTTCACGCTCGAGGCGGGTCGCGCGCTGGCGATCGTGGGCGAGTCGGGCTCGGGCAAGTCGGTGACCGCGCGGTCGTTGGTGGGGCTGGCGGGTGCCGGGGCGTGGACGTCGGCGTCGGCGCTGGAGGTGGGCGGAGCATCCGTTCTCGGACCCGTCGGAGCGGACGGCCTCGCGCGGGGCCTCTCGGCGTCGGCCTGGCGACGGCTGCGCGGCCGGTCGATCGGGCTGGTGGTGCAGGACGCGCTCGTGTCGCTCGACCCGCTGCGGCCCATCGGGCGCGAGATCGGCGACGCGCTGCGGCTGCACACGCCGCTCTCCGCGACCGAGCGGCGCGCGCGGGTGCTGCAGCTGCTCGAGTCGGTCGGGATGCCCGACCCCGGATCGCGCGTGCACCAGCGCTCGGGCGAGCTCTCGGGCGGCCTTCGCCAGCGCGCGCTGATCGCTTCGGCCCTGGCCGCTTCCCCGCGCCTCGTGATCGCCGACGAACCGACGACGGCGCTGGACAGCACGGTGCAGGCGCAGATCCTCGCGCTGCTCGAGAGCGTGCGCGACGCCGGCACCGGCCTGCTCTTCATCAGCCACGACCTCGCGGTCGTCTCGCGCATCGCCGACGACGTGCTCGTGATGCGCGCCGGCCGCGTCGTCGAGTCGGGGCCGGCGGCACAGGTGCTCGGCGACCCGCAGCACGAGTACACGAAGGCGCTGCTGCGGGCGGTGCCGACGGGGGTGCCGCGCGGGGTGGCGCTGAGCGCGGCGGCAGCGTCGCCGGCGCGACCCGTGCCCGCCGCCGCGTCGACGGCCGCTCGGCCGGTGCCGCCTGTGTCGACGGTTCCCGTGCTGGAGATCTCGGGCGTCTCGAAGCGGTTCGGCGACCGGCTCGCGGTCGACGACGTGACGCTGTCACTCCCCGCGGGCACCACCCTCGGCCTCGTCGGCGAGTCCGGATCGGGCAAGACCACCCTCGCCCGCATCGCCCTCGGCCTCGCCGACCCCGACGCGGGCACCGTTCGCCTCGACGGGCTCCCCTGGGCGCCCGGGCCCGAGCGCGACCGCCGCGCCCGACGTCCGCTCGTCGGCGCCGTCTACCAGGACGCCCTCTCGTCGTTCGACCCGCGGATGACCGTGCGGCAGATCCTCGCGGACGCCCTCCGGGGAGCATCCGCCCCCCGCCCCGTCGACGAACTGCTCGCCGAGCTGCTCGACAATGTCGGGCTCTCACCGTCGCTGGCCGGAGCCCGCCCCCTCGAGCTCTCCGGCGGACAGCGCCAGCGCGTCTCCATCGCCCGCGCCCTCGCGCCGTCGCCGCGCGTGATCGTGCTCGACGAGCCGGTGTCGGCGCTCGACGTGTCGATCCAGGCGCAGATCCTCGACCTGCTCGACCGGCTGCAGCGCGAGCACGGCGTCGCCTACCTCTTCATCTCGCACGACCTCGGCGTGGTGCAGCACATGAGCGACACGCTCGCCGTGATGAAGGACGGTCGCGTGCTCGAGCAGGGACGCGCATCCGCCGTCTTCGACAGCCCGGCGCACCCGTACACGCAGGCGCTCCTGGCAGCGGCCCCGCGCATCCGCCTCGGCTGAATCCGCCGTATCCCCGGGGGTCTTCCGCCGCTACACTCTCGCGCAACACGCGCGACGTGCGCGTGCCCGCCACGGAGGTCGCCATGCCCGAGAACGTCAGCTCCACCGCCCTCACCACCGATCCGGTCTCGCCGGAGTTCGAGCGGCGGTTCCCCCGCCGCTTCCTGTTCGCGGGAGCGGCGGCCGGCGTCGCCGCCCTCTCCCTCGCCGGCGCCCCGGCCGCCGAGGCGGCTCCCGCCACGACCCCGTGGACGCTCGGCGGCAACACCGGCGTCACCACGAGCAACTTCCTCGGCCCGACGAATGCGGGTGCACCGCTGATCTTCAAGACGAAGAACGACTCCGCCTCGAGCCTGAGCGAGAAGATGCGGCTCTCGGCCATCGGCCGGCTCGGACTCGGCGTCACCGACCCGAAGGCCCGGCTGGACGCGGTCGGGAGCACGATCGCGGTGCAGGGCACGAGCACCGCCACCACAACGGCGGGCCGGGCGCTCTCGGGCATCGCCAAGGGCGGGTACGGCGTGTTCGCGAAGTCGAACGAGACGGCGGCCTACTGCGACGGCGGAAGCCTCGGCGTCTATGCCCGGGGGGCCATCGCCGTGCGCGGGGAGGGAACGACGTACGGGGGCGCCCTGTCAGGGGCCGACACGGGCCTTCAGGCCGACGGAGCGGTCTTCGGCGTGCGGGCGTTCGGGGCGACCGCGGTCTACGCGTCGGGCACCGACTACTCCGTGCGCGCCACCGGAGGGAAGTACGCGGTGCTCGCCGAGAACGGCGGCACGGCGAGCGTGCGCGGCAACAGCCCCTATGTCGGCGTCTGGGGCGACGGCGCCACCTTCGGGGTCTACGGGCGCGCGACCGGCGCCGGCGGAGAGAACTACGGCCTGTTCGGCTCGTCCGCGAGCCCCCAGGGCTACGCCCTCTACGCCTCGGGGAACGCCCGGGTCACGGGAACCCTCTCGAAGTCGGCCGGCTCGTTCCAGATCGACCATCCGCTCGACCCCGACAACAAGTGGCTCTCGCACTCCTTCGTCGAGTCGCCCGACATGATGAACGTCTACAACGGCAACGTCACCACCGATGCGAAGGGCGACGCGACCGTGACGCTGCCCGACTACTTCGAGGCACTCAACCGCGACTTCCGCTACCAGCTGACCGTCATCGGCGGCGGGTTCGCGCAGGCGATCGTCTCGCGGAAGATCGCGAAGAACAGCTTCGCGCTGAAGACCGACAAGCCCGGCATCGAGGTGTCGTGGCAGGTCACGGGCATCCGTCACGACAGCTACGCGGAGGCGCACCCGATCGTCGTGGAGACCGCGAAGACCCCGGCCGACACGGCGCGTCGCGGCTCGGGCGCCGAGCCGGGCAGCGGCCCGGTCGAGGCCCCGGTCGCGCCGCTCCCCGACGCGGCCGTCGTCCCGCCGGCACCCACCGCGCCCAAGGCCTCGGCTTCGACGACGGCCCCCTGACGGCTCAGGCGCCCTGCTCGAGGTTCTTCGTGGAGGGGCGGAAGCCCGGGTGCGGGCCGGCGAAGCCGAGGCGTTCGCGCAGGGTGAGCGAGCGGTCGGGCTGCCGCCACGCACCGCGGGCCTCGAGTTCGGGCAGCACCAGGGCGATGAACTCCTCGTAGGCCCCGGAGTCGCCGAAGGTGGGCTCCAGCAGATAGCCGTCGAGGTCGGCGGTCTCGGCCGTGGCGATGAGCTCCTCAGCGACCTCGGCCGGCGAGCCGGTGATCACGAAGCCGCGCTCCTGCACCCGGAAGGCGTCGAGCACGTCCTGCACCGTCTCGATGCCGGGCATGGAGCGGTACCGGTCGAGCGGGGTGTGACCTTGGTCGGTGCCGGCGATCTCCGCGATAAGCATCGAGCGGTCGAGGGCGCGGAGGTCGATGCCGGTGAAGCCCGCGAACAGCACCGCCGCGTCGTCCATCGAGAACTGCTCCTCGAGCTCGCGGCGCTTCGCGAGCGCCTCCTCGCGGGTCGGGGCCACCGTGACCGTGACGCCGCTGATGATCTTGAGGTCGTGCGGGTCGCGGCCCGCGGCGGCGACCCGGGAACGGATGTCCTGCGAGGCCGTGCGCGCCTGCTCGGCGGTCTGGCCCTGGATGAACATCGCCTCGGCGTTGCGCGCGCCGAAGTCGCGGCCCCGCCCCGACATGCCGGCCTGGAACAGCACCGGCGTGCGCTGACGCCCCGGCGGCACCTTGAACAGCCCGTGGCTGGAGAAGTGCTCGCTGCGGTACGACACGGGGCGGATGCGCGCGGGGTCGATCAGCGTGTTGCTCTCGCGGTCGAAGACCCAGGCGTCGTCGTCCCAGACGTCCTCGAGCAGGCTGCGCGCGAGGTCGACGAACTCGTCGGCCACGTCGTAGCGGGCGTCGTGGTCGAACTGGGTGATGCCGAACAGCTGCTCGGTGACCTGGGCGGTGCTGCCGGTGACGACGTTCCAGCCGATGTGGCCGTTCGTGAAGGCATCGAGGGTGGCGAAGCGCCGGGCCGTCGGGAACGGCTGCTCGAGCGAGGTCGACGAGGTCACCACGATGCCGAGCGAGGGGGCGGCCTGCGAGAGCGCGGCGACGAGCAGCATCGGGTCGTAGCCCGGGAAGAGGATGCCGTGCGTCAGCACCTCCTCCGGCACGTCGCCGTCGATCTGCGGGTAGCCGTAGCTGTCGGCGAAGAGGATGAAGTCGAAGCCCGCGTCGTCGAGCGTCTTCGCGAGCCCGGTCCAGTACTCAGGGCTGCCGTACCGGTCCCCCCGGCCGTTCGGGTGCCGCCACGTCGGGACGCCGTTGGAGGGGGTGAGGATCTCGAACACGCCGAGGGAGAGAGGCTTGACCATGCCTCCAGCATCGCCGAGGCGGTCGGGCCGCCGCGAGCCGCCCTAAAACGTTTTACACAGTCGTAACGCGGCGCGTCGACGCCCGTTCCACGAGGGTCACGGGGAAGACCGTGACCTCGGGCTCTCCCCCGTGGGTGACGAGTTCGACCAGTTGCACGAACGCACGGCGGGCCATGCCGGCGGAGTCCTGGCGCAGCGTGGTGAGCGTCGGAGTGATTCGGGACGCCCAGCTGATGTCGTCGAATCCGCAGACCAGGAGGTCGTCGGGGACGACCCGGCCGAGGTCGTGCGCCTCGAAGGTGGCACCGATGGCCTGGTTGTCGGTGCACGCGAAGAGGGCGTCGACCTCGGGGTGCCGGGCGAGCATCCGGCGCACCCCCTCGCGGCCGCCCTCGAAGGAGTACGGAGCGGTCACCCGGTGGAGGCGGGAGGGATCGACCCCGCGCCCGGCGAGCCCCGCTGCGAAACCGGCGCTGCGCTGAGCGGCCGTGGTGAGGCTGGCGGGGCCGGCGAGCAGTCCGAAGACCGTGCCGCCGGCGTCGACGAGATGCTCCGCGGCGAGCCGTCCCCCGCCGGCGTTGTCGGAGTACACGCCGCCGACGCCCTCCAGCTCGAAGCCCTCGTCGACGGCCACGATCGGCAGCCCGCCGGCGAGAGCCGGAGCGAGCATCGTCGCCCTGGGGTTCGTGGAGAACAGCAGCACGCCGTCGACCGCCCCGGCGAGCCGGGTCAGCGACGCCGACTCGCGCCCCGCGTCGAAGCCCGTGTTGACCAGCGAGAGCTGGAAGCCCGACTCGTCGGCCAGCCCCTCGATCACGCTGACCATCCCCGCCCAGAAGGGGTTCGTCACGTCGGGGATGACGAGGCCGATGCTCCGGTGGAGCCCCGTGCGGAGCGACCGCGCGACCCCGTTCGGCCGGTAGCCGAGCTCGGCCGCCGAGCGGAGCACCCGTTCCACGGAGTCGGGGCCGACCCGCCGCGCCCCGGTGAGAGCGTTGCTCGCGGTGGCGATGCTCACCCGCGCGTGCTCGGCGACGTCGCGGAGCGTGACCGGGCCGCGGCCGGGCGGGACGATCTTCATGTGCCGACGCTACCAGCGCACCACCAGGCGTTCGAGGAGCCCGACCAGACCGAGCAGCGCCAGCGTGGTGAGAGCCGAGAAGAAGATCGCCGCCCACATCTGCGGCAGGTTGAGGTACGTGGTCGCCATCACGATCACCGCACCGATCCCCTTGCTCGATCCGGTGAACTCCGACACCACCGCGCCGATCACGGCCGCCGCCACCGACAGACGCGCCCCGGCGAAGAGGTAGGGCAGGCTCGACGGCACCCGGAGCCGGAAGAACACCTCCGTGCGCGACGCCGACATCGCGTCGAACACCTCCAGGGCCTGCGGGTCGACCGCGCGGAGCCCGGTGATCGAGTTGATCAGGGTCGGGAAGAAGGCGCTGAGCGCCGCGACGATCACGTGCGGGATCTGATTGAACCCGAACGCCACCACGAGGGCAGGAGAGATCGCGACGATCGGCGTGACGTTCAGCAGCAGCGCCACGGGCATGATCGCGGCCCGCAGGAAGCGGAAGTGCACGATCGCGGCGGCCAGCAGCAGCGCGACGACCACGCCGATCACGAAGCCGAGGAGCGCGGCCTCGAGCGTCACGAGGAGGTTCTCGAGGTAGAACTCCGGCCGCCCCGCGATGTCGGTCACGATGTCCTGGATCGGCGGGAGCACGCTCTTGAACGTCGCCGCGGTCCACTGCCAGGCGATCGCGAGCAGCACGAACAGGGCCAGCGGGGCGCCGACCGTGAGCAGGGCCCCTCCCGTGCGCGAGGACATCCGCGGGCGGCTGCGGCGCGCGGGCGCGACGGCCACCGCGGGGTTCAGGGGATCGATTCCGACGGTCATTCGTCACCCTCCCAGGCGCTCCAGAGGATCTGTTTGACCTGCGCGACCTTGGCGGTGAACTCCGGCGTCTCCGTGAGCTCCCAGGTGCGCGGCCGGGGCAGGTCGATGTCGACCACCTCGCGGATGCGGCCCGGCCGCGGGCTCATCACCACGACCCGGTCGCTCAAGAGCACCGCCTCCATCGCCGAGTGGGTGACGAAGACGATCGTCTTGCGGTGGTGCTCCCAGAGCTCCAGCAGACGGATGCGCAGGGTGTCGCGGGTGAGCTCGTCCAGTGCCGAGAACGGTTCGTCCATCAGCATCAGCGGCGCCCCCTGCGCGAATCCGCGCGCGATCGAGGCGCGCTGCCGCATCCCGCCGGAGAGCTGGTCGGGGCGGGAGGCGCGGAAGTCGCCGAGTCCCACCTCCTCGAGGATGCCGACGGCGGCCTCCGGCCGCCGGGTGGTCGCACCGCTGCGGTCGGCGCGGGTGTTGACCACCGACGACAGCGAGGCGTTCGACTCGATGTCGAGCCAGGGCAGGAGCGCCGAGGACTGCGGGATCCACGCGATGTCCTTTCGCGCTGAGGCCTGTTTCGGGGTGCTGCCGAAGATCGAGATCTCACCCGTGGTCTGGGTGTCGAGCCCGGCGATCAGCCGCAGCAGCGTCGATTTGCCGCAACCCGACGGGCCGAAGAGGGTGATGAACTCCCCCTGCTCGATGGTGAGGTCGACGCCCGTGAGCGCCTCCACGGTCTTCTTGCCGCGGGTGTAGGTGCGGCCGACCCCGGTGAGTTCGATCTGCGCGGTCGTGTCGCTCATGGCTGTGTCGCTCATGCGGCGTCCTTCCGTTCGGGTGCGGTGGAGGTGGAGAACGACGGGCCGAGCACGACGATCTTGCCGAAGAAGGCGTCGCTCTCCAGCCGCGCCTCCGCCTCGGGAAGCTGCTCGAACCCCCACACGCTGTCGATCACGACCTCGAAGCGGCCGGTGCCGAACGCCGCGACCGCCGCCGCCATGTCGGCCCGGCTGTAGCTGCCGTGCCCGATGATGCTGCGGCCGCGCTGGTAGAGGTCGGGCAGGTGCAGCTCGGTGTCGAGCCCGTCGGTGGTGCCCGAGAGCACGACCCGGCCGCCGGCCCGGGTGGCGCGGAGGGCCTGGCCGAGGAAGCGGCCGCCGACGTGGTCCCAGACCAGGTCGGCACCCCGGCCGTCCGTGGCGCCGAGCACCTCGGCGACCCAGTCGTCGGTGGCCGTGCGGTCGATCACGAGCCGGGCGCCGCTCTGCTCGGCCCGCGTCTTCTTGGCGGGGCCCGAGACGAGGGCGATCACGTCGGCCCCGTGGGCGAGCGCGATCTGGATGCCCGCCGCCCCGAGACCCGAGCCGGCGCCGGGGATGACGACGGTCTCCCCCGCGCGCAGCCCGCCGGCTCCGAGCAGCCCTCGCCAGGCGGTCGCGCCGGCGACCGGCACGGCCGCGAGCCGCGCGAGCGAGTCGGAGTCGTCGGTCGCCACGTCCACCACGGTGCAGTTGCGCGCCGGGACCGTGACCAGTTCGGCCATCCCCCCGTCGCGCGTGGAGCCGATGGTCTGGAACGCCTCGCAGTACGTCGGCGTCTCGGCGAGGCACAGCTCGCAGCGTCCGCAGCTGACGACCGGATCGATCAGCACCACGGCACCGAGCAGGTCGTCCGCCGCTCCCGCCGCCACGACCTCCCCGATCAGGTCCATCCCCGCCACGTGGGGCACGGTCATGCCCGGGATGACGGGCTCCCGCCGCTGCAGCACGTCCAGACGATTGAGGGCGACCGCGAGCATCCGCACAGTCACCTCGTCGTCGGCGGGAGCGGGTGCGGCGACCTCGGTCAGCCGCCGCACCTCCGGCCCCCCGAACCCCGTCTGCAGCCAGGCTCTCACGGAGCGGGCCAGATGAGCTCGGTGCCGTCGTGGATGGCCTCGATGAAGCTCGGGTCGATCGCGGCCTCGACGTCGGGCTCGGCCTTGACGAGGTCGAACTGCACGAGCATGTCGGCCTCCGGCGTCCACTGCTCGACGGTCTCGCCGCCGATCGGCAGGCCTTCGGGCTGGCTCTCGTCGATCAGGCCGACCTCCGTGGCCCAGCGGGCGCGGCTCGACTCGAGGTCATACCCGGCATCCGACAGCGCCTCGGCGTACGACAGCGCCTCGTCGAGGTTCGCGTCGGACTCGTTGATCCAGTCGTAGGAGTACAGGCTCGCGCGCAGGAAGTCCTCGACCGCGGTGGGGTGCTCCTCCTTGAAGGTGTTGTTGACGATCTGGGTGTTGAAGGCCGACTCGATGCCGTACTCGGCCGGGTCCCACTCCGTGATGTCGTAGTCCTGGGCCTTGAGCGCCAGCGGCTCGTTCGACTTGTAGCCCGTCAGCGCCTGCACCTGGTCGTTCGGCAGGATGGTCGGGTCATAGCCCACCGACACCCAGTTGATCGTCGCCGGGTCGACGTCCTCGGCGAGGAACATCGCCTGGATCTGCGGCGGGATCGCACCCTTGTAGCCGGCGGTCAGGCCGCTGAAGTCCTTGAGCGACGCCGGTCCGCCGTCGGTCATCGTCATCAAGGTGATCGCCACGGTGTTGCCGTAGGTCGCGACTCCCGAGATGTCGGCGCCGTTGTCGATGGCGACGAGCACGTCGGAGGGGCTGCCGACCCCGGCGAACTGGGCGGTGCCGGCGCTCACGAGCTGGGCGTTGTTCGAGCCGGGCTGGAGGGTGACGTCGAGGCACAGGTCCTCGAACACCCCCCGTTCCTTGGCCGTGATCACGTCGAGGAGGCCGGCCGAGGCGACGTAGCCGAACGAGGTCAGGAAGGTGATCGGGCCGGCCGCCTCGTTCTCGGCGCAGCGCTCGGCGCTGATCAGGTCGCTGCCGCCCGAGGCCGAGGCGCTCGGCTCGGAGGCGGTGCTCGAGCCCGAGCATCCGGTGAGCACGAGGGCTGAGGCGGAGAGGGCCGCGAGGGCCACGAGGGGCTTGGTCTTCAGGAGCGAGGGCTTGGTCTTCAGGAGCGGTGCAGGTGACATACGAGGCCTTCCGAGAGGCGCCGGGGAGGTCCCGGCTGACTGGGGGGGGAATTTCGTGGAGCCGGCGTGCCCGTGATGGAGCTGCGTGAGCGATCGCGTGTTCGGCACACTAACAACACCCCGCGCCCCGATGTAAATCGTTTTATTTCGAGCGTGTAAAAGGTTCGTCACGGACTCTTTGCGCCGCCCGCGGCACTGGCATCCTGATCGCGGGTGGTGAGATGAACGAGACGGACAGCACGCGCTACGGCCCCGGGAGCCCGGAGGCCGAGGCGGCCGCGGCCCTCGCGGAGCACCTCGGCACCGCCCTCCGGCCCCGTCGGCTGACCCTCCCCGACGGCACCGCCGTCGAGGTCGAGGCGATGGACGCCGAGGGCACCGTCGTCGCCCAGTTCGTGCTCAACGGCGGGGCGGTGAAGTCGACCCTGCGCAACAAGGTGGCGGCCGATCTGTTCAAACTGGTCTGGGTGCGGCAGGCCCTGGTTCCGGATGCTCGCGCCGTGCTCTGCGTCAGCCCCACCGTCGCCACCCTCCTCGCCCGCCGCGGCTGGCTCGCCGCGGCCGCGCGCGACCTCCGCGTCGCCGTCCTCGTGGTGCTCGGCCCCGGGCGTGTGGAGCCGCTGACGGAGTCGTCCGCGGCGTAACCCGCCCGAAACGCGGGGTTCCTATACTCGGACCAGGCTGGACTCCGCGACGCAACCACGGTTCGCATCGCACGCTTCCCACCGTGTCCTGGTTCGTCGGCGTCCGCCGGCGCACTCGAACTGGAGGAGCACCATGTCCGCATCACCTGTTTCGCCCGTGCCGCCCGCGTCGCCTGCGTCGCCCGTGTCGCCCCGCGAGTACGGCGTCTTCCTGCCGAACGCTGCCGGCGGGTGGCTCGTCTCGACGACGGCCCCGTATCCGCCCGCCGACTACGACCACAACAAGCAGATCGCCCGCCTCGCCGAGGAGATCGGGCTCGACTTCGTGATGGCCATGGCGAAATGGCGCGGCTTCGGGGGCTCGACCGACCACTGGGGCGAGACCATCGAGTCGATGACGATGATGGCGGGCATCGCCGAGGCCACCGAGCGGGTGAAGGTCTGGGCCACGATCCATGCCAACATGCAGAACCCCGCGTTCGCCGCGAAGGTCTTCACGACCCTGCAGCAGATCAGCCACGGCCGCGCCGGCATGAACATCGTCAACGGCTCCTACGCCGACGAGTTCGAGCAGATGGGCATCTGGGACGCGGGAATGACGAAGGACGAGCGCTACCGCATGACCGCGGAGTGGGCCCACCTCGTCACGCGGCTCTGGAGCGAGGACTCGGTGACGCACGCCGGTGAGTTCTACACCCTCACCGACTGCCAGTCCCGGCCGCATCCGGTCACGAGGCCCGAGATCATCAACGCCGCGACCTCGCCGGCGGGCCGGGCCTTCCAGGCGCAATACGCCGACGGCGCGTTCCTCGGTGCCGACACGCTCGAGGACATGCGGGCCTCCTCCCGCGACGTGCACGACCGCGCGGCCTCGCTCGGGCGCTCGGTCAAGACCTACGCGATGCTCACGGTCGTGCTCGGTGACACGGATGCCGACGCCACCGCCCGGGCCACGGAGTACGGCCGCGGGCTCGACCGGGTCGCCCTGGCGAACATGCGGAAGTCGTGGGGCATGCCCGAGGAGCGGGCGCTCGCCTGGGCGGAGGGAGCCGACGGCGAGCAGGCCTTCCAGACCGTGTACGTCGCGGGCGGTCCGTCGAGGGTCGTGGAGCACATCGCGACCGTGATGGACACCGCCGAGCTCGACGGGCTGATGCTGATCTTCCCCGACTACCTGGCGGATCTTCCGGTGTTCGGGGAGTCCGTGCTGCCGGAGCTGCGGAGCCTCGAGGGGGTGCGGGCATGAGCGGGGACGAGGACGTGCGGGGGGCCGGGTTGCGTGCCGCCGGGCATCCGGTGCTCGTGCTGGTCGACGTGCAGCGGGACTTCGCCGACCCGGCGCTCTTGGCCGAATGGGGTGTCGACGAGGCGGGCCTCGCCGCGGTCGACGCCGCAGTCACCCGGTGCGGCGAGCTCGTGGACACCGCGCGACGGCTCGGCGTGCCGGTGGTCTGGGTCGAGCTCGCCTACGACCCGGCCCGGCCGTGGCGCGCGAGCGCGTGGCTGCAGACCGGGAGCCTCGACTCCCCCACCGACGCCTTCCCCTGCGTGGCCGGGAGCCCGGGCGCCGAATGGTGGCGGCTCGCGCCGGCGCCCGGAGAGCCGCAGGTGCCGAAGCGGTTCTACAGCGGCTTCGCGCAGACCTCCCTCGCCGGCGTGCTCGACGAGCTGCAGGCCGGCTGGCTGGTGGTCGCCGGGCTGACGACCGAGTGCTGCATCCAGGCGACGGCGACGGATGCGGCCCAGCACGATCTGCCGGTCGTCGTCGCCCGGGACGCGACGGCCGCCTACGACGTCGCCCTGCACGAGGCGGCGCTCGCGAGCATGGCGCTGAACGTCGCCGACGTGCGGAGCGTCACCGACATCGAACGACTCTGGAGCGCCGCATGACCGGGATGCACACCGCCTTCGACCTGTCGTTCGCCCACACCGAGGGGCGCTGGGCTCGGCCCGGGTCGTGGATCGGCGCCGGCTTCCCCGACGTGCGGATCTACCAGGAGATCGCCCGCACCGCCGAGCGCGCCGGGGTCGACCTGCTCTTCTTCGGCGACGGCAGCGGCATCCCCGACACCTGGCGCGGTTCGATGGACGCGGCGCTGGAGTGGGGCATCCAGTGGCCGCGCCACGACATGAGCCCGGTCGTGACGTCGATGGCCGCGGTCACCGAGCACATCGGCTTCGGGCTGACCTACTCGTCGACCTTCCTGCATCCGTTCACCGTGGCCCGGCTGCTGAACTCGCTCGACCACGTGACGAACGGGCGCATCGCCTTCAACGTCGTGGCGTCGGCGCGCGGGGCGGACGCCGCCAACTACGGCTTCGACGAGCGGATGGACCACGACGAGCGCTACGACCGGATGAGCGAGTTCATGTCCGTCTGCCGGGCGCTCTGGGCATCCGTACCGGCCTCGGCGATCATCGCCGACCGCTCGTCGGGACGGTTCGCCGACCCCTCGCAGATCGCCGCGATCGACCACGTCGGGCGGTACTTCCGCGTGAAGGGGCCGCTGGCCAGCATGCCGAGCCCGCAGGGGTCGCCGGTGCTCGTCCAGGCGGGCAACTCGCCGAAGGGCATCGCGACCTCGGCGGAGTTCGTGGAGCTCGTGTTCGGCTTCGGCGGGAGTGTCGCCGGCCAGCAACGGCACCGTTCTGCCCTGGACGCGGCGCTCGTCGCCGCGGGGAGGGACCCCGCCTCGGTCGGGATCCTCTGGGCGACGCAGGCGATCGTGGGGCGGAGCGCCCGCGAGGCGGCCGCTCGGCGCGACGAGGTCGCGGCGTTCTGGCACGAGGAGGCGGTGGGGGCGTTCCTCTCGCACAACGTCGGCTTCGACTTCTCGACGCTGCCCGGGCGCTTCACCCTCGGCGAGCTGATGGACGAGGTCAAGCGCGTGCAGGGCGCCCAGGGCGGCTTCGTCGGGGCGCTCGTCGCCGAGCTCGGGCCGTCGGCGTCGCTCACACGGGCGGAGCTGTTCGAGCACGGCTGGCGGCACGCGACCGGGCTCGACCACACGCTCTGCGGAACGGCGTCCTCCCTCGCCGACGAGCTCGAGCAGAACTTCGCCGCCACCGGTGCGCGCGGCGGTTACATGTTCGCCAGCCCCCTCGCCGCGCCCTCGGGCGTCGCCGACCTCGCGGAACTCCTGGTGCCCGAACTCCGCCGCCGCGGCGCCCTCGCGCCCCGCTACCCCGGCCCCACCCTGCGCGACAACCTCCGCCCCTGACCCGCCCGCTCCTGCACAGACGCGGCCGGCGTTCGGCCGTCCACCACCTGCGTGTCGCCCTCACCGGCCGTCGCTTCGGCCACCATCCTCGGTGGATGATCGAGCAGCTGGCGGCGGCGGGAGGGGTGGCGTCAGTGTCGGCGCTTGCCGGGCGCGGGATCTCTCCGCGGGAGGTCGACGCGGCCGTGCGGGCCGGCACGATCCGCCGACTGCGACGCGGCTGGGTAGCCCTGCCCGACGCCTCGGCCCTCCTGGTCGATGCGGTCACCATCGGCGGCGCTCTCAGCTGCACCTCGCTCCTCGACCACCGACAGGTCTGGACGGCCCATGATGACCGGCTGCACGTGCGGGTCGCGCCGCATGCCGGCCACTCCCGCTCGGTGGATCGCGCTGCACGGTTGCATCGCTCGGCGCTGATCGCCCCACCGCGCACCGCGTTCGACGACGTCGCGACCGCGCTCGCCTGCGCATCCCTGTGCCAGTCGAGGCTGGATGCGGTCGTGTCGCTCGACTCGGCGCTCGGCCAGGGCCTGGTGACGATAGCCGAATTGCGACGGGTCTTCGCGCCTCTGTCGGCGGTGCACCGCGACCACCTGCTGCTGGTCGACCCCGCCTCCGGCTCGGGCCTCGAGACCAAGGCCAGGTTGCGCATCCGGAGTCGGCGGGTGCGCCTGCGGAGCCAGGTTCAGATCGAGGGCGTCGGCCGGGTCGATCTGCTGCTCGGCGACCGTCTGGTGCTCGAGCTGGACGGGTACCGCTGGCACTCGTCGAGGACGGCATTCGAGGAGGACCGACGCCGTGACCTCGAGCTCGCTCGGCGCGGGTACCGCGTGCTCCGGCTCAGCTGGCGGCAGGTCACGTTCGACTGGGACGCGTGCGAGCGGGTGATCCTGCAGCTCGTGCGGGCGGGCGAGCACCGATGGCCGCCGGGCGGCCGCCGCGCGTGACCCGGCACGTCGGTACGGGAGGAGAATCGGGCCCTTGACCCGTATATGGGGTCAACGACAGCATTCTCCTCCCGTACCGACCGTCGGTCAGACGGTGACGACCTCGGGGGCGCCGAGCTCGCCCGGGGGCATCTCGGCCGCGAGGCGGTTGGCCTCCTCGATCAGGGTCGCCACGATCTCCGACTCGGGGACGGTCTTGATGACCTCGCCCTTGACGAAGATCTGGCCCTTGCCGTTGCCCGAGGCGACGCCGAGGTCGGCCTCACGGGCCTCGCCGGGGCCGTTCACGACGCAGCCCATCACGGCGACGCGGAGCGGCACGGTCATGCCCTCGAGCCCGTCGGTGACGTCGTTCGCGAGCTTGTACACGTCGACCTGCGCGCGCCCGCAGGAGGGGCACGACACGATCTCGAGCTTGCGCTCCCGCAGGTTCAGCGACTGCAGGATCTGCAGCCCCACCTTGACCTCCTCGGCCGGCGGGGCCGACAGCGAGACGCGGATGGTGTCGCCGATGCCCTCCGACAGCAGGATGCCGAACGCCGTCGCGCTCTTGATCGTGCCCTGGAACGACGGCCCGGCCTCGGTGACCCCGAGGTGCAGCGGCCAGTCGCCGCGCTCGGCGAGCAGACGGTACGCCTTCACCATGACGATCGGGTCGTTGTGCTTGACCGAGATCTTGAAGTCGTGGAAGTCGTGCTCCTCGAACAGCGACGCCTCCCAGACGGCGCTCTCGACGAGCGCCTCGGGGGTCGCCTTGCCGTACTTCTCGAGCAGGCGGGGGTCGAGCGAGCCGGCGTTCACGCCGATGCGGATCGAGACCCCGGCGGCCTTGGCCGCGGCGGCGATCTCGCCCACCTTGTCGTCGAACTTGCGGATGTTGCCGGGGTTCACGCGAACCGCCGCACATCCCGCGTCGATCGCGGCGAACACGTAGTTCGGCTGGAAGTGGATGTCGGCGATCACCGGGATCTGCGACTTCTTCGCGATGATCGGCAGCGCCTCGGCGTCATCGCGCGAGGGCACGGCCACGCGCACGATGTCGCAGCCCGAGGCGGTGAGCTCGGCGATCTGCTGCAGGGTGGCGTTGATGTTCGGCGTGGGCGTCGTGGTCATCGACTGCACGCTCACCGGGGCGTCGCCGCCCACGAGGACCTTGCCGACCTTGATCTGGCGGGACTTCCGACGGGGAGCGAGGGTTTCGGGCGGGGGTTTGGGCATCCCCAAGTTGACTGCAGGCACGGGTTCAGTCTAGATCCGTCGGCTGGATGCACGGTCAGCGCGGTCCGTATCCTGGGTGTTCGCCGAGCCTCGGCCGATAGGCGGCAGGCCCCGGTGACGAGCGGATGCGCGGCCGGAGCGGTCGGCGCCGACGACGTGGCGGGTCACGGTGACGAGCGGATGCGCATCCGCTCGCCCGTCAGCCGAAGAGGTCGATCGGCTTCACGATGTCGGCGTACACGAGCAGCGCTGTCATGCCGCCGAACAGGATGACGACCGCGAACGTCAGCGGCATCAGCTTCGCCGCGTCGACCGGTCCCGGGTCGGGGCGCTTGAAGAGCTTGGCGACGAAGCGGCGGATGCCCTCCCAGAGCGCCGACACGACGTGACCGCCGTCGAGCGGGGTGAGCGGTACGAGGTTGATCACGAGCAGCGCGATGTTCAGCGAGCCGAGGAGGCCGAGCAGGCTCGCGGCCTTGGAGGCGAGCGGGATCGTGTCGATCGAGGCGATCTCGCCGGCGACCCGGCCGACGCCGACGACGCTGATCGGGCCGTTCGGGTCGCGCTCACCCGAGCCGAAGGCGGCCTGCGCGACGTCGTAGAGGCGCTGCGGGAGGTTTGCGACGAGGGCGACCGTGTGGCCGATGTTCTCGCCGATGAACGCGGGCACCGCGGTGATCGGCTGGGGCACGAGCTCGCTGGCGGCGCCGATGCCGACGAAGCCGACCTCCTCGGTGAGCTCCTGTCCGTCGGGGCCGGTGGCGATCTTGCCGTCGTCGCCGTAGACGTAGCGCTCGGTGAGGAGCGGCGTGAGGCTCAGGGTCTGCTCAGCGCCGTCGCGCTCGACCACGACCGGGAGGGTCTCGCCGGCGGCGTCGCGGATGATCGCCGTCGACTGCTCCCAGGTGTCGATCGGCGTGCCGTCGATGCTGACGAGGGTGTCGCCCGGCTGGAGCCCGGCCGCGGCACCGGGCGAGGGCTGGTCGCCCGTCTCGCAGCTCTGGCGTTCGCTGGTGGCGGGCAGCACGCAGGCCGAGACGCTGCCGATGGTGGTCGAGGACTGCGCCGTGCCGAAGCCGACGAGCGTGATCGAGAAGAAGAGGACCGCGAGCACGAGGTTCATGAACGGCCCGCCGAGCATCACGATGACGCGCTGCCAGACGGGCTTCCGGTAGAAGGCGCGGTCGTCCTCGTCGACGCCGATGGTGAGGTGGGACTGCTCGCGTGCATCCTGAGCCATCGACTGGAAGAAGCCCGTGCTGTTCGCCACCGCCTTCTGGCCCTGGCGGCGCGGCGGGAACATGCCGATCATCGAGATGTAGCCACCGAGCGGGATGGCCTTGAAGCCGTACTCGGTCTCGCCCTTGCGGCGCGAGAACACGGTTGGGCCGAAGCCGATCATGTACTGCGTCACCTTGATGCCGAACAGCTTCGCGGGCACCAGGTGGCCGACCTCGTGCAGGCCGATGGAGACGGCGAGCCCGACGGCGATGATGAGCACGCCGAGAATGAACTGCAGGACCGTTTCCACACGAGGACACTACCCGCCGCTCCGATGGCGGCGCTGATCGTTGGCTGAACGGATGCTCGACGCGCGTGCTTCTCTCTCGCCTCCGCCCCTTCGGGGTTGCTCGGCGGCCGGCTGCCCGACGGGCGGCTAGTGCGCGGCGATCAGCTGGTCGGCGGTAGACCGCGCCCAGAGCTCGGACTCGGCGAGGGACTCGCGCGTGACCGTCTCCCCCGGCATCTCGTGCGCGTCGACGACCCGCTGCACCGTGTCGACGATGTCGAGGAAGCCGATCCGCCCCGCGTGGAACGCCGCCACCGCCTGCTCGTTCGCCGCGTTGAACACGGCCGGGAAGCTGCCGCCCGCGCGCCCGACCTGCTTCGCCAGGGCGACGGCGGGGAAGGCGACCTCGTCGAGCGGGGCGAAGGTCCAGTCGTGCTCGGCGGTCCAATCGAGCGGGGTGCCGACGCCGGCGACTCGGTTCGGCCAGTCGAGACCGAGCGAGATCGGCAGCCGCATGTCGGGAGGCGATGCCTGGGCGATCGTCGACCCGTCGATGAACTCGACCATCGAGTGCACGACCGACTGCGGATGCACGGTCACCTCGATGTCGGCGTAGGCGACGTCGAACAGCAGATGCGCCTCGATCACCTCGAGACCCTTGTTCACCAGGGTGGCGGAGTTGGTGGTGACGACGAGGCCCATGTCCCAGGTGGGGTGGGCGAGGGCCTCGCCGGGCGTCACGTCCTTCATCTGCTCGCGGGTGCGGCCGCGGAAGGGGCCGCCGGAGGCGGTGAGCACGAGCCGGGAGACCTCGTTCGCCGTACCCGACCGGAGCGCCTGGGCGATGGCCGAGTGCTCGGAGTCGACGGGCACGATCTGCCCTGGACTCGCGGCGCTGCGCACGAGGTCGCCGCCGACGATGAGGCTCTCCTTGTTGGCGAGGGCGAGGGTGCGTCCGGCTTCGAGGGCGGCGAGGGTCGGGCCGAGGCCGACGCTGCCGGTGATGCCGTTCAGCACGACGTCGGCGTCGATGTCGCGCACGAGCTGCTCGGCCTCGATCTCGCCGAGGCCGGTGTCGGCGACGCCGAACTCGGCGGCCTGGGCGTCGAGCACCGTGCGGTTGGATCCGGCGACGAGGCCGACCACCTCGAAGCGCTCGGGATTGGCCCGGATCACATCCAGCGCCTGAACGCCGATGGAGCCGGTGGAACCGAGGATGATGACGCGTCTCACCCCGCCATCATGACGCATCCGCCCTGGTTGCGCTGGGGCGGGTCGCCGATGGGCCGCCTGCTGCCGTCGCGCACGCCCGGCGGGTGCCGAGCGCATGGTGAGGTCGCCAGCCGGCTCCCGTGCGCGAACGCCCCACCGGTCGCAGAGGGGCGGACGACCGGCGACCGTGGGTGGGCTGCGACCGCGGGTGGACCGCGACCGTGGGGTGGACCGCGAACGCGGGTGGACCGCGACCGTGGGTCGACCGCGACCCCGGGCGGACCGCGACCCCGGGTCGACCGCGACCGCGGGTGGACCGCGACCGCGGGGTGGACCCTGACCGCGGGTGGAGCGCGATCTCGGCCGCGACCGCAGACGGGGCCGGCCTCGGTGGAGGTCGGCCCCGTCGGGGTGGTGCGGTTGCGGGCGGGCTACGCCGAGGCGCTCGCCAGGATGTCGACGACGAAGACCAGGGTGTCGGTGCCCGAGATGCCGGCGGCCGTGTTGCCCTCGCTGCCGTAGCCGAGCTCCGGCGGGATGACGACGAGCACCTGGGATCCGACGGTCTGGCCGACGAGAGCGGCCGAGAAGCCCTTCACGACGCCCGTGGTCTGGAACGTGGTTGGGCCGCCGGTGCCCCAGCTCTGGTCGAAGACCTTGCCGGTGCCCCAGATGACGCCCTGGTACTGCACGGTGACGTTGTCGCCGTCGCCGACGACCGCGCCGTCACCCTTCTTGAGGGTCTCCATCTCGAGCTCGGTCGGCGGGTCGGCGTCGGGGATCGTGACCGTCGGGGCGCCGTCGTCGGCGAGCTCGACGGTGGGGAAGCCGTCCTGGGCGGGCTGGTCGACGCCGTTCGCGCGGTCGGGGATGATCGCCTCGACGTCGGCCACCATGACGAGCGAGTCGCTCGCCGCGACGCCGAGCGACTCGTTGCCGGTGTCGCCGAACGCCTCGGCCGGCGGGATGACCGCGACGACGCGCGAGCCGACCGTGCTGCAGAGCACCGCCTTCAGGAGCCCCGGGATGTACTGGGTGTCGTCGGTGCTGAGCTGCAGCGCCGTGCCGCCCTCGTCGAGGGTGGAGAAGACCTTCGTGCCGCTGGTGCCGTTGTACACGGTGAAGTCGACGGTGGCGGTCATGCCGGTCTCGATGGTCTCGCCGTCGCCCTCGATGGCGATGCTGCGCTCGGTGGTGTCGACGTTCAGCGGGCCGGTGAAGCTCGTGGTCGGCAGGGCGCCGAAGTCGCCGGTGACGGTGACGGCCTTCGAGGCGCTGCCATCGGTGGCGCACTGGACGGCGTCGGCGGCCGGCGACGACGTCGCGTCGTCGGACGAGGGGGTCGAGGCCGAGCAGCCGGCCAGAAGGAGCGTGGCGGCGACGGCTGCGGCGGCGAAGGCCGGGAGTGAGCGCATGAGTCCTCTTCGTGACAATGGGGGGATGCGCCCAGTCTCGCCCAGCCTCCTTGCAGCAAGCTGGTGACGCGCTGGGAGCGGCCGTCGCCGTGGGCGCATGCCGACCGTTTTCGGCGCCACGTCGAACTCGCGGGCGCGGCGCGCTGCCCCGCGGCAGGCGCCGACCGATGGGGTCAGGTGATGGGCTCGCCCGGGGCGGGCGCGTGAGTCGGTGCTGAGGCGGGCGCAGTCGACGCCGAGGCGGGAGCGGCGGGGGCGGGCGCTGGCGACGTAGAGGCGGGAGCGGTCGACGCCGAGGCGGGAGCGACGGGCGTGGGCGCCGGCGACGTCGGCGCGGGAGCGACGGGGGTGGGTGCATGCGACGTCGGCGCGGGGGCGGCGCGCTTGGGGTTCTGGATGCCTGCGAGGGAGACGAGGCCGCCCGCCACGAAGAAGATCGCCGTGACGAGCACCACGCGGTGGAAGCCCTCGAGGTCGAGCACTGCAGTGCCGGCGATGAGGCTCGCGAGCGCGACCGCGATGAGGCCCGCGACCCGGGAGACCGCATTGTTCACCGCCGAGGCGATGCCCGAGCGCGCCGGATCGATGGCGCCGAGGATGGCCGCCGTCAGAGGCGCGACCGTGATCGCCATGCCGAGCCCGAAGACCACGATGGCCGGCAGCACCTGGGTGAGGTAGTCGGCGCTCTCGTCGACCCGGAGCATCAGCAGGAATCCGGCACCGGCGAGGATCGGCCCCACCGTCATGAACAGCCGCGGCCCGATGCGGCCCGACAGCCGCCCGAACAGGGAGGAGAGGCTGATCAGCAGCAGGCTCGTCGGGATCATGGCGAAGCCCGCCTCGGTGGCGGTGTAGCCGGCGACCTGCTGCAGGAACACGGCGATGCTGAAGAAGCCGAGCGAGAGCGCCCCGTAGATGAGGAACGTCGACACGTTGCCGACCGAGAAGTTGCGCACCCGGAACAGCGACAGCGGCAGCATCGGCTGCGACGCCCGCCGCTCGTGCACGAGGAAGGCGGCGAAGGCCAGCACGCCGACGATCAGCGGCACGAGCACGACCGGCGAACCCCAACCGAAGTTCGCCTGCTCGATCAGCGCGAACACCGGCAGCCCGAGCCCGAGGATGCCGAGCACGGCGCCGAACACGTCGATGCGGGCGCCCGTGGTGTGGTGGGCGTCGTTCGGCAGCTTCGCCACGAGCACGACGGCCACGATGATCGGCAGCACGTTGATGCCGAACACCAGCCGCCAGGTGAACTGGTCGACGAGCACGCCGCCGAGGATCGGGCCGGCGATGTTGGCCACGCTGGTGAACGCCGTCCAGGTGCCGATGGCTCGGCTCTGGGCGGGCCCGCTGAAGTTCGCGAGGATGAGCGCCAGAGACGACGGCACGAGCAGTGCCCCGGCAACGCCCTGCAGCCCGCGCGACACGATCAGGAACTCGATGGTGGGCGCGAAGGCGCAGGCCAGCGATGTGACGCCGAACCCGAGCAGCCCCACGAGGAGCACCCGCTTGCGCCCGAACACGTCGCTCAGCGACCCCGCCAGCAGGATGACCGCGCCGAGGGTGATGAGGTAGGCGTCGACCACCCACTGCTGCGACGACAGCTCGCCGCCGAGCTCGCGGCTGATGGCGGGCAGCGCGACGTTGATGACCGTGGCGTCGAGGAACGAGATGAACGCGCTCAGGATCGCCACGACCAGCACCAGGCGCTGGGGGGAGGACATCTTCTCGGCCATCTGCACAGTCTCGTGCATCCGTGCCCGGCCGACGACAGCAGGATGTCGAATGTGCACCGATCCGCCGTAGGGTGTGGCTGTGCAGGAGGAGACGCGAACCGCTGCCTCGTACGCCGCCGACCGGGCCCAGCGCACCCTCGACCACCACTTCCAGGCGATCCTCATCCCGGGCCTGGCGCTGAACATCTCCCCACCCCGGCTGCGGCATGCGTTGCAACTTCTCCCCCTCAACCACTGGTGGCTCTCGCACCTCATCGACGCCCGCCTCGACGCCTTCCACCGCACCGGCGACGAGCGCCGCCTCCGCCAGGCCGAGAGCGTGCTGCGCCTGCTGAGGATCCGCAACCGCGGCCTCGCCAACGACTACTTCGACGACATGGGCTGGCTGACCCTCGCCCTGATCGGCCTCTTCGACGCCACCGCCGACGCCCAGCACCTCCGCGACGCCGCGTCGCTCTGGCAGCGCATCCGCACCCGTGGCTGGAACGACCTCGAGGGCCCGAGCGTCGCCTGGCGCGAGCAGCAGCCCGCCTACAAGAACGCACCCAGCAACGGCACCTTCGCCCTCGCCTCGGCCCGCCTGCACGCCCGCACGGGTGAGCCGCGCTACCGCGACGCCGCCGACGAGACCGTCGACTGGCTCGAGCAGCGCCTCGTCGCCGACGACGGCACCGTGCTCGACGGCGTTAACCGCCAGGGCGACCACCGCGTCGACGCCGACTGGGTCTTCAGCTACAACCAGGGCGTGGTCGCCGCCGCGATCCTCGAGCGTGCCTGGGTTCCGGATGCTCCGGCCGCCGCCGCCCGCGTCACCCGCGCCGCGCTCCCCCGCCTCGCACCGCACGGCCTCGTCGAGAACGAGACGGCCCGGGCCGACCACCCCGGCGGAGGCGACGCCGGCCTCTTCAAGGGCATCCACATCCGCTACCTGACCGAGGTGGCTGCCGCGCTGACTGCCGGGCCAGATCGAGAGGCACTCATCCACTTCATCACCGGGTCCACGGATGCCCTGATCCGCACCCAGTCCGCTGAGAAGACCGGCCGCGTCGGCGACGACTGGAGCCGCCCTGCCCCACCGGTCACGTTCCTCTCCACGCAACTCGCGGCCACCCTCGCGCTCGAGGCGCGCTGGCGCCTGGACCGCGCGGCACCGGCCGCGACCCCGGCACCGACCGCGGCACCGGAACAGGCCCAGACCACCGGCCTGCCTCCGACCCGCGCCTAGCCCCGCTCCACCACGTGCACCTCGAGCCGAGGCCGCGCGCCGTCAGGCGCAGCGACCTCCACCGTCACCGTCCGCGCGAGATCCACCCCGGGCGGCCCGACGAGCGGCCGGATGCCCGCCACCTCCTCCACCGCGACGACGAACCGCTGCCACCCCGGCCGATCCGGCGCGGCACCCGCGCCCACGTCCGCACCCGCACCCGCACCGCCCCCGCCGGGAAACGACGGATCGGCGATCGACGCCCGCACCCGCACCGCCCCGGCAGAACTCACCGCGACCGCCGTCAGCTCCACCGTCCGGCTGATGGCCGACTCCGCAGCGTCCCCGGCGCCGACCAGAGCCACGGCCTCCGCCCGGAACGCCTCCCCGAGGGTCCCCCGAAGCGTCCGCCCGACCAGGACGAGGTGCACCGCATCCAGGCCGCTCATGCCGTCGGAACAGTCAGCCGACGACGACGCGCGGCTCGTGCCGCACCGGGAAGTTCACCGAGTTGGCGATGAAGCACGCCTCGCCCGCCTCGTGATGCAGGGTCGCGAACAGCTCGTCGTCGAGAGGCGCCGAGACGGTGACGACGGGACGGAGCGTGACGGAGGTGAACCGGCCCCCGTCGCCCTGCTGCTCCATGGTGCCCTGCGCGGCATCCGTGTAGTCGGTGACGATCACCCCGTGCTTCACGGCGACATGCAGGAAGGAGAGCATGTGGCACTCGGCGAGGGCGGCGAGCAGCAGCTCCTCGGGGTTCCAGCGGTCGGCGTCGCCGTGGAAGGTGCGGTCGGCCGATGCTTCCAGGTCGTGCTTGCCGGCCGCCGTGATGACGCTCTGCCGGCCGTACTCGCGGTAGCCGCTCGTGCCGCTGCCGCGATTGCCAAGCCAGGCGACATCGACGCTGTAGTGATGCTCACGATTCACCCGGCCATGCTAGCGCGGGGCCGCAGGAAGGCTGGCCTAAACTCAAAGGACTATGACTGACATCCTCGACACCCCGGTCGCCACCCCCGTCTACACGGTCCCCCAGGAGCGGAAGATCGTCACCGCCGTTCCCGGCCCGAAGTCCGAGGAGCTGCACCGGCGACGCCTGGAGGTCGTGCCGCCCGGTGTGTCGAGCGCGCTGCCGGTGTACATCGCGAAGGCGAACGGCGCCATCCTGGTCGACGTCGACGGCAACCAGTTCATCGACCTCGGCGCCGGCATCGGCGTCACCACGATCGGCCACACCGAGGCCTCGGTCGTCGCGGCCGCCGCGGCCCAGCTGCAGGACGTGACGCACACGCTGTTCACCATCACGCCTTATGAGGAGTACGTGCGGGTCGCCGAGCTGCTCGCCCAGCACACCCCCGGCGACTTCGCCAAGCGCACCGTGCTCGTGAACTCGGGCGCGGAGGCCGTCGAGAACGGCGTCAAGATCGCCCGCAAGCACACCGGCCGCAACGGCGTCGCGGTGCTCGAGCACGCCTACCACGGCCGCACCAACCTCACGATGGCCATGAACTACAAGGCCTCCCCCTACGCCACCGGCTTCGGCCCCTTCGCCGGCGACGTCTACCGGGCGCCGAACTCCTACCCCTACCACGACGGCCTCTCGGGCGCCGAGGCGGCGGCCCGCACCATCGCCTACCTCGAGAAGACCGTCGGCGCCGCCGACCTGGCCTGCCTCGTGGTCGAGCCGATCCAGGGCGAGGGCGGCTTCGTCGTTCCGGCCGACGGCTACCTCACCGCGCTCCAGGAATGGTGCACCGCCGAGGGCATCGTGTTCATCGCCGACGAGATCCAGTCGGGCATGGCCCGCACGGGCGAGTACTTCGCGAGCACCCACTTCGGCCTCGTGCCCGACATGGTGCTCTCGGCCAAGGGCATCGCGGGCGGCCTGCCGCTCGCCGGCGTCACCGGCCGCGCCGAGATCATGGACTCCGCCCAGCCCGGCGGCCTCGGCGGCACCTTCGGCGGCAACCCGGTCGCAGCCGCCGCCGCGGTGGCCGTGTTCGAGTCGATCGAGTCGAACGGACTGCTCGCCGAGGCGGCCCGCATCGAGACCGCCCTCGTCGGGGGCCTCACCGAGCTGCAGCGCAAGTACGACATCATCGGCGAGATCCGCGGCATCGGCGCGATGATCGCGATCGAACTCGTGCAGCCCGGCACCGCCGAGACCACGAAGGCCCCCAACACGGATGCCGTCAACGCCATCGTGTCCTACGCGACCCAGCGGGGCGTGCTCGTACTCACGGCCGGCACCTACGGCAACGTGCTGCGCTTCCTGCCGTCGCTCGCCACGAGCGACGCGCTGATCGCCGACGCGCTGTCGGTCATCGACGAGGCGTTCGCGCAGCTGTGAGCGGGCAGCACGCGCGGGTCGAGCCGGTGAGCGAGGCCGGGATGCGCGGGGCCGACACACCCGGAGACGGCACCCCCGGCACCGCCGATTTCGCCGAGTCGGTCGAGCTCGCCGTGCTCGAGCGCAACGGCTTCGTCGAGTCGCGCCACATCGGCTCGGCCGTCGTGCTCGACGCCGCCGGCGAGGTCGCGATCGCGGTCGGCTCCCCCGAGCTGCCCGTCTACCCGCGCTCGTGCATGAAGCCGTTCCAGGCCCTCGCCGTGCTCGAGTCGGGCGTCGAGCTCGACCCGGTGCAGACCGTGCTCGCCACGGCGAGCCACGCGGCCACCCCCGAGCACGTGCGCGTGGTCGACTCGATCCTCGAGAAGGCCGGACTCGACGCCGACGACCTCGGCTGCCCGCCCGACTGGCCGGGCGACTCCGCCGCGCGTGACGGCGTCATCCGGGCGCACGGGCATCAGGAGCGCATCCTGATGAACTGCTCGGGCAAGCACGCCGCCATGCTGCTCGCCTGCGTGCAGAACGGGTGGGACACGGCGAGCTACCTCGACCCGGCGCACCCGCTGCAGCAGCGCATCCTCGCCGTGGTCGAGCGCGAGACCGGCGCTCCCGTCGCGCACTCGGGGGTCGACGGATGCGGTGCTCCCGTGCACGCGATGTCCCTGGTCGCCCTGGCCCGTGGCATCGGCCGTCTGCGCCGGGCCACCGAGGGTCCGGCGAAGCAGCTCACCGAGAGCATCCTCGCGAACGGGTGGGCGATCGACGGGCCGGGGCGCGCGAACACCGTCGTGATCGACCGCCTCGGCGTGGTGGCCAAGCTCGGCGCCGAGGGCGTCATGGTGATGGCGACGCCGGACGGCGCATCCGTCGCCCTGAAGATGCTCGACGGCAGCCTGCGTGCGGCCACGGTCGTGGCGCTCGAGCTGCTCGCCCGGCACGGCTCGCTCACCCGCGAGCAGGTCGCCGACCTGACGCCTGAGCTCGGCCTCGCGGTCTACGGCGGCGCGAACCCCGTGGGCACCATCCGCATCTCCCCCACCCTGTAGCCCGGCCTCGCGACCCATCGAGCCGTCGCAAGTCGCCCTTTCGAGCCTAGGAGAGGGCGATTTGCGACGGCTCGATCGACGAGCGGGGTAACCCGAGAGAAGGCGTCAGCCCATCTGGCGCGCGAGGCGCTTCGCCCGCGCCGCCCGCGAGACCTGCGTCACCACGACGATCACGATCGCCAGCAGGAACACCGCCGACGCGATCACGTTCACCTGCGCCGGGATGCCGCGGGCCGCCGCGATGTAGATGAACTTCGGGAAGGTGTCGACCGCGCCCGAGTTGAAGTTCGTGATGATGAAGTCGTCGAACGAGAGCGCGAACGACAGCAGCGCCGCCGCCGCGATGCCGGGGATGAGCAGCGGGAACGTGATGCGCCAGAACACCTGCCCGGGCGAGCCGTAGAGGTCGCGGCCCGCCTCCTCGAGCGCCGGGTCGAGCGATGCAACACGCGCCTTCACCGTCACCACGACGAAGCTGATGCAGAACATGGTGTGGGCCAGGATGATCGTGCCGAGCCCCTTCTCGGCGCCCACCGTGAGGAACTGCGCGGCGAGGCCGGCGCCCAGCACCACCTCGGGGGTCGCCATCGGCAGGAACAGCAGCAGGCTGATCGCCGACCGCGCCTTGAACCGGTAGCGCACCAGCGCGATCGCGATCAGGGTGCCGAGCGCGGTGGCGAGCACCGTCGCGACGAGACCCACGAGGATGCTGTTGCCGAACGCCTCGCAGAGCCCCTGCGTGTTGCAGACCGTGAGCCACTTGTCGAGCGTGAAGCCCTGCCAGGCGATGTTGAGCTTGCCCGAGTCGTTGAACGAGAACACGAAGGTGTACGCGATCGGGATGAGCAGGAAGACGAGGGCGATGATCGTGTAGATCCAGAGCCCGAGGCCCTTCGTGCGGCGGTTCATACGAGGTCCTCCGTTCCCGAGCGGCGCACGTAGACGCCGACGATCACCAGGATGACCGCCATCAGCACGATCGACAGAGCCGCGGCCGCGGGGTAGTTCTGCAGCACCAGGAAGTTCGCCTCGATCGCGTTGCCCACCATCGCCGTCGACGACGAGCCGAGGAAGTCGCGGCTCGCGTTGATGTAGTCACCGGCCGCCGGGATGAAGGTCAGCAGCGTGCCCGACACGATCCCGGGCATCGACAGCGGGATGGTGACCTTGCGGAAGACCGTGAACGGGCTCGCGTAGAGGTCGGCGCCCGCCTCGATGTACCTGAGGTCGAGCCGTTCGAGCGTCGCGTAGAGCGGCAGCGTCATGAACGGGATGAAGTTGTACGTCAGACCGAAGATCACCGAGAAGGTGGTGCCGGTGAGATGCCCGTCCGAGGGCAGGATCGCGACCGCCTTGAGCGCCTGCACGATCGGCCCCTCATCCGACATGATCTGCTTCCAGGCCAGGGTGCGCAGCAGGAAGCTGATGAAGAACGGGGCGATCACGAGCGTCAGCAGCAGGCTCTGCAGAAGCGGCCAGCGCCGCGCCTTCACGCCGATCACGTAGGCGATCGGGTAGCTGATCACGAGCGCCAGCACGGTCGCGACGAGCGCATAGCCGAACGCGCGCAGGATGAGCGGCCAGTACTCCCCCACCGAGTCGGTGTAGTTCTGCCAGTTGAAGCCGGCCTGGTACTCCCCGATGTCGCCGTCGAGCACGGGCTGCTGGAACGAGGTGAGCACCAGCGAGATCAGCGGGGTGAGGAAGAAGAGAACGAGGTACAGGATGCCCGGCAGGAGCAGCACGAGCGCGATGAAGCTCCGCTTCCTCGGCGCCTGTTCGACGGCCGGGGTGGAGGCGAACGCGGTGAAGGCCATGCCCGCGCCCTACGCCTGCTCGAGCTCTTCTTCGAGCGCGATGCGGCGCTGGATGGCGATCGACTCCGTCGAGTCGTCGGCCACGAACCGCGGCACGGTGCCCGGCTCGTCGTCGAGACCGAAGCCGTGCTCGACGTTCCACGACAGCCACACCTCGGCACCCACGTTCACGACCGGCCCGAACACCATGTTCTGCGCGAAGACCACGAGCTCGCCCACGTGCGGCACCTCGACGAGGTACTGCGTGCTGACGCCCGAGAACGACACGTCGGTGACGCGGCCCGGGCCGAGCACGTTCCGCCCGGTCTCGGCGGCCGGCGCCGCGGTGAGCAGCGTGACCTTCTCGGGCCGAACACCGATCGCGACCTCGCCCGCGTGACGACGGCTCCGGATGCGCGGCACCACGATCGGCACCCCGGCCACGTCGACCGTGATGTGGTCGGGCCCGCTCGCGACGACGTCGCCCGTGAACAGGTTCGACTGGCCGAGGAAGTTGGCGACGAACGCCGTGCGGGGCAGCTCGTAGAGCTCCTCGGGGGCGCCGAGCTGCTCGATGCGGCCCTTGTTCATCACCGCGACGGTGTCGGCCATGGTCATGGCCTCCTCCTGGTCGTGGGTGACGTGCAGGAAGGTCAGGCCGACCTCGGTCTGGATGGTCTTGAGCTCGAGCTGCATCTGACGCCGGAGCTTCAGGTCGAGGGCGCCGAGCGGCTCGTCGAGCAGCAACAGGGCCGGGCGGTTGACGATGGCCCGGGCCAGGGCGACGCGCTGCTGCTGGCCACCCGAGAGCTGGGCCGGCCGGCGGGACGCGAGGTGGTCGAGCTCGACCAGCTTCAGGGCCTCGTGCGCCTTCGCGACCGCGTCGCCGATCTTGCGGCGCTTCAGCCCGAAGGCGACGTTCTCGAGGATCGTCATGTGCGGGAACAGCGCGTACGACTGGAACACCGTGTTGACCGGCCGCTGGTAGGGCTTCGTCTCGGTGACGTCCTTGCCGCCGATCAGGATCTTCCCCTCGGTGGGCTCCTCGAGCCCGGCGACCAGCCGGAGCGTCGTCGTCTTGCCGCAGCCGGACGGGCCGAGCAGGGCGAAGAACGAGCCCGCCGGAATGGTCAGATCGAGGTCTTCGATGGCGGTGAAGCCGGGGAACCGCTTGGTGATGCCGGTCAGCTGGAGGTCGGCGCCGCTCTCGGCGAAGGATGCGATGGCCATCAGCTGCCCAGCAGCACCTTCTGGAACTGGGCCTGGTAGTCGTTCTCCTCCTGCGGGGTGAGGGTGCGGAACACGTGCACCGTGCTCAGCGTGTCCTCGTCGGGGAAGATCAGCTGGTTCGCCGCGAGCTCGGGGTCGATGGCGTCCATCGCCTCCTTCGCTCCGTTGACCGGGGTGACGTAGTTGACCCAGGCGGCGAGCTCGGCCGCGACCTCGGGCTCGTAGTAGTAGTTCATGACGGCCTCGGCGTTGGCCTTGTGGGTCGCACCCATGGGCACGACGAAGGTGTCGTTCCAGAGCGTGCCCCCCGCATCCGGGATCGCGAACTCCCACTTGTCGCCCGCCTGCGCGTTCAGCGAGGTGATGTCGCCCGACCAGCAGATCGCCGCGTAGGTGTCCTCCGACTGGAGGTCGTTGAGGTAGGCGTTGCCCTTGATGTTGCGGATCTGGCCGTTCTCGACCTGCTCGGTGAACGCATCCATGGCGTTGGCGAACTCGTCGTCGCCCCACTCGCCGGTGATGTCGGTGCCCTGGCCCAGCATGATCAGGCCCATCGTGTCGCGCATCTCGCTGAGCACGCCCACGCGGCCCTTGAGGTCGGCGGCCCAGAGGTCGTCGACCGACTTCAGGCCGTTCGGCACCTTCTCCTTGTTCCAGCAGATGCCGGCGAAGCCGCCCTGCCACGGGAGCGAGAGGTTGCGGCCCTTGTCGAAGTCGGGGTTCGCGAAGCTGTCGCTGAGGTTGGCGATGTTCGGGATGTTCGCGTGGTCGAGCTCCTGGAGGTAGCCGTTCCGGACGAGGCGGGCGACCATCCAGTCGGTGAGGCAGACCGTGTCGGCGCCGATCGCCTGGCCGAGCGCCAGCTGGTCCTTGACCTTGGCGTAGTAGCTGTTGTTGTCGTCGACGGCCACGTTGTAGGTGACCGTGATGCCGGACTGGTCCTCGAAGCCCATCAGGGTCGGGTAGTCGCCGGCGTCGTCCTCGTCCATGTAGGCGGGCCAGTTGTCCCAGGTGAGGGTCTTCTCGGTGGCACTGACGTCCTTCGCGGGGGTCAGTTCCTTCTTCTCGCCCGGGGCGCACGCGGCCAGGGCGAGAGCCGTGGCTCCGACGCCCGTGGCGCCGAGGAAGCCGCGTCGAGTGAGCTGAAGAGCCCGGGCACGCTGCAGTGCCTGGGAGTGTTTGATCGCCTGCAGGATCTGGGGGTCTCGCGGAGTGCGCACGGTCATCATCCTCCCTGAAATGAGTGTCTCGATACTGGCACACGGGTGCTTCAGGGGGTTAGCGCGAACGACGAAAAACACGCCCGCGAAACATACTCGTTACGAAATCAGTGTTCGAAACGGCGATCGACGTGTCTTTTCGGCATTCAAGGCGACGGATGCGCGGCGCGCGTCAGCGCACGTCGAACCATTCGTCGCCGATGCCGACGCGGCTGCCGCGGGGCACCGGGATGCGCACGCCGGGCTCGAGCTCGGTGCTCCTCGGGCGGCCGGCGGGGTCGCCGGGGGCCGCGTCGAGGTCGGGCGGGGTGACCAGGCGGGTGCCGTTGGAGGAGCGGCGGTCGGTGATCGAGAGGGTGTCGCCGTCGACGTCGAAGGCGAGGTGGGTCTTGGAGACGCTGCGCTGGGGGTCGATCAGCTGGACGAGGTAGTCGACGTGCTCGCCGTCGGCGGGCTGGGGATTGCGGCCGACGAGGCCCGGGCCGTGCACGCGGATGCTCTCGCCGGTGCTGAAGACGAGGGTGAACGCCGTGGGCGGGGCTGGCGTGGCGGCGGCCGGGGGTGCCGGCGGGGTCGCGGCTCGGGGCGCTGGCTGGGTTGTGGCTCGGGGCGCGGGCGGGGTCGCGGCGCGGGCGGCGGCTTCGGCTGTGAGCGCCGCGAGGAGGGCGCGGCGGTCGTGCCGGGCGGTGTCGCCGAGGGTGGGGCGGGGGGCGATCGCCGAGGTTCCGCACTCGCCGCAGAGCACGGCGCCCGCGCTCAGGGTCGTGCCGCAGGTTCTGCACTTCACCGCTGGGTCCGCCTGTTCATCTCCTTGCCATGATAGGTGCGCAGCGACCGCAGCGAGAGCCGGGCCCTCAGGCGCGCGAGCCCGCGCTCCCGGCCGAGCAGGCGGCGGCGTTCGGCATCCGACGCGGCCCAGAGGGTGTCGAGCTCGGCCGCCGAGGGATCGCCCGGCCCGTACAGCGCCGCGTCGACGCGCTCGGCGAGCAGCAGGCCGCCCTCGGACTCGAGCGCCGCCGCGGCCTCGCGCCGGGTCGCACGCGGCGGAGGCGGGCCACCCCGATCGCGGGCGGTGTCGACGAGCTCGGCCCAGCTGCCGGCGGCACGCTCGCGCGCGCTGCCGCTGGTCCGGCGCCGGACGCGCCGTCGCGCCTTGAGCGCCAGCACCGTCGCGAACGGCGCCAGCAGCACCGCGAGCACGAGCAGCCCGAGGCCCACTCCCAGTGTGATCGCGAGCAGGGGGCCGGCGTCGTCGTCGCGCGGGGCGGGGTCGTCGTCGCTCTGCTGCGCGGGTGTGCCCGGATCCGGGTCGGCGAGCCCCTCCGACGCCGGCGGCAGCACCTCGGGAGGCTGCACGGAGCCGGCGCTGTCCTCGAGGGCGCTCGGCGGGATCGGCTTCACCTCGGGGGTCGGATCGATCGCGACCCAGCCTCCGGTGGTGAGGACTTCGACCCAGGCGGTGGCGTCGCTCCCCCGCAGGTCGACGGGAGAGCCCTCGGTGTCCGCGTCGGTATCCGCGAGTGCCGGGACGACGAAGCCGACGGCGACCCGCGAGGGGAAGCCGGCCGCGCGCGCGAGGAGGGCGGCGGCCGCCGCGTACTGCTCCGGGTCGCCGAGCATGGGCGAGGCGGTGAGGAGCTCCTGCAGGCGGTCCGCGCCGTGACCGGACCGGCTGAAGACGTCGCTGTCGGAGGCGCCGGAGCGGTAGCCGCTGCGGAGACCCGCCACGACACCGGCGAGGCGCTCACCGGGCGGCCGGGAATCGGGGGCCCACTCGGCCAGGCGCTCGGCCTGGGCATCCGGAGCCGTCGCCGCCGGGGACGCCGCCGCCCCCGGTTCGAGCTCGGACAGCCGATCGACCGCGACGAACGGCGCGGACGCGGTGCCCGTGACCACGTAGCCGTCGCCCCGCCGGAGCGCGACGAGATCGGCGACCGTCGAGAGCCGCCGGCTGGCGAACAGCGCGTTCTGCAGCGTTGCCGCATCCGGCCCGGTGAACGCGACGGCGGACGCCCCGTCGGGGACCGGGACCCACACGCCCGAGTACCCCTCAACGGCGACCGTCACGTCGCGGACACCGTCGGCCGTGCTCGCGGGGTCCGCGGTGGCGCCCAGACGGCCGGTGACGCGCTGGAAGAGGTCGGTCGGAGGGGCGGCGGTTTCGGCGGAGGCGGCCGCGGCGGGCGGGGCGTCAGTGCCGGCCGCGGTGAAGACGACGCCGTCGTAGGCGTCGAGGCGGGCGAGGGCCAGGCGGGATCCGGGCTCGGCGCCCGTCACCGTGAGCAGGGTCGCATCGGCGGCGGGCTGCTTGAGCAGGGCACGCAGCCCGGACAGCGGGCTGGCGTAGTCGCGGGCGTCGAACACCGGCGCGACCGCCTCGCGCACCACGCGTCGATCGGGGGCAGGAAGCGCACCGGCCGCGAGCACCGCCACCGCGGCGGCCGAGGCGACGAATGCCACCGCGACCCCCCGACCCCGCCCGGCCGACGGCTTCGACGACCGGGGACGGACGAGGACGAGCCAGAGGAGTGACGCGACGGCGAAGGCGCCTCCGAGGGCGGCCGGCGCGAGACCTCGCGGGGCGCCGAGCGCGATTCCTGCGACGAGCACCACCGCCGGGAGCAGCAGGGCGGCTTCGGGACGGCGCGTGCGGGTCGCGACGGTGGTGCCCACGACCGCTGCGGCGAGGGTCAGCGAGAACACCGGCACGAGGAGCGCCTGGTAGTCGCCGACGGGAAGCTCGATGGTGACGAGCTGACGCCAGCCGGTCGCGGTGGTGACGATCAGGTCGAGGAGGCCCTCACCCGTCGGCAGCACCCCGCCGAGCGCCTTGCCCGGCACCGCGAGCGGCACACCGAGCACGAGCCACGCGACGACGGTCGCGCCGAGCACCACGGGCCCACTCCATCGGAACGCCGCCCCGAGAGCGCCGATCGCGACCCCCACGACGATCGCGACTCCCGCCGCGACCACGAAGGACAGCGACTCGTGCACCGGCCACCAGGCCGCCGCCGCGATCCCGACGAGCAGCAGCATCCCCGCCGCGCGGTTCCGGATGCTCCGGGCGGCCTCCCGCCCCCCGCCTCCGCGCCGCGGCCGCCGAGCCGGCAGCGGCGCCCTGCCCTCCGCGTGCGGGACGGCCGGACGTGCCGACGCGATCTCGGCCGTCGACCGGGTCACCCCCGGTCGACGCATCGACGGCCGGGCTGCGGCGCTCACGCGCCCACCGCCCGGGCCAGTCCCCGCACGAGGTCGTCGAGGTAGCCGATGCGCGTGATGCGCAGCGATTCGATGCGGACGAGCGTCGGCGGCGACTCGGGCCGGGCGACGACGGCCATCACCTCGACCCCCGGCGCGAAGTTCGCCGCGGCGGCCCGGAGCCGGCGGGCGGGCACGGTCGACCCGCAGACGGCGAAGACGAGCGACGCATCGGGCGCCTGCTGGGCGACGGTGCGCGCCAGCCCGGTGACCGGGGTCGCTCCGGGCAGCTCGTGGATGCCGCTGAGGTCGTCGAGCAGCTCCCGCCGGCCTCGCGAACGCAGCCGGCCGGCCTCGCCCCGGGTGCGCGGGGCTCCGGCGAAAACCGACAGGGTTGTGCCGTCGGCGATCGCCCGCGCGCCGATCGACCCGACCGCGCTCACCGCGAGCTCGAACTCCTCGTCCGAGGCGTAGTCGGCGGCCGCGAGCGACTGCAGCACGATCAGGTGGCTGCGCCGCGTCTGCTCGAACTGCCGCACGAGGAAGGCGCCGGTCTTGGCCGTGCTCTTCCAATGGATGTGCCGCCGGTCGTCGCCCGCGACATAGGGCCGCAGGGCGTGGAACGCGATGTCGCTGTCGGTCAGGTCAGTCGTGGCGATGCCCTCGAGATCCCGCAGCAGGCCGCTCGTGGCGACGGTGAGAGCAGCGGTCGGCGGATGCACGTACAGCAGCGCCCGCCCGCTCCGCGCCGACTCGCGCCGGGCGAACCCGAACGGGTCGCGGCGCACCAGCGTCACCGGGCCGAGCTGCACGACGCCCCGGCGCGCGGCCGGCACCCGCAGCTGCACCTCGCGGGTCTCCCCCGCGGCGACGGCGGGCAGCCGGATGCTCTCGACCCGGTCGCCCACGGGGAGCTCCGCGTCGCGGGCCCGCTGCCGCGAGCGGCCTTCACCGGTCACCCGCACCACGACGGTCGCGGTGCCGCCCGCGACGACCTGGCGTTCGAGCACGGAGACGGCGACGCCGACCGAGCTCCGGCCGACGAGGAACAGGGCGGCCACGAAGACGAGGAGGGCGGCGGTGAGGCCGACGACGACGAGCTCGGTCCAGCCGAGGGCGACGCCGAGTGCGAGGCCGAGCACGGCGACTGCCAGCACGGCCCACCCCGCGGCCGACACGGCGACCGGGCGGGACGGGGCGGCGGCGGTCGCGGCGGGGGCGGGCTGCCGGGCATCCGTCGTCGACCGCCCCCTCAGGCCGGGACCACCCCGGCTCTGCGCGGCACCCGGGTCACGTGAACGGGCGGAGTCGGGCGGACCGCCGGTCATGCGCCCGGCGCATCCCCGGGAGGCGCGACGTCGAGGAGCACGCGCGAGATGACGCCGAGCGCGGTGACCCCGTCGAACTCGGCCTCGGGGTCGAGCACGAGGCGGTGCGCGAGCACGGGGCCCGCGAGCGCCTTGACGTCGTCGGGGATGACGTAGTGGCGGCCGTCGGACGCCGCGTAGGTCTTGGCGGCCCGCACCAGGGCGAGGGCGGCGCGCACGCTGCCGCCGAGCCGGGTCTCCTCGGCGTCACGGGTGGCCTGCACGAGGCGCGAGACGTAGTCGTTGATGGCGGCGTCGACGTGCACCGTGCGGGCCTCGGACGCGAGCAGCACGACGCCCTCGGCCGTGATCACCGCCGGCTTCGGCTCGCCATGGGCGCGCTCGGTGGCCCCCTCGAGGATGCGCAGGGTCGTCGCGTGGTCGGGGTAGCCGATGCTCGTCTTGATCAGGAAGCGGTCGAGCTGGGCCTCGGGCAGGCGGTAGGTTCCCGCCTGCTCGATGGGGTTCTGCGTGGCGATCACCATGAACGGCTCGCCGACCGGGTGGGAGACGCCGTCGACCGTGACGCGCCCCTCCTCCATCACCTCGAGCAGCGCGGCCTGGGTCTTCGGGCTGGCCCGGTTGATCTCGTCGGCGAGCACGACGTTCGCGAACACCGGCCCCGCGTGGAAGTCGAAGGCTCCGGTGCGCTGGTCGTAGACGCTGACGCCGGTGATGTCGCCGGGCAGCAGGTCGGGGGTGAACTGGATGCGGCTCGACGACCCGCGCACGCTGTCGGCGATCGCGCGCGCGAGCGAGGTCTTGCCCGTACCGGGCGCGTCTTCGAGCAGCAGGTGGCCCTCGCTGAACAGGGCGACCAGCGCGAGCCGGATGACGTGCGCCTTGCCGTGCAGCGTCTGCTCGATCGTCGCGGTGAGGCGGTCGAAGACATCGGCGAACCGGGTCGCCTGCTCGCTCGTCATCGTCATCGTGGTGCTGCCTCTCCGTTAGCCACGGTACACATAGTGGTGATCGCCGATCTGCACCGAGAGGCCCGCGTCACCGGGCGCGGCAGGGGCCCCGGGTGTGCAGGAGCCGGGCAGCACGACCTGGCCGCCGGGCTCCCCCGCGGGCGTGATGTCGGCCGAGCCGCAGGTGTAGGCCGGGGTCAGGGCGCCGTTGGACGGCTCGCCCGCCCAGGTCCAGCGGGTGCCGTCGTAGTCGGGCCCCCGGTCGAACGCGAAGGTGAGGGAGGGCTCGGGCGCCGTGACCGTGTCGGAGAACGCGCCGCAGACCTCCGCTCCGCCCCAGCGGTTGCACGCCTGAAGCTGGAAGCGGTAGGCCTCGCCGAACGCGCCGCCGGTGAGAGAGCGCGGGAAGCCGCCGAGGGTGAACGCCTGCGCCTCTCCCACCGGTGCCCCACCCGCGTCGACCTGGCGGACGCGGTACCGGGTGTCTCCCGAGAGGGTGCCGGGAGTGGGGGCGGAGAGCACCTGGGCGTCGAAGGCGGTCCCGGACTGCACCACGGCCACCGAGACCCCCGCCGCCTGCACCTGGCCGGGGCTCGGGTAGGCGACCGCCGTCACGACCGACGAGGCCACGCAGCCGGCCGCGTTGTAGCCCCAGACGACGAAACCGTAGGCCGCGTCGACGTCGGTCAGGCCGGTGAAGCTCGCGCTCCCGGCGTCGGCGCCGAGCGCCTGCTGCGCGATCACGTCGCCGCCCGCCTCGGGTGCCGTCGGGCGTCCCGGCGCGGGTGTCGAGACCGAGCAGGCCTGCGCTCCGGCGGGCTGCCCGGTGCCCGGGCGCAGGGCCTGGGCGTAGTAGCCCGCGACCGCGCTGCCGTTGCCCTCGAAGCCCGGCCAGCTCAGTACGACCGTGCCAGGGCCGGCCTCCGGGGTGGCGACGGCCGTGACGGCGGATGCGGCCGGCGCTCCGTACGGCGTGCCCGTCGCACCGGCCGACGGCCAGGCCGCGAGGGGCGGGTACGCCCCGTTGCGGGCAGTGACGACCACGTCGACCGAGGCGCCGTTCTGGAGGCCTGAGACGGTGGTCGAGCATCCGTCGCCCGCGCAGCTCGCCGCATCGACGGTGGCGACCGCCACGCCGTTCGCCGTGACGTCGTACTGCCGCACGGCCGAGCCACCGGCGGGCACCGAGGCCGGCGCCCAGCGCACGGCGAGGGCGCCGTCGAGCGGGGCGAGCTCGGGAGTGCCGGGAGCTGCGGGCAGGAGGTCGGACCAGACCGGCACCCCGTAGCTCCGGGCATCCGACGAGCCGATCGCGTTGACGGCCGAGACGCTGAGCGTGACGGCGTCGCCCGGGCCGTTGCCCGGGGTGCCGACGTCGCAGCTCGTGCTCGCGCAGCGACTGGTCGTCACCGCACCGGCTGCCGTGCGGGCCTCGACGTCGAAGCCGGTGATGGGCGAGTTGTTGGCGGGCCCCGGTGAGAAGGCGACGGTGATGCTGCGGTCGCCGAAGCCGGTGACGGACAGGCCGGTCACCGGGGACGGCCGGTCGGCGACGGAGATGCGCACGGTGCCCCAGGCGGCGCGCGAGGGATCGCCGGTGGCGTCGAGCACCTGGTACTGCACCGCGATGTCAGCTGCCGGCGCATCGGGGGCGACGGTCACCTCGAGCACGCTGTCGCTGCTGCCCGCGGCGATGCTCACACCGGCCGGGAGCCGGGAGCGGTCGAGGCCCCGCACGGCGACGACGCGGAGGGGCGTGGCCGGGAACGGGTTCGTCGCGGCGTCGTTGGCGAGCACGTCGACCGTGGTGGTGCGGCCTCGCGGCGCCACCACGGCGTCGACCGCCGGCACCGCGATCGGGCGGGTCGAGGGCACCACCGACACCGCGATGGTGCCCGAGGTGCCGGCTGCCGCGTCACCGTTCGCGGTGACCTGCACGCCGAGCTCGCCGGTCGTGCCGATCGGCGCGCCGGGAGCGGCGGTGACGGTGAGCGTGCTGCCGATCAGCACCGCCTGGAAGCCCTCGGGCCGCGCGTCCTGCAGGGCGAAGGCGAGAGGGCCGGGCGTCGCTGAGGTGGTGAGCCGGGCCAGGTCGATGGCCTTCTGCTGCCCCGGCTCGAACTCCACGACGGCTCCGGCGAAGGCCGGGGGCTGGTTCTCCCGGGGCGTCACGGTGACGGGCAGCACCAGGGTGACGCGCCGAGCCGACGGTCCGTCGCCGTCGGTGACCTCGAACGACAGCGAGGCGGGGCCGAAGTAGCGGTCGGCGCTGCGGAAGGCGAGCGTGTCGTCGCCGACCACGAGCGGGCTGCCGTCGGCGTGCGTGGCTCGCACGGAGTTCGCGTCGGCAATCCGCACCGGCCGGTCGCCGACGGCCACGACGACGTCGTTCACGTCGATCTCGAGCAGGGCACCCGACTCGACCTGGAGCACCGGCGCGCCCTGGCGCAGCTGGGGCAGGGCGTCGTCGGTTCCGGGAACCCAGACGAAGCCCGACGATCGCACTGCGGGGTCGTCGGGATGGGCGACGGTGAAGGGGATCACCTGTGCCGCCGCCGCGATCCGCACGCGGATCCGTCCGTCGACCACGCGGGCGCTCTCCGCGAAGCCGTCCGGCACCGTGAGGGTGAGGTCGCTCGGCGGCCCCTCGGCGAAGAACACGTTCTGCAGGACGTCGACGTCGACGACGGAGCGGTCGAGGATGTCGCTGAGCGTGAGCAGGGTGTCGTCGACGACAGGCCGGGCCAGCGGGGCGTCGGGGTCGACCTCGATCGTCGCGAAGCTCGACCCGGTGCCGCCGCGCTCGTCGGCGACCGTGTAGACGACGCTGTACCGGCCGGGCTGCTCGGGCGCACGGATGCTCAGCAGCGCCCCCTCGATCGACACCGTCTCGGCGGCGGAGGCCGACCCCGGCCCACCGCCCGGCGCCGCCCCACCCGGCCCCGTCAGAGGCTCGACGGCGGCGATGCTCAGCGGGCTGCCTCCGGGCGAGGAGTCGTTGTCGAGCACGCGGAGGAGCACGGTGCGCCCGGGGCGCACGCGCACCTCGTCCGGGGTGGCGACGGGGTTCCGGGCGCTGTCGAGGCGCGGGCTGATGCCGACGCGGACGGTGCCGCTCGCCTTGGCGCCGAGGCGGTCGGCGACGGTGTAGCCGAAGGTGTCGGTTCCCGAGGAGTACTCCCCCGCGGCGAACTCGATCCAGTCGGGCCCGGTCTGGACGACCTGCCCCTTCGCCGGCACCGAGTCGATGCCGAGGAACTGCACGGAGTCCCCGTCGGGGTCGATGCCCTCGATCGGCACGCTGATGCGGACGGTCTCGCCGGCGATCACCCTGGCGGTGACCAGCGCGGGCACCGGGGCGGCGTTCACGGTCGCGTCGGCCTCGCGCACGCTGATCGTGACCGCGGCCGTCGCCCACTGCCCGTCGGGCGCGTCGACGCGGTAGACCGCCGTGACGTCACCCGGGGTCGGCGGGGCGAGGAAGCGCAGGCGGTCGCCCGAGGCGAACAGCAGACCGGCCTCACGGGCTTGCCCGGCGGGGGCCGCGACGAGAGCCGGGTCGAGGCTCAGGCGGTCGCCGTCGGGATGGACGTCGTTCGCGAGCACGGGGATGTCGACCACGTCGCCGACGCGCACGGCCGCCCGGTCGGGCACGGCGACCGGGGGCTGCCGCACGACAGGCTCCGGTATCTCGACGACCGTCACGGTGCCCTGCGCCGCCGTGAAGCCGTTGGTGACGGTGTAGGCGGCGGTGGCGCGCCCACCGTTGAGTGGACCGGTGAGGGTGACGCGGAGCATCCGCTGCTCGATCACCTCGACCCGGAGCGCGGGATCGCTCGCCGAGTCGGCGCCCGTGACGATGAGCACACCACCCGCCGGGTCGAAGTCGCCGGCCAGCACGTCGACCGGCACCTCGGAGCCTTGGCGGACGAAGGCGGAGTGCGGCACCGTGACCGGGCGGGCGTTGGCGTCGGGCGGCACCGTCGCCACCACGCGGATGACCCCGGTCGCACTTCGGCTGCCGTCGCCGACGGCGTAGTCGAGCGTGGTGCTGCCCACCGTGTCGGCGGTGACGCGCACCGTGCCGCCGGTGAAGTCGGGCGCGATCGTGAACCCCTCCCGCGCGGGCACGGCGGCGAGCCGGAGCCCGGAGTCGCCGCCCGTGACGTGCGCGAGCGGGGAGAGCTCGACGGCCTGACCCACCCGCGCCAGCACGACGAAGCCCTCGGCCCGGAGCGGCACCTGGTCGGGCGTATGGACCTCGACCGTGAACGAGCCGGTCGTCGAGGTGACGCCGTCGCCGACGGTGACGGTCACCTCCTTCGTGCCGGTGGTGGCGCCGGCGTCGGTGACCGTGACCACACCCTCCGGCGTCCAGCTGACGGAGTCGGGCGCCGCGACGGCGGCGGACTGCAGGTAGAAGGCGTCGCCGTCGGGGTCGTACCAGTCGCCGCGCAGGTCGAGCTCGGCCCGGCCGCCGAGCGCCAAGTCGAGCGTCTCCCGGGTGCTCTGCACCGGCGCGGTGTTCTCGCCGTCCGCGCGCAGCGTCACCCGCGCGACGGCGTCGTCGGTGCCGCCGCGGCCGTCGGAGACCGTGTAGCCGAACTCGAGCACGGCGCCGGCCTCTCCGCCGGGGCCCGCGGCTGGGGTCGTGAGCTGCAGCTGCTGGTCGTCGGAGACGAGGTCGACCGTGTAGCCGGCTCCCTCGGGCAGGGCGACCGAGTCGATCACGATCACGTCGTCGTTCGGATCGAAGTCGTTCTGCAGCACCGGCAGCACGACCGAGCGCCCGGGGCGGGCACCGAGCTCGTCGTCGCCCGCGACCGGCGGCTGCTGGTCGGGGTCGGGGGCCTGGTCGTCGTCGGCTGCCGTCCGGGCGCTCGTGGGCTGGGCCGGCTTCTCGGGCAGCAGCGCGTTCCAGTCGTCGATGGGGGCGTTGCCGCGGGTGACGTCCCACGAGCGGCCGCTGGCCGCGTCACTCAGCAGCACGCCGCCGGTTCCGTTGGTGCGGAAGACGAGACGGTCTCCGGATGCTGCTCCCGGGAGCACCCCGTCGGCCCCACCCGAGGCGGCCGACGGGCGGGCGGTCGCGGAGGGCTCGTAGGGCTCGGCGGTCTCGGCGGGCTCCGCCGGTTCGGCGTTCGTGCCGGGCGTGCCGGTCGTCGCTCCGAAGCCGACGCCGTCGGCGAGGCCCGGGCCGCCGACCGTCGTGCCGCCCTCGCTCCGGCCCTCGGCGCCGGCGCCGGCGCAGCCCGTCCAGCTGCGGCCGTCCGTCCAGGCCGCGAACCAGCAGCCGTCGATCTGCACCGGCGCGGTGGAGGTGCCCGAGTGGCCGTCGGAGAGCACCTCCACCGTGCCGTCGGCGAGCGTGACGGACAGGAGGGCCGCCGGGGTCGCCGCGATCACGCTGTCGGCGTCCCCTGACGGGCTCTGCAGCCAGACGGGCCGACTCTCGGCACCGGGCGGGTTCCCAGCGGGATCGAAGGTTTCTTCGTTCGGTTCATCGCCCGGCTGCGGGCTGCCTCCGGCGTCACCCGCGCCCGTGCCGGCCGCGAGATCGACGGGCACGGTGCCATCGGCGGTGATGAGGCGCCCCGCCGAGCGGTCGAGGACGACCCAGCGGTCACCGACCGCGGTGATCGCCAGCTCGTCGTCCGTGGCGACGTCGAGCGGTCGGGCATCCGCTCGCTCGCCGCGCGCCAGGCCGTCGGGGTCGACGCTGAACACCGACCCGCTCGCTGCCGACACGGCGAACACCGTGCCACCCTCGGAAACCGCGGTCGCGCCGCCCGCCCCGAGAGTCAGGTCGGGTGGGCTCGCCGGGTCGAAGGCGGCGAGGGACGCGACGGACGTGATCCAGACGTCACCCGAGGCGAGAGCGGTGACGACGGCGACGTCTCCGGCGAGCGCCACCTCGACGTCGCCGGCCGGCAAGGGAAATGTGTCGGAGACCTCCGCCGACGCGGTGTCAACGAGGCGCCCCTCTCCGCCGCCCTCGTCGAGCACGACGACGTTCTGGCCCGACTGCGCGACCGACAGGGACCCCGACTCCATGCGGATGGCCGTATTCAGCTCACCGACCTGCGGGTTCGCCCGGCCGACCGCCTGGTGCAGGTCGCTCGTCACCCAGACGGCGGCGTCGTCGAGGTCGACCTTCTGCGCGCTGTACCCCGACGAGACGACGGCCGTCACCGCGACCACGGCCGCGATCAGGGCCCCGACCCCGATGCTGGCGGCCAGCGAGCGACGGTGCCGGCCTCCTCCGTCGCGCCCCCGGATCGCCCGGATCACGGCAGGCTCGCGCACTTCTCGGTGCCGGCGTCGCCGGAGCGGCCCGCGTGCACGACGGTGACGGTGATGCAGACCGGCGTGCCGTCGGCAGGGAACGCCGCGAACTCGCTGCTGCGCTGCACCGAGGTCTCGCCCGTCGACGTCTCGACGCGGAAGCTGTCGCCCTCGGCGAGACCCGGATCGTTCCAGCGGAACAGGATGCGCCCGCCGTCGACCTCCGTGCTGATCGCCCCGACGGCGGGGATGTCGTCGCCTCGCGGCAGCAGCACCAGACCCGCGGCCACCGCTCCCCCGGCGACGACGACCGCTGCGGCGACGAGTCCCGCGACGACTCGCGTCCGCCGGCCGTTTCCGTCTGCTCGTGACGTGGTTCCGGATGCTCGGAGCCCTTCCTTCCCGCCGCCCTGGCGAGGACGACGGGTCTCTCCGGACGGCGCTTGCAGCACGGTCCGGTCGGTGTGGTCTCGACTCGAGTCGGCGGCCCACTCGGCCCGGGCGATCTCGACCTCGGTCTGAGGGAAACCGAGCCCGATCTCGATCGACTGCAGCTCGCGGAGCAGCTCCAGCGCCGAGGCCGGGCGGTTCTCGGGCTTCTTCGACAGCCCCCGCAGGAGGGCTCTCTCGAGGGACTCCGGCACATCGCTGCGGCCGATCGGCGCGGGCCTGGTCTTGACGATCCGCGATGAGAGCTCCGACGACGACGTCGACGCCGCGCCCGGAACCTCGAACGGCGACCGCCCTGCCAGCAGCGAGTGCAGGGTCGCCGACAGCCCCCACACCTCGGAGGCGATCGTGCCCTGCGTCTCTTCGGTCACCACCTCCGGAGCCGACCACGGGATCGACAGCCCGACCGCGTCGGCACCCGCGACCCGCCCGCGGGTGGACTGCGCGATGCCGAAGTCGGAGAGCACCGGCGCCCCGTAAGCCGTGATCAGGATGTTGGACGGCTTCACGTCGCGGTGCAGGATGCCCTGCTGGTGCGCGGTGTGCAGCGCCCCGGCGATCTTCACGCCGATGCGCAGCACCTCGGCCACCGGCAGCGGCTCCCGCCGGTAGCGCTGGCCGAGCGAGGAGGAGCAGAGCTCCATCACGAGATACGGCCGGCCGTCACCGGACACGCCCGCCTCGTACACGGTCAGGATCGACGGATGCGCGCTCAGCCCCGCCATCAGGTCGGCCTCGACCTGGAACATGCGGCGCACCTGCTCGTTGACGACCTCGGGCAGCATCACCTTCACCGCCACCTGGCGGCGAGGCATGTTCTGCTCGAACAGGAACACGTCGGCGAAGCCGCCCGAGCCCAGCACGCGCACCGGGGTGAACCCGGGGAGCGTGGGGGGCGATGAGGGGAGGCGGCGCGGCACGGTGCGGTTCGGTGCGGTTCGGTTTAGGGCTGCGAGGTGCCGCGGTCGCCCGCGCGTTCATCGGCGTCGCCCGCGGGCGCACCGTCGTTCTCGTCGGACTCCACGTCCACCACCACGACCGTCACGTTGTCGCGCCCGCCGTTGGCGAGCGACGCGGCGACCAGCTCGTTCGCGGCCCGCTCGGCCGTGGGCGAGATGGAGAGGTAATGGCGGATGCCGACGTCGGTGAGCTCCTTCGTCAGCCCGTCGGAGCAGATCAGCACCCGCTGCCCCGCGACGACGGGCATCGTGGAGTAGTCGGGGATCGGCTTCTCGTGGAACCCCACAGCGCGGGTGATGACGTTGCTGTCAGGGTGGCGCTCGGCCTGCTCGGGCGTGATCAACCCGGCGTCGATGAGCTCCTGGACGACGGAGTGGTCGACGGTGAGCTGCTGGAGCTCGCCGTCCTGCAGCAGGTAGACGCGCGAGTCGCCGATGTTGAACACCATCCACGCCAGATCGTCGTCGACCTCGACGAGCGCCACCCCGGTGACCGTGGTGCCCGTGCCGAGCACGGACTCGTCGCCCACCCGGTCGATGTCGGTCAGCGCCTCGGCGAGCGCCTCCTCGATGCGGTCGGCGGTGGTGACGGCGTCACCGATCTCCCCGAGACGGTCGACGACGGCGGCGCTGGCCACGTCGCCGGCCGAGTGGCCGCCCATGCCGTCGGCGACCGCGAAGACGGGGATGTCGGAGATGGAGCTGTCCTCGTTGCCCGCGCGCTTGTTGCCCTTGTCGCTGATGGCCGCCCAGGAGAGGGTGACCTGCCGGGGCACGGCGCCCTCGCGCGTGACGCTCACGCGCGCACTCGTTCGACCGATCTGGGTCACGGTGACAACTCCTGACGACTTTCCGGAACCCTACGGTGTGATCCCGGTGCTTGTTCGGCCTTGCGGCGGGGTGCGGATGCGGTTCCCGACGCCGATTTCGACGATAGCCGACCGGCCCGCGACCGCCGAATCCCCCTGCAGGGATTCGCTCGCTCTCATGTGCCGGCGAGAGGTACGGCGATAACGACGGATTCCGCGCTGTTCAGGGCTGTCCACCTACGGATTCGCTTGCCCGAGGGCCGGTCACCTGACAGGATCGAAGCATGAGCACGAAGCCGAAGCCCTCCGCTCTCGACGACACCTCCAAGGCGATCATCGAGCAGCTGCAAGACGACGGGCGCCGTTCCTACGCCGAGATCGGCAAGGCGGTCGGGCTGTCGGAAGCGGCGGTGCGCCAGCGGGTGCAGAAGCTCACCGAGTCGGGCGTGATGCAGATCGTGGCCGTGACCGACCCGCTGCAGCTCGGCTTCTACCGTCAGGCCATGATCGGCCTCAAGGTCTCCGGCGACACCCGCGAGGTCGCCGACGCCCTGGCCGCCATGCCGGCGGTCGACTACGTGGTGCTCACCGCGGGAACGTTCGACATCCTGGCCGAAGTCGTCTGCGAGGACGACGACGACCTCATCGCCCTGCTGAACTCCGAGATCCGGAAGCTCGACGGCGTGCAGTCCACCGAAACATTCGTCTATTTGAAGCTGCACAAGCAGCTCTACAACTGGGGTACACGATGACCACCACCGAACAGCCCGTCACGACCACCGGCACCGGCGCACCCCTGGGCGGGCGGGCCGCGCGCTCCGACGCCGAGTTGCAGCAGATGGCGAAGGACCACCTATGGATGCACTTCTCCCGCCAGTCGGTGATGGAGTCGGGCGGTGGCGTGCCCATCATCACCAAGGGCGAGGGCCACCACATCTGGGACTCCACCGGCAAGAAGTACATCGACGGCCTCTCGGGACTCTTCGTGGTGAACGCCGGGCACGGGCGACGGCGCCTCGCGGAGGTCGCGGCGAAGCAGGCCGAGGAGCTCGCCTTCTTCCCGATCTGGTCGTACGCGCATCCGTCGGCCATCGAGCTCGCCGACCGCCTGGCCGATCTCGCGCCCGGCGACCTGAACCGCGTGTTCTTCTCCACCGGTGGCGGTGAGGCCGTCGAGACGGCCTTCAAGCTGGCGAAGCACTACTGGAAGCTGCAGGGCCGGCCCACCAAGCACAAGGTCATCTCGCGGTCGATCGCGTACCACGGCACCCCGCAGGGTGCCCTGGCGATCACGGGCATCCCCGCGATGAAGGAGATGTTCGAGCCGGTCACCCCCGGTGGTTTCCGTGTGCCGAACACGAACTACTACCGCGCACACGAGATGGGCTTCGAGGGCACCGAGGAGGCCTTCGGACTCTGGGCGGCGAACCGCATCGAGGAGATGATCCAGTTCGAGGGGCCCGAGACCGTGGCGGCGATCTTCCTCGAGCCCGTGCAGAACTCCGGCGGCTGCTTCCCTCCGCCCCCCGGCTACTTCCAGCGGGTGCGGGAGATCTGCGACAAGTACGACGTGCTGCTCGTCAGCGACGAGGTCATCTGCGCCTTCGGCCGCATCGGCAACTACTTCGCCTGCGACACCTACGGCTACCAGCCCGACATGATCACCTGCGCCAAGGCGATGACGAGTGGTTACTCCCCCATCGGCGCCACCATCGTGAACGAGCGGGTCTACGAGCCGTTCAAGCACGGTCAGACGGCGTTCTACCACGGGTACACCTTCGCCGGGCATCCGGTCTCGGCGGCCGTGGCCCTCGAGAACCTCGACATCTTCGAGGAGGAGAAGCTGAACGAGCGTGTGCGGGAGAACTCGCCGCTGTTCCGCCAGACGCTGGAGAAGCTGACCGATCTGCCGATCGTCGGCGACGTGCGCGGCGACGGCTACTTCTTCGGCATCGAACTGGTGAAGGACAAGGCGACGAAGGAGACCTTCGACGACGACGAGTCGGAGCGGCTGCTGCGCGGGTTCTTGTCGAAGGCGCTCTTCGACGCCGGGCTGTACTGCCGGGCCGACGACCGGGGCGACCCCGTCATCCAGCTGGCACCGCCGCTGACGATCGGGCAGAGCGAGTTCGACGAGATCGAGCAGATTCTCCGCGGCGTGCTCTCCGAAGCCTGGACAAGGCTCTAGGCCCCGCCGCCCCGCATGGCTGAGACCGACTACCGCGACCTCTCGTTCTGGTTCGACTCGTTGGTCGGGTCGGGTCGTGACGACCTCACACCGCGGGCCGGCCTCGTCGGCGACCAGCGCACCGACGTGTGCATCATCGGCGGCGGACTCACCGGTCTCTGGACGGCGTACTACCTGAAGCGGGCGAATCCGGAACTCGCGATCACCATCGTCGAGAAGCACATCGCCGGGTTCGGCGCGTCGGGGCGGAACGGCGGCTGGTGCTCGGCCCTGTTCCCCACCTCGACGGATGCGCTCCGTCGTGCCTACGGGGACGAGGCGGCGATCGCCATGCGCCGGGCGATGATCGACACGGTCGACGAGGTCGGCCGCGTGGTCGCGGCCGAGGGAATCGACTGCGACTACGTCAAGGGCGGAACGCTCACCTTCGCCCGGAGCGAGGTGCAACTCGCGGCGGCGCGCGGCGAGGTCGCTGCGGCGAGCGCTTTCGGGCCCGACCACCTGCAGCTCGTCACGGCCGCCGCCGGCAGCGGCGCCGGTGGTTCCGCCTCGGGCACCGGCGACGCCGTCGAGCTGGATCGGTCGGCTGCGCTGGTGCGGGCGCTCGAGGCGACGAGGTCGTCGGCCGCGGCGTTCGATCCGTCGTGCGCCCGGCTTCATCCGGCGAAACTCGTGCGGGGGCTCGCCGAGGTCGTCGAGAAGATGGGCGTGGTGATCGCCGAGCAGACGGAGGTCGTCGAGTGGGCGCCGCGGCGTGTGCTCTGCCAGGGTGAGGCCGGTCAGTCGTTGGTGCACTGTGACACCGTCGTGATCGCCACCGAGGGCTACGGGGCGAGCCTGCCGGGGGTTCGGCGGCGCATCCTGCCGCTGTATTCGCTGATGATCGCGACCGAACCCCTTCCGGCCGAGCTCTGGGACGAGCTGGGGATCGAGCACGGCACCACCTTCTCCGACTTCCGTCACCTTCTGGTCTACGGGCAGCGCACCGCCGATGACCGCTTCGCCTTCGGCGGACGTGGGGCCCGCTACCACTGGGGCAGCAGCATCACCCCGGGCCACGACCGCTCGGCTCCCGTGTTCGCCCACCTGGAGCGCGCACTGGCCGACCTGTTCCCGGCCGTCGCCGATGCCGAGATCACCCATCGCTGGGGCGGGCCGCTCGGGGTTCCCCGGGACTGGCACGCGACGGCGAGCTTCAACCCGCGCACCGGCGTGGCCTTCGCGGGCGGGTACGTGGGCGACGGGCTGAGCACGACGAACCTGGCAGGCCGCACCCTGGCCGACCTGATCGGCGGTCGGAACACCGAACTCACCGCGCTGCCCTGGGTGAACCACCTCTCGCCGAAATGGGAGCCCGAGCCCCTCCGCTTCCTCGGCGCGAATTTCGGCCTGCTCGGCACCACCGCCGCCGACGCGGAAGAGGCCCTCACCGGCCGCCCTTCCCTCGCGGCCCGCGTGCTCGGGCCCCTCACCGGCCACTGACCCCGCCGCCGCACCGCCGGCCCGCTCGGCACCGTCGACGGCCGGCTCCCACGGGCGGGTCAGTCGAGCCATTGCGGCACCAGGCCCTGGTCGAGGATCTGGCGGAAGAGGTGCGCCAGGGAGCAGGCCGGATCGGCCGTGAGGCACTCGTCGAGGTAGGCCGCCGCCACCGTTCCGCGACCCCGGCACCATTCGAGCCAGGCCAGCATCACGAGCGGGGAAGCGGCGAGCGAGGGCGGCACGCACTCGGCCACCCGGCGCAGCACCTCGACCGAGCGGCAGAGGATCTCCGGGTGCGGCGCGTCGGCGGCGGCACCGAGGAAGGTCGAGAAGACGGATCCGGCTCGGGAGTCGCTGCCGTCGAGGGACTCGGCCAGCGCGGTGACAGCACCGTCGAGCCCCCAGGCGCACTGCATCAGCACCAGGTCTCGGAGCAGCCGTCGCCTCAGGGGCCACGCCAGGCGGATGGCGCCGAGCTCGGTCGGCAGACCACCCGCCGGGTCGAGGGCCGTGCACCACAGCTGGAGCGCCCGCATCGGATCGACCTCGGCGCGTCCGTGGTCGTCGGCCGGCAGCCCCAGCGCGGCCAGAGCTGCGTTCGTCAGTTCCTCGGGGGCCCGGTGCAGGGGCACGAAGGCACCGCGGTGAGGATCGCCGGAGGGTTCGCAACCCGGTCGATCACCCCCGGGGAGGTGATGAGAGGCAGCATCTGGCACCCTTTCGGCGGGGAGCAACGATTCGGGCAGTGGAACAGGTGCCCCCGCTCGCGGTCGCCGAGGCCGGTCGCCACGCCACGAGCCGGGCTCGAGGCGGCGCACGGAGCTGTCGGACACCTCGAGCAGCGCTCCGACGGAGAAGCCCGCCGCGTCGAGGCGGGCCGCCAGCGCCACGAGGGCCGCGCCGCTGCCGGCAGAGACTTCCGGACGGCGTGGTCGCCGGGGTGGACCAGAGGGGGAATCGCCGCCACCGGGCGGCGCGAAGGAGACGAGGTCGATGCGTGCGACACCGGTCAGGCGGGAGAGCAGCGTCGTGAGGGTGTCGGCCACGTGCAGGACCGCGTGCGACTCGGCGTCGGATTCGACGGCCGGGTCGGGTTCTGCACCGCCATCGGCACCGGTGGCCAGCGGGAGATCGAGTCGCAGCACCGCGAAGGGGCGCCGTCTGCGTCGGATGCGCAGCGCCAGACTCCCGCGCGGGACGAAGCCGAGTGTGCCGACGATGTCGGCCACGATCTCCACCTCGGGAGGTCGGTCGGGCTCGGGCGACTCCGCCGGAGCTGATTCGCGATGCCGCAGCGTGCGGTGACCTACTGCGGGCGGCTGGCCGGCACCGGGCGGTGGAGGCGGAGCCTGATCGAGCGTCACCGCACCTGGCGACGGGTGACGAGGGGCAGGAGAGAGGGTCGTGGGGAGGGCGCTCGGGGCGGTCGACGGTGTCATGGCCACAGTGTGAGCGGCGGGGGCGGCGGCGACCCGCTTCGTGGGGTGATCTGTGGAGGGCCCGGGCGCATCCGGGATCTGTGGAGGAGGCACCACCGGACACGGCAGAAACCGGCGAGGGGAGCGGACGCCGATGGCAGAGCCGCACGCAAGGCCGCGGACGCACGACGGCCCGACATGCGCAGAGCGCAGCCGGGCCGCCGGTACGGGGTAAATCAGGCGGAGAGCACGGCCTGCACGTCGAGGGTGATGGTGACCTTGTCGCCGACGAGGACGCCGCCGGTCTCGAGCGCGGCGTTCCAGTTGACGCCGAAGTCGTTGCGGTCGATCTCGGTCTTGGCCTCGAAGCCGGCCTTGTAGTTGCCGTAGGCGTCGGTGCCGAAGCCGCCGAACTCGAAGTCGAAGGTGACCGGCTTGGTGACGCCCTTGATGGTGAGGTCGCCGTCGATCTTGTAGTCGCCGTTCTCGACGCGCACACCGGTGGAGACGAACTTCAGCTCGGGGTGGGTGGGGGCGTCGAAGAAGTCGTTGGTCGCGAGGTGGCCGTCGCGGTTCTTGTCGTTGGTGTTGACCGAGGCGACGTCGGCGGTTGCCGTGACCTTGGTCTCGAGCGGGTTCTCGGTCGTGACGAAGGTCGCGTCGAACTTCTCGAACTTGCCCTTGACCTTGCTGATCAGCATGTGGCGGACGGAGAAGGCGACCTCGGAGTGCGAGGGGTCGACGGTCCAGGTGCCGGCCTTGTACCCGGGGATCTCGATGGTGTCGGTCATGTGTTCCTCTTTCGTGAGTGTGAGCGATGGCGGGGAGCGATCACCCGTCCCCACGGTCTATACAAATGCATGAAAGCACAGCTTTATTCCGGGCTCGTGACGCGAAGCTCCGAATCGGCGTGGAAGCGGGCGGACGCGCCCGGTGTGATCGTCCCATCTTTCACTTTCGTCACATACCCTGGAGGCCATGTGGAAGCCGTCCGCCCGCAGCTGGGGCACCGTCGCCGTCGTGACCGCGCTCGTCGCGTGCGCCGGGGTGCCGGCCAGCGCCGCCGCCGGAACGTCCGCTGCCGCGACGCCCGCTGCCGCGAAGACGAGCTCAGCACAGACCGGCTCGGCACAGACCGGCACGGCCCAAGCAGCCGAGGCTGCCGCAGCGATCGCCCCCCGCATCGACTACCCCAGCTGGGACGAGGTCAACGCCGCGAAGCAGAACGAGCAGGCGACGGCCGACGAGGTCACCAAGATCACCTCTCTGCTCGACCAGCTCTCCGCCGTCTCCGCCCAGCGCGCCGACGAGGCGCTGCAGCGCGGCCAGGAATACCTCCAGGCCAAGGCCGCCGCCGAGGCCGCGAGCGCCTACGCCGCCACCCTGCAGACCCAGGCCGAGGACGCGACCGCGAAGGCCGACACCGCGACCGCCCAGGTCGGCGCCCTCGCCGCGCAGCTCTACCGCTCCGGCGGCGACACGACGATGAACCTCGTGCTCAACCAGAACGACTCCGACTCGCTGCTCTACCAGCTCGGCACGATGACGAAGCTGACCGAGCGCACGGGCCAGATCCGGGATGCGGCCGAGGCGGCGAAGAACACCGCGCAGGCGCTCGAGAAGCAGGCGCAGACCGCGAAGAACGAGCGCGACACCCTGCAGACGGCCGCCGACGAGCGGCTGCAGGCCGCCAAGGACGCGCAGGCCGCCGCCGACGCCCAGCTCGCCGAGGAGCAGGACCGCAGCGACTTCCTCGTCACCCAGCTCGCCTCGTTGAAGAACGTCACGGCCGACGTCGAGTCGCGCTACCGCGCCGGCGAGGAGGCCAAGCGGCAGGAGGAGGAGCGTCAGCGTCAGGCCCTCGCCGACCAGGAGGCACCGGGCAGCGCCTGGGTGCCCGGCGAGGTCGCTCCGGCGTCGGTGGCGCAGGCCTACGCGCAGAGCATCCTCGGCAACTACGGCTGGGGCGGCGACCAGTTCGGCTGCCTCGTGCAGCTCTGGATCGGCGAGTCGGGCTGGCGCGCGAACGCCTACAACCCCTCGAGCGGGGCCTATGGCATCCCGCAGTCGCTGCCCGCCTCGAAGATGGCGTCGGTCGGCACCGACTACGTCACCAATCACGAGACGCAGATCATCTGGGGCATGAACTACATCTCCGACCGCTACGGCACGCCCTGCGGCGCCCTCTCGGCCTGGAACGCGCGCAACCCCCACTGGTACTGAGCCGCACCGGCACCCCTCCGAGCCGCACCCCGCGGCACGCACGACCCACGTGGGCACAGACCGACGCCCTCAGTACCCCCGATGATCCTGGATCGTCATCCGCGGCCCCCGCCGCGGCGGCCGGAACCCGCTCGCCAGCACCAGCCGCACCACCCGCTGCCGCTGACCCCGCCACGGCTCGAGCAGTTCGGCCAGCGCGTCGTCGTCGATCGGCTCCCCGACGAGCGCCCAGCCGATCGTGGCGGCGAGGTGGTAGTCGCCGAAGCTCACCGCGTCGGGGTCGCCGTGCGCGCGCTGGGCCGTCTCGGCCGCCGTCCACACGCCGACACCGTTCACCGTGCGCAGCCGGCGCCAGACCTCGTCGCCGCCGCGCCCTAGCGCGAGCGTGCGCTCGAGGCCCGATGCCACGGTGGCGGCCTGCAGCACGGTTCGGGAGCGGCCCGGGTCGACCCCGGCCCGATGCCACTCCCACGAAGGGATGCGCCGCCACTGCTCCGGCGTCAGCGGCAGCCGCAGCGGCGCGTGCCCGAAGGCCGGGCGAGCGCGACCGTGCGCGACGGCACCGCTGCCGAGCGGCCCCGGCGCGAGCTCGCCGTACGCCGTCACCAGGATGCGCCACGCCCGGAACGCCTCGACCGACGTGACCCGCTGCTCGATCACCGCCGGCGCCAGCGCGTCGAGCACCCGCCCCGAGCGCGTCAGCCGCAGCCCCGGGTTGCGGCGGGCCGAGTCGGCGAGCAGGGGGTGACCCGAGGTGTCGAGATCGCTCCAGTCGTCGCCCTCGCCGAGCAGTTCGGGCACCGTCGACAGAGCAGCGGATGCTCCACTCCCCCAGGCCCGCACCCTCACCTCGCCCGACACCGGCGTGAGCAGCAGGGTCGCGACGCCCGGGCTCTCACCGGCGGTGCGCAGCGCGATCCACACCCCGCCGTTCTCGTCGAGCCGCGTGCACGGATCTCCGGGGCCGCGCCGGTGGGGCGCCAGCGTGGCCCGCAGATCGAGTCGCCCCCGCGGCCGGTAGACCGTCTCGAGCTCGGGTGCGTGCACCTGGGGCGAAGCGGTCGGGGAGCTCATCGTGGCATGAAGACTACGTCACGCCCCGGACATCGCGGTCACACGCCGGCGTCACCGACAGGAGTCACGCACGGGAGTCGTCCCCCTGCATCACTCGACCGCGTCGAGCAGCCCCCGCAGCCAGCCCGGCCCGCGCACCTCGGCGCCGAGCGCCAGCACCCGCTCGCTCAGACCGCGGTCGGCCGTCACGACGACGATCCGACCGGGAACCGGCAGCGCGGCAGCCCGCGCGACCTCGTCGACGATCGCGTCGTCGCCGGAGCCGGCCGCGCGCAGCAGGCTGACCTGACCCGAGGGGGCGCCCGCCGCATCCTTCGCCTGCCCCTCGAGCACGACACGGAACTGCGGCCAGCTGCGGCCCGCCCCGGCCTCGGGCGAGAACTCCGAGGTGGCGATGCCGGCGTCGCCGAGCAGCTCGAGCCGCGAGATGAGCCGGGCAGCAGCGCCCGCTCGATCCTTCCACCACCCGTCCGGCACCGAGCCGACCACGTTCGCCGCGTCGACCACGACCCGGATGCGCTCACCGAGACGCTCCCGCAGTGCCGGCCACGCCGAGCCGAACCCGGGATGCAGCGGCAGCGACTCGACCTCGTCGAGCGGCACCCACCGCAGCTCGAGGCTCTCCGCGTCGCCGATGCGGGGGTCGAAGAAACGCGCCGTGCGGGTCACCACGGTCACGTACGACCAGTAGCCGAGGTCGAGCACCGAGGTGAATGCGAGCCGCAGAGCGTCAGCCGGCACCCCGGCCTCCTCCTCGGCCTCGCGGATGGCGCCGTCGACCGCCGACTCGCCCTCGTGCCTGGCACCGCCCGGCAGCCCCCAGGTGCCGCCGAAATGGCTCCACTCGGCGCGATGCTGCAGCAGGATGCCCGCCGTCTCGTCGTGCACCAACAGCCCCGCGGCACCGTAGCGCCCCCAGAACCGGCGGCCGTCCGGCCCCTCGACCCAGGCGTCGCCGCTGTCCCGCGGATGCGTCGGGGGAAGTGCCGTCATGACTCCACCTTCTCACGGTGCGGCACAGCCGACCCGCCCGAACGACCATGATGGAAACATGATCGTCACACCCGAGCTCCGCCACCCCCTGCGGCGCTTCCCGACGCGGCTCGGCGAGCGGGTGATCGACTTCGATCGGCGCATCGCTGTGATGGCGATCGTCAACCGCACGCCCGACTCCTTCTTCGACCGCGGCGCCACCTTCGCGCTCGACAAGGCGGTCGCGAGTGCAGTCGCAGCCGCCGAGGCGGGCGCCGACTGGGTCGACATCGGTGGGGCGAAGTTCGCTCCGGGGCCCGAGATCGGCGAGGCAGAGGAGCTCGACCGCGTGCTGCCGGTGGTGGCGCAGCTGGCGGGGGCGAGCGACGTCGTCATCTCGGTCGACACCTTCCGCGCATCCGTCGCCGCCGCCTGCCTCGCCGCCGGCGCGCATGTCGTGAACGACACGACCGGGCTGAGCGACCCCGAGATGGCCGCAGCCGTCGCCGACGGGGGCGGATCGCTCGTCGTCACCCACTCGCTCGCCGAGCCGCGCACGCCCTACCCGCGGCCGCACTACGACGACGTGGTCGACGAGGTGCGGTCCTTCCTCGTGGAGCGGGTCGAACGCGCGGTCGACGCCGGCGTCGCCGAGAGCGCGCTCTACATCGACCCCGGGCACGACCTCAACAAGAACACGCTGCACAGCCTCGAGCTCACCCGCCGCTTCGACGAGATCGCCTCGATCGGCCTGCCCGCCCTCGCGGCAGTGTCGAACAAGGACTTCGTCGGCGAATCGCTCGATGCCGCCAAGCCCGACCGCCTAGAGGGCTCGCTCGTGGCCGCCACCGTCTGCGCGATGCTCGGCGCCCGCATCGTGCGCATGCACGACGTGCGCGCCTCGGTCGCGTCGATGCGCATGCTCGAGACCGTGCTCGGCTTCCGGGAACCCTCCTTCCTGTCGCACAACGTCTGACCCCCTGCCGAGAGAAAGCCTCAGGATGACCGTCCCACCCACCCCCGACATAGTCGAGCTCTTCCCCCTGCCCTCCGCCCCGCTCCCCCCCGAGGAGCTGCTCGCGCTCTACGCTCCCGACCGCGCGACTCCGCGACTCCGGGTCAACTTCGTACAGAGTCTCGACGGATCGGCGACCGTCGACGGCCTCTCCGGCAGCCTCGGCGGCCCGGCCGACAAGGTCGTCTTCGACATCCTGCGCGGGGTCTCCGACGTCGTGCTCGTCGGCGCCGGTACCGCACGCGCCGAGGGGTACGGCGCCCTGACCGTCGACGAGCGCTTCCACGGCTGGCGCGAGGCACTCCGGATGCCCGTGCACCCCGCCATGGCGCTGGTGAGCGGTCGGCTCGACCTCGACCCGGCATCCGACCTCTTCGCGAAGGCGCCCCGCCGACCCCTCGTGTTCACCTCGAAGGCAGCGCCGCCGGACGCCCGGCGGCGGCTCGCCCCCGTCGCCGACGTCGTCGACGCCGGAGACGAGCGGGTCGACCCGGCCCTCGTCGTGCGGGAGCTGCACGAGCGGGGCCTCACCCAGATCCTCTGCGAGGGCGGTCCGTCGTTCTTCGGCGACCTGATCGCAGCCGATCTCGTCGACGAGCTCTGCCTCACGATCAGTCCGGTGCTCGAGGGTGGCATCGGCCCGCGCATCGCCCGGGCCGGCGGCGACACCGTCGTACCGCGACACCTCGAGCTCGCGGGCCTTCTCCGGAGCGGCAGCCTGCTGCTCTCCCGCTGGGCCAGGGCAGCACGGTGAAGGCTCCGCTGCACGTCGAACCCTGGAACCCGGCCGACGCCGCCGATCGGGCCGCGGTCGCGGCGATGGTGCTGCGGTACCACCAGCAGACCGAGAGCGAGAAGGGGTCATCGGCAATCGAGCTGCCCGACCGCTACCGGGCCGAGGCGGAGGACCCGGTGGCGACTTTCGCGGGTTCCACGGTGCTCCTGGCGAAGGAACTCGACGCACCCTTGGGCATGCTCGTCCTCACCCCCACCGCCCCCGGCTGGTGCGAGGTGAAGCGGCTCTGGGTGGAGACCGAAGCCCGCGGACGCGGTGCGGCGAAGCACGTGCTGATGGAGGCCGCCCACCGGGCCGCCGCCGACGGCTCCGGGCTCCGGCTCTCGGTCTGGGAGTGGCGGACCACGGCGATCGCCCTCTACGAGCGGCTCGGCTTCAGCCGGGTGCCCTCGTGGGACTCCCGCGCCGGGCTCGTGTGCCTGGAACGGCCCGCCGACGGGTGACCGCCGGACGGGCATCCGCTCGTCGTCGGCACGCCGGCACCGATGAGAGTGGCAGCCGCCTAGAGCTGGTCGACCGCCGTCACCCGCACGACCGCCGTGCCCGCCTCGTTCGACGCCGCGAGGTCGATCTCGGCGGTGATGCCCCAGTCGTGGTCGCCGGCCGGGTCGTCGAAGATCTGCCGCGCCCGCCAGAGCGTCGGCTGCTCCTCGAGGATGAGCAGGGCGGCGCTGCGCGCGTGCGGGCCGATGCCGACCGAGTCGTGCACGTCGTAGTAGTCGTCCATCGCGGTGGCCCAGCGGTCGGCGCTGAAGCCCGAGGGGCCGTCGAGCTCCCCCAGCTCGTCCCACGCCTCGCGCGCGGCGAGAGTCACCCGGCGGAACAGCTCGTTGCGCACCAGGATGCGGAACGCCCGCGGGTTCGAGGTGAGCAGCTTCGGCGCAGGCGGCACCACGGCCTCCTCCGACTCCTCGCGCCGGGCGGCGGCTTCGACGGCGGCGGGGTCGATCAGCGCCTCCCACTCGTCGAGCACGCTCGAGTCGGTCTGGCGCACGAGTTCGCCGAGCCATTCGATCAGGTCGAGCAGGTCGTCGTTCTTCAGCTCGTCGGGCACGGTCGACCGCAGCGTGCGGTAGGCGTCGGAGAGGTAGCGCAGCACCAGGCCCTCCGATCGGGGCAGCCGGTAGAACGCGATGTACTCACCGAACGACATTGCCCGCTCGTACATGTCGCGGATGACCGACTTCGGCGAGATGTCGAAGTCGCCGATCCACGGCTGCGAGGCGCGGTAGGTGTCGAAGGCCTCGCTGAGGAGGCCGAGCAGCGGCTTGGGGTAGGTGACCTCGTCGAGCAGCTCCATGCGCTGCTCGTACTCGATGCCCTCGGCCTTCATCGCCTGCACCGCCTCGCCGCGCGCCACGAACTGCTGCGCCGAGAGCACCGGCCGGGGGTCGTCGAGGATGGCCTCGGTGACCGAGACGACGTCGAGCGCGAACGACGGCGAGTCCTCGTCGAGCAGGTCGTAGACCGCCAGCGCGAACGGCGACAACGGCTGGTTCAGCGCGAAGTTCGGCTGCAGGTCGACGGTGGGGCGGATGATCGTGATGCCCGTGACCGCATCGGTCACCTGCTCGACCACTCCCGCCGTGCGGAGCGTGCGGTAGATGGCGAGGGCCTGCCGGATGAGCTCGCGCTGCTTGGCGCGCGGCTCGTGATTGTCTTCCAGCAGGGCGCGCATGTTCGCCACCACGTCGCCGCCGCGCGCGATCGTGTTGAGCACCATCGCGTGCGTGACCGTGAGCTGCGAGGTGAGCTTCTCGGGCTCGGCCGCGATCAGCTTCTCGAAGCTCGGCTCGCCCCACGAGACGAAGCCCTCCGGCGCCTTCTTGCGGATGAACTTGCGGCGCTTCTTCGGGTCGTCGCCGATCTTCGCTAGCGCCTTGAGGTTCTCCGTCTCGTGCTCGGGGGCCTGCACCACGACCGTGCCCGCGGTGTCGTAGCCGGCGCGGCCCGCGCGACCCGCGATCTGGTGGAACTCGCGCGCGGTGAGCTGGCGCATCCGCGTGCCGTCGAACTTGGTCAGCGCCGACAGCAGCACCGTGCGGATCGGCACGTTGATGCCGACGCCCAGCGTGTCGGTGCCGCAGATGACCTTGAGCAGGCCGCGCTGGGCGAGCCGCTCGACGAGCCGCCGGTACTTCGGCAGCATGCCCGCATGGTGCACCCCGATTCCCATGCGGATCAGCCGGGCGAGCGTCTTGCCGAACGCCGTCGTGAAGCGGAACGGGCCGATCAGTTCGGCGATCTCATCGCGCACCTCGCGGCTCGCGACCTTGATGCTCGACAGGGCCTGCGCGCGCTCGATGGCGGCGAGCTGGGAGAAGTGCACGATGTAGACGGGGGCGCGCTGGGTCTGCAGCAGCTCCTCGACCGTCTCCTGGATGGGGGTCGTGGCGTAGCTGAAGGTGAGCGGCACGGGCCGCTCGACGCCCGTGACGACCGTGGTCTCGCGGCCGGTGCGGCGCGAGAGGTCTTCGGCCAGCCAGTCGACCTCGCCGAGGGTCGCCGACATCAGCACGAACTGCGCGTTCGGCAGCGCGAGGATCGGCACCTGCCACGCCCAGCCGCGGTCGGGGTCGGCGTAGAAGTGTAACTCGTCCATTACGACCTGGCCCGCCTCGGTGTCGGCACCGTGCCGGAGTGCGAGGTTGGCGAGGATCTCGGCGGTCGCGCAGATGATCGGAGCATCCGGATTCACCGACGAGTCGCCCGTCACCATGCCCACGTTCGTCGCACCGAAGATCTCGACCAGGTCGAAGAACTTCTCGCTCACCAGCGCCTTGATCGGGGCCGTGTAGTAGCTCCGGATGCCCTGGGCCAGCGCCGTGGCGTGGGCACCGACCGCGACCAGCGACTTGCCCGTTCCCGTGGGGGTGCTGAGGATGACGTTCTCGCCCGAGACGATGGCGAGCACCGACTCGTCCTGCGCGGGGTAGAGCGGGGTGCCGCGCTCGGCCGCCCACTCGGCGAAGGCGTCGTAGGCCGCATCGGGGTCGAAGGGCTGCGGCATCGCCGGGCGGGAGGGGGTGGAGGTCACGTGCCCCAGCCTACGGCGGGCCGCCGACGCTCCCGGGTGCGCCGAGGTCGTGGGCGCCGGCTCGCGGAGGGTGGCTCGGCCGGGGCCTCCCGGCTGTCGGCGGCCTGTGCGAGGCTTGACGGATGAGCGAGGGCGTGCGCATCGACAGCTGGCTGTGGGCTGCCCGCGTCTACAAGACCCGCTCGCTCGCCACCGCGGCGTGCCGGGCCGGTCACGTGAAGCTGAACGGAGACCGCGTGAAGGCGGCGCAGCCCGTTCGGCCCGGAGACGAGGTGCGGGCGCGCATCAGCGGCTTCGACCGCATCCTCACCGTGCAGAAGCTGGGCGCCAAGCGCGGTTCGGCAGCGGTCGCGGCCGAACTGTTCGCCGACCTCACTCCCCCGCCGCCGCCGCGCGAGGAGGTGGCGTTCGTGCCCGTGCGCGATCGCGGAACCGGGCGCCCCACCAAGCGCGATCGGCGCGAGCTCGAGCGGCTGCGCGGCCTCGGCACGGGCGGCGGCCCGCACGACAACGAAGACGGAGACCCGGGACTCAGGCACGGCCAGTACCCTTGACCACGACGAGCCGCGACGACGAGCGGCAGCCCTCACCACCACCCCCGCGAGGCCAGTAGGAGCATCATGTCCGACGCCACCCCCACCGACCCCGACGCCACCCGGCCCCACACCACGCACCCCCAGGCCGACGGGGCCGAGACCGCCGGGCCCGTCGCACAGGCAGACGAGGCGCAGCCCGAGACCGACCTGTTCGCGAGTCTCGCCGAGCACGACGACGACGCCTCCGGCACCGGCGCGACCGCCGCCTACCCGACCCCGGCGTCGGAGCCGGCCCCCGAGCCCGCCCCGGGCTACGAGCTGACCGGGCGCGATCGCACCGCCCTCAGCTTCGTCGGCGCCTCGCTGAAGATCGGCACCCCCGAGTTCCGGGCCCGCTACGCCGCCGTCATCGACGACCTCTACCGCCAGCACTTCATCGACCCCAAGGCGCACCCGGCCTACGAGCCGCCCCCCGTGCCGCCGATCGAGGACGTCGAGGAGACGGACCCGCTGGAGATCATCCGCTCGCAGCTGGGACTGGTCTTCGACGACCGGCGCCTCCGTGACGACGCCCGCGCCGACGCCGAGCAGCGCCTCGCCGACACGAGCGAGCGTCTGGCCGAGATGACCGCGCGCTACGAGCGCACCCAGGCCACCCTCGACACCACCGCCGCCGACCTGGCCGAGCGCGAGGAGCAGTTGCTCGCCCTCCAGGCGCGCCTCGCGTCGGAGACGACGGCGCTGCAGCAGCGCCTCGCCTCCGAGACCGCCGCCCTGCAGGCGCAGCTGGCCGACGAGACCGCGCGCCTCGAATCCCAGCGCCTCGACGAGACCGGCCGCCTGCAGACCGAACTCGCGTCGACCACCTCGCGCCTCACCGACGAGCACCAGGCCATGGCTTCGGGCTACGAGGTGCAGATCGCGGGGCTGCACACGGCCCACGCCGCCCAGCTCGAGGAGGTGCGCGGCTCCCACGTCGCGCAGCTCGAGCAGCTCAGCTCCTCGCACGCGGGTCAGATCGAGCAGCTCACCGCCGCGCACGCCGCCCAGGTCGACGAGCTGCGCAAGGCGCATGCGGCCGAGACCGACCAGCTGCGCGCCGGCCACGCCTCCGAGAGCGACCAGCTGCGGATGCACGACGAGCAGCTGCGCGCCGCCCACGTCGCCGAGATCGAGCAGCTCACCGCGGCCCACCAGGCCGAGCTCGAGCAGCTGCGCACCCAGCACGAGGCCGAGCTCGAGCAGGAGCGCACCGCGGCTGCCGCCGAGCTCGACGGGCTCCGCAGCGAGAACACCACCCTCACCGAGCGCTTCACCGCCGAGATCGAGCAGCTCCGCAGCGACCACGCCACCACGGTCGCCGCCCTGTCGGCCGACGGCGAGGGCGCGGCCTCCGCGATCGCGCAGACCGCCGACGAGCTCGAGCAGAGCCGCGCGCGGGTCGTGCAGCTCGAGAACGAGCTGGCGGCCGCGCGGGCCGAGAGCGACGCCGCGACGGCGGCCACCTTCGCCGACGAGACCCCGGCGACGGATGCGGGGGGCGAGCATGAAGCGGCCCTCGCCGAAGCACGTGGCCGGGTCGACGCCCTCGAGCGCGAGCTGGCCGAGGCGCAGGCCGAGGCCGCCCAGGCGCGTCGCGACGCCGATGCCGCCGCCGCCACGGCGGCCGCCGCCGCGTCGGCCGCGGCCTCGGTCTCGAGCCGGGACACCGAGCGCGAGCCCGAGGGGTTCGAGGCCCTCGGCCTCGGCGGGGGCGGCGACGACCTCGACGACGCCCGCGACCGGGTCGCCCGGCTCGAGAGCGAGCTGCGGGCCGCACGCACCGAGATCGGCATCCTCGCCGACGAGCGCGACCGCGCCCTCTCCGACGCTGCTATCTCGCTCGAGGACCGCGAGAAGCTGAGCGACGCACTGATGGCCGCCCAGGCCAACCGGTCGACCCAGGCCTCGATGCTCGAGGTCGAGCTGCGGCAGGCCAAGGCCCTCGTCACCGAGATCGAGGAGATCGCCACCGGCCAGCTCTGCGACGAGGACGAGACCAACGAGTACGCCATCGGCGCCAACGACTCGGCCGTGCTCGTGCTCAACGCCATCGCGGGCGCCGACGAGTAGAGCCGGTTCGCATCGCGACGCCGCTCCGCTTCATTCACGGGAGGAGCGGCGTCGCCATGTGTACGCTGTCCACAAGAGCGTCCGTCACCCAGGACGCTTCCCTACCCCAGAGGCTGAGCATGAGTGATGAGGAGCCACCACCGTCGCGGTCGACCTACCGGCACGGCGGGCTGCGCGAGGCGCTGCTCGAGGCCGGCATCGAGATGGCCCGCGAGGGCGGCCCCGACGCCGTCGTGCTGCGCGAGGCGACCCGCCGCGCCGGCGTCTCCCCCAATGCCGCCTACCGGCACTTCGCCGATCGGGAGGCGCTGCTGAAGGCCGTCAGCGACAGCTGCCTCGGCTTCTCGGCCGACCGCATCGACCAGGAGCTGGCCGAGCATCCGCCGACCGGCCCCGACGGCGCCGTCACCGAGACCGACGCCCGCGCGATGCTGCGGGCGGTGGGCCTCGGCTACCTCGCCTTCGCCCGCGAGGAGCCGGGCCTCTTCCGCACCGCGTACTCGGTGCCCGACGACCTCAGCCACGCCTTCGACGCCGCCAAGGCGGGCCACTCGGGCCGCACCCCGTTCCAGCTCGTCGGCCTGGCCCTCGACGCGATGGTCGAGACCGGCGCCATGCCCGCGGCCCGTCGGCAGAACGCCGAGTTCCTGGCCTGGGCCACGGTGCATGGCCTCGGCATGCTCATCATCGACGGCCCCCTCCGGGGCCTGGACGACCGCATGGTCGACTTCGCGACCTCCCGCCTCCTCGACATGGTCGACCGCGGCCTCTGACCCGCTCCTCCGGGTCGGTGGCGGCACGACCCCTAGGGGCCGGGATGTCCGGGGTCAAGGCTCAGGGGAGAACCCGTGCCGACTGGCATGATGGCAGCATGAGCGGCTCCGGCGCCCCCGCGGGGCAGCACGACGGCGCGCAGCGCGGTGCCGCCGACGAGCGGATCGTGGCGGCGACGCTGCAGCTGCTGCGCGACCGCGGTCCGGCCGGAGTGACGGTCGAGGCGGTGGCCGCGACCTCCGGCGTCGCGAAGACGACGATCTACCGCCGCTACGAAGACCGCGAGGCGCTCCTGACCGCGGCGATCGACGCCGCGACCACCGAGGTGACCCTCCCCAGCGGCATGAGCACCTACGACACCCTGCACTGGCTGCTGGGGGCGGCGCGCGTGCGCGTGCAGGACATCGTGGGGCGCGGCACGGTCGCCGCCATCCTGGTCGACGACGGCGCTGCGCCGTTCACCGAGCAGTTGCGCGACATGATCCGGATGCGCAGCCACCAGCTCGTCTCGTTCCTGGACGAGGCGGTCGCACGGGGCGACCTGCGGGCCGGCCTCGACGTGAAGCTCGTGGTCAGCGTGCTGCTCGGCTCGGCCGTCGGCCACGTCATCCGCGGCGGCGAGCCCGACGAGGAGTGGGCCGACCGGCTGCTCACGCTGCTCTGGCCGGCCCTGACTCCCCCCGACTGATCGGCGCTTCCCCGCTCCATCCCGACTCGCTACACTGAGCATAACTCAGTTTAGGAGGTCGTTCGATGAGGTCTTTGATTGGCAAGACGACGCTCGTCCTGGTGACACTCGCTTTGGCCGCCACGGCACTCGTCGGCCTTCCGGCCAAGGCGGAGGCACTCGGGTGCGTGCTCGGTCCGAGCCTCGCCACGGCAGCGAAAGCCGCAGGAGTCAGCTGTCCGTCACTCGACGGCGTCACGGGGCCCGAGCACTGGGGCGCGGCCGGCGGCGCCTGCAAGTACGGCTGGGATTCGACAGCACTGCCCGCCGGGCTCCTCGGCTTCCTCGATGCCACCTACCTCAGCCGTGAACGGTACGAGGAGGTCGATGGCTCATCAGCGACCGGCTCCTACTACCGCCGGGGCGGGAAGCTGATCGGCGCCATCATCTTCATGCGGCGGCCCGATCACACCTTCGCGGTGCAGATCTACGTCTGGGGCCGAGGCGGCCGCGCCATGGAGACCGCCTACTTCGACTGCATGTGGCCCGGCATGACGTATCTCGACACCTCCGCACAGGCTCGTCACGTGATGCCGCAACCGGGTCAACCGCCCGCCTCGCCGACCTCGACGCGCGTGACGGCCCGAGGTTCGATGACACCGCTCGGAACAGCCAACCTGCTTCTGCGTGTCGACGTGACGAACGGCGACACCGACCCGAATTTCGCAGATCTGCAGTTCGACCTGGCCGGCTACGCCGTCGACGGCTTTCCGACGCTGCCACGCGGCGTCACCTGCCGACCCCACGAGGGCCTGACCTGCTCGATCGACAGCCTGGACCCCGGTCAGACGGTGACGTTGGTGCTCCTCCTGCACGATGCAGGCACGTCGACCGTCGGTGACGTCGACCTGAGCCTGTCGGCCATCGGGATGATCCGCATCAAGGACTGCATCTGCCATGCACCCGTGAATCATCCCTCGATCGTGACCGACTTCTATCGGGTGATCAGGCCCTGACCGCAGCCGGCCGTGACCCCCGGGCTCAGTGGGCGGCGGGGCTCAGTGAGCGGCGGGGGTGCCGGCGCGGGGCGCGTGCGCGACGCGGTCGGCGACCTCCTCCGGCGTGATCGGCGTGCCGAGGATCTTGCCCGGGTTGAACTGCTGCCCGGGGTCGGCCGCGTCGAACAGGCCCTGCATGAGGGCGACGCCGCCGGCCGAGATGTCCTGCTCCATCCACGGCGAGTGCTCGACGCCCACCGCGTGGTGGTGCGAGAGGGTTCCGCCGGCGTCGATGAAGGCCTGCTGGATGCTCGACTTCACGACCTCGTACTGGCCGATCGGCTCGTCGCCGTGCACGAACGCGAAGGTGAAGTAGAGGCAGGCGCCGGAGTGGTACGAGTGCGAGAGGTGGCACATGATCCAGCCGTGCACGCCGAGGGCGTCGTACGCCTTGTTCGCGGCCGCGACGGTGTCGTCGTAGACCTTCTGCAGCTTCGACCACGGTGCCGCGGTCTCGGAGACGTCGGCGGCGGCGCCCCGGTCGAGCAGGAAGTCGCGGAGGTAGGGCGTGTCGAACTTCTTCTGGTCGTAGAGGGCGCCCGGGCCCTTGCCGACGCCGAGGCCGCCGTGCTTCCGCACGATCTTCGACACGAGCTTCTTCTCGTAGGAGACGTGCGAGGAGCTGCCCTCGAAGCCGATGAACGACAGGCACATGTCTTCCAGCACCCAGCCGCGGCGCTGCAGCACCGACATGAGCGTCTTCGTCACGAAGGACGAGACACCCTTGGACTTCTTGCGGGTGGCGAGCGAGAAGCCGCTCTCCCGCGCATCCGACACCCGGGTGATCGACGGCGAGGCGTCTGACTCCGAGATCTCGTGCATCGCCGCGAGGCCGGCCTTCCAGTTCGGGAAGAAGTAGGCCTGCACCTCGCGAACGGCGGGCTGGCGGTGCACCTGCACGGTGACCTCGGTGATCACGCCGAGGCGGCCCTCGGAGCCGATGATCATCTCGCGCACCGAGGGGCCGGTGGAGGTGGAGGGCAGCGGACGCAGCACGACGACCGTGCCCGGGCGCACCATGCGGAGGCCGCGCGCGATGTCGGCGATGTCGCCGTACTTGTCGCTCTGCATGCCCGAGGAGCGCGTCGCGACCCAGCCGCCGAGGGTGGAGTGCGTGAAGCTGTCGGGGAAGTGGCCGAGCGTCCAGCCGCGCGCGTTCAGCTGCTCCTCGAGGTCGGGGCCCTGGGCACCGGCCTGGATGCGAGCGAGGCCCGAGCCCTCGTCGATGTCGAGCACGCGGCGGAGGCGGCCGAGGTCGAGCGAGACGATCGTGCGCTTCTCGTCGGCGAGCGGCTCGAGGCTCCCGGCGATGTTGCTCCCGCCACCGAACGGGATGAGCACGGCGCCCTCGGTGACCACGGCGTCGACGATGCGCTGCACCTCGGCCTCGTCGGCGGGGTAGACGACCACGTCGGGCACGCGGGCGATCTCGTTGCGGCGCACGCGCAGCAGGTCGCGGATGCTCTTGCCGTAGGTGTGCACCACCCGAGCCATGTCATCCGTCGTCGAGTGCGACGCGCCCACGATCGAGACCAGCTCGGCCTCGAACGACGCCGTGATGCGCGGCGGCTCGACCGTGAGCTCGTCGAACGAGAGCGGCGGCACGGGCGGCACGCTGATGTCGAGCGCGACCGCCTTCTGAACGAACGGGGCGAAGTCGGGCTTGTCCTCGAAGTGGAATCCGACGCCCTCGAGGCCCCAGCCCCACCACTTCATGTGCTTCACGTCGGTCATGAGGATCCTTTCAGAGTGCTGCTTCCGGTCGAGTGCAGTCGCTGCACCTCGACCTTGATCCGCTTCGAGAACTGGTCGGGCGTCTCGCCGGGCAGTCCGATCATAGGCTCCCCGAAGATGACCGCCACGGGCGGGCGCCCAGGGATCGGCCAGTTGCGTCCGCGGGGCATGGCGGCGCTCGCGCCGACCAGCGCGACGGGCACGAGCGGCACGTCGCAGGCGAGCGACAGGGCGGCCGCGCCGGCCTTGAAGTCGGCCATCTCGCCGGTCTTCGAGCGCGTGCCCTCGGGAAAGACGAGCAGTGGGACCCCACGGCTCAGCAGCTTCTTCGACACGCCGTGCTTCTGCGCCGTGCCGGTGCGGTCGATCGGGAACGCGTTGAAGAACAGGGCGGTCAGGATGCGCCGCCACCAGATGTCGAAGAAGTAGTCGGCAGCGGCTCCGGCGGCCAGGTACCGGCCCATGCGCCGCGGCAGCGCGCACATGATCAGCGGCGCGTCGAGGTGGCTGGAGTGGTTCGCGACCGCGATGAAGGCGCCCTGCACACCCTTGACGGCGTCGTGCCCGTGCACGCTGACGCGGGTGATCGACCAGACCACCGGCTTCAGCAGCATCCGCTGCGCGACGAAGCGCATGTTCGCCATGACGCCGCTCGTGAAGCGGTCTTTGGGGGCACGGATGAGGTGCGGGTGGTTGTGGGTCATCATGAGGTCTTCGCCTCCGACGGCACGATCGGTTTGCTGCGACTGGACGAGATGCGTCCCGAGATCCAGCGGATGGTGCGGCGGGGCAGGTGCCGCGTGAAGAGCATGAGGAAACGGAACCGCTTCGAGGGCACCGAGAGCACCTTGCCGTGGGCGACGTCGCGCAGGCACTCCTCCACCAGCGCGTCGGCGTCCAGCCAGAGGAACTCGGGGATCGACTTGGTGCGGATGCCCGCCCGCTCGTGGAACTCGGTGCGCACCCAGCCCGGCAGCACCGCCGTGACCTGCACTCCTGTGCCCTTGAGCTCGACCGCGAGCGCCTCGGTGTACGCCGTCGTCCACGCCTTGACGGCGGAGTAGTTGCCGGTCGCGATGGTGCCGGCGACGCTGGAGACGTTCAGGATGGTGCCCTTGTGCCTGGCCTTCATCGCCCGTCCGGCCGCACCGCCGAGCACCAGCACGGCGAGGCACATCACCGACAGCGCGCGCTCGTGGATCGACACGTCGCGCTCGAGCAGCGAGCCGTGGATGCCGAAGCCGGCGTTGTTGACCAGGAAGTCGATGGGCGCATCCGCCGACTCGAGCCGCTCGGCGACGCGGTCGACGTCGGCCCGCACCGAGAGGTCGGCGGAGATGGTCTCGACCTTCGTCGCCCCGTCGCGGGAGAGCTCGGCGGCCGTCTCGCGCAGCCGCTCCTCGTCGCGCGCGACGAGCACGAGGTCGTACCCTCGAAGGGAGAGGGCCCGGGCGAATGCTGCACCGATCCCCGAGGTTCCACCGGTCACCAGAGCCGTCGCCATGGTGCTTAGGATACGCTACGGAGTGCGTAGCGTTAGACGAGCGCATCCGTTCACCCCTCCTCGCCGACCACGCCGGGGACAGTCCGCCTCGGAGAGACCAGATGTCCGTCGAAGAACGAGTTCCCGAGCGTTTCGACGTGCGCGACTTCGCCCGCACCGCGGTCGGCAGCCACCGCGGCGAGATCGATCTCGAGGCATTCGCCGAGCATCCGCTCGCCGATCGCACCGTGCGCCTGCTCGCCTACCTGCGCGAGCTCGAGCGCTCGACCATGACCTACCTGCGGAACGTGCTCGTCACCCCCACCCACAAGGACGCGCGGGTCACCGCGTTCCTCACCACCTGGGCGTTCGAGAAGTACTGGATCGCCGACGCCCTCGAGGTGATCGTGCGCGCCCACGGCGTCGACCCGACCGCGATCGAGGAGCTCCCCCGCCTCAAGGCGATCGCGCTCGAGCTGTCCGAGCGGGCGACGCCCATCGTCGAGTCGTTCCGCGCGAACGCGATCGGGCCCGACGTCATCGGCGTGCACCTCACCACGGTGGCGGTCGACGAGTGGATGACCGAGGCCGCCTACATCCGCCTCAAGACGCTCGACCCGAACCCCGAGCTGGTCTCGCTGCTCGAGCGCATCCTCGAGGTGAAGAAGCGGCACCGCGCCTTCGTCGAGCCCGACGCCCGCGCCCGCCTGACCGCCTCACGCCGCGCTCAGAACCTAGCCCGCCGCGCCCTGCCGCGCACCCCGTGGCCCATCGGGGCCGCGAGCGTGCAGCAATCCGCCTCGGCCTTCTTCTACGAAGAGCTCCTCGACGCCGAGCTCACCGCCGGCGTCGATGCGAAGGTGCGGGAGCTCCCCGGACTCGGCGCCCTGCACGTGGTGCGGGCGGCTCGCGAGCGCGCGCTCGCCCCCTCGCGGGGTGCGGGTCATGCCCTCGGCCGCCGGCTCGCCGGCCTCCGCCACGGTCTCGCACCCGACAGAGCAGCCCGATCCAGCCGAGCAGCCCGATCCACCCGAACGACCTCGACCACCTCGACCTCCAAGAAAGGCGGAGCGACCGGATGACCGACGCCACCCCCACCGACCCGACGACGACCCCCGCCGACTCCGCCTTCTCTCTCGGCAGCTCGCACGTGCTGCTCACGGGCGCCACCGGCTTCGTCGGCCAGGCGGTGCTGGAACGGCTGCTCTCCTCGCACCCCGACACGCGTGTCTCGCTGCTGATCCGGCCGAAGTCGCGCACCACCGGTGAGACCCGCCTGCAGACGCTGCTGAAGAAGCCGGTGTTCCGCACCTGGCGCGAGGCCGTCGGCGAGGCCGAGGTCGAGCGCACGATCCGGGAACGGCTGACGGTCATCCAGGGCGACCTCGCGAACCCGGGCGAGCTGCCCGGTGACATCGACGTGGTGCTGCACGGCGCCTCCACCGTCTCGTTCGACCCGCCGATCGACGAGGCCTTCCAGACCAACGTCGACGGGGCCACCGGCCTCTACGGCGCGCTGCTCGCCTCGGGCAGCGACCCGCACGTGGTGCACGTCTCCACCGCCTACGTCGGCGGAATGCGCAAGGGCGTCTCGCCCGAGGCGCCGCTCGAGCACGAGATCGACTGGCGCGCCGAGAACGCCGCCGCGAAGTCGGCCCGCCGCCGGGTCGAGATGGCCTCCCGCCAGCCCGAGGTGCTGCGGGGCCTGCTCGCCAAGAGCCGCGCCAAGCTCGGCAAGGTGGGCCCGCAGGCCGTCGCCGCCGACGCCGAGGCCGCCCGCATCGAGTGGGTCACCAAGCGCCTGATCGACCACGGCCGCATCCGCGCCGAGTCCCTCGGCTGGACCGACGTCTACACGCTCACGAAGGCCTTCGCCGAGCGCGCCGCCGAGGAGCTCTGGGGCACGGCCGGTCACCGACTGTCGATCGTCCGCCCCTCCATCATCGAGAGCGCCCTGCGCCACCCGTTCCCGGGCTGGCTCGACGGCTTCAAGGTCGCCGACCCGCTGATCATGGCCTACGGCCGCGGCCAGCTGCCCGAGTTCCCGGGCGTGCCCGACTCCATCCTCGACGTCATCCCGGTCGACTTCGTGGTGAACGCGATCCTCGCGGCCGCCGTGACGCCGGCGCCCGTCGACGAGCCGCGCTACTACCAGGTCGTGTCCGGAGCGCGGAACCCGCTGCCGTTCCACACCATGTACGAGAACGTCAAGGAGTTCTTCACCGAGAACCCCATGCCGGGCGACGACGGCGGCATCGCCGTGCCGTCGTGGCGCTTCCCCGGCGGCCGCTCGGTCGAGCGGACGCTCCGCCTGCAGGAGCGCATCGCCTCCGTAGCCGACCAGGCCGTGATCCGGATGCCCTCGAACCCGCGCACGCGGCAGTGGACCGAGACGCTCCGCCGCCGCCAGCAGGGCCTCGACCAGCTGCGCTACTTCGCCGAGCTCTACCGCGCCTACGTGCAGACCGAGCTCATCTTCGACGACCGCAACACGCGGGCGCTGCACGCCTCGATCCCCGACGAGCTGAAGGCCGACCGCGGCTTCGACGTGGCCGAGATCGACTGGCACGAGTACTTCCAGAGCATCCACTTCCCCTCCATCACCGGTCTGACGAAGGCCTTCGCCAAGCGGCCCGCCGGCCGGGCCCGTGCCAAGCGCGCCCTGCCGGTGCGCAGCGACGTGCTGGCCGTGTTCGACTTCGAGGGCACCGTCGTCGAGTCGAACCTCGTCGAGCAGTACCTCTGGATGCGCCTCGGCATGACCCCGAAGGCCCAGTGGCCGCAGGAGTTCGCGAGCCTCCTGGTCTCGGTGCCGGCGTACCTCCGCGCCGAGCGGCGCGACCGCGGCGAGTTCATCCGCACCCTCGTGCGCCGCTACAAGGGCATCCGCGTCGAGGAGCTGCAGGAGCTCGTGCAGGGCCGCTTCGGCGCAGCCATGCTGAGCCGGGCGATTCCGGATGCTCTCGACCGCGTCGCCCAGCACCGCGCCGCCGGGCACCGCACGGTGCTGGTCACGGGCGCGATGAGCTCGGCAGCCGAACCGTTCTCCGCGTTCTTCGACGAGGTCGTCGCCGGCGAGATGCATGCCTCGAAGGGCGTGCTCACCGGCTACCTCGCCGCTCCCCCGCTGGTCGATGAAGCGCGCGCCGCGTGGCTCCGCGAGTACGCGGCCGGTCACGGTGCGAACCTGACCCAGTCGTACGGCTACGGCGACAGCCTCGCCGACGTCGCGTGGCTGAAGCTGCTGGGAAACGCCACAGTGGTGAATCCCGACACCGATCTGTATCGGCACGCGCAACGAATGAAGTGGACGGTGGAGGACTGGACGAGACGATCGTCCGACCGCCCCGTCGCACCGGCTAATCTGGCTCTGCTGCCCGACGCACCGGCATCCGCATCCGAGGAAGGAGACCGGTCGAGCGCCACCTGACGCTCCCCCGACACACCCATGGCATTCGACATCGACAAGTACACGGAGACCTCCACCAAGGTCGCGTGGCAGGACCTCGACTTCTCCGACTTCCGCGAGCACCCCCTTCCCGAGGGCACCCTGCGGAGCCTCCGCTACATGTGCGACATCGAGTACCACACCGTCTGCTACCTGCGGGACATGCTGGTCACCCCCTCCCACAAGGACGAGGACGTCACGGCGTTCATGACCATGTGGAACCGCGAGGAGTTCTGGCACGGCGAGGCCCTCGCGGCCGTGCTCGCCGAGCACGACGTGATCGTCGACTTCGACGAGCTGAAGGCCACCCGCCTGAAGCTCGGCTGGAAAGACCGTCTCGACCCCGTGAAGCAGTCCCTCCTCGGCAACATCGTCGGCTCGGGCTTCATCGCCGTGCACATGGTGTGGGGCGCGGCCAACGAGTGGTCGGCCGTCGCCGCCTACAACCGGCTCGCCGACCTCGAAGCGCATCCGGTGCTCGCCGAACTGCTGCGCCGCATCGCCAAGCAGGAGGCGCGTCACGTCGCCTTCTACGCCACCCAGGCCCGCGAGCGTCTCGGCAAGAGCAAGAAGGCCCAGGTGCTGGCGCGCTTCGCGCTGAAGAACTTCTGGGGCCCGGTCGGCTCAGGCGTGATGAGCGACGACGAGGTGAAGCACGTCATGGGCCACCTGATGGGCGGGCCCGAGGGTCGTCGTGAGGCGGCCAAGATCGACGCGCACATCGCCCGCATGCCGGGGCTCGAGGGCCTCACCATCGTGCAGGACGCCCTCGACGCTCGCAGCATCGCCGCCTGACGCCATTCGGCTGGGCCATACTGCTGACATGGAGTTCAGCACGACGATCCTCGCCAGCGGCAAGAACAACACGGGCATCCCGGTGCCCGAGAGCGTGGTGACGGCGCTCGACCGCGGCAAGCGCATCCCGGTCGTCGTCACCATCGGCGGCCACAGCTACCGCAGCTCGATCGTGTTCTACACCGGTCAGTACCTGATCGCGCTGAGCGCCGAGAACCGGGCGGCCGCGGGCGTCGCCGCCGGTGACACGGTCGTGGTCGGCGTCGAGCTCGACGAGGCGCCGCGCGAGGTCGAGCTCCCGGATGCTCTTGCCGCCGCTCTGGCCGGGGACGCCGATGCCGCGGCCGCCTTCGCCGCGCTCTCGTACACCAACAAGAAGCGCATCGCGACCTCGATCGTCGACGCGAAGACCGACGCCACGCGCGAGCGGCGCCTGGCGAAAGCGCTGGAGGAGCTGGTCTCCTGAGCCGGATGCTTCGCGGCTAGTGGCGGCGCTGCGTCGAGAGGATCGACGTGGCCAGGAAGACCGAGCCCGAGACGCACAGGATGCCGGCGAAGAAGACCCACGCGTTGGCGAGCGTTCCGAACAGGAACATGCCGACGAGGAACAGCAGAATGGCTCCGATGGCAGCGAGCACGTTCATCCGGTGATCCTCCTCAGTAGTGGCTTCGTTCAATACTAGACGGGTGCCGCCCGCAGAGAACTCCCCCGCCTCCGCCGCCGACCGCGCCGTCGTCGTCGGACCCGACGGTCTCGCCCGCCCGGCCTGGGCCGCGGTCGATCCGCTGCTGCAGGAGTACTACGACACCGAGTGGGGCCTGCCCGTGCGCGACGAGCGCGGGCTGTTCGAGCGGCTGAGCCTCGAGGGCTTCCAATCGGGGCTGTCCTGGGCGACCATCCTGCGGAAGCGGCCGGCGTTCCGGGCGGCGTTCCGCGACTTCGATCCGGACGCCGTGGCCGGGTTCGGCGACGACGACATCGCCCGACTGCTGAATGATGCGGGGATCGTGCGGAACCGGGCCAAGATCCTCGCGACGATCGGCAACGCCCGGGCGACGGTCGCGCTGCGCGACGATCCGGCGACGACGGGTGGGCTGTCGGGGCTGGTCTGGTCGTTCCGGCCGGCCCGCACCCCCCTTCCGCGCACGATGGCCGAGGTGCCGACGGTGAGCCCCGAGTCGACGGCGCTGGCGGCGGCGCTCCGCGCGAAGGGGTTCCGCTTCGTCGGGCCCACGACGATGCACGCGCTGATGGAGGCGGTCGGGATCCTCGACACGCATCTGGTCGGCAGCCATCGCCGGGGCAGCTCGGGGGTGTGGGCGCCCGACGGCTCGCCGAGGTGACCCCCGCGGGGCCAGGTGCGCCGCTCGCGCATCCGCTCGGAATCTGCTTCGCTGGGGTCATGAGCGAGAACGAGAGCGACAACCCCCAGGCGACCGTCGAGGTCGTGCCCCAGCCCGAGCAGAACCGCTACGCGCTGCTCGTCGACGGCGAGGAGGTGGGCTTCACGGAGTACACCGACCGCGGCGTCGACCGCGTCTTCCTGCACACCGAGGTCGATCCGGCCCAGGAGGGCCACGGCTACGGAAGCACCCTGATCAAGGGCACGCTCGAGCAGGTGCGCGACGCGGGCCTCCGGGCCGTGGCGATCTGCCCCTTCGTCGTGCGCTACGTCGAGAAGCACCACGACTTCGACGACATCATCGACCCGGTGTCGATCGAGCTGCGCTCATCACTCTAGGGCGCCGGATGCCCGGGCGACCGATGCCCGGGCGACGCCGCCCGCCCGGGCGCCGAACCCGGGCTAGTCGCTGAGCACCGACAGGATGTTGCCCGACGGGTCGAGGAACCACGCGATGTCGGGCCCGCGGTTCGCCGCCTTGCCCCGCAGCACGCCCCGCTCGTCCTGCGGCATGCCCTCGTAGCGCTCGAGCGCCACCCCGGCCGCCTCGAGCTCGTCGACCGCCCGGTCGATGTCGTCGACGGCGAAGTTCAGGATGGTGAACACCGCCGGCACGTGGTCCTCCTTCGGGTAGGCGAGCACGTGCGCGCCACCGGCCGGGAGGGCGATGTCGAGGATGCCCATCTCGTTCGTCGACACCTCGAGCCCGAGGACGTCCTGGTAGAACCGCCGGGACTCGTCGATGTCCGTGACGCTGAAACCGCTGAAACCGTGGTCGGTCGTGAGCATGTGCACCTCCTGTGTACAGTGTCCACAATGCCACCCGGCGGGCGGCGGGTAAAGGCCTCCGGGTGACGGGCTAGCCGAGCACCTCGTCGAGGAAGGCGCGGAACGCCCGCCAGCTGCGGGCGTCGGCCACGGGCCGCCAGCTCGGCGCCTCGGGCAGCGTGAACGCGTGCGGGGCGCCGCTGTAGAGCACGATCTGCCAGTCGATCGCGGGGTTCTGCCGCAGCTCGTCCTCGAAGGCGACGACCGCCTCGTCGGGGACGACCGGGTCGTCGGCGCCGGTGAGCACGAGCAGGGGCGTGCGGATGCTCTCGACGTCGGCCGGCTCGTGCGTGACGAGCCCGCCGTGGAAGCTGACGGCTCCGGCCAGGGCTGCCCCGGTGCGGGCGAACTCGATCGAGGCCGAGCCGCCGAAGCAGTAGCCGATCACGACGATGCGCGACGGGTCGACCCGCGGGTCGCTCGCCAGCACGTCGTAGGCCGCCTGCACCCGGCGGCGCAAGAGCGGCAGGTCGCCGTAGTACGTGCCGGCCTCGGCAGCCGCGTCGTCACCCGTCGGGCGCACCCCGGCGCCGTAGAGGTCGGCGGCGAAGGCCAAGAGCCCCAGGCGAGCGAGCATCTCGGCGCGCACGCGGGTGTACTCCTGCTCCCCCGTCCAGTCGTGCAGCACGAGCACCGCCGGCCGCGGCCCGTCGATCGCGGCGTCGGCGACGAGGAATCCGTCGAGCGCGGTGCCGCCCTCGTCGTAGTGCACACGCTCGCTCTCGATGCGCGCCCCCTCGCGGAGCGGGACGGTGTCGAGCAGGGCCTGGTGCGTGGAGCTGTAGTCGGTCATCCTCTCGGTCTACCACTCCCCGCCGACAGTCCCGTGAACGGGTGCGGTCGGGTGCCGTGGGCGACACCCCGCCGGGTGCGGTCGGGTGCCGTGGGCGACACCCCACCGGTCAGGTCAGCGCGTGCCGCCCCACCCGCGATCGCAGGTCCTTCCGCAGGATCTTGCCGGAGGTCGACTTCGGGATGGCGTCGATGAACTCCACCAGCCGCACCTTCTCGTGCGGGGCGACCCGCTCGGCGACGAAGGCCATCACCGCGGCCTCGTCGAAGTCGTCCCCGGCGTCGGGCCGGCGCACCACGAAGGCCTTCGGAACCTCCTGCGCGTCCTCGTCGGGCACGCCCACGACGGCCGCATCGACCACGTCGGGGTGGGAGAGCAGCACCGCCTCGAGCACGGCGGGAGCCACCTGGTAGCCCTTGTACTTGATCAGCTCCTTCAGCCGGTCGACGATCGCATAGACGCCCTCCGCGGTGACGGTCGCGATGTCGCCGGTGTGCAGCCAGCCGTCGGGCTCGATGGTGCGGGCCGTGGCCTCCTCGTCGTTCAGGTAGCCGCTCATCACCTGGGGCCCGCGGATCAGGAGCTCTCCGCGTGCGCTGGTGCCGGCATCCGGGAACTCGATGTCGGCACCGGTCTCGGGGTCGACCAGCCGGCACTCGGTGTTCGGGATGGCCAGGCCGATCGAGGACAGATCGATGTCGCCCTCGATCGGGATCGCGTGCGTCACAGGGCTCGTCTCGGTCATACCGTAGCCCTGACGCACCTGGCAGCCGATGCGGCCGGCGACCGCCTTGGCGAGCTCCCGGTCGAGCGGGGCGGCTCCCGAGAAGATCACCTCGACGCCCGAGAGGTCGTATTCGTCGACGAGCGGATGCTTGGCCAGCGCGACCGCGATGGGCGGCGCGATGAACACCCACGTGCAGCGCTGCTCGCTGACCGTACGGAGGAACTCGGCCAGGTCGAACTTCGGCATGGTGACCAGGGCGGCCCGCTGCAGGAGGGCGTAGTCGAGCAGCACCGACATGCCGTAGATGTGGAAGAACGGCAGCACGGCGAGCGCCCGGTCATCGCGGGACAGGGGGATGACGTCGCGGCACTGGTGGATGTTCGCCACCAGGTTGCGGTGGGTCAGCATGACGCCCTTCGGCCGCCCGGTGGTGCCCGAGGAATAGGGCAGCACGGCGAGGTGCGTCGCCGGGTCGAACGAGACGTCGGGCGGTGCCGCCCGCTCGAACAGCAGGTCGCGGAGCGACGGGTGGCCCTCCGCGCCGTCGATCACGACGAGGTGGTCGGCGTCGATCCCGGCCTTCTCCGCGGCCTCGGCGGCGTGGGCGTAGAGCGGCGAGACAGTGAACAGCCAGCTGGCGCCGGCGCTCATCAGCTGGTTCTCGATCTCCTCCGCGGTGTACAGCGAGTTGATGGTGGTCGCGGTGCCGCCCGCACGCAGCACCCCGTGGAAGACGGTCGCGAAGGCGGGCACATTCGGGCAGAGGATGCCGACGCGGTCGCCGACCGCGAGACCCCGGGCCGCGAGCGAGCCGGCGAGCGCGTCGATCTGGGCGATCAGGGCGCGATAGCTGGTCTCGTCGCCGCTCGGGCCGTCGACGAGCGCGACCCGGTCGAGGTCGGCCTCCGCGATGCCTGAGAAGAGGGCGTCGTAGACGCTGAGCTCGGGGATGTCGACGTCGGGGTAGGACGAACGGGTCATGAGCTATCTCCTTCGATAGTCGTTGGCCTATTCGACACCGAATCGAGGAGTTCTCGCAAGTTCCCCGGCGTTCTCGCGGGTGCGACTCCGAGCGCGGACAGGGGCGTAGCGTGGCCGTCATGCAGGCCGTTCTGATCGCCCACCCCGGCGACGCATCCGTTCTCGAGCTCTCCGACGTCGACGACCCGCGCCCCGGGCCCGGTCAGCTGCTGATCGACGTGGCCGCGGCCGGGGTGAACCGCGCCGACGTCGCCCAGCGGAAGGGCCACTACCCGCCGCCGCCCGGGGCTCCCGCCTGGCCGGGCTTGGAGGTGTCGGGCGTGGTCGCCGAGCTCGGGCCGGGTGCGGAGGCCTCCGGCTTCGCGGTCGGCGACCGGGTCTGCGCCCTGCTGGGCGGCGGGGGCTACGCCACACGCGTCGTGGTCGACGCCGGTCACGTGCTGCCGGTGCCCGACTCCGTCGACCTGATCGACGCGGCCGGGCTGCCCGAGGTGGTGGCGACGGTGTGGTCGAACGTCTTCCAGCTCGCCGGACTGCGGTCGGGCGAGACCCTCCTCGTGCACGGCGGCTCCAGCGGCATCGGCACGATGGCGGTGCAGCTCGGCCGCGCCTTCGGCGCCCGGGTCGCGGTGACGGCACGGTCGGCCGAGAAGCTCGAAGCGTGCCGGGAGCTCGGGGCGAGCATCCTGATCGACTACACCCGCGACGACTTCGTCGAGCGGGTGCAGAGCGAGGCCGGAGGCGCCGACGTCGTGCTCGACGTGGTGGGCGGCGACTACCTCGACCGCAACGTCGCCGCGCTCGCGGTGAACGGGCGGATCGCGAACATCTCCTCCAGCGGCGGGTCGGCCGCTCTCGACCTCGGGGCGCTGATGCGCAAGCGCGGCACGCTGCGGTCGACGAGCCTGCGGGCGCGGCCCGACGAGGAGAAGACGGAGATCATGCGCAGCGTGCACGAGGACGTCTGGCCGCTCGTCGCCGACGGGCGGGTGCAGCCGGTGATCGGAGCCCGCTTCCCGCTCGGCGACGCGGCCGAGGCCCACCGGCTGATGGAGTCGTCGGCGCACATCGGCAAGATCCTGCTCGTCGTCTAGCGGGTCGGCTGACGAGCGAGGCGCGCGGTCGCCCGGCAGCGCCCGCATGAGCGCACCGAGGCTGAGTCGCGCCTAAGTGTCGCTCTGGGAGTTGAGTCGCGGGTAAGTGCAGCGGTTTGGCGCGACTCACCGCCACCCAGTAGCGGTTTGGCGCGGGGCGCGGGCAGGTGGGGCGGTCAGGCCAGGCGGATGCCGTTCTGCAGACGGGTGCGCAGCTCGAAGACGCGGTCGATGCTCGTGCGCTCGGCGCCGCCGCCCCAGCCGCCGCGCCCGCCCGCGGCTCCGTCGACGCCGTTCCGCAGCAGCTGCGGCAGCAGCGAGCGGCGCACCACGACCGAGCCCGACAGCCGGCCGCGGTCGACGGTCTCCGCGGGCTCGGCGAGTGCCGCATCCGGAACCACCACGACGAGCAAGGTGAACTTCACGCCCAGCGAGCGGCCGAGCGACTTCGCCGCCCGGTGCAGCTCATGCAGCGGCTCGTCGTCGGGGTGCACCGACTCGCCCACCAGCTCGTCCTTCTTCAGCCGCACCTCGCCGCCCCAGTCCTCGGACTGGATGGCGTAGAGACCCGAGGGGCCGAGCACGACGTGGTCGATCGTCTCGGGCACGCCGTTCGCCGAACGGCCCGAGAGCACGTTGTTCCAGATCGTGTAGCCGATACCGAGGGTCGAGACGAGGCCGGCGGTCGACTCCTCGGCGATGGCCTTCGCGAGCCAGCCGCGGATCTCGCGCGGCGCGCTGCGCACGAGCGCCGGGTCGTAGGGATCGGCGATCTCGACGCCGCGGCCCACCCATTCGCGGAGCAGCGTGAGGTAGACCTCGCGCTCCTGTCCGCCGGGGTGCCCGTAGGTGCGGGCCTTCACGGTCGAGCTGGCGGGGCGACCGGATGCGCGGCCCCCCGTCGCGGGGCCGAAGCCCGATCCCGGGGGCGACGCCGAGCCCGAGGCCCCGGCGGTGTGCGTGCTGCCGGCGCCGCCGCCTCTCGACCCGCGGTCGTAGGCGGCCCGGTCGTCGGGAGCGCCGACGAGTTCCCAGGCCCGCTGCACCGCGACGAAGCGAACGGCGTCGCCTCCGGTGTCGGGGTGGGTCTCGCGGAGCAGGCGGCGGTAGGCCTTCTTCAGCTCGTCCTGGGTCGCGGCTGCGCCGACGCCGAGCACCTCGTAGGGGCTCTGCGCGAGAGGGCTGTCGGACACGCGTTCACGATACCGGGCGTTTCCGGGGTGTTCGCCGAATGCGCGGTCAGCGGAATCCCACGCTCCGGCCGGAGGCGCGGGTCGGGCTGGAGGGTGGCGGCTCAGGACACCTTGTCGGTCACCCGCAGCACGAGCACCGGGCACTGCGCCCCGAGGATGACGTCGTGGCTCACCGAGCCGAGCAGGAAGCGGCCGATGCCGTGCCGGCCGTGGCTGCCCACGACGAGCAGGGCGGCCTCCTTGCCCGCGGTCACCAGGGCGGCCGACGGGGCGGCGAGCACGACCTGCGTCTCGACGGCGACGCCGGTGCCGTCCTCGCGCTGGGCCTGTCCCGCGGTCTCCTCGGCGACGTCCTTGGCGCGCTGCTCGAGGGCCTCGTAGAGCTCCGACCCGTCGGTGAACTCGGGCTGCATCAGGGGCGGCAGGGTCCACGCGGTCAGGATGCGCACGGGCTCGCCGAGCAGGGCCGCCTCCGCGAGCGCGGTGCGCACGAGCCGCGCCGAGGAGGGCCCGCCGTCGATGCCGACGACCACGCCGTGCCGCTTCGTCGCGGGCACGTCGGGGATGACCGCGACCGGCACCGTGGCCGACGCCGCGACCCGGAGGCTGACCGCGCTCGTGGTCAGGCGCTCGTAGAGGTCCTTGCGGTAGCTGCCGACGACAAGCAGGCTCGCGCCGATCGCCTCGGCCTCGGCGACGAGCTCGGTGACGGGGTTGCCCCGCCGCACCTTCGAGGTGACCGTGACGTGCGGCGCCTTGCTGTCGGCGTGGAAGGCGGCCTCGGCGGCCACGACCTCGCCCTTCTGCTGCAGCAGCGGGGCGGCGGTGAACGCCTCGGAGTCCCACGACGTGTCGGCGACGTAGAGCACCTCGAGGTCGCAGCCGGTGGCTTCCGCGCGGCGGAGGGCCCAGTCGAGGGCGGTCTGGGCGGCGGGCGATCCGTCGAAGCCGACGAGGATGGGGGCGGACATGGAGGGCTCCTCACGACGGTGACTGGGCTCCAGTCTGGCAGGCGGGGGCCGCGCGGAATACTGCTGACGAGCATCCGGTTGTCTGCTTTCATACACACGCATGGATAATGGGCGTGAGACGCGGCACCGACGGACAGGACGTAAGACCATGGCAGAGCAGCTCCAGCTCGGACTCGACACCTTCGGCGACGTGACCGCCGCCCCCGACGGCAGCCTGCTGCCCGCCGCGCAGGTGCTGCGGAACCTCGTCGACCAGGCCGTGCTCGCCGACGAGGTGAGCGTCGACTTCATCGGCTTCGGCGAGCACCACCGCGACGACTTCGCCGTCTCGGCGCCCGAGGTCGTGCTGGCGGCGGTGGCGGCGCGCACCTCGCGCATCCACCTCGGCTCGGCCGTCACCGTTCTCTCGAGCGACGACCCGGTGCGGGTGTTCCAGCGCTTCTCGACCCTGGATGCGCTCTCGAACGGGCGCGCGGAAGTCATCCTCGGGCGCGGGTCGTTCACCGAGTCGTTCCCGCTGTTCGGCTTCGAGCTCGGCGACTACGAGCGCCTGTTCGAGGAGAAGCTGAACCTCTTCGCCGCCGTGCGCTCGGGCGAGCCGGTCACCTGGGAGGGCTCGACGCGGGCTCCCCTGAAGGACCAGCAGGTGTTCCCGCAGCTCGAGACCGGGCTGCTGAAGACCTGGGTCGGTGTCGGCGGCAGCCCCGAGTCGGTCGTGCGCGCGGCCCGCTACGGCTTCTCGCTGATGCTCGCCGTGATCGGCGGCGACCCGGTGCGCTTCGCCCCCTTCGCCGACCTCTACCACCGCGCGCTCGACCAGTTCGGCTTCGACCGTCAGCCGGTGGGCGTGCACTCCCCCGGGCACGTCGCCGCCACCGACGAGGAGGCGCGCGAGCAGCTCTGGCCGCACTACCAGTCGCAGATGAACCGCATCGGGCGCGAGCGCGGCTGGTCGCCGATGGGGCGCGCACACTTCGAGCAGGAGGCGGGGCCGCACGGCTCGCTCTACGTCGGATCTCCCGAGACGGTGGCGCAGAAGATCGCGTCGGCCGTGCGGGTGCTCGGCGTCGACCGCTTCGACCTCAAGTACGGCAACGGGCCGCTGTCGCACGCGAACCTGATGACGAGCATCGAGCTGTACGGCACGCAGGTCATCCCGCGGGTTCGGGAGCTGCTGGCGGAGGCGCCGGTTCCGGCCTGATCTCCCGCCGCATCGGCGCGGTCGGCGGGCCGGGCCGACCTGGGCGCGTCAGGCCCCGGCGGCTTCGGACTCGCGGGCCAGCAGCGAGCGCTTCACGGCGGTGCCCCAGGCGAAGCCGCCGAGGGTGCCGTCGGTGCGCAGCACCCGGTGGCACGGCACGAACAGGGCGACCGCGTTGCGCGCGCAGGCGCTGGCCGCCGCCCTGACGGCGGTGGGGCGTCCGAGGTGCGCGGCGAACTGCTGGTAGCTGAGCGGATGCCCGGGCTCGATCGTCCGCAGCGCCTCCCATCCGGCGCGGTGGAATCCTCCTCCCGTCTGGGCGACCTCGACCGTATCGATCGCCCGGACGTCGCCGGAGTAGTAAGCGGTGACCGCATGGGCGGCCCGGGTCTCGGCCGACTCCAGCTCGGTCGGCTGCAGGGCGGGCGCCAGGCGTGCCAGCAGTGCGGCCGGGTCGGCGGTCCAGCCTGAGGCGATGACACGGCCGTCGGCATCGGCGATCAGGCCGAACGGGCCGTCGGGGGTGTCGACGAACTGGATGACGGCGGTCATGGGGTCTCCTCGGTGGGGGTCGGGATCGGCTTCTGCCGGGTCGCTGGGGACGGGATCGGCTTCCGGCGGGTCGCGGGGGTCGGCGTGCGCGTGGTCGCGGTGGTGGGTGTCCGGCGAGTCGGCGGCGCCTGGGGCGGGCGGGGCGGTGGGGCCGACGCCGACCAGAGGTGCAGGGAGAGGTAGGTGCGCCACGGTGCGAAGGGGGCGGCCCACGCCGCGAGGGCTCGCGGAGCATCCGGGAACCCGAGTCGTCGCGCACCGGTTCGCAGCGCCACGTCGCCGGTCGGCAGGACGTCGGGGTTCTTGAGCACCCGCATGGCGAGGTAGCCGGCGGTCCAGTCGCCGATGCCCGGCAGCGCGACGAGGCGGCGGCGCTGCTCGCCCGCGTCGTCGCCGAACGAGAGCTCGAGCGCGCCGGACGCCAGCAGCTCGGCCGTGTTCACCACGGTGGCGATCTTGGCGCGGGGGCCGGTGAGCACGGTTCCGGCGTGCTCGGCGATCTGCGCCGGCGTGGGGAAGAGCAGGGTCGGCGCCGACTCCTCCGGTGCTGCCGCCGGCGGCGGGCCGGGGAACGTCGATCCGGCCGCGAGCGTGAGCCGGTGCAGCAGGGTACGGGCCGCGACGACGGTGATCTGCTGGCCGACGATGGCGCGGAACAGCATCTCGGCGGGGTCGACCGCACCGGGCATCCGGATGCCCGGGGTGGCCGCCACCCGTGCCGCCAGCGCCCGCCCCGCGAGCGCCGACGCGCCTCTCTCGGCGGCGAACGCCTCAGCGGCGGCCGACAGCGCCTCGTCGATCGCCACCGGATCGGCGTCGAGGTCGAACAGGCGGCGGATGCGCGAGACCAGCACGGGCAGGTCGCCGAGAGCGGTGAGCTGGGCGTCGAGGAGGAGGCGCGGGGTGGTGCCGCCGGGCATCCGTCGCACCGTGAACCACGCGGGCCCTCCCGGCAGCGCGAGCGAGCGGGAGTAGGAGTCGATGGCGCCTTCGGCGTCGGTTCCGAGGTGCTCGACGCCCGGGATCGCGCGCACGGCCAGCCAGGTGAAGAGGCCGTCGATGTCGAGGGGCTCGCGGTAGGGCAGGGAGAGCGTGATCGAGCCGGGGGCGGCCGTGTCGTGCCGCGACTGGCGCTCGCGGATCGCCGTCGGGGTCAGCTGGAACACCTCGGCGACGGTGTCGTTGAACTGGCGGATGCTCGAGAAGCCCGCCGCGAAGGCGATGTCGGCCATCGGGAGGTCGGTCGAGGTCAGCAGCGTGCGGGCGGTCTGGGCGCGGTGCGCTCGGGAGAGGGCGAGCGGGCCCGCGCCGAGCTCCTCGGTGAGCACGCGGGTGAGGTGGCGGGTGGAGTAGCCGAGGCGGCGGGCCAGGCCGTCGACGCCCTCACGCTCGACGACGCCGTCGGAGATGAGGCGCATGGAGCGGCCGGCGAGGTCGTCGCGGAGGTTCCACGCGGGCGTGCCGGGCACGGCCTCGGGCAGGCAGCGCTTGCAGGCGCGGTAGCCGGCCTCGTGGGCCGCGGCGCTGGTCTCGTAGAAAGTGACGTTCTGCTCCTTCGGGGTGCGCGCGGGGCAGCTGGGGCGGCAGTAAATGCCCGTGGAGCGGACGGCGGTGATGAACTGGCCGTCGAAGCGGGGGTCGCGCGAGGAAATGATGCGGTAGCGCTCGGCGAAGTCCATGAGAGGGAGTCTCGCACGGGCATCCGCTCGCTTCTAGCGGGAATCGGACATGGCGGTGGGAGTCCTGGGTGACGACTCGCTCTGGCGGCGGAGCGGTTAGGCCCGGGCGGTGCGGGTGTCGGAGGGTGGCCGTAGGGTCGGGGCATGGCGCACTCGATCGTTCCCCCGTATCTGCTGGCCCGCATCGCCGAGACCGAGGCGGACGGCATGCAGCGGGCCGCGCAGGCGGCGCGGCGGTCGCTGCTGGCCGATCCGCCGCTGCGCGAGGAGCGCCGGCGCGAAGCGTTCGTGCCGCCGGTGCCCGGGCAGCCGGTCGCGCCCGAGGATGCGGCGCCGCAGCGCACAATCTACGACGCAGGTCGCACCGAGACGCTGCCCGGCCGGGTTGTTCGGCGCGAAGGAGACGCGGTCTCGGGCGACCCGGCCGTGAACGAGGCCTACGAGGGGCTCGGTGCGACGCACGCGCTGCTGGCCGAGGCCTTCGGGCGCGACTCGATCGACGGGCGCGGCCTGCCGCTCGACGCCACCGTGCACTACGGCGTCGACTACGACAACGCGTTCTGGGACGGGCAGCGCATGGTCTTCGGCGACGGCGACGGCGAGGTGTTCGGGCGGTTCACGGCGTCGCTGTCGGTGATCGGGCACGAGCTGGCGCACGGGGTCACGCAGTACACGGCCGCGCTGGAGTACCAGGGGCAGTCGGGCGCGCTGAACGAGTCGTTCAGCGACGTGATCGGCGCCCTCGTCGAGCAGCACCGCCTCGGGCAGACCGCCGGCGAGGCGAGCTGGCTGATCGGCGAGGGGCTCTTCACCTCCGCTGTGCAGGGTCGGGCCCTGCGGTCGATGCTCTCACCCGGCACGGCGTACGACGACGACGTGCTCGGCAAGGATCCGCAGCCGGCGTCGATGGACGACTACGTCGACACGGCCGACGACAACGGCGGGGTGCACCTGAACTCGGGCATCCCCAACCGGGCGTTCGCGCTGGCGGCGATCGAGCTCGGCGGCTTCGCCTGGGAGCGGGCGGGGCAGGTCTGGTACGACGCGATCACCGGGTCGCTCGCCCCGACCGCCGACTTCGCGGCGTTCGCCGAGGCCACCGTGACGGCGGCCCGCTCGCGGTTCGGCGACGACTCCACGGAGGCTGCCGCGATCGTGGCGGCATGGGCTACCGTGGGCGTGAGGAGCGATGACCGACCAGACCCTGCCTGATTCCGACGCCGAACCCGCGCGAGCACCGCAGCCCGAGGGTGACGTCGGCGGTGCCGTCTCCGATGTCAGTGCTGGTGCCCGCGTCGGTGCCGGTGCCGGTGCCGGTGAGCCTGCATCCGCTGGTGGGGGGCGCGAGTTGCGCATCACGGTGGCGCGGTCGGGGGGCGTCGCCGGGATGTCGCCCCGGTGGAGCATCGAGGCGTCGGAGGAGAACGACGTCGACTCGTGGCTCTCGCTCGTGGAGTCGTGCCCGTGGGACGCGCCCGATCCGGCCGACGGGAGCGGAGCATCCGGGCCCGACGGAGCCGGAGCGCCCGGGGCCGACCGCTTCGTCTACACGATCCGGGTGCTCGTCGACGCGCCCGACGAGCCGGAGGTCGAGCACGGCGCCCGCGTGCCCGAGCAGCACCTCGACGGCCCGTGGCGCGACCTCGTCGACCGCGTGAAGGACGCCTCCCGCCGCTGACCGCGCCGCCCGCCGCCGCCCGGGGCAGCCGCCGACCGGCGCCACCGCCGACCGCCACCCCCGCCGACTACCACCGCCGACCGCCACCTCAGCCGACTGCCATCGCCGACCGCCACCGGCCGCGGCTGCCGACCGCCGCTGCCGCCCAGTGCGACCGCCGCCCCCGCCCACCGCCCTCGCCCACCGCTGCCGCCCGCCGGTGCCGACAGCCGCCGCCGATCGTTGCGGCCGCCCACCGCGACCACGACCGCGTGATCTGCGCGCACCTCCCGCATCCTCGGCCCGGGTGAGAATGGACGGATGAGCGTCCCGTCCTCCTCCCCCGAACCTGGCGCGCGGGTTCGACCACGCGAGACGTCCACCGAGGCCGATAGCGGCTCGGTCGGCGCCACGCGTGCGCCAACCCACATCGAGGAGCCCGGGAGCGCACGGGCGGCGGTGCTCGAGTTCCGCGGGGTGCGGTTCGTGCGGCAGGGGCGGGTGCTGCTGGACGACGTGTCGTTCGAGGTACGGTCCGGCGAGCACTGGGCGCTGATCGGGCCGAACGGCGCCGGGAAGAGCACGATCCTGAGCCTCGCGGGGGCGGTGCAGCATCCGTCGAGCGGAGAGGTGCACGTGCTCGGGCAGCGCATCGGGCGCGTCGAGCTGCAGGCGCTGCGGCGGTCGATCGGGCACGTGAATCCGCGGCATCCGCTCGGGTCGGGGCTGAGCATCCGCGAGGTGGTGCTCACCGGGCTCACCGGGTCGGTCGAGCTCGTGCCGCGGTGGGCACCGAGCGCGGATGATCGCGAGCGCGCCGACGCCTTCACCGAGCTGCTCGGCCTCGCCGACCGCGCCACCGAACCGTGGACGACGCTCTCGCAGGGCGAACGTGGACGCACCCTGATCGCCCGCGCACTGATGACCGACCCGACGCTGCTGCTGCTCGACGAGCCGTCGACCGGCCTCGACGTCGCCGCCCGCGAGCAGCTGCTCGACACCCTCGACCGCGTGCGCGAGACGCACCCCGGCCTCGCCTCGGTGCTCGTCACGCATCACCTCGAGGAGCTGCCGACGTCGACGTCCCACGCGATGCTCCTCGCCCACGGCCGCATCACCGCGATCGGCCCGGCCCCCACCGTCCTCACGACCGAGAACATCACGGCGACCTTCGCTCACCCCATCGACATCGAGCACCGCCGCGGCCGCTGGCACGCCCGTTCGGGCGCCCTCCGCGACTGACCGCTCCGCCGCCCGGGTGGGTGACGGATGCGCGGCCCGCCCACGCGAACTGACCGCCGGGCCCCCGCGTGGGTGGGTGACGGATGCGCAGCCCGCCCACCCCGACGGTGACCACGATCGACCCGGCCCCATCGGGCGGCAGCCAGACGCGCGGCCGGCTCCATCGAGGGGCTACCAAGCGCGCGGCGGCGGCCGCGGGAGGGTGCGCCGCGGCGGTCAGGGGTAGCGGCGGGCCAGGGTGGCGAGATAGCGGCGCTGCGGGAGGTGGCGGAGGGCGCGCGGGAGGCGGCGGTAGACGGGGGCGACGACGCGGAAGAGGCGGTCGAGGCGGTGCTGCTGCGCGGGCGTCCAGCGGAAGCCGAAGAGGGTGCGGACGCTCGGCGGCAGCAGGCCGATCGTCGCGAAACGGGCCAGCGGCATCACCACCCGGATGGGCAGCGCCGCCTTCTCGGCCTTCAGCAGCTCACGCGCCACCGCGCGGATCGGCGGGTCGGCGGACAGGCGTGGCAGCATCCCGTCCCAGTAGGCGCGGAAGGCCGCCCGGTCGGCGGGCCACAGCTCGGCCGGCATCTGCAGCGCGGTGCCCAGCACGGCGTATTCGCGATACACGCGCTCGGCCTCATCCGGGGCGAGCGGCCCGAAGACCCGCTCGTACACGGTGATCGCGGTGTCGTACAGCGTGGCCGCCACCCACAGCTGCAGTTCGGGGTCGCGCGCGTCGTACCGCGGGTCGCCCGACGTCCCGTGGTTGCGCTCGGCGTCGGCGTCGGGTGCGACCGTGGCGTCCGTGAGCTGGGCACCGGCCTGGCCGGCGCCGGGCCGGCGGGGGGAGGCGGAGCCGCGGGGCGGGTTCGCGACCGGGGCGTGCGCGCGGTTGACGGCCTTCCGCATGCGGCGGACGTCGTCGGGCGAGCCGTTCGAGAGGGCGTAGATGTAGCTGAGGGTGGCGTTCAGGCGGCTCATCGGACGCGACGCGAAATCGCTGTGCCGCGCCACGCCGTAGCCCACGCCGGGCAGCGCGATCTGCAGCAGGATCGCCCGGCCGGCTCCGGCGAGCAGGATGCCCTCCGGCGCGATGTCCGCGAGCCCGACCATGCGGCCGACGCTACCACCGGCCGCTGACACGGAGGCGAGGGCATGGAATCGTGGGGGACGTAGGCTCGGGAGCATGCCCGAGAACGATGCGACCGCGCCCGAGTGGTCGGCCGACCGCACCGTCTGGGACGTGATCGTGATCGGCGCGGGGCCGGCCGGGGCGAGTGCGGCGCGGGCCGCGGCGGAGGGTGGAGCATCCGTTCTGCTCGTCGACCGGGCGACGTTCCCGCGGTACAAGACGTGCGGCGGGGGGCTGCTCGGCGAGTCGCTGCGGTACGTGCCCGAGGCGGCCCGGCACACCATCGAGTCGCGGGTGCGCGCGTCGCTCGTGACCGACCGCTTCGCGCGGCCGTTCGTGCTGCGGCGGCCGTCACCGTACCTCGCGATGGTGCGGCGGTCGGAGTTCGATCAGGCGCTGGTCGAGGCGGCGACGGATGCGGGGGCCGTGTTCGTCGACGGGGTGGCGGTGCGCGAGATCCAGGCGGATGACGACCCGACCCGACCGGTGCTCGTGCGCACGGCCACCGCCACCGCAGCCGCCCGGGTCGTCATCGGCGCCGACGGCACCGGCGGGCGCACCGCCCGGCACGTGGGCGTCGAGATCGGCGGCGTCGACCTCGGGCTCGAGGACGAGGTCGCGATGCCCGCCGACGCCCGCGCCTGGCGCGACCGGGTGCGGCTCGACTGGGGCGGGGCCGCGGGCAGCTACGCCTGGGTGTTCCCGAAGCGGGACTCGCTGACGGTCGGGGTCATCCAGCGGAAGGGCCGGCCCGACGAGACCCGTGAGTACCTCGCCGCCTGGCGCCGGCACCTCGGGCTCGAGCACGCCGAGACGCTGCACTCCTCGGGGCACCTCACGCAGTGGCGGGTGCCGGGCTCCCCCGTGCGACGGGGCCGCGTGCTCGTGGCGGGCGACGCCGCCGGCCTCCTCGAACCGTGGACCCGCGAGGGCATCTCGTTCGCCCTCCGCTCCGGCACCTGGGCGGGCGAGGCGGCGGCCGCGGCGGCGGTCGGCACGCGGGCGGCACGTGCAGCCGGTGCGGCGGGCGCGGCCGGGTCAGACGAGCGGATGCCCGCCCTCGACGCCTACACCGGGCGCATCCGCGGCGCGCTCGAACCCGAGCAGGTGCTGGGTGCCGAACTGCTGCGCTTCTTCGAGACGCGTCGCGGCCTCGTGCACTCGCTGATCCGGACACGGTGGGGCGCGCGCTGGTTCGCGCGCTTCTGCCGCGGCGAGACCTCGCTCGCCCGCGTGGCACGGCACCCGATCGCGCGCGCCGTCGCCCGTCGCCTCGCCTGACGCCCGCCGCCTCGCGCCGTCGTTCGCCGCCTCGGCGGACGGCGGCACGGGCTATTTCGCGGTGAGGGTGACCGCGGGCGCCGTCGGCGTCGACGTCGACTGCACCTGGGCGCCGACCGTGATGGTCTGGCCCGGCGCGATGTAGGTGCCCCAGTCGGCGCCCGTGCAGGTGATCACCCCGGCCGCGAGCTCGCAGCGCATGCCCCACGCGTTCACCACGGCGGTGGCGCCCGGGTCGGACCAGGAGGCCGTCCAGCCCGTGGAGCCGCCCGTGTTGGTGACCTTCAGTTCGGCGACGTAGCCCTCGTCCCACGTGCTCTGCAATGCCCAGGCCGCCGAGAGGTCGTCGGCGGACGCCGATCCCGGGGTGGTGGGGGTCGGGGTGGAGGCGGAGGGGGCGGAGGAGCCGGGGGCGCCGGTCACCGGTCCGGGTGCGCCGTCGCGGGCCGTGCCGCCGATGCGGGCACCGGGGGTCGCGGGGCGGGCGGGAGCGGCGCTCGAAGGGTTGGCGGTGCCGGGGGTGCCGGGCTGAGCATCCGGAACCGGAGAAGGAGTGGGAGTGGGAGAAGCCGTGGGCGTGGGCGACGACGGCCCACTCGCCGAGGGTGCCGCGGCGTGCGGCGCGACCGCCGAGCCCGGCCCGAGCAGCGGCACGAGCGCCGCCACCTTCTCGGCCTGGGGCGTGACCCAGTCGTCCTGCACGATGCCGCCCGTGTCACCGCTGTTCGGGTTGAACGACCAGTACGAGAAGCTGATGCCGGTCGACCCGAGGTAGGACACGATGTTCTCGAACCACTGCCGGTCGCTGGTGGTCTGCAGCTTCGAGCCGAACTCGCCGACGAGCACCGGGGCGATGCCCTCGCGGGCGAGGTAGCCCCAGTTCGCGTCCCACACTTCGGGCAGATTCGCCGGGTAGGCCGGATCGGAGAACCAGGTCTGCGGGTAGATCGACGCCGGGTAGTCGTGCGGCGAGTAGACGACCCGGTCGGGCACGGCGAGCGAGACGAGGTCGCCGCCCGCATCCGCCAGCCCGCCGCCCCACCAGGTGGTGCCGCCCGAGCCCTGCCGTTCGACGCCCTCGACGATGACGAGGAGCTCGGGGTTCACGGCGAGCACCGCGTCTCCGGCGCGCTCGGCGGCGGCCCGCCAGTCGACCGAGGAGTCGCCGCAGCCCCAGCACGCGGCGCCGTGCGGCTCGTTGTGCAGGTCGACCCCGATCACCGAGGGCTCGGAGCGGTACCGCTCGGCGAGCATCTGCCAGTCGGCGATCCACGCCTCCTCGGGGAAGCGGTCGGTGTACCAGAGGTCGGACTGCCCGGCCGAGTCGGGCCGGTGCCGGTCGAGGATGACGTTCAGTCCGTACGACTTCGCCGCCTGCACGATGGCGTCCATCAGCTCGAGCGGGCTGAGGTCGACGAGGGTGGGGTTCTCGAAGGCGTTGATCGAGGTCGTCACGGGCTGCGCGAGGCACTCGTTCGAGAACGGCAGCCGGATCGTGTTGAACCCCAGCGACGCGATCTGCGCCAGCCCGGCGTCGAGGCTGATCGACCAGAGGCCGTGCGGGGCGCAGTTGGTGGTCTCCATGCCGAACCACGAGATGCCCTTGATCACGTAGGTGCTGCCGTCGGCGGTGACGATGCGGCCGCCGTCGGTGTGCAGCGGGCCGGGCAGGGTGGCCGAGAGGTCGCCGGTGAGCGGTGCAGCGGCCGGGGCGCCCGGATCGGCCGGGGCGGTTCCGGATGCCGACGCGGGCGGCGGCGTGGCCGGGTCGCTCTGCGGGGTGACGGGCAGCGGTGACATGGTCTCCCCCGATCCGATGGGGCCGGGGCCCGCGGTTCCGCTGTGGCGCGGTGAGGACGTCGGGGCGGTGTCACCGGGCAGGACGGAGGCCGCGCCCCCCGGCAGCGCCGAGGCCGAGCCGACCGAGGCCGTGCCTACGACGGCCGCGACGAGCAGCATCGCGACCGCGCCGGCCCGCCATCCCACCACGTCGTCCCCCGAGCCTCGCCGTCGTCCGCAGCCCAACCCTGCTGGCACGAGACTACCCGCCCACCGGGCGTGCGGTGCGAGGATGGTCGCATGGCGAAGGATCAGCAGTACGCCCAGAGCGTCGGCGCCGAGGCCGCCGCCTACGACGCCGGCCGGCCGGGCTATCCCGACGATGCGGTGGAGTGGCTGCTCTCCCGCGCCGCCACCGACGACGACGCCCGGCCCGACGTGGTCGACGTGGGAGCCGGCACGGGCAAGTTCACGGCGTCGCTGGTCGCACGCAGCGCATCCGTCACCGCCGTCGAGCCCGACGAGCTGATGCGCGCCCGGCTGGCCGCGAACCTGCCGACGGTGGTCGCCGTCGAGGGCACCGGCGAGCAGCTGCCCCTCGGCGACGCGTCGGCCGACGTGGTGACGTACGCGCAGTCGTGGCACTGGGTCGACGTCGAGGCGGCGTCGCAGGAGGCCGCGCGGGTGCTGCGGCCGGGCGGCGTTCTGGCACTGGTCTGGAACGTGCGCGACGAGCAGGTCGACTGGGTGCGGCGCCTGACCGAGGTGATCGGCGCCTCGATCGCCGACGAGTACGAGACCGTCGCTCCCCCGGTCGCCGAACCGCTGCGCCGCGACGCGCACGCCGAGTTCCGCTGGACGAACGAGCTCGACCGCGCCGCCCTGCACTCCCTCGTCTCCTCGCGCAGCAGCGTGATCGCGCTCGACGAGCCGGCCCGGGCCGAGCTGCTGGCCGGCCTCGACGAGCTGCTCGACACGCATCCCGACCTCGCCGGCCTCGACCGCTACCCGATGCCGTACCTGACCCGCGTCACCATCGCCCGCCCGATCTGAGCGGATGCGCGGCCGCCCCGTCGCGTCCGGGGCCTGCCGCGCGGCCTGACACGCCGGGCCGCTATCGTGGGGGCATGCCCGAGACGCAGGCCCCCGCCGCCGTCGGCGAGCGTGTTCCCGGGCACGGGCCGCGGACGCGCATCCGCCGCTTCTCGATCAACGCGGTGCTCGACAACCTCTTCTTCGTCATCGCCGGGGCCGCCGCCGTCTGGCTGGCCTACCTGGTGCTCACCCAGGGCTTCGACTCGGGCTGGGCGCAGGTGTGGTTCTACCTCGTGTTCTGGGTGCTCGTGGCGTACATCGCGCTGCCGCGGCTGCACCGCATCCTGACCAACATCTACGTGCCGAACTACTTCATCGGCCGCACCCGCACGAGCGACGGGCTGCTCGGCGACCCGGTGAACCTCGGCCTGCTCGGTGCCGAGGAGCAGTTGCACACCGCCATGACGGCCGCGGGCTGGACCCGCGCCGACGACCTGAGCCTCCGCAGCGGACTGCGGATCGTGCGCTCCACCGTGCTGCGACGCAGCTACGACGAGGCGCCGGTCAGCCCGCTGATGCTGTTCGGGCGCAACCAGGACTTCGCCTACCAGCAGGAGGTGAAGGGCAACCCGTCCAAGCGGCACCACGTGCGGTTCTGGCGCTGCCCCGACGACTGGCTGCTGCCCGGAGGCCACAAGACCGACTGGCTTGCCGCCGGCACCTACGACCGGGCGGTCGGATTCTCGCTGTTCACGCTGCAGATCACGCACAAGATCGACGAGAACACCGACGTCGAGCGGGACCACATCGTCGCCACGATCGAGCAGTCGGTGCCGGCGGCCGAGGTCGACCTGCTGAAGGACTTCGCCACCGGCTACCACTCCAGGAACGGCGGCGGTGACGCCATCGTCACGGACGGCGACCTGCCCGTGATCGACCTGCGCGCGGTGACGCCGACGGCCGAGGCCACGGCCGAGACGCACGCGCCGGTGCCGACGCCGCACGTCGGGCCGAACGCGTCGCCCGTCCCCGACAAGACGGTGCGGCGGCCGGCGCAGATCGTGTTCGGCGCGGCCGTGGTGGTGCTGCGGGCGTTCTCGCCGCTGTTCGTCATCGCCGCGGTGGTGTTCGACTGGCAGGGCGTGCGCGACCTGATCAGCATCGACACGGGCGACGTGGTGCCCTCGGGGATGGATGCGCGGGACTTCGTGCTCTGGGGCGTGGTGGTGATCTCGGCGCTGTTCGGGCTGGCGCAGCTGCTGTTCGGGGTGCTGATGTTCTTCGGCAGCAACGTCGCCCGCATCCTCGTGATGCTGTTCAGCACGATCAACATCGTGATCGCGCTGATCGACCATCTCGGCGGCGCCCAGATCACGCTCGGCACGAACCTGATCGGGGTGTCGCTCGACATCCTGATCCTGATCGCGCTGTCGAGCGGGCGGGCGCGGGACTACGCGCGGCGGCCGCGGGTGAAGAAGGCGGAGCGGCGGGCGCTCTGAGCGGTCGTCACCGTGCCGGGCGCGGCGCGATGGCGTCGAGCTCGCGGGGCGGCAGGGCGATCCAGCCCTCGCGGCGGGCGCGGTCGCGGTGCCGGGCGGGTGGTGGAGGCGTGAGTCCGAGGGCGTGCGCGCGGGCGACGAGCGCTGCCACCACGGCGTCGAACGCGTCGTCGTCGGCGACCATGAGGTCGGCCATCGCCCCGAGCTCGAGCCAGGGCATCCGCTCGCCGAATTCGGCCAGCAGCCCGGCCCGCACCGAGGCGTCGGTCTTGTACCCGCGCGTGTCGAAGTCCCAGAGCCGCAGCGATGCGCCCGGGTAGACCTCGGCGACGCGGCCCGCGCCCGAGCGGTCGACGGGGCCGATCCGGTCGCCGATGCACTCGAGCAGGGCCGCGCAGTGCATGGCGGTGAGGCCGAGGCGGTCGGTCGAGACGCTGAGCGGCCAGCGGCCGGTGACCTCGCGGGTCACCCGATCGGTCTCGCGGTAGGCGAGGGTGCGGCGCCAGGGCATGCCGGCGAGCTCGCCGGCGATCCGCTCGCCGCGGGCGTGGGCCGCGACGAAGGCGACGAACTCGTCAGGCCAGCCGAAGGCGCAGTCGATGCCCGTGGACGTGGCGTCTTCCGCCGCAGCGGCGACCCGGGCATCCGGAACCGCCGTCTCGAGCGAGACCAGCACGGCCGCCGACGACGACCAGTCGATGACGGCGAGAGCAGTGCCTCGGGTCTCGGCCGCGAGGTCGACCCCCGCGGTCAGCACCGGGAGATCGGGCTCAGGCCGCGATGACGGTGAGGCCCATGCCCACCATCGAGAGCGCCACGACCGCCGAGACGATGGCGACGTTCGAGAGCACGCCGACGGGCAGGCGCCCGGCGACCGGACCGCGGTCGACGGCCGACATGGCCTGGCCGAGGTCGCTGAACCCGCCGAGGTCGAAGCCGGTGGCGCCCGTGGCCAGGAAGTGGCCCTCGGTGTACTCGATCATGCCGGCGTACTCGCCGTTGCGGGAGGCGATCCAGAGCTTCGACTCGGGCGTCGCCCAGTTGAGCGGGGCGGCGATCGTGGGGACAGAAGCGGACTCCTCGATGCGCGGTGCCCGCACCGCGGTGATGTTCGTGAGCAGTGCCATGACGAGCCCTTCTGTGTAACCCTGACTGATTATTAGAGAGACTAGCAATAAGTTCGTCAGGTTTTACGGGGTTGTCACATCGTGTCTGCTCGTGTAGGCATCAATTCGCGTCGGCGGGCACCCGCACCTTCAGCGCGCCCGGGTCGATCCACGTCTTCATCGCGATCGCCGTGCCGAAGCCGTCGCCGTCGAGTTCGATCTCCTCGGGGCGGCGCAGCCGCAGCACGAGCTCCTTGCCGCGCAGGTAGTTGAGCGCACGCACCTCTCGCGCCGAGCCCATCAACCGCCGGCCGGCAGCGGTGCGCCGCAGCACGCCGTTCTCCCAGAAGATCTTGCCCATGATCTGCAGCCAGCCGAAGAAGCCCTCCGGTCGCAGCAGCACGATGTCGAACAGGCCGTCGTCGACCGCGGCGTCGGGCAGCAGCAGGATGTTCGCCGGCAGCGACCCGCAGTTGCCCACCATGATCGTGTGCGCCCGGACGTTCCGCGGCGCCTTGCCGTCCAGGCTGTAGCGCAGCCGCAGCTGGTTCTTGTCGCGCAGCACCGTGGCGATCGCCTTCGCATAGGCCAGCCAGCCGACCTTCGCCTTCAGCTCGTCGTCGGTGGCGGCGAGCATCTTGGCGTCGAGGCCGAGGCCGACCATGACGAGATAGGCGTGCTGGGTCACCTTCTCGTCTTCGTGACGGATGCGCACCTGCCCGAGATCGATGGCCCGCTCGGTGCCGCCGAACGCCGTCTGCAGCGCGTTCTCGACGTCGTCCAGCGTGAGGTCGAGGTTGCGCGCGAGCAGGTTGCCCGTGCCGGACGGGAGCAGTCCGATCGGTACTCCCGTGCCGCCGAGCACCTCGGCCACCGCGCGCACCGTGCCGTCGCCGCCCGCGGCGATCACGAGGTCGACCTCCTCCTCGAGCGCCTTCTTCGTGGGGCCCTGGCCCGGGTCGTCGACCGAGGTCTCGAGCCAGAGGGTCTCGGCCCAGCCGGACTCGGTCTCCTGAGCCGCGACCGCGGTCTTCAGGGCGTCGAGGTCGACTTTGATGGGGTTGTAGACGAGCGCTGCTCGGGGTGCGGTCATCTTGGTGACCGTACCAGGGGGCGCGCTACTCCCCCAGCCCTTGCTCCTGCTCGCCGAGCCCCTGCTCGCCCAGCCCCTGCCCGCCGGGCCCGGGGAACCCCGGCCCGAACAGGGCACGGAGACAGCGCCTCACCTGCACGCCGTCACCGTCCATGTAGGCGTTGATCGCCGCGCGGGCGGTGGAGGCGGCCCGCTCGACGGCGAACTGCTCCTCGATCGACCGCGCGAGCGACGCCTTGGGCAGCACCCGCTGCGTTCCGGTGGGGCTCGTGAGATCGGGCAGCGGCAGCAGGCCGTCGTTCGCGAGCCGCTCCCACACCCAGCAGACGTCCCAGAGAAGGCTGAACGAGCGCTGCTGCAGCGCCTGGCGGAGGGCGACCGTCTCGAGGTAGTAGGAGGTGATGCCGAGGCCGTGCTCGTGCTTCCACGCGATCAGCAGCCGGATCAGGGCCCGCAGCGCCCCGTCGTCGTCGATCCGCGAGAGCAGCAGCTCGCGGGAGCCCGGAAGGTGCGGCACCCAGCGGTGGGCGGCGTCGGGCACCCAGACGGTGTCGACGGCGCCGGCGTCCTTCGCCTCGTAGGAGGGGATCAACCGGAGCCCTGCGGTGCCCGGGCGGTCGATGACGAGCGAGTCGCCGTTCTCGAGGCGCGAGGCGAAGACGCCGAGCGCCGACGCCGGGGCACCGGTCGAGCCGGCCCCTTCGACGAGGGCTGCGCGCAGGGCGTCGATCGCCTTGGCGAGGCTGCGCGGCTTCGGGCCCTCGAGCACGACGAGGCAGTCGAGGCGGCTGGGGCCGGCGACGGCGGTGCCGTGCGCGAACGAGCCGGTGTCGAGGATGCGGCGCACCCGCGGGCTGTGCAGCAGCGCCCCGCCGACGTGGGCTCGCAGCAGCCGCGTCTCGTCGACCACGATCGACGACGGCGTCAGCGCGTCGCCGTACGAGCGTATGGCTTCGGCGACATCATCCGGCACGGCTCGACCTCCCGAGGACGAACCTACTCCGGCGGGGGCGCGCGCGGCGGCGGCCTCGCGCGTGGCCACTCGCGCGTGGCCCCTCGCTTCAGCGGCGGCGGCGCGCCTTGAGGGCCCGGCTGTCCTCGAGCTCCCAGAGGTCGAACTCGCGCACCCGCCGCATCCGCTCGGCCCGGTGCCGGCGGTACTCCTCGTCGACCACGAGGTTCGACGTGGCCCGCACCTGGTCGAGCCGCGCCTCGATCTCGCGCGAGATCTCCTCCCACGCGCGCTTCCGGGCGTCGTCGACGAGCAGCGCCACGGCGACGTCGTCGGCGGCATCGCGACGGATGCTGTCGGCCACGTCGCGGTACACCCGACGCCTCGCCGACAGCAGCTCGAGGTCGCGCGCCTTGTAGTCGTGCTGGTGCCGGGCGACCCCGCGGTCGCTCTGCGCCTCCTCGATCACCTCGAGGGCGTGGTCGAGGTTGTTCTCCTGCTCCTCGGCGAGCTCCTGCAGCACCTCGCGCGCCGCCTCCGCCGCCCGCGCGCGGTCGAACGACTCGTCGTCGCGGAGCGCCGACACGATCAGCCGGTTCTTCAGCGCCAGCACGGCCGAGAACCGGGCGATCAGCAGCCCGTCGGCGATGGCGGCGTCGATCTCGTCGGCCGACAGCGGCTCCGGAGGCGCGATCGGCGCACCGCTCGCCAGCCAGCGAGGTCTCTTCGCTCGCCGCCGTGCCATGGTGCGCCTCCTCGACCCCAGCTTAATCGCTCGGGGCCTCAGGCGCAGAGTCGCTCGCGCAGCCAGCCCGCCGCCTCGGAGCGCGGGAGCTCACCCGACCGCAGCAGGCGGGTGAACTCGACCGCCGCATCCGTCAGTCGCCCGTCGGCGGTGTCGGGCCGGTCACCACCGATCCGGATGCTCGCCCAGCGCGCCGCCCGCGGCCCCACCCGCGCGGCCACCGCCACGATCCCCGCGAAGTGCCGGGCCTGCCCGCGGGTGGCGTCGTCGTACTCCCGGGCGAAGCCGCGGCCCCGGATGACGTTGCGTCCCCCGGTCGCCGCATCGAGCATCCAGAGCGGACCCAGGCGCACACCGGCACCGGCCCGACCGATCTCCACGAGGAAGCGACGCATCGACCAGCGCGTCGGGGCTCCTTCGTCGATCGCCGCGACGAGTGAGCACAGGCGGGAGCACGCATCCATTCCTTTGACCCTACGGCGGCACCCCGAACCCCGCTTTCTTTCGCGTTGCGAAAAGTTTTAGTGTGTGCAACCATTGCGGCATGACGATCGAATCCCCGTCGGCTCCGCCCGGGCTTCGCGAGCGCAAGAAGCGCGAGACCGCGCGGGCCATCGAGGTGGCGGCGGTCGAGCTGGCCGCCGAGCAGTCGCTCAGCGAGGCGACGATCGAGGCCATCAGCGCCCGGGCCGACGTCACCAGCCGCACCTTCTTCAACTACTACGCGAGCAAGGAGGACGCGGTGCTCGGCGTCTCGCGCGCCTTCCCCCGCTCGCAGTTCCTCGAACTGACGCAGCGGCATGGCCGCTCGATCGTCGAGACGCTGCTCGACGGCGTGGTGCAGGAGCTCGGTTCGATCGAGCTCGGCACGGCCGACTTCCAGGCCAAGAAGCGGCACGTGCTGCTCGAGAACCCGCACCTGCTCGCCCGCGACTTCCAGACCATGGGCGACATCGAGGCGGAGCTCGTCGCGGTCACCCGCCGGCTGCTCGACGAGGAGGGCGTCGTGCCGCCCGGCGAGCGTGACGACCGCGCGTGGGCCGTGGTCACGCTGATGGGCGCGGTGCTCCGGCTCGCGATGCAGCGCTGGAGCCGCGACTCCGGTTCGGGCGCCCCGGTCGCCGACCACATCGCCGCCGCCTTCCGCGCCCTGCGCGCGGTCGCCCGCGACGCCTGACGCGCCCCACCGCCGCCCCGCGCCCCACTGCCCCACCTCGCTCGACCGCCCCTAGCTCCACCGCCCCACCGCGCTCGACTCCCACCCCGCCCGACCCGCTCTCCGAAGCCACCACGACCCCGAGGAACCCATGACCGCCAACCCCGACGTGAACGGCGCCGCCGTCCCCGCCTCCGGCACCGCCTCCGCGCCTGCCGCCGCCGACCCCGCCGAGTCCACCGGCCTCACCAAGCGCCGCGTCAACCTGATCTTCGCCGCCCTGCTCGTGGCGATGCTGCTCTCGGCGCTCGACCAGACCATCCTCGGCACCGCCCTGCCGACCATCGTCGGCGAGCTCGACGGCGTCAACCACATGCTCTGGGTGGCGACCGCGTACATCCTCGCCTCGACCATCGTGATGCCGGTCTACGGCAAGGTCGGCGACCTGATCGGCCGCAAGTCGCTCTTCGTGATCGCGCTCAGCATCTTCGTCTTCGGCTCCGCCATCGGCGGTTTCGCCATGTCGATGGAGTGGCTGATTGCCGGCCGCTTCATCCAGGGCCTCGGTGGCGGCGGGCTGATGATCCTCTCGCAGGCGATCATCGCCGACGTCATCCCCGCCCGCGACCGCGGCAAGTACATGGGGTTCATCGGCGCCGTCTTCGGCCTCTCCTCGGTCGCCGGCCCCCTCCTCGGCGGCCTCTTCACCGACACGCTCAGCTGGCGCTACGCCTTCTGGATCAACGTGCCCCTCGGCATCGCCGCCATCGTCGCCGCCGTCGCGCTGATCAAGCTGCCGAAGCTGAACCGCGCCGTCCGCCCGAAGATCGACGTCGCCGGCATGGTCACCCTCGCGATCGCGGCGTCGGCACTGGTGCTCACCGCCTCCTGGGGCGGCACCGAGTACGAGTGGAACTCCCCCGAGATCATCGGCCTGATCATCGCGACCGTCGTGGCGGCGGTCGCCTTCGTGCTGATCGAGCGGAAGAGCTCCGAGCCGGTCATCCCGATGTCGCTGTTCGCCAACCGCAACTTCACCCTCACCACCCTCGGTGGGCTCGCGATCGGCATCTCGATGTTCGGCGCGATCGGCTACATGCCGACGTTCCTGCAGATCGTGAACAACGTCAACGCGACCGTCTCGGGCTTCATGCTCCTGCCGATGCTCGCGGGCCTCCTCGTCACCGGCATCGGCGGCGGCTTCCTGATCTCCAAGACGGGCCGCTACAAGTGGATGCCCATCGTCGGCTCCCTCGTCGTCGCCGGCGCCCTGGTGCTGTTCTCGACCATGCGCGCCGACACCCCGCTCGGCCTGGTGCTGGTGTACCTCGCGATCCTCGGCCTCGGCATCGGACTCGCGATGCAGGTGCTCGTGCTGATCGTGCAGAACTCGGTGCCGCACTCGATGGTCGGAACGGCCACCGCGGGCAACAACTTCTTCCGCGAGATCGGCGCCTCGCTCGGCTCCGCCGTCGTCGGCTCGCTGTTCGTCGCCCGTCTCACCGAGCAGCTCGCGTCCTCGGCCGCGCAGCTCGGCGGCGGAGGCGGCGCGCTGCCGACCGACACCAACGCACTCACCCCGGCCGCCATCAACGCGCTGCCGCCCGAGGTGCACACGATCATCGTCGAGGCCTACTCGAACGCGCTCAGCCCCGTGTACCTCTACCTGGTGCCGCTGATGCTCGTGGCGGCCCTCCTCCTCTGCTTCGTCAAGGAGATCCCCCTCGAGACCACGGTCGTCCGCCCCGAGGCGTAGCCCCCGCACCGACCCGAGCGTGAGTCGCGCCGAAGTGCTGCACTTCGGCGCGACTCAGCCCGTTCGGCAGCCGTTTCCCGCGACTCAGCGCCGCAGGAGGTGAGGCTAGGCCGAGACCTCTTCGGGGCGGGGAAAGCGCGCGAAGAGCTTGTCGAAGACCGCGTGGCGGTCGAACTGGAGCGCGTAGGCGCGCGCCTCGTCGGCCCACTGTCGCCGCTGCTCGGGCGTCGTGTGCAGCACGGCGCGGTCGATCGCCGCCGCCACCGCGTCCGGGTCGTTCACCGGCACCACGATGGCGTGGTCGCCGATGGCCTCGCTGATGCCTCCGGTGAGGGTCGTGATGACGGGGCCGCCGCCCGCCAGCATCTTCTCGGCCAGGGCGATGCCGAAGGTCTCGACGAACTCGGGGCGGGGCTTCGACGGGAGCACGAAGGCCGCGCATCCGGCCATCAGGTACGGCTTCTCGGCATCGCCCACGTCGTCGAGAAAACGGATGCGGTGGGCCAGCGGCGAGGCGGCCGCCAGCTCCTGCAGCGCCTCGGCCTGGGGCCCGCGGCCCGCGATCATCAGGGGCAGCTCGGTCGTGCGTCCGACCTCGCTGCGCTCGAAGCCCGCGATCAGGTCGTCGACGCCCTTCGCGTCGGTGAGCCGCGAGAGGAAGAGCAGGTAGCCGTCGTCGACGAGGCCCCGGGACTCGAGCTCGGCGGCCTTCGCCCCCGGGTCGAGGTCGAGGTACTGGGCGGCGTCGATCGCCGGGTAGGAGACCTCGATGCGCTCCCGGCACTGCGCGGCGAAGCGGGTGCCGTGCTGCTCGTCGACGCGCTCGGCCTCGCTGATGATGAGGTCGCGGGTGTACTCCGAGACGGCGACGCAGTGGTCCTGCGAGAGGTAGGAGGAGAGGATGTGCGCGGCTGCACCGAGCCGCCCCTCCTCGACCGCGGTGCGCACCACGTTCGTGACGTCGCTGCCGACCGCCTCGGCGATCGTGGTGACGTTGACCGGCAGGCCCGTGCCCCAGGCGGCGCGCACGGCGTCGGCCACGGCGATGGTGTGCGGGCTGAGGTAGAGCGAGAGCGCGACCGTCGGCACGCCGTCGGTGAAGAGCTCGACGAGGCGGCCCGTGATGCCGGCGAGGTAGCGGCCGTCGGGCACCTTGTAGTCGCCGACCGGAGCCGGGCGCTCGACGATGATGCCGTCGCTGTAGGGCAGCACCGAGTCGAGCGGCTTGAGCGGCAGGCCCGCCGCCTCGAGGCGGTCGATCGGCCAGGTGACGATGCGCACCTCGTCGAAGCCGCGGGTGAGGGCCGTCTCGGCGAGGTTGCGGCCCTCCACCGAGTGTCCGCAGATCACCGGATCGGCGCGCACCACGATGACCAGGCGGTTGCGGATGGCGTTCATGGGGTGTCTCCTGTCGTGCGGGCGTCGCCCGGCTGCTCGGTGGTCGGTGGGGTGGCCGGTTCGGCCGGGGTGTTGTGTTCTGCTGATTCCAGGGTTTCTTCGAACGTGGGTGGCGGAGCATCCGGAACCTCACGCAGCTCGGGCTGCTCGGGAGCGGCGGACGGCTCGGTCTGCAGGGCCTCGGCCACGAGGGAGGCCACCTGCTGCGCCGTCGCGAAGGCGGCCGCCGCCCCCGCCTCGGCGGAGGTCGGCCCCGCGGCGCCGGCCGCGACCGGGTGCGAGGGCGGCACGTCGCGCGTGCCCCACTCGCTCGGCGCGGGCCCGAGCTCGACGACGAGCTCCCCGCCGCGGTGCCACTCCTCGCCCGTCAGCCAGCTGCGCTCGAGCGGATGCCCGTCGAGCCACATCCGCTGCACGTACTGCACCGGCCCACCCGCCACGGGCTCGACGAAGTTCTCGGTGCGGATGACGAAGTCTCCCCCGGCCACCGCCACCGTCGACTCGCGGAACGACGGCGCGTTCACCAGGAAGAGGTTCTGCCCCGCCACCGGGAACACCCCGAGCGACGCCCAGACGAACCACGAGCTGAGCCCGCCCGAGTCGTCGTTGCCCGGCAGCCCGCCGCGGCCCGTGCCGAACTGCTGGTGCACGATGTTCTGCACGATCTCCGCGGTGCGGTCGGGCCGGCCGGCGTAGTGGTAGGCCCAGGGCGCCTCCATGTCGGGCTCGTTGTTCAGCCCCTCGAAGCGGCCGAGCACGTAGCCCGCGAGCAGCTCCTGCGCGTCGGGCTTGTTGCCCGGCTGCACGACGGGCTCGGCGCCGTAGCCGAAGAAGGCGTCGAGCTGCTCGACGAAGCGGTCGCGGCCGCCGCTGACCTCGATGCGGCCGGCCATGTCGTGCTGCAGCCGGAAGGAGTAGTTGTAGCGGCTGCCCTCGTAGTAGGTGGAGTCCTTGAGCAGGCCCGAGGCGGGGTCGTAGGCGTTGATCCACCGGGCGGCGAGCGCCTCGAACTGCGCCGCGAGCGCGGTGTCTCCGACGTGCCGGGCGACCTTGGCGGTGCACCAGTAGCCGAACGCCAGGTCGAGGGTGTGGCTGATCGGATGCGCCTCCCCGCGCAGCAGGAACTCCTCGCCGTAGGTGCGGCGCAGGTCGTCGCTCATGTGCACGAGCGCCCACTCCCAGTCGATCCCGGGCAGCCCGGCCTGGCAGAGCTCGGCCAGGAAGGTGTGCGCGAGCGCGCTGCCCTGGCGCGAGAAGCGGTCGCCGCCGCGGGCGAGGCGGTAGCCGATCGGGAAGTTGCCCTCCTCCTCGCAGATCGTCAGCAGCGCGTTCGCCAGCTCGACCGCCTTGTCGGGGAAGAGGGTGATCAGCAGGGGCAGCTGGGTGCGGTAGATGTCCCACATCGTCGACAGGTCGAAGGCGAACGGGCCCTCGCTCGGCCAGAACGGGCTCTCGGAGTTCGCGAAGCAGGGCTTGATCAGCGAGTGGTAGAGCGCGGTCGAGAAGACCGTCTTGCGCTCGGCGCTCGGCGTCTCGACCGAGATGGTCTTGAGGTGCTTCCGCCAGGTCTTGCGCGTGCGCTCCCGGCGCGCCTCGAAGCGGCCGGGGCCGGGGCCGCAGTCGGCGCGGAGGTTCGCCTCGGCCTGCTCGACCCCGCGCAGCGAGAAGCCGATGCGCAGCTCGATGGTCTGCCCGGGCTCGCTCGGCCCCGCCCACATCAGGCCGAAGGGGCGCAGCGTCGTCGGCCGGATGTGATCGAGCGCCAGCTTCGTGCCGCCCGGCATCAGGCGGCGGTCGTACCAGAGCATCTGCCGCCACTGCGGGGTGTCGCACTCGATGTGCACCGCGATCGGGGCGCCCTCCGCGACGATCTCACCGCGCGCGACGCCGGGCTCGAGGGTCTCGAGGTTCGCCCGCAGCGGGATGGTGGCGCCGTAGGGGATGCCGAGCCCGCCGAGCGAGAAGTCGATCACCACGCGGGCGTTCGCATGCTTCGGGAAGGTGTAGCGGTGCACGGCGCTCTTCGGGCCCACCGTGATCTCGGCGGTGACACCCGAGTCGAGGGTGGCGGAGTAGTAGCCGGGGGTGGCGGTCTCGTCGGTGATGTCCCAGCTGCGGCCGAGCACGTCGAGCGGCTCGACCATCGGCGTGACCCGGAAGTAGTTGTAGTACTTGCGGATGGCGCCGGTGCCCGACTGCTGGAAGTGCGTGAAGCCGCTGGCCAGCAGGGTGTCGTGGATCGTGCTCGGCACACCCTCGAGGCTGAGGTCGTAGCGGCCGTAGCCCGTGGGGTAGCCGCCCGAGTAGGCGCAGGCCGAGACCATGCCGAGCGGGTAGGTGGCACCGGGGTGGGTGTTGCCGATCTGGGGCTTCGGCCACCACCAGGTGGCGGCGAGTCCGGTCTGGGGCGGGAGGGCGGTGGCCTCGGTGCCGATGAAGGGGTCGACGCGGTCGATCATGCGCGGGGGCTCCTTCGGGGTCGGGCGGGGTTCTGGCCGGCGGTGTCGGTCGTGCCTGCGGTGGCGGTGATCGTCGGAGCGTAGGTTCCGCCGGGTACCGCGCGGTTAACCGAAGGTGGACGGACGGCGAACGGATGCGACGGCCTGGTGCGGTGCGGTTCCATGGGGCTCCTCGTGTTCGTCTCGGGGTCGGGTCAGGGCGGCGGGGCGGTGAGGAGTTCGGCGCGTTCGGCGAGGTAGGGGCCGAGCGGGGTGAAGGCGTTCTCGCCGGGCTGGGCGTTCCAGCGCACGGCGACCGTGTCGCCGCGGAGGATCAGCAGCGGCGTGCGGTCGCCCGCCTGCACCGCCGCCGCCTGCGCACGGAGGGTCGGCGGATCGAGCGCGAGGGCGACGGTGTCGAAGTTCACGGTGTCGCCGTCGGCGAAGCGTCCGTGGGCGGCACGCCGGTAGTCGCGGCGCTCCTCGGCCCGCGGGTTCTGGTTCGTGACGCGGCCGGGTTCGATCGCTCGGGTGACCCGGCCGACGCCGTGCAGCCGCGCATCCGTGTCGAGGAGGAGCACGCCGAGTCGCCAGACCCGACCGAGCGGCGTCATCACCGGGCTGCGGCGGATGCCCAGGATCGCGCGCCGCTCGTCGAAGCGGGCCAGAGCTTCGGTGCGGGCATCCGCTCGCTGCAGGGCCGCCACGGTGCCGGCGAGCAGGGCGTCGAGCCCGGCCGCGACGGCCGCGTCGCCCTGCTCGGTGCCCCCGGTGGTGCCGCTCATACGACGACGCTACCGGTCGCCCCGTTTCGGCCGTGTTACCGGATGCTCCCCCGCCCCTGTGCGTCAGGCCAGCGGCGCCCGAGCCCGTCGATCACCGCCAGGCCGACGACGGCGTGCAGGAGGGCGACCGATGCCAGGGCGATCAGCTGCGCATCCGGTGGGAAGAGGACGAACAGGTAGACCCAGAGCCCGAGCACCAGCCCCGCGGACGCCAGCCCGACCGCCCACGGCGCCGCGAGCCGGAGCGCCCAGGCGAGCAGGAGCCCGAGCGCGGCCGGCACCGCGAGGAAGCCGCCCGAGACGGCTCCGGCGGCCGCGCCGATCAGCATCGCGGTGGATGTCAGCCCGGCCGACCCGGTGCCGCCGGCGCTCGACGGGTCGAAGAGCTGTGGAGGCAGGAAGGCGATGAGAGGGAAGAACGACCCGAAGAAGGCACCTTCCACGATCCCGCCCGCGATCGCGAGCAGGGCGAAGAACGCGGCGGGCGCCCGGGCACCGCGCAGTGCGATGCCCGGGCGCTGCGCCTCAGACGAGGTCACACACCGCCGCCGCCCGAGGCGCCGGCGTGGTCGGCGACACGCTGCCAGAAGAGCATCCAGTTCGCGCCGGCTATGCGGGAGTTGGCGATGTTCATGGTCGGACCGTTGTCGACCTTGACCATCGCATGCACATAGAGATGAAGGTAGCCGCTCGGGTCGTTGTACCAGGAGAAGGTGATGAGCGAGCCGGCTCCGTCGAAGTGGCCGGGTAGGGCGACGAACTGCATTGCGCCGCCGTTGGCCGTCTGCACCTTGACCGGGGCGGCGAAGGCCTGCAGCGAGAACGGGCTCGCGTTGAGATTCAGCACCTGGCCGTCGACGGGGTAACCGCGCGGGGCGCCGAAGATCGGGAAGGAGCAGTTGAAGCAATTGTGCAGGAGGTGGCTGGCGGCGAGCTCGGTGGCCTTCGGGTAGCGCGCGCTGTAGAGCGGGAGCGCGGCCGAGAAGTCGTAGGAGTAGTACCAGTTCGGGTCGAGCAGCACCGGGTAGGCCGTCTGCGCGTCGAGGTCGACGTGCTGGGTGAGGGTGTCGCCCGTCCACTCGTAGCGCGTCGGGAGGTCGCGGCCCGCGGCGTCGCGCGCCCAGGGGGCGGCGAGGGTGCCGATGTAGTGGTGGGCGGCGTCGGCGAGGAGGGTGTCGCCGTCGGGGAGCTCGGTGCGCGTGGTGCCGTCGGGGAGGTCGAAGGTGTAGTCGAACTCGCTTCCCGCGGCGGGGCCGGTGAGGGCGGTCAGCAGGCGCACGCCGTTCATCAGCGGCTGCACGTAGGCGGCGGCGTTCTGTCCGATCGCGAACGAGTCGATGCCCGCATCACCCGGGCCCCGTGTCACCGGACCGTGCGCGTCGTCGATGGTGAGGGAGATCGGGAGGCCGGCGCCCTCCGTCTGCGGGGGCGAGAGGTCGACGACGGGGGCGCCGTCGCCGGTGGAGAGCCGCAGCTCGAACGGGCGGGCGCCCTGCTCGGCCGCGATGGCGTCGGCCTCGGCGGTCGTGGGCGGGCGGCTCGTCTCATCGAGCAGCTCGGGCGCGATCCGCCCGATGACGGCCGCGGGGTCGGTGAGCGGTGGGTTCGTGGAGGCGGCCGTCGCGGGAAGCGCGCCGGCGGGGAGGGTGATCAGGGTGGCCGCCGCAGCGGTCGCGACCACGGCCAGCGCCGCGGAGGCGCGCCGCAGCAGGGGTCGGTGGAGTCGTGACATCGAGTGACCTTTCGTCGGAGTGAACCGTTCCCCCGGCCTGTCCGCATGCACAGCATAGACACATATGGTGTTTGTGCCGCATGCTTTCCTGATTAATCCTCTGATTCTTTTTTAGCGTCGACTCCGGATGTCGGGGGTCGGGGGCAGGGTCGTCCCAGAACGACGAAGAAACCCGTCACCGCGCCTGCGCGCGCCACGGCGAACCGCGCGGCAGGCTCGACGGTCAGCGGCGGGGCGGGCGGCAGCGCGGGTCTGAGAAGCGGGTCGGTCGGGCGGAGCGGTGCTACCCGGATGAGGTCAGGGGGTGGGGAGCGGCGTCGCCAGGGGGTCGCACTGGCTCAGGTCGGTCTGCGCGAGCGGCTGGCCCTCGGCGATGACGTAGGTCACGAGCAGCACGACGTCCTCCGTGCCCTCGTTGATCCCCTCGTGGATGTACCCCTCGCCCTCCACGATCGAGTCCCCCGTCTCGTACACGTGCACGCCGCCCGGGTAGATCGGCGCGTAGTGCGTCAGCTCGCCCTGCTCCACGACCGCGACGAGCTGCCCCGCGTGGCAGTGCTCCCCCGTGCCGGCGCCCGGCTTGATCGTGATCCGCCGGAACGCCACCTGCGTCGGCCCCGCGACCTCCACATCGACGGCGGCGTCCTGCTCGCCCTTGCCGAGCTCCTCCACCACGATCGGCGCGTCGGTCGCGGGAGGCGTGGGGGTCGGGGTCGGGTCGGCCGAAGCGGTGGCCGTCGACGGAGCCGGGGCGGATGATGCGACGGCATCCGAGGATGCGGCCGCCGTGCATCCGGAGACCGCCAGCAGCAGAGCCAGACCCGACACGACCAACGCCGAATGCAGGGCGGAGCGAGGGGAACGGTGCGGGGCGAGCGTCATGGGTCCTCCGACCGGTAGGACGGCGAGCCGCTCACGGCGCCCCGGCGTGCCCTCATGCTGGCAGAGGCGCGGCCCGAGCGGCGGGGATGCCCGACCCCCAGTTCGGGTGCGATGCGTCGCGCCGCCGTCTGTTCGACACGCGTCTCGCCTACCCTGAGGGCGGATGCGGCACGCGCCGGCCTCGGGCGGCAGGCCCAGTGCGCGTCCCGGCACCGTGGCCCCGCGCCGCCGTCGAACCACGAGCCCGGGAACGGTCGGATGTCCAGCAGAGAGCTCCTCGAGCGCCGCCGCTCGCCCGGCCGCGTCGTCGCCGTGATCGGCGGCGTGCTGGCGCTCCTGGTCGGCGCCGCCGCGGCGCTCGCCCTCGGGCTGCTCCCGCCCGTGCTGGCCAGCACTCCGCGCGAACGGCTCACGGCGTCCGCCACCACGGTCACGGTGCACGACGCCACGACGTCTGCCACCGTGACCCTCGGCGAGGGCTGGCTGCTGCTCGGGGTGGGGCCCTTCCTGCCGACGGATGCTCAGACCCTCGTCTCGCCCGACGACGCCTACCGCCTCGTGCTCACGCTCGAGCCCGCCGCTCGGCCCTTCGACGCCACGGCCCCCACCTCCCCCGTCAGCCTCGACCCCGAGGACCTCGACGCCCTGCTCGCCCGCACCGGCGGCGCGACGTCGACGAATGCAGGGCCGGCCGATGCTGCTTCTACCGAAACCAGTTCGTCCAGCGGGGCCGGCGTGAACACCGAGTGGAGCCACGAGACACTGTCCAGCGGTGTGACCGTGAGCTACGCCGACGTCGTCCAGGGCGACCGCACCACGACGGTCACGCTCGTCGCTCCGGCTGGCCTGCCGGCCGGGGCGCACGCGCTCGCCCTCGTCGTCACGGTGACGACCGCCGAAGCCGCCCGCTACCGCACGGTGACCGCCGACCTCGCCTCGACCGCCACCCTCACGCTCAGGCCGAGCGGAACCTCGACGCCCGACGGCAGCGTTCCGGCGGCCCGCGGCGGACGGGATGAGCGGTGAGGCGGCGGGCGAGTACGGCTGTCGGCGCCGCCGTGATCGTCGGGCTGCTGGCAGGATGCGCGAGCGTGCCACCGGCCGCCGGGTCGTGGGAGCCGCGGCAGAACGAGCCGGCCGTCGTGAGCGTGACGGTCGACGACGGGGCGACCACCGCATCCGGAACCTCGCCCGCCGTGCCCCAGACCGCCTCCGGCTTCGACGCCCGCCTGCTCTACAACGCCGACCCGGCCTCGCCGGTCGCGGCGCGGTGGGGCGAGATCCCGGGCAACGCCGGCTTCACCGAGCTGCTGCGCGGCCGCGTGCTGGCCGCCGTCGCCGACCATGCCGCCGCGACCGCCGTGCCCTACGCCTCCGCCGCCGACGCGCCCGAGCTGCCGCCGGAGACGCGGCGCTGCGTGGCCGGATCCACGTCACGGCCCGCCGCCGACCTCCTGGCCGACCCGGCCTTCACTCCCCCGTCGGACACCGGCGCCCCCACGCTCACGATCACCTGCGAGATCGTCGCCGGCGCAGGCACGGTGATCGCTCAGGCGCTGCGCATCCTGACGTCGGCCGCCGGGCAGGTCACGTCCGACGAGACGACGGTCTACTTCGCGGAGACCTCGGGCGCGTTCACGGTGACGAGCGAGGCGTTCCTCAGTGTCGACGGGCTCCGTCAGCTGCTTCGCGACACCTTGCAGTCGCTCAAGATCGAGGCCGGGGCGATGCGGCCCGAGATGGTGCAGAGCACCGACGACTTCGCCCCCGATCAGCTCCGCGACCTCTTCTCGCACCTCGCTTTCGGCGCCGACGGCTCCCTCACCGTGCGGGTCGCGGCCGGCTTCACGGTGCCCGAGCTCGACGCCCTCGCCGCGGCCCGCGCCGAGATCGGCCGGCCGCACGTCGTCACCGTGCCCGCCGCTCTCGCCACCCCGCTGCTCAGCGAGCAGGGCCGCCAGGTGCAGGCGGCCCTCGCCTCCGGTGCCCCGCTCAGCCTGCCCGCCGCCGGCCCGCGCGGCGACGAGACCGTGGACTGCACGGTCTTCGCCTGTGTCGCCGTCACCTTCGACGACGGGCCGGGCCAGTACACCGGCGCCGTGCTGGATGCCCTCGCCGAGCGCCGGGCGGCGGCCACCTTCTTCGTGCAGGGCTATCGGGTCGAGCAGAATCGCGGGACGCTCGTGCGCGCCGACGCGGAGGGCCACCAGATCGGCAACCACACCTGGAACCACCCCGATCTGACGAAGCTCCCCGACGAGGAGGTGAAGTCGCAGCTCGAGCGCACCAGCGTCCTGATCAAGGCCACGATCGGCACCTCGCCCACCACCTTCCGGCCGCCCTACGGCGCGGTCGATCACCGGGTGCTCGGCGACACCGCTCTGCCGGCCATCCTCTGGACGGTCGACACCCTCGACTGGCAGCTCCCCGACGACGACGTGCTGCTCGGCCGAGCCGTCACGGGCGTCGACCCCGGGGACATCGTGCTGCTGCACGACGTGCACGAGAACACCGCCCGCATGACGCCCGCCATCATCGACGGCCTGCTCGGACGGGGCTTCACCCTCGTCACCCTCGAGCAGCTGCTGGGCGGCAGCCCGGGGCCGCACACGACCACTCGCGCAGGCTGAGCAGCGGGTCTTGACGCCATCGCCAACGGGGTCTAACGTACAACCAAATGGTTGCACGAACGATCGATCCCCTACTCCGGATCAGCGACGGCGATGCCGACGCCGTCTTCCGGGCGCTCGCCGACGGCACCCGTCGCGACATCCTGCGACGGACGCTGGCCGGCCCCCAGTCGATCAGCACCCTCGCCGGTCGCTACGAGATGAGCTTCGCCGCCGTGCAGAAGCACGTGACGGTGCTCGATCGCTGCGGGCTCGTCGAGAAGCACCGGTTCGGGAAGGAGCAGCTCGTCCGTGCGCGAGGAGAACGGATCGCTCAGGCCTCGGCCCTGCTGGGCGAGTTCGAGCGGCTCTGGCGCGACCGCGTCGGCCGGATCGACCTGCTGCTCGACGGGCCACCGGCGGAACGAGCATCCGACGACCCCACGAACGACACCGAAACCCACCCCTGAAGGAAGGAACCGACCATGCCGGTCATCAGCACCGAGCGCGACACCGACGCGCTCACCCTCACCCTCGTCGCGGAGTTCGACGCGCCGGCCGCGCGTGTCTGGCAGGTCTGGGAGGATCCACGGCAGCTCGAGCGCTGGTGGGGCCCGCCGAGCTGGCCGGCGACGTTCCGGCGGCATGACTTCGTCGCAGGTGGTGAGTCGCACTATGTCATGACCGGCCCCGACGGCACCGAGGCGGGCGGCTGGTGGCGCGCGATCGACGTGTCGCCCACCGATCGCTTCGAGTGGGAGGACGGCTTCGCCGATGCCGAGGGTCGTCCTGATCCGTCGATGCCGGTGACGCACGCCGTCGCGACCCTCGAGGAGCGGGACGGCACCACGACGATGACCGTCGTCTCGACCTTCGCCTCGCTGGAGCAGCTCGAGCAGTTGCTCGCCATGGGCATGGACGAGGGGATGCGCGAGGCGATGGGGCAGATCGACGCCCTGCTGCGCGAGTAGGTCTCGGCCGCCGAGGTGCTCAGCCGTGGGCGAGCGGTTGGGGCGCCCCGAGTGCATCGAGCAGGGCGGCTGCCTTGAGCAGCACCTCGTCGTATTCCTCCTCGGGGAGGGAGAGCGCGGTCACACCGCCTCCGACGCCGATCGTGGCTCTCGAGGGCAGCGATCCGGCAACGGGGGCGTCGAGCACGATCGAGCGGATCGTCATCGCGAGGTCGGCGCTGCCGTCGCGCCCGATCCAGCCGAAGGCGCCGGCGTACAGACCGCGGGCCCGCTGTTCGAGCCCGTCGAGGATCTCGACCGCGCTCCGCTTCGGCGCTCCCGTCATCGACCCCGCCGGGAACGCCGCCGCCAGCACCTCCGCCACTCCCGCCCCGGGGCGCAGCCGCGCCTCGACCGCACTCACCAGCTGATGCACCTGCGGATGCGTCTCCACCTCGAGCAACGACGTCACCTCCACACCGCCCGGCACGCTCACCCGCGCCAGGTCGTTGCGCATCAGGTCGACGATCATCACGTTCTCGGCCCGCTCCTTGACGCTCGCCGCAAGATCGGCGCGCAGCGCGGCGTCGGCGCGCGCATCCGCCGACCGTCGTCGCGTGCCCTTAACGGGGTGCGTCGAGACGCGACCGTCGGACACGCGCACGAAGCGCTCGGGCGACGAGCTGAGCAGGGTGACGCCACCGATCCGCAGCACCCCGCCGTGCGGCGCGGGCGAGATCGCACGCAGCCGGTCGTAGACGTCGAGGGGGTCGAAGCCGGTTCCGGATGCGGGGGTCACCTCGATCTCGGTGGACAGGTTGAGCACGTACGCGTCTCCGCGGGTGATGGCCTCCTGGCAGGCGCGCACGGCGGCGAGGTACTCGGGGCGGGTGTCGCGCCAGCGCACGCTCGGGCTGTCCGGGAGTGCAGGCTCGAGGCGGGGCGGGGTCGCGGTCAGAGTGCGGAGGACGTCCTCGGTGCGCCGGCGCCAGATGTCGAGCTCTCCTGTCCACGAGGGTGCCACGGCGAGCAGCTCGATGCGCCGCTCCCCCTCGATCAGCGGCCCCAGGGCCACGGCACGGTCGACCACGAGGAAGGCGGCGTCGGGATGCGGGCTCGAACGCGCATCCGGGACCCCCATCGTCTCGCGGGAGACCCCGTAACCCAGCCAGCCGACGAGACCGGGGCGGAAGGGAGGCGCGTCCACGTCGGTGTCGACCGTCAGCGGGTCGTCGCGCCAGGCCTGCTCCCGGGCGGCGAGCGCCGGCAGGAGCGGGCCGCCCGGCTGCCAGCGGGGGCCGGTTCCGATGACGCTCCAGCCGCGGGCATCGTCGAGCCAGAAGGCGTCGGAGCCCGGATCGGCGTGAAGGGCCCGGAAGACGGCGGCGGGATCGAGGGGCGGAACGCCCGCGACGCGGTGACGAAGCAGCCGCGATGCCATGCCCCGAGTCTGCCATGCGCGGAGCCCGGGGGCCGGTCGGGGGCCGGTCGGCGGGCTGAGGGCCGGCGCGCGGGGCCGAGCCGGGAGGCGCATCCGGCCCCTCATCGGGTCGTTCTCGGGCCGCCCACCCCAGTACCTTCCCAGGAGACCTGATTACTGTACGCAGTACTACCACCCGGTACCCGCTCACGCCCGCCCCGCTCCCCGAAACGAGGAAAATTGGACGTCCCCGGATACGTCTGGACGCTGACCATCGTCGGCATCATCGGCCTGCTGGCCTTCGACTTCATCTTCCATGTGCGAAAAGCGCACGAACCGACGTTGAAAGAGGCGGCCATCTGGTCGTCGATCTACGTCGGCATCGCCATCCTGTTCGGCATCGGCGTGCTCGTCTTCGGCGGAGCCACCGCCGGCAGCGAGTACTTCGCCGGCTACATCACCGAGAAGGCCCTGTCGGTCGACAACCTCTTCGTGTTCCTGATCATCATGTCGAGCTTCGCCGTGCCGCGCGCGGATCAGCAGAAGGTGCTGCTGTTCGGCATCGTCTTCGCGCTGATCGCCCGCACCGGCTTCATCCTGATCGGGGCCGCCGCGATCTCGGCGTTCTCGTGGGTGTTCTACCTGTTCGGCGCCATCCTGATCGTCACGGCGATCAACCTGCTGCGGCCGCACGACGAGCACGCCGGCGACAGTCTCATGGTCAGGCTCGCCAAGCGCATGATCAAGACGAGCGACCACTACGACGGCGACAAGTTCTTCACGGTCGAGAACGGCAAGAAGGTGCTCACGCCGATGCTGCTCGTCATCGTGGCGATCGGCCTCACCGACATCCTGTTCGCGCTCGACAGCGTGCCCGCCATCTACGGCCTGACCGAGAACGTGTTCATCGTCTTCACGGCGACGGCGTTCTCGCTGCTGGGTCTGCGTCAGCTGTACTTCCTGATCGACGGACTGCTCGACCGGCTCGTGTACCTGTCGATCGGTCTCGCGGCGATCCTCGCGTTCATCGGCGTGAAGCTCGTGCTGCACGCGCTTCACGAGAACACGCTGCCGTTCATCAACGGCGGCGAGCACGTGCCGGTGTTCGAGATCAGCACAGGGCTCTCGCTGACGGTGATCGTCGGCATCCTGGTCGTCACCGTCGTCGCGTCGCTACTCAGCCCCAAGGGGCGCGCGCAGAACTTCGCGGCGGCCATCCGCCGGCACGCCACCGACGCGGTCGACGACACGAAGCCGACGCCCGAGCGCGCCGCCGCCTTCGACCGCCTGCGCGAGACGCACTCGAAGGCGTCGGCCCTCCCGCCGAAGCACCGCGAGGCCGTGCTCGGCGACGAGTCGCTGAAGTCGGCCGTCGAGCGGGCGCACGAGGAGCACTCCTCGCGCTGATCCGCGCGTCCGCTGCTGGTCCTGGTTCTGCTCCTGCACATCGCTGAGCCGCCGTCGCCCGTCCACAGTCGTGGGCGGGGGCGGCGGTTTCTGCGTGGGGGCTGCTAGGTTTCTCGTGCCTGATGGGAACGGGCTGCGGTACTGCTGGAGTGCGCTGTGCCTGCTGCTGTTTCTTTTCGTCGCCGCCTTCTGCCTGGCCCGACCTGCGGGTTCGCGCCGAGGCATCTCTGTGAGCCGTCATCGTGAGGGCAGAGCTGGTGCCGGCTGTGGTCGTGCTCGTCGCCGCGCTCACCCTGCTCGCGATGCTCGCCACCGTCGGGCTGGCCCGCTGGATGCGCGACCGTCGTCGGCGGCTTCATCACCACCCCCAAGCCCGCACTGCCGATCGCGGCCATCGGTGCTCGTGTCACGGCTCGATGCCGTACCCCACTCCGCCCGTCGATGAGAACTGGGCAGAGAGGGGCGGATGGCCGTCCCGCACCCCACGGCCCGCCGACCCCTCACACGCCACCGTCCCAGGACACACCACCACTCCCACCCAGACCACCTTCTCGAGGCTGACCGCCAACCCGGCCCCCACCACCGCCCCGGGGCGGACCGCCTTCCCCGGACACACGACCACCCCTGCGGGCGCCGGTGCCCCCGGCATCACCGATGAGCTCGACGAGAACGACGACTCGATCGTCACCGTGCGATTCGGCGGCCCCGACGACCCCACGCCGCGACGTCGGGCGTCTCCGGCCGCGACTCCCGAACGCTTCGCCTTCCCACCATCGATGAGGCGCGATGCCGGAACCGCTCCGCCCATCAGCGACCACGACCTGGACGACGTCTTCCCGCCGCGCGGCCGCACCCCGCGCCCGGTGCTGGAGGTCGAACTGGTGCCGATCGACCCCACCGAGGTGATCCCGTTCCATCCGCCCGACCTCGACACACCCTCCGACGACGAGGACGCGTGAGGCTCACGGCCGAGGTCGGCCCTCAGCGGGATCGGTCAGCGGGCGTTCTCGAGGGCGGCCTTGGCCGCGGGGAGCGTCGCGTGCAGCCCGAGGTCGAGGCCCCAGGCGGTGGTGACGGCGAATCCGCGTCCCCAGTTCTCCGACACGATGCCGAGCGGCTCCCCGTGCTCGCCCGATGCCACCCACAGGCCCGCCTGCACGCACCGCCACACCACCGGCGTGGTCGTGGTTGTGGCCGCTGCCGTGGTCATCGTCTCCTGGTAACCGATCATCATCGACCGCCCTCCGCTTGTCTTGAAGCCAGCCAACCCCCGCGGCCGGAGTCCGGCACCGGCTTGACAACCGCGGGATGATCGGCATCCGTCACCCGTGCGCCAGCCCCGGTCGCTGGCGGTAGCGCCTGGGCTCCTGCCTGTAAAGTCCCTCCCCGCGATCGGTTGGTCGTCGAAGGCTGTGCTGGTCCTGCAGTCGTCCCGCTCGCCCCTTCACCTGGAGTCACCGTGCCGATCGTCCCGTCTCCCGCCGACCTCCCCGATGCAGCAGCTGCTCCCAGCGACATCCGCGCCGTTGGCGCACAGCCCACAGAGGGCCGATCATTCGATTCGCAGGCTCCGGGCTCGTCACATCTCGAGATTTGGGGCACCGACGCGCAGCCCATCGACATCGCCGCACTCCTGGCGACCTCCTGACCTCCGCACCGCCCGCGCGCCGAATCATCACAGAACTCGTGACCATGCGAAGCCAGCTCACATCCGTCCGTCCACCCGTGGGCATCCGCGCAGGCGCGCGGGGTCCGGCCCCGTCCGACCAGCAGGGGGAGGACGTCGCTCGTGATCGGCTCGAACTGGTCCCGGTGCTGCCCGACGGCTGGCGGATGCGCGACCGCAGCCACCGCGAAGCCGACGCCTCGGGCCTGCTCGGCTTCGCCCAGACCGCGGGAACGGGCGTGGACGTCGTCTGGCTCACCCCGGTGCCCTCCACCGAGCACTTTCAGTCACTCGACGAGCTCATCGCGGCCGCCACGGCTCGCTGCGCCACTCGGCCCGCCTGACCGACCCGGCACGCCCGGAGCAGGACGGCCGGCTCGGGTCAGGCCCTCGTGACGACGCCGAACATGGCGAGCTCGGGCGAGGCGAAGAAGCCGAGATCGTCGCCCCGCGCATCCGTCGCCCGGTAGTCGTCGTCGGTCTTGGTGATCGTGCCGACGACCTCGTCGGAGCCGCTCACGCGGACGTCCCACGTGGAGGCCGACGTCTGCACCATGACGACGTTGCGGGCCTCGTCGCCCGTGAGGGTCGGCGCCCGGGCGGGCTCGGGCCGTCCGGCGTCGCCGAGAACCGACTCATCCGCAGTGTCCGTCGCTGGCTCCGGCGGGATATCGGGCGTGGGCGCCGAAGCCGACGGGGACACCGGAGCCGACGAAGACTCCGGACCGGACGAGGTCACGGAGGCGGGCCGCGACACCGGACCCGACGAGGTCACGCCACCGGGCCGCGCTACCGGGCCCGACGAGGTCACGGCGGCGGGCGGGGACTCGGGGTCGGTCACTCCGCCTCGGGTTCGGTCGTGGGCACGCCATCGGGGCCGAGGTCGGACTCGATGTCGTAGGGGTCGGGGCCGGTGTCGGCGGATCCGCCGGGCGAGGCCGGCTCGTGGTCGTCGGAGCCGTTCGAAGCGTCCGATCCGCTACCCGCGTCGGGCGACTCCGTCTCGGCCGTGTCGGGCACGTCCGTACCGGGCGTGTCGTGCTCGTCGCCGCTGCCGTCGTGGTGCTCGGTCATCACTGCCTCCCGTCGGGCCGCACCGGATGCGCCGCCCACCTCCAGCCTGCACCCCTCGCCCCCGGCCCGCCGCGACCCGCCGCGATCCGCCGGACGCCGGTGCCGCGCCCCGCGCCCCGCGCCCCGCGCCGTCCTAGGGTGTCGTCATGGGCATCACCCCCGCCGCCGAAGCCGTACGCGTCGCGCTCTACCGACACCTCGCCGACACCGGCACACTGCCCGACGACTCGATCCTGACGTCGGCTGCCACGGGCAGAGCACTGCCCGAACTGCTCGACGAGCTCGAGGACGCCCGCCACATCGTGCGGCGCGACGGGCGGGTGGTGCTCGCGCATCCGTTCGCCACGCGGAATTTCCGGTTCTCGGTGATGAGCGCGTCCACCCTCTGGTGGGGCGGCTGCGCGTGGGACGCGTTCGCCATCCCCCACCTCGTCCCCGGCGCCTCGAACGCCCTGGTCGCCACGACCTGCCCGGCCTGCGACGCCCCCCACGCCTGGACGGTCTCGACCGAGACTCCGCCACCGGGCAGCCAGGTCGCGCACTTCCTCGTGCCGGGCGCGCAGATCTGGGACGACGTCGTGCACTCCTGCGAGAACCAGCTGATCTTCTGCGACGAGCACTGCGTCGCATCGTGGCTCGGACGCACGGGCGAGCCACGCGGCTACGTCATGAACCTCGAGACGCTGTGGCGGCTGGCGTCGCACTGGTACGAGGGGCGGCTCGACACCCCGTACACCCGGCGGGAGCCGATGGCGGCCGCCGAGTACTTCCGAGGTGCGGGCCTGCACGGTGCGTTCTGGGGTCAGCCCGACTGAGGACGCCGACACGACCGCGGGAACCTGGTTAACCGGCGCCGCGATCGGGCAGACTGGGAGGCTGTCGAGAGGAGCCCCGTGCCGAAGTCCCCGCCCCTGTCCGTCGATGCCGTGCCCGAACTCGAGCCGGTGGTCGAGGTGTTCCGCGCGCTGCTCGGCGACGGCCACGAGCTCGGCGCCTCCCTCGCCGTGCACCGCGGCGGCCGGCAGCTGCTGAGCGCGGCGGGCGGCTGGGCCGACACCGCGCGCACGCGCCCCTTCACCGACCGAACGCTCAGCCGCGTCTTCTCGGCCGGCAAGCCGATCGCCGCCCTGACCGCGCTGACGGCCGTCGCCGACGGGCAGCTCACCCTCGACGACCCGCTCACCCGCTGGTGGCCGGAGTACGGCGCGCACGGCAAGGAGGCCACGACCCTCCGGCACGTCCTCAGCCATCGCGCAGGCCTCCCGGCCTACTCCGACGCAGCCGACGCAGCCGATGCCACCGCCGCGACCGACGCGACCGACGCGACCGACGCGACCGGCACAGCCTACTCAGCCGAGGGCATCGACCCCCTCGACCAAGCCGCCCTCCTCGCCGACCTCGTCTCATCGCCCCCGATCGCCCCGCCCGGCCAGGTCATCGCCGAGCACGCGCTCACCTACGGCACCCTGATCGACGGCATCCTCGAGCAGGCGGGGGCTCCGGATGCCCGCACCGCCGCCGCCCGGCTGGCCGCCCTCTGGGGCGCGGGTGCTGCGCCGGGCGACAGTGCCCTCGAGCTACACTTCGGGGTCGAGCGGGACGAGCATCCGCGCGTCGCCGACCTCGAGATCGTCGACGACGCCTGGGTGGCCCGCTACCTCGCGCGCGACGACGGCCGACGGATGCTCGACCGCCCCCACGGCAACCTCGACCCCGAGCGCCTGAACTCCGCCCCGTGGCGCTCGGCCTCGATGCCCGCGACCGGACTGTTCACCACCGCCCGGAGCCTCTCGCGCTTCTACGACGACGTGCACCGCCCCGACGGCCGCGTGGCCGCCCGACTCGGAACCGAGCTGCACGCCGAGTACCTCGCGCCCCAGGCCGTCGGGCACGACCTCTTCGTCGACGGACCGGTCGAGTGGTCGCTCGGCCTGCGGGTCGACGGGGGCGAGATCGGCATGGGCGGGATCGGCGGCAGCTCGGCCTGGTACTCACCGGCGCACGACTACTCGTTCGCGTTCGTGACCCGCTCTCTCGGCACCTTCGCCCGGGTCGACGCCCTGGCCGACGCCGTCGAAGCGGCCCTGCCGGCGCCGGCGCGCTGACTCCGACGCGGCCCTGCCGGCACTGGCTCGCTGACCTCAGCAGCCCCGCCGGCCCCGGCGTTGACCCCCGGCGTCTTCACCCGGACCACGACCACGCCCGCGGTGCTCGCCCTACCGCGTGCGAGCCACCAGCGCCTTGACCGCCGACGACGGCAGCTGCAGCGCACCGAGCGACCACGCCCGCGGGAACGCGAGCACCAGCCGCGGGTACCCCTCGATCGCCACGGCCACCGTCGCGTCCCCGCCCGCGAACCCGCCGCGCTCCTCGACGCCGAGGCGGGCGTAGGCGGTGTCGAACGAGACGACTTCGGTGCCGTCGCTCGAGAGCAGGGTGAGCATCCGCGGGCCGAACGAGGCGTAGAGCGGGCCGGAGAACGCCGGCAGCGGACGCCCGGTGTCCAGCCAGTACCGCTCGGCGAAAGCATCGAGACTGCCGACCGGGCGCGCCCGTACGATCGATGCCTCGGGGAAACGACGCCGCAGCCGGTTCAGCCGCAGCTGCCCACTCACCCCGATCAGCACCACGACGAGCAGTGCGACGACCACCACCGCCGTGGCCACCCCGACCACGGCCGGCGCCCCGGCGAGGCCGGAGCCGGCAGAACCTCCGGCAACGCCCGGCGATGAACCGCCCGACGAACCACCGGACGACGAGGCACCGCCCACGAGCTGCACCGCGTACCACGCCCAGTACCCCGCGAACACGAGCGTCGTCAGCCCCGACAGCGCCCACACGGCCATCATCAGCCTGCGATCCACACCGCACCTCCGCTCCCGGGCCGGACGTCGCGCCCAGCCCGACCCTAACGCCGCGCCCTGAACCCCGGGCGATTGGCGCTGCTCGCAACAAACTCGGCCCGAACTCTTGACGGCCGGCCGAGCATCCGCTTATCGTTGCCGTCGAAGCGCTTAGACGAAGCGCTTCGACACCCCACCGACAGCGACGACGGAGACACGGAGGCGATCATGGCGACCATTCACGACGTGGCCCGGGTCGCCGGAGTGTCCATCTCCACCGTCTCCTACGCCCTCAGCGGCAAACGCACGATCGGTGCCGAGACGCGTGACCGCATCGAGGCCGCCGTCGCCGAGCTCGGCTACCGCCCCAATGCGGGCGCGCGGATGCTCGCCGGCACCCGCACGAACATCCTCGCCCTGAGCGCCCCGCTGCACGCCGACACCTACGCCCCGGCGCACATGACGTTCGTGCTCGCCGTCGCCGAGGCGGCCCGCGAGTTCGACTACGACACCGTGCTGCTCGTTCAGGACGAGGCGGTCAACGGCCTGCGGCGGATGGTCTCCTCCAAGCTCGTCGACGGCATCGTCGCGCTCGACATCGACCGCGACGACGCGCGCGCCGCCCTGCTCCGGGAGCTGGACATCCCGTCGACGCTCGTCGGCATCCCGGGCGACACGAGCGGGCTGACCTGTGTCGACCTCGACTTCGAGGCGGCCGCCCGGCTCGCCGTCGACCGGCTGGCGAAACAGGGTCACCGCAGCATCGGGTTCGTCGGCCACCCCGAGGAGCTCTACGAGCGCGGCTCGAACTTCCCGATCCGCTTCCGCGACGCCTTCTTCGCCGAGTGCGAGGCGCGGGGCATCCGCACCCGCTTCGTGATGCCCGAGCAGGAGCCCTCGAGCGTGCGCGGCGCGTTCGACGACGTCGCCGCGCACCTCTCCGACCTCACCGCGATCGTTCTGAACTGCAACGAGCCGGTGCACACCATGCTCCTCGAGCTGGTGCGCGAGCGGGAGCTGAGCATCCCTGACGATCTGTCGATCGTCTCGGCCTGCTCCAGCTTCCCGACCGACCAGCTCGAGCCCCCGCTCGACGTCATCCCGCTGCCGGCCCACATCACGGGTCGCCGCGGAGTCGAGCTCACCATGCGCCAGCTCGCCGGGTTCACCGACCCGCACGTCGAACTGGTGCCGCCTCACTACGTGGAGAAGGGCTCGACCGCGCAGGTCGGCTAGCTCCGCGCTCCCCTCACAACCGAACATCTCGCCATGGAGCGCTCCATTTAGTCGAAGCGCTTCGACGATCAGAACGACACCACCAGAGACACCACCACCGACAGCACCACCCCAGAACAGCACCCCGAGCATCCGCTCACTACAAGGAGGTAGAACAGTGAACCGACGCACCCGCGTCCTGACCGGGATGGCCCTCGTGGCCGCCACGGCCGCAGCCCTCACCGGCTGCTCCGGCGACTCGAGCGGCGAGAGCGACAACACCCTCACCCTCTGGCACTACGAGGGCGCCGACAGCGCCATGGGCAAGGCCTGGGACGAGGCCATCAAGGTCTTCGAGGAGGAGACCGGCGCCACCGTCGACTTCGAGGAGAAGGGCTTCGAGCAGATCCGCTCGACCGCGAGCCAGGTGCTCAACTCGAACGAGGCGCCCGACATCCTCGAGTACGCCAAGGGCAACGGCACGGCGGGCCTGCTGGCCAGCCAGGGCCTGCTCACCGACATCAGCGATGCCGTCGACGAGTACGGCTGGGACGACAAGCTCGCCCCGTCGCTGCAGACGACCGCCCGCTACGACGACGAGGGCGTGATGGGCGACGGCCCCTGGTACGGCGTGCCGAACTACGGCGAGTACGTCACCGTCTACTACAACAAGGACATGTTCGCGGCCCAGGGCATCACGGTGCCGACGACCGCCGACGAGTTCGAGGCGGCGCTGCAGACGTTCACCGACGCCGGCATCACCCCGCTGGCCGAGGCGGCCCAGGAGTACCCGCTCGGCCAGCTCTGGTACCAGCTCGCGCTGAGCCAGGCCGACCGCGACTGGGTCAACGACTACCAGCTCTACGACAACCCCGTCGACTGGCAGGGCGAGGCGCTCACCAACGCGACCGACACCGTCAAGGACTGGGTCGACAAGGGCTACATCTCGCAAGACGCCTCGGGCCTGAAGGCCGAGGACGCCGGGCTGGAGTTCATCAACGGCGAGGCCCCGATCTTCGTCTCGGGCAGCTGGTGGTACGGCCGCTTCACCTCCGACATCACCACCTTCGACTGGGACATCTTCGAGTACCCGGGCAGCGAGCTGAACCTCGGCTCCGCCGGCAACATGTGGGTCGTCCCGGCGAGCGCGAAGAACCCCGAGCTCGCCTACAAGTTCATCGACATCACGATGCGCCCCGAGATCCAGGCGATCCTCGGCAACAACGGCGGCCTCCCCGTCGCCGCGAACATCGACGACATCACCGACGCGAAGAGCAAGGTGCTGATCGACCAGTTCAACACCATCAACGAGCGCGACGGCCTGGCGTTCTACCCCGACTGGCCCACGCCCACGTTCTACGACGAGCTGAACGGCGAGCTGCAGAACCTGATCAACGGCTCCTCGGACACGTCGGCCGTGCTGACCACCCTCGGCGAGGACTACGACTCCTACGTCGAGGACTTCCGCAAGTAGTCCCAGCGGAAACCCCGCGGGGCGCGCCGGTGCAGGCGCGCCCCGCCCCTCCCCCGTCCTCCCGAGCAAGGAGAGATCGCATGGCCACAACCGTGCCGTTCGTCAGACCGACGAGCGAGAAGGCCGCGGCAGCCGCCGCACGCAGAGCCGAGCGGATGCCCGTTCCGCCCGACGAGCCGCTCATCCCCAGCCGTGGCGGCCGAGGCCGCGCCGCGTACTGGCTCTACCTGCTGCCCGGCTTCGTGCTCCTCACCGTGATCGTGCTGATCCCCCTGGGCTGGAACGTCTACCTCAGCTTCACCGAGTGGCGGGGCATCAAGCCGCCGGAGTTCATCGGCCTCGAGAACTGGATCGAACTCTTCGGCGACGCCGCCTTCTGGGCGTCGTTCCGCAACTCGGTCGCGATGATCATCGCCATGGTGGTCGTGCCGACGCTCGCCGGGCTCGTGCTCGCCGCCCTGTTGTTCGACCTCGTCGGCCGCAAGTTCGGCGGCCGGATCGCGAGCTTCCTGCGGGCCACGTACTACCTGCCGCAGATCCTCCCCGTCGCCGTCGCCGGCATCGTGATCGGCTGGATCCTCCGGCCGGGCGACGACGGCGCGCTCAACCAGATCCTCGAGGGCATCGGTCTCGGCGGCCTCGCCCACAACTGGCTGGGCAGCCCTGACACGGCGCTCGCGAGCATCATGGTCGTGATGGTCTGGGTGCAGATCGGCTATCCGATCGTCATCTTCATGGCAGCCCTGCAGCGGGTCGACCCCGAGCTTTACGAAGCGGCCGAACTCGACGGGGCCAACTGGTTCCAGCGCTTCCGCTCGATCACGGTGAGCATCATCCGGCCCGAGATCTACGTGGTCACCCTGACGTGCACGATCGCCGCACTGAAGGTCTTCGGCCCGATCTACGTTCTGACGGGCGGCGGCCCCGGCACCTCGACGCTGGTGCCCGCGTACTACGCCTACAGCGAGTTCTTCCAGTCGCAGCAGGTCGGCTACGGCGCCACCATCGCCACCGCCCTCACGGTGATCATCGCCGTGGTGGCCATCGCGTTCATCCGCCTGCAGCTGCGCGGCGAAGAGAAGGAGAGGAGCGGACTGTGACCGCCGTCCCCGTGAAGATCGAGACCCCGGCACCGGCCCCTGGCGCGGCGAAACGCACGCGCTCCGGCAAGCGCCGCCCGCGCACCGTCACCGACTGGCTGCTGCTCGCCCTCGGCATCGTGGTCGCCGTCGTGATTGCCTTCCCGTTCATCCTGATCCTGATCAACTCGTTCAAGTCTCCCCAGGACTACGCCGCCACCGGTCCGCTGCAGCTGCCCACCCAGCTCTACTTCGACGGGATCGTGCGCTTCTGGGAGCGCGTCGACTTCCCCCAGAAGCTCGGCAACAGCATCCTGATCGCCGGCGTCGTGTCGGTGCTCGCGGTGCTGATCTCGGTGCTCAACGCCTTCGCGATCGGCATCGGCCGGGTGCGGGCGCGCACGTCGATCATCGTGCTGTTCCTGCTGGCGAACCTGCTGCCGCAGGAGGCGCTGCTCTACCCGCTGTACTACATGTTCAAGCAGGTGGGCCTCTACGACAACGTGTGGAGCGTGATCATCATCTTCACGGTGATCCAGAGCGCGTTCGGCACCTACCTCCTCTCGAGCGTGTTCGGCACCTTCCCGAAGGAGGTTCTCGAGGCCGCCGCGCTCGACGGCGCCGGTCGGTGGACCACGCTCTGGCGGGTGATCGTGCCGATCTCCCGGCCGACCCTCGCCGTGCTCCTGATCTTCTTCTTCATCTGGACCTGGAACGAGTTCCTGATCCCGCTGACCTTCCTCGTCTCCAACGACAACCAGACGGTTCCGGTTGCCATCAGCGTGCTGCAGGGCGACCGCCTGATGGACGTGACGACCACGAGCGCCTCGGCGCTCCTCGGCCTGATCCCGACGCTCGTCTTCTTCCTCATCTTCCAGCGCACCCTCACCCGCGGCATCACCGCCGGCGCGGTGAAGTGATCCACCCTCTCCCACCGAAGGACCAGGCATGAAGTTCACCGACGGGTTCTGGCACGTGCGCCCCGGCGTCACCGCGCTCTACGCCCAGGAGGCCTATGACATCGACGACCGGGGCGACCGCCTCGTCGTCTCGGCCCCCACCAAACGCATCGAGTCGCGCGGCGACACCCTCAACCGGGCGATGCTCACCGTCACCCTCTCCTCGCCGCTCGAGGGCGTGGTGCGGGTGCGCATCGAGCACTTCCAGGGGGCCCGCCGCTCCCCGGGCTTCGAGCTGCCGGGCGCGGCCCCGGGGGATGACGTCGGCAGCACCGCCGCCGGGCCCGACGGCGCCACGCTCACCTCGGGCGCCCTCACCGCGCGGGTCGCCGTGGGCTCCCCCTGGTCGCTCGAGTTCAGCTCGGCCGGGCGGCCCCTCACCGCCAGCGGGCACAAGTCGGTCGGCTACGCCGCGCTCGCTCCGGATGCTCCGGTCGCCGCCGAGCCCACCGGCATCGCGGGGGTCACCTCCACGGGCCTCGCCCCTGCCCTCCGCTACGTGCACGAGCAGCTCGACCTCGCGGTCGGCGAGAGCATCTACGGTCTCGGCGAGCGCTTCGGACCGGTCGTCAAGAACGGCCAGACCGTCGACATCTGGAACGCCGACGGCGGCACCTCGAGCGAGCAGTCCTACAAGAACGTGCCGTTCTACCTCTCCAGCCGCGGCTACGGCGTGTTCGTCAACCAGCCCGAGCACGTCTCGTTCGAGGTCGGCACCGAGGCGGTCGAGCGGGTGCAGTTCTCGACCGCGGGCGAGTCGCTGGAGTACTTCGTGATCGACGGCCCCACCCCGAAGGACGTGCTCGAGCGCTACACGACGCTCTCCGGCAAGCCGGCGCAGGTCCCGGCCTGGTCGTACGGACTGTGGCTCTCGACGTCGTTCACCACCGACTACGACGAGGAGACCGTGACCGGATTCATCGAGGGGATGAGCGCGCGGAGCATCCCGCTCTCGGTGTTCCACTTCGACTGCTTCTGGATGCGCGAGTTCAACTGGACCGACTTCGACTGGGACGCCCGCACCTTCCCCGACCCCGAGGGCATGCTCGCGCGGCTGCACGAGCGCTCACTGCGGGTCTCGGCCTGGCTGAACCCCTACATCGCCCAGCGCTCCCCCCTGTTCGCCGAGGCCTCGGCCGCCGGCTACCTCGTCCGCCGCGCCGACGGCTCGGTCTGGCAATGGGACTTCTGGCAGGCGGGCATGGGTCTCGTCGACTTCACCAACCCGGATGCGCGGGCCTGGTTCCAGGAGAAGGTACGGGTGCTGCTCGGGCAGGGCGTCGACGCCATCAAGACCGACTTCGGCGAGCGCATCCCGCTCGACGTGGTGTGGCACGACGGCAGCGCGCCGGAGGCCATGCACAACCTCTACGCCCAGCTCTACAACGAGGCGGTGTTCGAGGTGCTCGTCGCCGAACGCGGCGAGGGCGACGCCGTGGTCTTCGCCCGCTCGGCCACCGCCGGCGGACAGCGGATGCCCGTGCACTGGGGCGGCGACAACTCCTCGTCGTTCGTGTCGATGGCCGAGACCCTGCGCGGCGGACTCTCGCTCGCACTCAGCGGCTTCGGCTTCTGGAGCCACGACATCGGCGGCTTCGAGGGCACCCCCGACCCGGCGGTCTTCAAGCGCTGGGTGGCGTTCGGGCTGCTCTCCTCGCACTCGCGGCTGCACGGCTCGACGAGCTACCGCGTGCCGTGGGCGTTCGACGACGAGGCGGTCGAGGTGACCCGCCGCTTCGCGGAGCTGAAGCTCTCGCTGATGCCCTACCTCTACTCGGTCGGGCGCACCGCCCACCTCACCGGGGTGCCGTTCATGCGGCCGATGCTGCTGGAGTTCCCCGACGACCCGGCCGTGCGGCACCTCGAGCGGCAGTACATGATCGGGCCGTCGCTGCTCGTGGCACCGGTCTTCGACGCGAGCGGGCTGGTGGAGTACTACCTGCCGGAGGGCACGTGGACGCAGCTGCTGACCGGGGAGACCGTCCGGTCGCCGGGAGCGTGGCGACGGGAGACGCACGACGTGTTCAGCCTGCCCGTGTGGGTGCGCTCGGGCGCCGTGCTGCCGATGTCGGCGCGGGTCGACCGGCCGGATCACGACTACTTCGACGGGCTCGTGCTGGTCGTGCATCCGGGAGCCGGCGGGCCCTCGACGATCGCGGTGACCTCACCCGTGGGAGACCGGACCGTCACGTACCAGGTGACAAGAGAGCGCTCTCAGGTCATCATTGAGACGGAGGCACGCGATGCTGCGTTCTCCGTACGAACCCCCGACGGCGACCTCGTGTCGTCGTCCGACGGAAAGGCGACCCTCCCGGTATGAGCTCCACCACCGGCAACCCCGACTACCGCGACTCGGGGCTGACGTTCCCCGACGGCTTCCTCTTCGGCTCGGCCACCGCGTCGTACCAGATCGAAGGCGCCTACGACGAGGACGGCCGCGGCCCCTCGATCTGGGACACCTTCAGCCACACCCCCGGCATGGTCTGGAACGGCGACACCGGCGACGTCGCCGACGACCACTACCACCGCTGGGAGAGCGACCTCGACCTGATGGTGGAGCTCGGGCTCGAGTCGTACCGGTTCTCGATCGCGTGGCCGCGCATCCAGCCGACCGGTCGGGGCCCCGCCGTGCAGGCCGGCCTCGACTTCTACTCGAACCTCGTCGACGGATTGATCGCGCGCGGCATCACCCCGATCGCCACGCTCTACCACTGGGACCTGCCGCAGGCCCTCGAGGACGAGGGCGGCTGGACCGTGCGCTCGACCGCCGAGGCCTTCGCCGACTACGCCCGCCTCGTCGGCGCGGCGCTCGGCGACCGGGTCGCGGTGTGGACGACGCTCAACGAGCCGTGGTGCTCGGCCTACCTCGGCTACGGCTCGGGCGCGCACGCCCCCGGGGTCACCTCGCCGCTCGCCGCCCTGCAGGCCGTGCACCACCTGAACCTCGCGCACGGGCTGGCCATCCAGGCGCTGCGCTCGGTGGTCACGAACGACCCGCAGTACTCGATCACGCTCAACCTGCACGTGCTGCGCGGCTCGGGCCCGACGGGCGCGGAGGCCGTGCGGAAGATCGACGCCATCGCCAACCGCGCCTTCACCGGGCCGCTCCTGCACGGCGCATACCCGCCCGACCTGTTCGTCGACACCGCGGCCATCACCGACTGGTCGTTCGTGCTCGAGGGCGACCTCGAGATCATCAACCAGCCGCTCGACGTACTCGGCGTCAACTACTACTCGACCACACTCGTGGCGGTGTGGGACGGCGTCTCGCCCCGTCAGATGGCGGATGGCCACAAGGACGTCGGCGGTTCGCCGTGGCCGGGCGCCGACGACATCGAGTTCCTGCCGCAGCCGGGGCCGTACACCGAGATGGGCTGGAACATCGACCCCTCTGGGCTCGAGGAGCTGCTGCTGGCGCTGCACGCCGAGTTCCCGTCGCAGCCGCTCATGATCACCGAGAACGGGGCCGCGTTCGACGATGCGGTGACCGTCTCGGACGGGATCGCCCGGGTGCACGACCCGCTGCGGGTCGACTACCTGCAGCGCCACTTCACCGCGGCGCACCGGGCGCTCTCGGCCGGGGTCGACCTGCGCGGGTACCAGGTGTGGAGCCTGATGGACAACTTCGAGTGGGGCTACGGGTACTCGAAGCGGTTCGGGATCATCCGGGTGGACTACGACACGCAGGAGCGGACGTTGAAGGACAGCGCGCTCTGGTACGCGGCGCTGATCACGTCGCGGACGATCCCTGCGGCATAGCCCGACACCGTCGATCGACCCCGCGCCGGTTTTGGCACAATCTGCCAAAACCGGCGTAGGGTCGTCGTCATGGTCAGTGTGCGCGTCGACGAGTCCCGGCTCCGCGCCTCCGAGGCCGTCTGCGCCCTCTTCGTCGAGCGCGGCACGACCAGGCTGACGGTCGCCGAGATCACGACCGTCATCGGCGTGCCCACCCGAACCTTCCACCGCTACTTCGCCAGCAAGGCCGACTGCGTCCAGCCGGTCTTCGACTGGACCACCGCCGCCTTCAACGACCACGTCTCGACCGCTCCCGCCGGCTCCCTCGACGAGCTGCTGCGCTCCGGCTTCGAGCGGATGCTCGGCGGCCCGGTCGCGGAGCGCACCCGCCTTCTCTTCCCCCTCGTCTTCCGCGACGACGAGATGTGGTCGGTGTTCCTCCGCGCGGTCCACGTCGGCGAGCTCTCCCTCGTGCCGGCTCTGGCCCGGCGCCTCCAGGTGGATCCCGCATCCTCGACGGCTCGGGTCGCCGCGGCCGCCGTCGCGAGCGCCACCCGGCTCGCGCTGGAGGACCTCGTCGCCGACGGTCGCGACCCGGCCGCCGCCTTCGCCCTGCACCTCCAGCACTTCGGAGCGGGCATCCCCTCGCTCTGATCGAGAGAAAGAACGACCCAGAGAAAGAAAGAAGGAACCACCATGACCGGACTCCTGACCGGCAAGGTCGCCATCGTCACCGGGGGCACCAGCGGCATCGGCCTCGCCTCCGTGCGGCGCTTCGTGGAGGAGGGCGCCAAGGTCGCCATCGCCGACATCTCCGACGAGCAGGGAACCGCCCTCGCCGCCGAGCTCGGCGACGCCGCCTTCTACGTGCACACCGACGTCACCGACGAGGCGGCGATCGAGGGCCTCGTGGCCACGACCGTCGACCACTTCGGACAGCTCGACGTCATCTACAACAACGCCGGAGCCCAGGGCGACCCGTCGCCGATCCTCGAGGTCGGCTCGGAGGGCTTCGACAAGACCCTCGCGCTGCTCACCCGCTCGGTGCTGCTCGGCCACAAGTACGCCGCCCGCCAGTTCCAGGCGCAGGGCACCGGGGGCGCGATCGTCTCGACCGCCAGCGCGGCCGCCCTCCAGGGCGGCTGGAGCGCCGCCGGCTACACCATCGCCAAGCACGCCGTCGTGGGCGTCGTGCGGCAGGCCGTCGCCGAGCTGGCGCCGCTCGGCATCCGCTCGAACGCCATCGCCCCGGGCATCATCATGACCCCGATCATGGCGCGCTCGTTCGGCGTGCCGCTCGAGCGCGCCCAGGAGTTCACCGACTTCCTCGGCGAACGCCTCGGCCCCACCCAGCCGATCGGCCGGGTCGGCCAGCCCGAGGACGTCGCCGACGTGGCCGTGTTCCTCGCGAGCGACCTCTCGCGCTTCATGACGGGGGCCGTGGTGCCCGTCGACGGCGGCGCGACCGCGGTGACGCAGGGCACGTTCGCCGCCGACGTGGCGGCCGCCGGCGCCGAGTTCCTCGGAAGGTAAGGGTACCCTCAGGCGGAACCGCTAGCGTGGTCGTGAGGGCGACGGATGCCCCGTGCATCCGCTGCCCTCTCGACACGCCTTCGCGCGAACCCCTGGAGCCCCCCCATGACCGACGTCGCCCCCACCACCCCTGTCTCTGCCTCACCCACCGACGCCGGACGCCGTCCTCCGCGCCCGCCTCAGCCGCAGCGCGTGCTGCAGGTGCGGCGAACCGAGCAGCTGACGCCGCACCTGGTGCGGGTCGTGGCGGGCGGGGAGGCGGTGGCGGGCATTCCGTCGACGCCGCACACCGACCGGTACGCGAAGATGCTCTTCGCGCCGGCCGGCTCGACGCTGCGACCGCCGTACGATCTGGCCGCTCTGCGGTCGACGCTCGGCCCCGCCGAGCTGCCGTCGCAGCGTACGTACACCGTGCGCCGGGTCGACCTCGGGCGGAACGAGGTCTGGATCGACTTCGTCGTGCACGGCACCAGCGGCGTCGCCGGGCCATGGGCTGCTGCCGCCCAGCCCGGCGCCGATGTCGTGATCTCGGGCATCGGCTCGGGCTACGCGCCCGACCCGTCCGCCACCTCGCACCTCTTCGCCGGCGACGAGTCGGCGATCCCGGCCATCGCCGCCGCGCTCGAGGCACTGCCGTCCGACGCCCGCGGCCTCGCCCTGATCGAGGTCGACGGCGCGGCCGACGAGCTCCCGCTCGCGGCCCCCTCGGGCGTGGGCGTGACCTGGGTTCACCGCGGCGGTGCCGCCGCCGGCGCCTCGACGGCCCTCGTCGACGCCCTCGCCGCCCTGCCGGCGCCCACCGGCGACACCCAGGCCTTCGTGCACGGCGAGCGCGGCGCGATGAAAGCGCTGCGGCCGCTGCTCCTCGACACCTGGGGTATCCCTCGGGCCCGCCTCTCGCTCTCGGCCTACTGGGCCTTCGGCCGCGCCGAGGACGCCTTCCAGGCGGAGAAGCGCGAGCCGGTCGGCCAGATCTTCCCGGCCTGACCGCGTTCCGAAAGCCAGGCTGAACATGATCATTCATCACTGAGTATTCCAATTTCGGGACACATGGTTCATAATCGGGCCATGGATCTCTCCAATCCGGGCGACGCCCTCCTCGGCCCCGCGACCACTCGACTGCTGACTCACCTGGCCCGACTGAACGGCGGCATCACCGGACGGCGAGCAGCGGAGCTCGCACAGGTCCCGTGGTCGACAGGATGGCGGACGCTGGAGCGGCTCACTTCGCTGGGGCTGGTTCTCCGGCAGACCGTCGGATCGTCCGCGCTGTTCACACTCAACCGGGATCACATGCTGTGGCCACCGATACGGGACATCCTGGCGGCGCGCAGCCGTCTGGAACTTCTCGTCGCCGATCTCGTAGCAGCCTTGGCCGATGACGAGACCACTGCCGCACTGTACGGCTCCGTGGCCCGTGGCGACTCCACCGCAGGCAGTGACGTCGATCTGATCATCGTGTGGTCCGCTGCCGTAGACGACCCGGCCCAGCGCGACCATCTGCTGCGCCGTCTGGCCGAGGAGGTCGAACTGGCGACCGGCAACCGTCTGGAGGTGATCGACCTCGACCGCAGCGATCTCGAGCGCCTCAGCGTGGCCGCAGATCCGCTGATCTCCTCCTGGCAGAACGACGCCCGCACGCTGGTCGGCCCCGACCTGGGCGAACTGCTCGCACGGGCGGCTGCGTGACCGGACGATTGCGCCGGATCACACCGGCCGAAGTCTCCGTGCGGGCTCGGCACGCGCACGCCTTCCTCGATGCCGCCGAGCTGATCCTCCTTCTCGGAGACGATGCGGGCATCGAGGCGGTGCCCAATCTGATCGGCTCCCTGGCGGTCCTGTCCGGGATCGCTGCAGCCGATGCCATCTGCGGAGGATCGCGCGGGGAACGAGCCGGGGAGAACCACCTCGACGCCGTCGATCTGCTGCGACGATCGGTCGAACCCGGGAGCACCGCACCGGCTCAGCTCAAGCGGCTGCTGACCGCCAAGTCGACCACCCAGTATTCGGGCCAGCTGATCGGGCGGGTGAAGGCCTTCGAACTCCTGACGGCGGCGCGACGGCTCGTCGAGTGCCTCGACCGGAGCTGAACCGAACCCAGCCGTCGACGCCCCGGCGCTTTCCCATCACATCGTCGTAGCGTGGAGCCATGACCCGCCGCCGACCCGAGCCCGTCTACGCCGCCGCCATCGCGATCGGGCGCTCGCTGTTCGCCTCCTGGCGCCTGAAGCGCCACGCGACCGGCCTGTCGAACATCCCGTCCACGGGTGGTGCGGTGATCGCCATGACCCACTTCGGGTATCTGGAGTTCGCGCTCGTGGAGTGGCAGACGTGGCTGTACAACCGCCGGCGCATCCGCTTCATGGCCACCAAGCGCGCCTTCGACAAGCCGGTCGTCGGGTCGCTGCTGCGCGGCATGAAGCACATCGAGGTCGACATGTCAGCCGGTGGCGAGGCGTACGCGCAGGCCGTTCTCGCACTGAAGCGCGGCGAGCTGATCGGCGTCTTCCCCGAGGCCGGCGTCAGCGCGAGCTTCACCGTGCGTTCGCTCAAGACCGGCGCCGTGCGACTGGCCGCCGAGGCGGGTGTGCCGGTCATCCCGGTCGCGGTCTGGGGCGGTCAGCGCCTGCTCACCAAGAACCGCAAGCTCAGGATGCGCGACCGCATCGGCATCCCCGTGCACTTCTCCTTCGGCGCCCCGCTCGTCGTCGCGCCCACCGACGACCCGGCGGAGGCCACCTCCCGGCTCCGAGACACCCTGGTGTCGCAGACCGATGCCCTCCAGCGCTCCTACCCCGCGGACGGCGCCGGAGCCTGGTGGCAGCCCCGCCACCTCGGCGGCACCGCCCCCACGCCCGAGGAGGCGGCGGCGGCCGACGCGGCCCGCGACGCGCGCCGGGCGGCGGAGGCCGCCGCCCGCTCGTAGCGCACCCCTGTTCAGCGCACCCCTGTTCAGCGCACCCCTGTTCTAGGGACTGTTCCGACATCCGTCGACATCTGTAGTGTTCGAGGGCCCGATCGCCCGACGAACCGATTGCGACCCGATGACGACGACCCCTGCCGGCTGGTACCCCGACCCTCAGAACCCCGCTGCTCAGCGGTGGTGGGACGGGACCAGGTGGACGGAATTCACGTCTGCTTGGGCACAATCGCCGGCTGCACCCGCTCCGCCGGCCACGCCTCCCCGGTCTGTGGCGCCGCAGCCCGCCGGTGCCCGGCGCTCGTGGCGGCCGACGTTGTCGACCTACATCGTGGGTGTGCTGGCTGTGCTCGTCTCGATCATCGGCGCCGGCACGAACGGCATCGGCGGCTTTCTCGTAGGCCTGGCACTCTTCGGCATCGGCGCGGGCGTCTACACGCTCGTCAAGCGCCGGCCGAGCTTCCTGAATCTCGCGCCGACGAAGCGGGCCGGCGGAGCAGCGCTCGGGGTCTCGGCGGCGCTGCTGCTGGTCGGCTCGCTCCTGGCGCCGCACTCCGCACCGGCGCCCGAGGCAGCCGACGCCGACTCGGTGGCATCCGTCTCCTCGCCGGCCGCCGCCGCTCCGTCGGCCACGCCGAGCACGACTCCCTCCCCGAAGAAGAGCGCGACTCCCACGCCGACGCCCACCCCCACGCCGACGCCGGTCGTCGCCACGCAGTTCGCGGACGTGTCCGAGCCCATCCCCTTCGCCTCCTCCAGCTACGACGAACCGACCCTCGAGCTGGGCGCGGCCGTGACGGTGACGGCCGGCGTGCCGGGCACTCTCGTGAAGCGCTGGCAGATCACGACCACCGACGGGGTCGAGACCGGCCGCGCCCTGGTCTCGGAGACGGTCACCTCCACCCCGGTCGACGAGGTGATCGCGATCGGCAGCCTGCAGCCCGCTCCACCGCCCGCTCCCGAGCCGGAACCGGTCGCCGATGCCGGGGGCGGCTGCGACCCGAACTACGCCGGCGGCTGCGTGCCGATCGACTCCGACGTCGACTGCCCGGGCGGCAGCGGCAACGGTCCGTCCTACGCTCCCGGCCCCGTTCAGGTCATCGGTTCCGACATCTACGACCTCGACCGCGACGGCGACGGCCTGGCCTGCGACTGACCCTCCCCACGTCCGTCCTCCGCTCTCGGTGGGAAACCTCGGAAGTGCCGTGGTGCCCGGGGCCGAAGCGTGGTTGCCTGAAGGCAGGCCCTCAGCCGCGAGCGCGCCGAGACGACGGATGCGCCGCCCCACCCGAAGGACGCCGCACCATGCCCGAGCCGACCACCTCAGCTGCCGCACCCCGCACCGCCCGGGCGACCACCGCATCCGGCACCACCCCGACGATCGCACCTGACGCGGAGCCGGCGACCACCGCATCCGGAACCATCGCCGACGGGGACACGTTCGACGTCGCCGTGATCGGCGCCGGGCCCGCCGGCACCGCTGCGGCCCTGCGCGCCGCCGAGCTCGGGGCGCGGGTCGTCGTGCTCGAGGCCGGGCGCGTCGGCGGCACCTGCGTCAACACCGGGTGCGTGCCCACCCGCGTGCTCGCCAAGACCGCGCGGCTGATGCGGGACGCCCGGCACGCCGACGACTACGGCATCCAGCTCGGGCAGCCCCGGATCGACTGGGCCGCGACCGTCGCGAACGTGCACGCCCGCGTCGACCGCGTGCGCGACATCAAGCGCGAGGCCGAGCGGTTCGCCGCCGCCGGCATCGCCCTCGTGCAGGAGGGTCGCGCGCGGTTCGAGGACGAGACCACACTCGTGCTGGACAGCGGGCGGCGGGTGCGGGCCGCATCCGTTCTGATCTGTGTCGGCGGGCACTCGCGGCGGCTGCCGATCCCGGGGGCCGAGCTCGCGACCGTGCCCGAGGACGTGCTGCACCTGCCCGAGCTGCCCCGCCGCGTCGCGGTGATCGGAGCGGGCAACACGGGGGCGCAGCTGGTGACCGTGTTCAGCTCGTTCGGGTCGGAGGTGACGCTGCTCGACGTGGCGCCGCGCGTGCTGATGGCGTCGGATGCGGCGATCTCGTCGGTCGTGTCGGACGCGTTCGCGCGGCAGGGCGTCGAGGTGCAGACGGGCATCGAGACCGTCGAGCGGCTCTCTCGTTCTTCTTCGGGTATAGACGTCTCGTGGCGCGCGGCCGGCGTCTCGGCGACGAAGACCGTCGACGCCGTGATCATGGCCACCGGATGGCCCGCCGACGTCGACGACCTGGGCCTCGAGAAGGCCGGCGTCGAGGTCGTGCGCTCGGCGATCCCGGCCGACCGGTACTTCCGCACCGCCGTGCCGCACATCTTCGCCGTCGGCGACGCGAACGGCCGCGACATGCTCGTTCAGGCGGCCCAGTTCGAGGGCGAGGCGGCGGCCGAGAACGCGGTGCTCGGTGTCAACCGGCGCACCCCGCAGCACCTGCTGCCGGCGGGCGGGTTCACCGATCCGGATTACGCCGGCGTCGGGCTCACCGAGGTCGAGGCACGCGAGCGCGACCCGCAGTGCGTCGTGGCGACGGTGCCGTTCAGCGGGGTCGACCGGGCGGTGATCGACGACCGGGAGACCGGCTTCCTGAAGTTGATCGCGGACCGGCGGCGGGAGCTCATTCTCGGAGCGCACGCCGTCGGTGAGAACGCGATCGAGGTGGTGCAGTCGGTGACGACGGCGATGGCGGCGGGCGTGGACGTGTCGACGCTCGCGAACGTGCGCTTCGCCTACCCCACCTACAGCGCGGTGATCGGGCTGGCGGCCCGGGCGCTGCTCGCGGAGTCACCGCGGCCGACGGAGCTCGACTGAGTACGAAGTACTCATAACTCCCCCGGTCGCTTCGCCGACAGGATCGTTTCTCTACCCAGACTCGATCGAAAGCGACCTCTCATGCCCCTCGCCCCCTCCCGCCGGCTCGCACTCGGCAGCCTCGCCACGGCCGCTGTGCTCGGCGCCGCCCTGCTTCCCGCAGTCGCCACCTCGGCCTCGGCGGCGACGCCGAACCCGACGTGCCCGAGCGGTACCGCTCTCGTCGGGTTCCCCCTGACCGCAGAAGACGTCATGCCGCCCGTCGCCGCTCCCGACAGCATGTCCGTCACCATCGAGGGCGCGCTTCCCGACGGCGTCTCGTTGTACAGCGACGCGAACCGGGCCTACGTCTACGGCACACCGACGAAGGTGCAGACCACGGCGTTCAGCATCACCGCCAAGGTCACCAAGGCGGGCACCACCACCACCAGCATCGTGGAGTGCGGCTTCGAGGTGAAGCCCGCCCCCACCGTCACCCGCATCGCAGGCAAAGACCGCTTCGAGCAGAGTGCGCTCGTTTCGAAGGCCACCTTCGCCACGGCCGACACGGTCTATCTGGCGAGCGGCGAGAAGTTCCCGGATGCCCTGAGCGCCGCCTCGGTGGCCGCCGACCACTCGGCGCCGCTCCTGCTCACCACCGCCGCCCGTGTCACCGACGAGGTCGTCGCCGAACTGAAGCGCCTCGCGCCGAAGGACGTCGTCGTGGTCGGCGGACCGCTCGCCGTCTCCCCTGCCGTCGTCGACCAGCTGAAGACCGCCCTCGGCACCCCCTCCACGATCACCCGCATCGGTGGCGCCGATCGCTTCGAGGTCTCGCGCAAGCTGATCGGCGACCGCACCTTCGGCATCCCCGCTTCCGACGACGTCTTCATCGCGACGGGCACGAACTTCCCTGATGCCCTGGGCGCCTCGCCGGCCGCCGCGTTGATCGACGCGCCCGTGCTCCTCGTGAACGGCGGCGCCTCGGCGCTCACCGCTCCCGAAAAGGCGACGCTGACCTCCCTCGGTGCCAAGACCACCTCGATCGTCGGCGGCCCCCTCGCCGTCAGCGCCGCCCTCGAGACCGACCTCGCGAAGTCCTACACGACCACCCGCTTCGGCGGCGGCGACCGCTTCGAGGTCAACGCCGGCCTGAATGCAGCCGCCTTCAAGCCCGGCGTCGACACGCTCTACCTTGCGAGCGGTGCCAACTTCCCCGATGCTCTGAGCGGCGGCGCCGCGGCGGGTGTGCAGGGCAACCCGCTGGCCATCACCGAGACGAACTGCATCTCGGGCGCTACGGCACTGAGCATCGGCCGGCTGCTCCCCTCGAAGATCGTGATCCTCGGCGGAACGGCGAGCCTCGGGGCGCCCCTCGACAAGCTCACCCTCTGCCCCGCCGAGTGACACGCTGAGTCGACCCACCGGCGAGGCTTCCCCTTCCAAGGGGCGGCCTCGTCGGCGTTCGCAGCACTGCTTAGGGTCAGCGGAGCAGGCCGGTGAGCTTCCCGTGAAAGAGGGAGCTGCGGTCGTCGAGGCCCACGATCTGCGCCTCGATGCCGTGCTGGCGGTACTTCATCACCACGGCGTCGAGGGCGGCGACGCTCGAGGCGTCCCAGATCTGCGAGCCGCTGAAGTCGATCACCACCCTGGCCGGGTCGGCCGCGTACGAAAAGAGCTCGACCAGGTCGTTCGAGCTGCCGAAGAAGAGCGGCCCCCGCACCACGTACCGCACGCCACCGTCAGGGCCGGCGTCGGCACGGGCATCCGTCGCCCCCACCCGGTGAGCATCACCATGCGCATCCGACGCCCCCAGCCCACCAGCGAGGGCACGAGCATCCGTCGTTGAAGCAGCAGGCGCAGCACCCGGCACCACGACCCGCGTCACCGTGATCACGTGCGCCACCCGCCGCGCGAACAGCACCATCGCCAGCACCACCCCCACGAGCACCCCGATCGCGAGGTTCCCCGTCGCCACCACGACCGCCACGGTCACGGCCATGACGAGGGTCTCGGGCACGGGCATCCGCTGCAGGGTCGACGGCCGCACGCTGTGCCAGTCGACCGTCGTCACCGCCACGACCATCATCACCGCGGCGAGCGCCACCATCGGAATCTGCGCCATCAGATCGCTCAGCAGCGTCACCAGCGCCAGCAGCACGAGGCCCGCCACGAAGGTCGAGATGCGGGTGCGGGCCCTGGCCATCTTCACGTTGACGACGGTCTGGCCGATCATCGCGCATCCGGCGATGCCCCCGTAGAAGCCGGCGAGGATGTTCGCGACCCCGAGCGCCCACGACTCCCGGTTCTTGTGCGAGCGCGTCTCGGTGATGTCGTCGACGAGCTTCGCGGTCAGCAGCGTCTCCATCAGGCCCACGAACGCCACACTCAACGCGGTGGGCCAGATCAGGGCGAGGGTCGAGAGATCAAGCGGCGCGAGGAACGGCGTGAGCCCGGGCAGCGCCCCGCCGATCTCACCCTCGTCGCCGACGTTCGGCACGCCGAGGTGCGCGATCATCACGATCGCGGTCACCACGATGATCGCCACCAGCGGCGCCGGCACCGCCTTCGTGAACCGCGGCAGCACGAGGATGATCGCCACCGTCAAGGCGAACAGCGGGTACACCAGCCACGGCACGTCGATCAGATGCGGCACCTGCGCCACGAAGATCAGGATGCCCAGCGCGTTCACGAACCCGACCATGACGCTCCGCGGGATGAATCGGGCGAGCCGCGCCAGCCCCAGCGCCCCGAACGCGATCTGCACCAGTCCGGCGAGCAGCACCGTCGGCAGCAGGTACTCGACCCCGTGGTCCTTCACGAGCGGCGCCACCACGAGCGCCACCGATCCGGCCGCCGCGGTGACCATCGCGGGCCGCCCGCCGAGCACCGACATGCTGAGCGCCAGCACCACCGACGCGATCAGGCTGACCTTCGGGTCGACCCCGGCGATCACCGAGAACGAGATCACCTCGGGGATGAGCGCGAGGGTCGTCACGATCCCCGCGAGCACCTCCCGGCTGAGCAGCACGGGGCTGCGCAGCGCCGCCCGCGTCGTGATCTCCTGTTGCGGTGCTGTGCTGTCTGCGAGCGCGATCGTAGGTCCCCTCATCCGCTGAGCGGACCGGGTCGGAGCCGCGCCCGTCAATGCTACGCACTAGCTCGCGGGACTGCAGACGCCGAGGCCTGGCACGAACCAGGTTCCGGATGCTCGCGACCGCCGCCCCCGCAGCGCTACGGTCGATCCATGCCGACTGCTCCGTTCCGTCCCGAGCCCTTCACGTCGAGCACCGATCCCACCGAGCTCGACGACCTCCGCCGCCGCCTCCGGGCGACCCGGTGGCCCCGAACCCCCGCCGACGCCGGATGGGCCGAAGGAGTCGACCTCACCGCCCTCCGCACCCTCGTGGAGTACTGGGCGAACGACTTCGACTGGGCGGCGACCGAGGCCCGGTTGAACGAGCTGCCCCGCTTCCGGGCGACCCTCGGTCTCGGTGCCGGCAGCGGAGTCGATGCCGACAGCGGAGCCGGCCCAGACAGCGGTGAGGGAACAGAGCCGGGCACGATCGGCATCCACTACGTCCACGTCCGCGCGGCCTCGGGCGCGCATCCGCTGCCCCTGATCCTCACGCACGGCTGGCCCGACTCGTTCTGGCGCTACTCGAAGGTCATCGAGCTGCTCACCGACCCGGCGGCCCACGGCGGCGACCCCGAGGACGCTTTCGACGTGATCGTGCCCGACATGCCGGGCTACGGCTACTCGGACCAGCCCGTCGAGGCCCTGAACTCCCGAGACGTCGCCGCACTGTGGACGCAGCTGATGACCGGCCTCGGCTACGAGCGCTTCGCGGCGGCGGGCGGCGACATCGGCAGCCACGTCAGCCGCTACGTCGCGCTCGACGAGCCGTCCCGGGTCGTCGCCGTGCACCGCATGGATGCCGGCCTCCCCTTCCCCTCGATCGACCCGGCGGATCTGTCGGCGCCCGAGCGCGAGTGGCTCGCGGGGGCAGCCGCCTGGGGAGCGAGCGAGGGCGCCTACGCCGCGATGCACCGCACGAAGCCACTGACGGCGGCGGTCGGCCTCACCGACTCCCCCGCCGGGCTCGCGGCGTGGATCCTCGAGAAGCTGCACGCCTGGACCGACACCGATCTCACGCTCGACGACGTGCTCACGAACCTCTCGATCTACTGGTTCACCGGCACGATCGGCTCCTCGATGCGGATGTACCGCGCGAACGCGGCCATCCCGCCCGCGCAGCTGGCACGCCGGGTCGAGGTGCCGTCGGGCTTCTCGATCTTCGACCACGACATCGTGCGCGCGCCGCGGGAGTGGCTCGATCGCTCGGCGAACACGGTGTCCGTCACCCACCCGCCCCACGGCGGCCACTTCGCGCCCCTCGAGCAGCCAGCCCGTTACGCGGACGAACTCCGCACCTTCTTCCGCCCCTACCGCTGAACGCGGGCCTGAGGCCGCGGCGGTGTCGAACCCCGCACGGCCGGGTCGGGATCATCCCACCGCTGCACCGACTGCAGCACCCAGAACACCACGAAGAGCGCCAGGGCGACGGCCTCGCCGACGAAGAGCGGCGGCGGGGATGTGTCGTCGGCGTGGCCCGTGAGCACCGCGACCACCGTCACGGCCAGGTCGATCACGAGCGCCACGGCGAGGACGCCGTAGCTGCGGCGAAGCCACGGCACAGCCGGCACGCCCGGCCCCGACGGCGGTGCGACCGCGTTGACCACCGCGACCGCCGCCACCAGCCCGAAGAACACCACCGCCGCCACCAGGTGGGCATTCGCGAGAAATGCGTCCCGCTCGAGCATCCACCCCGCCGCCACGGCCGCAAGCACCCCGAAAGCTACCCCCGCCGACACCAGCGCACCCGGCGCCGAGCCGTGTCCCGTCGCGCTACCGCCAGCGCCTGCGCCGAGCCAGGCCGCACGATCGCGAGCTGCGCCGAGCGCCGCGAGCGCCAGCACGACCGCCACCGTCAGCGCCCCCGCGATGAGGTACACGGTCACGCCCACCTCGACGTCGGGCAGCACCCCCTCGGGCAGGCAGCGGTCACCGGATGCGCACGCCACCGCCACCCCGGGCACCGCCCCCGCCCGCACCGGCGTCGGCACCAGCGCGATGACGGGAGCGACGACCGCCGCGGCGTCGAGCAGCGCCCGCTGCGCGCCCCGCCCCGACAGCACCAGGATCGCGACCGCCGCCGCCAGCAGGGAACCTACCAGCACGTTGCGCGCGGGTGTGTAGTAGTAGGCGCTGATCGACCCGAGCACCCCGGTGCGCGCCGACGTCACGACCACCGCGATGCCGATCAGCAGCACGGTGCCGCCGATGGCGATCCGCCCGTTCCGATACGTCCGCTCCAGCGCCGTCACGGCCCCGACCCTACCTCGCCTCGCCGACACGGCGGCGTCGGGTCGGGCCGGCGAAAGGAGTCCTCTACTCTGAACCGACGACCCGGAGGAATGATGACGCGCATTCGCACCGCCCTGACCGCACTGATCACCGCGGCGGCCTTCGCGCTGCCCGCCGCCGCGACGCCGCCGGCAGCCGAGGCCGACACGACGACCGAAACGAGCAGCGCGCCGAGCGCCACCGCGACGCAAGCCTCCACCCACACGGTCGCCGGTCACATCTCCGATCTCAGCCCCGCGGGTGCGAACAGCTTCGGCGTCAGCGGAGCCTCCGTGACCATCCAGGATGCGGCGACCGGATACACCATCGCCTACGGGACCGCCGATTCGAGAGGTGACTACCAGATCACCGGCGTCCCCGACGGGGACTACCGGGTGCACGTCACCGAGTACCACGCCCCGTACTCCGACGCGGACACAGGCCTCGCCCCCGCCTGGTGGGGCGGCACGCCGTTCCGCTCGGAAGCCCGCATCCTCAGCCTGACCGAGAGCGGAAACGGAAACGGTGCCGGCACGGTCGACGTCGGCTTGCCCCAGGGAGCTTCGATCACCGGGTCCGTCTCGACCACGACCTGGTTCGAGAACAACCAGAAGTCGGTGAAGACCCTCATCCAGAACCCTGATGGCACCTGGGAACCTGCCGCCTGGGCCTCGGCCGACGGCGGGTCGTTCCGGATGATCGGAGTCCCCGACGCCCCCCAGGTCGTGCTGTTCGACAACTACACCAGTGGGATCGGCGGCGGACAGATGTTCAGTCCGCAGTACTGGCCTGGGCAGCCGTCACGCGCTTCCGCGACGATCGTCCGACCGCGGGCCGGCGAGCAGCTGACGGGATTCGACGCGGTGCTCGGCCCCTGGCGGGCCCACTTCGACGGTCGTATCAGCGGGGCGGACCGGTTCGAGGCCTCGGCCAACATGTCCGCCGCGGCATTCGAACCCGGCGTGCCGGCCGTGTTCGTCGCCGACGGCACGAACTACCCCGACGCGCTCAGCGCCGGGCCGGTAGCTGCAGCGATGGGCGGGCCGGTGCTGCTCGTCCGCCCTGATTCGGTGCCGTCCGCCATAGCCGCCGAACTCGACCGGCTCGACCCCAAGGCGATCTACGTTGTCGGAGGGCCGCGGGCGGTGCAGCCGTCGACCTTCGACCGGATCGCCTCCTATGCCTCGAGCACCACCCGGATCGGAGGGGCTGACCGATTCGAGGCCTCCCGTGCCCTCGCCCGATTGGTCACCCCGCTCATCCCGCCCGGGCAGGGGTCGGGCCAGTCGGGGCCGCAGATCATGTTCGCCGACGCCCGCGGCTTCGCCGACGCCCTCTCGGCCGGCGCGGCGGTGGCCGGCAGCGGCGCCGTGGTGCTCGTCGACGGATCCCGCAACTCGCTCGATGCGGCGACGACCGCTCTTCTGAACGAGCTCCGACCCGGCCACACCTGGGTGATCGGCGGACCGAACGCCATCGCCGCCGGGCTGGAGGACAGCATCCGCTCCCAGGGCTGGTCGTCCCAGCGGGTCGGCGGCGCCACCCGCTACGAAGTCTCGGCGGCACTGATCGGCTTCTTCCCCCGCTCAAACGACGATGCCCGGGTGTACCTGGCGGTGGGCACGAACTTCCCCGATGCGCTGTCCGGCGCGGCCCTCGCCTCGAAGAAGCGGTACTCGCTCCTCATCACGCCCTCGACGTGTGTTCCCGGCGCCGTGCTCGACCGGATGCGCGACTACGCCGAACCCAACGCCGTCCTCCTCGGCGGCCCCGCGAGCCTCGGCCCCGGCGTGGAGAGCATGCAGCGCTGCTAGGCCTCCGTCACGACCCCCGCCGCCACGCTCCAGTGCCGCCCCAGCTCGACGGTCTCGAGCATCCGCCGGTCGTGGGTCACGAGCAGTAGCGTGCCCTCGTACGAGGTGAGCGCCTGCTCGAGCTGCTCGATCGCCACGAGGTCGAGGTGGTTGGTCGGCTCGTCGAGCACGAGCAGGTTCACGCCCCGCGCCTGCAGCAGCGCCAGCCCGGCCCGGGTGCGCTCGCCCGGCGAGAGCTCGGCGACGGGGCGGTTGACGTGGTCGGCCTTGAGGCCGAACTTCGCCAGCAGCGTGCGCAGCTCGGCGACAGGCAGGGCGGGCAGCAGCGACGAGAAGCGGTCGACGAGCGGCCCCGGCCCGGCGAGCACCGCCCGCGCCTGGTCGATCTCCCCGATCTCCACCGAGGCGCCGAGCGACGCGGTGCCTGTGCTGGGCGCCAGGCGACCGAGCAGCAGCTTCAGCAGCGTCGACTTGCCGGCCCCGTTCGGCCCGGTGATGCCGATGCGGTCGCCCGCGGTCACCTGCAACGACACGGGGCCGAGCGTGAAGGACCCCAGCGTCACGGTCGCGGCCGACAGCGTCGACACCACCGACGACGACCGCGGAGCCGACCCGATGGTGAACTGCAGCTGCCACTCCTTGCGCGGCTCCTCCACCTCGTCGAGCCGCGCGATGCGGCTCTCCATCTGCCGTACCTTCTGCGCCTGCTTCTCCGACGACTCCGCCGAGGCCTTGCGCCGGATCTTGTCGTTGTCGGGCGACTTCTTCATCGCGTTCCGCACGCCCTGGCTCGACCATTCGCGCTGCGTGCGCGCCCGCGAGACCAGGTCGTCCTTCTTCGCCGCGAACTCGTCGTACTCCTCGCGCGCGTGCCGCTTCGCGACCTCCCGCTCCTCCAGGAACGCGTCGTAGCCGCCCCCGTAGACCCTGTTCGTGCCCTGCGCGAGGTCGAGCTCGAGCACCCGCGTCACGCTCCGCGCCAGGAACTCGCGGTCGTGGCTGACGAGCACCACCCCACCGCGGAGCCCACGGATGAAGCTCTCAAGCCGCTCCAGCCCGTCGAGGTCGAGGTCGTTCGTCGGCTCGTCGAGCAGCACGATGTCGAACCGCGACAGCAGCAGCGCCGCGAGCCCGACGCGCGCCGCCTGGCCGCCCGAGAGCGAGGTCATCAGCGCATCCGCCGACAACTCGAGGCCCAGTTCGGCCAGCACGACCGGCAGCCGCTCGTCGAGGTCGGCGGCCCCGCTCGCGAGCCAGCGCTCGAGGGCGGCCGAGTACGTGTCGGCGGGGTCGGGGGCACCGGATGCGCGTTCCGCCGTGTCCCCGAGCGCCGACGCCGCGGCATCCATCTCGGCCGTCGCGACGGTGGTACCGGTTCGCCGGCCGACGTACTGCGCCACCGTCTCGTCGGGCATCCGCTCGTGCTCCTGCGGCAGCCAGCCGACGAACGCATCGGCGGGCGCGAGCGAGACGCTGCCCTCGAGCGGCGCGGACAGCCCCGCGAGGATGCGCAGCAGCGTCGACTTGCCGGCCCCGTTCGCGCCGACCACGCCCACCACGTCACCGGGGGCGACGACGAGGTCGAGTGAGCTGAACAGGGTGCGGTGGTCGTGGCCCCCGGCGAGCCCTTTGGCGACGAGCGTTGCGGTCATCCCTCCATGCTCTCGCATCCGCCGCGCCGCTGCGGCCACGGGGTTCCGGATGCTCGTGCCGCCCACCCCGCCCGACACCCTTTACGCGGCGGGCCCCCGGGTCTACTCTCGCCGTGGGGAGATCGACGCGGGGCTCCGAGCGCGATCGGCGCAGTGACCCGACCGTTCCGTTCCATTCCGCTCCGACCGCGATCGAGGAATCATGAACCCCAGCCGTTCCCGCCGTCCGCTCCTGCCGGCGCTCACCGCCGTCGCCCTCGCCGTGCTGCTCACCGGGGCCGCCCTCCCCGCGTCGGCGACGACCTCTGACGAGACCGGAACCACCAGCGCCGCAGCCGAGAGCGCCGCAGCCGCCGCCCCCACCGTCGACCGCATCGGCGGCGCCGACCGCTTCGCCGTCGCGGTCAACGTCTCTAAGGAGGGCTACCCCGACGGCAACGGCGTCGCCTACCTCGTCACCGGCCTCGACTACCCCGACGCCCTCGGCGCCGCTCCGGCTGCCGTGCACACCAACGGCCCGCTGCTCCTGACCACACGCGACACCATCCCGCCCGTCGTGCTCGGCGAGCTGAACAGACTGAAGCCCAATCTCGTGATCATCGTCGGCGGCCCGAACACGGTCTCGGCCGCCGTGCAGTCCCAGCTCGCCGGCGTCGTCTCGGCACCGGCGGTGACCCGTGTGCAGGGCACCGACCGCTACGACACCTCGCGGAAGCTCTTCGACTACGCCTTCGGCTCCGCCGTGGGCCCGATCGCCTACGTGGCGACCGGCCGCAACTTCCCCGACGCCCTCTCGGCGGGCGCCGCCGCCGGGTCGGTCGACGCACCGGTGGTGCTCGTCGACGGTGCGCAGGGCGAGCTCGACGCAGCGACCTCCGGCACCCTCACGGCCCACAACTTCACGACGATCAAGGTCGCCGGTGGCCCGGCCGCGGTCTCCCCCGGCATCGTGTCCGATCTCGACTACCTCTTCGACTCGGTCGTGCGGCTGAGCGGCGCCGACCGCTACCAGAGCTCGATCGCGATCAACCGCGACGGCTTCACCGCGTCGGGCCGCGTCTTCCTGGCCACCGGTTCGACGTTCCCGGATGCCCTCGCCGGCGCCGCCCTCGCCGGGAAGCTCGACGCGCCCCTGTTCGTCGTGCCGAGCACCTGCGTGCCGCCCACGGTGCTGACCGAGATCAGCAACCTCAAGGCGACTCGCGTCACGCTGCTCGGCGGCCCCGCGGCCCTCGCGCCGAGCGTGCAGGCGCTGCAGCCCTGCAGCGGGCCGGAGTAGCACGGCAGCGGGCCGGAGCAGTTCGGCAGCGGACCCGAGCAGTACAGCACGCCGGCGTGGTCGAGCTGCCGGGCCGGAGCAGCATAGCGGGCCCGTGCAGCCGAGCATCCTGAAACAGAACGCAGCCTGAGTGCGACCGGAGAAAGCCCTGCACACACTGCCGCCCCCGGTCGGGGACCCTTGCCATCGGGTCGCTCGGATGCGAACGTGGGGCACAGCGGGTGAGCAGTGTGCGTCGCCCGGGTGAACAGGGAGCCCTTTTGGCATCACACATCGAGTCGCTTCTGAGGCTCGACGAACTCACCCATCAAGGGGTCGCGAAGCGTCAGGCGGGCGACCTTTCGGCGGCGGTCGAGTCGGTGCGCGCCTGCCACGCCCTGCTCGACGGCTTCGACGACGACACCGTGTTCGACCTCGGCCCGGATCTGGTGCCGATGCGCGCCGAATGGGCCCTCACCTCGACGCTGCAGGGTGACGAGGAGCTGGCCCTCCGCGGCTGGGAGCGTTGCTGGGACCAGGCCGAGCGCTTCGAACTCGACGACATCCGCCGCGAGGCCGCAGCGGCGGTCGCGGTGGTGCACGCGTTCAACGGCGACTGCCGCTACGCGACGCGCTGGCTCGAGCGCACCGATCCCGACGTGGCGAGCTCGGCGACGCCCCTGGCCGCCGTGGCCCGCGCCACCCTGGCGCTCGACGCCCTCGACCTGTCCGGCGCTGAGCAGGAACTGGCCGCGGCCCAGGAACTGTCGACGTCCGAGCGCTGGGCCGACCTCGCGTTCGTCGAGGCACGCCTCGCCTCGCTCGACGGCAAGCACGTCTCGGGCATGGCCCGGCTGCGCGCGACCTGCCTCGCCCACTACCCGAAGCAGTGGTCGGGCGGCGCGAACTGGGAGCTGATCGATTCGGCCACGCGCATCCTGGATCGCGTCGACGCCCGCGTGCCCCGTCGCGACCGGGGCAGCGGGGGCTCCTCGGTGACCGAGTACGCCGACCTCGTGATCGCGCTGCGCGCCCTCGACGACGGCAAGATCGAGACGGCGCGGGTGATCGCCCTCGACGATCTCGACCAGCCCGTCGTCTCGCTGCGCACCGGCGCCAGCATGCGGCTGCTCCTGGCCGTCACGGCGCCCGACGAGGAATCGGCGGAGGCGCCGGCCGACGCGGCGCTCGAGACGATCCGCACCGAGCACCTGTACTACCTGCTCCCCAGCTTTCCCCAGGAGCGGGTGCGCGCCCTGGCTTCGCGCTTCGAGGAGCTGCTGCCCTACCTCGGTGAGGCGGATGACCGGCCCCAGCGCCCCTCGCTCACCAAGCGCGAGCGCGAGGTGCTCTGGTACATCGCTCAGGGCTACCGCTTCGAGCAGATCGCGGCGGCGGAGTACATATCGGTCAACACCGTGAAGAGCCACGCGAAGAACCTCTACCTGCGGATCGGCGTCAACGACCGCTCCTCGGCCGCGCGCTACGGCGAGGCGAACCCCGACGAGACCCTGGCGCCCGGCGAGGACTACTGACCGTGCCTACTGGGTCAGCAGCTCGGTGCCGCTGATCGTGCAGGTCGCCGTGGCGAAGGCCCCGGAAGCGGTCTGCTCGATCAGCACGCGGTCGTCGAGCGAGATGCGGCAGGTCACGTCGCCGTCGTTGTCGCCGTTCACGGCCGTGAGCGTGTAGCTGTTGTAGGTGGCCGCACCACCGTAGGCGACGTCGAAGTCGCGCTCGAACGGCAGCCGCTGGCCGGTCTCCTGCTGGGTGCTGTCGATGCCGTCGATGAACGTCGTGTAGGTGATGTCGACGTCGGAGCCCATGCCGTCGACCTCGTAGCTGAGCGGAACGCTGGACTCACCCAGCGGCGGGGGCGGCGTCGGCTCGAACGAGTTGGTGATCGCGCTGATCAGGCTGCCGAAGAGCACCACGGTGTAGAAGATCGAGGTGCCGATCGAGACGATCAGCGCCACGAAGCTGACGATCGACCCCGCGGTCGCCGCCTTCTTGCGCCGCCGGGGCAGCACGAGCGCGATGACGCCGAGCACGATTCCGACGAACGCCACCAGGATCGCGAAGTAGCTGACGAACGGGATGAGCGCGGCCACGAACGCCCCGATGCCCACCCAGAGCGCCGCCAGCCCCAGCTTGTTGGGCAGCAGCGCGCCCTGAGGAGGTGCGGAGTACGGGGGCTGTGGCGGGTAGCTCATGAGTCCACCCTGTCAGACGCCGGTGACATCGAGGAAGCGATCGGCCGTGCGCAGCGCCAGTGCCATGATCGTCAGCGCCGGATTGGCGATCAGCGAGCTCGGGAAGACGGAGTTGTCGGCGATCCAGAGGTTCGGGACGTCGTGCGAGCGCCCGTCGGGGTCGACCACCGAGCTGCCCGGGTCGACGCCCATCCGCGCGGTGCCCACGGTGTGCGCGGTGCGGGCGAGCACCCGCGTGCTGGTCGCGCCGGCCGCCTCCACGATCGCGAGCATCGTGGAGGTCGCGTGCTCGTCGAGCGCCTTCTCGTTCTCACCGGCCGAGAACAGGATGCGCGCCTTCGGTATCCCGAACTGGTCGGTCTCGGAGGACAGCTCGAGCCGGTTCCCCTCGGCGGGCAGGCACTCGCCGTTGATGCCGACGCCGGCCACGAACGCGTAGTCGTCGAGCGCGTCCATCAGACCACGGCCCCAGAGCCCGCCGCCCCGGGTCAGCGAGGTCGCGTAGGTGAGCGGCATCACGCCGAGGCTCTGCATCAGGTAGCCGCCCGCGAAGGAGGCGTCGGCCGGCCGCACCATGTCCTCGCTGATGATCGACGAAGGGTAGCCGCGGTAGCCGCGCATCTCGGTGTCGAACGTCCCCCACACCTGGGTGCCGCCGTGCGCCATGAAGTTGCGGCCCACCTGGCCGCTGCTGTTCGCGAGGCCGGTGTGCAGCAGCAGGCGCGGTGTCTCGATGCCTCCGGCGCAGAGGAAGAGGTTCGCGCAGCGCTGCCGGTGGTCCACCCCGTCCTGGCGGTAGACGACGGCGACGACACGGCCCGAGGCGTCGGTCTCGATGGCGTGCACCATCGCCTCAGCGCGGATCTCCGCCCCTGCGGCCACTGCGGCCGGCAGGTACGTGGTGTCCATGCTGGCCTTCGAGGAGGTGCGGCATCCTTGGTGGCAGGCGCCGCAGGAGACGCAGGCCTGCCGCGGGCCGGCGTTCGGCTGGTGGCGGTCGCGGGTGAGGACGGCCGCCGGGGCGTCGGTGGCGCGGATGCCGAGGGACGAGCATCCGCTCATCATCATGTCGCTCGACGCATTGCGGCGGGTGGCCGGGTAGTCGTAGCGTCGGGCCGGATCCCAGGGGTAGTCGGCGGGGCCCGAGACGCCGATGTCGCGTTCGGCGCGCTCGATGTAGCGGGTGAGCTCGTCGAAGTCGACGGGCCAGTCCTCGCCGAGGCCCGAGTCGCTCTTCAGCCGGATGTCGGTGCGCTGCGGACGGGGCGTGAAGGCGCCCCAGTGCAGGGTCGAGCCGCCGACGCCGCGTCCGCTGTTGTTCTGGCCGAAGGCGGTGGGGTCGGTGCCGCCGCTCAGGCGCTCGGCCATCCAGTTGATCTCGACGGCCTCGGCCTCGTCGGGGGTGTGCTGCTCGGGCTCGAAGTTCGGGCCGGCCTCGAGGGCGACGACGCTGAGGCCGCGGGCGGCGAGGCTCGCCAGGATGGGGGCGCCGCCGGCTCCCGTGCCGATCACGACGGCGTCGACGATCTCGGTCTCGGCGTGGTGCTTCATGCCGGTGAGGTTCATGCGTGGGCCTTCGGGTCGAGGGCGGATGCGGTGGGCTCGGCGGCGGGGTGCGCGGGTTCGCGCTGGTCGCGGCCGGGTTCGCCGGCGGGGCGCGCGGGTTCGGCGGCATGGCGTGGGCCCGGGGCGTCGGCGTCGCGTGAGGTCGGGGTCGCGGCGGCACGCGGTCGTGGCGTCGGCTCCCACTCCTCGCGCGAGCCCGCGACGAGCAGCTGGAAGCCCTGCTTCCGCACCCCGTCGCCACCGGCCGCGAAGCCGTCGAAGCCGACGCGGGCGAGAGAGGCCGGATGCGCGAGCCAGAGCTTCACGAGATCCGCACACGCGTCCTCGAACCAGCTCGCGAGCTGCTTCGGCGAGAGGGTGCCGGCGATCGGCCCTTCTTCGGCGGCCGCAGCGAGGCGTTCAAGGCGCGAGTCCTGTTCGTCCGGAGCCTGCCCCTCGAAGCCCGCGCTTGCCAGCGCATCGAGCGCGAGCGCGTACGCCTCGGGGTCGGCCGGGAGCCCGGCGTTCCGCCACCCGTCGCCCGTGCCGGCGGCGAGCTGCGCGTCGAGGCGGGCGGCGAGGTCGATGGCCTCGCCCTCCTGCGGCACCACCCGCGCGGCGACGGCTCGCAGCGTGGTCAGCTGCGCGGCGGTCAGCACCTGCGGCTCGTACAGCACGTCGTCGCCGAGGGCCCGCCGGGCGAGGATGCCGCGGGTGCGGCGGCTGGTGCGGTCGGACGCGATGACGGCGGCGACGTCCCGCGGGACGGCCGGCGCCCGCCCGGCCGAGAGCTGCCAGAGGCTCTCGATCAGCGCGGCGACCTCGCCCGGCTGCTCGAGCGGCAGCAGGTGCGCGGCGTCGTCGACGACGGCGAAGGTGGCGCGCGGGTAGAGCGGGCCGTTGAGCTCGCGCTGGGCCTTCTCGCCCAGGTCGCCGTCCTCACGGCCGCTGACGATCAGGGCGGGCACCGGGAGCGGCTCGACGACCGGGCTCCAGTCCTCCTCGCTCCCGCGGTTCAACCAAGCGATCCACGCCTCGGGCGCGGTGCGTTCCAGATCGCGCAGCATGAGGGCGTTGTCGCCCGGCGACAGCGGCCCGGCGGTGTTGGCGTCGATGAAGGTGCGCGCGTCGTCGCCGGTGATCGGGCCGGGGCTCGCCCAGCCGATCATCTGCTCGCGGCGCTCCTCCTCCATGGGCTCGGGCGACGGCGGCGAGCCGGCCAGCAGCACGACGCCGGCCAGACCGAAGACGGGGGCCTCCCCGCTCAGCACGCGGGAGGCGACGATGGTGGCGATCTTGCCGCCCATCGAGTGTCCGAGGAGCAGGAAGCGCTGCGGCGCGGCGAAGGCGATGCGCGCCAGCACGTACTCGACCGTCTCCTCGACGGTGGCCGCGCCCCGCGCCGCTTCGTCGCCGAAGCCGGGGAGGTCGAGGGCGAGCATCCGGAACCTGCCCTCGAGCCGTGCCGCGAGTTCGTCGAAGGCGTGGCGGCTGGAGCCGAGGGCGTGCAGGCAGACGAGGGTGGGCAGCTCGTCGGGTCGAACTGCGGGAGTGTGAGGGATGGCGAGGCCGTTTCGCTCGAGGCGGGTGATGCTCGCCAACCTAGTCACATCGCGGCGTGCGGCAAGGGCGCGCCCCCGACCTCGCGGTCGACGCCCAGGCCGGATGCGCGGGCCGACGCCCTGCGCCACCCGACCCGACGGCGCGGCACGCCCGCCACGCCGCACTGCCCGCCCGCCCCGGCGCCACGACCGCGCGGCACGCCCGCCCGCCTTGGGCCCCCGCCCGACAGGTGTCGCACACTCTCGCTAGATTGGGCGGATGCTCTACCTCCTCGCCGCCGTGATCGCCTTTGCCGGCCTCTGGTGCCTGCTGGCCCCGCCCCGTGCCATGCTCTTCGGCTCGCGCTGGCAGCTGGCCGACGGCGACAAGGCCATGCCGAGCGCGGCCTGGATCGCGTACACCCGCGGATCGGGGGTCGTGCTGCTGATCGTGGCCGTCGTGCTGGTGATCGTGACGCTCATGACCCAGGGGCAGAACCGCGACCGCGCCTCACTGAAGGAGGCGTGGGAGATCGGGCGCTACCTCTCCTCGGACGAGCTCCAGATCGACCTCGACCCCGAGGTGCGAGAGGTGTCGAGCGTTCAGTCGACGATCGGCGGCTACAGCGGCGAGCGCCAGGGTCTGCGCGTGTACCGCTCGGCGGTCGTCGGCGTCGACCCGGTCGGTGACATCGGAGACGTCGACGACGGCGACCTGCTGGTAGCGGTGCTGGCCGGCGCCTGCCGCCCGGGCCCGGTGCTCGTCACGGAGACCGAGACCACCGTGACGGCCGCGGTCACGGGTATCGGCTTCGAGGTGCTCGACGAACCCATCACCTGCGGCGCGGACAGCCTCCGCCTCGGCGACCCCGACGCCGAGGACCTGCTGATCGTCCGCATCCCCCTCGCGTCCCCGCTCGGCGACCGCACCCTCGTCCTCCCCGACCCGCCGCAGCGCGACCGCACCCCGCGCCCCATCCCGGGCCTCCCGGCCCTCCCGACGACCGCGCCGTAGCCGTCGCCGGCCATCCGGCCAGTCCCCCGGCCGGCGGCCTCGGCCTCGGCCTCGGCCGCGCTCAGCGCCCGCGGCGGCCCGAGAAGAGCGCGTGCAGCAGCGGCACGACCGAGACCGCCATCAGCACCGTGCCGAAGACGACGTCGTCGCCCCGCAGCACCGTGCCCGCCACGAGCAGCGCCGCGAACACGATCGCCGACACCACCCGCCCGATCGAGCGCTCGAGCCGCGCGACCCGCTTCTCGATCGCCGGGCTCTGCACCGAGAGCGTGCCCTCCTCGAACTGCGTGGCGAGCGAATCGAGCCGTCCCGGCAGCCGCAGCGCGACGCGGGCGCTCTCGGCGGCCTGGCGGGCCACGTCCTGCACCACGTTCCCGCGCTCCTCACGGATCAGCCGCTGCGCGTAGGGCTCGACCGAGTCCCACAGGTTGAACGCGGGGTCGAGCGCACTGGCTACCCCCGACGTCAGCGACATCGCCCGGATGATCAGCAGGAAGTTCTCCGGCAGCTGGAACGGCAGCGCCCGCACGACGTCGCCGAACTGCACCGCGAACTCGCGGAACTCCCGCGGGTCGACCTCGCGCAGCTCCGCGAACCCCATCCCGCCGAACCGCGCGAACAGCTGGGTCATGGCCCGCTCGAGCTCGCTGGTGTCGGCCGACGGAAGCAGCACGCCGAGGTTGCGGGCCGCATCCACGAGCCCCTTGCCGTCGCGCGAGGCGGCGGCGATGAGCATCTTGCGAAGGCCGGCGCGCGTCGACGGCGGCACCATGCCCATCATGCCGAAGTCGATGAAGGTGAGAGTGAACGGATGCTCGACCGCCGCATCCGTCGCATCACCCTGCGCACCCGACGCTGCAGCCGCCGCACCGGCGACCGGCACGGCCCCGGCGAGCGGCAGCGACCCGGTCCCGGTCACCCGAGGCGTCACGAAGATGTTCCCCGGGTGCGGGTCGGCGTGGAAGAACCCCGTCGTGAACAGCTGATCGAACATCACGGCGGCGAACACCGGAGCGACCTCGGCCGGGTCGATGCCCGCGGCGACGAGCGCCTCGTGGTCGGTGATCTTGATGGCGGTGACGTCCTCGAGCGTCAGCACCCGGCGGGTGCTCCGCTCCCAGACGATCTCGGGCACGTTCACCCGTGCGTCGTTCGCGAAGATCTCCGCGAACTGCACCGAGCTGCGGGCCTCGTGCAGGTAGTCGATCTCCTCCAGCGAAGTGGCGGCGAACTCCTCGACCAGCGCCGGGGCGTCGACGCGCGAGTAGACGAGCCGCACGTGGCTGAGCCACCCGCCGACCTTCCGCAGCGCGGCGAGGTCGACCCGCACGATCTCGTCGATGCCGGGGCGCTGCACCTTCAGCACCACCGCATCCAGCCCCGTGTCGGCGGCGTCGAGCGGCCCGAGCCGGGCCCGGTGCGCCTGCCCGAGCGAGGCGGCGGCGACCGGTGTCTCGTCGACCCAGGCGAAGGCTTCGGAAAGCGGCACGCCCAGCTCGGCCTCGGCCAGCCGCCGGATCAGCTCGAACGGAACCGCCGGAACCTCGTCCTGCAGCCCCTCGAGCTCCTTCGTGATCTCAGGGGGCAGCACATCCAGGCGCGACGACATGAACTGCCCCACCTTGATCATCAGCCCGCCGAGGTCGACGGCCAGCACGTGGAACTTGCGCGCGAACTTCTGCATGCGTCGCGTGCGCGTGCGCTCGGCGATCTTCACCAGCCCGATGCGCGGCAGCGCCAGCTCGAAGAACCACGTCACCGCGAGGTTCCAGCCGGCGAAACGCAGGATGCGGTTGTAGCGCGCGCGGGCGACCCGCGCCGCGGGAACCTCGTCTCCGCGGTCGGGTCGGACCGTGCTCACCCGGGTCAGTCCTGGGCGAGGATCGCGTACAGCCGGCGGCGCGCGTCCTCGAGCTCTTTGACGGCCTGCTCGACCTGCGCCGGCGTGCCGGTGCGGCCCACCTGCGCGGCGGCCTGCGCCAGCTCGAAGCCGGCCTTGGGCAGGGCGCCGTGGTCGCGCTTGCTCTCGCTCGACGATTCGTCGTCGCCGCTGAAGGTCGACTTCACGCCCTCGTTGGCCGCCACGACGTGGCCGGCCTCGGTGAGCGCGTAGGTCTTTCGGCCGTTGGACTCCTCGGCGCTGACGAGACCTTCGTCGGCGAGCAGCTGCAGGGTCGGGTAGACCGAGCCGGCGCTGGGCTTCCAGCTGCCGCCCGAGCGCTCCTCGATCTCGTGGATGATCTGGTAGCCGTGCATCGGCTGCTCGGCCAGCAGGGCCAGCACGGCGGCGCGCACGTCGCCCTTGCCGACGCGGGTGCCGGTCTTCTTCTCGAAGCGGGCGCGGAACTGCTCCATCGCCTGCCAGATGCTGTCGGCGTTCATGCCGGCGCCGAAACCGCCGGTGGGAAACGAGTTGCTCATGATGACCTCCGTTGTGATCGCGAACGATACTCAACGATATGCCTCACCGACACTGAGCGAGCGGATGCGCGACCAGCCCCCAGCCAATCACCAGCGTTCACTCGCCCGACGGGGCCGGGCCGGCGGCGAGACCTGCGTTTCCCCGAGGCCCGCACCCCCGGAATCCCGCGGATGCCGCCCCCGTGTTTCGGCGGTCACTGCGAAATGCGTCGACACGAAACACGGCGCCGACGGATTTCGAGGCACTCCCCGCGAGACAGGCTCGCCGGGTATCGCAGGATGGACGTCAAGCGATGAGACTGCCGGTCCCGTCGATACTCCCGCCGAACATCCGAGGAACGAACCGTGAACGCACCGAGATCAGCCCGCCGGGGCCGCATCGCGCCGTCGGCCGCCGGCTACCTCATGCTTCTGCCGGCTCTCGCCGTGATCGTGCTGCTCGTGATCGTGCCGATGCTCGTCATCGCCCGCGACAGCTTCGCCATCAGCGACCCGCTGGGCGGCAACCTCGGCGGCTTCACCCTCGACAACTACGCGAAGCTGATCGACCCGGTCTACCTCAAGACGCTCGGCTACAGCCTGGGCATGGCGCTGCTGAACGCGGTCGTCTGCACGGTCGTCGGCTACATCGTGGCCTACTACATCGCCACCCGCCGGGCCTCGCTGCAGCCCGTGCTGCTGGTGCTCGTGATCATCCCGTTCCTGACCGACTTCCTCGTCCGCACCTTCGCGTGGATCACGCTGCTCGGCTCGGGCGGCCCGTTCATCTCGCTGCTCCGGGCGTTCGGGGTGGATGCGCAATCGCTCGTCCCGTCGCAGCTGGCCGTGACCCTGTCCCTCCTCTACGCGTTCCTCCCGGTGGCGGTGTTTCCGATCTACGCCTCGATGCGCTCGATCGACCCGAGTCTGAAGGAGGCGGCGGCCGACCTCGGCGCCGGCTGGTGGCAGACGCACGCTCGCGTCTTCCTGCCGCTGTCGGCCTCGGGACTCGCCTCGTCGGTGATGCTCACCTTCGTTCCCACCCTCGGGGTCTTCGTCATCCCGGTGCTGCTCGGCGGCGGCAAGGATCCGCTCGTCGGCAACCTGATCGTCACGCTGTTCACCGAGTTCCGCAACGAGCCGCTGGGGGCCGCGCTGTCGATGGTCGTGCTCGTCCTGATGCTCGCCTCGGTCGCCGGGGCGGGGCTGCTGCTGCGGAACGGCGCCCGGCGCAACCGCGCCACACGCACTAGTGCCGCCGCGACCGGCGCCACCCGAACCACCGCCACCCGAAAGGCCGCGTGATGGATCGCCTCACCTCCTGGATCGCCCGAGCGGTCTTCGTCTTCCTCTACCTGCCGATCGCCGCGCTGATCGTCTACTCCTTCAACTCCTCGGAGGTCAGCTACCGCTTCGACGGCTTCACCTTCCGCTGGTACGCCGAGCTGTTCGCCGACCGGATGCTGCTCGAGGCACTCCGCACGAGCGCGATCGTCGGGCTGATCGCCGCGCTGCTCGCCACCGTGATCGGGTTCCTCACCGCCTTCGCGCTGGTGCGGTTCCGGGTCAAGGGCCGCGCGTTCTTCGTCGGCGCCATCCTGATCCCGCTGATCGTGCCCGAGATCGTGCTCGGGGTGTCGCTGCTGACCGTGTTCAGCACGGCGGGCATCCCGACCGGACTGCTGACGCTGGTGCTCGGTCACGTCGTGATCACGCTTCCGCTCGCCACCCTCGTGCTGATGGGGGCGATGAGCTCGCTCGACCCGAGCCTCTCCGAGGCGGCCACCGACCTGGGCGCGTCGCCGTGGGTGACGTTCCGGCGGGTGCTGTTCCCGCTGCTGCGGCCGAGCATCCTGGCGGCCTTCCTGCTCAGCTTCACCACCTCGTTCTCGAACATCGTCATCTCGACGTTCACCGCGGGCGTCGGCACCACCACGCTGCCGCTCCGCATCTACTCGACCCTGCGCACCGGCCTCACCCCCGAGCTGAACGCGCTCGGCACGCTGCTGGTCGTGGCGACGCTCGGCGTCATCCTCGCCGTGGGCGTCTCGCAGATGCGCCGCATCCTGGCCGGCCCGAGCACGACCCCCTGAGGCGGCTCGACCCCAGCCGCCCCACCCCAGACCGCACCACCGCACCACCCACCCTCCTGCACCATCCGACCCCTCACGAAAAGACACCCACATGAACAAGAAGGTCCTGGCGCTCGGCGCCCTGACGCTGGCCTCGGCCACCGTGCTCGCCGGCTGTTCCGCCGGCGGCGACGCCTCCTCCTCGGGAGCGGCCGGCGACGGCTCGCTGTCGATCTACGCCTGGGCGGGCGAGATCCCCGACTCGGTCATCGCGGGCTTCGAGAAGGAGACCGGCATCACAGTCACCGTCGACACCTTCGACAGCAACGAGACGATGATCTCCAAGCTCGCCGCGGGCAACTCGGGCTACGACGTCGTCGAGCCCAGCCAGTACGCCGTGCAGCTGATGGTCGAGCGCGACCTGGTCGCCCCGATCGACCAGTCCAAGCTCGAGGGCTTCGACAACCTGGCCGAGAAGTTCGTCGACCCCTCGTTCGACCCCGGCAACAAGCACTCGATCCCGTGGGCCTGGGGCACCACGGGCATCCTGTACAACGAAGCCTGCACCGGCGCGCCGGTCACCGGCTGGAAGGACATGTGGAACCCCGCCTACTCGGGCAAGGTCTACATGCTCGACAACATGCTCTCGGCCTACATCGCAGGCCTGCAGGTCAACGGGCTCAGCGCCACGACGACCGACGAGGCCGACATCGAGACGGCGACCGATTCGCTGCTCGAGCAGAAGTCGCTGCTCGGCGGCTACAACAGCACGAACTACGCCGACCTCGTCGGCACCGGCGACGCCTGCATCGCGGAAGCCTACTCGGGCACCACCTCGGCCACGGCGGTCGAGAACAACCCCGACGTGAAGTACATCATCCCCGAGGAGGGCGGCACCCTCTGGACGGACAGCTTCTCGATCGTCAAGGGCACCGCGAACGAGGACGCCGCCTACCAGTGGCTGAACTACACCCTTCGCCCTGAGGTCGCCGCACTCGTGACCGACGACGCCTCGCTCGCCTCCACCAACGAGGCCGCGCTGCCGCTCGTCGCCGACCAGTCGCAGGTGGAGAACCCCGCCATCTACGCACCGGCCGACTCGCTGACGAACTCCGAGTTCATCGTCGACCCGGGAGACGCCCTCGCGTTCTTCCAGGACGGCTGGACGCGCGTCCGCGCCTCCTGAGCCCCGCCCCCCTCCCGAAGGAACAGCAGTCATGAACGAGACCACCGAGTCGCCGGCGGTGAAGCTGACCGGCCTCACCAAGAGCTTCGGAGCCAATCAGGTCGTGCAGCCGCTCGACCTCGAGATCGGCCGCAACGAGTTCTTCAGCATCCTCGGCCCGTCCGGATGCGGCAAGACCACGCTGATGCGCATGATCACCGGCTTCGAGACGCCCACCGGCGGCTCGGTGGAGCTCGACGGGAAGAACGTCGACAGCGTTCCGACCAAGTCGCGCGATCTCAACATGCTGTTCCAGAGCTACGCGCTGTTCCCCCACCTCTCGGTCTACGAGAACGTGGCCTTCGAGCTGCGCGTGCGCCGCACCCCGAAACGCGAGATCGACGGGCGGGTTCAGGATGCTCTCGCCCTCGTTCGCCTCGAGGCCTTCGCCGAGCGCAAGCCCGCCGAGCTCTCGGGCGGCCAGCGTCAGCGCGTCGCCCTCGCCCGCGCCGTCGTCGGACGCCCCGCGGTCGTGCTGCTCGACGAGCCGCTCGGCGCCCTCGACCAGAAGCTCCGCAAAGAGATGCAGTTCGAGCTGAAGCGCATGCAGCGCGAGGTCGGCATCACCTTCATCTACGTCACGCACGACCAGGAGGAGGCGCTCACGATGAGCGACCGCATCGCGGTGATGAGCGAGGGCCGGGTGCTGCAGGTCGCGAGCCCCACCGAGATCTACGACGCCCCCGCCTCGCGTTTCGTCGCGACCTTCATCGGCAGCTGCAACGTGCTCGACGGGGTCGTGGACGCGGCGGGCACCGGCGTCGTCGTGCCCGGCCTGGGCGCGCTGCCGGCCTCGGTGCCGGCGGATGCTCGACCGGGCACGGGCGTCACCCTCGCCATCCGCCCCGAGCGCGTCACCCTCTCGCCCGCCGTCACGGTGCCGGCCTCCGCGCCCTCCGACGGTGTCGCCGGGACGCTCCTGGAGCGTGTCTTCCTCGGCGACGAGTGGACCTTCCACGTGCGGCTCGCCTCCGACGCGGTGATGACCGTGTCGGTGCCGAGCGGAGCGGCGGCCGCCGCCCTCGGCGCGATCCCCGACGGCTCCCCCGTGCTGCTCACCTGGGCGGCCTCGGATGCGCGGGTGCTGCCGGCCGACGGCTCGCTCGTCGCCCCGTCATCGTCCTCCTCCTCCTCACCATCTGCCCCGTCTGCCCCGTCCGCCCCCTCCGTCTCCGAGGTCCCCGCATGAACCCGTCCCTCGTCGCCGCCGTCGCGCAGCTGGCGCCCACCGTCGACGCCGCCGCCAACCGCGAGGCGATCGCCGCCCTCGTCGCCGAGGCGGCGGCCGGCGGCGCCCGGCTCGTCGTGCTGCCCGAGGAGTCGATGCTGCTGGCGGGTGACGTGCCCGGCTCTCTCGGCGCGGTCGTCGAGGCCGAGTGGCCCCGCTTCCTCGCCGAGCTGTCGCTGCTGGCCGTCTCGCACGAGGTGTGGGTCATCGCCGGCGGCTACGAGCCGACCGGCACCGACCGGCCGTTCAACACCCTCGTCGTCGTCAACCCGCGCGGCGAGCTCGTCGAGAGCTACCGCAAGCTGCATCTCTACGACGCCTTCTCGTACCGCGAGAGCGACTACGTCACCGGAGGCACCGAGGTGCCGCCCGTGGTGATGATCGAGGGCGTCGCCATCGGCCTCGTCAACTGCTACGACATCCGCTTCCCCGAGCTCAGCCGCGACCTCGTGGCCCGTGGTGCCGACGTGCTCTCGGTCTCGGCCGCCTGGGTGGCCGGCGCGCGCAAGGAGGAGCACTGGTCGACGCTGCTGAAGGCCCGCGCGATCGAGAACACCTGCTGGGTGCTGGCGGCATCCTCGTCGTCGCCGGAGTGCATCGGCAACAGCCTGGTGCTCGACCCGCTCGGCGTCGAGCGCGCCGGCCTCGGGCCGATCGCCGCCGGGGTCGCCGTGGTGCGCATCTCGCTCGACCGCACCGCCGAGGTGCGGGAGATCCTGCCCGCACTGGCCAACCGCCGCCTCGTCTCGACCGTCACCGTCCAGGAGTAGCCCCATGCCGTTCATCACCGGCCCCGCGCCCGCCGCCCTGCCCGCCGAGCTCCTCTCCAAGCTGTCCCGCGTGTCATTTCCGACGCTCGGCCACTACCTGGAGGAGGGGTTCGCCGACTTCGGCATCCGCCGTCTCACCGGCACCGCCCGGGTCGTCGGCCGCGCCGTCACCGTGCGCATCACCGGCCAGGACTCCACGGTGCTGCACCACGCCGCCGGCTGGTGCGAACCGGGCGACGTGTTCGTCGTCGACACCGGTGGCGACACCCGCCACGCGCCCGTCGGCGAGGTGCTCGCGGCGACGCTGTCCATCCGCGGGGCCGCCGGGGTGATCGTCGACGGTGTCGTCACCGACCTCGACGAGGTCGAGCCGTTCGGGCTGCCGGTCTACGCCCGCGGCTCGAGCGTGCTCACCACGAAGCTGCTGTCGCTGGATGCCGGCGGCATCAACGTGCCCGTCGTCTGCGGCGGGGTGGCGGTGAACCCGGGAGACGTCGTGCTGGCCGACCGCAACGGCGTCTTCTTCGCCTCCGTCGCGGTCGTCGAGGCGATCGTCGACACGGCGCTGGCCGACGACGCCGAGGAGCCCGAGCTCGTGGAGGAGCTGCGCCGAGGTGCGCGCCTCGGCGAGCTCACGGGCGCGAGCGAGGCCGTGGCCGGCTTCGGCGCATCCTGAACCGGCCCTTCCCTGACATCCTTCCGACCGCCGAACCACGGAGCACCATGCTGATCAAGGCCGCCATCAACGGAGGGCGGGGGCGCGACGAGCACCCCGCCATCCCCCTCACCGACACCGAGATCGCTGCCGCCGCCGCCGCTGCGGTGGCGGCCGGAGCCGACGTCGTGCACGCGCACGTGCGCACGGCCGAGGGCGGGCAGAGCATCGCTCCCGACGCGGTGGCGTCGATGGTGCGCGCCGTGCGAGCCGTCGATCCCTCGATCGTCGTCGGCACCACGACCGGGCTCTGGACCTGCTCCGGACACGAGGAGCGGATGGCGCACCTGGCCGCCTGGCCGGCCGACGCGCTGCCCGACTTCGCCTCGGTCGCCTTCTCGGAGGAGGGCGCCGCCGAAGCCGCGGCGCTCGTCGTCGAGCGCGGGATGGTGCTCGAGAGCGCGGTGTGGCACCTCGACGAGGTTCCGGCGCTGCTGGCGTCGCCGACGCTGCACGAGAACGTGCGCATCCTGATCGAGCCCGAGGACGAATCGGCCGACGAGGCCGTGGCACACGCGCGCGCCATTGCAGCAGCCCTGCGTGCCGGCGGTGTGACCGCACCGCTGCTCTACCACGGCTACGACGACACGGCCTGGCCGGTGGTGCGGGCGGCGATCGAGGACGGCGCCGAGGTGCGCGTCGGATTCGAGGACATGCTCGTGCTCGATGACGGGTCGGTGGCGCCGGACAACGCGGCGATGGTGACGCTCGCCCGCGCGCTGGAGGGCTCGCTGTCGCTCTCCTCGGCCTCGTCGGTCTCGCCGGCTCGGCCGCTCGGCGCCTGAGTCGACCGGGCGGGCCGTCCTCGGGGATAATCGGCACATGGCGGCGGATGACCTGGATCGGCGGCTCGTCGAGCTCCTCGGCGAGGACGGTCGGCGCGCGTACACCGACATCGCCGGCATCGTCGGCGTCTCGGAGGCGACCGTGCGGGCGCGCATCCAGCGGCTCACCTCGAACGGCACCCTGCGCATCGTCGCCCTCTGCAACCCGCTGACGCTCGGGCACCAGTCGGTGCGGCTGCTGCTCGGAGTGCACGGCGTGACGCCGCGGAACGTGGCGAAGTCGCTGACCTCGCTGCCGATGATCGGTCATGTCGCCCTCACTTCGGGGGCGCACGACATCTACCTCGAGGCCACCCCGCGCGACCTTGGGCAGCTCGCCGATCTGCTCGACGACATCCGCCGCACGCCGGGCGTCGCGAAGATCGACCAGTTCGTGCTGACCCGGCTGTTCAAGGACTACTCCTGGAACGGGCTGCGCGACCAGTCGGGCGAACGCGCCGTCGGCGGCTCCGTGGGCGCGGCTCCTACGCCCCCCGCGTGATGCCGGTGGCCGGATGCGGCCGGGTCGGACGCCCCACGGGCTCGCGGAAGCCCGACCAGACGTACTCGTCCTTGATCACCTCGAGCACGGCCGCCGTCTCGAGCACGTCGATACCCAGGATCGAGCGCACCGTGTCGGTGAGCAGACGGTTCATCTCGGCCTGGTCGGCGCAGCGCACATCCGCACTGAGATCGAACGAGCCGATGCAGGCGCCCACGTACTTCACCTGCGGCAGCGCGGCGAGCGCCTTCGCCACCGATTCGACGGTCGCGCCCCGCACCCGGATCGACAGGTGCGCCTCGACATAGCCCATGCGCGGGCTGTTCGGCATGCCCACGACCTGCACGACGCCGAGCGCGAGGAGGCGGTTGTAGCGCTGCCGCACGCTGCCCTCGGTGAGCCCGACGTAGCGGGCGATCTGGCCGAACGAGCGTCGGCCGTCGAGGCGCAGTTGATCGATGATCTTGCGATCGATCACGTCGATGGCCTCGAGTTCCACGGCCCCATTCTGTCACGGGGGTCGGGGCTCACCCCGGCCCGGCATCGCCCGGTCGGGTGGCGCGCAGGTGCGCCCGCGTCAGCTCCTCGACCTCCGCGTCGCTCAGCTCGTCGATCGAGGCGCTCTCGCGCCTGTCGTGCCGCGTCCAGCGGATGAACAGCAGGATGAGGATCGGGATGTCGGCCACCTCCGCGATCAGCCAGAGCAGGTCGCCCGAAAGCTGCTGGTCACGCAGCGCGCTCGGGAACCAGCCCGGCACCGTGCCCACCAGCGGCGAGGCGTGGTCGAGCAGAGTTTCGCTCAGCCGCAGCACGATGCCGGGGATGGCGTCGACCACCAGCTCGGCGAACGCGAACAGGAACTCCGCGGCGATGAACAGGCTCGTGCGCAGCACCACGAGCTCGGTCAGCGGCAGCACGAGCACGAGGCCGACGAGCGGCACGATCAGCCCGATCGAGTCCTCGGCGACCGGCGATCCCCGCAGGAATCCGGCCAGCGGCGTCAGGAAAACGCAGAACACCGCCAGTGCGAACACCGGCCCGAACACGGCGTTCCCCATCACGCGGAACACCCGCGACGCCAGCACCCGGTTCACCACGACGAGCGGATGCCCGGCGAGCGCCGCCCGCAGCAGCCCCACCGGCTTCCCGGTCGCCACGAGCGCCGGCACCACGAACAGCAGCAGCGCGATGCGCGTGGTGAACGCGAATCGGAGCTCGCCGCTGTAGGAGCCGAGGAAGCCGAACTCGATCACCGCGTACGAGCCCAGGCCGAGCAGGGCGAAGCCGAGGGTCGGCCGGAGCGGCCAGCGGGTGCCGCGGCGGTGCGCGGCGACGATGCCGAGGGCGTAGGCGGCGGCCGCGAGGAGGATCACGGCGAGGGCGACGGGGTTCAACGTCCAGGTGGTGAGGACGGTCGCGATGTCAGGCGTGGGGGCTCCTCGGGTGGGGCGGGGCGGCGAGCGGTGGTGCGGGTCAGTCGCGCAGGCGGGTCGGGCGGGCCGGCGGGCGGGTCGGTCGGGCGGGCGGGTCGGGCGGGCAGTGGGGGCGGGTCGCGCGGGGGCCTCCGCCGAGCATCCGTCACCCGGCTGGGTGCGCGCTCGAAACTCGACACGTGACCCTAGGCAGGCGTGGGGCCCGGGCATAGCCTCGGCTCATGGTGGACGACGTGACGCAGGTGCAGGCCGAACGGATGACCTCGGGCAAGGGCTTCATCGCCGCCCTCGACCAGAGCGGCGGGTCGACGCCCAAGGCGCTCGCGCTGTACGGCATCGAGGAGGGCTCGTACTCGGGCGAGGCCGAGATGTTCGATCTGATCCACCGGATGCGCACGCGCATCGTGATGTCCCCGGCGTTCACGGGCGACCGGGTGCTCGCGGCGATCCTGTTCGAGGAGACGATGGAGCGGTCGTTCGGCGACCGGCCGGCGGCGGCGTACCTGTGGCACGTGAAGGGGGTCGTGCCGTTCCTCAAGATCGATCAGGGGCTCGCGGAGGCCGCCGACGGCGTGCAGCTGATGAAGCCGATCTCCGGGCTGGATGCGCTGCTGGAGTGCGCGGTGCGGCACGGGATCTTCGGGACGAAGGCGCGGTCGGTGATCGGGGCGGCGTCGGCGTCGGGGATCGCGGAGATCGTGGCGCAGCAGTTCGAGGTCGCGGAGCAGGTGCTGACGCACGGGCTGGTGCCGATCCTCGAGCCGGAGGTCACGATCACGATCGACGACAAGGCGGCCGCCGAGGAGCTGCTGCTGGCGCAGCTCGTCGAGCAGCTCGACCGGCTGCCCGCGGATCGGCGCGTGATGGTGAAGCTCTCGCTGCCGACGGTTCCGAATCTGTATCGGCCGCTGGTCGAGCATCCGCGGGTCATGCGGGTCGTGGCGCTGTCGGGCGGGTACTCGCGCGCGGAGGCCGACGCGCTGCTCGCCGAGGACTCGGGCGAGATCGCGAGCTTCAGCCGGGCGCTGACCCAGGGGCTGTCGGTGGAGCAGTCTGACGCCGAGTTCGATGCCACGCTGGACGCGGCGATCCAGGCGATCTACGACGCGTCGGTGGCGCCGGGCGCGGCCTCCTCGGCCTAGAAGTCCTCGGGCAGGCCGGCGCGACGCAGGTAGGCGGCACGGTCGCTGTTCTGCGGCAGGGGCTTCGTCTCGGCGTCGTCGCGGGCGGATGCGCGACCGGCGTAGCTGTCGATGCGCTCGCTCTCGAGCCGGTCGGCATCCAGGCGCGCGGTGTCGAGGCGCTGGGTGGCGTCACGGCCGGTGTCGATGCGCTCGGTCACGCCGGTGTCGCCGAACAGCGCCTCGAGCTCGGCGGCGTCGTCGAAGGCCAGGTCGCGCGCCTCGGCCTCGCGGGCCGCCTCGGCCTTCGCCGCCGAGTCACGGCCGCTCAGACCGCGCCACCACGCGCCGTTCCGCCGAGCATCCGCCACCGGGGACCGCTGGTCGCGACCGGATGCCGCCGCAGCAGACCCGACCTCGGGCCGGCCGACGACCTGAGCCGCCGCTGCCGCTGCTGCACCGGCATCGAGCGCTCCTGAAGCACCGGCACCCGCGGCAGTAGCCGAACCTGCGCCGAGTGCGCCAGCGGCAGCAGCAGCACCACCCGAACCCGCACCCTCCGACGCCTCGAGCGACCGCTCCCACTCCCCCATCCGCGCCTCGGCCCGCTCACCCGCGTACCGCCCCCACACCTCGAGCGCCCGCGAGATCACGGTCTCCTGCTGCTCGAGCACCGCCTGGTTCACGCGCCGCCCGAACTCGACCTGCCGCTCCGCACGGTCTGAAGCCACCGACACCTGCACTCCCGCCTCGACCTCGATCGCCTCGGCACGCTTCGATGCCCAGACCGACCCGCCGGAGACCTCGCCGTCCTCGCGCACGTCCACGAGCCGGTCGTACGCCGTCGGCCCGCCGAGGTTCGCGAGCGTCTTCACGATCACCGGAAGAAGCTCGATGCAGATGAACAGCAACGCGATCATGATGTGCGCCACGTTCAGCAGCGGGTTCGCCTCCCCCAGCCGGAAGAGCGCCTCGAGCCGCGAGAGCAGCCCCGCGCTGTTGTCGACGGCGTTGTCGTAGGCGGCCTGCTCGGCGCTGCGCTGGTCCTGCGCGGTCGCGAGCGTCGCCTTGTCCGCGGCGAGCTGCGAGGTCGCCGCCTCGAGCCGGCTCTGCGCCGACGCTTCGAGGTTCGACGAGGCCGCGGTCTCGGCGGCGGCCTGAGCATCCTGAGCCGCCTGCAACCGGGCCTCGGCAGCATCGAGCGCCGCCTGCTTCGACGCGGTCACGGGCCCGTCGCCGCGCACGCCGGTGCCCCCGCTGCCGTCGATCTCGGCGAGGTACGCGGCCTGGGCCTGGTCGTACGCGGCCTGCGCCGCCGCGGTCGCCGCCACGGCAGCGGCGTAGTTCGGGTCGGACGACAGGTCGGTCTGCAGCCCCTTATCGACGATCGCCTGGTTCGCGGCGATCGACTCCTGCAGCGACGGGATGGCGGCGAAGCGCGGGTCGTTCGCCATCCGCTCCTCAAAGGCGGACTTGTCCTCGGCCTGCATGACCTGGATCTCCGAGTTGATCTCCGCCTGGAAGATCTGCAGCGTCAGCGGCGTCGAGATCACCGTGCCGATGATCAGCGCGAGCGCCACCCGCGGCATCGCGAGAGCGAGGTTCCGCCAGACACCCTTCTGCTTTGCCATGCCGATGATCAGCAGCCGGTCGAGGTTCAGGATGATCAGACCCCAGAAGATCCCCACGATCACCGCCACGACGATCGGCGCCCCGATGGCCATCACCAGCGCGAACGCCGCCGACACCGCCGACAGGAACGCCGTGCTCAGGATCACCCCGCCCATCGCGACGAACCGCGCGCGGTCGCCGGGCGCATCCTGCAGCACGTCGAGGCGAGCGCCACCCAGCCACGACATGACGTTCGAGACGGGGTTCGAGTTGTAACGACGAGCCATTGCGCGGCGACCTTTCGGGTGGGTGACGTGCCCCACGACGAGCGGATGCGCGCACCGCACTCCGGCCGCCTCGGAACACGAGGAGCGAAACTACCCCACGCGCCTCGGCGTTCCCTGGCACGCGCCTGAGCCCCGCCTCGTCGCGCTTCCCGCCGCGGCTGGCAACCCCTATGATTGCCGTACACCCCCGGATACTTCGGTTACCGGTTAGAAGGCCTCAGGAGACTGGGGCCTTCGGAATTTAAGCATCATTCAGGCCCACTTCGGAGGGCAGTGGAAAACACCTTTTCCATCTCTCAGCTGCTTCGGGAACTGACAGGCCGCGAGCGCCTCATCGGTGATGTGAGCCATGAAGTCGGGCTCGGTCTTGACGAGCTCCTTCGAGCTGCGCGAACTCGGCATGGGGAAGATGATGCCGACTCGGAAGCCGAACTCATGCTTGAGCATTCTCAGCGTGCCGGCGAGGTCGGAGTCGTTGGAGAGCATGACGAAGACGTCAGCCGCGCTCGTGAACGCGTCGGCGGTCATTCGGGTGCCGAGATTGACGTCGGAACCCTTCTCCTCGAGCTTCCGGACGGCCGTGGTCACCCACTTCCCGGTCGTGGGGTCGACGGTCTGCGGATGCACCGGCATCTGCCGTCGGTCGTTCCGGAAGGTGCCCAGGTGCACCGACACGTCGGGCTGCGCAGTGAGCGCTCGGAGGTACATCTGCTGACGGACCGGTGACTGCGGATCCACCAGGAGCCCCGGTCTCAGGTGGGCTGTGAAGTAATGGACGTGGTCGATCCGATAGTCCGGCATCAGGTACCGGCCCAACGCGGCGAGGTCGAGCCACTTCAGGTGGGGCTTCGATTCCAGGCACCGTCGATACAGATTGAACCCGTCGACGTAGAGGCGGGCGGACGGCATGGCGACATACTCTCATCTTCGCCCCGCCGAAGTGTTACGAACTCTTGGCCGGTGGATCCTTCAGGTCGACGTCGGTTGCGTCGGGGAGGTCGACATCGGCCAGGAAGCGCTCGACGGTGGGGAAGAGGGGTTCGCGGGAGGCGCGTTCGGCCTCGACGCCGATGCGGAGGATGTCGTGGAGCGGGAGGGCGTCGGCCTCGAGGCGCGCGCGGAGCGCGGCGACGCGGTCGAACGGGGAGACGTCGGGCGGGGTGCCATCGGCCGGAGTGGAGCCGGTGCCGGAGCCGGAAGAGCCGGAGCCGGATGAGCCGCGGCCCGACGGGCGGGCGCCGGCGGCGGAGCGTGGGTTGCCCGGTGGTAGGGAGATGCCCATCGCCGCCTCGAGGGAGGCGAGGTCGGGGAGCACGCCGAGGGCGGCCGGCACCGACGGCGACGCGACCGCGATGCGCGCCGGGGTCGGGATGGGGAGCACCCGCACCACGTCGGTCAGCGCCGAGGAGGAGCCGTGCGCGTTGGAGGCGCGCACGCCGATGCGGCCGCTCTGGCGGGCCGTGAAGCGCTCGGTCACGAGGCGTCCGGCGACCTCGCGGCGGATGTCCGCCCGCCCGGGCATCTCGATCACCACCTCGCGCGCACCGTCGACCTCGACGGTCAGCCGCACCTCGTCGCCCTCGGCCACCAGGGACGGGCTGACCGACACCCCGCGGATGACCGGCGCCTCCAGTTGCGTCGCCACCAGCCCGCGCAGGTACGCGTACCAGTCGGCGGCGGTGGGGCGGGCGGCGGGGTCGTCGCCGAGGGCGCGGTCGAGCATCCGCTGGCCTTGTTCGTCGAGCACACCGGCGGCTCGCGACGCGTCACGGCTGCGGTCGAGCCCGTCGCCGGCCGGCGCGAGCACCCGCAGCACGAGCAGGCCGAGCTTGTACCGGTCGGTCTCGACGCTCTGCACCGACGGCTCGCGCGACAGTTCGACGTCAGATGAAGACGGCGCCGCCCACCCCGCGCTGTTGCGCTGATGCACGCCCTCGCCGGCGAACGCGGCGCCCTCGCAGCCGACCACGAACGCCGACGCGACCTCGCCCGCGCCGAAGAGAACCGACCGCTCCGACAGGTCGCCGAAGACGACGCCGTTCCGGTGCAGCACGCCGAGCAGCAGGCTCACGCGGGCGAGCACGGTGGCGCGGGCGACGACGTCCCGCTCGGATACCGCCGCGGCCCCCGCCCGCCGGGCCCGCTTGGGAGCGCTGATCAGCCACTTCGCGTTCTGCGTGACCTTGCGGTGCTCGGGGTCGTCGGCGGGCACGTAATAGAACGGATGCGCGGCCAACGGCACGAGACACCCCACCACCTCGCCGCCGTCCCCCTCGACGACGGCCAACGGCCACGCGGCGACGGCGTCGAGCATCCCGCGCTCGCGCGCGTCGAGCGCCCAGCGGAGGGCGACGAGTCGCGAGAGCACGGCCGAGTCCCACTGCGGAGCCTTGCCGTCGCGCACCCGCACGAACGCGACCCCGCCCTGATGGCCGGGCACGGTGAAGCTGTCGAGCCGGAGCACCTCGGTCGCGGCCCCGCTGCCGATCGGCGCGCGCCCACCCAGATCGACCTCGCGCACGCGGATGCCCGCGGCCCGCGACACGACCTGCTCCTGACCCTCACGCTCCGACACGATCAGCGAAACTACCGCACGCGCATCCACGTTCCCTGGAGCGGGCCGGCGACCGATACCGTCGATACGGTCGTCGCCGCCGACGCCCCCGCACAGGCCGTCACTCTGGAAGGATCAGCCTCATGAAGATCGCCGTCGCCGGAGGAACCGGAACCGTCGGCCGCCACATCGTCGACGCGGCCCGCGGCCGGGGCCACGACGTGGTGGTGCTCGCCCGCTCGACCGGGGTCGACCTCACGACGGGCGCCGGCCTCGCGCCCGCGCTGGCCGGGGTCGACGTGGTGGTGGATGCCGCGTCGGTCGGCACGCAGTCGGCCACGGTCTCGCGGGCCTTCTTCGGCGGCGTCACTGCCCACCTCCTAGCGGCGTCGAAGGCCGCCGGTGTCGGCCACCACCTCGCCCTCTCGATCGTCGGCAGCGACCGCGCTCCCTTCGGCTACTACGCCGGCAAGGCGCTGCAGGAGCAGCTCGTGACGGCCGGGCCTGTCCCGTGGACGATCCTCCGCGCCACCCAGTTCCACGAGTTCGCGCAGCAGATCTACGGCCAGGTGAAGCTCGGCCCGATCAATCTGGTGCCGCGGATGCTCTCCCAGCCGGTCGCGGCCCGAGAAGTCGCCGCACGCCTCGTCGACCTCGCCGAAGCCGGCCCCTCCGGCCACGCGACCGATCTGGCGGGCCCCGAAGAACTGCGGATGGCCGACATGGTGCGCGCCTACGCGTCGGCAACAGGCGGTCGCGGCCCGATCGTGGAGGTCCCGCTGCCCGGCGGCTTCGGCAAGGCGCTCCGCGACGGCACGATCCTGGCGGGTCCCGCGGCTGACCGGGGGACGCAGACCTTCGCTGAATGGATCGCGCAGGTCCCCCGCCGGTAAAGACGAGTAGCGTGACGAGCATGAGAAGCCTCGGGTTCGTCATCGTCGGTGTGGTCGCGCTCGTGATCGGGGGCGTCTTCGCCGGTCAGGGCGCGAACCTGATCCCCGGCAGTTCGATGACCGGAGACCCCACGTGGCTCTACATCGGGCTCGCCCTCGCGGTCGTCGGCGTCGTGCTGATCGTGCTGGGCGTCCGTCGCCGCGGCGTCCGCCGCTGACGGTAGGGCCGCTCGAAGGCGACGTCGGGCTCAGCGGACGAGCTGGGTCGACGGCACGAACGCCAGCGACCAGCTGCGCCGCTGCGCCAGGTAGCGGTCGACGACGATGTCGACGAGCTCGGCGGGCGGCGGGGTGGTGCCGTCCAGGAGCGGCAGGGTGGTGCGGTCGCCGCCGGCCGCGGTGACGCGGTCGGAGAAGTGTCCGGGGGCGAGGAGGTAGTTCGCCACGACGACGCGGCCGCCCGGGAGAAGGTCCCGCCGCGCCAGGCCGACCGCGGCGCGGAGTTCGGGCTGGGCAGCCGAGACGAAGCCCAGCGTCACGGGGTTGCCGATCTCGGCGGCGAGCAGGCGGCGCATCCGCTCGCAATCGGCGACCGCGCGAGGGTCGGTCGAGCCGGCTGCCGCCAGCACGACGGTGTCGGCGGGCTCGAGCCCGACGTCGGCCAGGCGCCGGGCGAGCAGCGTCGCGAGCCGCACGTCGGGACCGAGCGCGGGGGTGACAGCGGCGGGGATCCGGGTGCGGGCGGCGGCGACCGCCTCGGCGAGGTCGACGTAGACGTGGAACCCCGCCGAGAGTAGCAGCGGCACCACGACGGCCGCCGAGTCGTCGGCGATACGGTCGAGGGTCGTGGGAACATCCGGGGTCTCGACATCGACGTGGCAGCCGAGCACCGTCACCCGCGGCAGCGCGTCGGCGACGGCCGCCACGAGCTGCGCCACCGCGGCCTGACCGACGGGTGAGGAGGTGCCGTGCGAGGCGAGCACGAGCTCGGGCGCGGTCACACCTCGACCTCGACGAAGCCGCAGACGACGCGGGTGCGGTAGGTGCTGAGCACGAGCTCGGGGTGGGTGAAGCACTCCCCCGTGCCGAGGTCGTAGACCTGCTTGTGCAGGGGCGAGGCGATCGTGGGGCGGTCGCCCTTCGAGCCGACGATGCCGCGGGCCATGACGTAGGAGCCGGTGGCCGGGTCCTGGTGCTCGACCGCGTAGATCTCGCGGGGTGAGAACAGCACGAGTGCGATCTGCTTCGCGCGCAGCAGCACGGCCTCGCCCCAGGAGGGCTCGAGGTCGTCGACGCGGCAGGCGCGCTGCCAGGTGCGGGCGGGCGGGGCGGCTGGGGTGACGTCGGCGGCTGGGCCGGCGGCTTCGGCCGCGACGGTGGCGACGGGCTCGACGGCTGCCTCCTCGGTGGCGTCGGTGCGGGCCGGTTCGACGGATGCGGCGGGTCGTTCGATCAGCAGGCTCATGACACCGACGCTAGGAAGCGGATGTTTCGCCTGTCGCAGCACCGTGTTTCGAGTGCGTGAAACCTCCCTCACACCTGTTGACGGTGCACGTGCGGTCGATGTAATCGGCTGTTACATGAGGGTCATCTCGATGAAACGGCGGATCCCTAGGCTCGCCGCATGACGACTCCTCCTTCCCCTCGCCGCCGCGTCGTCGTGATCGGCGGAGGCCCGGCCGCGCACCGCCTCGTCGACTCCCTGCTCGCCCGCGACGCCGGCCGCACCGTCGAGATCGTCGTCGTCGCCGAGGAGCAGCACCTCCCCTACGACCGCGTGGCGCTGACCCGCCGACTCGACGACCCCACCGACGACCTCGTCCTCGAGCCGACCACGCACTGGGGTGCCGAGTCGGTCGTGCTGCGGCGCAACGAGCGCGCGGTCGCGCTCGACACCGCGGCTCAGCGGGTCGTGCTGGCCGGCGGTGAGGTGCTCCCCTACGACGAGCTCGTGCTGGCGACCGGCTCGAGCGCCCCCGTCCCCGCCATCCCCGGCAGCGAGCAGGTGCGCGTCTATCGCACGATCGACGACGTGGATGCGCTCCGCAGCGAGGTGGCCGCGCTCACCGAGCGACTCGGCCGGGCGCCGCGCGCAGTCGTCGCCGGGGGCGGCTTGCTCGGCCTCGAGGCCGCGGGCGGACTGCAGCGCCTCGGCGCCTCCTCCACCGTCGTCCACTCCGGCTCGTGGCTGATGTCGGCGCAGCTCGACGAGGGAGCCGGCCAGGCCCTCGGCCGCCTCATCGCCGCCCAGAACATCGCCCTCGAGCTCGGCACCCGCCCGCGCGCGATCCTGCTCGCCGACGACGACGAATGCGACCGCGGTGACGACCACGACCACGACCTCGACCACCGCCGGGCGCAGACCGTCACCGCCGTCAAGCTCGCCAACGGCCAGACCCTCCCCGCCGACCTCGTGGTCTTCGCCATCGGCATCACCCCCCGCGACGAGCTCGCCCGCGACGCCGGCCTCGAGCTCGGCCCCCGCGGCGGCGTCGCGGTCGACACGGCCTGCCGCTCGAGCGACCCCCATGTCTTCGCCATCGGCGAGGTCGCCTCCGTCGACGGACGCTGCGTCGGCCTCGTCGCCCCCGCCAACGCCATGGCCGAGACCGTCGCCGACCGCCTGCTCGGCGGCGACGCCGAGTTCACCACGATCGACGACGCCACGAAGCTCAAGCTCTCGGGTGTCGAGGTCGCCGCGTTCGGCGACGCGATGGCCGCCGGCGACGGCGCCCTGGAGATCGTCTACGCCGACCCCGCCCGCGGCCTCTACCAGAAGATCGTCGTCAGCGACGATGCCCGCACCCTCCTCGGCGGCATGTTCGTCGGTGACGCGAGCCCCTACTCCGCGCTCCGCCCGCTGGTCGGCCGCACCCTCGACGCCGAGCCCGCCGCCTACCTCTCGGCCGCCGGTGCCGAGCCGCCCACCGGCACCGGCCTCCCCGACGACGCCCTGATCTGCTCCTGCAACAACGTCACCGCCGGCACGGTCCGAACCGCAATCAACGGCACCGAACATGAAGACGGATGCACCGACCTCTCCACCCTCAAGAGCTGCACCCGCGCCGGCACCCAGTGCGGCTCCTGCGTGCCCCTGGTGAAGAAGATCCTCGAGACCGAGCTCGAGAAGAACGGTGTCGCCGTCAGCCGCGCCCTCTGCGAGCACTTCCCCCTCTCCCGCCAGGAGCTCTTCGACTCGGTGCGCGTGCTCGAGCTGGCGAGCTTCGACGAGATCGTCGCGCGCTTCGGCACCGGCCGCGGCTGCGACATCTGCAAGCCGGTGGTCGCCTCGATCCTGGCGAGCCAGCGCGGCGAGTACGTGCTCGACTCCGGCCGCGGATCCCTCCAGGACACCAACGACCGCGCCCTCGCCAACATGCAGAAGGACGGCACCTACTCGGTCGTCCCCCGCATCCCGGGCGGCGAGATCACCCCCGAGAAACTCGGCGTCATCGCCCGGGTCGCCACCGAGTACCAGCTGTACACGAAGATCACCGGCGGCCAACGCATCGACCTCTTCGGTGCCCGTCTCGAGCAGCTGCCTGAGATCTGGAAGAAGCTCGTCGACGCCGGCTTCGAGTCGGGCCAGGCCTACGGCAAGTCGCTCCGCACGGTGAAGAGCTGCGTCGGCTCCACCTGGTGCCGTTTCGGCGTGCAGGACTCCGTCGGCATGGCCGTGCACCTCGAGCTGCGCTACCGGGGCCTGCGCGCACCCCACAAGTTCAAGCTCGGGGTCTCCGGATGCGCGCGCGAGTGCGCCGAGGCCCGCAGCAAGGACGTCGGCGTGATCGCGACCGACCAGGGCTGGAACCTCTACGTCGGCGGCAACGGCGGATTCCAGCCCGCTCACGCCCAGCTGCTCGCCAGCGATCTCGACGATGAGACCCTCGTGCGCTACATCGACCGATACCTCATGTACTACATCCGCACGGCCGACCGCCTGCAGCGCACCGCCCGGTGGATGGACGAGCTCGACGGCGGCCTCGACCACGTGCGCGAGGTGGTCGTGGAGGACTCGCTCGGCCTCGCCGAGGAGCTCGAGGCGGCAATGGCCACGCACGTCGAGGGCTACGAGGACGAGTGGGCGGCGACGCTGGCCGACCCCGAGCGCCTGCGCCGCTTCCGCTCCTTCGTCAACGCGCCCACCGAGGGCGACCCCTCGTTCGCCCGCGTCGAGGAGCGCGGCCAGCTGCGCCCGGCCACCGACGCCGAGCGCGCCGCGGGCACCGTGCTCGTGGCCGGCACCCGACTCCCGGTGCGCGAGCGCGAGTCCACCGCTACAGCGACCGCGACCGCCGCACCCACCCCGACACCGACCACCCACGGCCACACCACCACCGCCCCACGACCGGAGGAGTCCGCATGACCGAGGTACGAGCATCCGGAACCCGCGAACCGGCGAACGGAGGGCACGTAGCCATCGTCGGCGGCGGCCCCGGCGACGAGGAGCTGCTCACCGTCGCCGCGCTGAGAGAGCTCGAGCGCGCCGACGTCGTGCTCTACGACCGCCTCGCCCCGCACGAGAACCTCGACCGCCTCGCGCCGCACGCGCAGCTGATCGACGTCGGCAAGCGCCCGCACCACCACCCCGTGAGCCAGCGCGAGATCGAGCAGCTGATGGTCGAGCACGCGCTGGAAGGCAAGCGCGTCGTGCGCCTCAAGGGCGGCGACCCCTTCGTGTTCGGCCGCGGCGGCGAGGAGCTGCTGGCGTGCCGGGCGGCGGGCATCCCGACGCGGGTCGTGCCCGGGGTCTCGAGTGCGCTGGCGGTGCCGGCGTCCGCGGGCATCCCATTGACCCACCGCGGCATCAGCCACGCCTTCACCGTCATCTCGGGCCACGCGCCCTTCACCGAGAGCGAGTTCGAGCACCTGGCAGGCCTCGGCGGCACCATCGTGGTGCTCATGGGCATCACCAATCTGCCCTCGATCACCGCCGGGCTGAGACGGCACGGGATGCGCGCCGACATGCCGGTCGCCGCGATCGAGCGCGGGTTCAGCCCCAGCTCGCGCACGACGGTGAGCTCGCTCGCAGGCATCCTGCACGACTCGCACCGGGTGGGCATCGCCTCGCCCGCGGTCCTCGTGATCGGCGAGGTCGTGTCGGTGGCGCAGGCGGGCGACGAGGCCGCGGTCGCGCGCATCGACTCTCTCGTCGCGCTGGCCGGCAGCTAGGGCGCCGGATGTCCGACGTGCCGGGGTTCCGCCCCACCCAGCTCACCGGCTTCCGCATCGGCGTCACGAGCGACCGCCGCTCGCAGGACCTCATCGACGCCTTCGAGCGCCGCGGAGCCACCGTCGTGCACGCGCCGACGATCCGCATCACGCACTCCCCGCACGACGAGGTGATCGTCGCCGAGACGCGCGCCATCATCGCCGCGCGCCCGCAACTGCTGCTCGCGACCACGAGCTACGGCCTGCGCCGCTGGTTCGAGATCGCCGACTCCACGGGGCTCGGGCAGCCGCTGCTCGAGACGCTCGAGGCCGCCGACATCCTGGTGCGGGGACCCAAGGCGCGCGGGGCGATCCGGGCCGCCGACCTCGACGACGCGGGGATGAGCGACGAGGAGACCACGGCGTCGCTCGTGTCGAAGGTGCTGGCCGAACATCCGCCGGGCCTCACCGTGGCCGTGCAGCTGCACGGTTCGACGGACGAGCAGCAGCTCGACCGCCTGCGCGACGCCGGCTACACCGTCCTCACGGTGGCGCCCTACCAGTGGTCGGCGCCGAAGAACGACGACCACCGCGTGACCCGGCTCGTCGACGCCATCTGTGCCGGCCAGCTCGACTGCGTCACCTTCACCAGCGCCCCCGCGGTCGACGCGCTGCTCTCGGCCGCCGAGCTGCTCGGCCAGCTCGACCCGCTGCTGGACGCCTTCCGCGGCCCGGTCGTGGCCGCCGTCGTCGGCCCCGTCACCGCCGCTCCGCTGCTCGCGCTCGGCGTGCAGCCGATCCAGCCGGAGCGTTTCCGGATGGGTGCGCTGATCCGCCTGGTCTGCGAGTGGCTCGAGCAGAACCAAGTCGCGCGCGTCGAGACGAAGCACGGTCTCGTCGAGCTGCGCGGCAGCACCGCCTCGGTGGACGGCTCGACCGTGACGCTGCCGCCCACCGCGCTCGCCCTGCTGCGCTCGCTCGTCGCGGCGAAGGGAGCGGTGGTCTCGCGCGCCGTGCTGGCCGAGACCCTGCAAGCCGGGGGTGACGAGCACGCGCTCGAGATGGCGCTGAGCCGGCTGCGCCAGGCACTGCCGGCGCCGAAGATCGTGGCGACGGTGGTGAAGCGGGGCTACCGTCTCGACGTGTAGCCCCGCTTCGCCTGTCGTGCTCACGAGCATCCGTTCTTCTCGTTCATCTCGTTCTGCTTGGTTTCGTGCTTGTGGGCGGTCAGTCGGTGGCGAGCGCGGCGTCGCTGGTGAGCACCGCATCCTGCGACCGCACCACCGACGGGCGGCGTGAGGCGACCGGGCGACGGATGCTCGACGCCGCCTTCTTCGACCCGTCGAGCCGTCGCGTGGTGGGCGTGCGGGGCGCCTTCGTGCGGGCGTAGGTGAGGTAGAGCGGCAGGGCCGTGAAGACGAGGCCGCCGACGAGATTGCCGAGCACGGTGGGGATCTCGTTCCAGATCAGGTAGTCGGTGATCGTGAAGTCGCCGCCGAGCATCAGGCCGGCCGGGAACAGGAACATGTTCACGATGGAGTGCTCGAAGCCCATGAAGAAGAAGAGCATGATGGGCATCCACATGGCGATGACCTTGCCGGGGACGTCCTTCGCGATCATCGACATGGCGATGCCGGTGGAGACCATCCAGTTGCAGAGCACGCCGCGGATGAACAGCGTCAGCATGCCGGCGGCGCCGTGCTCGGCGTACCCGACCGTGCGGCCCTCGCCGATGTGGCCGATGGCCTCGCCGACCTCGTTCGGCGGCACCGAGAACCCGTAGGTCACGACGATCGCCATCAAGAGCGCCACGGTGAACGCCCCGATGAAGTTGCCGACGAACACCAGCCCCCAGTTGCGCAGCACGCCGCCGATGGTGACGCCGGGGCGCTTGTCGAGCCAGGCCAGCGGGCCCAGCACGAACACCCCGGTGAGCAGGTCGTAGCCGAGCAGGTACAGCATGATGAACCCGACCGGGAAGAGCACGGCTCCCAGCAGCGGGATGCCCGTGGTGACGCTCACGGTGATGGCGAACGCGGCGGCGATGGTGAGCAGCGCCCCGCCCATGATCGCTCGGACGATGGTGTCGCGGGTCGACAGGAAGATCTTCGTCTCCCCCGCGTCGATCATGGTCGAGACGAGCTCGACGGGCTTCACGTAGGACATGGACGGCCTTCCCCTTCGGACGTGGACCCCGCTCATCGGCGGGTGTCTCCGACGCTAGGGGGCGGCGGTTTCGCGGCTGTGTCGGCGCCTGTGCGGTTGCGTTACCGTTCGCTCACGGGGCGGCGGGGGTGGTGTGAGGTCGCGGCTACGAGGTCGTCCACCGCGCGCCAGTCGCCCTCGGTCGTCCGCGAGACTAGCTAAAGTCGGGCGGAGGCGGGGGCGCGGAGGGCGGCGGCGTCTTGGGTGGGGGACGCGCCGAAGGCGCGGCGGTACTCGCGGCTGAACTGGGAGGGGCTGTCGTAGCCGACCGCGTAAGCGGTGGCGCCGACGTCGCCGGAGCCGGAGCCGGTGCCCGCGATCAGGCGCAGGCGAGCCTCCTGCAGGCGGATGCTCTTCTGGTACTGGATCGGGCTCATCGACGTCACCGCGTGGAATGCCCGGTGGAACGCCGAGGGGCTCATCCGCGCGAGCGACGCGAGGTCGTCGACTCGGAGCGACTCGGCGAAGTGCTCCCGCATCCAGCGGACGACGTGACGCACGCGGCTCAGACTGCTGTCGGCGAGGCCGAGCTGGCGCACGGTCGCGCCCTGCTCGCCCGACATGATCAGCCAGAGGATCTCGCGCTCGATCAGCGGGGCGAGCACCGGGATGTCTCGGGGATGATCGAGCAGCCGGAGCATCCGGAGCACAGCGTCGAGCAGCCGAGGCGAGGTGTCCCCCACGGCGAGCGCCGACGGCGATGGCCCCCGAGACGGCCGGGGAAAGTCAGCCGCGGCTGCGGTGAGCATCAGCTCGGCGATGACCTCAGGGCGCAGCTCGAGGCCGAAGCCCAGCGCCGGATGCTCACGCGAAGCGTCGGTGAAGTGCCCCGAGACGGGGAGGTCGACCGAGGCGACGAGGTACTGGCCGGCGCCGTAATCGTGCACCGCCCCTCCGACGGAGATGCGCTTGGTGCCCTGCGCGACGACGGCGAGGATCGTGCCGGTCGTGGACTCGTCCTGCGAGCCCCCGTCGTCCATCCGCGACACGAGCACGCCGGGAATGGCGGTCGGGCTGATGCCGCCCGGGGCGTGCTGCGCCACGCGGCTGCGGAACTCGTCGAACGACATGAGACGAGTGAAGCAGTAACTCAGGCGAGGAGCATCCATTTCTGGCGTGCGCAGCAGTTCTGTGCGAGGAGTCGAGCGGATTCCCCTAACCCGTCACAGGCCGCCGCCGCTTGGCTGAAGGCATGAGCGAACAGACCAGCAACCAGAAGATCGTCGTCGTCACCGGAGCGAGCTCCGGCATCGGACGCGGCGCCGCCATCGAGATCGCCGCCCGCGGCATGGGCGTCGCCGCCACCTACAACGCCCGCCCCGAGGGTGCCGAGCGCACCGTCGAGGAGATCCGGGAGGCCGGCGGCACCGCCGTCGCACTCCCCCTCGACATCGGCCGCATCGACACCTTCCCCGCGTTCACGACCGCCCTCACACGGGTGCTGAGCAGCGAATGGGGCGCTACGAGCATCCACGCCCTGGTCAACAACGCCGGCTTCGGCGGCGGTATGGCCTTCGAGGAGATGACCGAGGACGCGTTCGACGCCTACTACCGCGTGCTGCTGCGCGGCCCGTACTTCCTCACCCAGGCGCTCCTACCGCTGATCGGGCACGGCGGCGCGATCGTCAACACCTCCAGCAGCTCGGTGCGGCCGGGCGACACCGAGCCCGGCTACTCGGGGTACGCGGCGATGAAGGGCGGCCTCGCCACCGCCACCCGGTACCTCGCGAAGGAGCTGAGCGGCCGGGCGATCCGCGTGAACTCGGTCTCGCCCGGACCGACCCGCACCCGTCTCGGCGACAACGCCTTCGAGCGGTTCCCCGAGGTGATCGACGGGCTCGCCGCCAAGACCGCGTTCGGCCGCATCGGCGAGCCGGCCGACATCGGGAAGGTCATCGCGTTCCTGGTCTCCGACGACTCGGCCTGGATCACCGGCGAGGACATCCTCGCGACCGGCGGCTACGCGCTGTGAGCGCCCGGTTCGCAACTGCCGCCGTCACCAGCCGCGAAGGCGACCGCGTCACCACCCTCGAGTTCTTCTTCGACCTGGCCTTCGTGTTCGCCTTCACCCAGCTCAGCCGCCTGATGGCGCAGCAGCACGACGCCCTCGGCATCCTGCAGGCGCTGGTCATCCTCGCGCTGCTGTGGTGGGCGTGGACGTCGTACGGCTGGCTCACCAACATCGCCCACGCCGACCGGGGCGTGGTGCGCGTGGCGATGATCGTCGGCATGACGGCGATGTTCGTCGCCGGCCTCGTGGTGCTGGAGGCCTACGACGACCTGCCCGGCGGCCTCGTCGGCCCCCTCGTCTTCGTCGGCGCCTACCTCGTCGCCCGGGTGACCCACGCGATCGTGTTCGTCTGGCTCGCCGAGCCGTTACTGCGTCGGCGCACCCTCCTTACCGTCGCGCTCTCCGTCATCCCGTCGGGAGCGCTCCTCATCGCGGGAGCGCTCCTCGGCGGCACCTGGCAGCTCTGGCTCACAATCGCCGCCGTCGCGATCGAGCCGATCGTCTCGGCCAAGACCAGCGTCGGCGTCGCCTGGCCCGTGCGCTCGACGGCCCACTTCACCGAGCGCCACGGCCTGATCGTCATCCTGGCCCTCGGCGAGTCGATCCTCGGCATCGGCACCGGGGCGGCCACCGAGCCGATCAGCGTCGGCATCCTCGCCGGCGTGATCCTGTCGATGCTCATCTGCATCGCCCTCTGGTGGGCCTACTTCACCCGCCTGAGCGGCGAGGCCGAGCACGCGCTCCTGGCCGTCTCCGCCGCCGACCGCGGGCGAACGGCCACCGCCGCGTACACCTACCTCCACCTCCTCCTGGTCGCCGGCATCGTGCTGGCCGCGCTCGGCCTCGAGGTCGCGATGGCCCACATCGAGTCCCCCGACCCCTTCGGCCTCTTCGGCGCCGCCGCCCTGGGCGGAGGAGCAGCCTGCTACCTCGCCGGCACCGCGGCCTTCGCCCGCCGCCTGCTCGGCGCCTGGAACGTCCCCCGCCTGGCGATCGCAACGATCTTCGTCGCGATCGTCCCTGTGCTCGGGATGCTCGCGCCGCTCGCCGCGCTGACCGGCGTCGTGGCGCTCCTCATCGCGCTCTTCGCGGCCGAACGAATCGCCACTCCGGCCCGAGCACACTGACCAGCGGCCCGGCCCCTCCGACCGCGGCGGCGTGGCTCGCCATGGCTGCGCAGACCCAGGTCCTCACTCGACCGGAGAGGACTCAGGTCTATGGTGCCGCGTCGGCCAGCACGCCACGGTGGTCGTGGAGGAAACCGAACCCGCATCCAGGACCGTCGCGCATCCACCACACCCGTCTTCGTCAGGCCGAACATCGGAGCCGCCATGCGTCGCATCTCTCTCAGCCGAACACGTGCCGCCGCAGCATCCGTGCTCACGCTCGGTCTCGCCGGCATCCTGCTGCTGACCGGATGCACGGCCGGAAGCCCCGCATCGCAGACTCCCGCCGCCGCGACTCCCTCGGCCGGCGCCCCGACCCCGACGCCCGTCGCCGACGGCGAAGACCTCACGCCCGAGACCTCCTTCACGCCCCTGATGGCCTCGACCACCACGACGCCCGCGCCCGTTCTCGGCACCGACGGCAAGGTGCATCTCGCCTACGAGCTGCTCCTCACGAACGCCGTCTCCCTGCCCTACGCCGTCGACTCGATCGACATCGCCGACCCCGAGACCGGCGACGCACTGCTCACCATCGGACCCGACAACACCCAGAGCTCCATCACACGCCTGGGAGACGACGCGGAGGGCACCGACGAGGCCGGCCCGATCACGATCGACCAGTCGGAGACGTGGATCGCCTGGATCGACGTCGCCGTCGACCCCGACGCCGTGCCCTCCCGCCTGCAGCACACCGCGAACGGCGCCATCCAGCGGCCCGACGGCCAGACCATCCCGGTCGACGCCGTCATCAACACCACCACCATCAGTGACGCGGAGGCGCAGGTCGTCTCCTCGCCCGTGGCGGCGGGCGACTGGCTGATGAGCGAGGGCTGCTGCAGCAACTACACCCACCACCGCAACGGCTTCGCGCCGGTCAACGGCCAGGGCCTCGTGCCGCAGCGCTTCGCCATCGACTTCTACAAAGTGGATGCCGACGGCGTCACCTGGGAGGGCGACCCGAGCAAGCCGGAGAGCTACTTCTCCTACCGCCAGCCGATCGTGTCGGCGACAGCCGGAACCGTCGTGCGAGCCGTGGACGAGTTCGAGAACAGCACCTCGCTTCCCGAGCCGCCGCCCATCCCTCCGATCATCGAGACCGTCGGCAACCATGTCGTCGTCGAGATCGGGCCCGGCCGCTACCTGCTCTACGGGCACATGGACCCGGGGTCGGTGAAGGTGAAGGTCGGCGACACGGTGGAGGTGGGGCAGGAGCTCGGTCTCATCGGCACGAGCGGCAACTCGTCCACCCCTCACCTGCACTTCCAGCTGCAGACCGAGCCCACGTTCTTCCCCACCGACAGCGTGCCCTGGGCGTTCGACCGCTTCACGCTGCTCGGCTCGATCACCGAGCGGATCTGGGACGACGACCTCGGCCTCCAGCCCACCGGCCAGCTCCCCTTCGAGGCCATCGACCCGTCCGATCGCGAGAACGAGATGCCGCTCGACCGCGACGTGATCCGCCTCGACTAGGGCTCGAGAGCCCAGGGCACGAACGTGGCCTTCTCAGGCCCCCTCGGCACATGGAACATCCCCGGCCTCGCGATCGGGCACAACCTTCGTCGCCACCGTCCGCTTCCACCAGTGCGGGGGCCATGCTCACTCCGGATGTCGGACGTGACACATAGAATCGCTCATCAGGAGGATCTCGATGACCATCACTGAAACGCGAGCACAGCAGGTCGAAGCGGCGATTCACAGCGCCGAGATCGAGGGCCTTACGGTGACGGACAACACCCGGGCTGATGCTGACTCCTATGTGGCCGGCGTGATCGACTCGAGCGAACTCGTCGACCGAGTCCGTGCCCGTTATGGCCTCTCCTGACTTCATCGACCCGTACCTGATACCCGGCTCAACCGTCCTCCGCAACCTCGTCGGGGCTGTCACCGCCACCGAGCTGGCCGAAGCCGAGGCCGATCTCTCGTTCGCTCGCGCGGTAGAGCTGCTGGACCATCCGGTCAGGCCCACGAATGATCTCCGCGAGTTCAAGGCAATTCATCGGCACCTGTTCCAGGACGTCTTCGACTGGGCCGGCCAAGTTCGCTCGGTCGATGTTCGAAAAGACGTGCCAGGCGCACAGTTCTTCTTGCCGGTCGGCTACATCGAGCGCGCTGCCGAGATCTGCTTCGGCGAACTGGCGGAGGAGCAGCACCTCACGGGGCTTGGGCGCGACGCGTTCATACAGCGGCTCGCCTTTCACTACGAGAAGATCAACTACATTCATCCGTTTCGGGAGGGCAATGGCAGGACGCAGCGGATCTTCTGGAACCGCCTCGCCCTCGAAGCGGGCTGGCAGCTCGACTGGCGTCCGGTCCACGGCGAGGAGAACCACGCGGCCGCTCGCGCGGGATCCGATGAAAACGACCTTGCGCCCCTGATCGCGATGTTCGAGAAGGTCGTCACGCGGGCGGATGCGCACGAGCGCGATCGGGTGATGACCGAGATCAGGCGACTCTCCATAGCCCCGTCGGAAAAGAGCTGAGCCGGCCGGCCCCGTGCCGGCGTGTCAGCGGCCCGACGTATGCTCGTGGGACGCAGTGACGAGGTGGGCGGGCGCTGCGCGTTCGATCGCCGTGAAGCGCCGGGAGCAGCTCGATGGACAGCAACAACCCTGAAGTCAGCCGTGCGCCCGAAGGCGCCGGCGAGCACGAGATGACAGCGGCGGCGGCGGCAACAGCGACAGCGACAGCGACAACGGACACGACCACGGCCACGGCCACGGCCACGGCCACGGCGAGGCTCGAGCTCACGACCGCCGGCGTCGTCAGCTACGCCCTGGCCAACGCCCGCCTCTCCGCGCTCGAAGCCGTCACCATCACGAACGACGGCCCCGCCCGCCGCGGCGCCACCCTAGTGATCGAGGCCACCGACGCCTTCGGCTCCCTCGGCGCCCCGAGCACCACCCTGATCGACCTAGCCGAGCACGCCACCATCACCCTCGACGAGCGAACCCTCCACCTCGACCCCGCGACGATGCTCGCCGTCGACGAGCAGCGCCCCGGCCGCATCACCGCCCGCCTGAGCGACGCCGACGGCACGCTGATCGCGCAGGCAGCCGCAGACGTCGACGTCCTCGCCGCTTCCCAGTGGCGCACGACCCCGGTGCAGCTCGGCATGGAGCTCCTCCCCGCCTACGTGCAGCCGAACGCCGCCGCGATCCAGCCGCTCCTGCACGAGGCCGGCGAGCTGCTCGAGCAGGCCACGGGCGACCGCAGCATGACGGGCTACCAGCTCGACGATCCGAGCCGGGTGGATACGACGGTCGCGGCGATCTTCGAAGCCATGCGCCAACGAGGCATCCGGTACGCCGAACCGCCCGCCAGCTGGGCGGGCACCGGCCAGAAGGTGCGCACCCCCGCCGAGGTGCTCGAAGGCCGGGTCGGCACCTGCCTCGACACGACCGTCGTGCTCGCCGCCGCCCTCGAGCAGGCGGGCATCAACTCGACGCTGTGGATCTTCGACGGCCACGCCCTCCTCGGCTACTGGCGGCACAACAGCGAGCTGGGCTCAGTGGTCGACTTCGAGCCCGCCGACCTGATCAACCGCGTGGCGCTCGGCCAGATCGTGCTGATCGAGACGACGGCCGTCACCGACCAGCGAGCCGGCGACTCCGAGGTGGCGATGAGCGCGGCGAAGAGCGCCGCGAGAGCGCGCATCGAGGGCGCGCCGAGCACCTTCATCGGTGCCGTCGACGTGGGCGCGGCGCGGTCGGCGAGCATCTTCCCGCTGCCGTCCCGGTCGGTCGACGCCGACGGCAGCGTGGTCGTCACCGAGTACCGGGTGGCCCCGCGGGTGGCGACGCGCGACGGCCGCGCGACGACGGCGGCCGGCGGTGAGGGGGCGGGGCGAGCATCCGCCCCACCTCGCGTGGCGCAGTGGAAGAACTCGCTGCTCGACCTGAGCCTGCGCAACCGGCTGATCAACTTCACCGACCGCGCCGGCTACTCGCTCGCCGTGCCGAGCGGCTCCCTCGCGCAGCTCGAGGACCAGATCAGTTCGGGGCTGCAGCTGTCGCTGCGACCCTCGAACACGGTCAGCGCCGTCGATCGCGAGCGCAAGATCCAGTACGGGCGCGAGCTGCCCGACGAGACGCGCGCCCAGCTGCTCGCCGACCGCAAGGAGGCGTACATCGACATCACCGACGAGTCGTACGCCACGAAGCTGCGCTATCTCGCCTACAAGGCGAAGACGATCGTCGAGGAGACCGGCGCCAACAACCTCTACCTCGCCTTCGGCATGCTGCACTGGACGTTCAACGACCGCGAGCTGCGGTCGCCGCTCATCCTCGTGCCGGTCACGCTGACGACGGCCAACCGCGGCTCGCTCTACCGGCTCACGCTCGACGAGTCGGGCGCGTCCACCCCCAACTACTGCCTGCTCGAGAAGCTGGGTCAGGCGTTCGATCTGAGCATCCCGGGGCTGGCCGAGCCGGTTCAGGATGGCGCGGGCATCGACCTGCAGGCCGCGTTCACCGCGACGCGGCAGGCGGTTCTGGATGCCGGACTGCCCTTCCGGGTCGACGACACCGTGAATCTGGGCATCCTCCAGTTCGCGAAGTTCCGGCTCTGGAAGGACCTCGACGAGAACTGGGAGTCGCTCGCCGCCAACCCGCTCGTGAAGCACCTGATCGAGACGCCGACCGCGGCCTTCGCCGACCCGGTGCCGCCGGCGGCCGAGGGCACCGTCGACCTCGACGCCCTGAGCGCGCAGTGCCCGGTGCCGGCCGACTCGTCGCAGCTCGAAGCCGTCGCCGAGGCCGCGCAGGGCCGCACCTTCGTGCTCGAGGGCCCTCCCGGAACGGGCAAGTCGCAGACCATCACGAACCTGCTCGCGAAGGCGCTCACCGACGGCAAGCGTGTGCTGTTCGTGGCCGAGAAGCGCGCGGCCCTCAGCGTGGTGCAGCGCCGCCTCGAGGAGATCGGCCTCGGCCCGTTCTCGCTCGACCTGCACGACAAGGGCGCGCGGCCCACGGCGGTGCGCGCGCAGATCAAGTCGGCGCTCGAGCACCGGGTGACGACCGACGGCGCCGCCCTCACGACGAACCTCGAGATCGCGAACTCGAACCGCCGCACGCTCTCCCGCTACGCCGACCGTCTGCACGAGAGCAACCCGGCCGGGCTCTCCCTCTATTCGGCGCGCACGAGCGAGCTGGCGGCCGACGCCTTCGTGCCCGCGCTGCCGGTGCCGGCGTCGCTCGTCGCGGGCGGCTCGCCCGAGGACTTCGACGCGATCCGCACCGCGCTGCGTGACCTGCCCGAGACGGCCGACTACGTGCGGCCGCAGCGGGTGAACCCGTGGGGCTTCGTGGTCGACCGGCCGGAGGCGCCGGTCGACGCAGCCGTCACGCACGCCGCGGCGAAGACTCTCGACAACGCGATCGCAGCGGCCGCCGACGCCGGAAACGCCCCCGAGCTCATCGACCTGGCGCAGACCCCCGAGCAGCTCGCCGACTGGTCCCGCATCGACGGCTACCAGCGCGAACCGCTCGCCGTGATCGACGCCGCCCGCGACACCACGAGCCCCTGGAACCAGCAGGCTCAGTTGGTCCTCGACCAGCTCGCCACTCTCGCGCAGACCCCGCCGCCCTGGATGCAGCAGGCACAGCCCGAGGCGATCGCGCTCGATGCGGCGGGCATCCACGCCGAGGCGCTGGCCGCCGACCAGTCCGGCTTCTTCGGCCGCAAGAAGCGCCGCCGCGCGGTCGCGGCCCGCCTCGCCCAGGTGCTGAGAGCACCAGACGCGGTCGACCTCAAGCAGCTCTCGACGCTCACCGGCCAGATCGCCGCCTCGGCCGAGCACGCGAACGCCCTCCGCGCCACCGTGCAGCAGCTGCCCGGCGTCCACCTCACCACCGCCTGGAACCCGCTCCGCCCGAGCGACGCCGAAGCGGCTCGCACCCAGATCGCCTGGCTGCGCTGGGTCGGCTCGACCATCGGCGTGCGCCCCGGCGACCAGCCCGACCCCTTCACCACCGAGAGCCGCTGCCTCTACGAGACCACCGCACCCGACGCGAATCGCTCAGCAGCCCTGTCGGCAATGAGCACCGCCTGGGGCGACCTCATCGCGGCAGCACTCACGACAGCGAACGGCCTCGCCGACTGGGCGACAGCTCACCAAACGAGCGAGCCGACAGCCGCCCCCGCCCACCGCAGCTTCTTCGACGCCTGGGCCGCCACCCGCCCCGGCCGCGCCGTCGACTCCCCCACCCCGGTCGCCCTCGACCGCTGGCTCGCCTTCTCCCGAGCCCTCGAACCGCTCCGCCGCCGTGGCTTGACCGAGGCGGTGCAGGCCCTGGAAACCGGCGACCTCTCAGCCGACGACGCCCGCCTGTCGTTCGAGAAGGGTCTCGCGGCGGCATCCGTCGACGAGCGCGAGCAGAGCACCGGCCTGGCCGACTTCGACCCCACCGCCCACAACCGCTCGATCGAGCGCTTCACGACGAGTGCGCTGGCAATCCGCGCCGAGCTGCCGAACGCCATCCCGGCCCACGTGCTGGCGCTCAGGCGTTTCGACTCGAGTGCGCCGGCCGGCCAGGTCGGCCTGCTGCGCCGCCAGCTCGAACGCCAGCGGGGTGGGATGAGCGTGCGCACCCTGCTCGACACCTTCGGCGAGCTGATCACCCAGATCCTGCCGATCACCCTGATGTCGCCCGAGTCGGTAGCCCGTTTCTTCCCCGCGAAGCCGGGCCTGTTCGACATCGTGGTGTTCGACGAGGCCTCGCAGATCCGGGTGGCGGATGCGGTGGGCGCCATGGGCCGCGCCGGCTCCGTCGTCGTGGTGGGCGACAGCAAGCAGATGCCGCCGACCAGCTTCGGCGAGGCGGCCATCGACGCCGACGACGAGCTCGAGCTCTCGGCCGAGGCGGTCGCCGTGGCCGACGAGGAGTCGATCCTCTCGGAGTGCGTGCAGTCGCAGGTGCCGAGCAAGTGGCTGTCGTGGCACTACCGCAGCCAGGACGAGTCGCTCATCACCTTCAGCAACCACCACTACTACGAGAGCCGCCTCTCGTCGTTCCCGGCGCCCCTCCGCTCGACCGAGCGCGACGCCCTCGACGGCTACGGCGTCTCGATGGTGCGCGTGAACGGCGTCTTCAACCGCGCCGGCAAGGGCAAGGAGCTGCGCACCAACCGCATCGAGGCCGAGGCGATCGTAGCCGAGATCCGCCGCCGCTTCGACGCCGCCGCCCGCGCCCAGGCCGATGTTCCCCTGGCCGAGTTCGAGGCCCCGTCGCTCGGTGTGGTGACGTTCAACGCCCAGCAGCGCGACTTCATCGAGAACCTGCTGCGCGACACCGGCGACGAGCGCATCCTGAAGGCCCTCGACCACGACAGCGAGGGCCTGTTCGTGAAGAACCTTGAGAACGTGCAGGGCGACGAGCGCGACGCCATCCTCTTCTCGATCGCCTTCAGCGTGAACGACAAGGGCTTCCTGCCGCTGAACTTCGGCCCCCTGCAGCGCGCCGGCGGCGAGCGCCGCCTCAACGTGGCGGTCACCCGAGCCCGCCGCCAGGTGCTCCTCTTCGCGAGCTTCGACCCCTCAGAACTCCGCGCCGAGCAGACCAGCTCGGTGGGCGTGAAGCACCTGAAGTCCTACCTCGAGATGGCCTCCCGCGGCTCCGACGCCCTCGAGGCCGACCCCCGCCGCACGGCCATCTTCGACCGCCACCGAGACGACATCGCTGCAGAATTGCGGATGCGCGGCCTGGCCGTGAAGACCGACGTCGGCCTCTCCGACTTCCGTGTCGACCTCAGCATCGCCCCGGCCGCCACCCCCGACCGCCCCCTCCTCGCGGTCCTCCTCGACGGCGACTCCTGGAGGGCCCGCCGCACGGTCGCCGACCGCGACGGCCTCCCCACGGAGGTGCTGAAGAACCTCATGCACTGGCCGTCGGTCGAACGCGTCTGGCTCCCGGAGTGGCTGCACGCCCGCGAGGCGGTGCTCGACCGGCTGGAGCTGGCGGTCGCTGATGCTCTGTCGGCCGCCGACGATGTCTCGCAGATCGCTCGCGTCGACTCGATGGTCGAGCAGGCCCTCGAGGACGACCTCGACCTCGACGATGCCGAGCCGGATTTCGCCGAGCCGCCGACTCCGACCGCTGACGCTGAGCCAGGCCTGTTCCTCCGGTCGATCGCGACGGCGGCACAGACGTCGACCGTCGACGACCTCCTCTCCCCCTACACGCCCTGGGTACCGCGCCGAGTCGGCTCGATCGCAGTCCTCGACGCGCTCCCCCGCCAGGACGCGGCTCGAGCCGTCGAGGCCGTGATCCGCGAGATCGTGACAACCGAAGGCCCGGTGCACCTGGTGCGCCTCGCAAAACTCGTGGCTGCCGCCTTCGACCTGAACAAGGTTGCGCAGTCCCGTGCCACAGCCATCCTGCGCCACGTCCCGGCCGAGATGACGGCCCGCTCCACCGAGCCCTTCGCCTGGCCGACCGACGTCGACCCGACGACCTGGCGCGGCGCCCGCTCCTCGCAGCAGGGCGACGGCCGCTCCCTCGACCACGTCTCCCTCATCGAGATCGCGAACGCCATGTCCATCGTCGCGGAAGCCTCAGCGGGCCTGGCCGAGCCCGACCTCAAGCGCGAAGCCCTCGCAGTCTTCGGCGGCCGCCGAATGACCGAGGCGATCAGCACCCGCCTCGACGCGGCCCTCGAGTGGGGCATCGACAACGCCCGCCTCCGCCGCGCCGAAGCAGGCATCATCCAGTCGGCGTCCTGAGCGGATGGCGGCGAGGCGCCGCCGGCGTACGAGCTGATAAATCAGTTCGTTCAGACCGGCCGTCGGTCGAGCGCTATGCGCTCATCGATAGCCCCACCCGGATCACTGATGACGATCCAGTCGGCGGCCTCGGACAGTGGGCCGTCGAACCCCACGCTCACCTCATCCGGCAGCACCATGCCGCCCGACGAGGTCGCCCGCCAGGCGTACTCCGCGCCAGTGTCGTCAAATAGCGTCATCCTCAACTCTCGAAGCTCGCGTCCTGTTCTGCTGTCGAGTCCAACAAGACGCACGACCGTCTGCTCCGGCCACAGTTCGACGAACGACAGCACATAGGCAGCGCCGCTCGCCAGCACCGCCGGCCTCTGGACCACGATCAGCTCAGGCACAGGCCTCATCACCGTCTCTCCAACCGACCGCTGGACGCATCCGCAATCTCCGCTTGCTGAATATTCATCACTACCCTACTGTGATCACCATTCGGGGAACGGATACCCAACGCGGCGCTCTCAAGTCGAAGGGTCAACGATGATCACAGTCCCCAATGCCCGCACCTGGCGGGTCCGCTTCTGCGTCGCAACAGCCATTGCCGTCACGTGCGCGGCTGTGGCGATCGGCCCCGTAGCGGCGTCCGCCAGCACTTTGGCCGAAGGCGAAGCCACACCCCCGGTGCAGGTTGAGCCGATCGACCCGAGCGATCCCGTCATCCACAGCGATGGCACCATCACCGGCGGGGACGGCCACATCCTGGGGACCGACCGCTGCGGCAGCACAGCATCCTTCCCGCCCCTCGGCGGTTATGGCCCCGTGTCCCAGGCGACCTGCGCCTACATCGGCTCACCAGGAGCAATGGCCGGCTATACCTGGTCGGTCGCACCGTTCTCGCGGTCGCAAGCCTGCGTCTCGGGTCTCGGATACAACTCGGCTACCTCGCCTGTCTACTTCGGCGTCGGCTGCGGCAAGAGCGGCGCGAAGAACGTCTCCTGGGGCAACGTCTTCGGGTACCAGAAGCTCAAGGCCTACGCGACCGGCCTGATGACCGCTGGGATGATCGCTTGGCATTGAGATGCCGGGGCAGTAGAGCCACCGCGGCAGGAGCGATCTCGCTCGCGGTGCTGGTCTGCTCATCGTGCACCAGCGCGGTGACCCCCACGGCGCACGATCTGGCCACGCAGCTCGAGAAACTTGGAGTCGCACTCACGTGCGTCCGTGCCCTGCCGCTCTACGACGACGTCTACCACCTGGCCTCGATGAGAGGAACGATCTGCGTCGACAGCGATGGATCGATCACTCAGATCCGTGTCTTCGACTCACCGACCGCCAGCTTGGTGGCGCTGCAGGACTGGGCAGTCGACACCGACAGCCAGTGGCTCGTGCAAGACAGCAACTGGTTCGCGATCGGGCCCCGCCAGACTGTCGGAGATGTCGCCATCCAAGCCGGGGTCGCACTGACACCAACGCAGGTGATCCCAGACCTACCCAAGGGCTACCAGCCAGACCCGCTCGACGAATGCGCTCAGTTCGTGAGCAGCACCGCCTACACGTATCTGACGGATGCGTCGATGTTCGACTCCGACAGAGCCGCCTTCGAGAAGGTTCTCCCAGGCGTCACGGCCGAAGTCGAGTCGTTGATCCAGAAGCCAGGTTCAGCCGAACTCCGCGGGCTGGCTCCGGAAGATCTCGCCTTCGAATCCGAATTCTCACGCCTGGGCCCAGACGTGAAGTCATTCTGCCGCGACTCCTCGACAGCCGACCCCACCTGAACTGGCCGCTCATGCCCCCACGCCTCACAGCCCGCCAGATCTTCATCACGGGCATCATTCTCGCAGCGGCCGGAGCCGCCCTGGCGTTGGTCACCGACGGATGGTTGACGGCGATCTTCCAATCGGCCGATGTCCCTCATGCAATCGCCGGCTCCATCGCGATCATCGTCCGAGAGATCTGCATGACCCTCGGGTTGGTCCTGATCGGCGTCTCGCTCTTGGCTCGAGTTGTGGAATCGTCCACCCAAGGCGAGGTCAACAGCCGTTGAAGGTCGCGAGCCCATCCTAACGTTCGGACCGCCACTTCTCGATCGCGTTCAGCGTGAACGAAAAGGGCTTCCTGCCGCTGAACTTGGCCCGCTGCAGCGTGCCGGCGGCGAGCGCCGCACGACGATCTTCGATCGCCACCGAGACGACATCGCAGCAGAATTGCGGATGCGCGGCCTCGCCGTGAAGACGGACGTCGGCCTCTCCGAGTTCCGAGTCGACCTCAGCATCGCGCCAGCAGACACCCCCGACCGCCCGGTGCTGGCGGTGCTCCTCGAAGGCGACTCCTGGAAGTCACGCCGCGCGGTCGCCGACCGCGACGGCCTCCCTACCGAGGTACTGAAGAACTTGATGCACTGGCCGGAAGTCGAGCGCGTCTGGCTGCCGGAGTGGTTGCATACCCGCGAGGCGGTACTAGACCGCCTCGAACTGGCTAAAGCCGATGCGCGAACGTCTCACGGCTTCGGGAAGCAATCTGCTCGGTCCACTCGATGATCGATGGGGCCCTGGACGGACCGCGCCAGGCCCAGTTCGTCCCCCGATAGGGGGGAGTGTCGCTTCTCTACAGTTGACGCCGAATTGACCAGACTGAGTGAACTACTCAATGGAGGTGACCTGAGTGGGGGATGCATTTCCAAGCTTCGCGCAGGAAATAACGAGCAAACGCTGGATCGCGCGCCAGCGACTCGAGGACGGCGGAATTCTCGCGGACCAGACTCCAGACGAGCCAATGGTGGCAATGCAGTCCTGGCCAGCTGTCCTTGATCTACACGAAGGGACGGAGGAACGGCCCGGTCTGCGACGCCCGCAAGTTGGAGCTGTTCATGCGTTGCTCGGCTATTGGACCACTGATCCAAAGGTTCCAGCCACGATCGTAATGCCAACCGGCACTGGAAAGACCGACTCGATGGTCGCTGCGCTTGTGGCTGCACGCATCAGTAAGCTGCTAGTAGTCGTGCCGTCGGATGCCCTCCGAGACCAAATCGCAGAGCGGTTCGAGTCTCTTGGGGTGCTTCGAGCAACTGGTCTAGTTGGCCCAGAACAGAAGAACCCGGTTGTGGCTCGGCTCCGCGGTGCTCTAACCGATCTGGCGGACGTCGATCGACTCCTTGCCAGCAGCGATGTCGTAGTTACCACTCCCCCTGCACTTGATAGCAGCGAAGCCGGTCTGAAACAGCAGCTTCTTGACGGTTTCTCGCACTTGTTCATCGACGAAGCCCATCACGTCGGCGCTCCGACGTGGCGAGCCATCAGAGACGCTTTTCTTCCCAAACCGGTCGTCCAGTTCACGGCCACTCCGCACCGCGCAGATGGACAACATCTTGGCGGGTCGATGGTCTACGTTTTTCCGCTACGAGAGGCGCAGCGAGAGGGGTATTTTTCCACTATTGGGTACCTTCCAGTGCTCGATCTATTGGCGCCTGATGAGGCCGTGGCCATGGCCGCGGCCGGTCAGCTGCGAGCAGATCTTGCCTCCGGTTCCGACCACATCCTTATGGCACGAGCGAAGACCATCGCGCGAGCAGAAGCGATCACGGAGATCTATCAGGCGATTGCACCTGAATTCGCGCCCGTTGTCGTTCACAATCGAACGAAGAGGGAGCAACGCCAAAATGCGATAGGTGCTCTTCACGACAGGACATCGAGAATACTGGTGTGTGTCGATATGTTCGGGGAAGGTTTCGATCTCCCGCAACTGAAGATTGCGGCAATGCACGACCAGCACCGTAGCCTCGGAATTACCCTTCAATTCATCGGGCGGTTTGCCCGAGGAGGAGTGACCGGTCTTGGCTCCGCGACAGTCATCGCTGCACAGACGGACTATCGGCACATCGATGTGCTTCGCCAACTGTATGCGGAGGATGCCGACTGGAACTCGATCGTCGAAGATCTGAGCCGAGCTGCCGTCGATGAGCAGGTTGAGCTAGACGAGTTCGTGAAGGCGTTCAATCACGATCCGGATCCAGTCTCAATTCACAGCGTGACCCCTGCGATGAGTACTGTCGTCTACCGAAGCCCGGTCCTGGTTTGGTCGCCAACCAAGCTGAATGAGATATATGACGAAGCTAAGCTCCTCACCTTTCCCATTCCGGTAAGTGAGCGAGACCACGTCACCTGGTTTGTGACGCAAAGTCGGGCCGCGGTCCGATGGGGAACTATCGACGGGGCGGACGGTATTGAGCACCATCTGTACATCGCCTACTGGGACCCCGGCCGCGGACTTCTCTACATAAATAGCTCAAACAACGATGGCGTACACGAGGACATGGCAATTGCTCTGGTCGGGCCTGAAGCTTCGCTAATTCATGGAGAGCGAATTTACAGAGTTTTCCACGGCGTTGATCGCCTCACCCCAACTAACGTCGGGCTGCTCGATACTCGTAGTCGTGCGCGACGCTACACGAGTTACACCGGAGCAGACGTTACGGACGGGTTCCCCACTGCAGAGAAGCAGACCAAGGCCCAAACACATATTGCAGGGAGTGGCTTTGTCGGTGGAGTTCCTCATAGCATCGCTGGTTCTAGAAAAGGTCGTGTGTGGAGTCATCGGACTGCGCCAGGCATCAAAGAATGGACTGCTTGGTGCGATGCTATTGGAACAAAACTTCTTGACGACACCATCAGTGTCGAGACACTCATTGCTGGCTTCATCAAGCCGCAGCCAATCGATCGCTGGCCGGATCTGACGGTCTTGGCGGTGGAGTCTACGCTCGCTTTAGAGGAGGCCTTGGCAAACGCCGTACTCAGTCGCGACGGTATTGACGTTCCATGGTCATCTGTGGAGCTCGATGTTGTGCCGCATCGGCCAGACGAGAGTATCAAGCTGACCCTGAGGACGGACGAGTGGGATGCGGAGTTCCTCCTACTCCTCCCCGCGTCGGGGCTGAGCTGCGTCGCAGTTGACGTAGATGTGACCGTCAAGCGGGAACGCTCTGATACGACCTTTGGGAAGCTAGCCACAGCCCGTGGACTTCTCGTGAACTTTGAGGGCGATGCGATCGTCGAACCACCAGGCATCCTGCTGCGGCCAGATCGAGCGCTCCTACCTTATGTACTCGATCATCAGTCAGTCCTGGACTGGCGAGACGTCAACATCCGCAAAGAGTCATGGGGCAAGGAACGAGATCTGCTGACAGTCCAGGGCAGGATGATCCAGGTTACGGAGGAGGGTGACTGGGATCTCATCATCGACGACGACGGACCGGGTGAGATCGCCGACATCGTGGCGCTACGCGAGGTGGATGGATCCCTAGTCGTCAACCTCATCCATTGCAAATACTCGCATAAGGATTCACCTGGGGCCCGCATCGAAGACCTCTACGAGGTCTGCGGACAATCGATGAAATCAGCCCGGTGGCGCCGTGATCCCGAAGGCATGCTTCGGAGACTCCTTCTCCGCGAACGTGATCGGCTCAAGAATTCACGACCTTCGGGATTCGTTCGCGGGTCGGTCGCTGAACTCAACGAACTTATCAACCGCGCACATCAACTTCAGCCCCGCTACAACATTTCGGTAGCGCAACCAGGCTTGAGCGCCAGGAGAGCCAGCGCTCAGCAACTCGAACTGCTTGCGAGCGTCGAGGTCTATGTATCTGAGATAGCAGCGGCTGGCTTCGCCGTCCGTTGCAGCGCGTAAAGCGCCCTGGTTCGATCGACCGCCACCTGAGCCCCACTATGGGAGGAGTCCAGGTGAAGGAATCGATCCTAAGCCCTTCGGACGCCTGCCGAATACGCGTCCAGAAACGCCGTTTCACAGGCGAGATTATTGCGGCGCGTCGGACGGTCGAGCAAGTCGAACTCGCGACCATTGAATACGTGTGGTGGTGGAACAACCAACGTCTTCACGGCTGTCAGCGCCGGTGAGGAAGTAGGCCAGTAGCCCCGGCGCTGACAAGCAGTCGTGAGTGTTCTCACACGATGTGGCCAATCCGCGCCTCGACGGGGGCATCGACGAAGTCGTCAGGCGCCTGGCTCGCCATGGCGTCGGCCGCGTCTTGCCCCGTCCAACGTGCTAATGGCGGTGCGGGTGTTGACGCTGCAGGAATTTCTCGGCTGAGTCCAATCCCTATGATGAGGCCATGCTGCACACGCCTCTGCATCGTCTTCTTGGCGAATTTCCTGGTCCTCTCACCGACCACATGATCGACGCCGCCGTTGCCAACGGCCTCCAGGAAAGCGATTTGCTCGACTGGAAGGGGTCTCTCCCCCCGCAGAAGGAGTTCCGCGAATCTGACATCGTAAAGGACATCGCCGCCTTCGCTAACGCGAGCGGTGGCATCATCGTCTTCGGGGTCAACGAGACGAACAAGGTCGCATCGGGCCGGGTCGACGCGGGCCAACTAACGGAGAACTACGAGCGCACCATTCATCAGACGTGCATGGCTGCAATAACTCCCCCGGTGTTCGGCGTCCAAGTCATCTCCATCCCAACTACTACCAACATCCGAGCTGTGGCTCTGGTGATCCCAAGTAGTGCAGACGGGCCGCACCTTATCTATCGCAATGATTACTTCGGCGCACCGCTGCGCGTAAACGCGGACACACATTGGATGAAGGAGCGACAGATCGAAAACGCATACCGTTCGCGCTTTGAAGCGGCGCACCGAGGCGAGGAAGGGCTGCAGCGGATCTACGACGACATGGCTGCAGTGTCCGAAGCAGGCAAGTATGCCGTGATGGTGGGTGTGGCCCGTCCACGCGCGCTGGACCCCAAGCTTCAAGCTGAAGGGGACGTGACTTCGGTCGCCACTCGAGCATCGTTGGTTGCGCAGTGGTGGCTGTCGGGTCCCACAGCGAAATACAACCCGCTCGAGGACCTGGACATCTATCGTCCACGTCCCACCTTGGCGGGCAACTACTTGCCCCCAGCCAATCCCGACGGGCATCGCGAAGCCCACGCGGCGGTCTTCGATGACGGCTCAGTCGGGTTGACCTGGCGTGCGGGCGGCCACGAACACCGCATGAGCGGCAAACGTTACGAACCCCATCAAATACCCACCGTTGCGGTCGAAGGCTTCTCCGCCGCGCTCGCCGCGTTAGTGCACGCCGCGGCTGATGGTCACGCCTCTGATTACGAGATCGTGATCGGTGTGGAACTCCTCGGCCCGGCCTCTCGCGTACCCGAGTTCCACGAAAGGGATGCCGCACCTCCTTACGGCGTGCATCGAACCTTCGCTGGCAGATTCCGCCCTGTGCGCACCACGGTGGCCCCATATCTCAACGACACTGACTTCATCGTGGCGCCCATCGATCTTGCGACTGCATGTCTCAATCAGGTGGGGATAAAGAAGCCGAGGGTACTAAGCCCAATGCTGCCACAAAGACCTCGCGAATGGTCGTGGTGAGCGTGCTGCGCAAGGGGCCGGTGAGATGGTCGCCCGCTGGTCTCCCAACTTCGGGCGTCATCGGCTGGCGTCACCGCGCAGATATTGCGCCTTCACAAGTCCAAAGGGTCATGCGAGTGCAAGCGCGGTTACGAGCGGATGTGTCGGGCAACACTGTGCGAACCGCTGTTAGCGATCCGAGCCGTCCGCGAAACTGACCGACTCGAACGTTTCGGCGGTTATCGCTCATACGGGTCGGAGATCGATGCAGGAAAGCGACGTCATCCGTGGAACTGAAGGCTCACAGAGATTCTGGCCTAAATTCCCGTCACCCAAAATGGGGTGGTGCCGCGGCTACGTAGATGCTGAATGAATTCAGCAAATGTGAGATCGTGGGACGGGGGGACACTTGTAGACGAGCACCTGACCCCCTCGCACCATTCGAGCCGAAGTCAATGACGTCTGCAATGGTCGGTTCGCAGATGCTCGACGAAAGGCATCCGCGATGACGACCGACCGCCAGGCTTGGGAGGCCGATCCTCGACTCGCTCGCGAGGTAGAGGATCAGTTCACCCGAACGATCGAGGCGTACCGAATCCATCCGAATCTCGTTTCGGAGCACGCTAACCACGAAGAGTCGATCCAGACAGGCGGATACGCGAGTCGGACACTGCTCGAATTGGTTCAGAACGCAGCCGACGCTCTCGCCGGTGCTGAAGACACAGGCTCAGACAGCGCCGGCCGCGTAGAGATCGTCCTGGACACGGAAAATAGCGTGCTCTACTGCGCGAACGCGGGAAGGCCTTTTTCTCTTAGCGGCCTGACGGCGGTAACAATGGCGTACCTCAGCGAGAAGCGCGGCGACGAAATCGGTCGGTTCGGCCTCGGGTTCAAATCGGTGCTCGCGGTATCGCAGACGCCGCAAGTGTTCAGCCGCTCGATTTCGTTCGAGTTCAATTCGCCGAGGGCTCGAACGGAGTTGGCCAACATTGCGACCGCCCGTCGGTACCCGGTTCTCCGCACCGCCACGCTTCTGGATGCAACAGCCGAATTGGAACGCGATCCAATCCTGGCGGAACTTGGATCGTGGGCCTCCACAATCGTTAGGCTTCCCGGCGCGACGAACCTAGAACGGCTGCAAACTGAAATACAGGAATTCACGTCGGAGTTTCTCCTATTTGTAGGCGCGGTCAGGGAGGTCCGCCTGCGAGTGCTCGGCGATGACCTGTTTGAGACGAGCCATGTCTCCCGAGACCTAGGCAATAAGAGCTACAGGATCGAACGACCGGACGGCACCGGCGACGAGTGGATAGTGGACAGTGCGATGCACAGACCATCGTCAGAGGCACGTCACGAAGTCGGCGAGGCGGTATCCCGCGACGCGGTAAAGGTCACAGTTGCCGTTCCTAGTCAACGCAGCCGCGTGGCATTCGGGCAGTTCTGGTCATATTTCCCGCTCCAGGACAAGACTTCCGTGGCGGCCCTGCTCAACGCGCCGTGGAGTGTGAACGACGACCGCACAAACCTGCTCGAGAATCGATACAACCAGGAAATCATCAGAACCCTCGCGGAGCTCTTTGTTCCGCTGCTTCCCAGAATGCGATCCGCTGACGAACCAGCCGCGCACCTGGATTACCTCCCAGCACGAGAGCGTGATCAGGAGAGTCGCGGCTTCGCGGGTGACGCTCTGCGGGCGCACGTGAATAGCTTGGCGGGCGCGGGCCGCTACATTCCCGATCCGGCGGGAACTCTACGCAACGGATCAGAACTTCGCCCCCTGGATCCAGCAGTCCGTTTCGACCCCCCCGTCCACCTCGGTTGGACGGTCTCACCGAACACCGGCGAAGACGTTCCCCATTGGCACTGCTACAGGACATCGCAAAGGGCGCTTCGACTCCGTGAGCTTCTCTTAGTTGCTCAGGAACCAGACTTGGACCCCAGCTCTCGCGACGTCCGCGCCGCGATGGAGCGAATGCCTAAGAGGGGACTTCTGACGTGGCTTCGAGAGTGGGCGGAGGGCGATGATCCAGTCTCCTCCGCAAACGCGTTCAGGACGGTCCTCAGAAATCTCTCTCTCGAGGACATCTCGACGGCGAAGGTCATCCCGACGTCCGACGGCATGAAATCACTCACTGACAGCAACGTCGTTTTCCTCCGTCGGGAGGAGGGATTGGACGTCGATGGCGCCGTGTTTGTTGATCCGGCATTCCTCCTGGAGGACCAGGTCGAGCAGTTACTTGTAAGCCGCGGCTTCCGCAACTTAGACCCGGAAGCGATTCTCAACGCACGGCTGGCAATGTTGTCGTCGGATCCGAGCGGTCAAGACCTCGAGAAGCTGTGGGACGCCGCAATCTCGGTGAGCTTGGCCAAAGCTGTGATGGCCATGACGACCTCGAAAGCGTCGGTCAAAGTGCCCACGCGTGACGGGGGGTGGGCGTGGCCCCAACAAGTGATTGACGTTGACGTAGTTTTGCCCGAGCGGTTCGCGTCCCGGCTACTCGACCGACGACGGTGCATGCCCGAGGTAGCGCACGGGCTCGGCGTTGCTGAAAGTCCGGTTGAAGACTTCTCGCTCGAGGACGAGGCGGAGTACGAATCATATGTTGCTGCGACTGTCGAGGCGCTCAATACGAGACGCGGGCCAGGCGAACGCCCCGTTGAGCGCGTGGATGTCAGCCCTGGCCATGGACCGGGCCCCTTCTCCGCATTGTTGATGCTGCGAGATGCCGAGGCACCAGTGCAATTGCGTGCGGCGTGGACAATGGCGCTGCTGACACTGCCGGAGCGAGATTGGACCTTCGAAGATCTCGATACTGGGCGCTCGCATGGAGCGATGTCACCCTCCCGATGGGCTGTCCAGCAGGCAGGTATTCTTCCGTCGTCGCGAGGATTCAGAGCACCCGACGACATTGTCGCGCCTTCATTAGTGCGGTTTGGCGCTCTCCTTCCACTCTTCAAGGGCTCGCACCAGGTCCAGGCCGCCTTAGATCTTCCAGACGATCTCGCCGCAGTTCCTCCGCACGTTCTCCGCGAGATGTTGGAGGCTGACGTTTTCCCAACTGTCGACGACGCAGTTCTTTCCGAATTCATCCTCACCGCCACAAGAGTCGGGTATGCAGGCGCGAAGCCGTCGACTATTCCTGCGCGAGTCACACGAGTCGTCGAAGCACATTCGCCCACGACCGTGTTCCTTGCATCCACCGATGACGAAGTGGAGATTCTTCGAAGTAGGCAGCGCCCGTATCTGAGGGTTGATGCGGAAAAGGTCGAGGAGTTTGTCGAGACAGTGGGCTGTCGACGATTCACCGATAGCTTCTCGTTCGCCATGGTTGTCGAGGGCCAGCAGGATTCCCAGCGAATCCTTGATGCATTTACCGGTCTTCGCTCCGGATACGGCGCGGCACTCGGATCGGCCAAGTTTGCTCGGGCTCTGCTTATCGCAAAACGTGTGGTGACCGAAGACGGAACTGAGGACCAGCCCAGGGATTGGCACCTAGACGGACAGGACCTCATCGTAAGAAGCGATGTCGACGACCGGCGGATTCTTGAGTTCATCAACGATGCCTTTGATCTTCGCCTGAACAATGCACATCTCACCGCCGTGTTGAAGGCTGGACTAAACCATCAGCTTGAGCTGATGCGCCAGCAGGCCCAAGCTATCAAGAGCGATGCAGATCGTCTCGACTTATACATCGGCCCAGACGACCTCATGGAAGCGCTACCGACCGGACTTTGGAGCGCCCTTGAAGCTCAGGGCTTGGTCAACTCCCGAACATCGGTAGCGGAACTTTTCTTGACCGTGTTTGGCTCCGATGCACTACTCATTCTCGCGGACAGATTCCGAGCCCTCGGGTTCTCAGACGTTCCGGAAGCGTGGGCCGGCACCAGACCCGCTGTGACTTGGGTCCGGAAAATGGGGTTCAGCGCAGACTATGCGGGGCAGCGAAACGAGAACCGACCGTCCGAATTCGTAGTCCCGGGCGCGGTCGTGCTGAACCGTCTGCACACGTACCAGAAGCGGATCAGTGAGGACCTCCGCACTGTACTGACCCAACCCTCAGATAACGGGCCCGGTCAAAAGGCGATGGTTGAGCTGCCGACCGGCGCGGGCAAGACGCGAGTCGCCACCGAGACCGTCCTCAAACTGTTCGTTGACGAAGTTCTTTCAGGGACGATCCTTTGGATCGCGCAGTCTGAGGAACTTTGTGAGCAAGCCGTGCAGACCTTTCAGACGGTTTGGCGATACCTCGCCGATGAACGATCCCTCACGATCGGTCGGCTATGGGGATCGAACACGGTTCAACGACCGGACACTGAACTGTCCGTGATCGTCGCAACCGACGCGCAGCTGGAGAAGCTCATCGGACGCGTCGACTACGAGTGGCTCAGCACGCCGGCAGCGGTATTCGTTGACGAGGCTCATCGCGCCGGTTCAGCGAGATACACCGCAATCCTTCGGTGGTTGGGCGTCGACGGGCGCAGCTGGGATAGGCCGCTTGTCGGGCTCTCGGCTACGCCGTTCAAGGGACGAGCTGGCGACCACAGCGGGACCAAGGAACTGAAAGCTAGGTTCGGCAAGCGGCTGGCCATTCCGGACCCAGAGCCATACAAAGAGCTTGTGAAGCTAGGTGTTCTCGCAAGCGTCAAGCATGAAGTCCTGCCGAGCGGCATCGAAGTCGAGCTCAACGACTCCGAGCGTGTCGCTCTCAGCTCCAGCCGGCTGATTGACCGCAACGTCTACGAGCGCATCGGACGCAGCGAAGAGCGCATGCGGATTCTTATCGAACACATCGTTCAGACTCTCGAGGCACATCCGGACTGGCCAATCTTGGTCTTCACCCCGAGCGTGCTGTCTGCGCAGGTGCTGTCGGCTTCGCTGCGCTACCGAGGACTTGCTGCTGAGTCGGTCAGTGGGCAAACCAGTCGGCAACAGCGCCGAAAGGTCATCACGCAGTTTCAAGCGGGTGAGATCCAGGTCCTCGCTAACTGCGACCTCCTCGTGCAGGGGTTCGACGCTCCAGGGGTGAGGGCGCTCTATATCGCACGTCCGACATTCAGCCCGGGCGCATACATCCAAATGGCCGGCCGCGGTCTGCGTGGAACGGAGAACGGCGGCAAGGAGGAGTGCCTCATCGTCGATATTGCCGACAACTGGGGCGCAATGAACGACTTTCTTGGCTACCACGACTATGAGAACCTCTGGACGGAGCAGCGCGGATGATCCTTGTTCCATGCCTCGCAGACATCGAAACGACGTCACGAAGCGAAGCTGAGCGGCGAGTTGCCCGACTCCTCCGGGATGTCGTTGAAGACGACGACGCAGTCGCCTTTTACTCGGTTGGGCTCCGCTCCCACGCGTACAAGCAGCAGGCGGAAGCCGATTTTGTGATCCTCTGGCGGGGAACCGTTGTTGTCGTCGAGGTCAAGGGGGGCGGCGTGCGCAAGCACGACGGACTCTGGTACAGCATCGACCGTCGCAGAGACTGGCACAGGCTCGGAACGTCTCCGATGGAGCAGGCGCGCTCGGCGGCATACGCACTGCGTAAAATACTGAAAGAGCAGGGCATCGGGTGGTACGCGCATGAGGCTGTTGTCCTGACGCCTGATACAGAGGCACCACCGGACTCGGTCGATTGGAAGCCCACGCACTGGCTGGCGCGAGACGCAATGTCAGCTGGCGATCTGACAAGCGCGCTGAATGCCATGGTTGTTGGTGCGCAAAAGGCACCGCATGGTACGAAGGTCGCCCGGCTGGCCGATCTGCGTACACGTCTTTTTGGCGAGTTCACTCGAATGCCCGTGGTTGATGCGCAGCGCGGCGCGGTAATTGAAGAGCAAAACCGCGCCACCGACGGCCAGGCCCGTGTGCTCGCGTCACTCGCGCGCAACAAGCGTGTGCTCGTTTACGGAGGGGCTGGTACGGGGAAATCGCTTGTGCTGGTAGAGGCCGCAAAACAGGAGGCGGAGCGCGGGCGGTCCGTGCTCGTCACTTTTCGTTCTCCGTCTCTTGCGCAGTACTTCGCGCCGCACCTCCATGACCGCGCAGTTGACGTGATTCCGTTCGCCGACCTCGAGCATGCCGGGGAGTATGACGTCGTGTTGGTCGACGAAGCACAGGACATGATGACCGCCGAGGCGATGGACCGGCTGGACGCCACCATCATCGGGGGCCGAGCGACTGGGCGGTGGCGAATGTTCCTCGACCCGAACAACCAGGCTCACGTCGAGGGCGACTATGACCCCGATGTTGCGGAGTTGATTGCTGAAGAGGCAATCACGGTCGACCTGTCGCTGAACGTGCGCAACACGCGTGCGATTGTCCACGTCGTGCAGGAGTATCTTGGCGCAGACGTGGGCGACCCAGGAATCGTCAACGGCGAGCGAGTTGAGTGGCACACCACAGACCAGGAAGTTTCGGTCGACGATGGTGTGAGGATCGCTGAAGCCCTTGTTGCGGACGGCGCACGGCGCTCCGACATCTGGGTGATCGACCCGCGATCTGTTGCGGCGCCCGTCGCTGTCGGCGGCGTTACTGTCACGAGCCCGCGCTTCTCAAAAGGTTTGGAAGCGGAGCACGTCGTCGTGTGCGGACTACCCGCGAATCTCGATGAATCGGGGACGGCCGCCTTCTACGTCGCTGTAACCCGCGCCCGTGTTTCCCTGCACGTGGTGCTCTCCAAGGGGGACACGCGCCGCCTGCAGCACTTGTTACGCCAAGGAGCGATGAATCGATGACGCTAACCCGTGCGCAAGGGCTCGTGCTCGCACACCTCAAGTCGGCCTACGTCGGACCGGACAGCGGAGATGCCGAGGTCATCTGCAACCCGCCGAACAGGCAATATGCCGTCGGGATGCTGTTCCCACGCGATCCCGGTTCCGCGGAAGACCACGGTGCTGATGAGCACGAGAGCGACGTGGCCGATCGGATGATCGCGTTTGATGGCGAGGTCGAGGAGAACGGAGCCACGGTCCCGATCGCCGAGGACTGGCGGCCGTCATCGGCGGCGATCTCGTTTGTGACCGACTGCAAGATTGTCGAATGCCAGATTACAGGCGCGACATACTCGTCCGTCGAAGGCGATGGCCCCCCGAGGTGGCGTCGAACCCCGTTCTCCATCTCGGACCTTTGTCTCACCCGCGACGATCGCGTTCGCGAGCAGGCCGTCGGTCAGGTTCCGATCGAGATCGGCAGCCGCTGGCGGCAGGTTGGGAATGCGTATCTTGTGACCGTCCACCTGCGAGTTCTGGCGATGTCGACCGGTGACGACCGCCTGGACGCCACCAGCATGCTTTACCAGGTCGCTCTTTCGGTTTCCGCTGCCGGTGCCGGAACGATCCTTGAGTACGACATGCGACGCGCTTTCGACCTCGACGACGAATCCGCGGAACTGCGTCTGAGATTCAGGAATCGAAAGGTGTACGCGGTCGGACACGGAATGGCTGCCGACTGGGCCGTCGCGGACGGAGTCTGCCGCCAGGTGCGCCTGGAACCCGTCCCGCACTTCGTCGTTCCTGACGTCGAGACAACGGGGTTCGAGGACGGCACTCCAGAAGCAGATGCCCTGCGTCTTGAGCACATCGCGACGCTCGACAGAAACACCGACCAGGTACTCGCATCGCTGCACGCCTTTCTCGAAAAGTTCGAGCTTTGGGTGATGGAGCAGGAGGAGCGCGTTCCTCTATTCGGACCAGAACGCGAGATTGCCCGTCGGATTGTAGGGCGGTCGAAGAAAGCGCTCGACCGCATGAAGATGTCACTCGGCCTCCTCGGCCACTCGGGCAGCGGTTCCCTTCGGACTGCATTCTCACTCGCTATGGCCGCCATGCGTCTGCAGATGCAACAGGCCGTCTTCAACCGTGACGGAACTCGGCCGGAGCCACGGTGGCGTCCCTTCCAACTGGGCTTTCTCCTCGTCGCCCTTGCCTCGACCGTAGATGACACGCACGAGGAGCGAGCGCTTGTCGATCTAATCTGGTTCCCCACCGGCGGCGGGAAGACGGAAGCATACTTGGGGCTTGCTGCGATCGAGATCTTCCGAAGGCGCCTCTGCGACGGTCCGGCAGGAGGTGGCACTGCGGTTCTGACTCGTTACACGCTTCGGCTGCTCACATCCCAGCAGTTTCAGCGAGCCGCCTCTCTCGTGTGTGCGATGGAGCTGCTCCGTCGTCACGATCGGATCGGCGATTCGCGCGCGGACGGAATGGCCCCGTTCTCGATCGGCCTGTGGGTCGGCAACGAAGTGACTCCAGGGAAACGGGCGGAGGCGAAGACTGCTCTTGAGCGACTCCACCAAGCAGCGCGGCCGGAGGAGGCGAACCAGTTCCAGGTTGAAAGCTGCGCATGGTGCGCCACGCCTCTCCTGCCCCGCACGCGATCGCCTCACCTGAGCGAGTATGGCGTTCGGATGGTTGGTAAGGATCTCCTCATCCACTGCGTGAACCCGTCATGCGAGTTCGCCGACGAACTTCCCGTATGTGTCGTCGACGAGATGCTTTACGATCATCCACCGACAGTCTTGCTTGCAACGGTAGACAAATTCGCACGCCTGCAGTTCCGCCCAGAGGCCGGCAGGCTGCTCGGCCTAGGTTCCGCGTTCCGGCAACCGTCGATGATTATCCAGGATGAGCTGCATCTGTTGGCGGGGCCGTTGGGCACAACCGTCGCGGTGTTCGATGCCGTGGTTCAGATGCTTCTCGCCGCCAACGGCTCGAGGCCAAAGATCGTTGCATCAACTGCGACCATCAGGGCCTCCGATGAGCAGGTGAAGGGTCTGTACGGCAGGCCAGTCGCTCTATACCCGCCATCCGGTCTTGACGACGACACGACGTTCTTCTCCAAGCCGGTTTCCAGCGGCGAGGGTCGACTGTACCTCGGGCTGATGCCACAAGCTCTGTCCCAGATGTCGGCGACCGTGTCTGCATCAGCCCCCTTGATCGAGATTCCAGAGATTCTTCGAGAGCACCCGGAGGCGGATGCGAGTCTCGACGCCTACTGGACAGCGGTGATGTACCACAACAGTCTTCGTGAGCTGGGCCGCACCGGTACTTTGGTTATCGACGACGTCAACGCTCGACTTGAGCCTCGAGCCGAGAGACTCAATCACGCGCTTCGAACGATTCGCGCCGGACGGGTGTTGGAGCTTACGAGCCGACGTGGGCCGGAGGAACTACCCAACGATCTGCGCGAGCTACGTCGGAGCGCCGATGAGTCCGACCAGGCGGTCGACGTCGTACTGTCCTCAAACATGCTCTCGGTCGGCATCGATATTCCACGCCTTGCTTTGATGCTGATGGTCGGCCAGCCCAAAACCACGTCCGAGTACATCCAAGCGACTAGCCGCGTCGGCCGAGGAAAGGTCCGCGGAGTCGTCACCACGCTGTTCCGCTCCAACCGAGCCAGAGACAGATCCCACTTCGAGACGTTCCGTGGGTACCACGAGGCGCTCTACAGAAGCGTCGAGCCGACGAGCGTCACTCCCTGGTCATTGGCGTCGCGCGAACGTTCGCTCGCTGGCGCGCTCGTGACGCTCGTCCGTCACCTCGGCCCCGGGCTAGCCTCCAACGACGCAGCCAAAGATTTCAGCCTTGACAATGTTGCCCAGCGTTTCCCTGTTGAGGCCCTGATCGATCGATTCCTTGCGCAAGTCGAGCGGGCGGACAGCGTCGAGGCGGCAGCTACGCGCGAACGAATCAACGCGCTACTTCGCCAATGGGACCGTCGCGCACGCTCTGCTCGCGAGACTGGCCAGGACCTTCTCTACGACCGCGTCAAGTCAGATGATTCTGCGCTACTGAAGCGGTTTGGACAGTCCGGGGAAGGCTGGCTGGTCGCTGACTCGATGCGGTCGGTTGAACCGAACGTTGCCGTCGAGGTGCGCGAACCATTCGAGGAGGGGAAGAATGCAGCGGATCAAGCATGACCTGCGATTATCAGAAACGGTCTCACCGTTCGGAGTCGGGGCTGTCGTCGACATCCGAGGAGAGTCGCTGATCGCGCCCGACACGTCATGGTGGGACGAGCGCTACGCTCCCGAGATTCACTGCGAGCGACTCGTCGAGCGGCTTGGCCCCAGCGTGCTACGGGAAGCTCCGACCCACTCGGGGCGAACGGGCAAGGAGACCGCCAGCTTGCTGTACTGGCGGTTCCCCACGTGGCGGTTTTGCGAGCGATGCTCCCGACTGTCGCAACGCACAAGCAGGAACCGGGGCAAATGGACTAACAAGTGTGACTGTGGCGGCATGCTCGTCCCAATGCGCTACGTAGCTGTGTGTAACAACGGCAGTCATCTTCAAGACATCCCTTGGTTCATGTGGGCACATCGCGGTCGCGATGCGGGCGTCACCGAAGCTGTTCGCCACTGCCGGGCATACAAGGAACTGGTGTTCGTCCGATCGGCAAAGCACGGCGAGGGCTTGAAGTCCCTTCGAGTGGAGTGCGGTGGCTGCCAACGTTCCCGTTCGATGTCAGACCTGGTCACCAAGGAAGCACTGGCACATGACGGCATTCGCTGTAAGGGCATCCAGCCTTGGCAAGACCCAACTCAGACGGATGCTTGCGACTACCCGCTTGTCGCCGTCCAGCGTGGCGCGACGGGCAACTACATCGCGGACCGCATCTCCGCTCTCGACATCCCCGAGGAGGCTCCCCAGTCGATCGCGCTCGCTGCTGCCGTCCGATCCCACGACGACTTTAGGCGAGTGGTCGATGACAACGGTGGGCCCAAGGCCGCGATGATCGCGGGCTGGATAGCTGACGAGGTCGGCGTCCCGGTCGAGGAAGTCCTACGGCTCGCGGCGACGGGCAATGATCCGCGCGACGACATTCTCGCCGATCTCAAGGATGGCGAGTGGGCGGCGTTTCTCAAAAAGCTCGGATCGCCAGGGCGCGACCACAGCGAAGGTGACTTCGTCGTCGACTCTTGGTTGACGGCCGACGAACCTGGGATCCCTGCGACGCTGAGGGAATGCTTGACCGCCATCGGCCAAGTTCGGCGAGTACGTGAGGTTAGAGCTCTGAAGGGCTTCCGTCGTTACTCAGCAGAGGCCGATCTCATCCCGGCCGATCTGTCACTCAGGGGGAAACGCAAGCAGACACTCCCCGCAATAGAAATGTACGGAGAAGGAATCTTCCTCCAGTTCAGCGACGAATTTCTCTCAGAATGGGAACGGCGCGCCGAGGTCCGCGCGCGAGCTGGCATCCTGATCGACCGCCGATCGACAACGCAGTGGGCAAGTCGACTGGACGTGCCTGAGGCGCGCTTTGTCGCCCTCCACACGATCGCCCACCTGCTAATCCGCCGACTCGCGTATGCGTCTGGGTACTCGTCTGCGTCGCTCCAGGAGCGCATATACGCTCACTCCGACCGTCCGGATCGCACCTCGGGAGTGCTGATCTACACTGCAGCCGGGGACGCGCAGGGCACGCTGGGAGGTCTCGTTCGACTTGGCGACCCCGACAAGCTGGTCCCGCTGCTCCTCGCGGCCATCGACGACGGCGACGTCTGCTCAAACGATCCGGTATGTATTGAGAGCGACAGACAAGGTGCCTCGAGCCTCAACCTGTCCGCGTGCCACGGATGTTCGCTCGTTAGTGAGACATCCTGCGAGACCGCTAACCGGCTGCTCGATCGCCAGCTGGTTCTCGGTGGACGGGACGTTACAGGGTTGCTCGAAGGCGTCCTCGACGAGGTCCGCACGATTGGTGGGGCATAGCGTTACCGCCTCATCGGAGGTCACGAGGACATTCGAAGGACTGCAGAAATACGCTCGGCGGCTGAATCCGGACTCTCATGCTCCCATATACGACACACCCGCCAGGCAATTGACTTCAGCACCTGCTCAGTCTCTGCATCCCGATCCTTGTTTCGCTGAAGTTTGACCAACCACCAGTCCGCGTTCGCGCGCGGCACTGTGCCGTGCTCTGGGCATCCGTGCCAGAAACAGCCGTCGATGAACACTGCAACCTTGGTTCTCGTGAAGGCGATGTCGATGGACCGCCGCGCCATACCTGGCACAGGGTACGTGACGCGGTAACGAAGACCGCGAGCGTGCAGGATACGACGAACATCGACTTCCGGCTTGGTATCTCGTCGCCGGGCGGAGCTCATTCGCTGGCTAACACCCAGACTTGACGCCCCTGGATGGGGACCGGGAATGGACACGAATTCACAGTAGTCGAAGCGCTGTCCCATCTAGTCGCGCGGACCAACCGCGCCGGCGGTGCAAGCTAATATTGGTAAGTGACATCAGAGGGACACAGCAGCCCCCCGATCACGGTTCTCGATCTCTTCGCGGGCTGCGGCGGCCTAACCGAGGGGTTCCACCAATATCGTCCCGAGGGCACTCCCGGGCCTGTATTCCGAAGCGTCGGTGCGGTCGAGTGGGAACCAACGGCCGCAGCTTCATACGCAGCAAATTTCGGCGCCGGGTCATCTCGGCTTGGTAACTTTGGCTCACCGGAGATCGTTTGTCGCACAATCGTCGGCTGGGAGCCAAGGTGGAAGCCCGGTGAGATCGATGTGGTGGTCGGCGGACCGCCTTGCCAGGGCTTCTCTGGACTGAACCGCGAGAAGGTGAACCCCGAGCGGAACACCCTTTGGGAAGAATTCATCCGTGTAGTCGTCGCACTTCAACCCAAGGTCTTCGTGATCGAGAACGTCGACCGGTTCCTCCGATCCGCCGAGTTCAGAGACCTGAAGTACCGCATCGGCGGAACGGACCTCAAGAACTACCGCCTCGTCGACCCTGGATCGAAGCCCAACGAGACCGAAGAGGAGCATGACCGACGCTACCTGCTGAACGCGGCCAACTTCGGCGCTCCGCAGGCACGACGGCGTGCCATCGTGATTGGTGTTCGCACCGACGCCGGCTTGCCCTCTGACCTGCTGAGCTATCCCACGCCAACACATACCAAGGTCGCTTTACGAGATGAGGTGCTGACGAAGCGCCACCGCATCTCGTCGCTCGGGACACAGGCCGAGGCTGCAGCTTGGGCAACCGTTGACGAGCTGTTCGAGGACAGTGCAACCAACGAGATCGCGCCTGACCTGCCAGTCGTGCATCCGCGGCAGGTCTCCGGAATCGCAGGCCGGTTCGCTGGGCCGTTCTTGACGACCGACCTCCACATCGGACGCAAACCGGAGCCCATCTCACTTTCACGCTATCGCGCGATTCCGAAGAACGGGAACCGTAAGGACCTTCGAGGTCGATACGCATGTCGGTTCGCTGACGGCGGCGAGATCATCATTCAGAAAGTGAGTCACCACCGAGGAAGCGGTGGTGCGTTGAACGTCCTCGGCGCGCACGTCGAAGTCATCGACGGTCTCACCACAGAGCGTCAAGTCACTGTGCGCGATGTCATTCGTTTAGAGGAATCGACGACAGTTGGGCGTCGTCGCAGCAAGTCAGAATTGTTCAATGCAGTCGTCAGCGACGGCGTTGTAGATCGGGCCGCCGTGCTCGAATACTTGTCTACAGAAGCGTGGGACTCGCACGACGCCGGCTCGGGCGACGTCATGGGTCGACTCCGGAGCGGTGCGCCGTCAGTCACGATCCGAACAGAATTCTTCAAGCCGGAGAAGGGCCGGTACCTGCATCCAGTTGAGGACCGCCCGATTACCCACTTCGAGGCGGCCAAGCTGCAGGGATTCCCGGACGACTTCCAGTGGTACGGGTCCAAGACCGATATTGCGAAGCAGATCGGCAACGCAGTGCCCATTCCGCTTGGCCGCAAGATCGCGGAATCAATCTATTCATATCTACATACGACGGAGTAACTTCGGGCGTGGCGTGGCACCCCAACCGCGACCGGCCCGCTCGTCGCTATCACCGCGACGCCCGCGGTCACAGCAGCAGGTAACCCTAATGGCGAATTACGGCGGTTGGTTCCAGTCCCAGACTCCGAGAGTGGGCGCGGGAGGTGGCGCCGGAATCCGGTCTCGTAGATCCAACATCCACCCCGGGTAGATAAAGCCGGGAACAGCGCCGCGAAGGCTGCGGGCAGAGTCGGCGAGCTGCCAGTCGATCGCAGTTGCTGCCTGACTCGCGTAGTCACTGAGCTTTTCCGCCACCATCGTCCTGGTTAGCTGGAAGGCCCGAGAAGCTACCCTAAGGCGCCTAAAGATGTACTTCTGAATCACGACATCGTCCGAAAGGGGTACCTCCTGTCGCCTCATGAGCTCCAGTGTCTTATCGTCGGCTGAGCCTCTGCCATCCAGAAAGTTCTGAGCTGTGTCGAACGCGTGCAAGCAATCATTAAGGGCGAGCCAAGCAATCGCGTCCAAGGCAGCTGGCTGTCGCTCAATCCTCAGGCGGGTGTCCAAGTGCATGGGCAAGAACGTGCTACCGGGATTCTGATAGAACCCCAATCTCCGCGCTTGCTTCCAGACCGTCGTAGCCAGATCGACACTCTGGGCGGTTACAACGAACACAGAATCCGAGAAACCAGTCGAAATTTCAGCTACCTCAAACTTCACCCCATTCATCACGCATTCGACTAGGGCTTGGAAGCACGGATCTATCTGGTTCAGGCTGATGCTCTCCACAGATATTCGAAGAAGCGGCCCCTTCGATACGTCAACGCTCCTCACGAGAAGCCCGTTGTCCCCGAACCACTCATAGGTTCTTCGGATCTGGAAGGAACGCGGCACCGCAGCGGATGCTCGTTCATCGGGAGCCTCCACCATCGTCGGATAGTTAGCGAGACCCGCTTCGCAGCCAGCGGTGAACGCAAGCGCCTCCCCCGTGCGACGCTCGATCTCGGTCGGCCCGACGACGGTACCGTCCTCATCAACCATCCGGTCATGTTCGTCGAACTGAATGTCCTCGTGAGCGGACGCATTCCGCCACGTAGGTTTGAGGAAGACGCTGACCTGTCGCATGAGTGTTCGCGGGTCCTGCGAAACGCGACGCGAAAGTCCTGCCAGCATGGGCGCCCTCTCGTTTGTATCCCCGCCGTCAAGCAGAAGCCAGAGCCATGACCTGAGCTGGCCCTCAGCCAGCTTTCTGTAGGCATCGAGACGTAGGGCGGTTCGCGTCCGCGGATCAGCCTCGGAATCCACAATGTTAGTGATGGCATTAAACGTCCGCGAACTCGTCCAGGCCTGATCGCCTCGCGCGGAGAAAGCCCTGATCTTTGCCGACGCAGGCTCCATACCGAGGAAACTGAGACGTTCCTGGATTAGCGCCATCGCTCGGCTCGTCCATAGGAAGTTCGGTGTCTCAAGAAGACTAACTAGGGTCGGACCAAGCTGGACGGAGACCATAAAGGGCACCCTCGCGAGGAACATGAGGGCCCCGGCTGCCTTCGCAAGCTCCGCCGGCCGCTGGTAGTAATGCGCCAACAAACGTGAACTCACCACCAGCCCTGCTGCATCGGTGAGGCTGCTGCGGGGAACACCGAAAAGATCTTCCCAGGGGTCGGTTGAGAAACTTCCGTTTGAGAATGTGGTCGATCGCGCAATTAGTTCCGCAGACAGAGCGGAAATTCGTTGAGGTCTCAGTTCTCCTTGTTCCAAGAAACCGTCCACGGCTTCTTTGGCCACCCTGATGGCATCGAGATCGGTGCATGCGAGCCATCCAATTGCGGACAGATCGTTCGCAAGCATGGCAACGGCGCCCTGTAAGTCCGGTTCTCCACCTCTGCTGCCCAGAAGGCGAATTGATTCTTGAAGCGAGTCTCGGCTTGCTAGCCACCGACCCTCACTCACAGGTATGCGACGAGCGCCCGAGTCATTCGCGTCGACAGCCATGCTCGCCATCTTGGCACGGTCATCCTTTTTTATTGAGGCCTAAAGACCAGTACCTTTGGCGGTCGCAGACGGCGCCTTTGGTGGGAAAACCGGCTTCTCCGGTACTTGACCTGAAGATTCGACTCGACGCACTCTCAATGCATCCGGCCCTCCGCCAGCTCGTCACCTGCGACTACTCAGTCCGGCACGCACAGTCGAATCCAAATCTCATCGGCGCAATCTCCAGAGCAGGCCTTCCAGGGCATCAGCCGCTCCTCCTTCGCTACGCGAACTCCACAGTTTCGGCAGCGACGGAGGCTCTTCGATTTATGGCTCCGAGGCCGTGGAACAGGCGTTTCGGCGAGCATCCACCTCAACAGAAGCTGCTCGACTAGTTCATCCAGACTCTGGCCTCTTTGATGGGCTCTCAGTTCGGCCTCGTTGGCCAGATCAACCGGGATAGATAGGGTGGGTGAACTCTCGAAAGGTGTCATACCACCGATGATAATAGGTGGCTGTACACCCTGCAAGAGGTGCGTCTCTGGCACGATTGCACAATGCCTAATCAGCCAAAGACACCGCACAAGTCCTTTCGGATTCCCCCTGAGCTCTACGCGGCGGCGCAGGCGAAGGCAGCACGGCAGGGCCGAACCCTGACGGACGTCGTAAAGGAACTACTCCAGGGATACATAGACTCAGACGACTGAACAGGACAAGACAGCGATCCGGCCTCATGGAAGGGGCCAGCGCTACGGCAAAGAGACAAGGGGCCGCAGGTGCTCCCGGAGCGCCGGGTCATGGACGTAGATGTAGGTGCCTCGAATGCCCCGCGTCAGTAGCACCGCGTAGACGTTCTGGATGTACCAGAGCAGGTCGTCGTCGGAGTAGACGCGACCGAGCGCCTTGTTGGCCTCCTTGCCCTTCTTGTCGAAGTACGAGGCGCGGTCGACGACGATGCGGCCAGTGGTGGTGTCGAAGAGGAGGTCGGGGCCGATGATCACGCCGGCGTAGTTGAGGTCGTAGCCCTGCACCGTGTGGATCGAACCCACCTCGCCGAGGGAGCCTGGCGACGCGGTCCAGTCGGTCTGGGTGCTGTTCCAGCGCATCCGGAAGTCGCCGATTTCGATGTCGTGGCCCGGCTTGTTGCCCTTCGTCTTCCACTCCCAGGCGTAACCCGCGACCAGGCGTGAGAGGCCGACTTCCCGGTCTCGGTGCACGATCTCCGCGCGCATCGCGGAAACGTCGTCGAACATCCGGAAGTCGTAGTCGCCGAAGTCTGGAACAGAAGCAGGCGGCTGCGCGCCAGATTCGGTTGCGACGCCGAGCATCCGTCTCACGTGACCGACGTAGTCGGAACCGGCGCGCACCCTCATCTGCGAGAGAAGGGGGTGGTGATGGTCAGCGGCTTTCGCGTCTGCGACGAGCTGCTGGAGGAGCTCGATGGGGATGTCGGCCGGCTTCACGCTTTGAGCGGGGTCGACCAGGAAGATCTGGTGGGTGCTGCGGGCCTTGATCCAGTCGAGCTGGGTCTTCGACGTGTCGTCCTGGCCGAAGAGCTTCGTCGTGATGTCGCGGAACTTCGCGTTGAGAGTGGCGGCCGGCTGGTTGGCGCGCTGGTTCAGGCGGTGGGTCTCGTCGACGATGAGGAGGTCGAAGTCATGCTCCGACTCCCCCACCTCGAAGGCCGTCATCACCATCGTCGGGTCGAGGCCGGGGGTCTTGCGGAATACCTTCTGCACCGATTTTCGGAGTGACTGCTGCGGGATGACGAAACCGATGCGGAGGTCGCGGAGGAGCATCCGGTGCTCGTCGGTGAAGAACTCGGAGAAAAGAGAGTCGCCGTCGTCATCGAGGGCGTCGAGGTCAGTTGACGAGCGGATGTCGGCGAGCAGCTTGAGCAGGTAGATCGCGACGACGGTCTTGCCGGTGCCGGGGTCGCCTTGGATGACCGTGGTGCTGCGGTCATTGCTGCGCAGGTCGTCGAAGAGGCTTTTCACGACGCCCTCGACGGCGAAAGCCTGGTCGTCGGTGAGCGACTTGAAGGGGCTCAGCTTGAAGAGGTCGCTGTTGATGATCTCGGGGATGGTGCGGGTGAAGACGCCGGCCATCTTGAGCTGGTGGAAGATCTCGTCGAAACGGTCTTGGTAGAAGGCTCGATTGTAGTAGTCGGCGTCGACTATGCCGTCGTTGCGGTTGAGCACCTCGAAGGCGCCGTCTCCGCTGAGGAGTTCGATGAGGTAGGACTCGAGGTGCAGGCAGACCGACTTGTTGAAGGTGTCGTCGATGATGACTCGGAGGTTGGTGAGTCGGCTGCGCTCGATGCTCGCGAGGTGTTGGCGCATGCGGGCGGCTACGTTGAGTGATTCGCCGACGTAGATCTTGCGGCGCTGTTCTCGCTTCTTCTTGCCGACGGCGGTCTGGGTGTCGTCGTCGAGGATGTAGACGACCGGCCAGTTGGAGACGCGCTTGTCGCCGCTTCTCGACCAGACGGCCAGCTCGGCGCGGTCGAAGGGGAGGCGGATGATCTCAGAGCTGGTCATACTTCGTGGCGTTGCCTCGGGACTTCTCCACCGGGTACTTCTCGCGGGTCTTCTCGAGCTTGGTGCGGACGATGTCGTCGGGGTTCTTGCCGAGCTTCGCGGCTAGGAGGTAGGCGTAGGTGAGGACGTCCGCCAGCTCGTCTTGGACTCGGTGCTGGTCCGCATCCGGGGACCATTGGAAGAGTTCTAGGAGTTCGGCCGCCTCGATGGAGATGCTTTTTGCGAGGTTCTCTGGAGTGTGGAACTGGGGCCAGTCGCGTTCGGCTGCGAAGGCTGCTAGTTCGTCATGGACAGAAGGCGTGGCCATGGGGTGAGGGTAGCAGGGGCGAGGTGGGTCGAATCCGATTGCACATCGACGCGGTTTTAGGTGACAGATTCTCGTTGCTCTCTCGCAGGCCGCCGCCGCGCGGCACGAGAACTCGTCAGAGGCCTTGTGGCCGTTGACACACCACTCATATGATTCGGCCACCGGACGCTGCTGTTCTTCCACATCGCGATGCAGCTATGGGGAAGCGTAGAGCGACAGCAACGACGACTACCCCTCGCCGTCTGATCGAGCCTTCGCATGCCGAGCGAAAGGGACATTGCAGTGATGGTCAAACGAACGATAAGGCCAAGCGGCGGCATCCTGATCGCCCTAGCCATTGCCCTAGGCGCCGGCATAGCGATCTGTATCGCACTCTCGCTCAGCGCGTCCGACTTCAATGTGGGAGTCGCATTTCTGCTTGTCGGCTATATGTTCGCGGCGGCGGCAGCATTCTCCATTGTCGGATTCATATTCGGAGTGCCCAAGACAAAAGAGCAATCCGCACAAGCTGAATCCGGTCGGTTCGCCGCAAGCTCGAGCCTCGAGCAGATTTCGGACTGGCTGACCAAGATCATCATCGGTGCAACCCTTGTGCAGGTGGCCACCTTGCCGGGGGCGCTGGCTGCGCTTGGGCGCTATCTCGCCACAGGATTGTCGCTTCCGAACGCGCCGGCAGTCGCGATTTCTGTGGTCGTGTACGGCGCGAGCGTCGGTTTCTTGATGAGCTACTTGTGGGCCCGGCTGATCTTGCGCACGATGGTGGAGTCGACTGAATCAGACGCTATTCAGCTGTCGCAGGCGGGCCGGCGAGCGGCAGAATTTCTGGCGGACGCGGAAGAGACAGCGGGCTCGAAAACCAGCAAAGAATCCATCGACAAAAAGGCCACTCACGCCGCAGAACTCGCGGATCAGGCATATTTGTCGGGCCCGATTCTGTGGGTGGACGACCATGTGGAGAACATCCTCGACACAGTCAAGGCGTTTCGGGTGATAGGGGTCGACGTTGATCTTGCCCGATCTACCGATGAAGCCCTTAGTCTCCTGGAGTCACGCAACTATCGTTTGATAATCACTGACTTGGGTCGCAACGAGAGTTCTGGGTACAACCGAAGCGCGGGTTTGGATCTCAACACAGAGCTCCTTGAGAAGGGATCGAAAGTCCCGATCTTCGTTTACACAAGCAAGAGCTCACTGAGGCGAAGCGCTGAACTTCACACGGCGGGCATCGACTTTGTCACTTCAGCGCCGACCGAATTGTTCGCTCGTGCCGTGCAACAACTGAAGGCACAGTAATCCCCTTCTTCCAACTATTCGAGCTTTCATCAGGAACTCCTGATAGAATCTCAGTATGCAAACAGACGACCAGCTGAAAGAGATCGCCAACGATCTCCGGGTCGCGCTGGGCAGTGCTGTCAGCAGGCTTGCGGTTCTGACCGACGAGGAAGTGCTCGAGGTCATGGCCGACTTTGAGGCGATCGGACGACTGGCGTCTGCGGGGCAGGTGCAAACCGCCGGCGAGGTCGGGTTGCGGTCGCGCAGCGAGCTCGGCGACGAGGGTCTGAGCCAGCGTCAGAACTTCACCAGCCCCACCACGCTCGTCGCGAGCGTCACCGGGGCTTCTACGCGGGAGTGCAAGGCGCGTCTCGAGCTGGGGCGGAAGCTGCGGGGTGCAGTGCTGCTGGGTGGCGGCGAGGGGCCCGCGCCGTTCCCGCTTGTGGGGCAACGGCTCAACGAGGGGGTGCTTGGCGTCGAGGCGGCGGCGGCCATCGTGAAGCAATGCAACGGGCTCGCCGACAGTGGATGCTCGGCCGACGTGATGGCGCTCGCCGAGCAGACCCTCGTCGACGAGACGATCGCGTGCAGACTGACCGCCGACGAGACGTTCAGGGCCGCCATCCATCTTCGCGAGGTGCTCGACCCCGACGGTTCCGAGCCGCGGGATGAGGTGCTGCAGATGCAGCGGTTTTTGACGATCGCGCAGGCGCGGACGGGATGGTGCGGGGGAAGTTCGCGCTCACGCCCGAGCAGGGCGGGGTGTGGTTCGCGAGCATCCGGGCGATGCTGAGCCCCCGCGTGACCGGGCCTCGGTTCCTCGATGAAGACGAGCGTGTGGCCCAGATGGTAACCGCCGATACCCGCCCGCAGGCGCAGAAGAATGCCGACACCATCACCGAGCTCATTTCCCGCGCCACCCGCGCCGACGACATGCCTCGCATCAACGGAGCGACCGCGACTGTCAACGTGCACATCTCGGTCGAGGACCTCGAAGCTGGGCGTGGCGTCGGATGGATCGACGGCGTCGACGAGCCGGTTCCCGCGTCGACCGTCGCGCAGCTTCGCTGCCACTCCCCCATCGCCGCCACCGTCTTCGGCGATCGGGGCGAGGTGCTCTATCACGGCAAGACGAAGCGGCTCTTCTCCCCGGCGCAGAACCGGGCGCTCGCGGCCCGGGATGGTGGGTGCATCTGGCCCGACTGCGTTCGGCCACCCTCGTTCTGCGAGACACACCACGCAGACGAGTGGGTTTCGGACGATCATCCGCCCGGAAGAACCGACATCGACAACGGCGTGCTTCTTTGTCACCTCCACCACTCGCACCTGCACAAGGCAGCGTGGAAGTTGACCATGCAGTCCGGGGTGCCTCATCTCATTCCGCCTAGGTATATCGATACCGAGCAGACACCGATTCCGACCACGCGCCGACGCACCATCCACCGACCGGCCGCCTGATCCGGCGCGCCCGCCCTCCTGACCGGCCATGGTCTTCGAGGGCAAGCGCGAAGCGCGCGGCAGCATCCGTCAGACAGCCGCCGACCGTCCTGCGGCGCAAGGCTGCCGCGCGCTCCGCGCTTGCCCACGATGGTCATAGCTGGGTTGGCAGCGGCGTGCCGGCACGGGCTGCGGGTCGAAAGATTCGGCCGGTCGATCAGCGAGCCGGGCGCCTAGCGCGAGCCTGAGCTCACTCCGCCAGGCGGGCGGCCTGGGCGTCGAGGAGGGTGTCGAGGGCCGACTCGAGGGAGGCCGCGTCGTCGGCGGCGAGGGTCTCCGAGATGTAGGCCTGCACGAGGCTCCAGTGGCCGTCGCCTTCCGCCCACCAGGTGAGCTGCTCGCCGTCGTCACCCGAGAGCGGTCCGCGGACGCCACGCCAGGGGCCGTGGTCGATCCGGGTCTGGGCGGAGGCGCCGAGGCACGCGTCCACCTCGGCGTCGAGGAGGGCGATGGGTGCGGACGCATCCGGCGCGGTCAGCACGGCGACGCCCACACCGCCGAGGAGGCGGGCGTCCTCGGCGAAGTCCGTGGCGAGGTCGAAGGTGGTGATCTGCGACTGCACGTCTTTCCAGGCTCCGTAGAACGCGGTCTGGCGGGCCTCGTCGCAGGCCGGAGACGTGTCGCCCCACGCCGGCGTGTTCACGACCGTCGTGAAGACCGAGTCCGACCAGGGGCGGCCGTCGATCGCGCACAGCTCGGCGGCGGTGACGACCCGCGCGGCATCCGCGTCGGTGGGTGCGGGAGGGCATGGGGCGGCTGACGTGGCTGGGGTCGGGCCCGGGGCCGCGGGCGCGCAACCTGCGAGCGGGGCGGTCGCCACGGCGAGGGCTGAGAGAGCGAGCAGGGCGCGCATCCGTCGTGTTCGTGACATGGGGGTGCGTGGCGGAGCGGATGCCTCACTCAGCCCCGAGGCCTCGCCGGACGTGCTTTGCCGAACGGTGTCCGGGATCGATCGCATGACCTGACCGTAGCCCCGCACGCGCCGGGTGCCCACGATCCCGCCCTGACCGCGGCCAACGCGCAGTCGTCGCCTACCGAATGGTGATGCAAGAAGTATGGCCCGCCGAGGCGGGCCATACTCTGTTACTTCCAAATCCGAATGGTGCCTAGCCCCGGAGGGCCAGAGGACTGAGATCCACCGGTAATGAACACACTCTACAAGCCGTGCACTTCGAGTCAACTCAAATCCCCCGTCTTCTCCATCGACGCATGGGCGCACCCTGCAGCAGTGCGTCGGTCATGACGAAACATCAGTAGTTGCTACGGTTTGGGGGTGCCGAGCACACAGCATCCCGCATCACAGCGACGTGTCCGCCGGCATCATCGGCGACTTGATCAACAAGCTCCCGCAGACTCACTACAAATGGCGACAGGAGATGAGATGACGACGAAGGGCAAGACTGAAGTGAAAGCGCGAGCACGGCGAGATGGGCGCTGGTGGTACATCGAGTTTCCCGAGCTCGGGACCTCTGGGCAGGCTCGGACCATCAAGGAGATCGACGAGATCGCGCTCGAGGTCGCCGCGTTGTGGCTCGACGTGGATGAAGCGACGCTCGACGTGACGGTCGACCTTGAACTTCCCGAGACGGCGGCGGACCTGTGGACGAAGGCCAACGAGGCTGACGCGCGGGCGCGGGAAGACGCGAAGGCCGCGGCAGCGCTTCGGCGGCGGGCTGTTGCTGCTCTGCAGGCGGAGCACATCAGTAAGGCAGATGCAGCTCGACTTCTCGGACTTTCGCCTCAACGGATCAGTCAGCTCAGCAAGGCGTCGTAGCTAGCTGGCGTCACCCGAGAACGCGCTTGCCAGCGCCCACCCGCGCACACGTCGGTTGGCGGGTGGGCGCGGGCGGGCATCCGCTTTTCTCAGGCGCTGCGGAGGGCCTTGGCGTAGAACTCGGCGGGGTCGTTGGCCAGGGAGGCCTTGACCAGGCGGGACCAGTCGTCGACCAGGACCTCGATCGCGTCGGAGGCGACGCCGTCGAGGGCGGCGGTGGCGACCGCGCGCGGGGCGGTCATGGGGCCGTCGTAGCCGGCCATCATGTCGGTGTCGGCGGCTCCGAGGTGGACGCCCACGACGAGGGTGTTCTGGGCGGCGAGCTCGAGGCGGACGCCGTTCGTCATCGCCCATTCGGCGGCCTTCGCGACGGCGTATCCGTTGGCGCCGTTCGTGGAGAACCAGGAGAGGGCCGAGTGGATGTCGACGATCGCTCCCCCGCCGTTGGCCGCGAGCACCGGGGCGAAGGCGCGGATGACGCCGAGGGTGCCGAAGAGGTGGGTGTCGAGTTCGCGGCGGAGGCCGGCCAGGTCGTTCTCGCCCAGGAGGTTGGCGCCTGTGGTGATGCCGGCGTTGTTGATGAGGAGGGTGAGGTCGGTGGCTCGGGCGGCGGCATCCGTGATGGAGGTGTCGTCGAGGAGATCCAGACGGAGGACCTCCACTCGGGCGTCGGTGAACTCGGTCCCCTTCACGTTGTCGGGGTTGCGGACGGCCGCGTAGACCTTCGCGGCGCCTCGGTCGAGCAGTTCGTCGACGAAGCGGCGGCCGATGCCGCGGTTGGCTCCGGTGACGAGGGCGACGGATCCGGCGATGTTCATGGGTGTCCTTTCGGGTTCTGCCGCATGGAGCGGCTCTTCTCTCGTAGGCTAAGACCTCACGTTGACGTCAAGGGCAAGTCGAGGGTGTGCTGATGGTGTTGTTGGATGACTCGGTCGTCGAGATGCGGATCGGGGAGCTCGCGGCTCGGGCCGGAGTCAGTACTCGGGCGCTGCGGTATTACGAGGAGCAGGGCATCCTGCACTCGTCGCGGACGGGCAGCGGGCAGCGGGTCTATGGCTCTTCGGCCGTGGATCGGGTGCGGTTGATTCAGCATCTGTTCTCGGCGGGGCTGGCCAGTCGGACGATCGCGCTGATCCTGCCGTGCGTGGATACGGGGCATGCGCCGCCGGAGATGCTGCTCAGCCTGCACCGGGAGCGGGATCGGATCTCGCAGCTCATGGCGGATCTCGAGGTGGCTCGGGGGCGGTTGGATGAGGTGATCTCGATGACGGAGAACCCGGACGAGGCGCGGTGTGAGGCTGTGCGGGATTCGATGGGGAGGACTTCGGCGATTCTCGCGTCGGCGTAGCTCATCGGAAGTGAGTCGCGCGCGTTCGTCAAACCGCGCTGTAGTCGCGGCAGTCGAGGAAATCCTGCTGAGACAGGAAGTGGCAGTACGGCATCCGTCGCGGCGGTGACATCCGCAATCCCTCGGGGAACCAGAGGGGCTTCGATCCCGACCAGCACGCGACTTCGATGTGGGCTGCGGTGTCACGGTAGGCCAGCTCGACCGCGGGCAGCAGGTCGGTGTCGCAGCTGAAGACGATCGCCACGTCGAATTGCTCCTTGAGCGAACCTTCGACCAGCGAGACCGCCAATGCCACGTCGATGCCCTTCTCGCGTGCCGACACCCACTTGCGGTCAGCGTCGAACTCGTACTTGAGGTCTCGCCGCTTGAGCTGCACGCGGCTGTCGAGCACCCATGCGGCGGCCTGCAGGTCGTTCGCACTGGCGGGTTTGGACTGGAACTCGGGGACAGGCCGCCCACGGAACACGCGGATCGATGTGAGCTCGCCGGCCGTCCGCCGTTTCGCCACGACGACTTCAGCGATTTTCACCGGGTCGACGACGGTGTCGTACTTCGGCTGCCCTACAGACCCGTACAACTGATGGCCGGTGCGATGCACGTTCTCGTAGTCGAGGAAGACTGCGACGCGTTCCATTCGGAACTCCTACAAAAAAGCCCCACCAATCCGTGAGGACGGTGGGGAGCAATGGATTGATGTTAGCAACCTGAAGCCACCCGATGTCAAGCGACCATTGATCCGACGTCTGCGGCAAGAAGACACGGAACTCGAATATGAGGATATATTACTTAAGGCAAAAGCTGACAACCGGGAAGGGAGAGACCGTGGTAACCGAACATGATCCGATTCACCCGGGCGAGGTTCTTCTTGAGGAGTTTCTGAAGCCAATGGGCGTCAGCCAGTTGAGGCTGGCGCAGGCGATCAATGTGCCGGCATCGCGGATCAGCGAGATCATTCTGGGCAGGCGCGACATTTCCCCCGATATCGCGTCGCGGCTCGCTCGAACGTTCGACACGTCGGATCGCTTCTGGACCAAGATGCAGACTCGTCACGACCTCGAGCTGGTGGCGGAAGCAAAAGGCGACGAGCGCCCATGGCTTGTCGCCAGGGCACGGACATCTTCAGACCAAGGTGAGGGCCGTCAGGGCCTCGAAGAGGGCTGAGCGCTGGGGTTCGTCGAGGGGGGCGAAGAGGGCGGGGAGCTGGGCGGCCGCGATGCGGCGGCCGGCCGCGAGGGCGTCGGCGCCGGCGGGCGTGAGGGTGTGCTCGAGGCGGCGGCCGTGGCCGGGGGTGCGGGCGACGAGGCCGCGCGCGACGAGGCGGGTGGCGAGGGTGCCGAACGCCTGGTCACTCTGGAAGGTCGCGATTGCCAGGGCGTGAGCGGAGGCGCCGGGCGCCTGGTCGATGGCGCGGAGGGCGTCCCACTGCACGAGGCTGACGCCGACGTCCTGGAGGGCGGTGTCCATCGTGCGGTGGTTTCGGTACTGCGCCCGCTTGAGCGCTTGGCCGAGCAGTTCCAGATCGGTGGGCATGGTGCTACCGTATCAGCAGGTTTGTATAAACATGTTGATTTGGAGTGGTCATGGTTCTGGAGTTCGTATCCCGCGCATCCGTCGTCGAGGTCGGCGAGGTCGGGCGGCCCCTCGCCCTTGTGCTGCACGGGGGTGGCGGGCCGCGCACGGTCGCGCCTCTCGTCGGGCATCTCGGAGAAGGGCGGCGGGTGCTCACGCCGACGCATCCGGGGTGGGAGGGTACGGCGCTGCCCGAGTCGCTGACCTCGGTGTCGCAGCTCGCCGCCGACTACCTCGAGCTGCTGGCCGAGGAGCCGGGCGAGGGTGCGGTGACCGTCGTCGGGTCGTCGATCGGTGGGTGGATCGCGCTCGAGATGGCGGTGCAAGCGGCGAAAGACCCGCGCTTCGAAGACCTGATCGGGTCGGTGATCGTCATCGACTCGGTGGGCGTCGAGGTCGCGGGCGAGCCGATCGCCGACTTCTTCTCGCTCAGCCCTCGGCAGCTCGCCGAGCTCGCGTGGCACGACGCCTCGCTGGGGTTCATGGATCCGGCGGGGTTCTCCGACGAGCAGCGAGCCATGCTGGCCGGCAACGCCCGCGCGATGAAGGCGATCGCCGGGGGCGGGATGGCCGACCCGACGCTCCTCGGCCGGCTCGATGTAGTGAGTGTGCCGACGCTGGTGGTGTGGGGCGCGAGCGACCGCGTCGTCACTCCGGCGTACGGGCGCGCGATGGCGGCCGCCGTGCCCGGTGCCGAGTTCGCCGAGGTCGAGTTGGCCGGGCATCTCCCCCACCTCGAGCAGCCGGCAGCGACGTTCGCCGTGATCGAGAGGTTCCTCGCCGCGACGCGCTGAGCGATCGCGCCCCTCGAGGGCTCAGCGAAGCTCGGCGGCTGCCGCTCGGAGTTCGGTGAAGGCGGCCGCCGCGTAGGTGGCCAGTTCGCCCGGGGTGTCGTCGTGCGCCGGATCCGACCAGCGGCGATAGCCGAGGCCGAAGGCGAGCACGCCGAGCTCGGCGGCGACCTGCGCGGCCGTGTCGCTGACGCCGCGGGCTCGCAGCGCATCCGCCATCGCCGCCGCCAGGCCGATGCTCTTCATCGCGTTGCGGGCACGCAGCTCCTCGTTCGCGTCGATGGCCGCGTGCAGGCGGGGGCCGAGGCCGCGGTTGAAGTCGGTCATCGCACCGGATGCGCGCGCGAGTCCTGCGGCCACCGCCTCGAGTGGGGTCGCCTCGGCCGGAGCCTCGCGGATCCCCTCGGCGAGCAGGCCGCTGAGCATCTCCTGCCCGGCCGAGAGCAGTTCCCGCTTGTCGCTGAAGTGCCGGAAGAACGTGCTGCGGGTCAGCTCGGCGCGCTCGGCGATCTGCGCGACCGTCGTCTCGTCGTAGCCCTGCTCGGTGAAGAGGTCGAGGGCCGCTTCGACGAGGCGGTCGCGCGCATCCGGTTTCCATCTGGGCATGAGGTCATTCTACGTGATGCGACACTTGTCCCATCGAGGTGCTACGGTGATGGGACATCAGTCGCATCATCTGTGGAGGTCTCTCATGCGCGTCTTCATCACCGGGGCAACCGGACTCATCGGCTCGGCCGTCGTGGCCGAACTGCTCGCGAACGGGCACTCCGTCACCGCTCTCACCCGCTCGGACGGGTCGGCGGCCGCGGCTTCTGCAGCCGGTGCAGCCACCGTGCGCGGTTCGCTCGTCGACCTCGACGTGCTGCGGTCGTCGGCCGCCGACGCCGACGGGGTCATCCACCTCGCATTCGGCAACGACTTCACCTCGGCCGAGGCCCTCGCGCAGAACGTCGCCGAGGAGTCGGCCGCCCTCTCCACCCTGGGCGACGCCCTCGTCGGCACGGGCAAGCCGTTCGTCACGGTGTCGGGCACGCCGTGGATCCCGGGGCGCGCGTCGACCGAGAACGACCCGCTGCCCCTCGACGGGCCGGTCGGCGGGCGCGGCATCTCCGTAGAGCGGATGCTCGGCCTCTCGTCGCGCGGAGTGCGCAGCTCGGCCATCCGTCTCCCCCGCACCGTGCACAACGAGGGGCAGGGCGGGTTCGCCGGACTGCTGACGCAGTTCGCGCGCCAGGCCGGGGTCGCGGGCTACCCGGGCGACGGGGCGCAGCGGTGGCCGGCCGTGCACGCGCTGGACGCGGCGGTGCTGTTCCGGCTCGCACTCGAGGGCTCGCCTGCCGGGCGGGCATGGCACGCGGTCGACGACGAGGGCGACACGGTGCTCGACATCGTCTCGGTGATCGGGCGGCGCCTCGGGCTGCCGGTCGAACCGCGCCCCCTCGAGGACTTCGGCCCGATCGGCCCGGTCTTCGCGACCGACCAGCCGGCGTCGAGCGCTCTCACGCGCGCGGAGCTCGGCTGGGAGCCGACGCACCCCCGTCTGCTCGCCGACCTCGAGAACCTGACGGCCTGAGTACCTGAATCCTCGGGCTCGTTCGGGCGGTCGTGCCAGAATCAGGCGTGGTCAGGCGCGGATCGAGGCACCGGCGGGAGCTCCGGTCGGCCGAACCCCTTCGGCTCACGGGGGCTGTGCTGAGCGGCGTAGCTCTCGTGCTCGCTGTTCCCATGCTCTTCTCCGGGTTGTTCCTGCTTCTCGTGATGCCGCAGGACGCCCCGGTTTACGCCGACACCTCCCAGCAGGCGGAGTGCTCGGTGGTGTCAGCGGTGCGAGGCAGTACGACGACGGTCACCCTTCCGCTGGAGCAAGCCGGCAGCACGGGACCGGTCTGGTACATCAGAGGTATCGACCCCCTCGGCAGTTCGAACGCGATCGTGTCGTCGAAACAGTTCATCGGGGCGACCGTCCAGGGGTCCGTTCGGTTCGAGGTGCGACCAATGAACCCCGACCTCCCGTACTCGTTCGAGGCTGTGCGAGTCACGTTCGGCCGCGAAGACCAGGCGTGGCACCAGGTGATGCGGCTCGCTCTGAGGAGCGACGCCGGTGATTGCCAGGTCGATGTGGGGCAGGTTCTTCAGGGTTGATCCGGTCGATCTGAGCGCGGTGGCGGGGACCGGAAGGCCGGATGTCGGCGATCGCCTCTATAGTGGCCGCAATCCCTACACTCACGCCGTTCCGACGACCGCGAAAGTAGGACAACCATGCCGAAGCGTGCCCCTCGTGCAAACCACAGCCGCCCCCACGCGAGCGCACAACGCCTGAGTGCAGGCGCGCAGAGGGTGACCATTGAATTGGGTTCAGCCGAGCAAGCGCGGTTCTCGGCGTTGGTCGACGTCACCGGACGATCTGCCGCAGATGTCGCACGCGATCTGGTGATCGCGGCTATGGACGAACTGGAGGACAATGTCCGGGCCGACGCTGCAGCCCGCAAAATGCTTGCATCCATCAGGGCGTCGCATCCCGTTGCGGAAGTCGAGCCAGGGCCGGACCCTCGATCGGTGGGCCGCCCACTCCCCGACTGAGATCGCCCGGGTACGCCTTCACGGTCGGAGGCGGCCGGGCGGACCCTCAGAGGGCCGCCGGGCGGGGCTTGAGGGAGACCAGGAGGAGGGCGCCGAGGGCCGCCGAGACGCCGCCCGTGATGAGGGCCGTCTGCACGCCGATGCCGTCGACCAGGAGGCCGCCGATGATGGCGCCGAGGGCGATCGCCACCTGGAACGTGGCCGACTGGAGGCCGCCGACGCTCTCGAGGCGGGTGGGTTCGGCACGGGCCATCCACGTGGTGAGGGTGGTGGGCACGGCTCCGAAGCCGAGGCCCCAGACCGCGACCGCGGCGATCAGACCGGGCGCCGTCGAACCCGCGAGAGCGAAGGTGATCATCGCCGCGCCGAGGAGGACGGGGAAGAGGAGGACGGCGACGCGCATCCGCTTGTCTGCGAGGGGGCCCGCCACGAGGTTGCCCGCCGTGACCGCGATGCCGTAGACGACGAGCAGCAGCGAGAGCTGCGAGGGGTCGAGACCGCCGATGTCGGTGGCCGCTGGTCGGATGTACGTGAAGCCGGTGAAGTGGCCGGCGGCGATGAGGGCGGTGGCGAGGAGGCCGAGCAGGATGAAGCGGGAACGGAGGGTGGCGAGCAGCGGGCGGAAGCCCGGGGCGCCGGTCGAGCGTACGCTCGGCAGAACGAGCAGCTGCACGACGACCGCGACCACGCCGACGACTGCAGCGAGCACGAAGACGGCGCGCCAGCCCCAGAGCTCGCCGAGCCAGGTTCCGAGCGGGATGGCGGCGACGGTCGCCAGCGAGACGCCGACGTTCACCACCGTGAGGCCGCGGCCGAGGCGGTCGGCGGGCACCAGGCGGGCGGTGATGGAGATGGCGAGGGCCCAGAATCCCCCGAGGGAGATGCCGAGCAGCACGCGGGCCAGGAGGAGCACGGAGTAACTGGGGGCGATGGCGACGAGGAGGTCGGAGACGACGGCCAGGGCCGAGAGGCCGAGCATGAGGTAGCGGCGGTCGACGCGAGGGAGGAGCACGGGGATGGTCAGGCCCGCGATAGCGGCAACGATGGCCGTGACGCTGACGGACTGTCCGGCCACGCCTTCGGTCACGCCGAGGTCGGCGGCCACTCGGGTGAGGAGGCTTGCCGGGAGGAACTCGGCCATGACGATGGCGAAGACCCCGAGGCCCAGGGAGATGACGCCGAGCCAGGAGGTGGGGGTGGGAGTCGTGCCCGTGTGGGACGGGCGGGTGTTCCTAGCAGTGGGAGTGCCGGAGCCCGCGGCCGGCGCGGAGATCGTGGCCGTGCTGGCGGTGCCGGGTGAGGCGAACTCGTTCGAGGTCATGAGGTGGTGCAACTCCGTGGAGGCTGTGGCATTCCCGAGGGTGCGTTCTGTGACGATCAAGGCGGGCCGACGGGCAGGCGGTTGCGGGCTGTGAGACGGTGGAGACATGGCAGTGTCGACAGGGGAAGACGCGGTCCGCATCGGGCGGAGTCCGGCGCGAGCGAGTTGGAAGCTGATCCTGGTGGTGACCGGCGTGGGCAGCGCCGTGCTCGCCTCCTTCCCGGCCGCCGCCTACGTGGCGCTCGGTGTGGGCGAGTGGAGCTGGTTGCTCGGGCTCCTCACGGCGTGGGCGCTGCTCGGGGGCGGACTCCTCATCGGATTGCACGTGGCGTACGGCGGCATCGTCTGGTATCCCGGCGAGCGTGCGGCCGAGCTGCGCGGCCGGCGCGTGCCGATCGACACCATCACCGAGGCGTGGCGGTCGCTGAGCTCGAGCGGCACCGCGGCCTACGTCGTCTATCGCTTCGTCTCGACCGAGGGGCCGTCGGTGCGGCTGCTCGTCGCGGGGCGTCCGATGAAGGGGCTCGACGCGGCCGGTGTGAAGGATCTGGCGCGGTTCGTGCGCGAGCTGCCACTGGTGGTTCCGGATGCGCAGACGAGCCCGCTCGGAGATGAAGGCGGTCCCCGGCTGTCCGATCGGCAGCGCGCTGCCGCTGTCTCCCTCACCTCGGGCGGCGGCAAGTCGCGGGTCGGGCGGGAGACGTTGCTCGCCGAGCTGGGCGCCGATGCTGATACCGACGCCAATGCCGCTGCCGACGCCGACGCAGACCTCGACGAAGCCCGAACCGACGACCGGGTCGGCAACCCCGACCCCGCGACACCGGAGCGGGAACCGGCCACCTACCTGCCTCCGGCATCCGACCGTCGTCGACCGAACCGAACCGGCGATCACGCCGTAATCTCCCAGCGTGAGGCCGACCGGCTGGTGAGCGAATGGGCCGCCGATGACCAGCACGCCGAGCGCATGCTCGCCGCCGAGCCCGGCCGCGCGCGCCCGGTTCGGCGCCTGTTCTTCTGGCTGATGATCCTGGCGCTGGGCGTCGCCGCCCTGACCCTGGTGTTCGCCGTGGTGCGCGAGGAGTCGGGCGGCGGGCCGCTCGGCTCGATGGACGACGACCTCATGGCCGCGCTCATCGTGGGGCCCGGGGTCCTCGGGCTGCTCTTCTACATCGGCTGGTGCGCCGCGTCGGATGCGCAGCAGCGCCACCTCCGGCGGCTCGGTGCCCGCTGGCTCGAGGAGCGGGCGCGTGAGGATCCCGAGGTGCGGAGGCGGGGGCTCGCCGCCGAGATGCTGGCGGCCTGGGTGGTGTCGGTGCAGCGGCTGCGCACCGTGCTGGCGTTCCTGCTCTCGCTGCTCGGCTTCTTCGTGATCCTCGGTGGAATCTTCTTCTTCTCCGAGGACTCGGTGTCCGGCGGCGTCATCTCGCTCGCCGTCGGCATCGTGATGGTGGTGATCTCGGTGCTGCTGTTCCTGCGGGTGCAGCGGCGCAAGAAGGCGGATGCCGAGCAGCTCGTCCATCTCGGCGGCTGGCGGCTGCTACCGCCCGAGATCGAGCGCTGAACCCGCCGCCCGACCGAGCAGTGAACCCGCCGCCCGAGCGAGTGACGGCGGAGGGGTTTCGCGTGGGCCGTGAGCGGAGGAGGATCGCCACGGCGACAGTGCGCGAAGGAGGGTGACCATGGGATTCACCGAGGTCGTTCCGTACCTCTACTACGAGGATGCCGATGCGGCGATCGAGTGGCTCGAGCGGGTGCTCGGGTTCGGGCCGTCGACGCGGTGGCGGATGGGCGGGGACGTGACGCGGGAGGCGGACATCCGGGTGGGCCTCAGCCGGGTGTCGATCTCAGGGCGGGCGCCGGGCGCTGCCGAAGGCGGCGGGGCGCTCGTGATCGTGCACGTCGACGACGTCGCCGCGCTGCACGCACGGGTCGTCGCCGCCGAACCGGGGCTGGACGTCGAGGAGCCGGCCCAGCAACCGTACGGGCCGATCACACTCATGGTCACCGACCCGTGGGGCTACCGCTGGAACTTCTGGCAAGGAGAGGCCGACCCGCCGTGATGAGTGACCTACCCATCCTGATCGTGCTGTGCGGGCGCAGCTTCTCGGGGAAGTCGACGCTCGGCGCCGCGCTCGCCACGAGGTGGGGCGCCGAGGTCGTGAGCCTCGACGCCATCAACGAGCGGCGCGGGCTGGCGAGCGGGCACGAAGTCCCCGTCGAGGAGTGGCAGCGCACCCACGGGATCGCCCGCGACGAGGTCGGGGCGCTGCTCGCGCGCGGGCGATCGGTCGTGCTCGACGACACGAGCTCGATGCGGTTCCTGCGGGACGGGTGGAGGGAGTTCGCGCGCGAGGCGGGTGCCGCGTTCGCGCTCGTCTTCGTCGACACGCCTCGGGACGAGATCGAGCGGCGGGTGCGGGTGAACCGCGCGGATCCGGTGCGGCACGATGTGCAGCCGGGGGTGCTCGCCCGCCATCTCGACGGGTTCGAGGTACCGGGCGCCGACGAGCGGCCGGTCGTCGTCGGGGGCGCAGGCGTGGTCGACGCGGACGAGGTCGTCGCGCGCATCCGCTCGTCTCTCGGCGTGTGAGCGGCGCCCCCGAGACCGAGGCCTAGGCCGAGAGCTCCGAGCGGAGGAGGGCCGCCCCGGCGCCCAGCGCGGCGAGCTTGCCGCGGGCCACGGTTCTGGGCAGGGGGGCCATGCCGCAGTTGGTTGAGGGGTAGAGCTTGTCGGCGTCTACGAACTGGAGGGCCCGGCGCAGGGTGTCGGCGACCTCGTCGGGGGTCTCGACTGTGTTAGTCGCCACGTCGATCGCGCCGACCATCACCTTCTTGCCCCGGATGAGCTCGATCAAATCGATCGGCACGTGCGAGTTGTGACACTCGAGCGAGACGATGTCGATGTCCGACGCCTGGATCTTGGGGAAGATCGCCTCGTACTGGCGCCATTCCGCGCCGAGCGTCGCCTTCCAGTCGGTGTTGGCCTTGATGCCGTAGCCGTAGCAGACGTGCACCGCGGTCTCGCAGGTGAGGCCCTCGATCGCGCGCTCCAGCGCGGCCACGCCCCAGTCGTTCACCTCGTCGAAGAAGACGTTGAACGAGGGCTCGTCGAACTGGATGATGTCGACCCCCGCGTCCTGGAGCTCTCTGGCCTCCTGGTTGAGGGCGACCGCGAACTCCCAGGCCAGCTTCTCGCGGCTGCCGTAGTGGGCGTCGTAGAGGGTGTCGACCATGGTCATGGGGCCGGGCAGCGCCCACTTGATGGGCTGGTCGGTCTGGGCGCGGAGGAACCGGGCGTCGTCGACGAAGACGGGCTTCTCGCGGGTCACGGCGCCGACGACGGTCGGGACGGAGGCGTCGTAGCGATCGCGGATCCTGACCGTCTCGCGGTTCACGAAGTCGACTCCGCCGAGGTGCTCGATGAAGGTGGTGACGAAGTGCTGACGGGTCTGCTCGCCGTCGCTGACGATGTCGATACCCGCCTGCTGCTGGTCGGCGAGCGACAGCCGCAGCGCGTCGCGCCGGCCTTCGGCCAGCTCGTCGCCGTCGAGCTTCCAGGGTGACCAGAGCTTCTCGGGTTCGGCGAGCCAGACGGGCTTGGGGAGGCTGCCGGCGGTGGAGGTGGGGAGGAGCTTCGTCATGAGCGGCCTCCTTGCAGGGCGAGATCGCGGCTTGCGAAGTCGGTCGACCACTCGGCGAGGGCGGCCCGGTGCGGCTCGATGAAGTACTCCTCGGCGAACCGGCCCTGCTCGAGCGCCAGGCGGCTGCGCTCCTCGCGGTCGTAGGTGATCGGCGTCCTCGTGAAGTCGGGGTTCGTCAGGCTCGGCCGGTAGCTCTCTCCCGCCGTGTGGTTCGCGGCATAGATCTCCGGTCGGTAGATCTTCTGGAACGTCTCCATCGTGCCGATCGTGGCCGCGAGCTCGAGGTCGCTGTAGTCGCCGGTCAGATCGGCGAGGTGGTAGAAAGCCAGCGGGGCAGCGCTGCCCGGCGGCAGGAAGAAGCGCACGCGCATCCCCATCTTCTCGAAGTAGGCGTCGGTCGCCGAGTACGCGCTCTGCCGGTACTCGACACCCAGCACCGGATGCTCGTTCTCGGTGCGCTGGTAGGTCTGGCTGCTCGAGACGCTGAGGCAGATGACGGGCGACTTGGCGAAGCGCCGGGCGTAGGCGTCCGACCGCAGGAAGGCCTTGAACAGCTGGCCGTGCAGGTCGCCGAAGTCCTCCGGCAGGCCTTCGGCTCCAGGATGCGCGGCGTGCGCCGGGAGTAGGATGCTGAAGTCGTAGTCGCGCACGTAGGACGAGAAGTTGTTCCCCACGATGCCTTCGAGGCGCTCACCGGTCAGCTGGTCGACGATGGTCGTCTGGAGCACCTCGATCAGCGGGACGGCGTCGCCGAGCCCTTCGCCGTCGATGTCGACGCTGACGGAGATGATCTCGAGTTCGACCGAGTACCGCGCGCCATCGGTGTCGTCACGACGGGCCAGTCGGTTCGTGCGTTCGTCGATCATCGCGAACGTGTTGCGGAGGTTCTCCTGGCGCTTCTCACCCCGGGCCAGATTGGCGAAATTGGTGGTGATGCGGGAGTTCGGGAGGGGACTGTAGTCCTCGTCCAGGCGGGTGCTGTCGATCGAGAAGGCCACGTTCGTCATCGACACGACTCCGCCCGCGTGGTTCCGGTGAGGCCGGTCATTCCGGTGCTGACGGTGCGGGCGGTGCGGGCGTTCATCATGGTGACCATGGCGGTGAGCTCCTCGAGTAGGGAAGCCGCGATGACGCGACTCCACGGATAAGGTGTCGCAGGCGTGACCCGGGGCCTCGTTGTGCGCACTGCCTGATCAGGCTACGGCGGCGCTGCGCGATCGGGCCCTGGATGACTCTGCGTTACGGCGAGCGCTCTCCCGCACCTCGGCCGGAGCGGGTTCCCTCAGCCCAGCCAGGGGTCGACGACATCGATGCGGAGGCCCTCGAAGTCGAGGACGTTGCGGGTCGCGAGCGTCGCGCCGAAGGTCAGGCAGGTCGCGGCGATCATGCCGTCCTCGACCGAGAGCGGCCGGCCCACTCGCGAGCGATGCTCGTTGAGCTCGGCATAGGCGCGGGCGGAGCGCTCGTCAAAGGGGAGCACGTCGTGGCGGAACGCGCGCACGGTCGCCTCGATGCCCGCCACCAGCTCGTCGCGCCGCCGGCCGTCGGGCAGCAGCCGGGCGCCGCGGAGCAGTTCGGCGACCGTCACCGCCGAGATGGCAGCGGGCTCACGCAGGGACGCGAGCCAGTCGATGACCACCGGCGACGGGCGTCGGCGCAGCGGCTCGCTCAGCACGTTCGTGTCGAGGACGATCACGAGAGGTCGATCACGAAAGGTCGATCGACCGCGGAGCGGAGCGCGGAGGCAGCACCAGATCGTTGCCCTGCTGAGTGGCCCCGAGCTCGAGCCACGCGCGCACGAACCCCGACCCTGACACGGCCGACGTCAGGATCGCCCGAGCCTCTGCCTCCATCGAGCGGTGGTTCTGAGCGGCCCGCTCCTTGAGCCGGCGCTGCACGTCGTCGTCGAGGTTGCGCACCACGATCGCTGCCATCTCCACCTCCGAAGTGATAGCAGATGCTAGCACGGAAGAAATGAAACGTGGGTGAAACAGGAGGAACGATTTCACGAAACGTAAAAGGTTTACGTTGGGCGTGGTCCTGCGATCGAGATGGAGGTCTCTATGACGAACCCGACCCAGCGCGCCACACACCCCGAGGCGCGCTACACGAGCACCACCCGCACCCGCTCCACGTTCTCCCGCACCACGTCTTCCCGCACTCGCACCACTGCTTCCCACCCCGCAGCCCGCCGCACCACCCGCGGCCTCGCCGCGGTGGCGGGGCTCACCCTCGCCGTCACGCTGGCTGCCTGCTCCAGCAGTGCACCGGCGGCCACCCCCGAGTCGGGCGCCGCCGGCGCCGACGGCTTCGGTGACGCCGGCATCGCCCTCAGCTGGATCAAGAACTACGAGTTCGCCGGCTACTTCTACGCCGATAAGGACGGCGACTACACCGAGAACGGCTTCGACTCGGTCGACGTCATCGCCGGTGGCGGCACCACGAACTCGTGGGACACCGTGCTCACCGGCCAGGCCATGATCGGCCTCGCCTCCGACCTCACCGGCGTGACCGGGGCGATCAACGACGGGGCACCGCTCGCGATCATCGGCGCCCAGTTCGTGAAGAGCCCCGTGGGCTTCGTCTCGCTCGCGGGCGACCCGATCAGCTCGATCGACGACCTGGCCGGCAAGACCATCGGCGTCGACGCGGGCGGCAAGCTCGCCGTCGAGGCCGTGCTGAAGGCCAACGACCTGCCGGCCGACACCGTCACGTTCGCGTCGGTGCCCGCGGGCATCGATCCGCTGATGAACGGCGACGTGGATGCGCTGATCGGCTTCCTGACGAACTATCCGCTGGCCGTCGAAGCCGCGGGCGGCGACGCCGTGACCCTGTCGTTCTCCGACGCCGGCTACGCCCAGATGGGCGATGCGGTCGTGGTGACGAAGGATGCCCTCGAGAACGACCGGGAGGCTCTGAAGGCGCTGATGAAGTCGGTCATCCAGGGCTGGAACTCCGGCCTGACCGACGGTCCGCAGGGCATCGCCGACATCGCCATGGAGTACGGCGGCGACGAGAACGACCTGGACCCGGCGCTGCAGCTCAGCTCGGCCACGGTGCTGCCTTCGTTCATGCTGACCGACGACACGGTGAAGGACGGCATCTTCACGATCACGCCCGAGCTCGCCGACCAGGCCGTCGAGTCGCTCGGTGCCGCCGGCATCGACACGAGCACCGAATCCCTCTTCGACCTCACGCTTCTGCAGGAGGTCTACGACGAGAACCCCGAGCTGGTGCCGGGCTTCACCGTTCCCGAATGATGAGACGCCAGCCGCCGGCGCCGGCCCTTCTGGGCGCCGGCGGTCTGGTGGTGATCCTCGTGCTCTGGCACCTGGTCGCCACGTTCGGCTTCACCCGCCCGAACGGCAGCTACGGAGCCGTTCCTCCCCCACTTGCCGCCCTGGACCGCGTGGGCGCCGACCTCGTCGACCCCGCCTACTGGAGCGGGATCGGCGCCACCGCCGGCGCCGCCCTGACCGGCTACCTGCTCGCCGTCGCCGCCGCGCTCGTGCTCGGGGTGCTCGTGCTGCTCGCTCCCCCGCTGGAGTCGTTCGCGAACCAGCTCGGCGTGGTGGCCGCGTGCATCCCGATCGCCGCCATCAGCCCGATCGTGGTGCTGCTCTCCCCCACCGGCAGCCGGGCCGTGAGCGTCGTGCTCGCCCTTCTCGCCGTGGAGTTCCCGATGATCATCGGCGTGCTGCTCGGCCTGCGTGCCACGAGCCCCGCCCAGCTCGATCTCGTGCACGCCTACGGTGGCGGCACCCTCACCGCCATCCGCAAGGTGCGACTGATCGCCGCCATCCCGGCACTGCTGTCGGCCCTCAAGATCGGCGCCCCGGCCGCCTTCCTCGGCGCCATGACGGGCGAGTTCTTCGCCGTGGGCGTCGACTCCGGCGCCGGGCGGCTGCTGATCTCGCAGCAGTACGCGGGCGACTACGTCGGCATGTGGGCGATCGCCATCCTGGCGAGTGCGGTGTCGGCGCTGGGGTACGGCGCCATCGCGCTGCTGGCCCGGTGGCTCGCACCGTGGACGGCGCACACCTCGGCCCAGACCGCGGGAGCGCTGCGATGAGCGCCGGGACGCCGGAGCGCCGCTCCGCCGGATCGCGGCTCCGAGCATCCGCCCCCGCTCTGATCACGACCGTGGTGACGCTCGTCGTTCTGCTCGCCGGCTGGCAGCTCGCCATCTCGGTCACGAACGTCAACGCCTACCTCACCAAGTCACCCGTCGATGTCTGGAACTATCTCTTCGTCGACGGCACCTTCTCGCCCGAGTCGGCCGCCGAGCGCCGCGCGGCCCTGGTGCCGATGATCGGGGTGACTGTCTACCACGCCGGCATCGGGCTGGTCTTCGGCGTCTCGCTCGGGCTCGTCGGCAGCGTGCTGCTGTCGGTGTCGCGCACGCTGCGGGCGATGTTCCTGCCGATCGCGCTGGTGCTGCAGACGGTGCCGCTGATCGCCATGGCGCCCGTGATCTACGCGGTCTTCGGTGCGGGAGTCGTGACGGCCGCGGTGATCGCCGGTGTCGTGACCTTCTTCCCTCTGCTGATGAACCTCGGTGCCGGGCTCTCGGCCGCCAGCCCCGAGACGGTCGACCTCGTGCACGCCTACGGCGGCGGACGGGCGAAGCTGCTGGTCATCGTGCAGCTGCCGGCCGCCTTGCCCTACCTGTTCGCCGGGCTCAAGATCGCCGCCCCGGCCGTGATCTCGGCCGCCACCCTGTACGAGTTCCTGTTCTCGTTCGAGGGGCTCGGCGCGAACCTGCTGACCAGCCGCTCGTACTCCGACTACGGCCTGCTCTGGACGCTCGTGGTCGTCACCATCGCCCTGGCTCTCGTGGCCTACGGGCTGGTGGTGCTGCTCGAGCGGCTGGTGCTGGCCGGCCGCTATCCCCCCGAATCCGCACTCGCCCGCCGAGGAGGCCTCCGATGACGATCAACGAGCCACTGAGCACGACCACCCTCACTGACACGGGCGTACGCCTGAGCGGGCTGACCCGCAGTTTCGGCACCCGCTCCGGCCCGGTCGTCGCGGTCTCCGACGTCGACCTGACGACGCCGAAGGGGTCGTTCCTGTCGCTGCTCGGGCCGAGTGGATGCGGCAAGTCGACGATCCTCCGGATCCTCGCCGGCCTCGACACCCCGACGAGCGGCGACGCGACCGTGCACGGCAAGCATCCTGCCGAGCTGCGCAAGGAGAAGAGCCTCGGCATCGCCTTCCAGGACCACGCGCTGCTGCCCTGGCGCAGCGTCGAGAAGAACGTGCGCCTGCCCTTCGAGGTGGCCGGCGTGCCCTACGACCGGGAATGGGCGACCGAGCTGCTGCAGCTCGTGGGGCTCGAGGCCTTCGCCGATGCGAAGCCCTGGCAGCTCTCGGGCGGGATGCGCCAGCGCGTGTCGATCGCCCGGGCGCTCGCGCTGAAACCGAGCGTGCTCTTCCTCGACGAACCGTTCGGCGCCCTCGACGACATGACCCGGCAGAAGCTCAACATCGAGCTGCAGCGGCTCTGGATGGAGCAGCAGGCGACCACCGTGATGGTCACGCACGGCATCCAGGAGGCCGTCTTCCTGTCGGACTTCGTCGCCGTGATGAGCCCGCGGCCCGGCACGATCCGCGAGGTGATCGAGGTCGACCTTCCCCGGCCTCGCACGATCGAGATGATCTCGACCCCCGAGTTCCACCAGCACGTCGACCGGGCGACGCAGCTGTTGTTCCACTGACCCGCCGACCGATGTGGGCCCCGCTAGACGCCCCCACCGCCCCGAGCCCCTCACCGAAACCGCCCCACCAGCCCCGCAGAAAGCAGGACACCGCCATGGACACGGCCACCGCCACCGCACCGGCATCCGCCACCACCACCCCCGACCTGATCGCCGCCGAGCGAGCCGTGCGCGACTACATGGCCGCCATCGGCCTCGACGTCGATCACCCCACCCTGCTCGACACCCCGCGCCGGGTCGCCCACGCCGGGCTCGACCTGTACTCGGGGCTCGACGGCGACCCGGGTAAGGCGCTCGGCGGCGGAGAGCCCATCGAGGGTGTCTACCCCGGCCCAGTCTCGGTGCGCGACGTGCCCTACTCGTCGATGTGCGAGCACCACCTGCTGCCGTTCAAGGGGGTCATCTCGGTGGCCTACCTGCCCGACCGGATGCTCGCGGGGATCGGCGACTTCGACGCCATGATCCGCGTGCTGGCGGCCCGGCCGCAGATGCAGGAGCGCCTCGCCGACGAGATCGCCGAGACCGTCTCGGAGACCCTGGGCGCCAAGGGCGTGCTCGTGCACCTCACCGCCGAGCACGCCTGCATGTGGGCCCGCGGCGAGCGCACGGTGGGCGCCGAGGCGCAGTCGCTGGCGTCTCGCGGGGTGTACGACGGCGGGGCCGAGCGAGCCGAGGCGCGCATCCTGATCGGTCTGTGAGCATGAGCGGCATCACGTCACCCGCCGTCGCCGCTCTCGCCGCGGCCGGGGCGGTCGCCGTGCAGCCGATCGGCGCGGTGGAGCAGCACGGCCCGCATCTGCCCGTCACCACCGACGCCGAGATCGCCGAGGCCCTCGCCCGCGGTGCCGTCGAGAGGCTGCCCGAGAGCGTGCCGAGCTGGCTGCTGCCGGTGCTCTCGTACGGCCTGTCGCCCGAGCACCTGGGGCGGCCGGGCACCGTCTCGCTCTCGACCAGCACGCTGCTCGGCGTCTGTCTCGACCTCGGCCGGTCCGTGGCGGCCAGCGGCGTGGGTACGCTGATCTTCGTGAACGCGCACGGTGGCAACCCCGATCTTCTGCGCGTGGTCGCGCGCGACATCCATGCCGACTGCGGCGTGCGCACCTACGTCGTCCACGCTCCCGAGCTGGCCCTGCCCCGCGAGCTGGTCGAGCGGATGCCCGTGCCCGCGCTCGACGTGCACGCGGGCTTCTACGAGACCAGCGTGATGCTCGCGCTCGACCCGGCAGCCGTCGATCTCCCGGCGGCCACCCCCGACGGGCTCGCGATCACCGAGTCGCTCGCCGGACTGACCCATGTCTCCCTGTTCGGCGGCATCGGGCTGCCCTGGCACACCGACGACCTCTCGGAGTCGGGCGTGATCGGCGACCCGACCGGGGCGAGCGCCGAGTGGGGCCGGGCCGCCCTCGACGCCCAGACCACCGCCCTCGCCGAGGCGATCGGGGAGCTCGCCGGGTTCGAGTACCCGCGATGACCGAAGCGCAGAGCCCCAGCCGCACCCCCACACTGCAAGAGGTCGCGAAGGCCGCCGGCGTGAGCCTCGCGACCGCGAGCAACGCCCTCTCGGGCAAGCGCGGCGTCAGCGCCGAGCTGCGCGAGCGCGTGTTCGACGCGGCGAAGCTGATCGGCTACCCGCGGGGTGGTTCGGCGCGGGCTCGGCGCACGGAGCACGTCACGGTGGGGATCGTGCTGCCCGACGTGCGGAACCCCGCCTATGCCGAGCTGGCCCACGCCTTCGAGCGCGAGGGGCAGCTGCGCGACTGGTCGCTGGTGCTCGCGAGCTCGGACTACGAGCCGGCCCAGGAGCTGGAGGCACTGGAGCGGCTGATCGAGACCACCGACGGCGTGGTGCTCTCGCCGAGCCGGCCGCCCCGCTCGGGCATCCACCGGCTGGCCGCGAGCCCGGTGCCGATCGTGACCTGCGACGAGCCCGCCGACTCGGCGCTGATCGGCGCCTCGGTGCGCACCGACAGCTTCGGTGGCGGACGGGCGGCCGCGCACCACCTCGTCGAGCGCGGCGGAACGCGCTTCGGCATGATCGGGGGTGCCGGCTACCTGCCGTCGACGCAGGAGCGCCGGGAGGGGTTCCTCGCCGGGCTCCGCGATCGCGGCGTGGCCGACGAGGTCGTGCACGTCGTCGGCGACGTCTACGGCATGGACGGCGGACAGTCGGCGATGTACGAGTTGCTCGAGATCGACCCGGGTGTCGACGCGGTCTTCGCGGTGAGCGACATGCAGGCCGTCGGCGCCCTGTTCGAGGCGCAGCAGGCGGGCCGCTCCGTTCCGGGCGATCTGCTGCTCTGCGGCTACGACGGCATCGGCTGGACGCGCAAGATCTCGCCGACGATCACCACGATCCGCCAGGACTGGGGCGCGATTGCGACTCGCGCCATGGACTACCTGGCGGAGATGCTCGCCGGCGGCGAGGGCGGCCGGGCCGTGCTCCCGGTCGAGCTCGTCGAAGGCGAGTCGACTCGCGCCCTGCGGCGCTAGTCGCGGCGGCCTGCCAGTGGCGCGCTGGTGCTAGTGGCGGCGAGGCGCTGGCGAGGCGAGGGCGGCGCCCAGCCGGTGGGCCTCGTCGAGGAGGAGACGGCCGAGCTCGGGGCGGCGGTCGGGGCGGAAGCGCGGCTCGATGCCCGTGAGGCTGAGCGCCCAGGCCGGGCGGCCGGCGGCGTCGAAGACGGCGGCACCCATGCCCCAGCTGCCCTCGAGGATGAGCGCGGGGTTCACCGCGTAGCCCGTCTCGCGGGTGGCGGCGACGCGCTCGAGGAGGGCCGGGGTCGCGTGCCCGGCGCCCCATCGGCGCGGGAGGTCGGCCGTGGCGAGATAGTCGGACACCTCGCCAGCCGGCAGGAACGACAGGATCGCCAGCCCCGCCGACGCCACGCCCAGAGGGAACCGCACCCCCTCGTGCAGCACGAACGAACGCACCGGGAAGCTCCCCTCCTCCCTCAGCAGGCACACCGTCTCGGTGCCACGGCGGGCCGAGAAGAACGCGCTCTCCCCCGTCTGCTGCGCGAGCCGCCGCACCGAGTCGCGCGCCGCCTGCGGGATGTCGTAGCGGCCGGCCGCGAGCGTGCCGAGCAGGTAGAGCTCGGGCCCCAGGAACCAGCGGCCCCGAGCGGTGTCGTGGTCGACGAGGCCCTCGGCCGCGAGCGAGGCGAGCAGGCGGTGCGTGGTGGGGCGGGTGAGGCCGGTGGCGTGCGAGACGGCCGCGGCGGTGACGCCGTCGGGGTACTCCGCGACGGTCTTCAGCACGCGGGAGACGCGCGAGACCAGCTGCGCCCCCGGGGTGTGCTCAGCCATGGTGACGGGCGACCTTGTCCATATGGTGAGACTAGCGGATGCGCACGCCCAGACTGCGAGAGGCGGCGTTGACCGGCCGCCGCGGCCGTTCTACCGTACGAGGAGCGGTGGGCAGCGACCACCACGTGGACACGAAGGAGTGCCGTATGGCCAAGAGCTGGAGCAGTGCATCCGAGGCCCTGCAGGACGTGGTGCGCGACGGGATGGTGGTCGCCGTCGGCGGCTTCGGACTGAGCGGCAACCCCACCGACCTGATCGAGGCGCTGCGCGACACCGGCGCCCGAGACCTCACCATCGTGTCGAACAACATGGGCGTCGACGGCAAGGGCCTCGGACTGCTGCTCGAGAACCGGCAGGTCGCGAAGGTGATCGCCTCGTACGTCGGCGAGAACCGGATGTTCGCCCAGCAGTACCTCGACGGCAAGCTCGAGGTCGAGTTCGCCCCGCAGGGCACCCTCGCCGAACGCCTGCGCGCGGGCGGCGCCGGCATCGCGGGCTTCTACACGAAGACCGGAGTCGGCACCCCGGTCGCCGAGGGCAAGCCCGTCGAGACCTTCGACGGCGAGCGGTACGTGCTCGAGCGCGGCATCGTCGCCGACCTCGCCCTGGTGCACGCCTGGCGAGCCGACGCCGAGGGCAACCTCGTCTACCGGCACACCGCCCGCAACTTCAACCCGCTCGTCGCGACCGCCGGCCGGATCACCGTCGCCGAGGCAGAGGAGGTGGTCGAGGGATGGCTCGATCCGAACGCGATCGTCACGCCGGGCATCTTCGTGCAGCGGCTGGTGACCGCGACCGAGCGCGAGAAGCAGATCGAGCAGCGCACCGTGCGGAGTGCGGCATGAGCTGGACGCGGGACGAGATGGCGGCGATCGCGGCCGCCGAGCTCGAGGACGGGCAGTACGTCAATCTGGGGATCGGCATCCCGACCCTGGTCGCCAACAACCTGCCGGCGGGCGTGCGGGTGACCCTGCAGAGCGAGAACGGGCTGCTCGGCATGGGGCCGTTCCCGTTCGAGGGCGAGGAGGACGCCGACCTGATCAACGCCGGCAAGCAGACGGTGACCCTCTTGCCAGGCGGCAGCTACTTCGACTCGGCGACGAGCTTCGGGATGATCCGCGGCGGGCATGTGGCCACCGCCATCCTCGGGGCGCTGCAGGTCGCGGCGAACGGCGATCTCGCGAACTGGACCATCCCGGGCAAGCTCGTGAAGGGCATGGGCGGCGCGATGGACCTCGTCGCCGGCACCCCGCGCGTGATCGTGGTCACCGACCACGTCTCGAAGGACGGCAGCCCGAAGATCGTCGCCGAGTGCGACCTGCCGCTCACCGGCGCGGGAGTCGTCGACCGCATCGTCAGCGACCTGGCCGTGTTCGACGTCGAGGCCGACGGGCTGGCGCTGCGGGCGCTCGCCCCGGGTGTCACGGTCGACGAGGTGCGCGCGAAGACGGGTGCGCCGTTCCGGGTCGAGTTGGCCGGTTGACGGGGCGACCGCCCGGCGTCCCCACAACGCCGAGCGGCCGGACCCGCGGCGAGCTAGCTGCCGCTCGTGGTGATGTCGCCGTTCACGCCGCCCGGGAAGAAACCGCCGGAGGTGACGGCCTTCGGGTTGAGGAAGACGATGTTCAGCACCTGGGCCGGCGTGCGGCTGAAGGTGATGCCGTTCTTGTCGGTCGGAACCAGGTTGGCCTTGCCGTTGACCGTGATGCCCTGGTCGAGGTCGGTGCCCTGATCGAGGCTGTCGCGGGCGTCGGAGATGGCGTTCGCGGCGTCCTGCAGGTCGAGGTTGTAGAGGGCGTTGCGCACGATGCCCGCGTGGTAGGCCTCGACCGAGAGGATGCCGGCGGCGGCCTCGAGGTAGGTCTTGTTCGCGATCAGCGGGGCGGCGCCCTTGTAGGCCGTGACTCCGACGTCCTCGAAGACGAAGGCGCCGAGGAGGAAGTTCTCCTCGCTGGCGTAGACGTCGAAGGTTCCGCCGGCCGGGATCAGGCCGGCCGCTGCGGCGGCAGCGCTGAAGGCCTCGTTGATGTTGATCGCGGGGCGGGCGACAGCGGCCGAGCCGAGCGCGGTGCGGAGGAACGCGACGTGCGCCTTCTCGTCGGCCGCGATCTCCTCGGCGTAGGCCTTGATCTTCGCGGTCTTGAACGGCACGGCCTTGCCGCCGGTGACGCCACCGGGGGTGCCCTTGCCCGAGATCATGCTGCTCGGGAGCCCCGCACCGGTCGTCGCCCGCAGGTAGAACTCGGCCTCGAGGTACTCGAGGTTCAGGGCGAAGTTGAGGATCGAGCCGTCGCTCACTCCCGCGGCGGAAGCGGCGCCCACGGCACCGGCTCCCATGGCGGGCAGCAGCACCGACGCGCCGACTCCGACGCCGGCGATACCCGCCGCGGCCAGCAGTTTGCGGCGGTCGAACTCGGTCTCCGCGCTGCGGTTGATGACCTCGGTCAGGAACTTCTTCTCGAACATATGCGAACTCTCCATCGTCGTTCGTGCCGTCTGGATCAGCAACTCTCGCCACAGTAGCCAGCCCTCGAACCTGGGTATATCCAGATAACGACGACATCACAATTTGAAGGCTCTCAGCCCATTTACGGCATCTCGGTGGGGCGGATACCGTGGGCTCACCGCAGGCACCACCGGACGCGCTCTCGCGCTCTCGGACACGGACGATCCCCGCGGGTCACCTTGAGAGTTGGAGCACCGATGCACACCACACCTCCGTCCCGGCGCCGTCCCGGCGCCCGCTGGGCCGCCCTCGGCGCCGGCCTCGCCGTGCTGGCCCTGCCGCTTCTCGGCACGGCCACCGCGGCGAACGCGGCCGCCGACACCTTCGCGGTCACCAGCCCGACGCAGGGTCAGCAGGACGTGCCGGAGGCGTTCCCGAACGTCGCCCAGCTCGACGGCACCGGGCTCACCCCGGGCAACCACGTCGACGTGCAGTACGTCAGCGGCGACGGCTCACTGCAGCCCGCCGTCTTCACCGAGGGCACCGGCGAGGACGACGGCACCTGGTCGGTCTACGGCAACTTCGACCAGCTCGGCCTCGCCGAGACCACCGTCGTCGCGACCGTCTCCGAACTCACCCCCGAGGACGAGGTCGTCGTCAGCATCCCGCTGACCTTCGACCTCGCCGTGGCCCCGAACCCGGCCGACCCGTTCACGGTCGTCTCGCCCGCCGTGCTCGACGTCGTCGACACCGCGACCCCCGCCTTCACCGGCACCGCCACCCCGGGCACCACCGTTGTCGTGCTCTACGGCGCCCGCTCGGGCTCGACCGCCGAGGCCGGCGTCGCCACCGTCGGAGAGGACGGCACCTACTCGGTCGCCACCGACTTCAGCCGCCTCGAGCCGGGCTCGCTCGGCACCGGAGCCGACGTCTACAACTACGACGCGAACGGCGACCCGATCCCCGGCATCACCCCGATCGGCGTGTTCTTCACCTTCGCCGACGCTCCCGTGCCGCTCATCCCGCTCGCGCTGAGTGTCGACCCGGCCTCGACCACCGTCACCGCCGCGGGCTCGACGGGCATCGCGCTGACCGCCGCGGGCTTCAGCCCGAACGAGCAGCTCACCGTCGCCGTCACCCTGCCCGACGGTTCGGCCCTGCCGTTCGCCGAGGACGCCCCGCTCGTCTTCGCCGACGACGAGGACGGCAGCTACACCGGCACCGTCGTCATCGCCTCGGCTCCGGTCGGCGCCTACACGGTGACGCTCACCGGCGTGCGCAGCGAGCGCACCGTCTCCGCCTCGTTCGAGGTCGTCGCCGACCCGGTCACCCCGACCACGCCGGCCACGCCGGTTCCCGTCCCCGGTGGCACCGGAAGCGGCTCGCTCGCCAACACCGGCTTCGAGCCCGTCACCGGCCTGGGTGCCGCGGGCGTGCTGCTCGCCCTCGGTGTCGGGGCCGCCGTGCTGGTGCGCCGCCGCCGCATCAAGGCGTAGCCGCACCGCCAGAGGCGCAGCCGCGCCACACGGCGGCGTAGCCGCACCGCACGACGCTGTCATAGCACCGCACGATCGCCGGGCCCGGGAGCACACGCTCCCGGGCCCGCTTCGTTTTGCGGCTGTCCGCCCCACCGGGTCGGGGTCGGCTCCGAATGACAGACATGGTCCACCCCACCGACCCCGTGCTGATGGCGTGCCAGTTCATCCGCGCCGAGGCGAGGGAACCCATCGGGCTCGCCCAGATCGCGGCGGCCGCCCACCTGTCGGAGCGGGGCCTGCAGCACGCGTTCAAGAAGCGGCTCGGCACCACCCCGCTCGGCTACCTCCGCGGCGTCCGGCTCGCGCGCGCCCACGACGAGCTCGTGGCCGAAGCGGCGGACCGGGCACCCGGGCGGCGCACGACCGTGAACGAGATCGCCCGGCACTGGCACTTCGCGCATCCGTCGCGCTTCGCCGCCCTGTACTTCGAGCGGTACGCCCGCTACCCGGCCGACACCCTGCGCGGCCGGGCCGTGGCACCGCCGGCCGAGCCCGGCGTGTCGAGCACCGGCCCAGCCGACGAGGCCAGGATGGAGTCATGACCGATCAGGCCCCGCCCCGCCCGAATCCCTACGAGAGCCGTCCCTGGCTTGCGGCCTACGCCGACGGGGTGCCCGACGAGATCGAGGCGCCCAGCCAGACGCTGCCGCAGATGATCGAGGCGAGCGTCGCGCGCTACGGCAAGAAGCCCGCGCTGGAGTTCTTCGGCGCCGTCACGAGCTACCGCGAGCTGGGCGAGCAGATCGAGCGCGCCGCCGAGGGCCTGCGGAAGCTCGGCGTGACCAAGGGTGACCGCGTCGCGATCGTGCTGCCGAACTGCCCGCAGCACGTCGTCGCGTTCTACGCGGCCCTGCGCCTCGGCGCCATCGTGATCGAGCACAACCCCCTCTACACGGCCCGCGAGCTGCGGCACCAGTTCGAGGACCACGGTGCCCGCGTCGCGATCGTCTGGGACAAGACCTTCGACACCCTCGCCGGCTTCCCCGCCGACCTCACGCTCGACCGCATCGTCAGCGTCGACATCACCGAGGCGCTGCCGTTCGGCAAGCGGCTCGCGCTCAAGCTGCCCGTGAAGAAGGCCCGGGAGTCGCGGGCGCAGCTGACCGCGACGCCGCGGGCCGCGCATCCGCTCACCTGGGCGAAGCTGCTCGACCACCGTCGCGTGTCGCGCCGGGTCGCGGGGCCTGCGCTCGACGACATCGCGCTGCTGCAGTACACCAGCGGAACGACCGGCACGCCGAAGGGCGCCATCCTCACCCACGCGAACCTGCGGGCGAACGCCGCACAGGGCCGCGCCTGGGTGCCGGGCCTCCTCGACGGGGAGGAGACGTTCTACGGGGTGCTCCCCCTCTTCCACGCCTACGGCATGACGCTCTGCCTCACCTTCGCGATGAGCATCGGCGCGAAGCTCGTGCTGTTCCCGAAGTTCGACCTCGGTCTGGTGACGGATGCTGCGCGAACCTCGCCCCCGACCTTCCTTCCCGCCGTCCCGCCCATCTACGACCAGCTCGCGCGGGCGGCGTCGCGCGGATCCATCGACCTGTCGAGCGTGCGGTTCGCGATCTCGGGCGCGATGAGCCTGCCCGTCGCGACCGTCGCGAACTGGGAGGAGGCGACCGGCGGCCTGCTGGTGGAGGGGTACGGGATGACCGAGACCTCCCCCGTGGCGCTCGGCAACCCGATCGGGCCCTCGCGCCGGCCGGGCACCGTGGGGGTGCCGTTCCCGTCGACGGAGATCCGCGTGGTCGACCCGGCGACGCTGGAGGACCTGCCGTTCGGCGAGCCGGGCGAGCTGCTGATCCGCGGGCCGCAGGTGTTCCAGGGCTACTGGGGGCGGCCGGGTGACACCGCCACGACGCTGCTCTCGGGCGGCTGGCTGCGCTCGGGCGACATCGCCTCGGTCTCGGCCGACGGCTTCGTGACCATCGTCGACCGCTTGAAGGAGCTCATCATCACGGGCGGCTTCAACGTCTCGCCGACCGAGGTGGAGGACGCGCTCGGCTCGCATCCGGATGTCGAGAGCGCCGCCGTGGTCGCCCTGCCGCGGGCGAGCGGCGGCGAGGAGGTGGCCGCGGCCGTCGTGCTGCGGCCGGGCGCGACGCTCGACGTCGAGGGGCTGCGCGACTACTGCCGCACGCGGCTCGCGGCGTACAAGGTGCCGCGGCGGATCGTGGCGGTCGACGACCTCCCGCGTTCGCTGATCGGGAAGGTGCTGCGGCGCCAGGTGCGGGAGACGCTGATCGCGTCGCTGTAGCTCCGGCTAGTCCTCCTGCGGGCAGAAGCTCGAGTAGCGGTAGACGCCGTCGGCGAGAGCGGTCGGGCCACCGAGCAGGGTGATGTCGATGGGGTTGAGGATGTCGATCACCTGCCGGGTTGTATCGGGGATGCAGGTTCTCCGCACGAGCATCACGGGCGCATCCGAGCGGGGTGCGACAGCCCCACCGCTGAGCGCGTCGGGGAAGTTCTCCCCCGACGCGAAGTAGACCGCCTCCGCGTGACCCCAGACCCGCCAGGCGATGTTCATCGAGGTGTCGAAACGCTCGAGGCCGGCGATGCGCTCGACGCTGCCCACCCGGCGCTGCAGCCAGGACTCGATCGGTGCGCCGACCGCCGCCTGGCCGCCGGCGATGTAGACCTTCTCCAGGCCGAGGCGGCCGATCAGCGCAGCCGTCTGCGCATCGGGTTCGGTGGCAGAGCCGTTCACGAGCAGCACGGGCCCGCCGAGATGCGCTGCCGCGGGACCGGCGGACAAGGCGTCGGGGTAGCTCGAGCCGGTCGCCACGAAAGCGGCTCCGATCGCCGGGCAGGACGTGGCATCGACCCGGCCGCAGAAGGCGTCGGCGACGACCTTCCGGCTGACCTCGTAACGGTCGGCGCCGCCGATGCGCTGGATCGACGGGGCCAGACCGGCCAGCTGGGCGGCGACCTCAGACGATATCGCGGCCGGGCCGCCGACCACGACGATCCGCTGCGGGCGCAGCCGCTCGAGCTCCGACCGTGTCGCTGCCGGCAGAGTCGCGCGGGCGGTCAGCAGGAGGCTCCCGCCCCGATGGGCCGCTGCCGGGCCGGCACTCAGCGCGTCGGGGAAGTTCTCTCCGCTGGCCAGATAGACGACGGGAACACCCGGCTCGAACGTGCTCTTCGAGGCCGCGGCGGAGACGGCGTAGCGATCGGCGCCGCCGATGCGGAACATCGAGTAGCTGCGCGCCTCCATGCGGGCGTCGACACCGGTCGTTGTCTCGGCGGCGCGCACGGTGACGAGTCGGGCGTCCTGCGGGTAGAGCTCGTCGTCGAAGTACTCGCTGCGGTACTCGTCGTGGTTGTCCTGGTTGTGCGCCTGCACGAAGCGGACCCGATAGTCACCGGCGGGGAGGCCGGCGAGTCGGTAGTTCCAGCCGGTCGGCCCCGATGGAAAGTTCGTCCACTCCCCGGTCACGGGATCGCGGCGCTCCGCATTCACCACGACCCGGGCGTCGCTGCGGCCGTCCCAGACCGTGATCCGCCCCTCGATGCTGCCGGCCCGCTCCACTGTGACGTCGGTTCCGGCGTACACGATGCCGTCCTGGAAGTCGCGCGACCCGAGCTCGACCCGCACCCAGTTGCGGGAGTCGGGGATGGGATCGAGTTGTCCGGCGTCGTTTCCGAACGACACGTCGTAGCGTCCCGGAGTGTCCACCAGGATCTCGTACCGGCCGGCCGCGTCCGTCACGGTGGTCACGTCGCTCGAGTCGCCGTCGGGGTCCAGCGTCACCGTGACGCCCTCCGCCGGGACGATCGCCCCCGTCGCGTCGGTCGTGGTCACGGTGCCGTCGATGGCGGGACGGTTGGTGAGCTCGACGTCGTAGCCGGTCAGCGCCTGACCGGTTGCGATGTCCACGGGGGTCGCACCCTCCCGCGTGGGAGAGTCCTTCCACCACTCGGGAAGCCAGCGCTCCCGTTCCGCGGTGAGCGCGAAGTCGTAGCGGCCGGGAGGCAGGTCGGACACGGTGTAGCGACCGGTCGTGGCGTCGATGCGCGCATGCAGATCATGCTGGATCGGATAGCCCGCGAACGCCGGATCGATGAAGGTGGGCAGGATGCGGTCGGGAATGCCGTGCGCGCTCGAGATGGTTCCTGAGACGGTCGCCTCGGGAAGCAGCTGAGGCTCGATCGAGAGCGATTCACCCGCCACGGCGGTGATGAGGAGGGGGCGGCCACCCGTGGTCGTGTCGTCGCCTCGATAGTCGCGATAGTCGACGACGACCGCGTACTCGCCAGGAGCGAGTTCGGCGGTGAAGGGCGCATCGTTCTGGCGGACCGTCCAACTGAACCATCCGCCGGTTCCACCGGTCTTCGGCACGAATCGGACACCAACGAGGGCCCCCGTGCTCCAGGTGGCCTCCGGTGCGACGTCGACGGACACCGTCACGGAGGCAGTGGTCGGCGCGCGCTCCAGAAGAACCTGGGCCGCGGCGGGCGACGAGGCAGCCAGCAGGCCGAGGCCGACCGCGATCGAGGCGGCAGCCGCAGCGGCGCGGCGCGTGTTGATGCTCATGGTGACAGAAGACCCCCTGCCGGAATCATGGCATGGACGAGCAGGTACGGATGCGAACGGGCGCCGTCAATGGTGGTCCCCGGATTGGGTGTGAGCACCGCGGGTGAACATACTGGGGAGATGGTCTCCGGGGGCATCGACATCGTCGGGACGGCGTTCCAGCCCATCGTCGAGATCTCGTCGGGCCGGGTCGTCGCCCACGAGGCGCTGTCGCGGTTCGCCGACGGCGACGGAGTCGTGACGCCCGACGTGGCCTTCTCCGACGCCTACGCGAGCGGCCGGATCGAGAGCGTCGACGCCGACTGCCTCGAGCGCGCCGTCGACGCCGCGGGGGCGTTCGGCGGCCGGGACGCGCACGAGCTGTTCCTCAACGTGGAGCCGCCGACGCTCTGGCGCCGCGAGCTGCCGGCTGCCCTGCGGCGCGGCCTGCCGGTGACCATCGAGATCACCGAGCGCGCGCTCGGGCAGGACACCGGGCGGCTGCTCGGCGCCATCCGTCGACTGAGGGAGCTCGGGCACGCCATCGCCGTCGACGACCTCGGCGCCGAACCCGCGACCCTCGCCCTGCTGCCGCTGATCGCGCCCGACGTGATCAAGCTCGACATGGGGCTGATCCGGCAGCGGCCCGACCGGCACGCGGCCCGCATCATGACCGCCATCGCCGACTACGCCGGCCGGAGCGAGGCCTTGGTGCTCGCCGAGGGCATCGAGAACGAGCGGCACGAGGTGATGGCGCGTGCGCTCGGCGCCACCCTCGGTCAGGGCTGGCACTACGGCCGCCCCGCCCCGGCCTCGGCCGCCGCCCCCGTCGCGACGAGCCGCGAGGAGCGGGACGAGTGGCGGGCGCAGGTGTCGCGCTCGGCGGCGGCCGCTGCCGCCGTCGACACCTCGGCTACCCCCTTCGAGCTGGTCGCCACCGCCATCGAGCCGCGTCGCGCCGAGCGGGGACTGCTGCTGCAGGTCAGCCGCTTCCTCGAGGAGCGGGCCTCGGCGGGCGGTGACACCGCGGTGCTGCTCGCGACCTTCCAGCGCGAGGCCAACGTCACGCCGGGGACGCGGGCGCGCTACGAGTGGCTCGTCGACCGCGGCTGCCTCCTCACCGTGTTCACGGTGGGCGAGTCGGCCGGGCTCCCCGCGCCGGCGCAGAACAGGGTGATCGCCGACGACGACCGGCTCGCCGCGGAGTGGGACGTGATCGTGCTCACCGCCGACCACGCCGCCGCGCTGACCGCGCGCGAGGTCGACCCGTCCGAGCGTCCGGGCAGCGAGTACGACTTCGTGCTGACGACCGACCGGGAACTCGTCACCCGTGCCGCGCGGGCGCTGCTGACGAGCGGGCGCGGCTGAGGGCTGCAGCTACTTCAGCGCCGAGCGCCGGGTGCTGACGAGGGTGACGACGCCCCAGGCGAAGATCGCGCCGCCGACCCAGGTGAAGGTGTGGATGAAGGCCGGCCCGCCGTTGAGGTCCCAGGCGATGCCGCCGGCGAGGAACACGATGCCGAGCACGATCAGCGTCACGGCGATGCTCCGCTTCGTCGCCACGGGCATGGTCTGCAGGCCGTCGGTGTTGGTCATGGTGGTCCCCCTTCACGGAACCGCCCCCTCGGCGGTCTCCTCGCCGCCATTAAAGCGGATCCGAGCCCGTCACGAAGCCGATGGCCACCCTCGGGAATAAGCGGGGCCCTCCAGCGTTGAACTTGAGCGTAAGGCACTCAAGTTTCAAACCAGGAGGTTTCGTGCCCGAGAACTTCACCCCCAATGAGGGCGCCGGATCGTTCGACGAATTCCTCGCCCGTTACCTCGAGGGCGAGCGCGCCGCGCGCGCCGGTCGCTCCATCGACCTCAGCAAGCTGATCAGCCGCCGCACGCAGGAGCTGCTGTCCGAAGCCGGCAGCTACGCCGTCGAGCACGGCCACCGCGAGCTCGACGCGCTGCACATCCTGCGCACGATCGCGCCGCAGCAGCCCGCGGCCGAAGCCATCCGCAACGTCGGAGCCGACCCCGCGGCGATCGCCCGCGCCGCCGAGCTCCGCCTTCCCGCCGCGAGCACCGATCGCGTGACCGCGCCCGCGCTCACCCAGTCGGCCCAGCGCGCGCTGTTCCACGCCTACCAGGTGGCCCGCGCGTCCGGCTCGACCTACATCGACCCCGAGCACCTCTTCTTCGCGCTCGTGATCAACCAGGACTCCCCCGCCGGTCAGGTGCTGGCCCAGGCGGGTGTCACCCCCGACGCCCTCCAGGAGGGCATGCGTCAGAACCTCGGTGCCACGGGTGCCGCGGCGACGGATGCTCGCGGTGAGGCTGGGGCGGACGGCGAGAGCCGCGCATCCGAGACCCCGACCCTGGACAAGTTCGGCACCGACCTGACCGAGCTCGCCCGCGAGGGTTCGCTCGACCCCGTGATCGGACGGCTCGACGAGATCGAGCAGACCATCGAGATCCTCTCGCGCCGCACCAAGAACAACCCGGTTCTCGTGGGTGAGGCCGGCGTCGGCAAGACCGCGATCGTCGACGGCATCGCCCAGGCGATCGTCGACGGCGGCGTGCCCGAGCAGCTGCGCGACAAGCGCGTGGTCTCGCTCGACCTGCCCGCGATGCTCGCCGGAACCAAGTTCCGTGGCGACTTCGAGGAGCGCCTGACCTCCCTGATGGACGAGATCTCGGCCCACAAGGACGAGCTGATCGTCTTCATCGACGAGCTGCACACCGTGGTCGGCGCGGGTGGCTCCGGTGAGGGCGGGATGGACGCCGGGAACATCCTGAAGCCGCGTCTGGCCCGGGGCGACCTGCACCTGCTGGGCGCCACCACGCTCAAGGAGTACCGCGCGATCGAGAAGGACCCGGCGCTGGAGCGCCGCTTCTCGCCCGTGACGGTCGGCGAGCCCTCCCAGGCCGATGCCGTGCAGATCCTGCACGGACTGCGGCCCGCGTACGAGGAGCACCACGGTGTCTCGTACACCGACGCGGCCCTCTCGGCCGCGGTGGAGCTCTCGGCCCGCTACGTCAGCGACCGCTTCCTGCCCGACAAGGCGATCGACCTGATCGACCAGGCCGGCGCGCGGCTCAGGCTGTCGCTCGGCAAGGTGGCGTCGGTGGTCGACACCGGTGCGCTGATGGCCGACCTGGCCGCGCTCGAGGCCGCCAAGAACTCGGCGGTGTCGCTCGAGCACTACGAGGAGGCGTCGCGGATCCGCGATGAGATCGAGGACGTCCAGCACCAGCTGGCCGAGGCCTCGTCGGTGAACCGGCGGGTGGCGGCCGAGCAGGCCTCCTTCGCCGCTGCGCGCGGCGTCGAGTCGGATGCGGTGGTCGACGAGGCGGAGATCGCCGCGGTGATCTCGCGCGCGACGGGCATCCCGATCTCGCGTCTCGGTGACGTCGACCGGGCCCGGCTGGCCGCCCTCGAGGGCGAGCTGCACGAGCACGTGATCGGACAGGACGACGCCGTGACCGTGGTCGCCAAGGCCGTGCGCCGCAACCGCACGGGCATGGGCGACGCGAACCGGCCGATCGGCTCGTTCCTCTTCCTCGGCCCGACCGGCGTCGGCAAGACCGAGCTGGCGAAGACGCTCGCGTCGTCGCTGTTCGGCTCGCCCGATGCGATGCTGCGCTTCGACATGTCGGAGTTCGGCGAGCGGCACACCGTGTCGCGCCTCGTCGGTGCCCCTCCCGGATACGTGGGCTACGACGAGGCCGGTCAGCTAACCGAGCGCGTGCGCCGGAACCCGTACTCGGTGGTGCTGTTCGACGAGATCGAGAAGGCCCACCCCGACGTGTTCAACCTGCTGCTGCAGGTACTGGACGACGGGCGGCTGACCGACGGTCAGGGGCGCACCGTGGACTTCCGGAACACCGTGGTGATCATGACCTCGAACCTGGGGTCGGAGTTCCTGGCCTCGCGGTCGGGGGCCATGGGGTTCGTGGCGGCATCCCCGGACGGGGCCGCCGGGAACGGCTTCGGCTCGGACAAGGCGCTGCGCGACCGCGTGATGGGCAAGCTGCGTGAGGCGATGCGGCCGGAGTTCCTCAACCGGATCGACGAGATCGTGCTGTTCCGCAAGCTCGAGAAGGCTCAGCTGGAGCAGATCGTGTCGCTGCTGCTGGAGTCCACCCGGGCTCGGCTGGCGAACCTCTCGATCGCGCTGACGGTGACGCCGGCGGCGGTCGCGTGGCTCGCGACCAACGGGTACGAGCCCGAGTACGGCGCCCGGCCGCTGCGTCGGCTGATCCAGCGGAAGGTCGACGACGCGATCGCGGAGCTGCTCGTGGACGGGTCGCTGAACGACGGCGGTTCGGTGACCGTGGATGCGGTGGACGGGGCGCTCGCGGTTCGGCCTTCCGCGCCTGCTGCGGCTGCGTCGTCCTCCTCGGACGCGGGGTTCGCGTTCGCGGCGTAAGGGCAGTCTGATCTGACCGGCGATGGGCCGGGGACTTCGGTTCCCGGCCCATCGTCGTTCCCGGTTCTCCACAGGGGCTGACGGGTTCACGAGGATATGTCACACTGTTCTGAGTAAAACTCACACTCAGGAGGGTGATCATGACGATCTCGACAACGAACCGGGCCGGCAGGCGGCGGGCGCGTCGCGCCGCTTCGGCGCTGGGCATTCTGGCCGTGGCGGCGGGCGCCGTGCTCGTGCCGACCGCGGCGCACGCCGACGACGTGCCGCCGACGGCGACGGCCGACAGCTACACCGTGGGCTCGGGCGTGACGTTCCGCGTCGCGGCCGCGCAGGGCCTGCTCGCCAACGACCTCAACCTCGGGGCCGGCGTCTTCGCCGCCCCGGCCACCGACCCCGCACACGGCACGCTCGACGTCGAGCTCGACGGGAGCTTCAGCTACCTGCCGGCCGCCGGCTACCTCGGGGTCGACAGCTTCACGTACTGCATCAAGATCGCCGACACGCTGCCGTGCCTGTCGGCCGAGGTGACGGTGACGCTCACCGTCGACGCGACGATGGAGCGCATCGGGGGCGCCGACCGCTTCGCCGTGTCGGCCGCCGTCTCGCAGAAGACCTTCGAGCCCGAGGTGGGCACGGCCTACATCGCCTCGGGTGAGACCTTCCCCGACGCACTGTCGGCGTCGGCCGCGGCGGGCGCCGACGGCGGCCCCGTGCTGCTGGTGCGGAAGAACGCGATCTCGACCGAGGTCGACGCCGAGCTGCGCCGGCTGAAGCCCCAGCGCATCGTCGTCGTGGGCGGTGAGCAGGCCATCACCAAGACGGTCGAGACGGCGCTCGGCACCTACAGCGATGTCGTCGAGCGCATCGGCGGAGCCGACCGCTTCGTGGTGTCGGCCGCGATCTCGAAGGAGGCCTTCGGGGCCGACCGTCCGGTCGCCTACGTGGCCTCGGGCGAGGACTTCCCCGACGCCCTCGCGGGGTCGGCTGCCGCCGGAGTCAAGGGCGGTCCGGTGCTGCTGGTACGGCACGACGGTGTCCCGACCGACGTCGCCGCGGAGCTGCGCCGCCTGAACCCGGCCAAGATCGTGCTGCTCGGTGGCCCGAACGCGGTCTCCGACGCGACGAAGACGGCGCTCGAGGCGATCAAGCCCGTCACGCGCATCGGCGGCGCCGACCGCTTCGTGGTGGCCTCGGCCGTCTCGGCCGACGCGTTCTCGACGACCGACACCCACACGGTGTACGTCGCCTCGGGCGAGAAGTTCCCCGACGCGCTCTCGGGCTCGGCGGCGGCCATCGCCCGCCACGCTCCGGTGCTGCTCGTCACCCGAGACGGCCTCCCGGCCGCCACGGCGACCGAGCTCGACCGCCTGAACCCGACGCGCATCGTCGTCCTCGGCGGCGAGCAGGCCATCTCGGCGGCGACCTACACGGCGCTGCAGGCGCACCTGGGCTGACGACCGGCCGCAGTGCGGCCGGCGCTTCCCCCGCGCCGGCCGCACCCGGGTCACAGCACGACTCCGACGACCACTCCGACAATCCCTCCCGGGCGGGCACCTCCCGGGCACCGCCCCCACCATCGGACCTTCGAATCGACGCCGCAGACGCACCGTCCACCTCCCCGCAGCGAAGGTCCCTCGACCCTAGGATCTGCGCATGAGCATGCTGCACCTCGACCCCGACCGGATCATGGGCGAGGCGCGAGCCCTCGACACGACCGCCTCGCAGGCGCCGTCCGAGAGGACCAGGCTCGCGCGCGCCGAGGCCATCCGCGTGCTCACCACCGCCGCGAACGACCGCGCCGACGCCGAGCAGGACTACCTCGACGCCCGTGCCACCCACCGCCGCGCCTACGAGGCCGCACGGGCCGCCGACTTCTCGGCCGCCGACCTCGAGCAGCTCGGGCTGACGCCTCCGACTCTCACCCCCTAGCGCCGAGCCCGAGCCCGCGCCCGAGCGGAGCGCGAAAGGCTGGTGGGGGCGGGTGGTGTCAAGCCCCGGCCGCTGGGGGCGGACGGTCGTAGGGTCGGCAGCACGAGTGACCGACGGCTCGGCGGCGGGGGTACGGCCTCCGCAGTCGGGCCACGACCGAGGAGGACGCGATGACCACCGCTCGCGACATCATGACACCCGACCCCCAGTGCGTGAAGGAGGGTGAGACCCTCGTCGACGCCGCCCGGCTGATGCGGGAGCGCGACACCGGCGCCCTGCCGATCTGCGGTGACGACGGACGGCTGAAGGGCATGCTGACCGACCGCGACATCGTCGTGAAGTGCATCGCCGACGGCGGTGACCCGTCGACCGTGACCGCCGGCAGCCTGGCCGAGGGCAAGCCCGTGACCATCGGGGCCGACGACGACGTGCGCGAGGCCCTCGAGACGATGAAGGCGCACCAGGTGCGCCGCCTGCCGGTGATCGACGGGCACGACCTCGTCGGGATCATCAGCCAGGCCGACATCGCGCTCTCCCTCAGCGCGACCGAGACCGGCGAGACCGTCGAGGAGATCTCGGACGGACCGGAGAACGGCACGGTATGAGCGACGAGTCCCTCCGGGTCGCGCCCGACGATCAGCCCGATCCGCCGATCGTCTCTGAGTACCAGCCCGACGACCTCGACCCCGAGACCGTCGCCCATGACGACGCGCCCACCGTCGCCACGACCGACCGTGGCGACCGGGTCGAGGCGCTCGACGACGACCGCCCGGTTCCCCTGACCGACGACCGCGACGCCCCCGGCGCCTGACCCCCTCGGCGACGGCGGGCCGCCCGCGCACCCGATGCCGGGCGGCCCGCTCACCGCCGCGTCATCGGTGGAGAGGGTCGCCGCGGCGCGCCGTGAAGTAGGTGGGGGTCGAGGAGAGCGCCGGGAGGCGGCGGCCGATCCAGACCGAGCGGGCCGCGAAGAAGCCGCCGGCGCCGCCCGAGACGAGGGCGACCACGATCGTGATCGTCGTCGCCTGCCACGAGCCCAGCACGAGCGCCAGCACGATCCACGGCACGGCCGTGCCGATCGCCACGATGTGCAGCACGGCGAAGCCTCGCTCCCGCGTCGTCAGCGATCGCCGGTTGAGCAGCGGCCAGGCGATCAGGCCCACGATCAGCGCCCAGGCTCCGGCGCCCAGCGCCGAGAGGAGGCTTGACAGGGCCGCCGCGCTCCACGACGAGACGTTGTTCCCGGCGGCCACGAGCAGGAGCGCCTGGCTCCCGGCGAGGGCCGCGACCGCGGCGGCGAAGGCTCCCTCGACGGCGAACCAGCCGGTGCGGTTGGCCGGCTGGTGCTCTGATCCGATCATCGATCGTCCTTTCCCGGCCACGCTGCCGGAGTGGTGCGGCGAGCCCCCGTCGTCGTCGACCGGTGCCCGCGATGGTGCTGCTCCTACTGTGTTCCGGAGCGGCGGTCACCGCAAGGCACCACACCGGGGGCCATCCCCTCCTGTTCGGAGCCGAGGAGGAAACGGACGGGCCTCGGACGGCATACCCACGGAGCTCAGACGCGCTCCCGTGCCTCCCGCGCCGTCACGATCGAGTACTGCACGTTCGCCAGCGCGTGCAGCACCACTCCTACCCCGACGAACGCCAGCGCCACCCCCGCGGGCACCGACGGAGCCGGCGCCACCCACTCGGCGAGCAGCAGCAGCGGGAACCCCACCATCAGCAGCACCGTCCGCAGCTTGCCGAACCACCGCACCCGCACCGTGTCGGGCCGCGCCACGAGGATCACGATCCCGAGCAGCAGATCGCCCGCGACCAGCACGAGAGCCATCCAGAGCGGCACCAGCCCCGCGATCACCAGCGTCACGCACACGGCGAGCTGGCTCACCCGGTCGGCCAGCGGGTCGAGCCGCTTGCCCAGCTCGGTCACGAGGTCGAAGCGCCGTGCGATGAAGCCGTCGGCCCAGTCGGTGACGCCCAGCACGATCAGCAGCACCAGCGCCAGCAGCGGGTCGTCGAGCACCAGGAGCGCCACGACGAACAACGGCGTCAGGACGACCAGCCGCCCGATCGAGATGGCGTTGGGGAGGTTCACTGCTCCGGCAGCGCCTCTGAGGTGATGATCGAGCCCGTCCAGCCCTTCTGGGCGGCGATGATCGAGGTCAGCTCGGCGTTGATGTAGAGCGTGCCGCCGTCGGGCCCGGCGGAGTGGAAGTAGGAGTCGTTGAAGACGCTGTCGCTCAGGACGACCTTCACGTTGGGGTAGGTCTGCACGATGCGCGCGATGGCTTTCTCCGGGTCTGACACCACCCCTCCTTTCGATAGCCTTGACCCAGCTTACTTCTAGGGGGTACCGGGGCATGGAGTTCCAGACCGAAACGATCGGCGACGGCGTCGTGGTCATCCGGGGTGAGGGCCGGTTGAACATGGTGTCCGGCCCGACGCTCCGCGAGACGGTGCTCCGGGAGGTCGAGGCGGGCAACCCTCGGGTGGTCGTCGAGCTCAGCCGCATCGCCTTCATGGACTCCTCCGGCCTCGGGGCCCTGATCGGCTGCCTCAAGTCGGCCCGCGAGAAGGGCGGCGACCTGCGGATCGTGGCCCCCTCGACCCAGGTGTCCATGGTGCTGCGGCTGTCGAACGTCGACACGATCCTCCCGCCGTACGAGAGCGTCGAGGGGGCCTACCGTGACTGAGGCGGCGCGCAACCTGCTGTTCAGCTCCCCGCCCGACGACGTGGATGCGGTGCACGAGTTCCTGGAACAGATCTGGCAGGCGAATCCCGGCGTCGGCGAGTTCGACCGCATGGCGTTCGAGACGGCGCTGATCGAGCTGGCGGCGAACGTCATCCAGCACGCCTCGGGCGAAGGCGGCGTGACCTGCGTGCTCTCGGTGACGAGCGACGCCGACGGTCTGCACGCCTCGCTCTCCGACACGGCGGATGCGGGCGGGGTCGTGCTCGTCGACCGCGCCATGCCCGACGAGCTGAGCGAGTCGGGCCGGGGCATCGCGCTGATCCAGGCCCTCGTCGACGAGCTCCGCTACGAGCGCATCGACGAGCGCAACGTGTGGACGATCAGCAAGGCGCCGCAGGCGGTCGAGCCTCCGAGCGAGGGCTAGCCCCGGCGCGACACCACGACCACGCTGACGTCGTCGTCCGCCCCGTGCGACGCGACAAGGGCGGCGAACCGGTCGACCGCGGCCTGCGGTCCGTCGGCCGCGGCGACGATGGCCGCGACCTCGTCGAGGGCGTCGAGCGTTCCGCCGAACAGGTCGAGCACGCCGTCGGTGAAGACGACGAGGCTCTCCCCCGCTCCGAGTGCCGCCTCGCCGACACCCCAGTGCCCGCCTTCGACGATGCCGATCGGCAGACCGGTGGCGTCGAGGCGCTCGACCGAGCCGTCGCGACGCACGATCGCGGAGAGGCCGTGGCCCGCATCCGCGTACCGGATGCGCCCGCTGGCCGTGTCGATGACGCCGTGCACGAGCGTGGCGAAGCTGGAGGTCTGGCCGAGGTCGTCGAGCAGCTGCTCGTTGACGGCCGAGACGGTCTCGGCGACCTCGTCGCCCGAGCGGGAGAGGAAGGCGGCGCGCACGGTGGCGGCCATGATGGCGCCGCCCGTGCCCTTGCCCATCACGTCGGCGAGGGTGAACTCGAGCCCGTCGGCGGTGGCATGCCAGGAGTAGAAGTCCCCGCCCACGACCTTCTTCGGGATGCTCGTGCCCGCCACGTCGTAGTCGGGCGCCGCCGGCTGGTCCCGCGGCAGCAGGCTCTGCTGCACGAGGGCCGCGCGGTCCTGGTCCTTGCTGTCCTCGAGCTCGCGCTCGACCCAGGAGCCGAGCTCCTCGAGCAGGCGCACCTCGTCGGGCCCGAACTCGCGCGGCGAGGAGTCGACGAGGCAGAGCGTGCCGAGGTTGTAGTCGTCCCCGAGGTTCAGCGGCGCCCCGGCGTAGAAGCGAATGTGGCGCTCACCCGTGACGGTCGACCGCCAGCTGAAGCGGTCGTCCTTCGTCGCATCCGGCACCACGAGCACGTCGGGCTTCTGGATCGTGATGTCGCAGAACGACTGGGCGCGCTCGCTGACCGGCGAGGTGCCCGGCTGCTGCGGCGACTTGGTGAACTGCCGCGTCTCGTCGAGCAGGTTGATCTCGGCCACCGGCACGCCGAAGAGCTCGCGGGCGAGCCGGGTGATGCGATCGAAGCGCTCCTCGGCGGGGGTGTCGAGCAGGTCGAGCTTCTCGACCGCGGCGACGCGCAGCTGCTCGAAGCGGTCGGCGCCCAACCCGGCGAGGCGCGCGTCGTCGGCCCGATCGCTGCCGGTGCCCGTGGCCGTGTGGTCGTCGGTGCTGGCATCCATGTCGACAGCGTAGCCAATCCGGGGGGCACGGATGCGGGCCCACCCCTTCCCGGCGGCCGCGGGACCGGCACGCGACGATGCGGCGCACCCGCTAGCCTGGGGCCGTGCTCTCGATTCCGGCGCGCACCCTCCGCCTCGTCGCCGCCCACTGGCCGGCGCTTCTGGCGTGGTATCTCGCGGGCTGGCTGGCGCGCTACCTGATCATCGAGCTGGCCTCGTACTTCGGCGCCACGAGCGCCCTGATCGGCCTGCTCATCCTGCCGCTGGCGGCGCTCGCCCGGCTCGGCAGCTTCATCGCGATGTTCCTGGTGCTGCGCCCGAGCATGCCCGCCTTCCAGGAGCTGCGCCGCTCGGGCCGCGGCACCGAGGAGCCGGCCGGGCCCGAGACCGGGCGCCGGCGGGTCACCGAGATCGTGCTGACGAGCATCCTGCCGTTCTTCACCTTCTATGCGGCCTGGCAGCTGCTCAGCGCCGACGTGCAGCAGTACGCCACCGGGTCGCTGGAGAACATCAACCCGTTCCAGTCCGGCGTCGACAGCTCCGCCTCGGTGCTGAACGTGCGGCTCGACGTCTGGTCGATCGGCGTGATCGTCGTCGCCTTCGCCGGGCGCACCCTGCTGAAGCGGTACCGGCCGAAGCTGCCGGCCTGGTCGAGCGTCGTCGCCGTCTACTGCGAGGCCGTGTGGATCTACATCGCCCTCTACTTCATCAACAGCTACGTCGCCCAGTTCACCGGCTGGATCCAGGGCCGATCCGCAGTGCAGTGGTACGAGTCGGTGCGCGCCTCGGCCCTCGAGGTGGTGCACCCGATCGGGGTCGCCTGGGGTGCGATCGAGTGGGCTATCGACCGCACCGGCGGTCTGGTGCTGCTGCCGCTGGCCTGGCTCACCCTCGCCGGCATCGTCTACGGCCGGGCCCTGGCCGCGCCGAAGATCGCCTACCGGCCGAAGAACGTCTACTACACCAGCGCCCGCAAGCGCATCGACGGGCTGCCCGGTCAGCTGCGCCGCCGCCTCGCCGAGCTGGGCGACGGCCTCACCGGGCGGTTCAAGCCGATCGTCTCGGCCTTCCTGCTGATCTGGCGCGCGGGTGCCGCCCCGATGGGGCTGTTCGTGCTCGGCTACACCGTGATCGAGGCGGCCTCGTCGTGGCTGCTGCTCGCCGGGGTGCGGGTGATCGGGCCGCACGATTTGAACACGTGGTGGATGAACTTCGACGACATGCTGGTGTTCGTGGTCGGCGTGATCGTCGAGCCGCTGCGGCTCTGCCTGATCGCGGCGGCCTACGACTTCTGCTTGCGTCGGCTCGAGGAGCGGCGGGAAGCGGCGGAGGCCGAGGGCGGCGACCCGGCGGCCCCGTCAGCGGCAGCGGCTACGACCGTGTCGCCGTCGCCGTCGCCGTCGCCTACAGCGTGACGCTCAGATACCGCGGCAGCTCGTCCACCACCTCCACGTTCAGTCGCAGTGCGTCGCCCGTGTCGGCCGGCACGACGAAGACGGCCTCCAGGGTGTAGTCGCCGGTCTGCTCCGGGTCGCACGAGAGCGGGACGTCGAGACCGAGACCGAGATCGATGTCGGCGCCCGTGTCGGCGCTCCAGCTGCGCGGCTCCGCTCCCTCCCGCGTCTCCTCGAGCGTGAACAGGCAGCCGGGCGCCGTCGCTTCGCCGGGCGACACGGCGACCGAGACGACCACGGCATCCGTTCCGGGCGGGGCCCCCGCATCGGCGGGCAGCTCGGTCGAGCGGATGCGCTGCACCTCCGTGACCCGCCACTTGGCTCCCCCGAAGCCGACGTCGGCGCCGCGGTCCACGGCGACGGGGCTGCTCGCCCGCTGCTGCCAGTAGCTCAGCCAGTCGGACGAGAAGCTCACGAACAGGGAGGCGGGCACGAGCACGACGACCGCGCCGAGCGCGATCGCGTTGCGCCGCAGCCAGCCGCTCATCCGGCCGCCCCCTCGGTCGGCTCGCCCGACGCCGGGGTGCCGAGGACCGGCTCGTCGGTCTCGATCGTGGGCACGGCGGCGAGCTCGGTGAGATCGACCGGCACCACGAGCAGCGAGTCGACGCGCGGATCGGCATCGAGCCCGAGCTCGAGCCGGGCACCGCGGCCGTCGGCGCTGTCGAGGTCGTCGCGCGGGATCTCGAACAGCAGCGGCCCGGTCATCGGGATGCCCACGCTGAGCGACCGCCCGGCGAGCACCGAGAGCCCGGGTCGGTCGGAGGCGCTGTAGCTGCGGTCGCCGATCCGCAGCACCGCGCCGTCGAGCAGCGCCGCGCGGTCGTCGACCACGGCGGCGACGCTCAGGTCGACGACGATCCAGACCCCGGTGGTGGCGCCCTGCCAGCCGTTCGAGGTCGTGACGCTGTCGGCGGCGCGCACGCCCCGCACGGTCGCCTCGATGTTGCGGCCGGTGACCGTCTCGCCGAGACGGCCCTCGACCTCGACGGGCGCCTGCCAGCCGCCGCCGCTCGGGGCGGTGTCGGCGACGACGCCGGCCACGGCGAGCAGGCCGACGAGCACCAGGGCGCTGAGGGCGTGGCGCCACCACGGGACGCGCGCGGGCGCCGGGTCGCCGGAGGGGGCCGTCACGGTGTCGGCGGGCACGGTCATCCGTCGGCCCCCGCACCGACGTCGTCGACCTCGAGCTCGGCCCGCGCGAAGAGGAACGGGTTCTCGTAGCGGGCGCCGTAGGTCACGAAGCCCTCGGCCCGGTAGCTCTTGTCGTAGACGTCGACGTCGAGCGGGTCGCCGGCCCCGAGGGCGCCGTCGTCGACCTGCCAGACGTAGGCCAGCTCGACCGGCACGCGGGGCTGCAGCTGGGCCAGCTCGGCCGCGTCGTCGAGCACCACCACCGTGAGCGGCTGCGAGCCGGCGTCGAGGCCGGGCACGCCGGTCGGGCGGAGGTTGTCGGCGGCGCCGAAGCCGTTCCCCGTGCTCACGGGCACGTCGGTGAGGTTCTCGACCTCGGTGACGAGCACCAGCAGGCGCTTGCCCGGGTCGGGCACGATGCTCTGCTCGGGGAACCCGTCGATCAGCACCGCCCGCTCGACGGCGATGCGGAGCTGCGCTCCCGTGACGCTCTCGCCCGCGGCGACGACCGGCAGCGGGGAGGACGGGGCGTCGGCGAGACCGCCGAACCCGGCGGTGGCGAGCAGCACGACCCCGGTGAGACCCGTGACGACGTACTTCGTGGGCACCCTCTCGCCCAGCGCCCTGGCGCGCGCCCGCACGCCCTGGGGCGGTGCCGGCGGTGTGGTCGTCACCCGTCACATGCTAGCGGTGGGGTGACGACCACAGGGATTCGCCGGGTTCGGAGATCAGTACCAGTTGACCGACTGCGAGTGCGACCAGGCCGAGCAGGGGGTGCCGTAGCCGGCCGCGATGTACTTCAGGCCCCAGCTGATCTGAGTGACCGGGTTGGTGGCCCAGTCGTCGGCGATGGTCGACATCTTGCTGCCGGGCAGCGACTGCGGGATGCCGAAGGCACCGCTCGAGGCGTTCTCGGCCTGGTAGTTCCAGCCGGACTCCTTGGTCCAGAGCGAGTCGAGGCACTGGAACTGGTCGGAGCCCCAGCCGTAGTCGGACGCCGCGATCTGGGCGGCGGCGGCGCGGGCGCCGTCGGGCGTGGTCGAGGCGGCGAGACGGTCGGCCGCGGCCTGCGCGGCAGCGGCGGCGTCGGCGGCCGCCTGGGCGGCAGCGGCCTCGGCGGCGGCCTGGGCTGCGGCGGCGGCCTCGGCGGCGGCCTTGTCGAGGGCCGCCTTCTGGTTCTGCACCGAGGCGGTCTGCGTCACGGCCTGCGTGGTCAGCGTCTGCACCGTCGTGGTGTCGAGGTACGCGTAGTTGGCCAGCGAGGCGATCGACGTCGACAGCGCCGTGGTGTCGACCTGGCCCTTGGCAGCGGTCAGCACCGAGGTGGCCTGCGAGACCGCGCGGTCGGCGCGCTCGTCGGCCTGCTTCGAGGTCGTGTCGAAGAGGGCGTCGACGGCCTTCTGCTCCTCGGTGCTCGGCAGCTGGGTGCCGGCAGCGGTCACGGTGGACGCAATCGTCGAGCCGACCGAGACGGTCTGCGCGTTCGCGATCGTGGGGTGCGAGAACGCCGTCAGCGTCACGAGCAGGCCGGCGGCGGCGAAGCCGGCCACCGGCACGATCGCGCTGCGCTGCTTGCGGCGGCGGTCGTCGGCCCGGCGGGCGCCGGCGCTGCGCTCGACGGCGCGGCGGTCACGGCGGGTGGCGGGCGGGGCCGAGGCGGTGAGGGCGGCGGGCGTGGGGTTGGCGGGTGCCGAGTTCGCGGGTGCGGGGGTGGTGCTCATCGGGGTGCGGGTGCTCTGGGGCCTGTCGGGGGTGGTGTTCTCAGCGGTGCTCATGGGTTCCCTGGGGTGGGCCAACGGATGCACGGCGTGCGGTGATCGGGCAGCCTGCAGTCCAGCCGCGGTTCGAGCTCGGGTGAGAACGACAGCGCAGGGGCCCGCGTGGGGTGGGGGCGCGATGCCTGGCGGCGATTGGCGGTGACGGTCGGTGTCGGGTTGAAGCCGTCACGGCTTCTGTCACGATCCGCCTGACCAGGATGGGTTTCCCGGCGCTGGAGGCGAACGATTGAAGCCACAAGTATGAGTCGTTTTTCTGGGAAACCTCTCCATACGCGGTAATGCGTCTCCGGGTGCGGGGCGGTGGAAGGCCGATCCGCACCCGGAGACGCCACCGGACGGCTACGGCCGGCGGCCGGTGGGAGGCGTGCCTCCCGCGCCGCCGGCGGGCATCCCGCCGCCCCCGCCGCCCATCGTGCCGGCGGCCGCCTCACCCGCCGTCACCGTGGCGGCGGTCGTGCCGCCGGTGACGATGCTGTAGCTCGCTCCGGAGGAGACGGTCGAGGAGGAGTACACGACGTTCTGGAACTCCTTCGCCGATTGGAAGGACGCGAGCTCGGTGCCGTCGGCGGCCAGGATCTGGACGATCTCGCCCGCCTCGATCGTGGTCGTCGCCGTGGCCGAGAGCCACCCCTGGGCGGAGGCCGTGCCCGGCGAGACGGCCATGCCCGAGCTGCCGGTGGCCAGCAGCGAGCCGCCCGAGACGGTGAAGTCGCCGTTCACGTCGAGGGCTCCGTTGCCGGAGTCGGTCGGCCCGTTCACGACGGTCGTGCCGCCCGTGATCGTCATGCTGCCGTTCGAGTCGAGACCGTCGCCGCCCGAGTCGACCGTGAGCGTGCCGCCCGAGATCGTGATCGTCTGGTCGCCGGCCGCCATCTCGCCGCCGCCCATGCCCCCCGCGGCATCCGCGGTGTCGGTGGTCGTGCCGCCGGCGGCATTCAGGCCGTCGTCGCTCGAGGTGACGGAGGTGTCGCCGCCCGCGACGGTGATGTGCTGCGACTCGAGGCCCTCGTAGCTGGACGCGACGTCGAGGGTGCCACCGTCGACGACGAGCGCCGAATCGGCGTGCACCCCGTCGTCGCCGGCGGTCGAGGTGACCTCCGCCGTGCCCGTGACGTGCACGTAGGCGGCCGAGTTGACGGCGTCGTCGGCGGAGTCGACGGTGACGGTGCCACCCTCCAGGACGGTGATCACCTCGCTCGCGATGCCCTTCGCCGACGCGGTGTCATCCGTCGTGCTCGTGCTGTCGGTCGACGCCTGGTCGTCAGCGAAGCCCGCACCGGGGGTGGAGGCGCGCTCGGGCGCTGCGGCCGAGCCGCCGCCGGCCGTGAGGTCGAGGGTGCCGCCGGTGACGACCACGTCGGTCTGCGCCTGCACCGCGTCGTCGGCGGAAGCGACCGTGATCGTGCCGCCCGTGACGCTGACGAAGCCGCGGGTGACGTCGCCGTCCTCGTCGGACTTCAGGCCGTCGCCGCCGGCCGTCACGTCGAGGGTGCCGCCCGAGACGACGAGGTAGTCCTTGCCGCGCACGCCGTCGTCGGCCGCGTCGACCGTGATCGATCCCGAGGCGATGACGACGCCGTCCTTGCCGGTGATGCCGTCGTTGCCGTTGCCGGTGACCGAGAGTGCTCCGTCGCCCGTGATCAGCAGGTCGGCCGAGCTCCAGAGGGCGGCGTTCGGGGTGCTGGTGCTGTCGTCGGCCGACTCCTCGGCGTAGGCGGACGTGTCACTCAGGCTGTTCGTCGAGCCGTCCGCGAGCACCAGCACCACTTCCTCCGCGGCGGTGACGGCGATGGCCGAGGTCGTGCTGCTGGAGATGGACGCCCCGTCGAGGATGAGCCGCACGGTGCCCGTGTCGCCCGAGTCGACGACGAGCTGCCCGTCGGTGAGCTCGCCACTGACGCGATAGGTGCCCGAGGCGGTGATGGTGACGGTTCCGCCGTCGACGGTGACGCTGCCGGCGTCGGTTCCGGAGACGGTCGCGGTGCCGCCCGAGAGCGCGATCGTGGTGGCGGAGGCGTCTCCGCTGTCGTCGTCGGTGAACTGGTGCACGCTCTCGTTCGCGGCGAGCACGGCGGCGGCGTTCTGCGTGGCGTCCACCCCGGCGGCGGCCGTGCTCGCCGACGAGGAGGTGTCGACGGACTCGGCGGTCGTGCCCGAGCCGGTGGCGACGGTGGTGGCGCATCCGGCCAGCAGGGCGACGGTGACGACGCCCCCGGCCAGCAGGGGGAAGACGGTGGTCGTGCGGTTCATGTTGATCTCCTCGATCGGATGTTCGGGGCCGCGTCAGGCGGCGGGGGTGAAGTGGCGGCGGAGCACCCGCGACCACTTGTTGGCGGGCAGCGCCGGCACGAGGGCGGCGAGTCCGGTGCCGTACTTCGAGATGGTCGACGGCCGGTGACCGTGCGCCCAGAGCACCCGGTCGACGCCCGAGGGCCGCGAGCCCGACTTCGTCTCGACGATGGCTATGCCGGGCGTCTCGATGCGGCGGGCCTCCCCGGTGACGCAGGGGTCGAGCTCCCAGGCGAGCCGGGTGTCGACGGTGGCGCGGCTCTCCGGACGCGTGTCCCGCCCGTCGCCCGGCACGAACAGCGTGGCCCGGCGGTAGCGGGTCACCACCGTGCGCCGCAGCTGCTCGGACTCGAGCTCGAAGCCGGCTCCGTCGAGGGTGTCGTGGGCGTAGAGCAGGCCGTCGCCGTTCAGCACCGACCGCTCGTCGAAGGCGTACTCGAGCCGCTCCTTGACGGTGGCCGAGCGAGCCCCACGGGTCTTCACCTCGAGGTAGGCGGTGGCCGAGTCGACGTAGGCGCGGGTGCGCATCTTGAAACGGCGCCGACGGGCGTGCGCCGCCATCCGGTAGCTCGTCAGCTCGGGGGTGTCGAAGTACACCGACTCGTAGCGGAAGGCGCGCACCCCGTCCATTTCCAGCACCCGCGTCTCGGGTCCGAGATGATCCAGGATGCCCGCCAGCTCCCCCACCGGCACGACGTACTTGCGGTCGACCCGCGTCTGCAGCGCGGCCCGGGCGGTCAGCTCCTCGAGCGAGATGGGGTCGAAGGCGCCGAGGTCGAGCGGGCCGGTCATCGGGCCGCCGCCTCGGCGCGGGCGGCGGGAGCGGCCGGCGCCGCGACGTCGACGGCCGGGGCGGCGGCTCGCGCATCCGGAACCGTGTACCGCACGTCGACCACCGTGGTGTCGTTCACCAGGTCGAGGCTCTTCACCTGCACCTGCTTCACCCGCCCGCCGAGCAGCTGCTCGAGGTGCGCGGTGAGCGCCGGCTCGTCGGTGAACGCGCGGTCGAGCACGATGCTCTGCTGACGGTGCCGCGGGAACAGACGGCGGCTGTCGCCGACGAACATCACGGCGAGGATGAGCACCATCAGGCTGATCGAGAGAACGCTCAGCGTGCTGCCGAGCCCGGCGAGGAGGCCGAGGGCGAGCGCGGAGAAGTAGTACGCGACCTCGTGCTGGGCGATCTCGTCGCTGCGGAGGCGGATGATGCTCAGCACCCCGAAGAGGCCGAGGCCGAGCCCGGCGCCGATGGTGCTCGATCCGAGCACCATCGAGACGGCCAGCACGCCGACGTTGACGCCGAGGAAGGCGACCACGAGATCGCGGCGGTGATGGCGGCGGAAGTAGAGGCCGAAGGTGAGGATCCCGACCATCAGGAGGTCGAGGGCGACGAGGACGGCGTAGGTCATGAGGGGCTCCAGTGAACGGGACGTGAACGGATGTCCCTATTCATGCCGCTCGGGCTATGCACCCCCTATGACGACCCTATGGAGCGCTTTCGAATGCCTCCGGGCTCGTCTCGCCGGGCCAGAGGTAGGGCAGATCGGCCGGGACGCCGGGGAACAGCTCGCCGTAGAACTCGGGATCCTTGCGCACCAGGTTCGAGCGGTGGCTGAGGTGGAAGGCCTCGTCGCCGATCCAGGGCGGCAGCACGATGGCGCTCTGCCGCAGCGCGTCCACCTCGGGCGCGAAGGCGAGCACCTGGGGGCGCACGGTGTCGGCGTGGCCCTGCTCGATCCACTCGTCGGTGACCTCGAGGGCGTACTTCGTCAGCGCCGGCAGGTAGCCGCGCCACATTTTCGCGGCCGGGTGGTTGCGCCAGCCGTACGTCGGGATCGTCACCGCGCGGAGCACCTGCAGCGCCTCGACGCGCTGCTTGCCGAGGCGGGCCCGGTCGAGCGCGCGGGCGCTGGCGCGGAAGTCGGGGTAGGGCAAGAAGGTCTGCACGCCGACGACCGTACGCCGGGTCGGCTTCTGCTCCCCGCTCCCTGCGTGATTGCGGGCGACGGATGCGCGGCCGAGGATGATCGCATGAGATCCGGCTACACCGCCCAGGCCGTCCGCGACGCCGAGCGCCCGCACCTCGAGGCGGGCGAGCCGCTGATGGAGCGGGCCTCGCACGCGCTGGCGGAGGAGATCGCCGCGCGGCTCGGCGCCCTCCCGCCTCCGCCCGGCCGACGGCCGTGGCGGGTCGTGCTGCTCGTCGGCTCGGGGTCGAACGGGGGCGACGCGCTGTTCGCGGGGGCCGAACTGGCGGGCGGGGCGGGGGTCGCGGGCGGGACGGGGGTCGTGGTGGAGGCGATCCGGGTGGGGACGCGGGTGCACGAGGGCGGCCGCGCCGCGGCGGAGGCCGCGGGCGTCGGGGTGCGGTCGCTCGGGGCGACGGAGGCGGCGCGGGTCGCGGTGCAGAGCGACGTGGTCGTGGACGGGATCCTCGGCACCGGCACGTCGGCGTCGGCACCGGCGCTGCGGGGGCCGGCGCGCGAGGTGGTGGCGGGCATCCTGAACCTGATCGCCGAGGGAGAGGGCACGCCCCTGGTCGTGGCCGTCGATCTGCCGAGCGGCGTCGACCCCGACACCGGGGAGGTCGCCGACGAGGTCGTGCTGCCCGCCGCCGTCACGGTGACTTTCGGGGGCATCAAGGCGGGGCTCCTGCAGGGGCCGGGCGCCCGGCTGGCCGGTGAGGTCGTGCTCGCCCGGATCGGCATCGAGGACGAGCTCGCGGCGACCGAACCCGCGATCGTCGTGCCGTGAACCCCCGGGAAAGCGCCGGGAGCCCTTTGCGGATGCCGCCGACCGGAGAACGATGGGGGGGGAAGGGCGGTCTCGCACCGCATCCGCGAACTGAACGGACAGCACTCATGAAGAAGATCCTCGTCATCGTCGCCTTCGCCGCCGGCTACGTCGTCGGCGCCCGCGCCGGACGCCGCCGCTACGAGCAGATCCGCGACAAGGCCCAGCAGCTCTGGCACGACGACCACGTGCAGTCGGCCGTGCAGAGCGCCGGCGACGCCGTCGAGCAGGTCGCGGGCAAGGCCGCCGACAAGGCGGGCGACCTCATCGGCAAGGTACGCTCGCACTGACCTCCCGGGAAGGACCCTCCATGGCGAAGAAGAAGTCGAGCGACGAGCTGTCGGTGCCCAAGGCCATCTCCGAGGTGGCCCGGGGCGTCGCCACCGCGCGCGCCATGAAGCCGCACGACCACTCCGACGCCGGGCCTGCCGACGCCGACGGCGACGCGAAGACCGAGGCACCGCAGCGCAGCCGGGCCGAGCTGCAGGCCGACATTGCCAAGACCAGGGCGCAGCTGGCCGGACTGGTCGACGAGATCGAGCACCGGCTCGACGTGCCCGCGCGTGCCGAGGTGATCGTCGACGACTTCAAGGCCGACCCAAAGAAGGCCGTGGTCACCCACAAGAAGACCACGGTCACCGCGATCGTGCTCGTCGCCGCCGTCGGAACGGGCATCGGCCTGCTGGTTCGGGCGATCGTCACGAAGTAGGGCCCTGGGACCAGAACGCCCGGCCTCCGCTGACAAGCGGGGCCGGGCGTTCTCTGTGCGGGGAAGGTGGCTAGGCCACGACCTCCGCGGTGGGCGGCTGGGCCTTCGGTGTCCGATCCTTCTTCTTGCGTTTCGGATGCGGCTCGGGCTCGGGGGCCGGCCCGTTCCAGACCTTGATGATCGCCCAGCCGACCGCCGCGATCGGCACCGACAGCACGGCACCGACGATGCCGCCGAGGATGGTGCCCGCGGTCAGCGCGACCAGGATGACGAGCGGATGCAGCTTCAGCGACTGCGCCATCACGACCGGCTGCAGGAAGTTGCCCTCGAGCTGGTTCACGGCGATCACGATGCCGACCACGATCAGGGCGGCCACCGGTCCGTTGGCGACGAGCGCCACCAGCGCGGCCAGCACGCCGGCCAGCGTCGCACCGATCAGCGGGATGAAGGCACCCACGAAGACGATGATCGCGAGCGGCAGGGCCAGCGGCACGCCGACGATCGCGACGCCCACGCCGATGGCGACCGAGTCGACGAGCGCGACGACGGCCGTGCCTCGCACGTACCCGCCGAGGGTGCGCACCGCGGTGTGGCCGATGCGCTCCCCGCGCTCGTGCCGGTAGCCCTTGAACGGCTTCAGCAGGAAGGCCCAGATCTGCGGCCCGTCCTTCATGAAGAAGAACAGGATGACGATCGCCAGCACCGCACCGGTGATGACCTCACCCGCCGCCGACACCCCGGCTAGCGCCCCCGAGCCGAACTGGCTGCTGGTGAGGAAGTCCAGGGCCGAGGTCTTCGCGTCCTCGATCTGCGACTGGTCGATGTCGAAGGGCAGGTTCGTGACGAAGCCCTGCAGGTTGTCCACGCCCTCCGACGCGCGCTTGCCCAGCTCGTCCCACTGCCCGCGCACGGCGAAGACGATCAGCGTGATCAGCCCGCCGAACACGAGGATGGCGGCGACCAGCGTCACCCAGGTCGCCATCATGGCCGAGAAGCCGTGATGCTTCAGCCAGCGCAGCACGGGGCTCACCGCGGCCGCGAGGATGATCGCGATCAGCAGCGGGATGACCACGAGCTTCAGCTGCACCAGCGCGAACACGACCACGGTGGCGAGGATCAGCACCACGATGATCTGCAGGCTCCGCAGCGCGAGCTGGCCGAACTTGTCGGTGAGCATCGAGCGCAGGCTCGGGCGCGACGCGGGGTCGGTGTGCGCGGGGTCGGTGCGCGCGGGGGTCGCGGCACCCGGCGGGTTCGGGCGGGCGAGGGCGGAGTCGTCGGTCGGCATGGATTCACCTTCCCATGAACACCCGCCCCGCGCCCGCTCGCGCTAGCCTCGGGAGCGTGCCCGCCTCCGCCTCCCCGTCGACCGCGGTGCAGACCGTGGCCGCGGCCCTGCGCGAGCTGATCCTCGACGCCCGGCTCGCCCCGGGTCAGGCGCTCCGCGAGGAGACGCTCTCGGCCGAGCACGGCGTCAACCGCCACACGGTGCGGGCGGCCCTCCAGCTGCTGGCCGCGCAGCGCCTCGTCACCTTCGAGCCCTACAAGGGCGCTCGGGTGCGGGCCTTCTCCGACGACGACGTGCGGGCGCTGATGGAGTACCGCACCGCACTCGAGGGCGAGGCTGTCGCCCTGCTCCGGCGACGCACCGGCACCGCCGCGGGCGCACCGCTCCCCCTGCCGCCCGAGCTGGTGGCCGCGAACGCTCGGCTCCGAGAGGTCTGCGAGGGCCATCCCGACGACCACCGCGCCATCGAGAGCGCGCACGCCGAGCTGCACCACGCCCTGGTGGCCTCGGCCGGCAGCCCCCGCATCACCGAGGCGCACGCCCAGCTCGAGAGCGAGCTGCTGCTCTTCCTGAACCAGCTGCGGCCCCTGCTGCCGGCCGACGAGATGGTCGAGCAGCACGATCGGCTGCTCGAGGGCATCCGGATGCGCGGCGAGCCCGCCGTGCGCGAGCACCTCGCCCACTCGGCCGAGCAGCTGATCGCGCTGCACCGGGCCCGCTGAGCGAAGCCGCCCAGCCGCGCCGGTGGCACCCATCCTCGGCCCGCATCACTCGGCGGCGCGGGCGAGCTCGGCTCCGCTCAGCCGACCTCGACCAGCACCCGCGGCAGCTCGGTGAGCAGCTCGCTTGCCAGGAACCCGAGCGGCCCCACCCGCACGGCCAGCCGGTCCCCCGCCGCCGCGTGGGCGTGCGTCGCCCATACCGCGGCCTGTTCGAGCGACGCACCCCGGGCGCAGAGCCCGGTGATCGCGCCCGCCAGCACGTCGCCGCTCCCCGAGGTGCCGAGGCCGCCGTGGCCCGTGCCGACGATCCAGAGCCGGCCGTCGGGGTGCGCGATCCGGTTCTGGCACGACACGACGGCCCCGTACTCGCGCGCGACCGCCCGGGCGACCTCACCGAGATCGGGGTCGTCACCCTTGGCGAGCTCGGCGTCGTCGGTCGAGGCCAGCAGCCGGCCGGCCTCCCCCACGTTCGGCGTCAGCACGAGGCGATCGGCGAGCTCCTCCCGCGCGGATGAGTCGGGCAGCACTCCCAGCGCATAGGCGTCGAGCACCAGCACGGTCGACTCTCCGACGAGCGCGGGCAGGCGGTCGAGCATCCGCTTCGCCTCGTCGGCGTCGTCGAGACCGGGGCCGACCAGCACGGCATCGGCCGAGCCGAGGTCGTCGACGGCCTCGTCGATCGAGGCGCCGTCGATGTGGCCCGAGCGCTCGGGCAGCGGCACGACGCCCGACTCGGGCAGAGCGACGGCGGCCGTCAGCGCGACGCTCTTGGCGAGCGCGATGGTGAGGCGCCCGGCCCCGACACGGAGGGTGGCCTCGGCGGCGAGCAGCGCGGCTCCGGGCGAACGGCGGTCGCCGCCCACGACGAGCACCTGGCCCCGGTCGTACTTCGACGCGCCCGGGCCCGGCAGCGGCCAGTCCCGCAGCACGGCGGGGGTGACGACGACGGGCGGCCGCGCATCCTGAGCCGTGGTCGAATCGCTCTGCTCACTGCTCATCGGTGTCTCCCGGATGCTCGGTCGGCGCCGCCAAGGCGTCGAGGTGCTCGTGCTCGGCGAACGTCGCGACCCGCCACCGGCCCTGCCCCGAGGGGCGCACCAGGCGGGTGACGGAGGCGTTCGTGACGGTGTGGTCCTGCGCGAAGTCGAGGATCTCCTCCTCGCCCATCTCGCCGCAGACGTAGAGGAACAGCATGACGACGGCGTCGTGCGCGGCCACGAGAGCGGTGCCCTCGTCGTCGACGTCGTCCACGTCCATCAGGAACGAGCGGATGCGCAGCGCCACGTCGGCCCAGGACTCCCCGCCCGGCGGCCGGTAGTAGAACTTGCCGAGCCACCGGCGCCGCTCCGCCTCGGCGGGGAACCGTGCCTCGACGCCGACCGCCGTCAGCCGGTCGAGGATCCCGAGCTCCCGGTCGCGCAGCCGCTCGTCGACGCGCGGAGTCATCTCGACGCCCGCCTCGGCGAGCGCGATCTCGATGGTCTGGCGCGCCCGCAGGTAGGAGGAGCTCCACACGGTGTTCGGAACGCCGAACTCGGCGTGCTCGGCGATCCAGGCGCCGAGGGCCGCCGCCTGCTGCTCGCCGAGGGGCGAGAGCGGCACGTCGGCATCGCGCCAGTCGACCTCGATCGTCTCCTCGCCGGCCTCCTGGGCCGCGGTCGCCTGCACGTTCGCCGTGCTCTCGCCGTGCCGCACCAGCCACAGTTCTCTCGCGCCCATCCCTTCACGGTATGCCGGTGCCGCGCATCCGCCACCCCCTCCGCCTGCGCTCGGTGCGCTGCTCCCCTGGCCCCGGGGACGTCTCGGGGCCATGATCGAGGCATGAGCACGATCGCGCCGATGCTGGCCAAGGCCGTCCCCGCCGTCCCGGCGCCTGAGAGCGTCGAGGGCGGTCTCGTCTACGAGCCGAAGTGGGACGGCTTCCGGGGCGTCATCTCCTACGACGGCTCCGGAACGGCGGACGGCGTCGAGATCGGCAGCCGCGGCTCGAAGCCGCTGACCCGCTACTTCCCCGAACTGACCGAGGCGCTGGCGCGCATCCTGCCCGGGCCCTGCGTGCTCGACGGCGAGATCGTCGTGCCCGTCGCGGTCGACGGCGGGCGGGCGAAGCTCGACTGGGAGGCGCTCTCGCAGCGCATCCACCCCGCGGCATCGCGCGTGGCGAAGCTCGCGGTCGAGACGCCGGCGCTGTTCGTCGCGTTCGACCTGCTCGAGCGGGGTGACGAGTCGCTGCTCGAGCAGCCATTCTCGGCCCGCCGCGACGCGCTCGAGGAGCTCGCCGAAGGACTGCCCGCCCCGTTCCACCTCTCGCGCACCACGGCCGATGTCGAGCTCGCCCGGCGCTGGCTCGAGGAGTTCGAGGGCGCCGGGCTCGACGGGGTCGTCGCCAAACCGCTCGCGGCCTCCTACGCCCCGGGCAAGCGCGTGATGCTCAAGGTGAAGCACCACCGCACGGCCGACGTGGTCGTCACGGGCTACCGCATACACGCGAGCGGCCGAGGTGTCGGCTCGCTGCTGCTCGGGCTCTACGACGGCGACGGCCGGGGCGACCTGCGCGGCGTCGGCGGCGCCTCGGCGTTCACCGACAAACGCCGCCTCGAGCTGATCGACGAGCTGGAGCCGTACGTCGAACGCGACGCCGAGGGCAACGCGGTGCTCGGCGAGGGCGAGCGCAGCCGCTTCTCCTCGGGCAAGGACGTGTCGTTCGTGAAGCTGCGGCCCGAGCTCGTGGCCGAGGTGCGCTACGACCAGATGGAGGGCATGCGGTTCCGGCACACGGTGCAGTTCGAGCGCTGGCGACCCGACCGCGAGGCGCGCTCGTGCACCTTCGAGCAGCTCGACCGGCCGATCGCCTACGACCTCGGCGACGTGCTGGTCTGACGCCGGGCGTCACGGCACTGCGCCGACACCCGTGCGCGGCCGGGGCCGGCGGTGCGGCGCGCACCCGGCGCCGACGCCGCGGTCGCCGCCTCAGTCGTCGTGGCGGGCGCGGCTCGGCTGCACGCGCGGCGGCTCCCCGGGCATCTTCGGGTAGTCGGGCGGGAACGGCAGCTCGCCGAGCCCCGACTCGAGGTCGCGCGCCCACCACACCATCAGCACGTCGATGGTGCCCGGATGCTCGGCCATCCCCGCCCACGGGTCGCCCACCGTGCGCAGCCGCTCGGGCACCGTCAGCACGGTGAACGCCGTGGGGTCGGCATCCGGCAGCTCGTCCCAGGTGATCGGGCAGGACACCGGAGCGTGCGCGAGCGCCCGCGGGCTGTACGCCCCCGCCATGGTGCGGTCGCGATTGGCCTGGTTGAAGTCGACGAAGACGCGCTGCCCGCGCTCCTCCTTCCACCAGTTCGTGGTGACCTGCTCGGGCATCCGCCGCTCGAGCTCGCGGGCCGCGGCGATCACGGCGTGGCGCACGTCGAGGAACTCCCGGGTCGGCTCGATCGGCGCGAACACGTGCAGGCCGCGGTTGCCCGAGGTCTTGATGAAGGCCTCGAGGCCGGCGTCGGCGAGCACCTTCCGCAGCTCGAACGCGATCGGCACGGCGTCGCCGAAGTCGGTGCCCGGCTGCGGGTCGAGGTCGATGCGCAGCTGGTCGGGGAAGTCGCTCGTCTCGGCGCGCGAGGCCCAGGGGTGGAACACGACGGTGTTCATCTGCACCGCCCACACCGTCACGGCGGTCTCGTCGATGACGATCTGCGGATGCGCCCGGGCGCTGGGGTAGGTCACCGTCTCCGAGCGCACGTAGTCGGGCGCGCCCTTCGGCGGGTTCTTCGAGAAGAACTGGTCGCCGTGGATGTCACCGCCGAAGCGCTGCAGCGAGATCGGCCGGTCGCCGTTGGCGGCGAGGAAGGCCTCCCCGACGGCGATGTGGTACTCGGCGAGGCCGAGCTTTGTGATGCCCGCCTCGGGGAAGACGAGCCGCGACGGGCTCGAGATGCGCACCTCGCGGGTGCCGTGCGGTCCGTCGACGTCGACCGTGGTCGCCTCACTAGCCATGGCGCTCACGCTACCGGGCGCCGCCCCTCCCGCCTAGGCATGGAGGGGCGGCGACGCGATCAGTTGGCGGCGTCGGGGCTGGGAGCCGTGCGGGTGGCGGCGGGGGCGACGCCCACGTCGGCCAGGGCACGGCCCGCGGCGGCGCCGGCCGCGGCGCCCGAGGCGCGGCCGGTGATGATCTCGGCCAGGTCGATGCCCACGAGATCCTTCACGATCTGCATCGACGAGGCGAGCTGGCTCGCGACGTTGCCGCCGACCTGCTCGACGCCGTTGCCGTCGTTCGAGATGACCGTCATGTTCGTGATCGCGGCGAGCGGCTCCGAGGCCGCGCGCACGATCGCAGGCAGCTGCCCGATCACCTGCTGGCGCAGCAGGTCGTCGGCGCGCTCCTCGAGGGCGTCGGCCTGCGCCCGCGTGGCCTCCGCCTCGGCGGCACCCTTCACGCGGATGGAGTTCGCCTCGGCCTCACCCTCGGCCCGGAGCGCCTCGGCGGCCGCGATACGGCGGTTCTTCTCGGCCACACCCTCGGCCTCGGTCGCCTCGGCGGCGCTGCGGCGGCGGTTGCGCTCGGCGATACCCTCGGCCTCGACGGCCTCGGCCTGCGCCTTGCGGCGGTCGCGCTCGGCGACCGCGGCGGCGACGGCGGCGGCCGCGTCGGCCTGGGCCTTCTTCTCCAGCGAGTACGCCTCGGCGTCGGCCACGGCGCGGATCTCGGCGTCGAGCTCCTGCTTGCGGAGGCCCACGCGCTTGCCGGCGGTGATCTCCTGCTGGGCGATGACCTCCTGCTGCGAGATCGCCTCGGCCAGCGGGCGGGAGGCGGCGGCCTCGGCGCGGGCCTTGTCGGTCTCCTTCTGGATCTCGGCGTTCCGCAGGTCGAGCTTGCGCTGCTGCTCCGCGACGGCCTGGTCGGCCTCGATCCGGGCCTCCTCCGAGGTGCGGCGGGCCACCGACTCGGCGACCTCGGCGACCTGCTTCACGCGGGCCGCCTCGGCACGACCCAGGTCGCGGATGTAGCCGTTGTCGTCGTCGATCTCCTTGATCTGGAGCGTGTCGATCTGCAGGCCCTGCACGTCGAGCGACTCGCGCACGGCGTCGAGCACCTGGCCCTGGAGGGCCTGGCGGTTCGTGATGATCTCGGTCACCGTCAGCTGGCCGACGATCGATCGCACCGACCCGGAGAGCACCTCCTCGGTGGAGGTCTCGATCTGGTCCTGCTGGTTCAGGAAGCGCTGGGCGGCGGCGCGCACCATCGACTCCGAGCCGCCGACCTTCACGACGGCGACGGCGTTCACCTTGATGGTGATGGCGTCCTTGGTCTGGGCGGTCGCCTGCACGTTGAGCTGCCGGCTGCGGAGCGAGAGCTTGAAGTGCGCCTCGACGATGGGCTTGACGAACACGCGCGAGCCGAAGACGACGCGCTGGCCGGCGTTCTCGGTCTCCTCGAGCGCCGTCTGGCCCGACTTGACGGCCTTCTGGCGCGAGGTGACGATGATCGCCTCGTCGGGCTTGGCGACCTTGATGCCGCGGAGCAGGGTGATGACCACGATCAGCGCGATCAGCACCACGACGCCGACGACGGCGACGATGATGAGGGAGTCGAACGGGAACAAAGAGCGGCCTTCCTGAAGGGAGCGGTCGTGCGGGGATGGGAGCCGTTCGGGTCGAGTCCTGCCCCCAGTATGTCGGAGGTCGCCCCTACCGCGCCTGCCCGTGGGCCTCCTCGATGATCCGCAGCACCTCGACGGCGTCCTCGGGCGCGACCGGCACCGGAGCTCCCGAGAGCACGGCGGCGGCGAATCCGCGGTAGAAGGCGGGGTAGTCGCCGGCGTCCAGTGGCAGCTCCTCGTCCGGCGCATCCGGCCGGGAGAGCACTCCGACCGCCGCGCCCTCGAGCCCGTAGCCCGGGTCACCGGGCTTCGCGCCGCCCGCGAGCTGCGCCTCCTGCGGATCGAGACCGCGCGTCGCGAAGACCGCCGACGAGCCGATCACCCGGAACCGCGGCCGGGCCGACGGCGCCACGAGGCTCGTCCAGAGGCGCGAGCGCACCCCGTTCGCGTGCCGCAGGGTCACGAAGGCGTCGTCGTCGGCCACCGCTCCGTCGCGCCGCGCGTCGAGCTCGGCGTGCACCTCGGTCACGGGCCCGAACAGCTGCAGCGCCTGGTCGATGACGTGCGGGCCCAGGTCGAAGAGCACTCCCCCGCCGTCGACGGCTGCCGCGCCCTCCTTCCACTTCTTGGCTCCCAGCGTCGGCTTCCACACCTCGAACGCCGACTCGAACACCCGTACGTCCCCGACGAGTCCGTCGGCGATCACGCGGCGCACGGTGAGGAAGTCCCCGTCCCAGCGGCGGTTGTGGAACACCGAGATCGTGCGGCCCACCGCCGAGGCGTGCTCCACGAGCGCGGTGGCGTCGGCCGCGGTCAGGGCAAAGGGCTTGTCGACGACGACGTGCAGTCCGGCATCCAGGGCCCGGTGCGCGAGCGGTGCGTGGGTGGCGTTCGGGGTGGTCACGACCACCACGTCGAAGTCACCGGCGCGGGCGAGGAGGGCATCCGCATCCGGGATCACGATGTCGCCGTACTGCTCCCGCACCGCGTCAGCCCGCGACGGCGAGCCGGTCACGACCCCGTCGAGCGAGTAGTCGGGCGACGCGGCGAGGAACGGCGTGTGGAAGACGCGGCCGCCGAGGCCGTAGCCGATGACAGCGGTGCGGAGCGGTGCGGAGGTCATGCCCCAACGCTAGCGAAAGCCGCTCAGCCCCAGGTGCCGGGCGGCGACGCGTACACGGGCACCGGCGACTGCGACCAGTGCGAGCCGTTGCCGTAGTGCGAGGTCGCCCAGGGCGACGCCCAGATGGCCGCCTCGATCTGCCCCGTGGGCGCCGAGCTCGAGAACCCCGCCACGATCGCCGAGTACCCCGGGTTGCCGTGCAGCGCGTTGCCCACGTTCGCCGCCGCGGTCACGAGCGTGTCGTAGCTGCCGAGCCCCGAGCCGCCGCCCGAGCCCCAGCCGTTGTTCAGCGGGTTGTTGCGCAGCCACCAGTCGTCGGGGCCGTTCTCCTGGCGCATCCACCGCATCATCACCGTGATGTTCGACTCACTCGTCGGGAAGCCCGCCATGTAGAGCACGAGCACCGCCCAGTCGCGGTTGGTGCTGCCCTTCGAGAGGTTCTGCAGGCCCGAGACGGCGTCGTACGAGTCGCGGGCGACGGATGCTCCGGCCGCCCCGCCGGGCACGGTGAACGTCTGCCCGACCGAATCGGGGCCGGCGGCCGCCTGCGCCGCCTCGATCTCCTGCTCGAACGGGGACTCCACGGGCAGGGGCGGCGGCGCCAGCGCGGTCAGCGCGGCGAAGCCGACGACGGTCGCGCCGGCGATGACGGAGAGCGCGGTTCGGACCATCTCTCCATCATCCGGTGTTCTGCAGGCCGGCGGCGATCCCGTTCACGGTCAGGAGCAGCAGGCGATGCGGCGCGTCATCGGGATTCGTGCTCCCCGTCGCCCGCACCTCGCGGAGCGCGCGCAGCTGCAGCAGCGACAGCGCGTCGACGTAGGGGCTCCGCAGCCGCACGGCGCGGCGCAGCACCGGGCGGTCCTCGAGGATCGAGGTGTGCCCGCTGGTGCGCGCCACCCATTCGCGGGTGAGCTCCATCTCCTCGCGCACCAGGGCGGCTAGGTCGTCGCGGTCGCCGAGCTCGAGGTAGCTCGCGGCGATGCGCGCATCCGTCTTCGCCAGCGACATCTCGACGTTGTCGATCATCGAGGCGAACAGCGGCCAGCGCGCGTAGGCGGTGCGCAGCCGCTCCTCGTCGCCGACCGCGGCGAGCGCCGAGCCGAGGCCGAACCAGCCGGTGAGGTTGATGCGGGCCTGGGTCCAGGCGAACACCCACGGGATGGCGCGGAGGTCTTCGAGCGACTCGACCGACAGCCCGCGGCGGGCCGGCCGGGAGCCGAGGGCCAGGAGGCCGACCTCCTCCATCGGCGTGACCTGGGCGAACCAGGGCGCGAAGCCCTCGGCCTTGACGAGCTCGAAGAAGCGCCGGCGCGAGGCCACGTCGAGGGCGGACGCCACGTCGGCGAACTCCTCGGCGGCGGCGCGGTTGCGCTCCTCGTTCGCGGGGCTCGACGCGAGCAGGGTGGCCGCGGCCATCTGCTCGATGTGCCGGGCGGCGATGGTCTTGTCGCCGTACTGCGCGAAGATCACCTCGCCCTGCTCGGTGAGCTTGAAGCGGCCCTCGACCGATCCCGGGGGCTGGGCGAGCACGGCCTCGTTGGCCGGCCCGCCGCCACGGCCGAGGGCGCCGCCGCGGCCGTGGAAGAGGGTCAGCTCGATGTCGTTCTCGGCGGCCCAGCGCGAGATGCGGGCCTGCGCGTCGTAGAGCGCGAGCGTGGCCGACACGGGCCCGACGTCCTTCGAGGAGTCGGAGTAGCCGAGCATCACCTCGAGCTTCCGGCCGGTCGCGGCGAGGCGCTCCTGCACCGGGGGCAGCTCGATCATCTCGGCCAGGATGCGCGTCGAGGCGTTCAGGTCGTCGAAGGTCTCGAACAGCGGGATGGCGTCGAGCACTGGGGCCGCCTCCGCCGATCCGAGCGCGGCCTCGGCCAGCGCGTAGACCGTCGCGATGTCCTCCGACGACTGCGTGAACGAGACGATGTAGCGCCGCGACGCCCGCACGCCGTAGCGCTCCTGCAGGTACGCGATGGTGCGGTAGACCTCGAGCACCTCGACGGTCATCTCGTCGAGTTCACCGCCCGCCCGCACGTCGGCGAGGGCCTTCCGGTGCACCTGCGAGTGCTGGCGCACCTCGAGTTCGGCCAGGTGGAAGCCGAAGGTCTCCACCTGCCAGATCAGGTTCTGCAGCTCGCCGTTCGCGCTCCGGTGCGCTCCCCCGTCGCGCAGCGACCGCTGCACCACGAGCAGGTCGGCGAGCAGTTCCTCGGGCCGGTGGTAGGCGAGCGGATGCTCGTCCCGCCGCGTCGCCGCGAGACGCTCCGCCACCACCAGCAGCACCCGGCGGTGCGGCTCGTTGGGGGCACGGGTGCCGATGCCCGAGGTGATCTGCCCGGCCATCCGCTCCTGGCTCGCGGCCAGCTCGCGGAGCTCGTCGCTCGCGGGGGTGTCGGCGGCGTCGAGCGTCAGCGTGCGGCCGATCCGGCTGGTGACGTGCTCGAGGCCGAGCAGCACGTGCTCGGAGGCGATCGCGGCGGCGGCCTTGGTGACGTCGGCGGTGACGAAGGGGTTGCCGTCTCGGTCGGCGGCGATCCACGAGCCGAGGCGGAGGAAGGCGGGCGCCTCGGCCGGTACGCGACCGGCGTCCGCTCCGAGCAGCCAGTCGTCGAGCATCCGGTAGACCCGGGGCACGACCTGGAAGAGCGTCTGGTCGAAGATCGACATGGCCGTGCGCACCTCGTCGAGCGGGGTGGGGCGGGTTGTGCGCAGCGGCGAGGTGCGCCAGAGCACGTCGATCTCCTCGAGCAGCCGGCGCTCGTTGTCGGCGAGCAGCACCGACTCCTGGCCCGCGCCGTCGCGTTCGGCGAGCAGCTCGCTGATGCGGCGGATGGCCGACGCCACGGCACGACGCCTGGCCTCGGTCGGATGCGCGGTCAGCACCGGGTGGAACCGCATCGTACGCAGCCGCTCGGCGGCCTCCTCGGCACCGACCTCGTCGACGATGCGCTGCACCGCGGCGGGCAGCGAGTCGGCACCGGTGGCGGGGCGGGCGTGCAGCACGCGCACCCGGTGGTGCTCCTCGGCGAGGTTGGAGAGGTGGAAGTAGCAGGTGAAGGCGCGGGCGACCTGCTCGGCGCGCTCCTGGCCGAACGACGCGACGAGCGCCTCGGCGTCGTCGAGCGATGCCCCACCGCCCTGCTCGTAGGCCCGGATCACGAGCCCGCGCAGCCGCTCGACGTCGGCCAGCAGCTCCTCACCGCCGGCCTCGGTCAGCACGCGGCCGAGCAGCGCACCGAGCAGGCGCACGTCGGAGCGCAGGTCGAGATCGACCTCGTGGCTCACGCTGCGGCGGTCGGCGTCGGTGGGAAAGGGTGGTGTCGCGTCGGATTCGCTGGTCACACGCTCACGGTAGCGCCCGCACCGCATCCCACGAAAATCGGCCGTAGCACCCCGGTAACACGGAGGGCACAGGGCGAGGCGGTACCGTTGAGGCATGGCATCATCCAGTACCACCGCGCCCGACGAGGCGCTCGACGCCCGCGAGCAGACGACCTTCGCCGACCTGGGCCTCAGCGACCCGGTGATGAAGGTGCTCAAAGACGTCGGCTACGAGACCCCCTCGGCCATCCAGGCCGCCACCATCCCCACCCTGCTGGCCGGCCGCGACGTCGTCGGCCTCGCCCAGACCGGCACCGGCAAGACGGCGGCGTTCGCGTTGCCGATCCTCTCCCGGCTCGACCTGTCGCAGAAGACCCCGCAGGCCCTCGTGCTCGCGCCCACCCGCGAGCTCGCCCTGCAGGTCTGCGAGGCGTTCGAGAAGTACGCGGCGCACCTCAAGGGCGTGCACGTGCTCCCCGTCTACGGCGGGCAGGGCTACGGCGTGCAGCTCTCCGCGCTCCGCCGCGGCGTGCACATCGTCGTCGGCACCCCCGGCCGCATCATGGACCACCTCGAGAAGGGCACCCTCGACCTCAGCCAGCTGCGCTTCCTCGTGCTCGACGAGGCCGACGAGATGCTCAAGATGGGCTTCGCGGAAGACGTCGAGACGATCCTCGCCGACACCCCCGACTCCAAGCAGGTGGCCCTGTTCTCGGCCACCATGCCCGCGCAGATCCGCCGCATCTCCAAGCAGCACCTGCACGATCCCGAAGAGATCACGATCAAGAGCACCACCACGACCTCGGCGAGCATCGCGCAGCGCTACCTGATCGTGTCGTACCCGCAGAAGGTCGACGCCCTCACGCGCATCCTCGAGACCGAGAACTTCGAGGGCATGATCGTGTTCACGCGCACGAAGAACGAGACCGAGACGCTCGCCGAGAAGCTGCGCGCCCGCGGTTACACGGCCGCCGCCATCAACGGCGACGTGGTGCAGGCCCAGCGCGAGCGCACGGTGAACCAGCTGAAGTCGGGCAAGCTCGACATCCTCGTGGCCACCGACGTCGCCGCCCGCGGGCTCGACGTCGAGCGCATCAGCCACGTCGTGAACTTCGACCTGCCGATCGACACCGAGTCGTACGTGCACCGCATCGGCCGCACCGGCCGCGCGGGCCGCACCGGCGACGCGATCAGCTTCGTCACCCCTCGTGAACGACGGATGCTCGCCGCCATCGAGAAGGCGACCCGGCAGCCGCTCACCGAGATGCGGCTCCCCACGGTCGACGACGTCAACGCCACCCGGCTGACGCGCTTCGACGACGCCATCACGGCGGCGCTGTCGGAGCCGGAGCAGATCCAGACCTTCCGCGACATCGTCGGGCACTACGTCTCGCACCACGACGTGCCCGAGGCCGACGTGGCCGCGGCGCTGGCCGTGGTGGCGCAGGGCGGAACGCCGCTGCTGCTCTCGGCCGAGGACGAGCGCCGCTCGCAGGCCGTCGAGCGCGAGCGCGACCGCGGGGAGCGCGCCGAGCGCGGCTCCGACCGCGGTGGCCGGCCCGACCGCTCCTCGCGCGACCGCTACTCTGACGGAGACGGCGACCGCGACCGTGGCTCCCGCGGTGGCGGCGGGCCCAAGGCCACCTACCGCATCGCGGTCGGCAAGCGCCAGATGGTCGAGCCGCGCCAGATCGTCGGCGCGCTGGCCAACGAGGGAGGCCTCCGCCGCGAGGACTTCGGCGCCATCCAGATCCGGCCCGACTTCTCGCTCGTCGAGCTGCCGGCCGACCTGCCCGCCGACACCCTGCGACGCCTGAAGGACACCCGGATCAGCGGCAAGCTGATCGAGCTGAAGCCCGACCGCTTCGGCAGCTCGGCGAAGCGCCCCGATCGCGGCGACCGCGAGTCCCGCCCGCCGCGCGAGCGCTACTGAGCCTGATCGTGCGCGCTGCGGCTGCTCCTCAGGGGCAGCCGCAGCTGCGGCGCACCGTGAGGCCGACCGGCACGACGGTCGAAGCCTCGTAGCGGGCCTTCGGGTCGTTGAAGCGCTCGAGGGCGCGGGTCGCCGCGAGGCGGCCGAGGCGCGCCGGGTCCTGGTCGATCACACTGACGGAGGGCGTCAGCCGATCCGCCATCGGGAAGTCGCCGAAGCCGACGAAGGCCGTGCCCGCGTCCTTCAGCGCCGAGAAGGCGTGCATCGTGACACGGGCGTTCGAGGAGAAGGCGGCGGTGGGGGCATCCGTCAACCGGCGGAGCCGTTCGAGCTCGCGGGCCGCCCCGTCGTCGCTGCCCGCGTCGAAAGCGATCAGCCGCTCGTCGAGCGGTAGGCCGGCGTCGGCCAGGGCCTCGGTGTAGCCGGCGAGACGACGGCGCGAGCTCGGCGGATGCGTCTGGTCGGCGAGGAACGCGACCCGCGTGTGCCCGTGCTCGAGCAGGTGCCGGGTGGCGAGATAGGAGCCGTGCCGGTCGTCCTCCACGAAGGAGTCGGCGTCGAGGTCGATCGGCGCGCGGTCGACGAACTCGATCGGGGTGTGCTCGGTCCAGGGCGCGAGCCAGGCGTGGTCGGCGGCGACCGGAGCGAGCACGAGGCCCATCAGTTGGGTGCGCAGCAGCGCCTCGAGCACCGGCTTCTCGCGGGCCGGGTCGTCGCCGATGCTCGTGACGAGCGTGGTGATGCCGCTGGCCGAGCAGACCCGCTCGACCGCGCGCACCACGGCGGCGAAGAACGGGTCGACGACGTCGGGCACCGCGACGCCGACGCTCGAGGAGCGGCCGGCGCGGAAGGTGCGGGCGAGCACGTTCGGCACGTAGTTCAGCGTGCGCATCGCCTCCGACACCCGCTCGCGGGTCTCGGGCAGCACGTGCGGGTCGTCGTTGAACACGCGCGACACGGTCTTGGCGCTCACGCCGGCGCGATCGGCCACGTCCTGCATCGTCGCCATGTGCACGCTCCTTCACCGGGATGCGCCGGGACGGGCATCCGCTCTGCTCACCCTCGCGGGAGTCGGCCCGCACCGGGTCGGGCTCGCACGAGAGTCTACGGCGGCCCGGCCCGGCACCCGGGGAGGGCTACTCGCGGTTCGCGAGCACCTCGTCGATGATCGCGGCGAGCTCCTTCAGGCGGGGCACGGCCTTCGTGGTGAGCAGCTCCTCGCGCTTCTCGGACGAGATGGAGAGGCTGTCCTTCCAGAGCGAGCGGCCGGCCATGGCGCCACGGGCGCCGTTGACGACGGCGGTGCGCACCTGGTCGACGAAGGTGGCGTGGTCGACACCGGCCGAGAGCACGGCCCACGGCACGCCGGCGGCGGCCTCGGTGACGGCGGCGGCGGCCTCGGCGGAGCCCGCGTACTGCAGCTTCAGCACCTTGGCGCCGGCGGCGACGCTGAGCTCGGCCGCGCCCGAGATGAGCGAGGGGAAGACGTCGGCGTAGTCCTCGTCGCTCTCGTCCTCGAGCTGGTAGGTGAGGATCTCGACGATCAGCAGAACGCCTTCGGCCGCGCACTCGGCGGTGAGGCGGGCGATGTCGTCCAGCACGACCTTCTCGTCGTCGCGGCGGTCGGCACGCAGGTACCAGAGCATCTTGGCGGCGTCGCCACCGAGTTCGCGCACCTTCCGGGGGGTCATGCCCTCGACGTAGCGGGTGCGCTTCAGGCCGTTCTCGACGGCGAAGCCCGACTCGTCCATGGCGACCACGAGGCCGGTGTCGCTGTCGAGCGTGCCGTCGTCCACGACGCGGGGCAGGGCGGTCGAGGGGTCGAGCAGGATGGCCGGGGCGGCGTTGCCGAGGTGCTTCAGCAGGTCGCTCTTGGCGTCGGCCAGCTCGTCGCGGCTGATGCCCTCTGCGCCGTTCGGGGCGTCCTTCATGACGGCCTTCATGCCGTTGCGCTGGTCGGCGGCGACGATCAGCATGCCGCCGGCGGGGGTGCTGATCTTGGCGAGCGCGCGGCGCTCGAGGGTGGTGAGTTCGTTCACGGGAAGGGCTCCTTGGGTGGGGTGGTGGGGTTCGGGGGGTGTTCTGGTCGTGGGGCGTGCGGTCTGCCCGAGTGGGCGGTCGGCGCGGTCGCGGGCGGTGCCGCGGCGTGGGTCAGGCGGGTCGGTCGGCGCGCGCATCCGTCGTCGTGGGCGGAGCCGCGGTGAGGAGACGTGACGCGAAGACGGCGGCGCCGTAGGCGGTGTCCTGCGAGCGGTCGGAGACGCGCACGCCCGCCAGCACCTCGGCACGGGCGCGCTGCACCGAGCGCATGCTCGCCCAGCCGCCGGTGAGGAGGGCCGAGGTCGCGGGCGGGACCTCGCGGTCCATCGCCTCGACGAGCAGGGCGAGTTCGTCGTTGCCATGCCGGAGCACCGCACCGAAGAGGTCGGCCGGGCCGGCGCCGTCGGCCTGCACGACGAGACGCAGCACGCCGTCGTCGTTGCGGGCTCCGGACACCTGCACGTCGCCGGCCTGCAGCACGCCCTCGTAGGGCTGCTCCATCACTGCGGCATCCAGGGCGTCGCGGCCGGCGCGGTCGTTCACGCCGACGAGCTGCAGGGTGCGGCGCATCAGCAGCCCGGTCTTGACGCCGGCGACGAGCACCCACTTCCCCGGAACGACGTGGCGCACGCAGTTGATGAGCCAGTCTGCGAGCCGCTCGCGGGCCTCGAACGGCAGGGGCGCGTCGAGCACCCGCAGGAGCACCTCGGCGGTGCCCATCGAGACGTGGTAGCGGTCATCCGGGAACTCGCCCGTCGAGACGGCCGAGACGAGGTGGTCGTGGCCGGCGACGGTGAGACGGGCGCCGACGAAGGCGGCCGGCAGCCACTCGGCGTCGGCCTGGCCGAGCGGAGTGCCCGCGTCGACGAAGGGCGGGAGGAAGTCGAGGGTGACGCCGAGGTGAGCGAGCAGCTCGGGCCAAGGGGCGCCGGTGTCCTGGTCGAGGAGGCCGGTGCGCGAGCTCAGCGAGTACTCGGCCGCCTGCTCGCCGCCGAGGGCCGCCACGACGAACTCGGGCAGGTTCAGCCAGCGGGCGCCCGTGAGGTCGAGGCCCTGGTCGCGCAGGTGCAGCAGCTTGATCACCGAGACCTGCACGCCGAGCGGCAGTCCGGTGCGGCCGGCGAATTCGCTCCGGATGCTCGGCGGCAGCGCCTCGACCTGCTCGGCGCCGCGGGGGTCGAACCACGCGATCGCCGGGGCGATCGCACCGCCGTCGGGGCCCAGCACCACGCCGGACTCCCCCATGCCCGACACTGCGACGGCGCCGATGCGGGCGTCGCCGCCGCGCAGCTCGCCGAGGTCGGCGGCCACGAGCTCGAACAGCTCGCGGACGGTCTGCACGAGGTCGGCGGCCTCCATCGTGGTGGTGCCGGCGGCGCCCGCGCGCCACGGCGTCGGCAGCTGGCGGATCAGCACCTCGGCGCCGCTCTCGTCGGCCACGAGGATCTTCACGCCGGTGCTGCCGAGGTCGAGCCCGGCGACGAGGGGGGTGCTCATGGTGAAACTCCTGGATCCCGATGCGGGCTCTGGCGCTGCGCCTGTGCAGCCGCCCATGTCATCGATGTCATGCGCCACGCTACCACACCCATGTCATCGATGTCACGGCCCGGTCACGACCCGAGCATGGCTGAGTCACGGCCGAGTCACCGCCGAAGCACGGCCGAGTCACGGCCGAAGTCCCACCCGCCGTCGCGCCCGTCCGCCACCCCCAGGCACCACCTGCGATCGATTTGCCACAATCCGCCCTAAAACGGGCACCTTAGGGCGGAAAGTGGCAACTCGATTCCGTAAGCAGCGCCTCCACCGCGACCGAGCTCGCCTTCACCGCGACCGAGCGCGCTCCACCGCGGCGCCGCCCGCACGACGATCGAGTTGGCCCTGCCCGTTCCAGAACGTCGGACGAAGGACGGGAAGGGCCAAGTCGATCGCGCGAACGGCGCGAGCGCTCAGCGTCGGGCGTCAGAGGGCCGTGTAGCCGCCGTCGATGACGATGCTCTGGCCCGAGAGGTACGACGACGCGTCTGATGCCAGGTACAGCGCCAGCCCGTGCAGGTCGGCGGGCTCGCCCATGCGCCCCGCCGGGATCGTGCCGATCCACCGCGCCGCGAGCTCCGGGTTGGCCTCCGTGAACTCCCGCGTCATGTCCGAGAGGAAGTACCCCGGCGCGATCGCGTTCACCCGCACCCCCGCCGGCGCCCACTCCACCGCGAGCGACGCCGCGAGGTGGCTCACCGCCGCCTTCGAGGCGTTGTACGAGGCCTGGAACTGCGGCTGGTTCACGATGAACGCCGACATCGACGAGATGAAGATCGCCGACGCCGGTACCCCCGCCAGAAGCGCCCGCCGCCCGAACGACTGCGCCGCGAAGAACGTGCCGTCGAGGTTCACCGCGAGCACCTTCCGCCACGTCTCCGCCGGAACGTCCACGCTCGCGCCCCAGATCGTGATCCCCGCGGCGGTCACGAGCAGCGACGGCACCCCGAGGTCGGCCTCCGCAGCGGCGAAGGCCGCTTCGACGGCGTCGGCATCCGTCACATCGACCTCGTAGCCGCGCGCCTCGACGCCGTAGTCACGCGAAAGGCGCGAAGCCGACTCCCCCACGATCGGCAGCAGGTCGAGCAGCGCGACCTTCACGCCCTGCCCCGCCAGCGCCGTGGCGAGCGAGTAGCCGAGCCCGCGGGCTCCCCCGGTGACGACCGCGGTGCGGCCCTTCAGATCCTCGAACATGCGCACTCCTTCGTGGTGGGTGATGAGACGGCCACGATCAGATCTCCTGATCCGTGGGAAGAATGACGAGGTCGCGAACGGTCACGTGCCGCGGCCGGGTGAGCATGAACAGCACGGCGTCGGCGACGTCCTCCGAGCGGATGCCCGTGCGGTCCCCCACCGCCTGATCCACCCCGTCGGCGCCCTCCGCGTACCCCCACAGCTCGTTCAGCACGACCCCGGGGGCCACCGCTCCGGCGCGCACGCCGGTTCCGACGAGCTGGCGACGCAGGGTGTGCACGAACGACTGCATCGCGTGCTTCGTGGCGGAGTAGACGGGCTCCCAGTGGATGTCCTGATGCCCCGACACCGAGCTCGTCACCAGCACGTCCCCCGTGCCGGCCGCGATCAGGTGCGGCAGGGCGGCCCGCACGGTCGCCATCGCGCCGAAGACGTTGACCGACACGAGCTGCTCGATCAGCGCCGGGTCGGTGTCGACGAAGTCGCCCCCGGTGTAGAGTCCGGCGTTCGCAAGCACGTCGTCGAGCCGCCCGAAGGCGGCGAGGGCGACGTTCACGGCCTGCTCCGAGACCGACGGATGCGCGACATCCCCCGCGACGACCCGAACCTCCCCCGGCAGAGCGTCCGCGACCTCGCGGAGCCGCCCCTCGTCGCGCCCCACGAGCACGAGCCGGGCGCCCTCGGCGGAGAGCAGCTGCGCGTACGCCCGCCCGATGCCCGAGCTGCCGCCGGTGATCAGGGCGACGCGGCCGTCCAGCCGGCCGGTGGTGGGAGGGGTGGTCGTCATGTTGAGGCTCCATCGATCGAAGGGGAGGCGGACGTCGCGGCGCCGGCAGCGAGGGCCGCCCGTCGCAGAAGCTCGTCGGGGCGGGTGTCGATGCGCGCTACGTCCTCGGCCGAGAGGAAGACCGGGCCGCCGGCCGCCAGCGAACCGAGGACGACCTGCGCCACCTTCACCGCCATCTCCGTGATGCGCAACACCTCGGCCGGGCTCGACCCGAGGGCGAACATCCCGTGGTTGCCGAGATAGACCACTTTCGGCACGGAGCCGGTCGCGGCCAGTCGCTCGCCGAGCATCCGCCGCACGACCCGCGCGAGCGGCAGCCCCGGGTCGGCGTACGGCACCAGCAGCGGATCCGTGCCGAGCACCACGATCTGGTCGGGGAACAGCGCCCCCTCCACCAGCAGCGACGCCCGCGGCGAGCACAGCAGCGCGTTCACCGGCACCGGATGCGTGTGCCCCACCGCCTCGACCCCCGGCAGCGCGAGACACACCGCGTGCAGCAGCGCCTCGACCGAGGGCCGCCGCCCGCCAGCGGCCGCCGCCGCGAAGAGCGCCCGCACGGCCTCGTCGTCGTCGGCCGAGTGGCCGGCGCCCGGGCCGGCGTCGGCGGCGAGGTCCACGCCTGCGCCCGTATCCACCGTCGCCCCGGTGGCACAGGCACGGTCGGTAGCGGCAGCCGGGTCGTCCGGGGCTGCGTCCACCAATGCCAGCACCTCCGGCAGGCCCACGGCGACGAAGTCGCCCGGCACGGCGATGGCCATGGACGCGCCCGAGGCCTTCACGAGCATCCGCCCGTCGCCGAGTGCGACCGAGGTGTTGCCCTCGGCGAGCACCGCCCACGCTCGGTCGGGGCGGCCGAGCTCGCGCGAGAGCTCGACCAGTGCGACGCGGGCCGCCGCGTCGCCGTCGTCGGTCATCGGGTCGCCGCCTCTCCGGGTTCATGGTGCGCGATCGCGCCGCCGGCCGAACCGCCGGCCGCATAGACGTCGGACAGGCTCGCGAACTCCCCCGCCGCCACCAGCTGCACCGCGAGGTTGCCGAACGCCGAGGCCTCGGCCGGGCCGGCTATCACGGGCAGCCCGGTCAGCGCGGCGGTACGGCGACAGAGCAGCTCGTTGCGCGACCCGCCGCCGACGATGCGAACCGAGCGGATGCGCGTTCCGGCGACCCGCTCGAGCACCCCCACCGACTCGGCGTACGCCGTCGCGAGGCTCTCGACGATGCTGCGCACGGTGCCGAGCACGCCCTCCGGCGCCGGCTGTCCGCGCTCCATGCAGAGCGCGGCGATGCGCTCCGGTATCCGGCCCGGGGCCAGCAGCCGCGGGTCGCCGACGTCGAACACCGGGGCGCGCCCGTCGGCGGCATCGTCAGGCGCCAGCGAGGCTTCGCGCACGAGCTCGACCGGGTCGAGCATCCGCCCGCCCTCGATCGACCACTGGCGCGCGCACTCGGACAGCAGCCAGAGCCCGGCGAGGTTGCGCAGCAGCAGGGTCGAGTCGCCGACCCCGCGCTCGTTCGTCAGCCCGGCCGCGAGCGCCTCGGCCGTGAGCACGGGCTCGGCGACGCTGATGCCGGCAAGCGACCAGCTCCCGCTCGACACGAGCAGCTGCCCGTCGCCGGGCGCGGCGAAGGCCAGCGCGGAGGCGGTGTCGTGCTCGGCCACCCGGTACACCGGCACCGGCTGCGACCCCCCGAGACGACGGGTGATGTGCGGCAGGGTGACGCCGGCCGGAGTGCCTGAGGCGACGACCGCGGGGAAGTCGATCCGGGCGAGCCCCCACGCTTCGATCAACGGACGCGACCACTCGCCGCCCCGCACGTCGAGCAGCTGGGTCGTCGAGGCGATGGTGAGCTCGGCGCCGACCGCACCGCTCAGCAGCCGCACCAGCAGGTCGGGCACGAGCAGCAGCGTCCCGGCCGGGTCGGTGGCGGCGTGCAGCCGCACCGAGGTGTTGATCGACTGGGGAGGTATGCCGGTCGCGGCATAGGCCTGCTCGGCCCCGACGACGGCAGCCGCCTCCTCGACCCAGGAGGGCTCGGCCCCGCGGTGGTGCTCCACCCGCGGAACCGCCTGAACCCCATCGCTCGACGACACGAGCGCGTAGTCGACGCCCCACGAGTCGACCGCGATGCCGGCGAGCGTGCGGCCCTCGGACGCGGCGGCCGAGACCGCAGCCGCCAGCCCCTCGAGCGTCTCCTCCACGAGGCGCTCGACGTCCCACTCGAGCGTCGCACCGGGCGCGAGCGAGGTGGGCCGGGGGCCGTTCGCGAAGCGGTGCACCTCGATCATCCGGATGCGCGGCGAGCTCTCCGAGCGATCGACGACCCCGAGCATCACCCGCCCGCTCGACGCGCCGAGGTCGACCGCCGCGTAGGCATGCGCCCCGGAGGCAGCCGGGCGGTCGGTGGTGGGCATGTCACGTCCTCGTGATTGATGTTATTTCGTGTGAAATGTATCATCGGTGAACAGGATCCGGCAAGGGTCCGGCGTACGGCACGACCGGAGGATGGCAATGGCACTGAAGGGCACGCTCGACGGCGAGACCCGGCGCGCCGCCCTGCTCGAGCTCGCCGAGGAGCGCGGCGGCCTGCCGCTGGCCGAGGCGGCCGAGCTCTGGGACGTGCATCCGATGACCATCCGCCGCGACTTCGAGCTGCTCGAGAGCGCGGGGCGGGTGCGGCGGGTGCGGGGCGGGGTGGTTCCCGTGCAGGCGGATCCGTTCGCGGCGCGGCAGGCGCAGAACGTTCGGGCGAAGGAGCGGATCGCGGCGAAGATCCTGCCGCTGCTGCCCGCGGGTGCCGCCGTGGGGCTCGACTCCTCCACCACGGCGTTCGTGGTCGCCGAGGCGCTGCCGGCCGAGCATCCGCTCACCGTCGTGACGAACGGCCTCGCCGCCTTCGAGGTGCTCACGCGCAAGCCCGGCGTGCGCGGCTACCTCACCGGCGGCGAGCGCGAGGAGCAGAACCTCAGCCTCGTCGGCGCGCTCACCGAGTCGGCGTTCTCGGCGTTCCACTTCGACGTCGCCGTGGTCTCGGCGCTCGGGCTGCACGCCGGCAGCGGCACGAGCGAGAGCACGCTCGCGCAGGCCGCGGTGAAGGGTGCGCTCGCCCGCGCCTCGGCAACGGTCGTGCTGGCGCTCGACGCCTCGAAGCTCGAGTCGCGGGCACGGGTGCGCTCGCTCGCGCTCGACCGCGTCGATGTGCTGGTCACCGAGCTCGACCCGGCGGATGCGCGGCTCGACCCGTACCGGGCGCACCTCCCCCGCATCCTCTGACCCCGGCGCCCGAGCCGCCTCGCCGGGTGCCCCCGTGCCCACCCGGAGTGGACAACCGCACGAATCCCGCCCACCGACGCCGTAGAGCGCGCGGTGCCCGGGATTCGTGGCGTTGTCCGCTGCCCTCGCGCCCGAGAGCGAGGCGGGCCAGGGCCCTACGCCGTGGCGGGCTCGGAGAGCGGGGTCGCCGGATCGGGGTCGTGCACCAGGGTCGCGCGCGGCGCCGCCTCCACCGAAGAGAGCAGCGTCGTGGCCTGCGTCACCGCGAGCGCTCCCCACGAGGCCGCGAGATACACGCCCGCCGCGGCGTCGAGCGTGCCACCCGGCCCCGACGACCCCACGAGGAACCCCGCGAGCGACGCATCGCCCGCGCCGGCCGTGTTGACGACCCGCGCGCGAGCTCGGGCGAGCTGCACGCCCGACGCCGAGACGGCGAGCGCCCCGTCGGCCCCCATGCTCACGTAGACCACGTCGCAGCCGGCCTCGTGCAGCGTTCGGGCGGCCGCGACGACGTCACCGACGGTGCGCAGCGCGGTGCCGGTCAGCTCGGCGAGCTCGTGCGTGTTCGGCTTGATCAGCGACACCGCCGAGAGATCGGCGACGACCGCCGACAGCGCGGCCCCGGCAGTATCGACGGCGACCCGCACGCCCGTGTCCGCCGCGCGGCGCACCAGGTCGAGGAACGGCACCATCTGCGCGGTGCCGGCCAGCAGCGGGATCGACCCCGACACCACGAGCCACCCCGCGTCCAGCCGCCGCAGCTCGGCCTCGGCCCGCGCGGCGATCGCATTCCACAGCTCGGCCGACACGGGCGGCGCGCCCTCGTTGACCTTCGTCGTGGTGCCCGTGGCGTCGAGCAGCGTGGTGTTGATGCGCGTGCGCCCCTCGTCGGGCACCCCGGCGAGCAGCCCCGCGAAGCCGCCGTCGCGCGCGAGCTCGGCCCCCTGCGCGCTCAGCGCGAGCACGGCCGAGACCGGCAGCTCCGACAGCGCCACGGCCCGGGCGACGTTCACCCCCTTGCCGCTGAGCTCGGTGTGCACGGCCTCGGCGCGGTTGACCTCCCCGAGGTCGAGCCGCCCGACCCGGTACGTGAGGTCGATGGCCGGTGCCGGCGTCACGGTCACGATCGCGTCGCCGCTCATGCCGCCACCTCCGTCACGGTCGCCCCCTGCTCGGCGAGCAGCTGCAGCACCCCGGCGTCGAGAACCCCCGGCACCACCACTGCATGCGCGACCCGATCGAGACCGATCGAGACGGCCAGCCCGTCATCCGAGCGGCCCGCCATCACCATCACGACGGTGCCGGCAGCCGAGGCGATGGCCGCGGTCACGGCGGCGCGATCGGGGTCGGCGGCGAGCAGCTCCTCCCCGCCCAGCCCGAGCGGCTCGAGAACGGCCACGTCGACGTGCACCGACCGGGCGAGCTCACGCGTCCAGTTCCCCGACGCCGTCGCCGCCGCGCCGACAGCCCCACCCAGCAGATGCGTCTCGGTGGGCTCGGGAACGAGCGCGGCGGCGAGTGCCACGGCGACCGACGCGGTCACCATCCGCACCCCGCTTGTCACGTCGAGCAGCCCGGCGAGCGCCTCGCCCACCGGCCCCGCGTCGAGATAGACGGACGACCCGATCGGCACGAGTTCTCGGACGGACTCCGCGATGGCACGAGCAGCAACGTCCGGTTCCGGATGCTCGACCCCGGCCTGCAGGGAGATGGCACCCCCATGTGCGCGGCGCAGCAGCCCCTCCCCCTCGAGCGCCCGCAGATCCCGCCGCACGGTCTCCTCGGCGACGCCCAGCGACGCTGCAAGCTCACCGACCTCCACGCGCCCGGCCAAGGCGAGCGCCGCCCTGATCCGATCGCGCCGCTCGGCGACCGCCAATCCGGACAGTGCCGCCCCGCTCACGCCCCGGCCCCCTCGCCGCGCACGGCAGCCGGGTGACCGTCGACGCTCACCACCGGCGCACCGGCCCCTGCAGCACCCGCAGCACCGGCGCCACCGCCAGCACCGCCCGACCCCGCCCGCGCCGCCCACCACGGCCCCAGCGCCGCCACCGCCTCGTCGAACGACTCGATGACCCCCGCCCAGTACCCGGCCGACGCGGCCGTCGGCAGCACCGGCTCCGCCCGCGTCACCAGCTCCTGCGCCTCCTCCACCGACGCGAACACCCCCACCGACACCCCGGCGACCGCCGCCGCCCCGAACGCCCCGGCCTCCTCGTTCTGCACCACCGTCACCGGCGATCGCAGCGCGTTGGCCACGAGCTGCACGTACAGCGGCGCCCGCGCGATCCCGCCGCCGAGCACCACCGGCTCGTCCCAGTCGAACTTCTCCCCCAGCGCCCGCGTGTGCCACACGTGCATCAGCGTGATGCCCTCGAGCGTGCCGCGCAGCACGTGCGCCGGCGTGTGCCAGCCCCGCACCCCGGCGAGCGCCGCCGAGGCCGACGCCCCGAGCGGCGAGTCGAACAGGAACGGCAGCACGAGCGGCACGGACTCCTCGGGATCGAGCGCCGCCGCCTCGGCGAACAGGCGGTCGCGGGCCTCTTCCCCGCCGGGCGCCGCGAGGTCGACGCCGAGCATCCGCAGCACCCAGTTCAGCGCCGGGGACGCGGTCGCCGAGGTCGACATGGCAATTCGCAGCTCGGGCCGGATCGACAGCCGCGACTGCCACCGCACGTCCACATCGGGCCGCGTCGTCGTGACCCCGTTCGTGCTGAACGACCCCGCCACGAGCGCGAGCCGCCCGGGCACGAGCGCGCCCATGCCGATCGACGCGGCCTGCACGTCGTGCATCCCCGCGATCACCGGCGTGCCGACGGCGAGCCCCGTCAGCTCGGCTGCGGCGGGCAGCACGGCGCCCACGACGTCTCCACTTGCATGCAAGGGCGGCAGCAGCCGCATCAACGACTCTGGCAGACCATAAGCCGACAGGATCGCAGGGCTCCACTCGGCCGTCGACGTGTCGAGGAACGATGCCGTCGCATCCGAGTAGTCCGTCGCCACTACCCCGGTCAGCCGCAGCCGGATCACGTCCTTGCAGAACAGCATCGCCGCCGCCGCCTCGACCCGCGCCGGGTCGTGCACGAGCAGCCAGCGCAGCAGATTGCCCGCAGCGCCCGGCGTCGGCTCCTGCCCCGAGCGCTCGAGCACCACGCGCATCCGCGAGGGGTCGGCCGCGAGCGAGGCCGCCTCGAGGTGCGCCCGTGAATCCATGGCCGTGATGGCCGGCCCCACCGGTGCACCAGCCGCGTCGACCAGATGCAGCCCGTCTCCGTGCCCCGTGATGCCGACCGCCACGATCTGCGCCGGGTCGACCCCCGACGACTCCACGGCCTCCCGGATCGCCGAGGCCGCGGCCTGCCAGAGCGCCTCCTGCGGCCGCTCGGCGAACCGCGCCGTCGACCGGTCGACCGGGCTCGAGCGCCGCCCGATCCCCACGGGCCGCAGCTGCTCGTCGTGCACCACGGCCTTCACCGCGGTCTGGCCGGCGTCGACCCCCAGCAGGTAGCGGGGGCCCTCGGGTCGTGCAGCCATCTCGATCCTCTCCGATCGACGTGCGAGATCTCGACGCACGAGAACTCGCCGTACGAGAACGCGGGGCCGTCGATGCAGAGCGGATGCTCGCGCCCGACTTCGCCCGTTTCGAGAAGCATATCAACCCATTCGGTCACCGCACCGGACGAATTCGGGTAGAGTCGCGCTGTCACGACCCGGATCGGCGGAGCAGATGTACCCAGCGGAGCGGCACACCGCCATCCTCGCCGCTGCCCGAACCCATCCTCAGGGCGTGCAGGTGCAGCAGCTCAGCGCCGAGCTCGGCGTGACCCCCGAGACCGTGCGCCGCGACCTCGCCGCCCTCGAGCGCCGCGGCCTCGTGCGCCGCCGCCACGGCGGGGCCGTGCTCGCGCCGACCGCCCCCTTCGAGCCGACGCTCTCCCAGCGCACCCGCGAGGACGCCGCCGAGCGCCGTGCCGTCGCCCTCGCCGTCGTGCGCGAGCTGCCCGACGAGGGGGTCCTGCTGCTCGACAGCGGTTCGATGACGCTCGAGATCGCGTCGGTGCTGCCCGCGCGTTCGGCGCTCGTGGTCGTCACGAACAGCCTCCCGGTCGCCGCGCTGCTGGGCGGGCATCCGTCGATCACCGTGCTCGCCCTGCCCGGCGAGGTGCGCCCCGTCACCCAGGCCGTCGTCGGCGCCTGGACCGAAGCCCGCCTCGACGAGCTGCACGCCGACGTCGCCGTGCTCGGCGCCAACGGCGTGCTTCCGGGCCGCGGAGCCTTCACGACCCTGCCCGACGAAGCCGCGGTGAAAGAGCGGATGCTCGCCGCCGCCGACCGCCGCATCCTCGCCGTCACGGCGCCGAAGTTCGGTACCGCCTCCCTCTGCCGATTCGCCACGCTCGACCGCTTCGACCGGATCGTCTCCGACGACCGTCTCGACCCCGCCACCGCCGAGGCCCTCCGCGCCGACGGCGTCGACCTCGAGCTCGCGCGGACCGCCCCCGACCCCACCACCCCGAGAGGAACCCCATGACCCTCGTCACCACCGGCGACATCCTGGCCCGCGAGCGCGCGGTGCTCGCCTTCAACGTGATCCAGCTCGAGCACGCCGAGGCGATCGTGCGCGGCGCCGAGGCCGCCGGTCGCCCCGTGATCCTGCAGATCAGCGAGAACGCGGCCCGCTACCACGGCGGCCTCGCGCCCATCACGCTCGCGACCCTCGAGCTCGCCCGCCTGGCCGGCATCGACGCCGCCGTGCACCTCGACCACGCCGAGAACGAGGCCCTCGTGCTCGAGGCCGTCGAGCTCGGCGCCACCTCGGTGATGTTCGACGCCGCGACCCTGCCCGACGACGAGAACGTCGCCCGCACCGCCGCGATCGCCCGCGCCGCGCACGATCGGGGCGTCTGGGTCGAGGCCGAGCTCGGAGCCATCGGCGGCAAGGGCGGGGCCCACACCCCGGGCGTCCGCACCGATCCGGCCGAGGCGGCGTCATTCGTGCAGGCCACCGGGGTCGACGGCCTGGCCGTGGCCGTCGGCAGCTCGCACGCGATGACGTCCCGCAGCGCCTCGCTCGACTTCTCACTGATCGCCGAACTCGCCGCCGCGGTGCCGGTGCCCCTCGTGCTGCACGGCTCGAGCGGGGTGGCCGACGCCGACCTCGTGCGCGCGGTCGAGAGCGGGATGCGCAAGATCAACATCTCGACGCACATCAATGGCATCTTCAGCCGCCGGCTCCGCGAGGTGCTCGCCGCCGACGAGGCGCTGGTGGACCCGCGGAAGTACCTCGGCCCGGCCCGGGACGCGGTGGCCGCCGAAGTACGGCGCCTGCTGGAGCTCGTGGCCTGAACGGCCGGCACGGGCATCCGCTCAGAGGACCACGCGGATGCCCGGCACGAGACAGACAGCGAGAAGCGGCGCCGGGGATGACCCCCGACGCCGCTTCTTCGTTCAGCAGGTGCTGACTAGCAGCTGGACTTGTAGACCGCGTCCGCGCCTTCACCCTCGATGTTGTCCTTGGTGAGGATGGTGAAGCCGGTCTGGATCTCGGCCTCGGTGTCGCCGCCGTCGAGAGCCGCGATGGCCTGCTCGACGCCGTCCTGGCCGATGGTGGCGGGCTCCTGGGCGACGAGCGCCTGAACCGTGCCGGCCTTCAGCTGCTCGACCTGGGCGGGACCCGCGTCGAAGCCGACGATGGTCACCGAGTCCTGCTTGCCGGCCTGCTGCACGCCGGTGGCGGTGCCCTCGGCGGCGAACAGGTTGGCGGCGAAGATGCCCACGATGTCGGGGTCCTTCTGCAGCGCCGCGGTCACGATCTCGGCCGCGGTGGCCGGCTCGTTGTGGCTGTACTGCACGCCCAGGTAGTCGAAGCCGTCAGCGCCCTCGGCGGCCTTCTGGAAGCCCTCGACGCGAGCGTCGGTGGTCGAGATGCCGGGGTCGACCGAGACGACGAGCACCTTGCCGCCGTCGGGGTGGGCGTCCTGGATGGCCTTGAAGGCCGCCTCGCCGCCACCGACGTTGTCGGAGGCGATGGCCGAGACCGCGAAGGACGGGTCCTCGACCGTGGTGTCGACGAGGACGACCTTGATGCCGGCGTCGGCGGCGGCCTTGAGGGGCGCCTCCATCGCGGTGACGTCGGTCGGGGCGATCAGCAGGGCGTCGGGCTTGGAGGCCACGATCGAGTCGACCAGCGGCTTCTGCAGCGTCGGGTCGAACTTCTCGGGGCCCTGCGTGGTGACGGTCGCGCCGGCCTTCTCGGCCGCGGCCTCGATGCCGCACTGCATGGAGATGTAGAACTCGTCTCCGGCGACACCCTGCACGAAGGCGATCTTGTAGCCGTCGCTGCCGGCCGCGCCGGTGCTGGAGCCGCCGCCCGAGTCTCCGCCCGAGCATCCGGCCAGAGCCAGACCGGCGGTCGCGCCGATGGCGACGACTCCCAGGATCTTCTTGTTCCACTTCATCGTGTTACCTGTCCTTCTTCTAGTGATGCAATTACGGGATTGGTGCTGTTCACTTGTTGTTCCGTCTGGCGAAGTGGCGCCAGAGGCTTGTGGAGGCCCCTCGGGCCGCGGAGGCCCGTCGGACCTGGTCGACGTACACCGCCGCGATCAGCACGGCGCCGACGGCGACCTGCTGCCAGAACGGCTGCACGCCGGTGATGACGAAGCCGTTCTGCAGCACGGCCGGGATGAAGAGGCCGACGACGGTGCCGAAGATCGTGCCGTAGCCGCCGAACAGCGAGGTTCCGCCGATGACGACCGCCGCGATGACGTTCAGGTTGGTCTGCGACTGGCCGGCGATGGCCGTGGTGCTGAACTGCGACAGCGACAGGATGCCCGCGAGGCCGGCGAGTGCGCCGGACAGCGCGTACACCTTGATCAGGTGCCGGTCGACCTTCACACCGACCCGGCGTGCCGCCTCCTCGCTCGAGCCCACCGCGTAGGTGTAGAGGCCGAACTTGGTCTTGTGCAGCACGATCGCGCCGATGATCACGATCACGAGGGCGATCACCGAGATGATCGGGATGCCGCCGAGGATGTTGCCGTAGCCGATCGAGGTGGTCAGCACGGAGGGCACCTGACGGATGTCGACACCGCCCGTGATGATCTGCGAGAGGCCGAGCGCCATGCCGAGCGAGCCCAGCGTCACGATCAGCGGCGGCACCTTCGCCTTGGAGATCAGCACACCGTTGAAGATGCCCCAGGCGAGACCCGAGAGGATCGAGACGATGATGCCGATGGTGGCCGTGCCCCAGTCGTCGCCGCCGATGGCCCGCATCACGATCGCCGAGACGACGCCCGAGAACACGAGCACCGAGCCGATCGAGAGGTCGATGCCCGAGGTGATGATGATGAAGGTCATGCCGACGCCGAGCACCGCGAGGATCGAGGCGTTCTGCACCACGAGCCGCAGGTTCGACAGCTGCGCGAAGGTGTCGGGGGCGAGCGCGCTGAAGATCGCGACGATCACGATCAGCACGATCAGGATCTGGAAGGCCTGAGCCTTCAGCAGCTTGGTGAACCCGTTCTCCTTGGCCTGGGCCATGTTGATCGAGGTCGTCTCGGGGCCGGCCGCATCCGTCTGGCCGAACTCGGCCTTCTTCAGGTCTGCGTCTCTCACGTCGTCGCTCATGCCACACCCCTCGTGCTCGCGCCGGTCATCAGACCGACGAGTTCTTCCATGTTCGTGCTCTTGGTGTCGATCGCCGCGGCGCGGTGACCGAGACGCAGCACCTGGATGCGGTCGGAGACCTCCATCACGTGCGGCATCGAGTGGCTGATGAACACGACGGCGATGCCCTTGTCGCGCACCCGCCGGATGGTCTCCAGGACGTTCTTGGTCTGCCGAACGCCGAGCGCCGCGGTGGGCTCGTCGAGGAAGACGACCTTGTTGGCCCAGTGCACGGCGCGGGCGATCGCGATCGCCTGACGCTGACCACCGGACATCGAGCCGACGGGCGAGGTGAGCGAGCGCACCGTGGCGCCCAGCTCGTCGAACGCGCGGCGCGACTGGGTGCGCATCTCGGCGACGTTCATGAAGCCGAACGCGCCGCCGATGCCCTTCTTCATGACCTCGCGGCCGAGGTACATGTTCTGCACCGGGTCGAGGTGGGGGGCGAGCGCCAGGTCCTGGTGCACGGTCTCGATGCCGAGCGCGCTGGCCTGCATCGGGTTGGTCAGCTGGAGGGGGTTGCCCTCGAACTTGATGACTCCGGTGTCGACGGCGAGGTTGCCCGAGAGGGCCTTCACGAGCGTCGACTTGCCGGCGCCGTTGTCGCCGATCAGGGCGGTCACTTCTCCGGGGTAGACCTCGAAGTCCACGTCGTCGAGCGCACGGACGTGTCCGAACGCGCGGGAGAGGCCGCGGGCCTCCAATACGGGGGTGGTCATGTCAGTTCACTCCTTTCCGGCCGGTCGGGGCCTGCGGGTGGTTCTGGGCTGCGGGTGATTTTCGGTTCGGGAATGGTTCCGGGTTGCGGGTGTGGTCATGGGACGCTCCTGTCATACGATTCCGCCGGTCGCCAGCGAGTGCGGCCAGCCGACGCCCGGGGTCGCGACGAGCACGCTGCCCGTGCCCCGCACCTCCCAGGGGCCGAAGCCGGACGGCACCGCGAAGACCTGGCCGGCGCGGTAGTCGACGTGCTCCTGGCGTCCGGCGAACTCGCCCGAGCCCTCGAGCACGAGGGCCACGGCGAAGCCGGGGTCGAGGGCGACGGCTCCGCCGGTGGTCGGGGCCGCGTGCAGCACGCGGAAGTAGGGGTCGGCGGCCGGGGCCAGCACGCTCGCGGCGGTGGCGCTCCGTGCCGTGAGGTCGGCGCGGCTGACCAGGCGCTGCAGCGCATCCGGAGCCAGCGCGTCGACCGAGACGGCAGGCATCACGGTCTCGAAGCCGAGACCGAGGTGCGACTCGTCGCGGGTCGAGGTCGTGACCGACCACTCCAGCACGATCGAGAAGTCGGTGGGCTCCTGCACCTCGGCGAGGAAGATGCCCTCGTCGATGGCGTGCACGGTGCCGGCCGGAACGACGACGCCCATGCCGCGGGAGACCTCGATGCGATTCATCCGCGAGAGCATCCACTCGGAGTCCTGCGCGTCGCGGCGGCGGTCGAGCTCGTCGCGGTCCTCGGGTTCGCTCCAGCCGAGGTGCACGGCGGCTCCGGGCTCCGCGTCGAGGATGAACCAGGCCTCGGTCTTGCCGTAGGGGCAGTCGAGGTGGCTGGTGGCGAAGGCGCGCGAGGGGTGCACGTGCACGGGGAGGCGCTGGCGCGCATCCAGCAGCTTGACCAGGATGCCCGTGTCGGTGCTCGACGCGGCGTCGGCGTGGTCGGGGCCGACCCAGGCGGCCGGCTCGGCGCCGACGAGGTCGCGCAGCAGCTCGCCGTCGACGGTGCGGGCGAGGCCGATGTCGCCGTGGTCGGCGCGGGAGACGGTGGCGCCGAGCCACTCCTCGGGCTGGAACTCGGAGCTCTGCTCGATGCCGCGGAGCGCCGCGATGCGGTCGCCGCCACGGTAGAAGTGGTCGATCAGATTGGGGGCGAGGGCGGCCGGCTTCATGCGACGTCTCCTTCGGCGAGTCGGGCGGATGCGGTGGGACGGACGGACGCGGCGGCCACGGGGCCCTCGATCTCGCCCGAGCCGCGCTGCAGCAGGGCGGTCGGCACGATCCACTCACGGGGATCGCCGGAGGGCTGCTCGCGGAGGGCCAGCAGGCGCTCGATGGCGGCGTTGCCGATCAGGAACGGGTCCTGGTCGATGCAGCTGACACCGGGGCGCAGCACGTCGGCGAAGGAGAAGTCGCCGAACGCGATCATCGCCGTGTTCTGCCGGTGGATGCGGTGGAGCGCCGTGGTGAGGCCGATGGCCGCCTTGGCGTTCGAGGCGAAGAAGGCGGTCGCGGGGTTCTCGAGCCCGAGCAGCCGTTCGGCCTCGCTGAGGTAGTCGAGGCTCCCGTCGACGGTCGAGGAGACGAGCTCGGGGTCGAACTCGATGCCGGCGCCGCGCAGAACGTCGAGGTATCCGCTCATCCGCCGGTGGATGGTCGAGAACCGCTCGTCGCGGTCGAAGAAGGCGATGCGCCGGTGGCCGAGGTCGACGAACTGCTGCACGGCGAGCGCCGCGGCCCCGCGGTCGTCGACGACGACGCTGTCGATGCCCACGCGCGAGCGGTCGACCGCGACCACCGGCGTCGTGGTGCGGTACGGCTCGAGGTACGGATGCTCGGACGCGACCGGCGCGAAGACGACGCCCGCGACCTGATGCCCGGCCACGAGGCTGAGGAGCTGCTCGCGCTCCCGGTCGCGGTCGAGGCTCGAGGAGGCGACGAGGACGCTGAGGCCCTCGTTCAGCGCGCGGGTCTCGATGGCGCTCACGAGCGCGGCGAAGAAGGGGTCGGCGAGCGAGTCGATGACCACGCCGATGGCCCCGCCGGTGCCCGACTTGAGCGACCGGGCGGCGGTGTTGGGCACGTAGCCGAGCTGCTGGATGGCGTGCAGCACGCGCGCCCTCGTCTCGGGGTGCACGGCCTCCTCGGCGTTCACCACACGGGAGACGGTCTTGATGCTGACGCCGGCGCTGGCGGCGACGTCCTTGATACCGGGGCGGCGGTTCATGAGCGGCCCCCGCCGGTCGGGGTGGTGCGCGAGTTCGGGGTCGTACCGGGCATCCTCGCCCACCTCCTTTGACAGCGTTGTCATCTACGGAGTGACCCGAATTCCCGGACTCCGTCGTTCTCGTTCCGCCTATACTGACTCTCAGCGACAACGTTGTCAAGTGGTCGCGATGTCTCAATTCGATAACCTCGGGAGCACCATGATCATCGTCGTCGCCGGAGCCGCAGGAAGCGGCAAGAGCACCCTCGGGCTGGAGCTCGCGCGGTCGCTCGGTGCCGCCCTGCTCGACCTAGACTCGCTCACGAACCCGGTGCTCGAGGGTCTCGGGCAGGAGCTCTCCGCGGGCGCCCATTGGAACGACCCGGCTCTCCGCCCGGTCGTGCGGCCGGCTCGCTATGCGGCTCTGCGGGCCGCCCTCGCCGACCAGGTGCGGGCCGGCGTCGACGCCGTGCTGATCGCCCCCTTCACCGCCGAGCTGGCGGGGGGCCCCGAGTGGCAGCAGCTGGTCGAGGCGGCCGGCGGCCCGCCCGAGGTGGTCTGGCTTCGCGCGTCTCCCGCCCTGCTCGCCGAACGGCGCGGCCTCCGCGCGGCCGCGCGCGACGTGCACGTGGTCGACCCGCCGGCCGACGCCGAGCCGCAGGTGCCCCACCTCGTCGTCGACGCCTCCCTCTCCACCGCGCAGCAGCTCGCCTCCGTGCGCCGTCGGCTCGGTGGCGGTCGCCCGCTCCCGGCCGACTCCCCCGTCTTCTCCCGCACCTTCGCGGCCGGGCTGTTCGACCTCGACGGCACCCTGATCGACTCCACCCCCTCGGTCGTGCGCTCCTGGCAGCAGCTCGCCCGCGAGTACGGCCTCGAGGTCGACCTGCTCGCCGAGGGGCACGGCCGCCCCGCCGCCCAGGTCATCGACACCTTCTTCTCGGGCGAGCAGGCCGCCGAGGCGCTCGCCCGCGTGACCGAGATCGAGGTGAACGACCTCGACGACGTGATCGCGCTCGACGGTGCCGCGGCGCTGCTCGGCTCCCTGCCCGACGAGGCCCGCGCCATCGTCACGAGCGGCACCCGGATCATCGCCACCAGCCGGCTGCGCGCCGCCGGGCTCACCCCGCCGGCCGTGCTGGTGACGTTCGACGACGTCGAGAACGGCAAGCCGCATCCGGAGCCCTTCCTCACGGCGGCCGCGCGGCTCGGGGTCGACCCGGCCTCGTGCGTGGTGTTCGAAGACGCCCCGGCGGGCCTGGCGGCGGCGAAGGCGGCCGGATGCACGACCGTCGCGATCGCGGGCACCCACGAGTCGCACGAGCTCGACGCCGACCTCGTCGTCGACGGGCTGTTCCAGCTGCGGGTCGTGCTGCAGCCCGGCGGCGGGTTCCGGCTCGAGCCGGCCCTCTGATCCCTTCGTCCCGCGCCGACTGAGTAGCGATCACCCCTCCCGCCCGCCACCCGGCCTGTGGAAGAATCCGAGGCGTGACCACCGCATCCGCCGCCCGCCCGTTCGAGACCCGCTGAGCATGGGCGAGGTCATCCGGGTGCAGGGGGCGCGCGAGAACAACCTGAAAGACGTCTCGGTCGAGATCCCCAAGCGCAAGCTGACCGTGTTCACGGGCGTCTCGGGCTCGGGCAAGAGCTCGCTCGTGTTCGACACGGTGGCCGCCGAGTCGCAGCGGCTGATCAACGAGACCTACAGCGCCTTCGTGCAGGGCTTCATGCCCACGCTCGCGCGTCCCGACGTCGACGTGCTCGAGGGGCTCACCACCGCGATCATCGTCGACCAGGCGCGCATGGGCTCCGACCCTCGTTCGACCGTCGGAACGGCCACCGACGCGAACGCGCTGCTGCGCATCCTGTTCAGCCGGCTGGGTGAGCCGCACATCGGTTCGCCTCAGGCCTACTCGTTCAACGTGGCGTCGATCTCGGGGGCGGGCGCGGTCACCACCGAGAAGGCGGGCGTGGTCACGAAGGAGCGACGCAGCTTCTCGGTCACCGGCGGCATGTGCTCGCGCTGCGACGGGCGGGGCAGCATCTCCGACATCGACCTGTCGCAGCTCTACGACGACAGCAAGTCGCTGAACGAGGGCGCCATCACGGTGCCGGGCTACACGGCCGACGGCTGGATGGTGCGCATCTTCGCGAAGTCGGGCTTCCTCGACGGCGACAAGCCGATCCGCGACTACAGCGACGCCGAACGGCAGGACTTCCTCTACAAGGAGCAGGTCAAGGTCAAGTTCGAGAACATGAACATGACCTACGAGGGCCTGGTGCCGAAGATTCAGAAGTCGTTCTTCGCGAAGGACCGCGAGTCGATGCAGCCGCACGTGCGGGCCTTCGTCGACCGGGTGGCGACCTTCACGGCCTGCCCCGACTGCGGCGGAACGCGCCTGAGCGAGGCCGCCCGCTCGTCGAAGGTCGCGGGCCTCAGCATCGCGGATGCCTGTGCGATGCAGATCAGCGACCTCGCCGAGTGGGTGCGCGGCCTCGACGAACCGTCGGTCGCGCCGCTGCTCGAGGGGCTGCGGCACCTGCTCGACTCCTTCGTCGGCATCGGCCTCGGCTACCTCTCACTCGACCGTGCCTCGGGCACGCTCTCGGGCGGTGAGGCGCAGCGGGTGAAGATGATCCGGCACCTCGGCTCGGCGCTGACCGACATCACCTACGTCTTCGACGAGCCCACCACGGGCCTCCACCCGCACGACATCCAGCGCATGAACGAGCTGCTGCTGCAGCTGCGCGACAAGGGCAACACGGTGCTCGTCGTCGAGCACAAGCCCGAGGCGATCGCCATCGCCGACCACGTCGTCGACCTCGGCCCGGGCGCCGGGGCGGCGGGCGGCACGGTCTGCTTCGAGGGCACGGTCGACGAACTGCGACGCTCGGGCACCGTCACCGGGCGGCATCTGGATGACCGGGCCGCCCTGAAGCCCGCGGTGCGCGCGCCGTCCGGCACGCTCGCGATCCGCGGGGCCTCCTCGCACAACCTGCGCGGGGTCGACGTCGACCTCCCGCTCGGGGTGCTCGTGGTCGTCACCGGCGTGGCCGGCTCGGGGAAGAGCTCGCTGATCCACGGCTCGGTGTCGCCGCGCGACGAGGTCGTCACCGTCGACCAGACGCCGATCCGGGGCTCGCGACGCAGCAACCCCGCGACCTACACGGGGCTGCTGGAGCCGATCCGCAAGGCGTTCGCCAAGGCGAACGGGGTGAAGCCCGCCCTGTTCAGCGCCAACTCGGAGGGCGCCTGCCCCGTCTGCAACGGCGCCGGAGTCGTGTTCACCGACCTCGGCATGATGGCGTCGGTGTCCACCACCTGCGAGGAGTGCGAGGGCCGGCGCTTCGACGCCTCGGTGCTCGGCTACCACCTCGGCGGGAAGGACATCACCGAGGTGCTGGCCATGCCCGTCTCGGAGGCGCTGCCGTTCTTCGCCTCCTCCAGCGAGGCCGCGCTCCCGGCGGCGCACGCGATCCTGGCGCGCCTGTCCGACGTGGGGCTCGGCTACCTCGCGCTCGGCCAGCCGCTCACGACTCTCTCGGGCGGCGAACGCCAGCGCCTGAAGCTCGCCGCCGACATGGCGGGCAAGGGCAGCGTCTACGTGCTCGACGAGCCGACGACCGGGCTTCACCTGGCCGACGTGGCCCAGCTGCTCGGGCTCCTGGACCGCCTGGTCGACTCGGGCAAGTCGGTGATCGTGATCGAGCACCACCAGGCCGTCATGGCGCACGCCGACTGGATCGTCGACCTCGGTCCGGGCGCCGGCCACGACGGCGGCCGCGTCGTCTTCGAGGGCACCCCGGCGGCCCTCGTGGCCTCGCGCGCGACCCTCACGGGCGAGCACCTGGCGAACTACGTGGCGCGCTGACCCCGGCCACCCCCGCCCACCCCTCCCTCCGCTCCTCCTCCTCTTCTCCTCGCGAGTCGCCAAAAACCGCCCCTTCCGAAGCGGAAAGGGGCGGTTTTCGGCGAGTCACGAGGAGTGGCACCCCCTTCCGCGATCGAACCGTCGCAAATCGCCCTCTCAGCGCCGCGAAAGGGCGGTTTGCGACGGGTCGATCCAAGCGGGCGCCGGCGCGCCGGGTGCCGGGGCGGCGCCGCGCGGGTCAGCGGGCGGCGAGCGCCTCCAGGGCGCCGCGCGCACCGCGGGCCGCGAGGAGAGCCCGCGCCTCGACGAAGGCCGCGCGGAGGCGGGCGTCGGAGCCGAGGTCGCCGAAGACGGGGGCGTAGTCAAGGAAGCTCCCGGGAGCATCCGCCTCGCCCGCCACCGCGGCCCGCAGCTCGTCGAGCCGCTTGTCGACGGGCGACAGCGCGCTGCCGTCATCGGCCACGCCCTCGAGGAAGCGGCTCCACGCCGCCAGCACCAGCACCGAGCGCTCGATCTCGCCGCCCGACGCGAGCTGCGCGCGCACCACGGGCAGCAGGAACTTCGGGATGCGGTCGGAGCCGTCGACGATCTGGCGCATCAGCGTGTCCTTGATCGCCTCGCTGCCGAAGCGCCGCATCAACTCGGCGCTGTACTCGTCGAGGTCCACCCCGGGCACCGGCGCGAGCGTCGGCCGCGCCTCGTCGTGCATGTAGCCGAGCAGGAAGTCGGCGAACAGCCGATCGCGGCAGACCTCGTGCACGTACTCGGCGCCCGAGAGCAGCCCGAGGTAGCTCATCGCCTGGTGCGAGGCGTTCAGCAGCCGCAGCTTCATCAGCTCGTACGGCTCGACGTCGGACACGACCTGCACCCCGACCTCCTCGAACGCCGGCCGCCCCGCGGTGAAGGAGTCCTCGAGCACCCACTGCACGAACGACTCCGAGAGCACGGGCCACCGGTCCTCGATGCCGAACTCGTCGGCGACCCGTTGCCGCGACGCGTCGGTCGTGACGGGCGTGATCCGGTCGACCATCGAGTTCGGGAAGCTGACCGCCGACCCGATCCAGTCGGCGAGCGCCGGCTCGACCCGCTCGGCGAACGCGAGCACCGCGGCCCGCGCCACGTGCCCGTTGCCCTGGATGTTGTCGCACGACATCACCGTGAACGGCACCGCCCCGGTATCCCGCCGCTCGCGCAGCCCGGCCACGACGAACCCGAGGGCGCTCTCGGGCACGGCTCCGCCCGCGAGCCCGTCGAGGTCGGCCAGCGTGGCGGCATCCCGCGGCTCGAACGCCCCCGTGGCGTCGTTGATGCCGTACCCGCCCTCGGTGATCGTCAGCGAGACGATCCGGGTGGCGGGGTCGCGCAGGGCGTCGAGCACCGCCTCGGGCTGCTCGGGCGCCAGCAGGTAGCGGGTGATCGACCCGACCACCCGCGCCTCCACCACCCCGTCGGGCGCGGTGGTCACCAGCGTGTACAGCTCGTCCTGGGCCGAGAGCGCGTCGAGCATCGCCGCGTCGGACGCCAGCGTGCCCACCCCGGTGATCCCCCACCCCTCGGCACCGGCCGCGAGCAGCCGGTCGACGAACATCGCCTCGTGCGAGCGGTGGAACGCCCCCACGCCGAAGTGCACGATCCCGGGCCGCACGGCGGCCCGGTCGTACGCGGGCACGGCGACCCGAGGGTCGAGGCTGCCGAGGGTCTGGGCGCTCAGGGTGGTCATCGTGTCTCCAGTCGGGTGGGAAATGTGAAAATGTGCACGTCAGAGCACCGTCGTCAGGTGCACCAGCAGGTCGGCGTTGCCGCGCGACCCGTCGACGATCCGCGCGTTCGCCTCGTCGACGTCGCGCACCCAGTCGGCCGAGTCGCCGGGCGAGTGCCCGTACGAGACGCGTCGCCGCACGAGACGGTCGTGCCGCACATCCGGGGCCACGTCGAGGAACCACGACTCGTCGAGGTGCTCGCGCACGCGCTGCCAGCCGTGGCCGTCGCCGAGGAGGTAGTTGCCCTCGGTGATCACGAGCGGCACCCCGGCCGGCACGGGCACGGCGCTGCCGATCGACTCCTCGAGGGCGCGGTCGAAGACGGGCGCGTAGACGACGGGGGCGTCGGCCCGGGCGAGCCGGCCGAGCAGGGCGACGTAGCCGTCGACGTCGAAGGTGTCGGGGGCGCCCTTGCGATCGCGCCGGCCGAGGCGCTCGAGCTCCTGGTTGGCGAAGTGGAAGCCGTCCTGGCCCACCAGCACCGCGTCGCCGTCGAGCGCGGCGATCAGGGCGGCGCAGAGCGTCGACTTGCCGGCGCCCGGCGTCCCGACGATGCCGAGGATGCTCCGCGAGCCGCTCGCGATCAGCGCCCGGCACCGCGCGAGCAGCTCGTCGAGCCCGACGGGGCGCGCCTCGGGCAGCGGTGAAGGGGCGTCGCTCACAGGTCCTCCTGGTCGTCGTCGACGGATGCGCGGCGGCAGGTCCCGAAGGCCCTCCGCCGCGCCTACGGTACGCATCGCGGCGCCCCGTGTCAATCGCGATGACACCGGTGTCAGCGAATTCGATGACACGGGTGTCATCCGCGCCGTTCCGCCGCTATGCTGATGCCGCCCCGACGACGCGACGCAGCGCCGTCCCGCCCACTCGAACGGACTCACCATGACTGACTTCACCGGCCGCACCATCCTCGTCACCGGCGCCAGCGGCGGCATCGGCGGCGCGATCGTGCGCCACCTCGTCACCGCGAACGCGACCGTCCTGGCCGCCGGCCGCAACCTCGAGCACCTCGAGACGCTCGCCGCCGAGACCGGCGCGACCCCGCTCCCCTTCGACCTCACCTCGGAGGACAGCATCCGCGAGGCCATCGAGGGCAAGGACATCTGGGGCGTCGTCAACTCCGGCGGCTGGGGCGGCGAGATCGCCACGCCTCAAGACACCGACATCGACGTCTTCGACAAGGTCATCAGCATCAACGCCCGAGGCTCGCTGCTCGTCACGAAGTACGCCTCGCGCGAGATGATCCGTCAGGGCAACGGTGGCGCCATCGTCAACATCTCGAGCCAGGCCGGCCTCGTCGCCCTCCCCGGCCACATCTCCTACGGCTCCTCGAAGGCCGCCCTCGACAACATCACCCGCGTCTCGGCGCTGGAGCTCGGCAAGTACGGCATCCGCGTCAACAGCGTGAACCCCACCGTCGTCATGACCCCCATGTCGGCCTGGTACTGGGGCCGCCCCGACATCGAGGGCCCCTTCCTCGAGGCGATGCCGCTCGGCAAGTGGGCCACCGAGGACGACATCGCGGCCCCCGTCGTCTTCCTCCTCTCCGACGCGGCGGGCATGATCTCGGGCGTCTCCCTCCCCATCGACGGCGGCTACACGGCCCGCTGACCCGCGCGCGGCGGCCACCCGGCCCGCTGACCCCGCCCGGCGGCGGCCACCCGGCCCGCTGAGCCGCGAGGACGCCCCACCGGCCCACGCTGGCCACCCGAGCCGAGCAGCGGATGCTCGCCCAGAACCCCCGGCGAGCATCCGCCCCACCCGCCCACCACCCCACGCAACTCGTGGCAAGTCGCCCGGGTGCCCCCACCCCGCCCGCGACCCGCGCGACCGGCGCGACCGAGTCGCGGCAAAACGTCGCGATTCGGCCCGAGTCGCGGCAGAACGTCGCCACTTGCCGCGACTCACCGATCACGATCAGCCGCCCACTCATCACACGCACAGCGAGGAGACGTCATGGCCACCATGCGCGAGGTCGCGACCGCCGCCGGCGTCAGCCCGAAGACCGTGTCACGGGTGCTGAACGACGACCCGCACGTCTCCCCCGAGACCCGCACCCGCGTCGAAGCCTCGATGCGCGAGCTCGCCTACGTGCCGAACGCGATGGCGACGACGTTCCGCTCCGGACGCTCGCCCGTGATCGGCGTCGCCGTGCCCGACCTCGTCGACCCGTTCTTCGCCGCCATCGTCACCGCGGTCGAGGAGGAGGCCCTCGCGAACGACCTCTCCACCCTCGTCACGAGCCTCGGCCACGGCCAGGACCCGGCCCGCGAGCGCGTCGCCCTCGAATCAGTCCTGCGCCGGCATCTGAGCGGCCTCGTCGTCGCGCCCACCACGAACGACCACGCCTGGCTCGAGCCGTGGGCGGCGCGCATCCCGATCGCCTTCGTCGACCGCGCGCCGGGCGACCTCGAGGCCGACGCGTTCCTCCAGGACGATCGCGGCGGCGCCCGCGACGCCACCGCCCACCTGATCGGCCACGGACACCGCCGCATCGGCTTCCTCGGCGACTCCCTCTCGGCCCCCACGATCGCCGAGCGCCTCGAGGGCTACCGCGAGGCCCTCGAGGCGGCGAGCATCCCGTTCGACGACGACCTCGTCGCCCTCGGCGCGGCCACCCGCCCCGGTGCCGCCGACGCCCTCGCCCGCCTGCGGCAGAACTCTAACGGGGTGACCGCCGTCTTCTCCTCGGATGCCCGCTGCACCATGGCCGCCGTGCCCACCGTCACGGCGCATCCGATCGCCCTCACCGCGTTCGGCGACTTCCCCCTGGCCGACTCGCTCACCCCCGCGATCACGGTCGTCGCGCAGGACCCGGCGGCACTCGGCCGCCTCGCCGCCGCCCGCCTCGTGGAGCGCGCCGCACATCCCGACCGCGTGCTCCCCCGCCGCACGGTGCTCCCCGTGACGCTCATCGAGCGCACCTCGTGCCGCGTCTGACGCGATCGACTTGGCCCGTCCCGTTCCAAAACGCGATTTCTAGGACGGGACGGGCCAAGTCGATCCTCGCTCAGGGCGCGACCGCGCGGCCCTCGGCGTGCGAGGTCGCCGCCGCCCGGTAGATCGCGTGCGTGAGCGCCGCCTCCGACGGGCGGGCCGCCCCGAAGCGGTCGCCGAGCGAGCCGTGGCGCTCCGCGAGGAACACCGCCCACATCTGCAGGATCGAGTCCGAGAAGCCCGACTCGAAGATCCCGCCCGTGACCGTCGGCCACACCGACTGGCTGCCCACGTCGATCTGCTGCCAGACCTGCTCGCGCCCACCGCCCGGAACATCCGTCACCGTGAACACCGACACCGTCTTGGGGTTCTTCGTGCTGAACCGCACGCCCCCGTCGAGCCCGATCGCCTCGAACTCCCAGGTGTTCTTCTGCCCCGGGTCGATGCGCTTGGTCTCGGTCGTCAGCGGGAACAGCTGCCCCTCGTGGCGGGCCCAGCTGTGCAGGGTGGCGTTGTCCCAGGTGTCGCACGGCACCGGCGAGCCGTCGGGCCCGGGCCGCGTCGGCACGAGGTTCTGCAGCACGCCGTAGACCGTCTCGGGCGCCCAGCCGAGGCGCAGCGGGACGTGCCAGGTGTGCATCCCGAGGTCGTTCATCACGCCGGCCTCGCCGCAGAACTCGACCTGCCGCTTCCAGTTGATCGGCTTGTGGATGTCGAGATCGCTCGAGTGCAGGAAGCTGTTGCGCGCCGACACGATCGTTCCGAGCGCCCCCGACTTCACGTAGTCGATCGCCAGCTGCGCCCCCGGGAAGAACGGCATCTCGCTCGAGACGCGCACGAAGGCCTCAGGATGCTCGGCCATCGCCGCGAGCACAGCCTGGGCCGCGGCACCGTCGATGCCGAACGGCTTCTCGGCGAGCAGGCTCTTGCCGCTGGCGATGACGTCGCGGTAGATCGCCTCGTGCAGGTCGTGGCGCACGGCCACGTAGACGACGTCGATGCTGTCGTCGGCGAGCAGCTCGTGGTAGTCGGTCGTCTTCGTGACCACCGTGTCGATCTCGTCGAACCACTCCATCGCCGCCGGGTTGATGTCGCAGACCGCGGTCAGCCGGGGTCGCACGGGGTGGTCGATCAGGGCCGGCCAGCGCTGGATGGCGGCCGCGATCTCCCGCCCCATCAGCCCGCCGCCGACGATGGCGACGTTCACTGTCTCGGCGCTCATGCCGACACCCCCGCGTCGCTCGCAGCGCCGCCGGCTCCGGATGCCCGCCCCGCCGACTCCGCGAGAATACCCAGCCCGTCCTCCACCGAGGCCCCCTCGTGCAGCACCGCGAGCAGCGCCGCCGTGATGCCGGCGGGGTTCTCGTGCTGCACGATGTTCCGCCCGTAGACGATGCCGCGGGCCCCCGCCGCCAGCACGGCGACCGTGCGCTCGAGGAGGGTCCGATCATCCACCCGCCCCCCGCCCCGCACGAGCACCGGAACGTCGCCCGCGACCTCGATGACCCGCCCGTACTCGCTCAGGTCGTCACTCGGGTCGGCCTTGATCAGGTCGGCGCCGAGCTCGACGCCCTGGCGCACGAGCGTCACGATCTTCTCGATGTCGCCGTCGACCATGTAGCCGCCGGCCTTGGAGTTGTCCTGCATCACGAGCGGCTCGACCATCAGCGGCATGCCGTACTTCGTGGCCTCGCGCCGCAGCTCGAGGATCGAGGTGATGTTCGCCTCGCGCACCTCCGGATGCCCGGGCAGCTCCATCAGGTTCACGCACACCGCGACGGCGTCCAACCGCACGGCCTCCTCGATCGCGTGCGGGACGTGCCGGCTGAACAGCACGGGGTCGAGCGGGTTGCCGTAGACGTTCGCGATGTCGGTGCGGAGCACCAGCCCCGGCTTCTGCTTGCCCGGGATGCTCTGCAGCCGTCGCGCCTGCCCGATCGTCAGCTGCACCGCGTCGGGGCCGGCGTCGACGAGGGTGCGCACGACCTGATCCATGTTCTCGATGCCCGTGATGAACGAGCGCTCCCCGAAGAAGCCGTGGTCGACGGCCACGTCGAGTGCCCGGCCCGAGCGCGGATTGAAGAGGCGATTGAGGCGGTACAGCGTCATTGCGGTGCTCCTGATCGTGGGGAACGTCGGGTCGGGGGCTTTCGAACGGCCCCTCGATGTGTCAGAGTAACCCCGTGAGACAACGTTGTCTAGCCGGTCGCACCGGCTCGTCCGCCCGCTGCCGCTCGCTCCCCCACCGTCGAGAGGATGCCCGATGACCCCGATCGTCGTCGCCGGCCACATCTGCCTCGACCTGACCCCGGCCCTCGGCCCCGGCGCCGCCCTCGACCCCGGCCGCCTGATCGACGTCGGACCCCTCCGCATCGGCCTCGGCGGCTGCGTCGCCAACACCGGCCTCGCCCTCGCCGACCTCGGCGCCGACGTCTCCCTGCACTTCACCGTCGGCGACGACGAGCTCGGACGCATCGTCGCCGACACCATCGCCCGCCGCCCCGGCCTCACCGCCGACCTGCACGTCGACCGCGACCACGCCACCTCCTACAGCCTCGTGCTCGAGCCCGAGGGCCACGACCGCACCTTCTGGCACCACACCGGCGCGAACGCCGTCTTCACGGGCGAGCACCTCGACGTGGGTGACACTGATCTCCTCCACCTCGGCTACCCGCCGCTGCTGCCGGCGCTGCTCGCCGACGGCGGGGCTCCGCTCGAGGCCGTGCTGGCCCGCGCCCGCGCCCGCGGCGCCACGACGTCGCTCGACCTGGCCGTGGTCGACCCGGCGTCGGCGGTCGGCGCGGTGGACTGGCCGGGCATCCTGAAGCGCGCCCTCGCCGTGACCGACGTGATCACGCCGAGCCTCGACGACCTCACCTCGGCGCTCGGCCCGGCCCTCGGCATCCCGCCGCTGCCCGCCGCCCGCGCCGCCGGCCTCTACGCCGACCTGCTGCTGTCGTGGGGAGCCGCGGTGGTCGCGATCTCGGCGGGCTCCGAGGGGCTGCTGCTGCGCACGGCCTCTGCGTCCCGCCTTGCCGCAGGCGGCCGGATGCTCGCCCCCCTCGCCCGCCGCTGGGCCGACGCCTCGCTGCGCGTGCGCCCCCTCGCCGTTCCCCGCGTCGCCACCACGAACGGCGCCGGCGACGCCTCGACCGCGGGCCTCCTCTTCGCCCTCTCCCGCGGATCCTCCCCCACCCTCGCCGCCCACCTCGCCGCCGCCACGGCCGCCGCCGTCATCGCGGGCGACCGCCCCACCCCGGCCACCCTCACGTCCCTCCTCCCGGCGGCGGCCTCGCTCTTCGCCCCTCGCCCCACCGCGCCCGCCACCAGCGCGCCCGCACCCGACGGGCCGCCGCACCCGCCACAATGAACCCCATGCCCAAGCCGCCCACCATGAAGGACGTCGCGGCGGCCGCGGGCGTCGCCCTGAAGACCGTCTCCCGTCACGTCAACGGCGCCACGAACATCGACCCGGCCCTCGCCGCCCGGATCGCCGCCGCCATCACCGAGCTCGGCTATCGTCACAACCTCGCGGCCGCCAGCATCCGCCCCGGGCGTTCGGCCAAGGTCATCGGCCTCGTCATCTCCGACCTCGCGAACCCCTACTGGTCGCTCCTCGCCCGCTCGGTCGAACGCACGCTCAGCGCCAACGGCTATCTCCTCATGACGGTCAGCTCCGAGGAGGACGCCGACCGCCACCGCCTCCTCATCGACCGCCTCCTCGCCCAGCGCGTCGACGGCCTCATCGTCTCCCCACCCCGCCGCGACACCACCGCCTGGGCGGCCGCCGCGGCCCCCCTCCTGCCCGTGGTCGCCATCGACCGCCCCGCGCTGTCCGTCCCGCCGCTCCCCGCTCAGCTGCAGGATGCTCGCGCCACCCCCGAGGCGCCCGGCACCTCGCGCACCGAACCCGACGTCGCCTCGAATGCGAGCGCCGATGCGAAGCGGCGACCCCACCCTCCCCTCGTCGACACGATCCTCGCCGACAACGCCGGAGGCGCGGAAGCCGCCACCCGCGAACTCCTCCGCCACGGCGCACGCCGCATCCTCTTCCTCGGCGACTCCCTCGAGCTCTACACGATGCGCGAACGCCACGCCGGCTTCCTCCGGGCCCTCGCGTCGGCCGCTGCCGACGGCGCCAGCTCGTCGGTCGCGACCGCTCACACCGCGGCCGAGGCATCCGACGTGGTGACGGCCCTCCTCGGCACCGGACGTATCGACGCCGTCTTCGCCGCCAACAACCGCGCCTCCGTCGGCGCCGTCGACGCCTTCACGCGCGCCGGCACCCGCCTCCCGCTCATCGGTTTCGACGACTTCGAGGCGGCCACCCTCGTGCGCCCCGGCGTCTCGGTCGTCGCCCAGGACGTGGCCCTGATGGGCGAGGCCGCCGCCCAGGCCGTCCTGGCACGCCTCACGGGCGACACCCCGCCCCCGGCCACGACGACGCTGCCCACCCGCCTGATCCTCCGCGGCTCCGAGCTGCCATAGACCCGGCCCGCTACTGGGTCGTGGTGCTCTCGATGCTCATGACGAGCACGACGCGGTCGGCCGAGTCGGGCGGCGGCGTCTGGCCGGGGTTGCCGTAGCGCTTGCCGAGCACCACGTAGAAGGCGCCGGTGGGATCGGATTCCACCGCGATCAGCCGGCCGCGCACCTCGAGGTAGCGGAACGGGTTCGCCGGGTCGATCACCGACAGGCTCATCGACGGGTTGTGCTGCAGGTTGCGGTACTTCGCCCGCTTCGTCGTGTGTGTGAAGCGCAACGTGTCGCCGTCGCGCAGGTACCACATCGGGTTCACCTGCACGGTGTCGTCGGGCCGGATCGTGCCGAGGTGGCCGTAGTTCGCCTGCTCCAGCAGCTCGGCGTAGTCGGGAGGGATGACGTCGCTCATGCGGATATCCAACCACCACGCGGGGGCACGCGACAGGACCAGATGAGGAAGATTCGATGCGCCTGGAACGAAGAAGAGGGCCGCCCGGTGGGCGACCCTCTCTTCGTTTCTGTCGGGCTGACAGGATTTGAACCTGCGACCCCTTGACCCCCAGTCAAGTGCGCTACCAAGCTGCGCCACAGCCCGTGGCCGTCACCCGGAGAAGCGAACCGCTCCAGACAACTTGTCCATGATAGCGCCTCCCGAGACGCCCCGCTGACACCTCGGCGGCGACCCGGACGCAGACCCGGCGGGCACCCCGCAAAGCGGCCCGACCCGCAGTGTCACGAACCGGAAAACGCATGCCCGAGAAGATAGGAAGAAAGTTTGGGACTCAGAGTCCTAAAACAGGGCGAATCCTGATCTTCGTCATTGCATAATTGAGCATGCCCCAGTCAACCGCCTTACCCGCGACTCCATCCCGACGCCAGGGCGCATCCGTCAACCCGGCCGAACCCCGAGCGGCCCGCACCCATGAAGCACTGACGACTGCCCTGTTCGAACTCCTCCGCCAGCACGATCTCACCGAGATCTCCATCTCCGAGCTCTGCCGCACGGCGGGGGTGCACCGCACCACCTTCTACGGCCACTACGCCGACATCTTCGCCTTCGCGGCCGACTCGTTCGCGCACATCCTCGACGAGCTCGGCAGCGTCGGCGAGGGCACCTACGACGGCTACTCCCCCGAAGCCGTCACCCAGGTGTACGCCGACTCCATCCGCCGCGAGCTCGGCCACATCGTCGACCACCGCGCGGCCTACCGCATGATGTTCGGCACCCGCGTCGACGCCGGCTTCCGCCGCGAGCTCTACCAGCGCGCCCTGCGCCGTGCCTCGCTCGCGATCGCGGTCTGGCAGCGCCACGGCTACGGCACCGGCATCGACACCGCGACCGCCGCCGCGTACATCGCCGGCGGTTCGGTCGGCGTGCTCGAGGCCTGGGCGTTCAGCGAGTCCGTCGACACCGACGCCCACACCGACGCCGTCATGGCGTCCTGGCCGGCCTGGTGCGCCTCGTCCGCGCCCACCGAGGCCCTCATCGAGAAAGCCGGCTAGCCGAAACCGGTACCTGCGCCACCCCCAGACCCGCCGATTGCGCGCCGACCCGAAAGGTGCGCACCCGGCGCCACCAGGAGCCCGGCTCGTCCCCAACGAGCCGGGCTCCTGCACGTCCGCCCCCGCCCCATGGTGTGGAATGGACCGGTGACCACCACCGCCCCCGACCGCCCACTCGCCCTCGCCGTCGACGTCGGCGGCACCAAGGCCGAGGCCGCCCTGGTCGACGCCGACGCCCGCCTCGTCCCCGGCACCCGCTTCCGGGCCCCCACGGGCTCAGGCAGCAGCCGCGAACAGATAGCGGATGCGGTGAGCCACGTCGTCCGCGAGGCCACCGCCGCGCTCCCGACCGGGGCGCAGCTCCTCGGCGCGGGCATCGGCAGCGCCGGCCCCATCGACGCCGAACGCGGGACCGTCTCCCCGCTGAACCTCGCCACCTTCCAGCGCTACCCCCTCCGCGACCTGGTCGCCGAAGCCTCGGGCCTGCCCGACCCGGTGCTCCGGCTCGACGGCCTGTGCATCCTGCTCGCCGAGCACTGGGCCGGAGCCCTGCAGGGCTACCGAACCGCGATGGGCATGATCGTCTCGACCGGCATCGGCGGAGGCCTCCTCGTCGAGGGCCGCCTCGTCGGAGGTCGCACGGGCAATGCCGGGCACGTGGGGCAGATCCAGCTGCACACCCATGAGTCCGAGGGGCGCGACCACTCCGTCACGCTCGAGGGCATCGCGGCGGGCCCCCGCATCGTGGCCTGGGCCAATGCGCAGGGCTGGGAGGGGTCGAGCGGCGAGGAGCTGGCGGAGAGCTACCGGAACGGGCATCCGCTCGCCCGCGCCGCCGTCGAACGGTCGGCGAACGCCATCGGCGAGGGCATCGCCTCGGTCTGCGCCCTGCTCGACCTGGAGGCGGTCGCCATCGGCGGCGGGTTCTCGCGGGTCACGCCCGACCTGTTCGACCTCATCCGCGCGCGGATCACCGCGATGGCGCCGCTCGACACCATCCCGGGCGTGACGGTGCTCCCGTCGGCCCTCAGCGACGAGGGCCCGCTGATCGGCGCGGGCGGCCTGGTGCACCGCGCCGACCTGCTCCCCTGACGACCGGCCCGAACCGGGCGTCAGGCAAGCAGCCGCGAGAACGCGAGCAGCCGGCGAGAACGCGAGCAGCCGGCGAGAACGCGAGCAGCTGGGGAGAACGCGAGCAGCCGGCGCCAGCGTGAACAGCCGGCGCTATCGCGAGCAGCCGGTGTGAACGCCGAGACCTACCGCTTCCGCTTCTCCCGCACCCGCATGTTGACGACGATCGGCGACCCCTCGAAGCCGTAGATCTCCCGCAGCCGGCGCTGCACGTACCGCCGGTACCCCGGGTCGAGGAACCCGGTCGTGAAGAGCACGAAGGTCGGCGGACGCGACGCCGCCTGCGTGCCGAACAGGATGCGCGGCTGCTTGCCGCCCCGCACGGGGTGCGGGTGCGACGCCGTGAGCTCGGCGAGGAAGGCGTTGAACTTTCCGGTCGGAACCCGCGTGTCCCACGACTCCAGCGCGAGCTCGAGCGCGGGCACGAGCTTCTCGAGGTGACGGCCGGTGCGCGCCGAGATGTTGACACGGGGCGCCCAGGTGACGTGGTGCAGATCCTTCTCGATCTCGCGCTCGAGGTAGCGACGACGGTCGTCGTCGAGCAGGTCCCACTTGTTGAACGCGAGCACGAGCGCGCGGCCCGACTCGAGCACGAGGTCGATGATGCGCAGGTCCTGTGTCGAGATGGGCTCGGTCACGTCGAGCACGACGACGGCAACCTCGGCCTTCTCGAGCGCGGCGGATGTGCGCAGCGACGCGTAGAAGTCGGCGCCCTGCTGCAGGTGCACGCGCTTCCTGATGCCGGCGGTGTCGACGAACGTCCACACCTTGCCGCCGAGCTCGATCTGCTCGTCGACCGGGTCGCGGGTGGTGCCCGCGAGCTCGTTCACGACGACGCGCTCCTCGCCCGCGGCCTTGTTGAGCAGCGAGCTCTTGCCGACGTTCGGGCGCCCGAGGATCGCGACGCGACGCGGGCCGCCGAGCTCCTGCTTGGCGACGGCCGAGACCTCGGGCATCTTCGCCATGATCAGGTCGAGCAGGTCGGCCACGCCGCGGCCGTGAAGCGCCGAGACCGGGTACGGCTCGCCGAGGCCGAGCGACCACAGCGCCGAGCTCTGCGCCTCCTGGCGCGCGTCGTCGACCTTGTTCGCGGCGAGGAAGACCGGACGGTTCGCCCGGCGCAGCAGCTTCACGACGTGCTCGTCGGTCGCCGTGGCGCCCACGTTCGAGTCGACGACGAAGAGCACCACGTCGGCGAGGTCGATGGCGACCTCGGCCTGCGCGGCGACGGCGGCGTTGATGCCGGCCGCGTCGGGCTCCCAGCCGCCGGTGTCGACGAGGGTGAACCGGCGCCCGGCCCACTCGGCCTTGTAGGCCACGCGGTCGCGGGTGACGCCCGGCTTGTCCTCGACGACGGCCTCGCGGCGGCCCAGGATGCGGTTGACGAGCGCCGACTTGCCGACGTTCGGCCGGCCCACGATGGCGAGCACGGGCAGCGCCGGCATCGCGACCATGCCGTCGGGGAACTCCTCGGCGAACTCGAGCAGGTCGAGGTCGCCCTCGTCGAGCTCGTAGTCGGACAGGCCCGAGCGCAGTGTCTCGGCGCGGCGCTCGGCGAGCTCCTCGTCGACGACGGCGAGCCGCTCGGCGAGGTCGTCGGCGGGTGCGTCGAACTCCTCCGACGCGTCGAAGTCGTTGCCCGAGATGGGGCCCTGGTTATCCGCCATGCGGGATCCTCGCTGTCTGCGACGTCGGAGACGCCGGGGTCGTGTGGGAAGTCAGTGTCGTGGGGTGGTCTCGTTCGTTCGCGCGACCCGGTCGTTCACCACGCCGACGACGGCGGACACGGTCTGCTCGAAGTCGAGGTGGGTGGAATCGACGGTCGTCACGCCATCGGCGGCCTTCATGAAGTCGACCACGCGGGAGTCGGCCTGATCGCGGGTTCGGAGCGCCTCGCCCACGGCGGCGGCCGATTCACCGGTCAGTTCTTTCGAACGCCTGGCCATTCTAGCCTCTTCGTCGGCTGTGAGCAGGATGCGCACCGGCGCATCCGGTGCCACCACCGTCGTGATGTCCCGCCCCTCCGCGACGATCCCGTCGAAGGCGGTGTCCCGCATGATGCTCCGGAACCGCTCGGTCAGCCAGCTCCGCACCTCGGGGATGCGCGCCACGGCGCTCACCGCACCGGTCACCCGGGGCTCCCGAATGGCCTCGGTCACGTCCGTCGCACCCACCCGCACGAAGTACGCGTCCGGGTCGGTGCCGATCGCGAAGTCGAAGTCGCCCAGGGAGGCGACCACAGCATCCGGCACCGAGGGGTCGACCCGTTTGTCGAGCAGGTTCCAGGCGAGCGCCCGGTAGCTGGCGCCGGTGTCGAGGTAGGCGTAGCCGAGGGCGCGGGCCGTGGCCCGGCTGACGCTCGACTTGCCGCTGCCCGCGGGTCCGTCGATCGCGACGACGACCGGCACGGTGGCGTGGGGGTCGGCGGTGGTGTCTGCAGTGGGTCCGGTCATCCGGCGATCCTCCATCCTCGCGCGGCGAGCGCGCTGGTCACGGTGTCGAGCGTCTCGGGCAGCACGGCGATCTCGGCGAGGCCGATCTGCGCGCCCGGCGAGTGCTCGAGTCTCAGGTCTTCGAGGTTCACGCCGTCCTCGCCGAGCTCGGTGAGGAGGCGGGCGAGCTCGCCCGGGGCGTCGTCGACCATCACGACGAGCTGGGCGTAGCGGCGGTCCTGGCCGTGCTTGCCCGGGATGCGCGCCACACCGGCGTTGCCGCCCGCGAGCGTCTCGGCGAGCGCCCGTCGCCAGGGCGTTCCGTTCGCCGCGGCAGCACCATCGGCCGACGCCGCGTCGAGCGCCGCCAGCACCTCGTCGAGGTCGTCGCGCACCCCGCGCAGCACCTCGGCGGTCGCCCCGGCGTTGGCGCCGAGGATCTGCACCCACAGCCCCGGGTCGCTCGACGCCACCCGCGTGACGTCGCGCAGCCCGCCGCCGGCGAGGTTCACGGCCGCCTCGGGTGCCGAGACGAGGCGCCGCGCCATCAGCGTCGACACCACCTGCGGCGCGTGCGAGGTGAGCGCCACGCTCGAGTCGTGCTGCTCGGCGGTCATCTCGACGAGCGTCGCGCCCAGGTCGAGCACGAGGTCGTCGACGGCCGCGGCGGTCTGGTACGAGATGTCCGGATGCCCGGCCACCACCCACGGGCGCCCGAGGAACAGATCGGCGCGGCCCGACATCGGCCCGCCCTTCTCGCGCCCGGCCAGCGGATGGGACCCCACGTACCGCGTCACGTCGGCCCCCGCCGCGCGCACCGCGGCGAGCACCGGACCCTTGACGCTGGCCACGTCGGTGACGACCGATCGCGGGTAGGCCGAGAGCTCGCGCACGATCACCGACGCGGTGACGTCGGGCGGAACGCAGACGACGATCAGCTGCGGCTCGTCGGCGTCACCGGCCGAGCGTCCCGCTCCGTAGTCCATCGCGATCCGCACGTTCGTCGGCGAGGCGTCGGACAGGATCACGTCGACCCCGCGGGCGCGCAGCCCGAGCGCGATGCTCGTGCCGAGGAGGCCGACCCCGACGACCCGCACCGGGCCCGTCAGCCGGCTCTCGGGCCCTGTCACTCGCCGTCCTCGTCCGCATCCGGATGCTCAGCCGAACCGGCTGCGTCGGACGAGCCGGAACCACTCGAACCCGACCCCGTCGCCTCACGCGACAGCGTCAGCAGCTTCCCCACCTCGGCCTTGGTCAGCTCCCGCACCGCCCCCGCCTTCAGCGAACCCAGGTTGAGGGGCCCGAACGAGCGGCGCACGAGCTCCACCACCGGGTGACCGACGGCATCGAGCATCCGTCGCACGATGTGGTTGCGCCCGGAGTGCAGCGTCACCTCGACGATCGAGTGGTCGCGCTCGACGTCGAGCAGCCGCGCCTTGTCGGCCTTGATCGGCCCGTCCTCGAGGTCGATGCCATGGGTCAGCGTCGCCAGCGTCTGCGGCGTCACCCGACCGTCGACCTTGGCGATGTACGTCTTCAGCACGCCGAACGAGGGGTGCGCGAGCACGTGCGCCAGGTCACCGTCGTTAGTCAGGATGAGCAGTCCGCTCGTCTCGGCGTCGAGGCGCCCGACGTTGAACAGACGCTCCTCGAACTCGTCGGTCCAGCGGCGCAGGTCGGGCCGGCCGCGCTCGTCTTGCAGCGAGCTGACGACGCCGGTCGGCTTGTTCAGCATGACGTAGCGCTTCTCGGGGTCGAGCTGCACGGCCATCCCGTCGACGGCGACCAGGTCGGTCACGGGGTCGATGCGGCGCCCGAGCTCGGTCACGACCTGCCCGTTGACCTCGACGCGACCGGCCTCGATCAGCTGCTCGGAGACGCGGCGCGACGCCACACCGGCGGCCGCCATCACCTTCTGCAGGCGCACGCCCTGGGGCTCGGCATCGGCGTCCCACGGCGGGATCTCGAACGGGGTCATCGCACTCCTTGAAGGTCGTCGAAGCCCTCGCTGCCGTCGGCGAGCAAGGGCGAGATCTTGGGCAGCTCGTCGAGCGAGTTCAGGCCCAGCTGGGTGAGCAGCATGTCGGTGGTGCCGTACAGGATCGCTCCGGTCTCGGCCTGGGTGGACACCTCGGTGATCAGCCCGCGGCTGAGCAGCGTGCGCACGACCGAGTCGACGTTGACCGCCCGGATCGAGGCCACGGCGCCCCGGCTGATCGGCTGCTTGTAGGCGATCACGGCGAGCGTCTCGAGCGCCGCCTGCGAGAGCCGCGAGGGGTTCTGGGTCATCACGAAGTCGCGCACGAGCGGGTCGTGCTCGCCGCGCACGTAGAGCCGCCAGCCCCCGGCGACCTCCCGCAGCTCGAAGCCGCGGCGCACGCTTCCGGATGCACGGCCGTCGTAGTCCTCGACCAGCCGCTCGACACCCTGCCGCACGACCGCCACCGGACGCCCCAGCGCGGTCGCGAGCGACACCAGGCTCTGCGGCTCGTCGGCCACCATGAAGATCGCCTCGAGCGCCCGGTCGATGTCCACCGACGGCGAAGGCACAGGTGCGGACGCCGGCGTCACCTCGGTCTCAGTTGTCATAGTCGGCTCCGAGGTTGGCAAGGTCGTCCTCGTTCCAGGTCTCCGCCGTCCACATCAGCGTCAGATCCCCGAGCGGCTCGAGCTGCTCGAACGAGATCGACGCGTGCCGGTACAGCTCGAGCACCGCGAGGAACCGCGCGATCACGACCCCCTTCTCGTCGATCCCCGCGATCAGCTGCCGGAAGCTCACCGTCGTTCCCGCGGCAGCGGCCGCTCGCAGCACGGTCACGACGTGCGCCGCCTGCTCCCGGATGCTCACGAGCGGTGCGTGCAGATGCTCCAGTCCCACGGTCGGCAGCTCACGAGGTGCGAGCGCCATGGCGGCGAGCGCCGCGAAGTCGTCGGCGGTCAGCGTCCAGACGAGCTCCGGCGTCTGCTGCCGGTACTTCTCCTCGAGCCGCACCAACCGTGGACGCCGCGTGCCCTCCTCGTCGAACCGCTCGGCCAGCCACGCCGACACCTGCTTGAAGGCGCGATACTGCAGCAGCCGCGCGAACAGCAGGTCGCGGGCCTCGAGCAGCGCGACGTCCTCCGCGTCGACGAGCTCGCCCTGGGGCAGCAGCCCGGCGATCTTGAGGTCGAGCAGTGTCGCCGCGACCACCAGGAACTCGGATGCGCGGTCGAGCTCCTCGGCGGAGTCGAGACCCTTGAGGTATCCGATGAACTCGTCCGTCACCCGGCTGAGCGAGATGTCGGTGATGTCCAGCTCGTGCTTCGTGATCAGCGAGAGCAGCAGGTCGAAGGGGCCTTCGAAGTTGTCGAGGCTGAGCGAGAACCCGGGCGCGGCGGAGCCGGCCGCATCCGGATCACCACCCGGCGACGGGTCGAGGAGCGCGGCGAGCGCCGGCTCAGGCGACCGCGCCACGGGCGACCAGTTCTCTGGCCAGCTGCTTGTAGGCCTTCGCCGAGGTGTGCTCGGGCGCGAACTGCGTGATCGGCTTTCCGGCCACGGTCGCGTCGGGGAACTTCACCGTGCGGCCGATGACCGTCTCGAACACCTTGTCGCCGAAGGTCTCGACGACGCGCTCGAGCACCTCGCGCGAGTGCAGGGTGCGCGGGTCGTACATGGTGGCGAGAATGCCGTCGAGCACGAGTGCCGGGTTCAGCCGGTCACGCACCTTGTCGATGGTCTCGACGAGGAGGGCCACGCCGCGCAGCGCGAAGTACTCGCACTCGAGGGGGATGAGCACGCCGTGGCTCGCGGTGAGCGCGTTCACGGTGAGCAGGCCGAGCGACGGCTGGCAGTCGATCAGGATGACGTCGTAGTCGTTGCTCACCTTGCGCAGCACCCGCGCCAGGATCGACTCGCGCGCGACCTCGCTGACGAGGTGCACCTCGGCCGCCGACAGGTCGATGTTCGCCGGGATGATGTCGAGCCCGGGCACGCTGGTCGAACGGATGGTCTCGGCCGGGTCTTTCACCGTGCCGATCAGCAGGTCGTAGATGGTGGGGATGTCGTGGGTCATCACGCCGAGCCCCGCGGAGAGCGCGCCCTGCGGGTCGAAGTCGATGGCGAGCACCTTGCGCCCGTACTCGGCGAGCGCCGCGCCCACGTTGACGCTCGTCGTGGTCTTGCCGACGCCGCCCTTCTGATTGCAGAGCGAGATGATGCGCGCGGGCCCGTGCGAGGCGAGCGGGGCCGGGTCGGGGAACTCGGTGACGGGGCGCCCGGTCGGGCCCATCTTCGGCAGATCGAGGCCGCTCAGCTCGGAGGTCTGTGCCGTCTTCGCCGTTCTCGTGCTTCTGATGGCCACCGAAGTCGCTCCTCATTCCTGCGCGCCATCCCGGCGCACTCGCTCGATTCTACCGGGCGCGGGGGTGGGCGGTCTGGTACATGTCGATCAGCGTGTCCGCGGTCACGTGCGTGTAGAGCTGGGTGGTCGCCACCGAGGAGTGCCCGAGCAGGTCCTGCACCACGCGCACGTCGGCGCCGCCCTGCAGCAGGTGGGTCGCGAAGGAGTGCCGGAAGGTGTGCGGCGACACGTGCGTCGAGAGCCCGGCCCGCTCGGCGGCGGCCTGGATCACGAGCCACGCCCCCTGCCGGCTGAGCCGCTGGCCCCGGATGCCGAGGAACAGCGCCGGGGTCGACCGCCCCCGGGTCGCGAACGCCGGACGGACCCGCACGAGGTACGCGTCCAGCGCCGTGCGAGCATAGCTGCCCACGGGCACCACCCGCTGCTTGCTGCCCTTGCCCGTCACCCGCACCATGTCGCCCTCCTGCACGTCGTCGACGTCGAGGCCGACGAGCTCGGAGATGCGGGCCCCGGTCGCGTAGAGCAGCTCGAGCAGGGCGCGATCGCGCACCGCGATCGGCTCCTCCCCGCCGGTCGAGGTGAGCAGCCGCTCCATCTCGTCGATGGTGATCGCCTTGGGCAGCCGCAGCGCGAGCTTCGGCGGCTTCACGTCGTGCGCGACGTCGACCTCGACGAGTCCCTCCTCGACCAGGTAGCGGTGGAACCCCCGCACGGTCGACAGGATGCGCGCGACCGACGCCGCCGACAGCTTCTCCCCCTCGGCGGAGCGCAGCGCCTGCGTGAAGGCGCCGATGTCGTTCTCACCGATCCGGCCGACGTCGGCGATCCCCCGGGCATCGAGCCAGGACGCGTAGCGCACCAGATCGCGCCGGTACGCGGCCACCGTGTTGCCGGCCAGCCCGCGCTCGACCGTGATGTGGCGCAGGAACCGGTCGACGGCGACCGGCACGGCGGTCGCACCGGCCGCGACGACCACTGCGCCCGGCCTAGCTGCCCGAGGGGCGGTGCTTCGGGTGGTCGGGCCACGGCGCGTCGGCTGCACGCAGCGTCGACCAGCCGCGCGCCCGCGACGCCTGGGCGGCGAGCGCCCCGACGACGAGTGACGGGTTCTGCACCCGGCTCGCGAGAACGGCGTCGACCACGTCGTCGAGGGCGAACCACTGCGACTGCATGTCGGCCTCCTCGCCCTCGCGATCGAACGTCGACCCCGTGGGGCGCACCCCGCGGGCGAGGTACACCCGGATGGCCTCGTTGTTGCCCCCCGGGGTCGTCACGTAGTCGGCGAGCACGTGCCAGTCGTCGGCCTCGAGATCGACCTCCTCCGACAGCTCACGCTTCGCGGCGTCGAGCGGCGACTCGCCGCCCTCGTCGAGGAGGCCGGCCGGCGGCTCCCACTCGCGGCGGCGCACCGGGTGTCGGTACTGCTTGATCAGCAGCACCCGCTCCTCGTCGTCCATCGCGATCACCGCGACGGCGCCCGTGTGGTCGATGAACTCCCGCGTCAGCGTCTCGCCGCCGTAGCGGAACGTCTCGCGGCGAACGTCCCAGATCTTGCCCTCGAAGACGACCTCGCTCGAGTCGGCCTCGATGCCGACGAGCTCGTCGGCCGGTTCGGCACCCGACTCAGGCATCGGCGTCCTGTACGGCGAACAGGCGGCTGGCCTCCTGGCGGTCGAGGGCAGCACCCACGAGCCCCTTGAACAGCGGATGCGGCCGGCTCGGGCGCGACCGCAGCTCCGGGTGCGCCTGCGTGGCCACGTAGTACGGGTGCACCTCGCGCGGCAGCTCGACGTACTCGACCAGGTGACCGTCGGGCGACAGGCCCGAGAACGTCATGCCGGCTTCGGCGATCTGCTCGCGGTAGTTGTTGTTCACCTCGTAGCGGTGACGGTGGCGCTCGGAGGCGGTGGGCGCTCCGTACACCTCCTCGGCGATGGACCCGGGTGCGAGCTTCGCCTCGTAGAGGCCGAGGCGCATGGTGCCGCCGAGGTCTCCGCCGGCGATGATGTCGACCTGCTCGGCCATCGTCGCGATCACGGGGAACTCGGTCTCGGGGTCGAACTCGCTGGAGGACGCACCCTCGAGCCCGGCCATGTTGCGGGCGTACTCGATGACCATGCACTGGAGGCCGAGGCAGAGGCCGAGCGCGGGGATCTTGTTCTCGCGGGCGAAGCGCAGCGCACCGAGCTTGCCCTCGATGCCGCGCACGCCGAAACCGCCCGGGATGCAGATGCCGTCGACGTCGGCGAGCTCGCGCGCCGCGCCCTCGGGGGTCTCGCACTCGTCCGAGGCGATCCACTTGATCTTCACCTTGGTCTTGTGACCGAAGCCGCCGGCGCGGAGCGCCTCGGTGACCGAGAGGTAGGCATCGGGCAGGTCGATGTACTTGCCGACCAGGCCGATGATGACCTCGTGCTTGGGCTCGTGCACCGCGTCCAGCAGCGGCTGCCAGCCCGACCAGTCGACGTCGCCGGTGGCCTCGCCGAGCTCGAGGTGGTCGACGATGTACGCGTCGAGGCCCTGCGAGTGCAGCATCGACGGGATGTCGTAGATCGACGGCACGTCGACCGCGTTCACCACGGCGGCCTCGTCGACGTCGCACATCAGCGCGATCTTGCGCTTGTTGCTCTCGGAGACGGGGCGGTCGCTGCGCAGCACCAGCGCATCCGGCTGGATGCCGATGGAGCGGAGGGCCGCCACGGAGTGCTGGGTGGGCTTGGTCTTCTGCTCGCCCGAGGCGTTCATGAAGGGCACGAGCGAGACGTGCACGAAGAAGACGTTCTTGCGGCCGAGCTCGTGCCGCACCTGGCGGGCCGACTCGATGAAGGGCTGCGACTCGATGTCGCCGACCGTGCCGCCGATCTCGGTGATGATGACGTCGGGGCGCGACGCGTCGTGCGCCTGCAGCCTCATCCGGCGCTTGATCTCGTCGGTGATGTGCGGGATGACCTGCACGGTGTCGCCGAGGTACTCGCCGCGCCGCTCCTTGGCGATCACGCTCGAGTAGATCTGGCCCGTGGTGACGTTCGCCGCCTGGTTCAGGTTGATGTCGAGGAAGCGCTCGTAGTGCCCGATGTCGAGGTCGGTCTCGGCGCCGTCGTCGGTCACGAAGACCTCGCCGTGCTGGAACGGGTTCATCGTTCCCGGGTCGACGTTCAGGTAGGGGTCGAGCTTCTGCATCACGACCTTCAGGCCGCGCGCCGTCAGCAGATTGCCGAGGCTGGCGGCGGTGAGGCCTTTGCCCAGAGAGGAGACGACACCCCCCGTGACGAAGATGTGCTTCGTCATTCTCGTGTCGGTCATTCGGCCTGCGTCATGAGCTTCGTCCACGGAATTCCATCCTAACAGTGCTCTGAGGTCTCCATGTCGACATACCGGCGCCCCGCGAGCCGCGATGGATCTCAGTGTGGCACAGCGGCACCGGCACCCGGCAGGGCCCGACGGCGACGGACGTGACGTCTCGGCCGTCAGCCGGCGACGGCGAGCGACCGGGCGATCTCGAGCAGCTCGGCGGCGTGCGCCAACCCCGACTCCGAGTCGGGCAGACCCGATAGCAGCCGCGCCATCTCGGCCAGCCGCTCGTCGCCCTCGAGCTGCACCACGTTCGACGCGGTGACCGGCCCGTCGAGGTCCTTCTCGACACGGAGGTGGTTGGTGGCGAACGCCGCCACCTGCGCGAGGTGCGTCACGACGATGACCTGCGAGGTCTGCGCGAGCGCGGCCAGCCGGCGCCCGATCTCGATCGCGGAGGCTCCACCCACTCCCGCGTCGACCTCGTCGAAGACGAACGTCGGCACCGGGTCCGCGGTCGCGAGCACGACCTCGATCGCGAGCATCACGCGCGACAGCTCACCGCCCGAGGCGCCCTTGTTCAGCGGACGCGGCTCGGTGCCCTCGTGCGGACGGAGCAGGAACTGCACCAGGTCGCGCCCCGTCGTGCCGAGCTCCTCGCGGGGCTGCACGTCGACCACGAAGCGGGCGTTCGGCATCGCCAGGGCACCGAGCTCGGCGGTCACCTTCGCCGACAGCTCCTCGCCGGCCGCGCGGCGGAGCGCGCCCAGCTCGTCGGCCAGACGCTCCAGCTCGGCGAGCTCGTCGTCGACGAGTGCGGTCAGCTGCTCGATGCGGTCGGAGTCGGAGTCGAGCTCGAGCAGCCGGGGCTCGGCCGATTCGGCATAGGCGATCACGTCGGAAAGCCCCGGCCCGTACTTGCGCATCAGGTTCGTCAGGTCGGCCCGTCGCTCCTGCACACGGTCGAGCTCCCCCACCTCGTCGGTCTCGAGGGTTCCGGCGTAGCTCGCGAGCTGCGTCGAGATGTCGGAGACCAGGAAGCTCGCCGACGCGAGCGCCTCCACGATCGGGGCCAGGGCCTGGTCGTGGTGGGCGACCCGTTCGAGGCTGCGGAGCGCGGCGTCGATCAGCCCCACGGTGTCGGGGTGGTCGCCCGTCTCGCTCGAGATGGTCTCGCGCGCCTCGGCCGAGGCGATGCGCAAATCTTCGAGGTTCGTCAGTCGTGCGGCGACGTCGGCGAGCTCGTCGTCCTCCCCCGCCTGCGGCGCGACGGCGGTGATCTCGTCGATGGCGGCCCGCAGCTGGTCGGCCTCGCGGATGCGCGCCGTGCGCTCGGTGACGAGCGCCTCGATCTCGGCGGTGTGCGCCTGCCACGAGCCGTGCAACGACCGGTACTCGCTGAGCCGTGCGGCGAGGGCCGCGCCGGCGAAGCTGTCGAGCGCCCCGCGCTGGGCGGCCTGGCTCTTCAGCCGCAGCTGGTCGCTCTGGCCGTGCACGACCACGAGGGCGTCGCCGATCTCGCTCAGCACGCTCAGCGGAGCGGACCGGCCACCGACGACGGTGCGCCCGCGCCCCTCGGCCGAGACCGAGCGCGACAGGATGACCTCGCTGCCGTCGGGCCCGCCGTCGTCGAGGTCGCCGCCGATCTCGCGCACGCGCTCGGCCACGGCGCTCTCGGGGTCGACGAGGACGCGCCCCTCGACCCAGGCCTGCGCCGCGCCGGAGCGCACCGCTCCCGTGTCGGCGCGCTGCCCGAGCAGCAGCCCGAGCGCGGACACCACCATCGTCTTGCCCGCACCGGTCTCACCGGTGACGGCGGTGAACCCGCGCCCGAGGGGCAGCACGGCCTCGCCGATCACCCCGAGGTCGCGGATGGAGAGTTCTTCAATCACGATCCATCGGGCCTCTCCACCCGTTCACGGGCAGATTGAACTTGCGCACGAGCCGATCGGTGAACGGCCCCATCTGCAGCCGGGCGAGCCGCACCGGGATCGGGGATCGCCGCACGACGACGCGCGCACCCTTGGGGAGGTCGCGCATCCGTCGCCCGTCGCTCCAGAGCACGGCACCGCCCTCGGATCGTTCGAGCACCTCGACCGCCAGCGCGGAGTCGGGGCCGACGACGAGCGGACGCGCAAACAGCGCGTGCGGGCTCAGCGGAACCATCAGCAGGGCATCCAGGCTCGGCCAGACGACCGGACCGCCCGCCGAGAAGGAGTAGGCGGTGGAGCCGGTGGGCGTCGACATCACCACGCCGTCGCAGCCGAAGCTCGACAGAGGGCGGCCGTCGACCTCGATGACGACCTCGAGCATCCGCTCGCGACTCGCCTTCTCGACAGTCGCCTCGTTGAGCGCCCAGCTCTCGTAGACCACCTCGGTGCCGAGCTTCACCCGCACCGAGAGCGTCATGCGCTCCTCGACGAGGTAGTCGCGGGCCAGCGCGCGCTGCACCGTGGCGGTGAGGTCTTTTCGCTCGCTCTCGGCGAGGAACCCGACGTGGCCGAGGTTCACGCCGAGCAGCGGCACCGTGGCGCCGCGCACGATCTCGGCGGCGCGCAGGATCGTGCCGTCACCACCCAGCACCATCACGAGCTCGAGGTCGTAGACCGAGATGCCGGCGCCGAGCGTCGCCACCTCTCCCAGCTCGTCGAGCACCTCGGGGTGGTCGCCCTCGTCGAAGGGGGGCAGCACCGGCGTCACGCCGGCCTCCCGCAGCTGGTCGCAGACGCTCGCAGCGGCCAGCACGGAGTCGCGCCGGCCGGTGTGCAGCACCACGAGCATGTATCGCTCAGTCGCCACGCGTCACGCTCCTGTCATCTCGGTCACCCGGTGCAACCATTCTGTCGGATGGGACCCGACCTCCCGATTGAACCAGACCAGATACTCCTGATTCCCGGCACTTCCGGCAATGGGGGACGCGATCATGCCCGCTGTGGACAACCCGAGATCGTAGGCCGCCCAGAGCACGTTCGACACGGCGTCGGCCCGGAGGGCCGCGTTCTTCACGATGCCCTCCTTCACCCCGGTGCGCCCCACCTCGAACTGCGGCTTCACCAGCAGCACGAAGTCGGCGTCGGGCGTGGCCACGCTCTGCAGCGCCGGCAGCACGATCCCCAGGGAGATGAACGACAGGTCGCCCACCACGAGCTCGACGGCGTCATGAACACCGGATGCTCCGCCGAGCGTCTCCCGTGTGGCGAAGCGCAGGTTGAACCCCTCCACCGCCACCACCCGCTCGTCCTTCGCGACGATCGGGTCGAGCTGGCCGTGCCCGACATCGACGGCCAGCACCTGACGCACCCCTCGCTCGAGGAGCACCTGCGTGAACCCGCCGGTGGACGCCCCGGCATCCAGCGCCAGTCGCCCCTGCACCGTCACCGGGAAGGCGTCGAGCGCAGCGATGAGCTTGTTGGCACCGCGGCTCACGTACCGGTCGACGGCGTCGACGGTGACGGTCTGCCCTTCGAGCACCGGATGCGCGGCCTTGACGATCGGCGCACCGTCGACCCGCACGTACCCGTTCGCGATCAGGCGGGCGGCGTGGGTGCGGGAACGCGCCAGCCCGAGGCCGGCGACGGTCGCATCGAGACGGGTGGAGCTAGGCATTCGACGGAAGCGAGTCCCCGCCCTCGAGGCGGCCCTTCAGCTCGTCGTGCAGCTGGGCGTACGCGGTCGCCCGCGAGTCGAGCGGCTGCTCCTCGATCACACGGATGCGCGGCAGCAGCGCCTCGTCGTCAGTCCGTTCCTCGCCGCTCATCACTTCAGCGTACCTCTCCCCCACGACGCCCGGTCGGCGCCATCGTCTCGGCCCTTAAATGCAGAATGCCCACCCCCGAAGGGATGGGCATTCTGAAAGTATGTCCGGCGGTGTCCTACTCTCCCACAAGGTCCCCCTTGCAGTACCATCGGCGCTGAGAGTCTTAGCTTCCGGGTTCGGAATGTGACCGGGCGTTTCCCTCTCGCTATGGCCGCCGAAACTCTAGAGACATATAGTCGTTGAAGTTTCGAACAGTCCAACACGAAATGTGTTGTGTGTTCGGGTTCTCGACCGTACATCGAGAACCACATAGTGGACGCAAGCAATCTTGGCCACCCATACCAGCCTTACAACATGTATGGGTGTAGTGATTATCAAGTTATCGGC